>JBEKWH010000001.1:0-374549 GCA_049513255.1 Solirubrobacteraceae bacterium
GCCCGCGCGCAAGCACTGCCACACTGGATCGAGCACTACAACGAGCGCCGCACCCACTCAGCGCTCGGCAACCGGCCACCACGCGCCCGCGTTCGGGACGTCACCGGGCACAACAGCTAGCGCACGCAGTAGGCGTGCCGACGTACAAAGAGCACGGGCGCGCGGACGCCGAGGTCATCGTGGAGACAGCGGCCGTGATCGTCTGCGGTGCGATCGGACTGGACACCTCCGGCGAGAGCATCCCCTACATCGCAGGGTGGGGTGAGCGAAACGACGTGGAGGCGATCCGGCACTATGCCGAGACGGTGGACACGATCGCGCGCACGCTCGAAAGCGCGGTCGCGTGATGCCCGCCACGCTCAAGCGCGGCCGGCGCAAGTCATCGTGCCGGCTGCGCAAGATCGAGTGCTCAGACTGCGGCTGCATCCTTTACGGGTCGGCCGCCGCGATCCGTACCGCGGGACTCCCCGGGTGCTCGTGCGGCGGGACGTTCACGGTGCCACTGCTGCGCGACCTTGAGGCCATCGACCCGGACGGTTTCGCGCAGCTGCTCGCCACGCTCGACCGCAAATCGCACACCCAGGCGATGCGCGAGCTTGGCTACCTCGACGCGATCGAACGACGCGCCCCACCACGACGCACACGACAGCCGCAGTGCGCAAACGAGGGGTGCAGCAGGTTCCGCGCCTACGGGGAGCGTTACTGCCCAACCTGCCTCGCCGAAGCCGCATTGCCGTTCTAACCCAAGCCGTTGAGAGAGCGACCATCGACGGGCCGCGACCTGGCCGCGACCCGTCGTGCAACTCGGCCAGTCAACCGCCTGGTGTGGCGACTGGCGTTAGCGTCGTGAGCGCGGCGCCTTGTAAGTTTCCAGGAAAGCCACCACGTCATCCCAGCCGGGAACGCGGTCGGCGCGAACTTCCCCACGTACACGCTTCGCACAGGCCAGTGCGGCTTTAGGGTCCGGCTTGCGGAGCAAGCCCTTGGCCTCTCGACCAACTACGTCCCCACGGTCGTCCAGAACCCTCTCCAGGACTTGCCTCCACCGGATGGCACGCCAGTTACCAAACACGTCGTCGAACATTTCACCTGCTGAGGGCATAAGTATTTTTCGTCAGGTCGAGATGGACATTCTAGATTCGGCACACCGGCGCTTGGAACCCTTCGCGGCAGCGTTGAGCCTCAACAGCCGTCAGCAGCGTGGCCAGAATCAGGATGATGCCGACGAGGGCGATAATCAGCAATCTGATGCCAGCGCCAGTTCGACGCGGCAACGGTTGCCGCGATGGTCGCCCTGGTGGTCGTGACGGCGGTGGTGTTCGCCGCATATACCATCTGTCTTCGATGCCCACCGTGCCCGTATTTTCGGCAAGATCGAATGGTTGCTTGAGGATCGGACTGACCGGAACGTCAGGCGCGCTGGCCCCTTGCGGGGCGTCTCCTACGGCGTGAGAGAACCGTCCGCATTTTTCTCGGCCCGCCTGTCCCGTTGCGGGGCCTTCGATGACCTTTCTGTATTGCCCAGGTCGCCCGCCGGCTCCGTGAGCACTGACCAAGAAACCAACACGCACCACACAACATGCACGAGCGCAAGCAGGCAGCGTCCGCCTGTCGCTCATCCCGACGACCCTCAAGGCCGCTAACGCCTTCATCGCGCGCTACCACCGCCACAACCGGCCCGTACCCGGCTGCATAAGCGTCGTCGGCGTCACAGACGGCAAGGAGCTACGTGGCGTCGCGGTCGTCGGGCGCCCGATCGCGCGGGCGCTCGATGACGGCTACACCGCCGAAGTACGCCGCTGCTGCACAGACGGCGCCCCCAACGCCTGCTCCATGCTCTACCGCGCCGCCTGGCGCTCGGCGAAGGCCCTCGGCTACCGCCGGATCATCACCTACACGCTGCCCGAGGAGGGCGGCGCCTCGCTGCGCGCGAGCGGCTTCACGCTCGTTGACGAAGCCGCGGGCGGCGGGACGTGGAACAGGCCCGGCCGCCGCGCCTCCGACACACACCCGCTCGGCAAGAAGCTCCGCTGGGAGATGCCGACATGAGTCCCCAAAACGCGCGTGCCCGGCGCGCTGCGCGAAGCCTGCGACGCCCGCCAAGCCGCCACTTTCGATGCGAGTTGAAGAGCGGGGCGGGATGTGATCTAGATGGATGCCTCTCCCGAGCAAGGCCGCATGATCCTGACCGTTGACGTTCCACAAGAGATCGTGGAGACGATCGCTCGACGGGTCGTAGAGCTGACGCGCGAGGAGCAGCAGGCGCCATCAGGCGCCTGGCTGGACGCCGCAGGCGCCGCCGAGTATCTAGGGATGCCAAAGACCACACTCCACAAGCTAACCGCCGCGCGAGAAATCCCGTTCGAGCAGGAGGGTCCATGCTGCAAGCTCTACTTCAAGCGCTCGGACCTCGACACATGGCGACGGCAGGGAGGAGGTCGCGCCTCACGCTAACGCTGGACTCTGTAACCAACGAGCGCCCCCGCGACGCAGCAACGTCCGGGGGCCGGCCAACCTGTTAGGAGGTTGACGTGAGCAACGCTACTGCACGCAGGACGCGCGTCGAGCGCGGAATCTACAAGCGCCCCGACGGACGACTCGAAATCGGATGGCGCGACGCACAAAGCAAGCTGCACTGGCGAGTTGTAGACGGAGGGGTCAAGGCCGCGCGAGCTGCACTTGCGAGCGAGCACTCCAAGCGAGCACGCGGAGAGACAGTCGCAGCCGACCCCAGGCTGACCTTCGACAGCGCCGCCGATGCGTGGTGGGAGGCCCGTGTGGGCCGCCTACGCCCCGCGACAGCGCGATCCTACGGCCCGGCCCTCAAGCACCTACGCGAGCGCTTCGGACACCAGCGGATATCGTCAATCACGCCGGGGGAGGTCGCCTCCTACATAGTGAGCAAGCACAGCCTCAAGGGCTGGACGGTGAAAGGGCACCTGACTGTTCTCTCGGCCGTCTTCCGCTACGCGAACCGCCATCTCGGCGTCACGACACCCAACCCAGTCTCGATGCTCGATAGCGTCGAGCGACCCAAAATCGACGACGAGAAGCCAAAGCGCATCCTCACCGCTACCGAGGTGGACAAGCTCATCGAGTCGGTGAACGCCAAGCACAGGCTCATCTTCCGCGTTGCGGCCGAGACGGGCTGCCGAATCGGAGAGGTGCTTGGCCTGGCGTGGGAAGACATCGACGTGGCCGGCCAAGCGGTCACCTTCGCATTCCAGCTCGACAGGCACGGCAAGCGCGTGCCACTCAAGACCGCCCGATCGCGTCGCGTGCTGGAGATCACGCCCAGCCTCGCGGGCGAGCTGCGCAAGCATCGTGTGGCGTCCGATGACACCTCGCCAGATGCCCTCGTGTTCGTGCGAAGCACCGGACGGGGACACGACCATCGCAACATCGGGGGCCGTGTTCTTGCACGGGCTGTCGAGCGAGCCAAGCTCAGTGCGCCAGCCCCCACATTCCACGACCTGCGGCACACACACGCAAGCGCCCTGATCGCACACGGCTGGGACATCGAGTCAGTGTCCGCACGTCTCGGGCACCGAGACGTAGCGACGACGCAGCGCATCTACATCCACGAGTTCGACGCAGCCAACCGCAGCGACGAGCGACGAGCCAAACTGGCGGCACTTTACGGTGGAAACGCTGTGGAGACGACAGACTCCAGGAGGGCGACGCAGACGCACTCTACCGAAAACGCCAAGGCAAGACAATTGTGGGCTGCAAGCGCCAGCCGGTGACAGACCGAGCCGCGCGCCTGTCATCTCGCCCCGGTTCTCGGTGTTTCTCGCATATCCACTTCACCACCAGTCGCGCCGCCCTCCCGTGGTCCACGGTGGTCGCGGGTTCCACCCGCTACCGGTGGACCAGTCGCGACCCCTAGGGTGAGGGCCGGGTGGCGCTGGATTAGGGGGCGGTGGTGCCGGGTTAGCTGGCCGTGGCTTGCCGTAGTTGACCGGGTCATTGATACACCCGACGAGGATGGTGGACACGACGCCGACCGAGGTCCCCAAGACCGCAGCAAGGCACAAGGACGTGACGGACACTGTCACTGGGCCCCACAAAAGCGGACCGGTCGGGATGCTGACGGTACCGCTGGTCAGGCTGCAGGCCGTGGCAGCGATCCCAATCACCCACCCGGCCGTGTTCAGATGCGCCCCGAGAGTCTCCTCGAGGCAGTCATACCACGAACGGGCTTTGCACATGCCTGTCGGGTCGCTGCCGTTTTCTGGATTGTCTTCGGTGTAGGTGTAAGGTTCGCCAGTATTTTCGAGCGCGGGGTCGATGGTGAGGAATTGGTCGGTCGTGGGGTCGTATGTGCGTGCGCGTAGGTAGATGAGCCCGGTGTCCGTGTTGGTGTACTGACCGTCGTAGCGGAGTGGGGTGCTGGCCGTGCCGGCGCTGGCTTCGAGCCCGCCGTATGGGGTGTAGGTGTAGGTGGTTTCAGCGTTTCCACTGGTGTTGGTGAGCAGCCGCGTGGAGCCTTGTTGATCGTGGTGCAGGTATAGCGTTTCGCCGCCACTGCTGATTTGCTCAAGCGGGAGGTCTTCCGGGCCGTAGATGTAGCTGTTCGTTTCGTCGGAGAGGATGATCGGCGTGGATTCTGCTGTATCCCACGTGAGGTTGGTTTTGGTGCCGTTGATGGTTTGGGTTTGGCGGAGGTTGTTGCCGTCGTAGGCGTAGCTGTCTTCGATCTTTGTGATCGGGGATTCTTCGGGGCGTTCGACGGCGGCGAGGTTGCCGGCTTGGTCGTAGGTGTAGGTGGTGGTGGGGCCGGTGGTGGGTTTGGTTTTGGTGCGTTGGCCGTCTTCGTTGTAGGTGTAGGTGTAGCCGCCACCTTTTTCTAGCTCGTCGGCTTCGTTGTAGGTGTAGCCACTGGTGCCTTCGATCTCTTCAGGGTTGTTGGCTTTGTCGTATTTGTAGGCGAGTTTGTTGGCTTCGGCGAGGCGGTTGTCTTCGTCGTAGAGGTCTTCGCTTTCGGTGGAGCCCGGTAGGTTTACGCTGTACGTCTTTTTGACCTGGCCGTCGTCGTCGCGTTCGTAGGTAAGCTCACCGAGCGCTATCACGCCCTTCATCATCTCGATTTCAGCCAGCTGATCGGCTTCGTTGTATTTGTACTTGTCTTCATCTTCGGTGCCTGATGGGAAGATGATCTTTTCGAGCTCGCTGTCGGCGTTGTATTTGAAGCTGGTTGCTTTCGAGTTCCAATCGGTGACCTTTTCCAGCCGGTCGTCTTTGTCGTATTCACGGGTAATGGCTTTGCCGTTGGGGTACGTGATCTTGGTCGGTAGATTGGCGAGGTTGTATTCGTATTCGACGGTCTTGCCGGCGCCGTTCTTGTACTTTGTGAGCCGGTCGAGTTTGTCCCACGTGTTTTCGGTGGCGCCGGTCTCGTCGGTCGTCTTCTTGACCTTGCTGTCTTTGTTGTATTCGAAGGTCACTTCCGACGGTTTGCCGGTCGAGTATTTGATCTTGGTCAGCCGGTTGCTTTCGTCGTAGCTGTATTCGGTGGTGTGTTTTTCTGAGTCTTCCTTGCCTTCCAAGTTGCCGGCTTTGTCGTATTTCTTCTTCGTGACGTGTTTGAGCGGGTCTTCTTCTTCGACGACCTGCTCCAGCGCGTTTCGTTTGTAGTGCCAGGTGTGTCCGTCGCCGTCCTTGTGCGCGGTCATCTGCCCTTCTGAGTCGTATTCGGTTTCGATTGTGTCTTTGTTGGGTTGTTCGACCTTGGTGGGCAGGTTTTCTTCGTTGTATTCATATTTGGTGGTGTGGCCGTTGCCGTCGGTTTCCGATTCGATGTTCTGGTTACCGTCGTATTTGTATTCGGTGGTGTGTTTCAGCGGGTCTTCGATCTTGATCGGGAGGCCGCGTTCGTCGCGTTCGGTTTTGGTGATGTACCCGCGTGGGCTGGTTTCTTCGATCTCCTGGGAGTCTTCGTTGTATTTCCACTTGCGTTCGTTGCCTTCGGGGTCCTTTTCCAGCTTCTTATCACCGTATTCGTCGTATTCGTATTTCGTCGCGTGCCCGAGCGGTTCGATTTCTTCGGTGCGATCGCCTTTTTCGTTATATTTGTATTCAGTCTTCTGAGTTTCGCTGCCTATCGGGCGTTCGATCACTTCTGGTTCACCGGCGCCGTTGCGTTTGATCGTGGTCGTCTCACCTTCGGGCGTCGTTTCCTTGATAACATTGTGTTTTTTGTCGTATTCCCATTTTGTTTCGTCGCCGTTCGGGTCCGTTTCGCTCGTCTTGTTACCTTCACTGTCGTACCCGTATCGCCATTCGTGTTTGTTGCCGTCGATCTTCTTTGTTGGCTCGAACGTTTCCCCGTTGTATTCGTATTCGGTAATCGCTTCGTCGCTTTTGCCTTTGGCGCTAATGATCTTCGTCGGCTCGCTCGCGCTGTTGTATTTTTCGACGGTTTCCGAGCCGTTCGGTTCGGTAATCTTCGTTTCGTTGGTTTTGTATTCCCATTTGCGTTCGTGACCCGCATGAACTTCCTTAACCACCTGGTGCGAGCCGTTGTATTCGAACGTGGTCGAATGTTTGCGCCCATCCGTGATCTTTGTCAACAGATGCGGCGAAGTGTATTCGTATTCCCAGCGGACTTTTCCTTCGATCGTAACCGACGCGAGCTGTTTTGAGGAGTACGTGTAGCTCACCGTATGACCCATCGGGTCTTTGACGCTTTCCACCAGACCTTCGCCATTGTATTTGAACGTCAGGGTACGTTTCGCGCCGTCTTCGACCTTTTCCAGTTTGCCTTCTTTATACGTGAACGTATTCGAGTTGCCCTTGCGTTCCGTTTCCTTCGTCAGCTTACCTTCACTGTTGAATTCAAGCTTTTCCTGGGACGGCAGCGTAAAGATGTAGTCGCTGCCTTCCTTGACAAGCCGCGCCTCATTCCAACCCGCCTGGGTGTATTCCGACCCAGACTTATAGAAGACCACTTCGCTGCCGTTTTCCTCATGCACCGTCGCGGTTTCCGAGCCGACCGTCAGACTCGCACCGTAGGTCCCCGTCCACCCATACCCCCACGGACCCGCTTCTTTAGCTTCCGCCGCAGAGAACGCATTATACGACCTCACGACCCGCAACCCAGGCCCACGCCCACCAATCGAAATATCCGTTTGCTGCTGGTTCTCATCCCCCGTGGCGCAATCAACCGGGTCCCCACACGGCGGCGGCGGCGGCATCCCGGGCGCCACCGGGTTAGGCCCCGGTCCCTGCGTCGCGCCCGGCGGCGGATTCACCGGCGGGCCACCCGTCCCTTCACACGCCACCGCCGACACCGCCATCACACAGGCAGCCACGACCACCACCAACAGCACCGCAAACGCTCCTCGCATCGGCAGCAAGACCCTCCGTCTAGGAGCCGACGAACCCGAGCACTGTCGCCAGCTAGACGCCGCGGCTAATCGACCCGGCTCACTCTGCTCCACACCCAAGCTGTCCCCGCTGCTGCTCGTGATCCTGCCCCGCTCGCTCACGCTGCCCCCTAAAGTGTTCCCCGGCCGCGAGCACCAAGCCCGCCGCACCATCACATGGCTCGTGACGCTACTCCGTTGAGAACCCCACGCGACGAGAGCACCGCGGACAGGCTGCGTCTCGCCGGCGCAACCGGGCAAATACCGCAGCCGGCAGGCAAAGCAAGCAGCAAACCACCCAGCGAGAACGTCGGGTCGGTGTCTCCGACTAGTTGGCATAGCACCCCAATCCGAGCAACACTCCCGTAGGGAGGCGACACAAAGTGCCACCACAACAGCAAGCGCGGCCCACCACAGCGACGACGAACAAGGCACAGCCAGCCCGACGTCGGCCGCGCTCCGCACCACGGGTAGACGCAGCGCCCTCTCCACCTGTCAGCGCACGGGGCTAGCTGATGGCGCACGCCAAACAAAACCTCCCCCGCGCCTTCAGGCAACCCCGCCACGCACCGGGCAAGCCCCACGCCGCAAGCGCCCCGCACAGACGGCGCTGGGCACAAATCGCAGCCGCCCTGCTTGTGGCAGCCACCGTGGGCGCCACGGCCGGCCTCCTACTACGCCCCGGCAGCAGCCAAGCCCTCAGCGAACACAAGATCGACCGCGAAGTCACCCAGCTACTCGCCGGCATCCCCCAACACCAAAGCACCCTCGGCAACCCCACCGCGCCCGTCACCCTCCAGGTCTTCCTCGACCTCAAGGACCCCGACTCCCGCTCCTGGTTCCTCAAAGACCTACCCGCCATCATTAACGACCAGGTACGGACCGGCGAGGTCAAGCTCGAATACCACGCCTACAAGACCAACACCTACCGCCCTCAAGAATTCGTCAGAGATCAAACCGCGGCGCTAGCGGCCGGTGCCCAGGACAAGCTCTGGAACTTCATCTACACCTTCTTCCACGAGCAACGCAGCGAGTTCGCCTACTACGCCACCGAAAGCTACGTGAACAACATCGCACGACAAGTCCCCGGCCTGAACATCCCTCTATGGCACACCGACCGCCACACCGAACGCCGCGAAGAACAAACCACCGCAGAAGACCGAACCGCCCGCACCCTCAACCTCCACGTCACCCCCTCCTTTCGCATCGGCCCCACCGGCGGCCCCTTCCACAACTACGCCGGCCACTCAGTCATCAAATACGGCGAACAACACCCAATCGCCTTGCCCGAGGCCACCGACATCGCCAAAGCGATCAAAGAACTCGACCCCACAGGCCGCACGACAGACGCTCGGCCGTAGCACCACGGACGCCGGAAGCCGAGTCGTCCAGGCTGGCCGGAATCGGAGTGCCCGAAGCCGCGCTTGTAGTCGGACTTTCGACACTCTGTCGCCACGCGGTCAAGGCAGCCCAAACTGCGGCCGTCTGGACTGCATCGAACTCGGGGGGCGTGGTGCGCAGTGCTCGCCGCCGGCATAGTCCTATAGTCCTGGCCGCGCCTGATGGCGCGGACCTGGCGGACGGAAAGACGTTTCCATAGCGTTTCCATAGCGCTGTTCCTGGGGGAGCGCCTGCTCGACGAAGCTGGCGCTCTTTATGGACGCTCCCGGCGCTCTTTATGGAAACGCTATGGAAACTTCACGCCGCAGGAGGACGAAACAGAAGCACTCCGCCGAGAGCGAAAAGCCCCGAAATCACGGGCTTTGGGCGACTATCGGCAACAGAAAACAGCGCCTGCCTGGACTTGCAAAGCAGGCGCTCTCCCAGCTGAGCTATGGCCCCAAGAGCCCTCAATATACGCCTATAGGGTGGCACTCCCCAACTCGCGGCTGTCGCCCGTCAGGGCAGGCCCTCGGCGCCCAGCGCCAACCCGGTCGAGGACGCGAGCCACGAGATGCTCCGTGGCCACAACGCCGTACGATCACCGTCCCAACGACGGACAAATGGGGGAGTTGACAGCCACCGGCACGACCGGTATGAATGCTGCGCACTCTGCGGCTGGCCGAGCGGGACGGGACACTCCCGCCGACCGCTGCGTGCTCATATCGTCGGCATCACGTAGATAGACGCCGTGCGGATGGCGTGGCATCGGCGCATCTAGCGATCCGGCTGACCTGGTGAGCAGACGCGAACAAGACACGGGAGGCGTCAACATGAGGCGGCGGGCTTATCTGGCGGGACGCGAGCTGGCGACGGTCCTGGTTGCGGCGAGCGTCGTGGTGGGGATGAGCACAGCAAGCGCATACGCAAGCGACCAAAAGCTCGACGCGGGCGTGTTCAGTGAGGCTCCGGGGCCGGTTGGCGGCGCTCACCCCACCACGCTGTCGACGCTGCTGTCCTTCGGCGTATCCGATCCGTCCGGCGAAGACCTGACCGTGCCAGAAGGAGTCCCGGCGCAGGACACCGCGACATTGGGCGGCTCCGACGCTGCGAGCGCTACGGGCACGGTCACTTACCGTGTCTATTCGGACAGCGAATGCAAGGATCTCATCGCGGAAGCAGGAACGGTGAGCGTCAGCGGACCCTCGGTGCCGTCATCGAATCCCGAGACGCTCGCCCCTGGTACCTATTACTGGCAGGCGACGTATAGCGGGGACGAACTCAACGATCCTTCGACCAGTGTCTGCGGGTCCGAGATCGAGACCGTCGAACCACCTCAGCCCACCACGCTCACGACATTGCTCTCGGATGGCAGCAAGTCCGGCGAACACATCACGGTGGCGGAAAGGGTTGCCGTGCACGACAGCGCGACGCTGGCTGGCGCCAACGCGTCGACCGCCACGGGCACGGTCACCTACCGCATCTATTCGGACAGCGAATGCAAGCATCTGCTCGCTAAAGCAGGCTCGGTCACCGTCAACGGGACATCGGTGCCGCCCTCGAGTCCCGTGACGCTCGCTCCAGGCACCTACTACTGGCAGGCGACCTACCAGGGGGATGAACTCCACGACGAATCGACCAGCGTCTGTGGGTCGGAGATCGAGACCGTCGAACCACCTCAGCCCACCACGCTCACGACGTCGCTGTCGGGCGGCGGCAAGTCCGGCGAACGCGTCGCGGTGGCGGAAGGGGTCCCAGTGCAGGACAGCGCGACTCTGGCTGGTGCCAATGCATCGAGCGCTACGGGCACTGTCACCTACATGGTGTACTCGAATAGCGAATGCAGCAATCTGGTCGCGGAAGCAGGCACGGTCAGCGTCAGCGGGGCTGCCGTGCCGCCATCGACTGCCGAGACGCTCGCCCCCGGCACGTACTACTGGCAGGCCACCTACAACGGGGACGAACTCCACGAACCTTCATTCAGCGAATGCGGCTCAGAGGTCGAGACGGTCACTCCGGCGGTCGGCTCTGGCGGCCCGTCGGTCGACGCGGAATGCTTCACGCAGTTCGGGCACAAGTCGGTCATCTCGACGACGCAACCCGGCGATCTGATCCTGGCGTTCGTCGCCGCCAACGGCCCGGCCAGCGGCGGACAGACCGCAAAGGTCAGCGGCGGCGGCCTGAAATGGTCGCTAGTCACACGTGAGAACGGCGAGCTGGGGGACGCCGAGCTCTGGGAGGCTCACGCGCCAGGCTTGCTGCACAAGGCCGCCTTTAGCGTCAAGCTCGGCAAGCGCAAGTTCGACGCGGCGCTCGATGTGGTCGCGTTCAAGAACGCCCCCGGCGTGGGCGCCATCGCTGGCTTCAGCGGCGCCGCCGGAGAACCGCACGGCGAGCTCAAGACGACCGCCGCTGACTCCTGGGTGTGGGCGGTCGGCGACGATTGGGCGACCTCGACCCCGCGCGTGCCCGGGCCTGCACAGCAGGTCGTCCATCAGGGCTTTGACTCGCTTGGGGACACCTACTGGGTGCAGGCCACCGACGGCGTCACGCCGGTCGCGGGCACGACGGTCGAGATCAACGACACGGCGCCGACAGCCGACCCGTTCGACCTGGTGCTCGTCGAGGTCCTCTAGAGCGCGCCGCGCTCCTCAGAGTTCTCGGTACCACGCCACGAGCGCGGCGCGGGGCGCCGCCGCTGGTCTACTCGAACGAGAGCCGCTCCTGGCCCGGCACGTCCTCGGCCGCTGGTTCGGCGTCCCGCTCGCCCGAGAAGTCCCACTCCAGATCCTCCGCAGACGCCGCCCCGGACGCTGCAGCAAGCGTCTGTCCCTCGTCGAGCGTGCTAGGCGCACCGGCTTCGTCGATTGCATCGGAGTCTCCATCCAAGACCGCCTGCATGTCCAGCTCGGCCGTCGCCTGATCCAGCGCCGAGAAGCTCGCGAGCCGCGCGTCTTCGCTGGATGACGGCTGTGCGGGCACCGCCTCCGCGGCTGCCCGCTGATCGAGCTCCGGCGCGCCGACAGGCACCTCGACGCCGTCGCCGACCTCCTCGTCGGAGAAGACCGGAGCCAGCGCCTCGCGCTCCGCCCGCGCCACCGCGCTCGGGTCGGCGCCTCTACGGCGCTTGAGCTCCAAGTGTTCGCGTATGGCTTCGTCGAGCAATCCCATCGCGCCTCCAAACCATACTGCGCGCGCCGCCAGTCGTTCTGCGACTACACTTCTCGGGCCGTTCGCGCCGCGCCCCGCGGCCGCGCGCGGGGCTATAGCTCAGTTGGGAGAGCGCCTGGATCGCACCCAGGAGGTCGGGGGTTCGAGTCCCCCTAGCTCCATCGTCGGACTACTCGCCCGAGCTGGGACCACGATCCCGCCCCGCGCCGGTAGGGTCGGCGAGTATGCCGCACGTTACTTTGCGTACCGACGACGCCGGCGTGGCGGTGCTGGTGGTCGAGCGAGCGCCAGCCAACGCCATGGACGTGGTCCTCTTGCGCGAGCTGGTCGCCGCGGTCGAGCACGTGGCCAGCGACCCGCCTCGCGCGCTCGTGCTGACCGGGCGTCCCGGGTTCTTCTCCGCGGGCGCCGATCTCAAGCTCGTTCCCGGATACGGGCCGCAGGAGCAGCGCCAGATGATCGAAGACATCAACGCGATGGCCCTCGGCGTGTACGAGCTGCCGTTCCCGGTCATCGGCGCCATCACCGGACACGCGATCGCGGGCGGCCTTGTGCTCGCGTTGTGCACCGACATTCGCGTCGCCTCGAGCGCAGGCCGCTATGGACTGACCGAGGTCAAGGTCGGCGTTCCCTACCCGCAGGCAGCGATCGGAGTCGTCGCCGCGGAGCTCGCACCTCACGCCGCGCGCGTGCTCGCGTTCGGCAACGAGCTGATCGACGCCGGCGAGTGTCTGCGCCTTGGCGTGTTCGACGAGATCCGCGACCCCGACGAGGTGCTGCCCCGAGCGCTCGAGCTTGCCGCCGGCATGGCGACGTTCCCGCCCGACGTGTACGCACGCACCAAGCACGATCTGCGCGGCGCGACCGCCGAGCGCCTGCGGACGGCCGCCGCGCAGGACCCGCTGCTCGCCCGTCTGGCCAGCTGAGCACGCGCCCTCACGCAGGCGGCAGGCGGGTCATCCGCCGGCTTGACATGTGACCGTATAGTCACCTATGCTGCTGAGCGTGGACGAGGTGTTCAAGGCGCTAGCCGACCCGACGCGCAGGAGCCTGCTCGATGAGCTGTTCGAGCGCGACGGACAGACGCTCGGTGAGCTCGAGCAGCGGCTGCCGATGAGCCGCTTCGGCGTGATGAAGCACCTGAAGGTGCTCGAGCAGGCAGGGCTCGTGAGCACCAGAAGGCGCGGTCGGGAGAAGCTCCACTTCCTGAACCCCGTCCCGATCCGGCTCGTCCACGACCGCTGGGTCAGCAAGTACGCCGAGCCCTGGGCGGCAACGCTCGCCGGGCTAAAGCAACGAATCGAGGAGGAAGTCCAGATGGACACGCAGACCGACATCGACACACACGCCAGCGGCAAGCGGCCGTGGACCGCAGCGCCGACCGACAAGGTGTTCGAGATCTACATCAAGACCACGCCCGAGCGCCTGTGGCAGGCGATCACCGACGACCAGCAGCGGCGCAAGTACTCCTTCGGAGTCGGCGTCAGATCCGACTGGACGCCCGGCTCCGCGATCGAGACGTTCCACCCGGAGGCCGGCGTCACGATCGGCGAGGGCGAGATCCTCGAGGTCGACCCGCCGCTGCTGCTCGTCCACAGCTTCAGGGCGCTCTGGAGCGATGAGGTCAAGGGCGAAGGCACCTCGCGGGTCACCTGGGAGATCGAGCCCGTCGGTGACTCATGCCGGCTGACGCTCACCCACGACCAGCTGCGCGAGAACGCCAACAGCGAGCTCTACGGCGGCTGGCCGATGATCCTCTCCGGCCTGAAGACGCTGCTCGAGACCGGCCAGACGCTCACCACGCCGGGCTCGCTGCGCTACTCACAGGCCGCGCGACCCGCCACCTAGAACAGGTTCTCAGAGCCCGAGCAGCCCCGGCACGTCAGCCAGCGACGCGACGAGCTCCGCGCCCGCCTCCCGCAGCGCGGTCTCGTCGCCGTCGGCGCCGTAGCCGAGCACGCGCATCCCCGCCGCCACCGCCGCGCTCACCCCCGACGGCGTGTCCTCGACGACCACGCAGCGGGCGGGGTCGGCGCCCATCACGCTCGCCGCGTGCAGGAACAGATCCGGGTGCGGCTTGCCGCGCGCCACCGAGTGCGCCGAGAACAGCGCCCCCTCTCCGAACAGGTCACGCAGGCCCGTCAGCTCCAGCGACAGCCGCGTCTTCTCCAACTTGCCCTGCGAGGCCACGCACACCGCCACACCCGCCGCGGCGATGCGCGCCACCGCCTCCGCCGCGCCCGGCACCGCCTCAAGCTCGCGGCGAAACTCCTCCGTGCGCTCCCGCTCGTAGCGCTCGAGCCAGCCTGGCGGCAGCGAGCGGCCGAGCTTCGCCTCCGCGCGCAGCAGCACCTCATCCAGGCGCAGCCCCTGATAATCGCGCCGCGCCTGCGCCAGCGTCGTCGGCAGGCCCTCCGCGCTCAGCAGGCGCGCGAGCACGCTGTTGGAGATCACCTCGCTGTCGACCAGCACGCCGTCGCAGTCGAAGATCACCAGTTGCAGGTCATCCACGCGCTCTGGCCTCCTTCTAAATATGTCGTCATCAGACGCGGGAGACTTGCAACTCCGGCCACGCCCGCGCCGCGCGTCGGCCACCATGCGGCTACTTCTCGACGACCACGCGCACCGTGTGCAGCAGCCGGTCGCTCGCGCCGCGCACGCTGCCGCCGAGCTCGAGCGTGTTCTGCACGTACGCGAGCGTCTCCGCCGTCAGGCGCTCGCCCGGCAGCACGTTCGGTATGCCCGGCGGGTACGTCGCCAGCGACTCCGCCGCGATCCGCCCCGCCGCCTGCGCCGCCGGCACCACCTCCTGCGCCCCCAGGTACGCCTCGCGTGGGGTCATCACCAGCTCGCCCCACGGCGGCGCCGCCGCAAAGCTCGCGCCCGCACCGACGGGATCCAGCCCCACTCGCGCCACCGCCGTGCGCAGCGCCGCCACCAGCCGCGCCGCCTCCGGCAGGCCGCGCTCGCCCAGGCCGAACACCGCCACCAGCACGTTCTGCCCGTACAGCTCGAGGTTGATGTCGTCGATCTCCCGCAGCATCGGCGCCAGCTCATAGCCGCTCGCAGCCACGCCGCGCACGTCCACCGCCAGTCGCAGCGGGTCATACGCGAACACCCCCGGGCGACCCGCCAGGCGGTCGTCGAGCACGTCCAGCCCCTCGATCCCGCGGATCTGCTCGCGCGCCTTTGCCAGCGCCGCCATCGTCTTGCCCAGCAGCTCGCGCCCGTGCACCGCCGCCTGACGGCGCGCCGCGTCCAGCGATCCGCACAGCAGCGAGTTGGGGCTCGTCGACTCGGTCAGCGTGACCGCGCGATCGACCGTGTCCTCACCGATCAGCCCGGCCCCACCCGGGCCGTCCGCGCCGTGGCCGAGGTGCAGCATCGCCGACTGCGTGAGGCTGCCGACGATCTTGTGCGTGCTGGAGATCACCAGGTCGGCCCCCAGCGACAGCGCGTGATCGGGGAGCTCCTCGTGGAAGGCCATGTGCGCGCCCCACGCCTCGTCCACGACCAGCGGAACGCCCCGCGCGTGCGCCACCGCCGCCAGCGCCGCCACGTCCGCCACCGCGCCGAAGTACGTCGGCGAGATCACCCACGCCGCCACCGCCGACGGCGTCGCCTCCAGCGCCCGCTCCAGCGACTGCGCCGTCAGGCAGTGCGCGATCCCCAGCTCGGGATCCACCTCCGGCGCCGCGAACGTCGGGCGCAGACCCGACAGCACCAACGCGTCGATCGCGCTCGAGTGCGCGTTGCGCTGGATCACCACCTCGCTGCCGTAGTGCGCGAGCGCGAGGCCCGCCGCGAGGTTGCCCTGCGACGCGCCGTTGATCAGGAACCACGCGCGCTTCGCCCCCCACGCCTCCGCCGCCAGCCGTTGCGCCTGCTCGAACGGCGTCGGATCGACGCCCACGTCGATGCCGTGCGTCAGCGCCGGGATGTCAAGGCTCACCGCGCGCTCGCCGAACGCCCGCAGCATCCCCGGGTCCGCGCCCGGTCCGCCCTTGTGCCCCGGCACGTGCAGGCGCGCCGGCTGGCGTTCCGCGTACTCGCACAGCGCATCCAGATACGGCGTCTGCTGCTGGCGCTCGGTTGTCACACGGCGCTCACATTTGTGCCCGCCTGCAGACCGGCGCGTGTCAACACTGGGTCTTTCTAGCAGTTTCGCTTGCCCGAGCGCCAGGCTCGGGCTAGCGTCGGACGCGTCCTGAAAGTAAGCGGCCCGGCGGTGCGTCAACACCCCGGGCCCGGCACCGAGTTGCTCACCCTCGATGCCCGTCGATTGTCCCGCAGCGCCGCGCCTCGCGCACCGCCCCGGGCAAGCGAACGGAGTCGACGCTCGCACGCTCGGCGCCCTCGAGCAAGAGGAGGCGAGATGCCAGACCCAGACCGACAGCCGCGCGCCACACGTTCACACCGACCGCCCGACGAGCTCGTGCTGGCCGCCGTCGAGCGCGGCGCCCGCCACCAGGCGCGGGGCGCGCGAGCAGTGCCCGTGTGGGTGATCCTCGACCAGCTCGCCCTGTCCCCGCGCTCGGCCGCGGCGCGCCACGTGCGCTCGCAGCTGGGCGTCCTGGAGGCGGCCGGCTGTCTCGAGCGCTCGCGCCGACACAGCGCGCCCACGTGGTCGCTCACCGGCGGCGGGCTGGCGCGCCTGCGTCAGGCGCGCGACGCCGGAGAGCTGCCGGCGCTGCCCGAGTCGCCGCAGCACCGCGCCTGGCGGCACGCGCGAACGACCGCCGCTCAGGAGATCGAGCGCTTCCGCGGGAGCCTGCGCGAGTGCCTGCAGCGAACCGCGCTGCTGCTCGACGCCCAGCCGCCGCCGCACTCGGATGACTGGCTCGAGCTCGCCGAGGAGCTGCAGCGCGCCTGCCGCCGCCTGGCCTCGGCCAGCCACTGCCTGTACGAGTGGACCGAGCCCGACGACGCCCGCGCAGACGTCGACGAGCACCGCGAGCCCGGCGACGCGCAGCTCGACCCGCGCGAGCGCGCCGTGCGTCGCGCGCGGCGCGCAGGGCGGCGCAACGTCCGACTGTGGAACGATCAAGCGATATGAGCGGGCAATTCGAGGAGTGGGAGATCGCCCTGCACGGGCGGCGGGTCGAGTACCGGATCGCCGGCAGCGGCCCGCCGGTGGTGCTGATCCACGGCATGCTCAACTCATCCAGCCACTGGCAGTCGGTGGCGCTCGAGCTCGCGCGCGATCACACCGTCGTCGCGCCCGACCTGATCGGGCACGGCGACTCGGCGGCGCCGCGCGGCGACTACTCGCTGGGTGCGCACGCGGCCAGCATCCGCGACCTGCTCGCCGCGATCGGCATCGACCGCGCGAGCATCGTCGGACACTCGCTCGGCGGCGGCGTCGCGATGCAGTTCTTCTACCAGTTCCCTCAGCGCGTCGAGCGCCTCGTGCTGATCTCCAGCGGCGGCCTCGGCCACGAGGTCAGCCCGCTGCTGCGCAGCGCTGCGCTGCCGGGCGTCTCGGCGGTGCTGTCGATGACGATCCAGCCACGCCTGCTGGGAGCGCTGGCGGGCGCCGGGCGGCGCATGCGCGAGCGGGCGCTCGCCGGCGGCGTGCACCTGCAGACGATCGCGCGCGCCCTGCGCCCGCTCGAGAACGCCGACGCGCGACAGGCCTTCCTGACGACGCTGCGCTCGGTGATCGACGTGCACGGCCAGCGCGTCAGCGCCACCGACCGCCTTTACCTGCTGGAGACGATGCCCACGATGATCGTCTGGGGCGAGCGCGACAACACGATCCCGCTCGCGCACGGGCGCCGCGCGCACGAAGCGATCCCCCACAGCTACTTCAGGACGCTCCCCGACGCCGCGCACTTCCCCCACCTGGAAGATCCCGCCGGGCTGTCACGGGTGCTGCGCGAGTTCATCCACGAGACCGATCCCGGCCGCATCGAGGACGCGGACTGGGGCGCCGTGCTGGCACGCAGCTCGCCCCGTTCGCGGCTGCTCCGCGACGCGGTCGCCTGACGCCGAGCACGCCGCCGGAGCGCCGCGATCACGCCAGCGCAAGTCGCGGCGCGCCGGTGAGCAGCTCATCGTCCAGACACTCGAGCAACGCCTCCACGCAGCGCGGGTCGAACTGGGTCCCGGCGTGGCGCACAAGCTCTTCGCGAGCGCGCGCAACCGAGGACCCATCTCGGTAGGGGCGCGTGCTCGTCATCGCGTCGAACGCGTCTGCGACGAGCATGATCCGCGAAGCCTGCGGGATCGCCTCGCCGCGAAGCCCGTCCGGGTAGCCGGAGCCGTCGTAGTTCTCGTGCGCGTGGCGAATCCAAGGCACGATCAACTCGAGCCCCTCGACGCGGCTTACCAGCTCCGCACCGGCGCGACTGTGGGCCTTGATCAGCTCGAACTCCTCGGCCGTGAGCCTGCCCGGCTTGCACAGGATGCGCTCCGGCACCGTCATCTTGCCGACGTCGTGCAGCGTCGCCGCGATCCGCAGCATGCCCAGCATCTCCTCCTGCCAGCCCAGCCTGATCGCGATCGACACCGCGTACTCGGCGACCGCGCGCGAGTGCTCGTGCTCGGCGTGCATACGCATGTCAACCGCATGCGCGAGCGTCGCCGCCCAGCTCAAGCGCTCGGCCGCGCTCGCGCTGTCGCGATCCGGGCGCCCGTGGCGCGACGCGTACAGCCGGATGTCAGCCTGGCGCATCAGCTCCTCGAGCTCCATCCCGTCGATCGGGAAGACCGCCAAGCCGACCGAGCACGGAGCGCGCTCGCTAAGGGCCTGCACCAGCCGCGCGGTGCTCTCCAGCGCGTCCACCTGGCCGATGTCGGCGAGCAGGACCGCGAGCTCGTCGCCGCCGAGCCGGCCGATCGCGTCGGCCGGTCTGACCGACGCTTTCAGCGTCTGCACGACCCAGCGCAGCAGCTCGTCGCCGGCGGCGTGCCCGTGCCGGTCGTTGACCTGCTTGAAGTGATCGATGTCGAGCACCAGCACCGCACCCTGGCCGCCCTGGCGTGCGGCGGCCGCAAGCACAGCGATCGCGCGCTCTTCGAAGCCGCGACGGTTCAGGCAGCCCGTCAGCGGATCGGCGCGCGAGACCTCCATCAGCGCTGCGCGCTGGCGGTCGTGGTTGCGCGCCTGCCACACGCTCATCGCCCCCGTGCACATGAGCAGCACCGCGAACTCCGCCTGGTAGGCCCAGCTTGCACCTCCGACCGTGACCGCGAGCCCGAGGTAGCCAGTGACGCTGAGACCGCCGACCACGAGCACCGAGCCAAGTGGATAGGACATCGCCGCGAACACCACCGGAATGAAGAAGATCAGCGCCAGCGGGCTGCCGGTGCCGCCGTCCTCGAGCGCGGCGAGGATGATCAGCGTCAGGTCGACGAGGCTCCAGCCGAGGAAGAACCACTCACGGAAGCGGCTGCGCACGATCCGCTCGCGCGGCAGGAACGAGACGAGCGCGGCGCCCACGAAGCCCACCCCGAACAGCGCGATAATCAGCGGGCGGTGCGGGCGCTGCCACGTCAGCGCGAGATACGCCGCGCCGCTGCCGCACACCACGTAGCTCAGCCAGATGCCCGCGGAGAACGTCGCAACGCGCATGCGCAGCGCCGACTGATCGACGATGCCACGGTCCTCGTCGCCTCTCATACAGATACATCGGGCCGAAGCGCGCAGACATGAGTGCTTCCTACGTACCCTGGACGAGTCCTCCGGCCCTGCGAGCCGTCTTGCACGGCGCGCGTCAGTCGGAGGCGCCCAGCCGCCATGCGGGCGGATAGGGCAGCGGGCTGAGCGTGCGCTCGAGCCGCTCGCGCAGCGGCTGCAGCGGCGGCGGCAGCGACAGGCTCTCGCCGAGATGGCGCTCGTCCTCGTCCACCGCGAAGCCCGGACCGATCGTCGCGAGCTCGAACAGCACGCCGCTCGGCTCCAGGAAATACACCGACTTGAAGTAGAAGCGATCGATCACCGGCGTCGGGCGCGCGCCCGCGTCGGCCACGCGGCCGCGCCACGCCTCCAGATCATCCATCACCGCCGCGAACGCGACGTGATGCACCGTGCCCGCGCCCTGCGTGCGGTTGATCTCCGGCGGCGCGGGGTCGTAGGCGTAGAAGCTCCCCCGGCGCTCCCCGCGCACCTCCCAGTGCTCCCCCTCGCCCCGTTTGAATCCCATCGCCTCGCCGAGCAGGCGCTCGCTGCGCACGGGCGCGTTGCTGTACGCGCGCACACCCTCGAAGCCCTGCAGCGCGTGCTCGCGCGGAACGTCTGGTGCCTCAGCGCTCAGCGGCTCGTCCTCGCTGGCGTTCAGCACCAGCTCGTGTTCGAGGCCCTCGGGGTCGAGGAACAGCAGGCTCTCGCCGACCAGCTCAGCGCCGATCTCATGCCCCGCCAGGCGCTCCTTCCAGAACTCCAGCGCCTGCAGCGTCGACACCCGCCAGACGATCCTGTGCACCATCCCCGCGCCGGGGACCCCGCGAGCGGCGCCGGGATACTCGAAGAACGTCAGGTCCATCCCGGGCGAGCCCTGCTCGTCGCCGTAGAACAGGTGATACATGTTCGGTTCGTCCTGGTTGACGGTCCGCTTGACCATCCTCAAGCCGAGCACCCCGGTGTAGAACTCGACGTTCGCGCGAGCGTCGCCGGTGATCGCGCTGATGTGGTGTATGCCCTCGAGCTTCATCGGAGTGCCATTATCGCCGAGTGCAAGACGGATCGCTCATCCCGCGCTTCGGGCGCGCGCGACGCGATCCCACGCTCGCGGTGCTCGAAGGCTTTCACGCGCTCAAGCACGCGCTGCGCTTCGACGCCAACATCCTCGAAGTGCTCACCCGTGACGCGGTCGAGCTCGAGCGGCTGAGCGCCGAGCTCGCGCCAGACCTCAGCGTGCGGCTGCGGACACTCGCGCGCGAGATCGAGCCCGCCGTCTTTGACCGGCTCGCTCCGCTGGCGCCAGCCACCGGCGTGATGGCCCTGGCGGAGCGCCCGTCGGTAGATCGCGCCGCCGTGCTGGCCGACCCGCGCCAGGCGCCGGTCGTCGTGCTCGAGGACCCCCGCGACCTCGGCAACATGGGTGCCTGCGTGCGCGTCGCCGCCGCCGCCGACGCGGCCGGCGTGTTCACCACCGGCGGCCACGACCCCTGGCATCCCGACGCGCTGCGCGGCGCCGCCGGACTGCACTACGCGGTGCCCGTCGCCCGCCTGGAGGCGCTCGAGCAGCTGCGCGGGCTCGATCGGCCGCTGCTCGCGCTCGACCCCGACGGCGAGGCGCTCGATCCCTCCGAGCTGCCAGCGCGCGCGGTGCTCGCTTTCGGCACCGAGCGTCACGGCCTCAGTCGCGAGCTGCTCGCGAGTGCGGACGCCCGCGTCAGCATCCCCATGCGCGCGGGCGTCTCGAGCCTCAACCTCGCCACCTCTGTTGCCGCCGTGCTGTTCGCCTGGCGGCTGTCCGCCAGGTCTGCCCCAACGACGGGGACGGTATAACGATGGCTATACCGTCCCCACCGGGACACACCACCTCACCGGGACGAGTGTTGGGTCAGCAGCCCGCTTCGACGCCGTCCAGCAGCAGCCAGTTGCCCCGCAGCGCCTCGCTCGCGCGCACAACCATCCTGTCGGCCTGCTCCTGCGGGTCCTCGACCTCCGCCATCAGCCACGCGATCAGCTCGCGTGCCTGGCGCGCGTGCTCCACGTCGCGCAGCTCGTGCACCCTGAAGTACTCGGTCGCCGGGCCCTCCGCGCTGAAGCCATAGTGGGCTGTAAGGCCCTCGAGCTTGGTCGCGGAGATCTGGGGCTGACCGGCCTCGATCGCGTACAGCACCGCGAGATGCTCGAGCAGGTCCTCGCCGGCGGTCCATGCACGCACGCACGCGCGGGTCTGCGCCAGCTCCGAGTCGTGCGCCGGCTGGGACCCCTCGACAGGCGTCGAGCCCGGCACGTCCGGAGTCCCAGCCACAGCCCGCTCGAACTGCTCCCACAGCGCCACATGCGCGGCCTCCTCCTCGGCGTGGCGGCGCAGCCCGAGCTCGTGCGCTGCCGTGCCGGCGTGCGCGGCGGCGGACTCAGCGGCGTCCGCTGAGGCTTGCGCGAGCGCGAGGACCGCCTGCCGGTACTCGCCCGCGTAGAGATCGAGCTCGCCGGTGCTGAGCTCGCCCGCGCTCCAGCGCTGGTAGAACGGATGCTCGAGCACGTTGATCGTGGCGCGTGCCTCATCGAGCCTGGCCAGGACATCCATTTGCGCGTTCCCTTCTGTCGGGTTCTTGGGGTGATGGGTGAACGGGAGAGGAGATTGGCCTCCCCATGCAGAAACCTACGGTGTTAGCGACGTCTTCGTACGCCGAAGACTGGACCGCCGTCCGGATGGTGTGCGAGGGTCATCGTGGGAGTTGATCCGGAGGAGCAGAGGGAGGTCGTTGCATGGCCATCATCATCGCTTCGGCGCTCGGTGCAATGGGGTTCGGCGCGCTGTTCGCGGTAGCGCTGGGTCGAGTTGCCGGTGTCGCCGACGAAGACGCCGACCGGATGCTCGCGGAGCACCGCGCGAAACCCGCGATCACAGGCTACCGCCAGAGCTACGCCGGGTTCGCGCGGGCCCAGTCGACGATCGCGCGTGACTCGTCGATCACCGAGCCATCGTCGAGCACGAGCGTCGGGACCCAGCGATTGCCCGTCAGCTCCTTCACCTCGCGACGCCCGCGCGTCTGGTTGAAAACGCCGGGCAGTGGCGCGAATCCGTAGGACTTGATCACCTCCGGGTCATAGCCGGCATCCTTGAGCGCGTGGTAGGCGTTGGCGCACGGATGCCCGCCGGGGCGCGGCGTCGGGAACGTGCCCCAGCAGACGTACAGCTTCACGAGACGTTCAGCGTCCCTTCCATGCCCGCCTGGCGGTGACCGGGGACCGAGCAGTAGAACGTGTACTTGCCGGGTTTCAGATTGAGCTTGAGCGTCATGCTCCCGCCTTTGAACGTTGGCGTCGCGCCCAGCACCTTGCTGCCTTCGGCGACCGTCACGTTGTGTTCCAGCGGCGACATGTTCGTCATCGTGATCGTCACGGTCCCGGCCTTCGCGCTCAGCTGCTTGGTGTTGTAAGCGAGCGCCCCGCTGGGGTCGGCGGCGAGCGTCAGCGCGGTGCCGGCTTTGCTCGAGGCCGGAGAGCTGGCCGGCGCGGGAGCGCCGGTTGTTGCCACTGGTTCGCTGCTCGTGCTGCTCGTGCTCGACGCGCTCTGGGAGCTCACGGGCACAGGCGCCGAGACGACCGGGATCGGCGCCTGTTCCTCGGTGTGCGTCGGTGGCACGGCGCTCTTGGCGGGCACGCTCGAGGTGAGCACGGCAGTAGACACGGCGGCCAGCACGAGCACCGCGGTGACCGCCACGACCGCACGCTGGCCGGCGATGCTGCCGGGGAAGTCGGGTTTGCGCATACCCAGTCCGAGCGACAGTGTCAGCGCCCACACGACGAGCAGACCGCCCGCGATGTAGAACGGAACTTTGCTCTTCTCGGCCGCGAGAACCGGCGCCAGCTGCAGGGCGAGCGTGTGCATCGTGGCGAGCCTAACCGATGGGGCGCCGGTATGCTAGAGGCGAGATGAGCGAGGTGCTACGGACGCCGGAGGAGGCGCTGCAGGGGCTGCCGGACTTCCCGTTCGAGTCGCACTATCGCGAGGTGGACGGCCTGCGGCTGGCGCACCTCGACGAGGGCGAGGGCGCGCCGGTGATCTTCTTCCACGGCGAGCCGACGTGGTCGTTCCTGTGGCGCAAGGTGATCCCGCCCGTACGCGACGCCGGCTTTCGCTGCCTGGCGCCCGACCTCGCCGGCTTCGGACGCTCGGACAAGCCCAGCGACATCGACTTCTACTCCTATGACCGCCACTGCGCCCTGACCGGGACGCTGCTGGAGGACCTCGACGTGCGCGGCGCGACGGTGGTGGTGCACGACTGGGGCGGACCGATCGGGCTGCGCCTGGCGGTCGAGCAGCGCGAGCGCATCGACCGCCTGGTGATCCTCGACACGGGGCTGTTCACGGGCTACCAGAAGATGACCGACGCGTGGATCGCATTTCGCGACTTCGTCGCGCGCACCGAGGACCTGCCCGTCGGCTTCCTCGTGCGCGGTGCCTGCAAGACCGACCCCGGCGACGAGGTGATCGCCGCGTACGACGCGCCCTATCCCGACGCCGCGTCGAAGGCCGGGGCGCGGGCGTTCCCGCTGCTGATCCCGCGCACGCCCGACGCCCCCGGCGCCGAGGCGGGCCAGCGCGTGCACGCCGCGCTGCGCGAGGACCACCGCCCGACGTTGATGCTGTGGGCCGACTCGGACCCGGTGCTGCCGCTGTCGACGGGCGAGCGTTTCGCCGAGTCGATCGGCCGCGACGCACCACGCACGATCGAAGACGCGAGCCATTTCCTGCAGGAGGATCAGGGCCCGCTGATCGGCTCGCTGATCGCCGACTGGCTCACAGCCGGCTGACGCGGATCGCGCGTCGGGCCTCCGCGTCGGGGCCCGCGCGATCCGGCGCCGGCTGATCAGTCCCCGGCGGTCTGCGTGATGCGCTGGCGCTCGGGCGCCGGCTCGAGTCCCGGCTCCGATTGTGCTGCGCGCAGCTCGTACTCGCGCCGCACGTTCGCGTCGGCGCCGGCCAGCACCCGATCGGCCTTGATCGCGCGGCCGATGCCCTCGCCGACTTTGCGCGGCAGCAGCGAGACCATCAGGCTCGTGCGTTTGACCGACTTCGGCACCCACACGTCGACCGTTCCAAACTGCAGCGCCTCGACGATCGCATCCGCGACTTCGCTGGGCTCGAGGTTGCTCACGCCACGAACGTCGCCGAGGCCGGAGCCGAGCTCGGTGTTGACCACGGCGGGCATCACATAGCTGACATTGATGTGGGCGCCCATCAGCCGCAGCTCGCCGCGAACCGCCTCGGTCAGGCCGACGACGGCGTGCTTCGTCGCCGAGTAGGTCGCGCCGCCGGGCGCGCCGAACTTGCCCGCCTGCGAGGAGATGTTGACGATATGCCCGCGGTCGCGCGGGATCATGCGCTCGAGTGCGAGCTTGGTGCCGAGGATCACGCCGTGCAGGTTGATGTCGACCATCCGCCGCGCGGTCAGGTCGTCCTCGTCGATGAAGCGTCCGACCTGCATGATCCCGGCGTTGTTGACGAGCACGTCGAGCGGCCCGAGCTGCTCTTCGGCGCCGTCCAGGAACGCGCTGAACGAGCCGCGGTCCGTCACGTCGAGCTCCAGTGCCACGGCGCTGGGCCCCAGCTCGGCGGCCGTGCGCTGCGCGGCCTCCAGGTCGACGTCGCCGATCGCGACGCGCATGCCCTGGCGCATGAACGCCGTGGCGGTGGCGCGTCCGATGCCGCGCGCGGCGCCTGTGATTGCCGCTGTCTCTCCTGCGAGGATGCGGGGCTGCTTGGCCATGGTCTCCTCCTATGGGTGGCTGGCCGATGAGGTGCTCCTGCAAAGCTAGCGCTTTGGCCAGCCAGCCAGCATTCAGATAGTATCGTCCCACCGACCATGCCGTTCTTCAAATTCGAGGGGCAGCGCCTGGCCTACACCGAGTTCGGCGGCGGGCCGGCGGCGGTCACGCCGAGCGGCGCGCGGGGGCGAACGGCCAAGAGCGCGCCGGCGAACGGGCGCCCGCTGATCCTGCTGCATGGGCTGCTGCTCTCACAGGAGATGCACCGGCCGCTGGCGGAAGACCTGGCGGCGCGCGGCAACCGCGTGATCACGCTCGATCTGCTCGGCCACGGGCAGTCCGACCGCCCGCGCGACATGTGGCGCTACTCGATGGCCACCTACGGCGAGCAGGTGGTCGCGCTGATGGATCGGCTGCAGATCGAGCAGGCCGTCGTGATGGGCACCTCGCTCGGCGCCAACGCCGCACTCGAGGTCGCCGCACAGAACCCCGGGCGCCTGCGGGGGCTGGTGATCGAGATGCCGGTGCTCGACAACGGGCTGATGTGGAGCGCACTCACGTTCACGCCGCTGCTGGTCGCGCTGACGTTTGGCGAGCCGCTGATGAAGCTGCTCGCGCGCACCGCGCGCGCGGTGCCGCGACGGCTGCTGCCGCACTACGGCAACGTGATGCTCGACCTCGTGCGCCAGGAGCCCGGACCCGGCGGCGCACTGCTGCAGGGACTGTTCTTCGGGCGCATAGCGCCGCCCCGCAGCGAGCGCGCCACGTTCACGACGCCGACGCTCGTGCTCGGGCACCCGCGCGACCCGGTCCATCCATTCTCGGACGCCGGCATGCTCACCAAGGAGATGCCCAACGCCAGGCTGCTGCAGGCGAACTCGCTCGTCGAGCTGCGCATGCAGCCACAACGGTTGACCGGCGAGATCGCGGCGTTCGTGGACGAGGTCTGGAGCAGGCCCGCCGGTCGGCAGCAGCGCAAGCGCCCGGCGAGCGCCGAGCGCGCGGCCAAACAGGCCCGCTAGCTCGGCGGAAACAGTTCGAGTTCGTTGACGTCTACGTGCCCTGGTTCGGTGGCGGTGCCGATCGAGGCCTGCGGCGCCTTGCTGATCCACAGCGTGATGAACGTGAACTCCTTGCTCGAGTCGCGCAGGGCGATACGCAGGTGCTTCTTCTTGACGACATCGGGGGGGCTGAGCGGGATCCATGCGGGATCAGTGATCGAGGCCGGCGCGGTGTGGCCGTCGGCGCCGTACACCTGCACGGTCATGCCGGGGGTGGAGGTGACGAGCTCGAGCACCGCGACCTTCTGCTTGGCCTTCAGGTCGATCAACAGCCCCTGCGCCATCTTCGGGGCGGTTGCGGGGTTCACCTGCGCGGTCCACGCCGTCGCCGGGTCGCCATCGATCGCCAGGCTCGGGTCGCCGAACCCGCTTGCGGGGTAGCCGTAGGGGTTGTACGTGCTCGCGGCGTTCGTGTCCAGCAGAATCGCCGACTGCTGAGATTCTTCGTTGGTCGCTTCGCCGGTCGTGCTCGTCGGGCTCGGCGTGGTGCTCGTCGGCGTGGTGCTCGTCGGCGTCGGGGTCTTGGTTGCCGTGGACGGCGTCGTGGCAGTCTTTTCGGACGCCTTGGGCGTCACCGCGGTCAGCGGGATCTTCGGTGGCTTGATGGTGCCCAGCGGCAACGTCGTCTTGGTTTTCGGCGTGCTCGCCAGCGCTCCTGGCGTGGTTGGCGCGGTCCCCGCGGTGGTTGGCGTCGTCGCGCTCGGCGCGCTCACCTGCGCAACGGTCTTGGTCACGACGGGCGCCTTGCCGGCGCCTTTGCTCAGCGCCGCGACCGCGGCCGCTGCAGCACCCAGCACGAGGATCGCCACCGCCGCGAGGATCGTCGCGGCCGAGCGCCAGCTCGGCGTGCCGAGACTGCCGGGAGCGCCGGCGCCGCACTGCACGCACCAGTCCTGCCCTGCGGCCATCGCCGAGCCGCACCTGGCACAGCTGCGCTCTGCAGCCGCAGGAGGCGGCGCCACGGGGGGCGTGGCGGGAGTCCCGTTGGATCCGCCCGGCGGCGCCTGCCCGTCGGGCGGCGCGGGCGGGGAGTCGGCTAGCAGCGTGGCCATCGTCTCGGATTCTAGCTTTACAACGATCGACGGACGACCGCTGGGAGCGCTCAGCGGGGGGCCGGCGGGCCGCCGGCGACGATCTCCCGGCCCGTCGGCGCCAGCTCCGCGTCGAGCTCCAGCTGCCAGTAGTAGCGCGTGAAAGTCATGCCCGCATGGAACTCGCCCACGTGCGGCTCGACAGGCTCGCCGGCGGCCATGCGCACGATCAGCTCCGGGTAGCTGCGGCCGGGCAGCGCCGCGTAGGCGGGCGCCGGAAAGGCGCCGCCGAAACGGGTGTTGACGTCGGTGATGCCCAGCCCGATATCCGGATCGCGAAACACCTGGATGGTCGCCGGGCCACACACACGGAGGGTCTCCATGACGTGCCGGCCGAGCTCGATCAGCTCGGCGTCGTGGATCACCTGGCCCTTGATCGACTCGCCGCCGCGTGACTCGAGCATCGTGCGGGGGATCGCGTTCAGGCAGCGGCCGTCGCGGTCGCCGAGGCAGTCGATCGACAGCTCGGGGCCGTTCATCGCGCGCTGGACCATCACCGGCTCCTGCACGTAGTCGATGAAGAATCGTGCTTGCGCGGGGTCGCGGGCGAGGTGGATCGAGCGCGCGCCCGAGCCGCGGCGGGGCTTGACCATCACCGGGTAGTGCAGCCGCTCGAGATCATCCTCGGGCAGGGCCGTCGGCGGCGACGGCAGCCCGAGCCGCTGCAGCAGTCGGTGCGCCTCGTACTTGTCGTAGGTTGCGCGCGCGACCGCTGCCGACGGCACGAGCACGGGCAGCTGCTGGCGCTCCAGCGCGCCGGCGAGGATCTCGATGTCGAGGTCGGTCAGCGGCAGCACTGCACCGACGCCATGCTGCTCGCACAGCGCCGCCAGCGCAGGGACGTAGTCGGGATCGTCCATTCTGGGAACCGCCACGCGCACGTGCGCCGCGTACTGGGCGGGCGCCAGCGGCGAGGGATCGGCGACGAGCGTCGTCGTCAGGGCGGCGAAGCACGAGACGATGTCGTAGCGCTTGCCCGCGCCCGTGAGCAGGATCGCGGGCGCGCCTGCAATCGCGCCGGGCGGACCGGCTGGCGCGCTCACAGCTCTCCCTCCCAGCCGCCGGCGTGGCCCTTGTACAGACCGGAGCCGCCGAGCACGATCGCCACCGTGCGCCACAGGATCTTCAGGTCGAGCGCGAGCGAGCGATGTTCTATGTAGTAGAGGTCGAGCTCGATGCGCTGCGCCCACGGCAGCGACGTGCGGCCGTTGACCTGAGCCCAGCCGGTGATGCCCGGCTTGATCGCCAGACGCCCGCGCTGGCGCTCGGTGTACTGCGCGACCTGCACCGGCAGCGTCGGGCGCGGGCCGATCAGCGACATGTCCCCGCGCAGCACGTTCAGCAGGTTTGGCAGCTCGTCCAGCGAGCTCCTGCGCAGCAACGCGCCCACGCGCGTGATGCGCGCGTCGTTCTCGTCGACCGCCAGGCCCGCGCCGATGTGCTCGGCGCCGTCGACCATCGTGCGCAGCTTCAGCACGTCGAACTCGCGGCCGTGCAGGCCGCTGCGCCGCTGGCGGTAGATCACCGGACCCCGGCTCTCCAGCCGGATCGCGGCCGCTGCGACGGCAAGCACGGGTGCGCTCGCAGCGAGCACGAGCGCGGAGACGACCACATCGAAGGCGCGGCGGATCACGGCGGTGATTCTCGCAGCGTGCGCGCGACGCGCCTCAGCGAGTGCCTTCGGCGGCGGCCCAGGTCGCGTCGGTGCCGTGCCGCAGCCAGTCCCACAGGCCGGCCGCGAGCGAGCTGGTGGTGAGCACGTAGTAGCGGGCGATCAGCAGCGGTCGTATGGGCAGGAGCCCGGCGAGCGCGGCGGCGAGCAGCAGCGCCAGCTGCAGCGCGAGCGTGACGACATACAGAGCCTGCGCGCCACCGCTCGTGCTCGCCACCAGCGCGACGTTCGCGGCCAAAGCGAGCACGTGCAGTGCGGGCGTCGCGTAGCGCAGCAGGCGATGGGAGAGGATCATCAGCGCGTAGCCCGCCGGGTAGCCGCGGGGGGAGAGCATGCCGCCGCGCAGCAGGATCGGCCACGTGTGGCTCATCATGCGCCGCTTGCGCGCGAACTCGCCGCCGAGCGAAGGGACCATCTTCTCGCTGGCGCGCGCCTCCGGCACGTACACGGCGCGCAGCCCGCGCTTGACCGTGTTGAACGGCAGCGACAGATCGTGGCCCATGATCGGGTCGACCTCGATGTAGGTCTCGCGACGGGTCGCGTAGATGGCGCCGTTGCCGGCCGTGATCGAGGACAGGCGCGACTCCAGCGCGCGCACGGCCAGCTCGTAGCGCCAGTACACGCCCTCCTGGTTGCCGCCGCCGGCGGCGGCCTGCACGAAGCGGACCTGGCCGCAGGCGTAACCGACGCGCGGGTCCTCGAACGCGCTCACCAGCGCGCGCGCGGCATCCGGCTCCCACAGCGCGTTGGCGTCGGAGAACGCGACGATCTCGCCGCGCGCCTGGCGCACGGCGGCGTCCTGCGCGCGGATCTTGCCGCCGCGTGGCAGCTCGAGCACGAGGTCGGCGCCCGCGTCGGAGGCGCGGGCGCCGGTCGCGTCGGTGCACCCGTCACAGGCGACGATCACCTGCAGGCGCTCGCGCGGGTAGTCGAGGCCGAGCGCATTCGCGACCCTGGCGGCGATCACCGCCTGCTCGTCGTGCGCGGCGACGATCAGCGACAGGTCGGGCAGCGATGCCGGGAGGGACGACTTCTTAAGGGCTCCGCCCTCCGGGCTCCGCTGTCGGCGTTGGCGTGCCGTTGCGCCGGCGGGTCGCAGGACGCGGGCGAGGCACGCGAGCGCGGCGGCGTAGCCGGCCTGCGTCCACACGATCAGCCCGCATGACAGCCAGAAGAGGATTTCGAGCGCGGTCCTCATCGGCTGGGAGCCTCTCCGAGCAGGGACTCGTACAGCGCGAGCGTGCGGCGGCCGATCGCCTGCCAGGAATACGGTCCGGCGGCTGCAGCGCGTGCGTGCTCGCCGAGCGCGGCCAGCGCGGCGGGGTCGCCGAGCAGCTCGCTCAGGGCATCGTGCAACGCCTCGGCGGCGCCGGCGGGGAAGGTGCGCGCTGCGCCGGTCGCGGCGACCTCGGGGAAGCCGCCGACGTCGCTGAGCAGCAGCGGCTTGCCGAAGGCGAGCGCGGTGAACAGCACCCCAGACTGGTCGATCTCGCGATAGGGGAGCACGACCAGGTCGGCGCGGCGGAAGTACGCGGGCAGCTCGTCGTCGCCGATGAAGCGCGGCACGAAGCGCACACCGGGCGGCGCCGACGCCTGCAGCGCGGAGATGTCCATGCGTGGCATGCCCGCGACCCACAGCTCGGCCGCGTCGATCCCGCGCCAGGCCTCGAGCAGCAGGTCGATCCCCTTGTACGGGCGCATCAACCCGAAGCACAGGACCACAGGCTGCTCTGTCGCGAACGGCGGGGGCACGTCGGGGACGGCGACCGCCGCGAGGTGCTCGAACGCCCCGTGCGGGATCACGTGCACGCGCTCCCCATCCACGCCCAGCTCGCCGGTCAGGCGCCTGCGGCCGTGATCGGAGTGCACTACGATCGCGTCGAAGTGCTCGTACAGGCGCCGCTGCGCCGCACGCTGCCCCGGCCGGGCCTCGCGCGGGAGGATGTCGTGGGCGGTCAGCACCAGCGGCCGCCCGCGGGGCAGCAGGCGACCGTCGAGATGCTGGACGGTCAGCCACTGGAAATGCACGACGTCGGCGGCGTCCGCGGCTCGGCGGTAGCGGAGCATGTCGGGGACATGCTCAGCGAGCTTCACGGCACGGCGCACGCGGGCATCGGGGACGCGTGCGGCGAGACGATAGAACAGCTCGCGACGTTCATAGCCGTCCGGTCGTGCGACCGGTCCGTGGGCGAAGTGGCTCGTGTACAGCTCGACGTCGGCTCCGGCGGCGCCCAGCGCGCGGCACAGCGCGTGATCGTAGGGCGGCGTGTAGGCCGATGGATCGACGATGTGGACACGCACGGTGCTCAGAGGTAGGTGACCTCTACATCGAGCCGGCTGTATACCGGCGTCGCGCGGCGATCGCAGCTGAGCAGGCCGTGGCCGTGATGGGCCGCGGTGGCTGCCACGACCGCGTCATAGACGGCGCCGCCCGCAATCGATAGGGAGGCGAGCCTTGTGACGAGGTTGCGCCGCGCGCGCTCGGGCAGGACCATGCGCCTGCCCGGATAGTCCTTGCGCAGATACTCCGCCACGAGCGCCGGCTCGGCTCTGAACGGCTCTGGTAGGCGCGTCAGGACCGAGTAGGACTCCAGCTCAGCATGTGCGAGGAGATCGCGAACGTCGTTCTCGGCGAGCGCCTCGACCGCCGCTTCGTGGTGTCGATTCCAGCTCGCGAAGGCAGCGATCACAACGCTGCTGTCGGGGGTCACCGGCGTATCTGTTCGAGGGTCTCCCGCACGAGCTCAGATGACAGCTCCGGCATCGGACGGTCGGCGACTGCCACCAGCCGCCCTTTGCGCTTCTCCAGGCGCATGGGCGTGGTGGGGTGCTCGACCTCGAGCCTACCGTCCACGGCGCTGAGCTCGAGGCGCTGACCGGGTGTGAACCCGAGCTCCTCGCGCAGGCGCTTCGGCACCACGATTCGACCGGCCGCATCGATGGTTGTGACCATGGCAGAAATCTACCAGGTGGCCACCCACCTTCCATGTGATCCAGCTCGCCCGACGATGTGGACACGCACGGCGCTCAGCGTTCTGCCAGCGGCGTGACGTAGCGCAGGAACGGCTCGATCTCGAGCGGACGCCCGGTGGCGTGCTCGAGCAGCGGGATCGTGTCCAGGCGTCGTCCGTATCGGTGCACGTGCTCCGCGAGCCACTGCTGGATGGGAGCGACCTCGCCGCGCCGCAGCTCCTCATCGCGCGGCCCGAGCTCGTCCTGCATCGCCTCCCACAGCTGCGCCGCGATCAGACAGCCGAGCGCGTAGCTCGGGAAGTAGCCGAAGCTGCCGGCCCCCCAGTGCACGTCCTGCAGGCAGCCGAGCGCATCCGACTGGACCTCGACGCCGAGCAGGCGGCGCATCTGCTCACGCCACGCGGCTGGCAGATCGGCGACGGCGAGGTCGCCGTCGATCAGCGCCAGCTCGAGCTCGAAGCGCACGACGATGTGCAGCGGGTAGGTCAGCGGATCGGCGGACACGCGCACGGCGGAGGGTTCGACGCCGACGAGCGCCGCGTGCAGCTCCGCTGCGGGCACGACGAAGCCGCCCGCGCCCAGCTCCTCGGCGAGCACCTCGGCGAACGCGGGGTTGCGCGCGACGTGGTTCTCCCAGAGCTTGCTCTGGGACTCGTGGATCGACATCGAGGTGCCGGTGCCGAGGTTCGTGCGGTTGAGCGCGGGGTCGATCTGCCGCTCGTACAGCGCGTGGCCGTACTCGTGCAGGGAGCTGAGCAGCGACTCGACCTCGCCGTCGCTGTAGCGCGTGGTCACTCGCGAGTCGCCGTGGCCGACCCACGCGGTGAACGGGTGCGCCGAGACGTCTACGCGCCAGCTCGCATCCTCGACGCCGAGCCGCCGCAGCGTGCCCGTGACCGCCGCCTGCTGCGCGCTGACGGGAACGTCCAGCGTGCGGCGCGGCGAGCGCACGCGCGCCTGCACCGCGAGCGGCGGCAGCGCCTGTGCGAGCTCGCCGAACACGCGCTGCAGCTCGGGCGTGCGCAGTCCGAAGTCGTAGTCGCCGAGCAGCGCCTCGTAGCGGCTCTCGCCGTCTTGCGCCACGCACTCCGCGTAGGCGCGCGCGAGCTCCACGTTTCGCTGCAGCGCCGGCGCGAACGCGGCGAAGTCGTCGTTTGCGCGCGCCACCCGCCAGCTTTCCTGGCCGTCGGCGCTCGCGCGGGCGAGCTCGAGCGCCAGCTCGTCCGGCACCCGGCACGAGCGCTCCCAGTCGCGGCGCGCCAGGCGCACGATGTCACGGTCGATCTCGCCAAGTGCCGCCCCGTCACCAGCCGCGTCGATCTGCTCCAGCCACGCACCGATCTGCGCGGCGGTGGCGTGCTCGTGCGTGATGCGTGCGAGCGTGCCGAGCTGCTGAGCGCGTGCCGCCGCACCATCCTCGGGCATCATCACCAGCTGGTCCCAGCCGGTAAGCATCTCGATCGCGGCGAGATCGGCGAGCTCTGCCATCCGGCCACGTAGCTTCTCCAGGGCTTGCACGGGCTAGAGGGTATGCGCTTGACCGGAGCATCACGTTCCACAAGCTCGACCACGGCGCACGTGCGGCGGTTGCCGTGGGGCAGTACGCTGGGTCGATGGAGTCGACAACCATCGGGGGGCTGGTGAAGGTTGCCGGCGGCGGCCCGGAGCTCGACGGGATCGTGTTCGACACGCCGAGTCGATCCAAGGTCGTGGTCGCCGTGGTGGACGCCGCGAAAGGCCCCGTGCTGCGCACGGTGCATCCGGAAACGCTGAGCGAGCGCACCGAGGAAGGTCCCGACGACCGCGCACTGCGTCTGCTCATCCGTCGCACACCCCCGCCGGTGCACGGCAGAGCCGGTGGCGGGACGGCCACCGGGCGCGGAAGTCGCGGCCACGCGCGCGGGACGATGCACCGCACGACCGGCAAGTAGTGCGCGCAGCGCCTCTCGACGATCTAGGACCCGTTGAGGGCGCCCACCTGGATCGCGTCGATCTGCGCCAGGCTCGCGCTCGTCGCGCCAGCCGTCAGCTGCGTGCAGGACAGTTCGAGCGTCTCGGGCGCCGACAGCCTCCACGTCCCGTCCAGCGGCACCGTCTCTGAGGCGTCGAGTCCGCTCACGAACGGGATCGTTGCAGTCCCCGACGCCTCTGCCGTGCTGACGGGCACATCGTTGATCACGCATGTGGCCGTCTCCGGGCCCTCGTTCGTGGCGTCGGTGTTTGCCACGTTGACGCTCGCCGACACCACGTACCTGCCGGCGGGCAGGTTCAGGCTCAGCACGTCCCGCTCGCCACCGGCGAGTGCGAAGGCGGCGGTCTCGCTCGCCGAGTAGGCGTTGCTCGGCCCCTGAGCGCCGGCGGATCCACTCGCGCCGGCCGCGCCGCGGGGTCCGGCCGCGCCGCGGGGTCCGGTGGCACCGCGCCCGCCTCGCGGGCCGGGGGGGCCGGTCTCATCCCAGTTGAGCGCGGCTTCCTTGTGCCGGCATTTGCCGCCGGCGGTCGTGTCGATCACGCGCAGCTGCCCTCCGTGCTTGCCGTAGCAGCCGTGGATGATCCCCTCGGGGCCGGGAATGGACGCCCACGCGACGCCGCCGAGCGCCGCGAGCAGCGCGACGGTCACGGCCGCCAGCGCGGGGGATGGCCTATGTCTACGGATACGGTGCATCGCGTTGACCTCCTCGGGTGGTTGACGGCCGCTGCTCGACGCCGGAGCGCCTCGCGCGCGCCTGCGACCGGCCGACGGGCTACGCGCGGAGCGACGAATGCTCCCGCAAGACGGGCCGCATTGCGAAGTAGGGTGCCGCTGAGCGTGCCCGAGATCGAGCTGACTTACTGCGTGGTCAACACCTCCCAGCGGGAGCTGCTGGTACGCGGGCTCGACGCGATCGCGCGCGAGCGTGAGAGCGTGCCGTTCGCAACCGAGGTGCTGGTGCTCGACAACGGCTCGCGCGACGGCTCGGCGCAGGCGGCGCGCGAGCACCCGGCGGTCGACGAGACGATCGCGCTGCCGGAACGCCGCGGCAAGGCGCTCAACGACTCCGAGCTGCTGCGCCGCGCGCACGGACGCTATGCGCTGCTGCTCAACGAGGACTCAGAGCTGCGTCCCGGGGCCACGCTGGCGCTGTGGCAGGCGCTCGAGGAACATCCGGGCGCCGCCTGCGCGGGCGCGCGGCTGCTACGCCCGGACGGCACAGCGCAGGCATGCGCCTGGCGTTTCCCCACACCCGCGACAGCGCTGGCAGGCGCGCTACTGCTGCACCGCTGGCTGACCGTGCAGAGCCGCGGCTCGCACACGCGCGAGGTCGACTGGTGCCAGTCCTCAGCCCTGCTCGTCAGGCGCGAGGCGGCCGAGCAGGTTGGCTATCTCGACCCGGAGTTCTTCGTGTACTCCGACGAGGTGGACTTCGCGCGCAGGCTCCGAGACGCGGGCTGGCGCTCGCTGTACGTGCCCTCCGCGCGGGCGATCCACCACGAGCAGCTGTCCACCGGCGCGGTTCCCGAGCGGCGCATCGTGGAGATGGCGCGCAACCGCGACCTGTACATGCGCAAGCACCACTCCGCCGCGGCGGCGCGGGCAGTGCGCTGGCTCACCGCCTGGAGCTACGCGCTGCGCGCGCTCGCCGCGCTGGTGCTCCCCGGACACGACCCGCGCCGCTACTGGCGCCACGTCACGGCAACACTGATGCCCGAGCGCGGCACCGGCCTGCGGGAGGCGGCGGAGGCCTACAACGCAGAGCGGTGAGCGCAGCGAGCCGCCGCGGATGCAGACGCGCCGCTCAGTCGATCTTGAACGTCAGCGTGGCTGGTGCTGAGCGCTTGCCCGCCGCGTTGACGGCCTGCACGGTCAGCGTGTAGGTCCCGGACGCCAGCAATCCCACGTGCGGCACGCGGCCCGCGAAGGAGAGCGTGTTCGAGCCCGACTTGCCGCTGAACGGCAGCGTGCCACGCGTCAGCGCGCGCCGGCATGAGTGCGCGCGCCGGTTCTTGTGGGTCTGGGCCACGCAGCGACCCTTGACGCTGCGCCCAGGTAGATGCTGGGTGAAAGTCAGCGTGACGCTCGCCGCTTCGCTCAGCGTGAAGGAGAACCTCGTGCCCACGGGCACGTGCTTGGGCGATCGGTGCGTCTTCTTCTCCAGCCAGGACGGATGCGATTGCTCGAGGTGCGCGATGGCCGGAGTGGGTGGCGGAGGCCCGCCGCCAGCGGTGACTGTGACCGCCAGCTGCGACTGGTTGTTCGCTTCGTCGTTGTCGGTGGCTTCGCTGCTCACGCTGGCCGTGTTGACGTTCGTGCCGACCTGGTTGAGCTGGACGGTGAGCGTGACGGCCGCGCTGGCACCCGACGCGAGCGTGCCCAGCGCGCACCTCACCGGCGCAGACCCGCTGCATGTTCCCTGCGACGGCACCGCGGAGACCAGCGTCGAGTCGGCGGGCAGCGTGTCCTGCAGGAGCACGCCGGAGGCCCCTTCGGGGCCGCCGTTGGATACCTTGAGCGTGTACGTCACCTTGCCGCCGACGGCGAGCGTCGTCGCTGACGCGCTCTGCGTGACGCCGAGGTCGGCGACGGTCTGAAACTCGTATGCGCCGATGTCGCAGGAAGCGCCCTGCGGCCGCTTGACTCCGCGCTGATCGGTCGCGGGACAGCCTTCGTCGGTGCCCGCGTCGATCGCCGGGCTGTGCACAAGCAGGGCCAGCGTTTCGGTTTCGCCGCCGTTGTTCGCGAGCGCTCCGAGCAGCGGGTTGGCTTTGCTGAGGCCGCTGTGGGCGGCGAATTCGCATTCGGTGCCGTTCTCGAGGTTCGGCCCCTTGGCTTCGAGCGCTGCGCTGCAGTTGTCGATCGCGGCCGTGTTGTCGCTGTTGTCGGCGATGATCGTGTTCTTGGCTGAGGCGTTGCCCCAGATGCCACCGCCGCTGGGCCCGTTGAAAGACTCGTTGTAGGCGATCGTGTCGTTGACGAGCGTGAGCGTGCCGGCATTGTTCTGCAGCCCCCCGCCGTCGCCGTTGCGGGAGTTGCTGCCGGCGTCGTTGCCGGCGATCGTGCTGTCTTCGATCGTCGCCGTCCCGTTCAGGTTCAGGCCGCCGCCGTTGTACGCGAGGTTGTTGCTGATCGTGCTCGCGTCGATCGTCAGGTGGGTTCCGCTGCTGGCATATATGCCGCCGCCGTCACCGCCGGTGCTCACCGAGTCGGCGGTCACTTCGACTTCGTCAAGGGTCGCGGAGCCGCCCTTGAGATCGATGCCGCCGCCCGACCCCCCGAGCTCTTCGGCGCCGGTGATCTTCAGCTTCTCGATCGTGACCGCGCCACCTTCGATTTCGAAGACGCCGTGGTTGGATTTCATCGCGTTGATGGTTGTGTTGCGCGCGCCGGCCCCGATGATCGTGAGATTCTTGTCGATGGTCAGCTCGGCGCTCGTGGCCGCGTAGTCGCCCGAGCGGACGACGATCGTGTCGCCCGCGCTCGCTCCTTCGATCGCCGCGCGCAACGAGCCCGCGCCCGAGTCGCTCGGGCTCGTCACGGTGAATGTGGTTGCGAGCGCGGAACCCGGGAATACACACAGGATCAGCGCCAGTGCGATCGTGAGGAGCGGCTTCGCGGCCGAGGGCAATCTCACGGGATCGACGCTACAGACGCGTTCGGACAAGCCGGCGATCACCGGTCGCGCGGCGGCGGGGCGCGCTCACGCCCGGGCGCTAGCCCTGCTCGAGCTCCGCCACGACCGCCGCGACGACCTCGGCGTCGAGCTGCGTCCCGGCGACGCGGCGCAGCTCAGCGCATGCCTCCTGCGGTGAGCGCCCAGCGCGGTATGGCCGATTGGTGACTATCGCGTCGTAGGTGTCGCAGGCGGCGATGATGCGCGCCGCGAGCGGGATCGCCTCGCCGGCGAGGCCGTCGGGATAGCCGTCGCCATCCCAGCGCTCGTGGCTGGCGCGCACCGCGGGGGCAAGATGGGCGAAGGCGTCGATCCGGCCCACCAGTTCGCCCCCAACTGCGGCGTGGCTGCGCATGATCACCCACTCCTCGTCGCTCAGCGGGCCAGGCTTCAACAGGATCTCGCTCGGCACCGCCACCTTGCCGATGTCGTGCAGCATCGCCGCGTAGCGCACGTCGCGCGCCTCGGCGCTCGGCAGTGACATGCGCAGCGCGATGCGCTCGGCGAGCACGGCCACGTCCTCGCCGTGGCAGGCGGTGTAGTCGTCCTTGGCCTCGACGGTGCTCGTCAACGCCGCCAGCGCGGTCGTGAACGCGCCCTCGAGGTCCTCCACCAGACGGGCGCGGTGCACGGCCGCGCCGAAGCTCGTGGCGATCGCCTCGACGAGCACCGCGTCGGCCTCCGCCAGCGCCCCGGGATCGGTCGCCTCGATGTTCAGCACCCCCCACACTGAGCCGTCGACGAGCACGGGGACCGCGAGCTCGGAGCGCGGATCGGTCTTGGGGTCGCGCACGATGTAGTCGGGGTCGGCGCGCGTGTCGGTGACGAGGTGGGTGTGGCCCGACCTGGCGACCTTGCCGTTGACGCCTTCCGACGCCGGCTGCTCGGTGAGCAGGAACTCCGTCATCACCTCCGCCAGCGGGCCGCGACCGGCGACCAGCCGCAGCACGCCGTCCTCGTCGAGGCGCTGGATCGCGGCGAGATAGAACGCGAAGGTCTCGTGCAGCTCATCGACGACCAGCTGCGCGAGCTCCTCGATTTCGGTCTTCCTCGCCAGCCTCGCCGTCAGCCGCGCGGCGAGCCGCAGCTGCTCCCGCAGGTAGGCCACCTCACCGGTTGCAGCCACGCTCTTGACGCGCGCGTCGGCGCGATGGCGTCGCAGCGCCTCGGCGCGCCGACGCCGCTCCTTGGCGCCCGCGAGTTGGGGGGGCTTGGCAGTAAGCTCGGCCACGACAGAGCACACATCGGCGGCAAATCCCGCATTCTTGAGCCAATAATCGCTCGGATAGACGCCCCACCACCTGTCTGACGGTCGTGGACCGAGTGGGGCAAGGACGCAGTGAGCGCCGCGTGCTAAGCACGCAAGCGATCGAGGACGCCGCCCCGCGAAGTGTCCACGGCCGTCAGGTCAGATGTCCTTGAGTGGGTCCTCCGCGTACTCCTCGACCTCGCCGTGTCGCGCGCGGAAGGCTGCCACGCGCCGGCGGGCGTCGGCCACCAGCGCCCGGACCTGGTCGTGCTCGTGCGGATGGAAGAAGCGCGTGAGCAGGAACGCCGCCGGCACGAGCGCGAGCCACGCGATGCGCAGCGCGAGGCCCGCGAGGCCGTGGCTGGGAAGCAGCAGCTCGCCGGACACCGCCACGCCGGCGAGGATCGCCGTCAGGTGCGCCAGGCGCAGCCATTCGAAGCCGACCTTGAAGAGGCTCCGCGTGAGCGCGTACATGACCACGAGCATCGCCGCATACGCGCCGCACAGCGCGATGCCGGCGCCCGCGATGCCGAGGCCGGCGCCGCTGTGCGGGACGAGCACGAGCAGCAGTGCGACGTTGACCACGAGGCCGGCGGCGCCCGCGGGGAAGTTGCGCGAGGTGACACGCGCGCGGCCGGAGATCGCGACGAACACCAGGTACAGGCCATACAGCGCCCATCCAAGCGCGAGCCACGGCAGCGCGCGATAGGCGCCGAAGTACGCGTGCTGGGCCAGCAACCGCACCATCCAACGTCCCAGCAGCGCCACCGCGCAGACGACGACGCCGGTCGCCAGCGCGTAGTAGGTGGTTACCAGCGAGTACAGGCGCGAGGCTTCCTCGTCGCTTTCGATCGAATACGCGAGCGGCGGCCACGCGTACTGAAAGCCGCGCACCGCCACGAACACGACGGTGGCAAGTTTGATCGCGATCGCGTACTGCCCCGCGGCGGTCTGCGAGAAGACCCTGAACAGATACAGGCGGTCGGCGACCTGCAGCGCGTACACGCTCGCATCGGCGGGGACGGTCGGCAGCCCGAAGCGCAGCATCGCGCGCAGGTCGGCGAGCTTGAAGCGCAGCGAGACGCGTCGACGCAGCACCCACCACAGCCCCAGCACCACCACCGCGGAGGCAGCGAAGTTGCCCAGCAGCAGCCCGCGCGCGCCCTGGTTGGCGAACACCACCAGCATCACGGTGAACGCAACCGTCATCGCCACGTTGGCCCCCGATGCGTACACGTACGCGCGCTTGCGCTCGTCCACTCGCAGCTGCGCGTAGACCATCTCCAGGTTGGTGAACGCCCACAGGCCCAGCACCGCGCAGTCGAACAGCAGCGGGTCTTCGAACTTGAGCACCGCGCGCGAGAGCGGTCCGGCGAGCGCGAGCGCCACCAGCGAGGCGAGCGTCGTCGTCCATGCAACCGCGGCGGTCGCCGTGCGCGCGATCCGCGCGCGCCGCTCCTGGTCCTCGTCGTCGAAGTAGAAGCGGATGAACGCTTCGCCGATGCCGGCGCGAGCGAGGATGCTGAACAAGATCACCCCCGTCAGCAGCGTTTCGGCCGCGCCGTACGCTTTCGGGTCCAGATGACGCGTGTACAGCGGCACCGTCAGCAGCGCCAATCCCTTGGCGAGGATGTCCCCGAACTGGTATGCCGCGCCCGTCGTGACCAGGCGCTTCAGGTAGCCGAGCACGGCTCAGACGCTACTGGCCGGCACGCCCGCCTCGCCCGCGGCTGAGTCCGCATCCCCGGAGCTCGCCGCGCGAGCCTGCCCCTGGCGCGCCAGCGCCACGCCCAGCGCCAACAGCGTCCACGTGAACGGGTCCTCGAGGAAGTCAGCGTAGGTCCAGGTGTGCAGCACGATCGCGGCGAAGCACGCCGCGATCGCGATCCGCGGCGGTGAGCGGCCGGCGCCGCGAAAGAGCACGACAAACGCGGCGATCAGCAGCGCCGCATACACGGCCAGCCCGACGATTCCCTGCTCGGCTGCAACCGTCACCGGAATCGTGTGCGAGGCGGACGTCGCGTTCTCGGCGCTCGCCGCGGAGGCCTTGCTGTGACGTTTGTACTCGGTTTCGAAAGACCCCGAGCCGTAGCCCTGCAGCGGCCGCGCGGCGAACAATTCGAGGCCGCCGGTGACGAGCGTCGTGCGGCCGCTCGTGGCGTTGCTGGCCGAGCCGCTCGAGCCCTTCAGGCCGAAGTGCAGGCTGGATGGAGCGAGCAGCACGACCGCCGCGGCGAGTGCCAGCAGCCCGCCGGACGCATACAGCGTCGGGCGCACACCCCAGCACCAGGCGCCCAGCACCGCCAGCCCCAGCAGCAGCGCCACGATGCTCGACTGCGAGAAGCTCGTGATCAGTCCCGCCAGCAGCCACGCGAGCACGGCTGCGCCGACGAGCATGTCGCGGCGGCGCTCGGAGCTGTGCGCGGTGGGGCCGCCGCGCGACGTGCGCCCGCTGAGCACGACGGTCATCACCGCGATCATCACCAGCGCGAGGAAGCGCCCGTAGATGCTCGGGTCGAAGAACACCGAGTTGACGCGGAAGTAGTTGTCGTACTGGTCGGCGGCCACCACCTTCGGGTTCAGGAACAACGCCTTGCGGTAGTACTCGACGAAGCCGACCCCGGCGAACAGAACCGCCAGCGTCACCGCCACGCCGAGACAGCGCGCCAGCAGCTCGCGTGTCCAGCGCACGTCGCGGAGGATCACGAACAGCAGCGCGAACGGCACGTAGAAGAAGGCGATGTTCTCGGCCGCCTTGGCGCGGTCGCTCGAGTACAGCGTCTGCAGCGCATACAGGCCGATCGTGATCAGCAGCAGCCATTCGACGCCCCGCGGCGAGGCCCACCAGCGCAGCCTCGTCGGTGAGAGCCCGGCGTCGCCGGCGGATGAGGCGCTCGCGGTTTCGCATCGCGCGGCGCCCGTCCCGCCAGCGAGGGCCCCCGTGGCGGCACGCCCGCCCAGCAGCCGCGGCAGCAGGTGCGCGAGCGTCCCGGCCGCGACGACCAGGTAAAGCGGCACCAGCAGGTTGACGGTCCTGCCGTCGGCCGAGATCGGCACCCTGAACGGGAGCGTGAAGACGGCCAGCAGCGGGAACGCGTCGCGGTGGCGGCGCATCACGGCGACGAGCGCCGCGATCACGATCAGCGCGACGGCGAGCCCCACGGCGAGCGTGCCGGCGCTCGGCAGGCTCGTGGCGAGCTGTGCCCCGGCGCGCGCGCTCACGGCTTCACCAGCGCGAAGCTGCGCGTCAAGAGCACCTGCTGGCGGCGATGACGGAGGTATACGCCGACGCGGTATTCACCGGGAGGCGCGATCCTGCCGTCGGTCTCAGGCAGCAGGATGCTGCGCCCGTCGGGGGTCACGATGTGCCCGTAGCGGTGCGCCGTCCCGCGGCGCCCGTTCCAGCGCAGCGAGAAGGTTTTGTACCGGGGCGCCGGGTAGTTCCTGACGAGCGTCGCCACGGTGTTGCCGGCGGAGTCGACGATCGTGACCGTCACGTCTTCCGCGTTGGCCAGCTTGAACGAGATCGCCTCGAGCGGCGTGCGGCCGCCGGGGTAGGGCGAGAAGGCGGTCGCCAACATGAAGTTGTGCACGGCGGTGGGCGTGTGCTTGAGCCGCTGCGTGATCAGGAACGCCGCGAAGCAGGCGATGACCAGCAGCGCGAACACGATTCGCGCGAGCGGATCGCTGCCCGGCGCGGATGCGTGGGCGTGGGCGCGCCCGTCATCCAGCCCGGCGGCCGCCTCGGTCAATCCCAGCCGCCCAGCGCGAACCGCTCGACCGTGTCAGAGCGCAGGCCCAGCCGCAGCGTCTCGAGCGAGACCACGTCCGCGGGCGCGATGTTGCCGAGGTTGCACTCCGTGCCGAAGCGCTTCAGCAGCCATACCTGCTGCGCCCGCAGCGGCGCCTCGAAGATCAGGCGCTCGGGCTCGATCGCGTGCGCGATCTCATCGATCAATCCGGTCCGGACCTCACCGGTGGCGCGGTAGATGCCGGCGGTGCCGGACTCGCGCGCCTCGGCGATCACCTTCCACGCGCCCGCCTCCAGGTCGCGTTCGATCTGCTCGACCCACACGTACGGGGCCATGATGAAGTCGGTGTCCTTGCTGCCCACCTCTGCCAGCACTGTGAACTCGCGCGACAGCCGTTCGATCAGCTCGCGCTTGAGCTGAGGCTCGAGCGGGATCGTGCCGTCGGAGACCTCGACATGGCGCAGCCCGAGCTCGCGCAGCCACGCGATCAGCCCCTCCACCCGACCCTGGCGGATCGCGAGCTCGGTCAGCGTGCCGCCGAGCACGACCGGGATGCCGGCGGCGGCGTAGCGCTCGAGCTTGGGGCGCAGGTTGGCACTGACGAGCGCGGTCCCCCAGCCGAGCTTCACGATGTCGACGATCTCGCCCGCCACCTCCAGCAGGCCGTCGACCGCGGCGACCGACAGCCCCGTGTCGATCACGTGGGTGATGCCGTGCTCGCGCGGCTTGACCGAGCGCGCCGGGATGTCGAGAAAGCTGGCTATTGGCTCTGCGTGACTTTGTCCTGGCCGACGATCACCACCACGCTCGCCGATCCCGCGAGCGCGGTCACGGCCGCTTCGATCGGCAGCACGTGCGTAATCGACGCGGAGCGCGCGACGGCTTCGGCTTCGGCCTGGTGGCCGCTGGCGTACTCGACGACGCTCACCTGGCCCGAGCCGGGCGGTTTTCCGCTCAGAGCCGCCGCCTGCGAGTAGCCGTTCTGCTGCAGCGCGCTGGCGGTGCGGTGGGCGAGGCCTTCGGCTTCGGTCGCGTTGAGCACCGCCACGGTCGTTTCCGCGGGGCTCACCGTCGGCGCTTTCGGCGCCGGTTTCGTCGCGGCCTTGTGGGAGTGCTTCTTCGCCTGCGTCGCGCCGCTGTGCGCCGTGGTGTTGGTGGCGGCCGAGCTTGTCGCCACCTTGGGCCCCGAGGACCCGCCGAGCGTGCTCAGCGCGACGACGACCGCTGCCGCCACGACGACCACAGCGCCACCGATGATTGCGGCCATCCTGCCCCGCGAGCGCTTGGCGGCGTAGACCGATCTGTCCGTCAGCGGCGGGGGGATCGCCGGGATTGGCGTAGCGGACGCAACGGCCGCGCGCACCGGCTGGGCTACGGGCGCAACTCGCGGGGCGGCTTGCGCCGGCGGCGCTGCAGGCGCGGGCGGGCGTGGCGGACTGGGGGCGCGCGCCGCAGCGGACGCGGTCGCGGCCGCCGTCGCGGGCGCGGGCGGCACCGGCGAGCGCGGGTCGGCGAGCTCCGGCAGGGGAGCGCCGGGGACGATCGGCCGGCTCTGCGCCGCGCCCGCCGCAGACGCGGGCGCGCCGACCGGCGACGCCGCTGGAGCCGCCGGCGGTGGCGAGCCGGGCGCTGCACTCGGGGCGAGAGCTGCGGCGGGCGAAGGCGCGGCAGCGGGAGCTCCCGGTGGCACGGGCGCCGCGGGCCTTGGCGGCGCCGACGGCTGGCCGGGCGTCGCAGGCGCCGATGGCTGGCCGAGCGTCGCTGGTGCGACGGGCATCCCCGGCTGGGCCGTAGGGGCCGGCTGGGCGGGCGTCGGCACGGGCACCCCCGGCGCCGGCGCAGCGGGGGTGCCGGCGGCCGTCAACGGCTGGCCGGCGGGCACGACCGCGCCGGGTGGTGCAACGGGGACACCCGCCACGCGCGTGGCGGGCCCGGCAGCTGTGGCCGCCGCCGCAGGGATCGGCGCGGCGCGCGGGATCGGCCGCGCCAGCTGGCCGGTCGTCGGCTGCTGCTGGACGCGAACGGCCGCAGCGGCGGTGACACGCTGCTCCATGTCGGCGGCGCGCTCGGGCGCGCGCCCGGCCCACTCACGCAGTCGCTTGAGCTCGCGCGCCTGGGAGAACACGAGCAGCGAGAGGACCGCGATGCCAACCAGCGCGGCGAACGCGGCGATCGCGCCGATCTTGGTGAACGTGCTCGAAAGCGAGAGCGCGAACGGCAAAAAGATCATGAATGCGGGGAGTGTACGAGGGCCGCAGGCGCATCGTGGCCGCTCACGTGCTCGCTGGCCTGTCGATGATCGCCGTTGGCGACCCCCGCGCCGTCGGATCCGTCCGCGGGGTCCGGCTCGGCGGACTCGTGCGCGGGCGCATCCCTGCGCGCGGCGGCCAGCTCGGACACCTTCGCCGCCAGGCCGGCCGCGTCCCCCTCCAGCACGAGCAGCCCGATCTCAGCGAACATCGACTCGACGGCCTCGCTCGCCAGCGGCTCGCGTTCGGCGAGCAGGATCTTCTCGGCGGCGGTCGCGCGGCGGCGCTCATAGGTGTTGAAGAGCTCCTCGTGGAGCTTCTCGCCGGGCCGGCGCCCGACGACCTCGATGTCGATGTCGCGGTCGGGATCCAGGCCCGAGAGCTCGATCATCGCGCGCGCCAGGTCCATGATGCAGACGGGTTCACCCATGTCGAGTACGAACACCTCAGCGCCGCGTGAGTCGCGTGGGGCAAGTATGCGCTCTCCGGCCGGACGCGCTTGGCCGTGCCCGGGGGCGCGCGCGGACGCGAGCGAGCCGGCCCGAATGATCAGCTGGACGGCCTCCGGGATCGTCATGAAGTAGCGGGTCATACGCTCGTCGGTGACGGTCACCGGACCGCCGCGCTCGATCTGGCGCCTGAAGATCGGCACGACGCTGCCGGAGGAGCCGAGCACGTTGCCGAAGCGCACCGCGTTGTAGACCGTCGCCGGCCAGCGCGCGGCGGCGCCCTCCAGCGCGAACTCGGCGAGCGCCTTGGAGGCCCCCATCACGGTCGCCGGGGCGACCGCCTTGTCGGTCGAGACGAGCACGAAGCGCCGCACACCGGTCTCACCGGCGATGTGCGCGACGACGCGCGTGCCGATCGCGTTGTTGCGGACCGCCTCGACCGGGTTGGCCTCCATCAGGCCGACGTGCTTGTAGGCGGCGGCGTGGAAGACGATCGTCGGCCGGTGCTCGTCGAAGACCTCGCGCATGCGCTCCTCCTCCTTGCAGTCGGCCAGCACCGCCGCCAGCATCGAGGGGGGCACGTGGCGCTCGTCCTCCAGTTCGCGCTGGATCGAGAACAGGTTGTCCTCGGCGTGGTCGAGCAGCACGATCCGGTGCGGCTCCACGCGCGCTATCTGCCGGCACAGCTCTGAGCCGATCGAGCCGCCGGCGCCCGTCACGAGCACCGTCTCGCCGGCCAGGTAGGCGCCCACGCGCTCCAGCTCCATGTGCACCGGCTCGCGGCCGAGGACGTCCTCGACGCGTACCTCGCGCATCTGCCTGGCGAGCGCGCCGCGCGTCTGCAGCAGCTCGAACACCGTCGGCAGCGTGCGCACGGGTATCGCGCGCGCACGGCACTCGCGCACGATCCGCGCGCGCGTCGATCCGGGCGCGGAGGGAATCGCGATGATCACTTCATCGGGCTCGGCATCGTCGAGGATGCGCGGCAGATCGCCTTCGGTGTTGCCGCGCACGCGCAGCCCTTCGATGCGCAGCCGCCGCTTGGCGGGATCGTCGTCGACGAAGCCCACCGGTGCCAGCCCGAGGTCGCGGTTGCGCATGATCTCGCGAGCCACCAGCCGTCCGCCCTCGCCGGCGCCCGCGATCAGCACGGTGCGCTGGTCGCGCCGCAGGCTGCGGAACGCCGCCAGCGGCCGGCGCTCGTAAAGGGTGCGCGCCAGCGCGCGGATGCCGACCAGGAACACGAGCGACAGCAGCCCGAACAGCACGATCACGGTGTTCGGGAGCACGACGGCGACGGCTGTCGCGTGGCCTGGCTGGTGCCGCGTTTCGATGTATTGATGCACCGGGCGCAGGATCTCGACGCCGGCCACCGTCAGCAGCACGATCAGCACCACCGCGAGCACCACCGCCTCGTAGTCACGCTGCCCCGCATAGCGCCAGCGGCGCTGGTATACGCGCGTCAGCACCAGCACGGGCAGGCTCCCGGCGAGCACCCACCAGATCGTGTCGGCGCGCAGGTCGGAGTAGTGCGCCGACATCCGGCTGGTGAAACGCAGCTGGAAGGCGAGGTAGTACGCGAGCGCGACCAGCGCCCCGTCCACTGCTAGTTGCGGCAGCGAGTGTCGGTGGAGGGGTAGGGCCGCCGAGCGGATCCGTCGGCGCATTGTGAAGATTGTAAGCGCCGATCCCGACTCTGGCGTCGCAGGCCCCGCGTGCGCGGGTCAGTTGGAGACGGGCGAGAGCAGCAGCTCGACCAGCACGCGCGGGTCGCGGCGCACGCGCGGCGGCGCATTCGCGGGCGCGCGCTTGCCCAGATCCAGGTCCTCGGCAGCGCTCAGCATGCGCAGGCGCCGTTCGTCGATCAGGCGTTCGTCGACCGCGCCGAGGCGGCCCTGGAAGGTCGTGTAGACGGGCGTGCCCAGCGCGACCGCCTCGCGATTCATCGTGCCGCCCGCGGAGATCACGAGGTCGGCGTAGGCGATCAGCGACTGCGCGTCCACAGCGTGCTCGGGGACCACGAAGCCGGGGACGCGCGCGAGCTCCTCGCGCTGGGAGGCCACGCGCGGCAGCACCACCGGCTGGGTCCCCTGCTCGGCCGCGGCGGCGGCCAGCCGTCGCAGCACGCGCGCGAACAGGTCGTTCTCGAAGCGGTGGTACAGCGAGAGGACGGGCGGCGTGCGCACGACCACGATCGCGCGAGCGGGGTCGAGCCCCAGCTCGCCGAGCACCGCGTCCTCGGGCTCGAAGTCCGCCAGGTAGTACTCCTCCTTGAGGCCCGCATACGCGCGCACCTTGCCCTTCGCCCCGTAGCGATCCAGGCGCTGCGGCGGGATCGCGTCGGGCACCACCACAGCCCGCGCCAGGCGGCAGTTGACGTTGTGCTGGACCGTCGCCCACTCGTAGTCGAACATCGTCGCGCTCGGGATGCGCAGCAGCGCGGCCGCGACCGTGACGTCGTTGGAGCCGTGGCCGAGCGCGATGTCGAAGCGCCCGGGTGGGTGGGCTCCGTATCCACGCTGCTCGGCGCGCGCCCAGCCCACGAGCGCGCGCGAGCGCGACGCGAGGCCGGCCGCCTTGGCGCCGAGGCGCCCGCCGCGGTGGCGGCCGATCGCGGTGTGCTCGACGCCGAGGCGCTCGCACAGCTCGATCGTCTGGGCGAAGTCGCGCGCGGTCACGCGCACGTCGTGGCCATCCGCGCGCAAGCGCTCGATCACCGGGCGCATGACCAGCACGTGCGGGCTGTTTGTCAGATCGATCCAGATGCGCATCCGGAGGGGGACGGTATCGTTGGCCGCCCCTTGCTCGTTCTCGCCTCGATATCCGAAACGCTCGTCAACGAAACCTCGCACTTCGTCCGCGACGCCGGGCTGCCGGGGATCTTCGCGCTGATGGCGATCTCGAGCGCGTGCATCCCGATCCCGTCGGAGGTCGTGATGCTGTTCGCCGGCTTCGCCGTCGCGGACCCGGGGCAGAGCGCCTCCCATCATCACCTGACGCTGGTCGGGGTCGTGCTGGCGGGACTGCTGGGCACGATGGTCGGCTCGTGGCTCGCCTACGCGGTCGGGCGGGGCGGGCGCCTGGAGCTGTTCGAACGCCACGGCGCGAAGGTGCACATGGGACCCGCGCAGATCGAACGCGGCGATCAGTGGTTCCAGCGCCACGGCGAGGCCGCCGTCCTGTTCGGACGCGTGATCCCGGTCGTGCGCGCGTTCGTGTCGCTGCCCGCCGGGGTGGCCAGGATGCCGCTCGGGCGCTTCACCGCGTTCTCGCTGATCGGCACCTTCCCATGGGTGCTCGGCCTGGCGCTCGCCGGCCACGCGCTCGGCGGCGACTGGACGAGCGTGCGCAAGGGCTTCGAGTACGCCGACTACGTGATCGTGGCGGCGGTCATCGCCGGCATCGTCTACGCGCTCGTGCGCCGGCGCCGGGCGCGTCGCGATCCGGCGGCCGATGCCGTCGGCTGAGGACGGCCTGCCGCTCCGCCACGCCGTGGCGCTGGGTCTGCTGCAGGGCCCCACCGAGCTGCTGCCGGTCTCCTCCTCCGCGCACACGGCGCTGATTCCGTGGCTGGCCGGTTGGCCTTACGCACGACTGGACGGCGAGGGGCGCAAGTCCTTCGAGGTGGCGCTGCATACCGGCGCGGGCGCGGCGCTGGCAATCCACATGCGTCGGGAGCTGCTGCGCGACGCCGCGCGTCTCGACAGGCGACGGATCGGAGTGATCGCGCTGTCGCTCGCGCCGGCCGCGCTCGCCGGCTACACGCTCGGCCCCGTGATCGAGCGTCACGGCGGCGGCCCGCGCTCGATCGCCGCGGGTCTGGCCGTGGGAGCGCTGGCGATGGCGCTGGCTGACCGGCGTGCAGCTGCGAACGAGGCCGGTACGGGCCGCGCGCAGGATGATGCGACCGCGGCCGACGGGCTTGCGCTCGGGCTCGCGCAGGCGGCCGCCCTGCTCCCCGGGGTCTCGCGCAGCGGGGCGACGCTGACGGCCGCGCGCGCGCGCGGCTTCGGGCGCGGCGCGGCGCAGGCGCTCTCCTGGCACGCGGGGCTGCCCGTGCTGTTCGGGGCGAGCGCGCTCAAGGGCGCGCGCCTGTATCGAAATGGGCTGGCGCGCGAGCAGCGCGTGACGCTGGCTGCGGGCGCCGGCGCCGCGTTCGTGTCCACGCTGGCGAGCGCCCGGCTGCTCGGGCGCCGGCTGCGCGAGGGCCAGCCCGCCCTGCCATACGCGCTCTATCGCTGTCTGCTCGCCGCGCTCGTGATCTCGCGCCTACGTGACGCCGCCTAGCGGGCGCGCACAATAGAGGCCGATGACTGCTCTCGGGACCGTAATCGGCGGGCGCTATCGACTCGACGCCGAGATCGGGCGGGGCGGCATGTCGACCGTCTATCGCGCGTTCGACACGGTGCTCGAACGCCCGGTGGCGATCAAGCTGATGCACCGCGAGATCGCCGCCGACTCCGACCAGCTCGAGCGGTTCCGGCGCGAGGCGCGGTCGGTCGCGCAGCTCAACCACCCGCACGTCGTGACCGTGATCGACGCCGGCGAGGAGCCTTCGTCCGATGGCGGTCGCACGGGCGTGGGCGAAGCTACGGAGACGCCGTACATCGTGCTCGAGTACGTCGATGGTGAGACGCTCAAGGACGTCATCCGGCGCGAGGGGCCGCTCGACATCCCGCAGGCGATCGCATACGCGATCGAGATCGCGCGCGCGCTCGGCGCCGCGCACGAGCGCCAGATCGTGCATCGCGACGTCAAGCCCCACAACGTGCTCATCAGCGAGGAAGGCGGCGCCAAGATCACCGACTTCGGGATCGCGCGCACGCTGACCGAGGAAGGCCTGACGATGGCCGGCCGCGTGCTGGGCACGACCGACTATGTCTCGCCCGAGCAGGCGCTCGGGCAGTCCGTGACCGGGCAGTCGGATCTGTACTCGCTGGGGGTGGTCCTGTTCGAGATGCTCACCGGCCAGGTCCCGTTTCAGGGAAGCTCGCCGGTGGCGGTGGCGATGAAGCACGTGCGCGAGGACATCCCCGACGTGCAGCGGCTGCGCCCGGAAGTGTCCGCGGCCACCGCGGCGGTCGTCGAACGCGCGGTCTCCAAGGACCTCAGTCGCCGCTACCAGGATGCCGCGAGCATGGTCGCCGACCTGGAGGAGGTGCTCGCGATCGAGGCCGCGCGCGCCGGCCAGGCCACCGGCGAGGTCACGACCGTGCTGCGCACGCTCCCCGGCCCGGCCCGCCGGCGACTGCCGTGGCGCATGCGCCACCCCGCGCGCTGGGTGGGCTCGCTCGCGCTGCTGGTCGCGATCGTCGCGATCACGCTCGTGATCATCGCCGGGCAGGCGCATCGCGGTGCGGGCGTCCCACCCGACATCGACTCGCACGCGGGCCTCGAACCTGTGCAACTCAGCCAGACCGCCGCCCATGGCTACAACCCGTTTGGCACCGGCCCGGAAAACCGCGATCTGATCGGCAACGTCGTCGACGGTGACCCCAACACCACGTGGAGCACCGAGCAGTACTACGACGGCACGCTCAAGAAGGCCGGCGGCATCGGCCTTGGGATCTATCTGGACGCGGCGCCGCGCGTGCTCGCCAAGGCGCTCGAGATCCAGACACCTACGCCCGGCTTCTCCGTGCAGGTGTATGTCGCCGATCAGATCGAATTGGAACTGCCCTACGGCAGCTCGACGCCGCTGAGCGCGCGCGGCTGGCAGGGACCGGTGGGCGCGAGCGCAGACGTCCGCAGTGGCGAACGCATCCCACTCGCTCTCGCGGGGCGCCCGCACCGCTACTACCTCGTGTGGCTGACGACGCTGCCACCCGGTATGGAGCAGGCGTCGATCGCCGAACTGACGCTGTTCAGGTGAGGCGCGCCAGATGGCGCGCGTGGCGCTCGCACGCCAGCCGGCAGAGATGGTCGAGCAGGCGCGCGTAGGGAACGCCAGAGGCGCCGAGCATCTTGGCATACACGCTCGTCGGCGTGAAGCCGGGCATCGTGTTCAACTCGTTGAGCAGCACGCGCTCTCCGTCGACGAAGAAGTCGACGCGCGCGAGACCGTCACAGCCGGAGGCGAGAAATGCGCTCACCGCGAGCTGCGAGACCTGCTCGCGCGCGGCGCGCGAGATGCGTGCTGGGATGATCAGCTCCATGCCGCCGGGCGTGTACTTCGCGCCGTAGTCGTAGAACTCGCCCGCGAACACGATCTCGCCGGGCTCCGATGCGACCGCGGGCTCGGACGCGGTCGCTTCGCAGGCGAGCCGGCCGAGCACCCCGCACTCGACCTCCGTCCCCGCGGCCATCGCCTCGACGATCGCCAGGCCATCGTGCACGAACGCCTGCTCGAGGGCGCCGCCAAGGCCCTCGTCGGCATCGACCTTGACGATGCCCACCGAGGAGCCCAGGTGCGCGGGCTTGACGAACACCGGCAGGCCGAGCGCCGCGAGCTCGGCAAGCACCTGCTCGCGCTCGCGCGCGAAGCGCTCGGCGCGCACGCCGCGGTAGTCGACCTGGGGAACGCCGAGGCCTGCCATCAGCTGCTTGAACAGCACCTTGTCCAGGCATACCGCCGAGGCGGCGACACCCGCGCCGACGTAGGCCACGTCGAGCGTCTCCAGCAGCCCTTGCACGGTGCCGTCCTCACCGAACGGGCCGTGCAGCACCGGGAACACCACGTCCACCCCGAGCAGCCCGCCGCCCGGCGTGACGCTCAGCGACCGCCCGGCGGAGCGCCACACGCCGTCGCGCGCGATCTCAACCCACACGACCTCGTGTCCCGCGGCGCGCAGCCCTTCGCTCACCGCCGTGCCGGAGGACAGCGACACGTCGTGCTCGGAGGAGCGCCCGCCGGCGAGCACGGCGACCGTGAGCGCCTCACCCGGCGCCGAGTCCTCCAGCTCGATCACCCGAGTCATTCGGCTGGGGGCGTCGCCGGCGGCGTCGTCGTGCTCGACGTCGTCGGCGTGGTCGTTGTCGTCGTAGGGGTGGTCGTCGTCGGGGTTCCGAGCACGCCGACCACGATCGTCACGGTCGTGCCCTTGCGCGCGTGCGCGCCCGCCGCCGGGCTCTGTTCGAGCACCACGCCCACCTGCGCCTGTTCGGTCGTCGCTCGCTTTTCGACCTTCGACTTGAAGCCCGCGCTCTTGAGATGCGCCGCGGCGGCGGCTTCCGCCGCGCCGACGACTGCAGGGACTTCCACTTCCTTCGGCGCCTGCGCGACCGTCAGGTCGACCTTCGTGCCCGCGCGCACCGACTGACCCGTGGCGGGGTATTGCGCGAGCACGGTCCCCGGAGTCTGCGTGCTCGACACCCGCTTGGTGACGGTGCCGACGGCCAGTTCGGCGTTGGTGAGCGTCGCTTCGGCCGCTTCCAGCGTCTGGCCGGTCACGTCGGGGACGTGCGCCGGCGCGGGGCCGCTGGAGACGAGCAGGGTGATCAGGCTGCCTTCCTGGACCTCGGTTTCAGCCGGTGGTTCGGTGCCGACGACCTGTCCAGCTTCAACCGTCTTGCTGGACTCCGTCTTGGTCTTCGTCTTGAAGTGCGCCTTGCGCAGCGCAGCCACCGCGTTCGTCTCGCTGAGCCCGGACACGTCCATCAGCGGCACGCTCGCGGGACCGCGGGAGACGACGATCTTTACCTGCGTCCCCTTGCCCACCGCGCTCCCCGCCTTGGGCGTTTGACTGATCACCAGCCCGGTGGGGACGCTCGCGCTCGGAGCCAGCGACGGCACGGGATTCAGTCCGGCTGCGCGCAGCGTCGCGCCCGCCGCCTGTTCGGTCTGCCCGGTCACGCTCGGCACGTTCACCTTGCGGGTCGAGGGCGCCAGCAGCAGCACGGCGGCCACCGCCAGACCCGCGACGAGCACGCCTGCCAGTGCCCACAGCAGGCGTCGTCGCCGGCGGCGACGCTCATCCGGGGGCAACGAGGAGTCGCCCAGCTCGTACTGCCCGGTCCCGGGCTCGGCCAGCAGCATCGAGCCGGCGCCGCCATAAGCGGCCGCGGGCGGAGCGTGCTGGATGTGGCCGTCGGGAGCCGCTGTGGCGGTCGCGCCGGAGAGCGCGGGCAGCGCCTGGCGCACATGTTCGAGCGCGGCGATCAGCTCGTCCGCGTCGGCGTAGCGCTGGCCAGGATCCTTGGCGAGCGCGCGCAGGACGATCGCGTCGAGCGCCTGCGGCAGCGCGGGATTCAGCGCGCTCGGCGGCAGCGGCTCGGCCGAGACCTGCTTGAAGGCGATCGCGACCGCCGTCTCGCCCTCGAACGGGACCACGCCGGTGAGCAGCTCGTACAGGATCACTCCGATCGAGTACAGGTCCGAGGAGGCGCTGACCGCGTGGCCCTGCGCCTGCTCCGGGGAGAGGTACTGGGCGGTGCCCATGATCGAGCCGGTCAGCGTCATGTCCGAGGCGCCCGCGCGCGCGATCCCGAAGTCGGTGACGCGCGCGCGACCCTCTTCGTCGAGGATCACGTTGTGGGGCTTCAGGTCGCGGTGGATGACCCCGCGGCGGTGAGCGAAGCGCGCGGCGCGCAGGATCTGCACGACGATCTCGATCGCGTCCGCCGGGTCCAGTGCGCCGTGTTCGCGCACGATCGTCTTGAGCGGCCGGCCGGCTACGTACTCCATCGCGATGTAGTACGTGCCGTTCCACTCGCCGCGGTCGAAGATCGCGACGATGTTCGGGTGCGACAGCGCGGCGGCGCTGGAGGCCTCGCGCCGGAAGCGCTCCACGAACTCCTGGTCTTCGGCGAAGTGGTGGTGCAGCACCTTGACCGCGACATCCCGGCCGAGCAGCTGATCCTGGGCGAGGTAGACGTCGGCCATGCCGCCGGAGCCCAGGCGCGAGATCACCCTGTAGCGACCATCGATGATCGTCCCGGGGTCAATCATGGAGCAGGCTTTCGATCACGGACCTGGCGACCGGCGCGGCGAACGTCGCGCCTTCCCCGGGAACGGCCTTCTCCGTCACCGCGACCGCGACCGTGGGGTCGGCCGCCGGCGCGAACGCGATGAACCACACGTTGTTGATCGCATCGCCGAACTGCGTCTGTGCGGTGCCCGTCTTGCCGGCCACCTGAATGCCGGGGATCTGCGCGGCGGTGCCAGTGCCTTCCCGGACGACCGCTTCCATCATCGACCTCACCGCTGCGGCGGTGGGCTGTTTCATCACGACCGACTGCACGCGCGGGGAGATCGTCTGCACGGTGCTCCCTTCGGCGTCGACGATGCGCTGCGTCAGGTGAGGCACCATCAGCGTGCCGTGGTTGGCCACCGCCGCCGCGACCTCGGCCATCTGCAGCGGCGTAACTTCGAGTTTGTCCTGGCCGATGCCCAGGCGACCGACGTCGACCAGCGGGCTCGTCGGCGCGACGACACGTTCGCCGACATGCTCGCCGCTGGCGGACATTTCCCCGGCGGGGTAGTCGAGCTGCGGCTTGCGGTCGAAGCCGAAGCGTTCCATGTAGCGCCCGAGCGTGCGCTTGCCGACGTGCTCGGCGACCTGCGCCCACACGGTGTTGACGGAGTGGGCGAGCGCGTACGTGAGCGTGATCGGCCCGAAGCTCTCGCCGTTGTCGTTCTGCAGCAGCTTCCCGGAGACGATGATGCCGTTGGCACCGCTGACGGTCGATTCGGGTGTGTATGCGCCGGTGTCGATCGCCGCCGTGGCCGTGACGATCTTGAACGTCGAGCCGGGGGCGTAGCCGAACTGCACGGCGCGGTTGACCAGCGACCTGGTCGGCGGGCTGGTGTCCATTTCGCGTTCCTGCTCGGCTTTGGCCGCCGGCGAGCGCAGCGCGTTCGGGTCATAGCTGGGTTTGGAGGCCATCACCTCGACGGCGCCGGTACGCGGATCGAGGGCGACGACGGCGCCTTCGTGAACGCCCAGCGCCGTCATCGCGACGCGCTGCGCGCTCGGGTCGAGCGTGGTGACGAGCTTCTCGCCTCGGGGTTCCTTGCCCTGCAGCTGGTCGAGCACGCTCTGCAGGTTGGTTCCGGTCTGCGCGCTCAGTTCCTTGTTGCGAAAGCGCTCCAGGCCGGCGTTGCCGAGATCGGGTTCGACGTAGTCGTAGCCGAGCGGCGCGGCGAACAGTTCCCCGGTGGGGTAAGTGCGCTGATAGGTGCCTTCGGGGCCATGCAAGCTGCGCGCGAGCACGGTGCCGTCGGCGGCCACGATCGGGCCGCGGTCGACGCGCCGCTGCTCGAGCAGCGTGCGCTCGTTGAGCTTGTTTTCGCGCAGCGAGGAGGCTTCGAAGATCGTCCAGCGCGAGGTGAACGCGACGAGCAGCGCGAACAGCACGGCGACGAGCCCGTACAGGCGGACGATCGGGCGGTTCATCGTGAGCGCCTCATTCGAGCTGTTCCAGTTCGAGGCTGTGGATCAGCGAGGCGGCGTCGCCTTCCGAGCGCAGCGAATGATCGAGCAGGGTGTGTCGTTTTTCGGGGCTGAGCGTCGAGGCGCTGACGCCCGAGACATAGGTGCTGCTGTACAGCGTCAGGTTGCCCGGGAGCCGGTAGGGCAGGCCCTCGAACAGCGTCACGAGACCGCGGTCGTTGGTGCCGATGAAATACACCGACTGCAGCGCCAGGTAGCCGGCCGAGCCGATCAGCCCCAGTACCACGAGCAGGAACACGATCGCGCCCGCGTGCCGTATCCGCCGGCGCCGGCGGGTGCCCGGGGCGTGGCTCTGAGCCGGTGCCCGGGGCACGCGGGGCGCACGCTGAAGCCTGCGCCCGGAGACTGCCGCGGCGCCGAGCGGCGTCGCGCGATCCTCGACGGGCGCCGTCAGCGGCCGCGACACGGGCGGCGGCGCCGACACGACCGGGACCCCGACCATCGTCGTGTCCTGCGCGAACGGCGACTCGCCAGCGGGCTGCACCTCCTCGAGGCGAATCAGCACGACGGTGATGTTGTCCCGCCCGCCCGCCTGGTTGGCGGCGGCGATCAGCGCCTCGCCCGCGTCGCGCAGACGTGGGTGGGCACGCAGCGCCGCCGCGATCTCCTCCTCGGAGATCATCGTCGTGAGCCCGTCGCTGCACAGCAGGTACACGTCTCCGGCGCGCCCACGGAAGGAGCGCGTGTCGACCTCCACCATTCCCTCCGGCCCCAGCGCGCGCGTGATGACCGAGCGCTGCGGGTGCTCGATCGCCTCCTCGGGTGTGAGCCGACCCTGGCGGATGAGCTCGTCGACGAGCGAGTGATCGTCGGTCAGGCGCAGCAGCTGCCCGTCGCGCATGCAGTAGGCGCGGCTGTCGCCGACGTGCGCGATCGCGACCTCCTGCTCGCCGACATAGACGGCGGTGAGCGTCGTGCCCATGCCGGCATGCTCGGCGCTGGTGTGCGAGAGCTCGTGGATGCGCGCGTTGGCGGCGCGCGCGAGCTCCGCGAGCTCGAGCTCCGGATGCGAGGTCTCGGGCAGGCCCGGCTGGAAGGACTCGACGGCGATCCGCGAGGCGACCTCGCCGGCCTGCGCTCCGCCCATGCCGTCTGCGACCACGAACAGCGGCGCGCGCGCGAGCAGCGAGTCCTCGTTGGCCCGACGCTGGCGCCCGGTGTCCGTCCCGGCGTACTGTTCGGCAACACGCAACATGTCAGCGTCGACCCGCCATGTCAGTCGACCTCGAACGTGAATTCGCTGTCGCCGATACGCACCCTGTCACCCGGATGCAGCGGCCTGGGCGTCTCCAGCAGCTCCTCGTTGAGGTACGTGCCGTTGGTCGAGTCGAGGTCTTCGATGACCACTATGTTGCCCTGCTCGTAGACGCGCGCGTGGCGCGAGGAGGCGAACGGGTCCTCGAGCCTGATGTCCGCGTGGTCGCCGCGCCCGAGCACGAGGTCGCCGTCGAGGTCGTAGATCATCCCCGGTTCGTGGCCGGGCGCGCGCTCGATCACCAGGCGCGGGGCGCGGTGGGCGATGTCGGCGGTGCCGAGCGCCGACGCGGAGTACATGCCGGTCGCATCCGGCGGGATCGATGCGGGCGCCGCATGGGCGGGGCTCGGGTAGGCGCCGTCCGCTCCCGAGCCGCTGCCGCGAAGGTCGCGGCGGGCGCTGCGGACGATCCACAGCAGGAACAGGTACATGATCGCGAGGAATCCGAACTTCAGCGCGACGGATACGGGCGCGAGCGTGTTCATGAGAGCTCGAAGACGATCTCCGTCGAGCCGAGCTCGACGCGATCCCCGGCGTGCAGCAGCTGCACGCCCCGCACCTGCGCGCCGTTGACGCGCACGCCGTTGGTCGAGCCGAGGTCCGCGACCGTCCAGCCGTCGGGCCCCGGGCGCAGCTCCGCGTGCTGGCGCGAGATGCCGGCATCGTCGAGCACCACGTCGCAGTCGCGGCTGCGACCGATCGTGCCGCCGCCCGGAGGCACGAGCAGCCGCCGACCGCCGACCGCCAGCAGCGCGCGCTCGGGCGGGCGGCGGGCGTGGACGTCATCGACGGGGCCACCCACCCTCGCCGAGGTGCTGTAGATCATCGTCTGGCCGTGTTCCTCCTGCTCGACGAGAGGATGTGGCGCGTGCGCCGCGGCGTGGAGGTCGTGCTCCCCGTCTGCGGGCCGCACCAACCGCGCCTGGATGCCGAATTCGCCGAGCGAGAGCCGCTCGTCCGTGTGAAACGTGATGTACGGCGGCGAGGCCATGATCAGATCCTCGCGGCGTGCGTGCTCCAGCAGATACGCGCACAGCTCGTCGATCACCTCATGCTCGACGCCTTCGTAGCGTTCGCGGTCGGGGGGTGACAGCCACACCGAGTACTCGTTGGGGACGTACACACGCGAGACCGACACGGTGCGGTGGCTGTCCATCTCGCGGGCGAGCTTGCGCGCGAGCTCGATCGGCCGAACCTCTGTGCGAAACAGCCGTCCGAAGGTGCCCTCGACGAGGCTGGCGATCATTGTCTCGACGCTCTTGAGCGGGTTCATCGGCGGGCGGGCGGGTTGGGCGTACATCGATCCCGGCGGATCGGGCGGCAGCCGGGAGCCATGCTACGCACCCTTGCTCGGAACCTGTTTCGAGAGGTCCTCAGACGGGTCCGCGCAGGGCGCGCGCGGCGACCGCGACGATCGCACCGAGGATCGCGCCAAGCACGGCGCCGCGCGGTGTGGGGTGCATCGCGTGGGCGCCGAGGCCGGCGTCCAGTGCGGGCGCAGCGGCGGCGATCGCTGCCGACCACACGGTGACTGCCACGACATCGCGTACGGCGCTGCGTCCTCGCACGAGCCACGGAAGCACGGCCCCGCCGGCTGCCCACAGGAGCGCGCCAAGCAGCACGCCGAGCGCGAGCAGCGGAGCGATGACGTGCGTGGCGGCGAGGCTCAGCGAGCCCTCCCACGCGCTGTGGGCCGGCGTTCCCGCGGGCTCGGCGAGCCACAGCTTGCGAGCCAGCAGCGGCCCCGCGAGCGCCAGCCACCAGTATCCGAGCGCTCCCAGCGCGGCGCGCTCGCGCCAGCGCGATGGCTGCCCCGCGATCGCAGGGAACGCACCGGCGAGGCCGGCGAGGCCGAGCACGGGCGCCAGCGCGGCTGCTATCCAGCCCATCCCCAGGCGCCTGTCTCCGCGCTCGCTGGGCAGGAGCGCCAACGGCAGCAGCGCGGCGAACACCAGCAGCGCGACGCCAGGCCGGCCTGAGAAAGCCTGCCAGCCGATCAGCACGAGCGCGCAGGCGAGCCATGCGCCGCGCGGCAGTCGCAGGCCATGGCGCGGGGCGGCCGCGGGCTCCTGCTCGGCGATCTGATGTGCGACGTGCTCGTGCTCGAATGCCGGCGCGGGCGCGCGAACGCGGCGCACGTCGCCCGCGGCGGTGTGCGCGATCGGTTCGCGAATGACATGGCCGGCCTCGACTTCGGGGGCCGCGACGCGCCGCGCAGCCGCCGGGCGGGCACGCCGCCAGCGCGAGCGCTGCAGCCCGCGCGCGAGCGTCTGCTCGAGCGCGTCGTGCAGGTCGGCGAGCGTGCCGCGGTCGCCTGGCGCTGGCGCGAGCGCACGGTCGAGCGCGCGGGTGAGCTGCGCGGGCAGGTCTCGCCGCGCGCGCGCCAGCGGTGGCAGCGTGCGGCCGATGCGCCGCGCGGTGGCGGCGGGCGTGGCGCCCCGAACGGGGTTCTCGCCGCTCAGCGCCTCGTAGATCACGAGCGCCAGCGAGTACAGGTCGGCCTGCATCCCGACCTCGCGACCCTCGCTCTGCTCGGGCGCCATGTAGGCGAGCGTGCCGAGCACGTCGCCGGTGCGCGTGAGCGCCTCCTCGCCGACGAGGCTGGCGCCGCCGAAGTCGGTGAGCTTGGCTGCCGCGATCAACGCCTGCGGCGCCTGCGCGCCGTCCTCGGGCGGGTTCGGCACGAGCACGTTCTGCGGCTTGATGTCACGGTGGATCACGCCGCGGGCGTGCGCGTGGGCGAGCGCGCTGGCGAGCGCGAGGCCGATCTCGAGCACCTCCTCGTCCGCGAGCGCCTCGTCATCGATCAGCTGCGCGAGCGTGTCGCCGTCGACGAGCTCGGAGATCAGATAGAAGGCGCCGTCCTTGGCGCACGCCTCGTACAGCGCGACGATCGCGGGGTGGGCGAGCCGTGCGGCGGCGAGCGCCTCGCGGGTGGCGCGGTCGCTGTCGATCGGACCCCCACCCGCCTCCAGCCAGACGCGCTTGACCGCGACCTCGCGATGCAGGAGCTCGTCGTGGGCGCGCCATACCTCGCCGAAGCCGCCGCTTCCGAGCCGCTCGAGCATGCGATAGCGACCGAGCACCAGATCCTCGGCACCCGGCTCGCTGGCGCGTGACTCCGCGGCGCGCGGCTCCCCGGCGCGGGCGGCGATCCGTCGCCGCGGCGGCGATTCCGCGGGCGGCTCGCGTTCACGGGACGCTTGGATGAGGGTCTGTGGCGACTCCACCGGCTCCCGCGTTCGCCGCGCGTGGCTCCTGTCCCTGCCGCCGATGGCAGGAAAACACGCTCTGACCGAGAAGTTGCAATCTCGCGGGGAGGGCAGGCGCCAGTCATACTGCCTCCTTCGTAAAGTCCCTGCAAAGGAGCGGTTGGCTTTTGTCGTTCTTTGACGATGACGAGGAGACTGCGCCTCGACCGTCACCCCGAGCACCGCAGCGCCGGCCGAGCGCGGATCGGCCGGCGGGCGCTGCCGCGCCTCCGCGACGACCGCGACCGCGTCGTCCGCAGTACGCCGGCACGTCGGGGGCCGACCAGCACACGCTGATGATGCGCCGGCGCGTGGCCGCGGGCGTGGCGGTTGTCGTGTTGATCGTGATCGTGCTGGTGATCAACGGCTGCCTGAAAAGCGAAAAGCAGCAGTCGCTGAAGACCTACAACCACGAAGTCAGCGCGCTCGCGCAGGAATCCGACGCGCAGGTCTCGCACCCGCTGTTCTCGGCGCTGACGGACGCCGCGAGCAAGCCCGCGCTCGACGTCGAGCAGCAGATCGACGAACTGCTCAAGCAGGCGCAGGGCATCGCCACACGCGCCAAGGGCCTTTCCGTGCCCGGCGAAATGGCCGCTGCACAGCAGAACCTGTTGCTGGCACTCGACCTGCGGGTCGAAGGCATGACCAAGCTGGCGGCGCTGGTGCCGATCGCGCTCGGAGGGCAGGCCAAGCAGACGAGCACGAAGATCGCCGGCGCCATGGAGATCTTCCTGGCCTCGGACGTCGTCTACTCCCAGCGCGTCGCGCCGCTGATCCAGCAGACGCTCGCGGCGGACGGGATCACGGGCCTGACCACGGCCACGACCCGCTTCATGCCCAATCTCGGGTGGCTCGAAGCGGCGACCACGCTGGCGCGCATCACCGGGCAGTCGAGCAGCAGCTCCGAAGCCGGGGTGGCGCCGGGCCACCACGGCAGCACCCTGAAGGGGGTGAGCGTGGGGACGACCACGCTCGAACCGCAGCCGGCGCTCAACCACATCAACGCCGGACCCAGTCCGACGTTCACCGTGCTGGTCGAAAACGACGGCGAATTCCCCGAGACGGACGTCAAGGTCGACCTCACCGTCACAGCGGCTGGCAAACAGATCAAGACCTCCCACGTGATCAACAGGACCGAACCCGGAAAGACCGTGAGCGTCGAAATCCCCGTTCCCGGGGTTCCGCTCGGGCCGGCCGCAAAGATCGAAGCCCAAGTCGAGCCGGTGCCCGGCGAAACCAACCACGAAGACACCCAGGGCACCTACGTGGCGATCTTCGGCGAATAGTGCCAGCGCAGGTGAGCTGCGGCCGGGCGCGCGCCGTCGCGGCAGACGTGTGCGGGCGCGGCGGCGGCGCCAGCGGCTAACTTGTGACGATGGCCGCATCGATCACCGACACGCAGGGAATCGTTGCGATTGCGGCGGGCGTGCTCGCGCTCGCCGCGCTGGCGGGGTGCGCGGCGCTGAGCATCAGCGTGCGCCGGCTGCGTCGAGCACAGCGGCTCGTGCTGGGCGAGGGGCGCGAGCAGGATGTCGTGGCGCATGCGGCGGCGCTGCAGGAGGCGTTCGCGAATCTGCACTCCTACGTGCAGGACACCGCGACGCGCCTGGACGGGCGCCTGGCGGCGGTGGAGACGGCGCTGCGGGGGCGGATCGCGCATCGTGCGCTCGTGCGCTACGACGCCTACAACGAGCTCTCCGGGCAGCAGTCGATGTCGATCGCCCTGCTCGACGACGATCGCTCGGGCATCGTGCTGTCGTGCATCCATCATCGCGATCAGGCGCGCGTGTACGGCAAGCAGGTGCGCGGCGGTCGCGGCGAACTGGAGCTGTCTCCCGAGGAGGCCGAGGCGGTGCGCCTGGCGCTCGCCGACGGCAGCGACGGGGGCGCGGCCGGGTCGGCCGAGGATGAGCACCCGGGCTGAGACGCCGAGCGAGCAGCCGGCGAGCGGCGAGCGGCGGCCGCTGGTCGGCTATCTCGGTCCGGCTGGGACGTTCAGCGAGGAGGCGTTGCTCGCGAGCGCAGACGCGGACGCGGTGCAGCCGCTGGCTTTGGCGAGCATCTACGACGCGGTGATGGCGCTGCGCCGGGGCGAGGTGAGCTGGGCGATCGTGCCGATCGAGAACTCGCTCGAGGGGTCGATCAACGTGACGCTCGACCTGCTGGCGGGCGAGGCCGGTGACGTCAAGATCGTGGGCGAGGCGCTGCTGCGCGTCGAGCACGCGCTGATCGCCGTCGAGCGGCTGGCGCTGGCGGAGATCGACACGGTTGTGACCCACCCGCACGTGCCGGGGCAGTGCACGCTGTTCCTGCGCACCGAGCTGGCACGGGCGCGGATCGTGCCGGCGAGCTCGACCGCGGAGGCGGTGCGCACGGTGGTGGCCGACGCACGGCGCGGGCAGGCGGCGATCGGGACGGCGCTCGCGGCGCGGATCTACGGCGGCACGGTGATCCGCGAGCACGTCGAGGATCGCGAGGACAACGAAACGCGCTTCGTGTGGCTGGCGCGGGCGAATACGGGGGTCGACGCGGCGGCGGGCGAGCGGCCGCCGTTGCGCGCGGGGACGAGCGGCCAGTGGAAGACATCGCTGGTGTTCTGGGGTGCCGGAGCCGAGCACGCCGGCTGGCTGGTGCGCTGCTTGGACGCGTTCGCGCGCCGGGAGATCAACCTGACGAAGATCGAGTCGCGGCCGCGGCGGCAGGGCCTCGGCAGCTACATGTTCTTCGCCGACCTCGCGGCACACGCCGAGGATGCGCCGGTGGGAGAGGCGATCGCGGAGCTCGAGGCGTCGTGCGAGGAGGTGCGCGTGCTCGGCTCCTACGGCGCCGCCCCACCACCGGAGCCGCGGCGGCCGTGATCGCCATCGGTTGCGCCGTGGCGCGCGCGGCGGGCGCCACCGCTACACTGCGGCCCTGAAGATGGAGTGCACAGTCCCACCCGAGCCGGTGGGGTCCGTGTTGCCCTCAGAGCACCAGCGGCACGGACCTGGCACGTCGCCCGCAACGGCGATGAGCGGTCGGGTGCTCGTTCTGAACGCGACGTACGAGCCGATCAACGTGTGCACGGTGCGGCGCGCGGTCGTGTTGCTGCTCAAGGAAAAGGCCGAGCTGCTCGAGCGCGGCCGCTGGGCGCTGCACTCCGAGAGCTCGACGCTGGCACGACCGGTGGTGATCCGACTCGTCAGCTACGTGAAGGTCCCGCGCGACGCCCACCGCCGCAAGATCACTCGGCGCGCGGTGTTCGCCAGGGACAGCTGGACCTGCCAGTACTGCGGCTCGCGCTCGAACCTGACGGTCGACCATGTGATCCCGCGCTCCAAGGGTGGCACCTCCAGCTGGGAGAACATCGTCGCCTCGTGCGCACCGTGCAACAGGCGCAAGGGCGACCGCCTGCCCCGGCAGGCGGGCATGCACCCGCGGCACACGCCGCGCACGCCGCGGGCGGAGATCTTCATCCACGTCGCCAGCCCGACGATCCCGGCGGCCTGGCTGGCGTACCTGCCGCAAGCTGCGTAGACAGAGCGAAGGGCGCCTGTACGACGGCGCCCTTCGCGAACTGCTCTGACTGGAAAGACCGAGAGCGACGAGGCAAGGCCGGAGGGACCAGGACCGGCAGTCGTCTCGGGGTGTCCCGGGTTGGATTCCGCTAGGCGGACCAGCCTCCCGACCTAACGGCCGGTCACCTCCAGGGTCCCGCAAGAACTGTCACTCAACGTTTGGACCACCTCCTTTCTCTGGTCCTGCCAGGGTAGCGAACGGAGATGACATCGGGGGTGCCAGGCCACCCCTCGCAGGGAGGCCGTACGCCTGAGAGCCGCCGGCGGCCGTCACTGGATGATGACGCCGAACTCCTGTGCGTAGGTGGCGCCGGGGGCGCCGGGGGCGAGCGAGGCGGGCACGCTTGGCGTGATGCCGATCCCGGTTTCGCGGTACTGGGCTTCGAGGATGTTGGCCAGGTGCCCGGGGGAGGCGATCCAGGCTGCGACGATCGACGCCGGCGTGGAGAGCTGGTAGGTGCCCCAGGCGAGGTTCTCGCCGATCACGTAGCCGTCGCTCGGGCTGGGGATGTAGCCGGTGTCGCGGATGCGGTCCACGGGGGTCTCGCCGGTGGGCGAGACGTGCGCGAAGTAGTCGTCGGCGATCAGTTCTTCGCAGTGGCCTTCGGCCGCCTGTTCGAGCTCGGGGCTCGGCACGAGCGGGCTCTCGCCGTTTTCGGCACGCTTGCGGTTGATCAGACAGAGGACTGCAGCGCGGACGAGCGCGATGTTTCCCGCTTCGGGCGTCAGTTCGGTGTTCTGGCACGGCGTGGCGAGGACGGCGGCGATCGTTGCGGCGTCGTGTGCGGCGGGGGTCTGTTGCGTGGCCGCGCTGGTCGGTTCGATCGCCGGTGTCGGGGTGGGCGCGGGCGCGGGCGTCGTACTGGGCTTCGTCCGCCGGGGTTTGACGGCGTGCAACTTTGCGGTCTTCTGCTTGCGCGGCTTTAGCTTGCGCGTGCTCGGTCGACAAACGTGTGTGGTCGCAGCACCGGCACCGCGGGTGGAGTGCGTGGAGCCGTTGACGCAGTCGGTGCGGGCGCGCCTCGCGGCGGCTGGCGCCGCGGCTACGCCTACGGTGACGGCGGCGCAGCTGAGGATCGATAGGACGGTTGCTAGGCGGTGGCGGGGGGCGGGCACCCTCAGCCTGTCGACCGCTCAACAGGTCCCTCTGAGTCCCGACACACGAATCTGGACGCTTGGGAGGCGATCGCAAGAAACCGTGCGAGCTTCCCCCACGATGCCTGCCGCTTTCCCTCGGCTGGGGGTAGGGCGGACTACTGGCCGGGCTCGGCGTCGACCGCGCCGCTGACGTCGCCGTTCTCGAGCGCGCTCGGCGCACCATCCTCGCCGGCGTCCTCGAGCGCGGCCGGCGCGCCATCCTCGCCGGCGTCGACGACGAGCGCCACGGCGCTCACCAGATCGTCGTCCTTGAGGTTCATCACGCGCACGCCGGTGGCTGAGCGTCCCTGCTGGGAGATGCCCGCGGCGGAGGTCCGCTGGACCATCCCGCCGACGCTGATGAACACCAGTTCCTGGTGCTCGCGCACGACCAGCGCGCCCGCCAGGGCGCCCTTTTTCTCGGTCAGGCCGATCGTCTTGACGCCTTTGGCGCCGCGGTTGGTTTTGCGGTACTGGCTGATCTGGGTGCGCTTGCCGTAGCCGTTCTCGGTGACGACCAGCAGATCCATGTCGTCGCGCGCGACGTCCATGGCGATCACCCGCCCGGTCTTGCCGACGTCCATGCCGCGCACGCCGGTGGTGTCGCGACCCATCGGACGAGCGTCGGACTCGGCGAAGCGCACGGTCAGCCCGGCGCGCGAGACCATGATGATCTCGTCGTTGGGGTCGACGGCGCGCACGGCCAGCAGCTCGTCGTCGTCGCGAATGTTGATCGCGATGATGCCGTCGGCTTTGATCGGCGTGTTGTAGGACTGCAGCTCGGTCTTCTTGACGGTGCCGTTGCGTGTGGCGAACACGAGGAACTGGGTCTCTGAGAAGTCGCGCGTGGAGAGCACCGCCTGGATCCGCTCGCCGTCGCGCAGCGGCAGGATGTTCACGAGCGCGCGGCCCTTGGCCGTGCGCTGCGCCTCGGGCAGTTCGTAGACCTTCGAGCGGTAGACCTTGCCGCGGTTGGAGAAGAACAGCAGGTAGTCGTGCGAGGAGCACACGAACAGGTGCTCGATGAAGTCGCCGTCCTTCATGTCCATCCCCGTCACCCCACGACCGCCGCGCTGCTGCTGACGGTAGGTGGCGAGCGGCAGCGACTTGATGTAGCCGGTCTGGGTGATCGTGATCACCATCTGCTGGTCGGCGATCAGGTCCTCGATGTCGATCTCGTCCTCGGAGTGGCTGATCTCGGTGCGGCGCTCGTCGCCGAAGCGCTCTCTGATCTCCGCGAGCTCCTCCTTGATGACGCTCAGCACGCGCGTCTCATCGCCGAGGATCGCGCGCAGCTCGGCGATCCGCTCGCTGACGTCGGCGTGCTCCTGTTTGATGCTGTCGGCCTCGAGCGCGGTCAGCTGTGAGAGACGCAGGTCGAGGATCGCGGTGGCTTGGATCGCGCTCAGCTCGAAGCGCTCGACGAGCTGCTCGCGGGCGGCGTCGCGGTCGCGCGAGCCGCGGATCAGTTCGATGATCGCGTCGAGGTGCTCCAGCGCCGTCAGCAGGCCCTCGAGGATGTGCGCGCGCGCCTCCTTCTCGGAGAGCTCGTGCTTGGTGCGGCGTACGATCACCTCGCGCTGGTGGGCGACGTAGTGGTGGATCACCTCGCGCAGGTTCAGCGTGCGCGGGACGTTGTCGACGAGCGCGACCATGTTGACGCCGAACGTCGTCTGCATGGGCGTGTGCTTGTAGAGCTTGTTGAGCACCACCTTTGGGATCGCGTCGCGCTTCAGCTCGATCACCAGACGCATCCCGCGCTTGTCCGACTGGTCGATCAGGTCCGAGATCTCCGGTATGCGTTTGTCGTTGACGAGTTCCGCGATCTTCGTCATCAGGTTGCCTTCGCCGCCCTTCTTGACCATGAACGGCAGCTCTGTGACGACGATCGCCTCCTTGCCGTGGCTGAGCGGCTCGATGTGCGCGCGCGCCTGCACGCGCACCCGGCCGCGGCCCGTCTCGTAGGCGTCTTTGATGCCGCCGTGACCGAGGATGATGCCCCCGGTGGGGAAGTCGGGGCCTTTGACGTGCCGCATCAGGCCCGCCGTGTCGATGTCGGGGTCGTCGATGTACGCGACGGTCGCGTCGATCACCTCGCGCAGGTTGTGCGGCGGGATGTTCGTCGCCATCCCCACGGCGATCCCCGAGGAGCCGTTGACCAGCAGGTTCGGGAAGCGTGCGGGCAGGACCAGCGGTTCCCGGCGCGAGCCGTCGTAGTTCTGCACGAAGTCGACCGTGTCCATGTCGAGGTCGCGCAGCATCTCGGTGGCGATGCGGGCGAGGCGGGCCTCGGTGTTGTGGCTGACGAAGCCGTTGGTCAAGAACGAGTGGTCGTCCGTGTCTACGCGCAGCGAGTAGACGGGCTGCACGCCAGCGGGCTCGACCGCGGCGACCTCGGCGTAGTAGTAGTCGCCGCCGCGAAGCGGCTCGAGCAGCGCGGGGACGTCGGTTCCCAGTCGCTCGAGCACTGCAGTCGCGGATGCCGAGATCTGGCCCACACCGCTGGCCTGATTAGGCGATACCGCCCCGGTAGCGTGGTTCTCCCTGAGCATCTCTGTGTTCATCGCAAGTCGCTCGCCGGGACGCAGCTCGCCGAGAAGCCGCCACAGCAGGATCGGCACGCCCGCTAGCTCCACGAGGCACAGCACCGGATGATTCGCCGTGCCAGTCAGCTCATAGCCCTCAGTCGTCCGCAGCCGCAGGGTCGGGTGCTCACCGGAGTGGAACAGGACCGAGGCGTGCACCGGCCGACCCAGGCGGTCGAGCACCTCGAGGTCCACCGGGGCGTCTGAGTTGGGAGCAGCATCCGGGACGAGCGAGTCGACCCGCACAGTGCCCGCGCTCGTACGAACCCGGGTATCCCCCGCGACGCAATATCTCATCGCGGCAGCCGGGTCGTCATCGACGGAGCCGAAGTTACCCTGGCCGTCGACGAGCTCATTGCGCATTGAGAAGTCCTGCGCCATGCGCACGAGCGTGTCGTAGATCGCGGTGTCGCCGTGCGGGTGATAGTTGCCCATCACCTCACCGACGATCTTGGCGCACTTGGCGTAGGAGCGGGTCGGGCCGAGGCCGAGCTCGTTCATCGCGTAGAGCACGCGGCGGTGCACGGGCTTCAGCCCGTCGCGGACGTCGGGCAGCGCGCGGCCGACGATCACCGACATCGCGTAGTCGAGGTAGGCGGTGCGCATCTCCTCCTCGAGCGCACGCGGTTCGACGTTGCCCCCGCCGATCACATCAGCGCTAGCCATGCTGGGTCACCTCCTCACACATCTAGGTTCGCGACCGCCCTGGCGTTGTCCTCGATGAAGGCCCTGCGTGGCTCGACCTGGTCGCCCATCAGCATCGAGAAGGTGCGGTCGGCAGCGAAGGCGTCGTCGAGCGTGACCTGCGCGAGCGTCCGCGTGGCGGGGGCCATCGTGGTTTCGCCGAGCTGCTCGGCGTTCATCTCTCCGAGCCCCTTGAAGCGCTGCAGCTTGATGCCCTTCTGCGCGACCGCCATGACGGCCGGGTGCAGGTCCTCGAACGAGGGCGCGGCTTCGCGTGCATCGCCGAGACGCACCTCGAAGGCGGGGACGCCGGCGAGCTCGATCAGCTGCGCGTGCACGCGCGCCAGTTGGCGATACTCCTGCGAGTCGAACAGGGCGCGCTTGATGCGATGGACGCGCGCGAAGCCGGTCTTTGCTTCAACCGCCCGGATGCGCAGCTCGAGCGGGTCTGTCTCGAGCAGCTCGGTGGAGTGGGTGTCGCCGCTGGCGCCCGAGCGCCCGAGCACCTCGATCGCGGCGTCGGCGCTCAGCGCCTGCTCGCCCAGCAGCGAGGACTCCTCGAGGAACTGCACGACATCATGGCCGTGTGCTGCGCGCAGCGACGAGGACCAGCCCTCGTACTGCTTGAGCAGTCGGGTGAAGCGCTGCCAGCGCGCTTCGGTGAGCTTGAACTGCGTGCCGTGCCGGTCGAAGACCTCGATCTTCTCCCACTTGTCGGCGAGCAGGATCTCCTCGAGTTCCGAGTCCTTCTCGATGTAGCGCTCGCGCGAGCCCTGCTTGAGCTTGTAGAGCGGCGGCTTGGCGATGTAGACGTAGCCGGCCTTGATCAGCTCTTCCATCTCGCGGAACAGCAGGGTCAGCACGAGCGTGCGGATGTGGGCGCCGTCAACGTCAGCGTCGGTCATGAGCACCACCTTGTGGTAGCGCGCGTTCTCGATGTTGAACTCGTCGCGCACGCCTGTGCCGATGGCCGTGATCAGGGCCTGGACCTCAGTGTTCTGCAGCACCTTGTCGATGCGCGACTTCTCGACGTTGAGGATCTTGCCGCGCAGCGGCAGCACGGCCTGGGTTTCGCGGTCGCGCCCCTGCTTGGCGGAGCCGCCGGCGGAGTCACCCTCGACGACGAACAGCTCGGCCAGGGACGGATCCTTGATCGAGCAGTCGGCGAGCTTCCCGGGCAGCGTCGAGTTCTCGAGCGCGGACTTGCGGCGCGTCAGGTCGCGGGCCTTGCGCGCGGCTTCGCGGGCGCGCTGCGACTGCACGGCCTTGGAGATCACCGCGCGCGCCTCGCTCGGGTTCTCCTCGAGGAACTCGGCGAGGCCCGCGTTGACGATCGACTCGACGAAGCCGGCCATCCCCGGGTTGCCGAGCTTGGTCTTGGTCTGGCCCTCGAACTGGGGGTCGCGCAGCTTGACCGACACGACCGCGGTCAGACCCTCACGCGCGTCCTCGCCGGTGAGGTTCTCGTCTTTCTCCTTGAGCAGCCCGTGGTCGCGTGCGTACTTGTTCAGCGTGCGTGTCAGGGCAGAGCGAAAGCCGCTCAGATGCGAGCCGCCCTCGGGCGTGTTGATGTTGTTGGCGAACGAGTGGATCGACTCCTGGTAGGAGGCGTTCCACTGCATCGCGACCTCCGCGGCGCCCTCCTCGGACTCGCCGGCGAAGAACACGACCTTGCGATGAACCGTGTCCTTGTTCTCGTTCAGATAGGCGACGAAGTCCTCGATGCCGCCGTCGTATTGGAATTCGGCCGAGTGGCCCTCGGCGCGCTCGTCGACGATCGAGATCTTCAGGCCGCGCGTGAGGAAGGCGGTCTCGCGCAGGCGCTCCTCCAGCGTGTGGAAGTCGAAGTCGAGCGACTCGAAGATGTCGGCGTCGGGGAGGAACGTCACAGACGTCCCGGTCGACGCGCCCTTCGGGAGCGCGTCACCCTCGACCAGCTCCGACTGGGGGATCCCGCGCGAGTACTCCTGGGAGTACACGTGACCGTCGCGACGGATCTCGACGACCAGGCGTTCCGAGAGCGCGTTGACGACTGAGACGCCGACGCCGTGCAGCCCGCCGGAGACCTTGTAGCCGCCGCCCTCGCCGAACTTTCCACCCGAGTGCAGGACCGTCAGCACGACCTGTACCGCGGGCAGGCCCTCCTTCTCCATCTTGGCGACCGGGATCCCACGGCCGTTGTCGACGACCGTCACGGAGTTGTCCGGGTGGATGACCACCGAGACCTCGGTGCAGAAGCCCGCGAGGGCCTCGTCGACGGAGTTGTCGACGACCTCGTAGACCAGGTGGTGCAGTCCCATGATGCCGGTCGAGCCGATGTACATCCCGGGGCGCTTGCGGACGGCTTCGAGGCCCTCCAGGACGGTGATGTCCTGCGCGTCGTAGTCGGCCGAGCCGCCACCCATCGACGGGTCGTTGACGCCGCCCTTGCCCATGCTCTCTTCAGAGCTATTGCTGCCTGCCGCCAAATGGCCCTCCGATGACGTGAGAACGCCCCGGTTTCCATGGCGCGAGGGCCATGACCGGGGCGGGTTAGCTGTAGCCCAAATGATAGCACGGCGGCCCCCCTCATCCGGCCCCAAAACGCCGCTAAATCCCTGCAAAATATGGGGAAATCGGGCGATGTAGACGCCCTCTCGACGAGAAGCGTCGGGGGTCCGCTATGGAGCGCGCCTCAGGCGGTGCGACAACGGAGCGCGCGGATCTGCTCCGTGCCGAGCGCGTGGTTGAGCCGGGGGATCAGCTCGGCGGCCATGAGATCCAGCTCCTGCGCCCACACGGAGGCCTCGCATGTGACGGTGAGAACGCCGTCGTGCTCGCCGGTGGGACGCGATGAAGCGGCGATCGCTGCGCCGACGGTGCTCTCCCAGACCTCTTGCACCCGCGCAAGCGTGCTCGCCGGCGCAAGCGTGCCCGTGAACTGTTCCAGCGCGGTGGCCAGGGGGCGTGGCGCGTATCTGCTCATGCAGCGATCGCCTCCTGCAAGATCGCACCGGGCGAGATGCGCAGCCGCGTGACGGTCACGTCCGTGGCTCCGGGCACGTGCGCGAGGTCGGTGGTTGCGATCACGCTCTGGCCCCCCACGCGCAGCTCGTGGGCGAGCAGCTCGCGGCGCTCTGCATCGAGCTCGCTCATGACGTCATCGAGCAGCATCAGCGGTGTGCGGCCGCGACGGTTCGCGAGGACCGCGCGCTCGGCGAGCAGCAGCGCGAGCAGCGCGAGCCGCTGCTCGCCCTGTGAGCCATACACCCGCAGCTCGCGCCCGTCGCGCACGATCGCGAGCTCATCGCGGTGCGGCCCATGGCCCGAGAAGCCCCGCTCCAGATCGCCTGCCAGGCGCTCGCGCAGCTCGTCGAGGTACTCCTGCTCGTCTGCCGCGCGTGAGCGCGGCCGATACTCGAGCGCAAGCTCGCCGCTGCACCCAAGCTGCGTTGCCCGCTCGGCGAACGGTTCGGCCAGCAGTGCCACCGTCTCGGCGCGGTGGGCGCGCAGCTCGAGCGCCCTGGCGGCGAGCTCGCGATCCCAGGTGGAAAGTGTGGCGTCCGAAGCCCGTCCAGAACGGATGCGACCGAGCAGCGCGTTGCGCTGCGCCAGCACGCGCGAGTACTGCCTGCGAGCATCAGCGCGGGGCGGCCAGATCGCAGCGACGACCTGGTCGAGGTGGGCGCGGCGGACCGCCGGCGGACCCTTCACCAGCTCTAGCCGATCGGGTAGGAACACGCTCACGAGCGGCCTGACGGCGACGTCCAGCAGGCGCTCCACCGGGGCGCCGTCAGCCGTCATCCGCTTGATGGGCTGCGAGCCATCTGGCACGGTGCCGAAGCCGACGCCAAGTTCGTGGGCGTGCTCGTCATCGTCGAGCAGCCGCACGGACACACGCGCCGCCTTGGCGCCGAAGCGCACGAGCTCGCGCTCGTTGCGCGTTCGCGGCGAGCGCGCCGTGCAGCCGTAGTAGAGCGCCTCCAGCAGATTCGACTTGCCGGCGCCGTTGGGCCCATGAACGACGGTCAGGCCCGCGCCGATGCCCGCCTCCGCGCGGGTGTACGTGCGAAAGTCGCGCAGCTGCACGCTGAGCACGCGCACGGCCCCACCTCAGACGTTGAGTCTGATCGGCATGATGAGATAGACGAAGTCGCCGGTGTCGGGGGATTCGATCAGGCCTGGTCGGAGTGGGCTGATCAGCTTCAGCACGAGCTCCTCGGACTCGATGCTCTCCAGACCATCGCGCAGGAACTCGGGGTTGAAGCCGATCTCGAACGGCTCGCCGTGGAACGGCACCGGGATCGCCTCGCTTGCCTCGCCGACGTCGGGGGTCTGTGCTGAGACCGTCAGTGTTCCCTCGCTGAAGCTGAGGCGCAGCGGCGCGTTCTTCTGCGCGAGCAGGCTGATGCGGCGGACGACGTCTGTCAGCTCGGCGCTGGAGAGGCGCAGCTCATGCTCGACCGATTCGGGCAGCAGCTGCCGGTAGTTCGGGAACTGGCCGTCGATCAGGCGTGATGAGAGCACGACGTCGCCGAGCTCGAACACCGCTTGGTTCTGGCCGACGCTCACCGCGATCGTCTCGCTCGGTGCCTGCTGGGCGATGCGCACCAGCTCCTGGAGGGCTCGCGCGGGGACGTTCGCCTCGAGACTGCCCTGCAGTGGCGACTCCAGCGCCGTCTCCTTGACGCTCAGCCTGTAGGAGTCGGTTGCGACCATGCGCAGCTCGTGCCCGGAGGCGGACATCAGGATGCCGGTGAGCACGGGGCGCGTCTCGTCACGGGAGGCGGAGCGGGCGACGCGGGAGACAGTCTGGACGAAGGCCTCGGCTGGAAGGACGACGCGCGAGTCCGGCGACGGCACGGGCAGCGAGGGGAAGTCCTCGCTGCGCAGCGTGCGTAGGTGGAACGTTGTGGGACCACAGATCAGCTCGACGTCCTGCTCAGCGCTGCGCAGCTCCATCGTGAGCGTGTCGGAGGGCAGCGAACGAGCGACGTCGAGCAGGAGGCGGGCTGGCAGGACCACCGACCCCGGCCTCGCGACGTCGGCCTGAAGTGGGACGCGCAGGCCGATCTCCATGTCGGTGGCGAGAAGCTCTGGAGTCGAGTCGGGGAGTGCTGAGATCATCACGCCAGAGAGGGCCTGTACGGCGCTGCGCGAGGAGGCCACACGGGTTGTGGTCTGCAGTTGAGCAAGCAGGTTGGCTGATGACAGAGATAGCTTCACGATGAGTACGCCTGATTGGTTTGAGTATCAGTAGGGGTTGTGTGGATGTGGATTCGTGGCGAACAGGCGAGAATCCCGGTAGGGACCTGTGGCGGAGCCTGTGGACGGTTCGGCGAAAGTCTCTCAGGATGGCCGGTCGGCGGGGCGGCAGGAATCATGGCTGTGCGCGGTCGAGCGCTTGGCACAGCTTCTCCACAGCTTCTCGAGAGGCATCGTCGTCGAGGATACGGGCAGAGGTTCGCCGCCAGGCGTGCAAGACGGTCGTGTGGTCGCGGCCACCGAACTGGCGGCCGATCGCGGGCAGCGATTCGCCCGTGAGCTCGCGCGCGAGGTACATGGCGACCTGGCGCGGCCAGGCGACTCGTGCCGTGCGTGCGGTGGAGAGCAGCTCGTCGGGCGAGACGCCGAAGTAGCTGCAGGCAGCAGCCTGTATGTCCTTGACTGTGCGTGTGCGTTGCGCGGACGGCGCGCTGTGTGGATAGAGGCTGTCGAGGACCTCGCCTGCGAGCTCCGACGTGAGCGGCCTGCCGGTGAGAGAGCTGTAGGCGACGACGCGGATGAGTGCTCCCTCGAGTGCGCGCACGTTGGTGTCGATGCGCTCGGCGATGACGTCGAGGGCGTGACTGTCGCCCAGCTGGATGTGGTCGTGTTGTGCGCGCTTGCGCAGGATCGCCAGCCGCGTGGCGAGGCCGGGGGGTTTGATGTCGGCGACCAGGCCGGCCTCGAAACGCTCGCGAAGGCGGTCCTCGAGCGCCTGGAGGTCGCGTGGCGGCCGATCGGAGGTGAGCACGATCTGGCGGCCGCCGTCGTGGAGGGCGTTGAAGGTGTGGAAGAACTCCTCCTCGGTCTTGGTCTTGCGCTCGAGGAACTGCACGTCGTCTACGAGCAGCACGTCCACGTCGCGAAAGCGAAGCTTGAAGCGCTCGGTGCCGCCGCTGCCGAGCGCACCGATGAACTCGTTGGTGAACGCCTCGCCGGTGGTGCAGCGGACGGTGAGACTGGGATTGTGCGCCAGCAGCAGGATCGCGATCGCGCTGAGGAGATGGGTCTTGCCGACGCCCGGTGGGCCGCAGATGAAGAGCGGGTTGTAGGCCTGCGCGGGCATCTCGGCGACCGTGAGCGCGGCGGCATGGGCGAGGCGGTTGCAGTCGCCGATTACGAACTGCTCGAAGGTGAGCTTGGGGTTGCCGAGTGGCCCGGTGGGGGTGGGCGCCGGCGGCCCGTTGCGCAGGCCGGCCGCGGTGGGTCGAGGTGTTGCTCGGTGTCCGCCGGATGCGCCAGAGGCGTGCGTGTCGTTGGTGTTTCCGGCGCCCGCGTCGCCCGCGGGGATGATCTCGACGCTTGCGGCAGGTCCGAGGACGAGCTCGACGCTGGCCTGGATGACACGACCGAAGCGCTCGCGAACCCAGCGGCAGGATTGAACCGGAGCGTCTAGGAGGAGACGATCGTCTTCGAGCTCGAGCGGGCGGAGTGGCTCGAGCCAGATGCGGTAGGTGGGCTCATCTACGACGAGCGCAAGCTGGGCCTGTACCCGTGACCATATGTGCTCGAGCTCACGACTCACGGCAGCGGTAGTCCGCTCCTTTCCAGGAGACAGTGCTGGGAACTATTCGAAGGAGGGCCCCTGGGGCCCGGTCGAGCGACTATACCCAACGCCCGCAGACGCTCGGGAAGGGTGCCCGCATTTGGCGGGAAAAATCGCCGACGGCGCCGTCGGTCCTATACTGCAGCCCGGCATGAAGCGCACCTACCAGCCGAAGAAGCGCAAGCGGGCCCGAGCGCACGGGTTTCGTGCGCGCATGGCCTCGCGCGCAGGGCGCCTGACGTTGAAGCGTCGCCGCGACAAGGGCCGCAAGCGTCTGTCCACCTGAGGGCCGTGTTGCCAACGACCCCGTGGCCGGTGCAGATACCTTGAGATCTCGGCCCTCGACACGTGGTCGTCTATCACGCAGCGCGGAGTTCGAGCGGGTGTATCGCCAGGGACGCTCGATCGCCAACCGCCATCTTGTGCTTTACACGTTCCCGAACAGCTCCGTGGCGGCGCCGCGGCTCGGCCTGTCGGTGTCGCGCAAGGTCGGCGGCGCGGTGCAGCGCAATCGGGTCAAGCGGCTGCTTCGCGAGGCGTTTGCGCGAGCGGAAGCCGACTTGCTGGCGGGCCAGGATGTGGTTGTCGTCGCCCGCCCGCCCGCTGGCGAGCTCGCAGAGCAGGAGGGCCTCGCGGGCATCGACGCGTCGCTTAGCGAGCTGATCGTGAAGGCGGGCCTGCGCGCCGGCCCGGCGCCAGAGGCCGAGGTGGAGGCCGGGGCGGCGCCGCAGTGAGCTCGCAGGCGTCGCACGGAACGCCGGCAGCTCGTGGCCTCGCGCACGCCGCCCGCGTCGTCGTCGTGACCCCGATCGTGATCTATCAACGCTGGGTGTCGCCGGCGATACCGAGGCGTTGCAAGTACGAGCCCACGTGTTCGCGGTATGCGGTCGAGGCGATCCGTGAGTACGGCATACTTAGGGGCCTGGTGCTCGCGGGGTGGCGTCTGCTGAGGTGCAACCCGTGGAGTCACGGCGGATACGATCCGGTGGAGGCCCAGCGAGTGTTCAGGATCGGTTCCGAAACCGGCGGCTGAGCGGGCGTAGGGCGCGCAGCCCGCAGCCGGCGGCCCCGTCGCAGCGCATCAGGCCCACCAACGTGCCCAACACCACGACCGCCGAGACCTAGAGCATGCCAATCCTCGCCAACGTGATCCAGGACGCGTTCTCGCCCCTGATCAGCGTCTTCGAAGAAATCATGGTCTTCATCCACGCCCACGTGGTGGGTGGGAGCTGGGGCCTTGCGATCGTCGGACTGACGGTCCTGATCCGGGCGATTCTCGTACCCCTGACCTATAAGCAGCTGAAGTCGATGCAGGAGATGCAGCGGCTGGCCCCGCAGATCGCCGAGCTGAAAGAGAAGTACAAGGAAGACAAACAGCGCCAGCAGCAGGAGATCATGAAATTCTACCAAGAGAACAAAATCAATCCCTTGGCATCCTGCCTGCCGCTGCTGCTGCAGCTGCCCGTGTTCGTGTCGCTCTTTTACATGCTGCGGACCGACCTGAAGAAGCACATCTGCGGGCCTGCGTTGACCGCGCACCACATCATCACGTCCAAGCAGATCGAAAAAGCGACGTGCAACGAAGTCGCGCCGCACTCGGCGAAGTTCCTGTTCATCCCGGACATCACCAACAAGGCGACCGGTGTCGTGCTGGTGGTGCTGATCGTGCTCTACGTCGGCTCGCAGCTGGCCTCGACGCTCATCGCCACCGCGACCGCCGATCCCAATCAGCGCCGACTGATGCTGCTGCTGCCGATCGTGTTCGTCGTGATTCTGTATCGCTACCCGGCCGGGCTGCTGGTCTACTGGATCACCACGAACCTGTGGACGGTGGGACAGCAATTCCTGATCCGTCGTCGGTTGCCACCGCCCGAAAGGCCCACCGGCGCGGCCAATGGGAAGCCGACGCGCTCGTTGCGTCAGGCGATTGCCGAGGCGGCCGGCGGCGCGGCCGGCGGCGCTCCGCAGCCGGAGGTCGCCGGTGCGGCGGGTGGTCTCTCTTCTGGCCCGCCGCCGCCGCGGCCGCCACGCAAGAAGAAGAAACGCTCGGGTAGAAGGCGATGAGCGGCCTGGACGGGGACCGCAACGGGGACGTGCCGGCTGGCGAGCTCGAGCCCGCCGAGGCGCTCGAGGAGCTGCTCGAGGAGATCGCGGACGGGCTGCGTCTTGACGTCGACGTCCACGTCGAGGAGCGCGACGGCGTGCTGGTGGGCCGGCTCGAGGGCGAGGACGTGGGCTTGTTCATCGGTCGCCACGGGCAGACGATCGACGCGGTCCAGCATCTCGCGCAGCGGATCGTCTTTCCGGAGGGCCCGTCCGCGGTACGCGTCGTGATCGACGCCAATGGGTATCGCGAGCGACGCACCGAGGCGCTGCATGCCGAAGCGGACGACGCGGCCGATGAGGCTCTGAGCACCGGCAAGCCCGTCGAGCTCGATCCGCTGCCGCCGTTCGAGCGAAGGATCGTGCACGAGTACCTGCGCGAGCGTGGCGACGTCGAGACGCACAGCGAGGGCAACGAGCCCGAGCGGTATCTCGTGGTCACACCGCTGGCGAACTGACGCGCAGGCGTTTCACGGGAAACATCCGCCACCGAGCTCTGGAGCTACCACCGTGGTGTCCTTCTGGCACGAGGCCGCCGGCGACAGCGTCCTGAGTGCACATCAGCGCCAGCAACTGGCGACCGTGCTCGAGCTGCTCGAGACCGATCCGCATGCCCCGACGGCGATCCGCGCGCCAGAGGAGGCGGCGCGCGCGCACGTCGCCGACTCGCTCGTGGCGCTCGAGCTGGAGGCGGTACGGAGCGCGCGGCACATCGCGGACCTTGGCAGCGGCGCCGGCTTCCCCGGGCTGGCGCTCGCGGTGGCGCTGCCGGGTGCGCACGTCAGCCTGGTCGAGAGTCAGCGGCGCAAGTGCGAGTTCCTCGAACGGGTGCGCTCGGCCGCCGACATCGAGAACGCCAGCGTGGTGTGGGCGCGGGTTGAGGAGTGGCGCGAGGGTGTCTCGCGCAACGACGTGGTGGTGGCGAGGGCGCTCGCTCCGCAGACGGTCGTGCTCGAGTACGCTGCCCCGCTGCTGCGCAACGGCGGCGCGCTGGTCGACTGGCGCGGCAGGCGGAGTGCCGAGGCCGAGGCTCAGGCCGATCGCGCGGCGACGGTGCTCGGGCTGCGCAGGCAGGAGATACGTCGGGTGGCTCCGTTCGAGGGCGCGACCGACCACCACCTGCACGTTTTCACGAAGGTGCACGAGACGCCGCCGCGGTTTCCGAGGAGGGCCGGGATCGCGCGCAAGCGGCCGCTCGGCGCTTGATCGGGCGCTCGCACGGCCATTTGTGCGCACCTTGGCGACGATGAGCAGCCACGCGCCGGCGATCGGCGCTAGCGTGCGCGCAATGGGCAAGGTATACGCGGTCGCCAACCAGAAGGGCGGCGTCGGGAAGACGACGACCGCCGTGAACGTGGCGGCTTGTATCGCGGAGGCTGGATACGAGACGCTGCTGGTGGACGTCGATCCACAGGCGAACGCGACCGTCGGCCTCGGTATTGCGCGATCGCAGACCCCAGGGCTGTATGAGGTTCTGTCGGGCACGGCTACGGCGCAGGAGGCCTTGGTCGAGACGCCGATCCCGGGTCTGCGCGCGCTGCCGGCCGGTCCGGGCCTCGCGGGCGCGAACATCGAGCTCCCGCGCATCGAGGGCTACGAGTATCGCCTGCGCGAGTGCTTGGCGCCGGTGCGCGACAGCTTCCGCTACATACTGCTCGACTGCCCCCCGTCGCTGGGGCCGCTGACCGTCAGCGCGCTGGTGGCCGCAGATCGGGTGATCGTGCCGGTGCAGACGGAGTACTTTGCGTTGGAGGGGCTGGCGGGGCTGCTGGAGACGCTGGAGCTGGTCCGGCGCGAGCTGAACCAGGGCCTGACGGTCGCAGGGATGCTGCTGACGATGCACGACAGCCGCACGCGCCTGGGCCAGGACGTCGAGCGCGAAGTGCGCGCGCACTTCCCGGATCTCGTGTTCGACACCGTGATCCCGCGCAATGTGCGCGTCGGCGAGGCGCCGAGCTACGGTCTTCCCGTAACCCACCACGATCCCCACAGCGCCGGCGCGGCGGCATACTTCGAGCTGGCGAGGGAGGTGGCCGCGCGTGGCTAAGCCGAGACCAGGGATGGGGCGCGGCCTGGGAGCGATCTTGTCCGTGTCGGCGGAGGGCGCCTCGCAGAGCGAGGAGCAGCTGCGTGAGCTGCCGATCGGGCTGATCTCTCCGAACCCGCAGCAGCCGCGACGACACTTCGACCAGGACTCGCTGGAGGCGCTCGCAGGCTCACTGGGGGAGCGCGGCGTGTTGCAGCCGGTGCTCGTGCGCCCGCGGCCGGGTGGAAGCTTCGAGCTCGTGGCGGGCGAGCGGCGCTGGCGCGCGGCGCGCATAGCCGGGTTGGAGCGCATCCCGGCGATCGTGCGTGAGCGGGAGGACGCGCAGGCGCTGGAAGCGGCGCTCGTGGAGAACATGGCGCGTGAGGACCTCAACCCGATCGAGGAGGCGCGTGCGTGCGCGGCGCTGGTCGAGGAGCTGGGGCTCACGCGTGAGGACGTCGGTCGCCGCGTCGGGCGCAGCCGCGTGGCGGTCAGCAACCTCGTACGGCTGCTCGATCTGCCAGACGAGGCGATCGAGCTGGTGCAGACGGGCGCGCTCAGCGAGGGTCACGGCCGCGCGCTGCTGCTCGCTCACGACCACGGCGCGCGGCGCGCGCTGGCGCGCGAGGCGGCGGAGCAGGGCTGGTCGGTTCGCGTCACCGAAGAGCGCGCTCGAGACAGTAACGCCGAGGCTGCGCCCGGTCGGATCTCCAAGGGCGCCGGCGCTGCCCCGCGCGTGCATCCCGACCAGGAACACGCGGCTCGGGAGATCGCGCAGATGCTCGGCGCAGCGCTCGGCGCGGAGGTCAGCGTCAAGCCCACGAGCGACGGGCGCTACAGCGCGCAACTGTCCTTCGCGACGCACGAGGAGGCGCTCGAGCTTGCACAGCGCATCCGGCTAGAATCGGCGGCCGTGGGCGATTAGCTCAGTTGGTTAGAGCGCTTCTCTGATAAGGAAGAGGTCCCAGGTTCGAGTCCTGGATCGCCCACTCGCGAATCGCGACGGGTCTGACCTCGCTGCGGGCTTCAATTCGTGCCCACGCCGTCCACCCCCCCACTCACACCACAATTCCGGGAGTGGCTGGAACACGAACATGCGTGGGGCAGACAGGCGGTCCACGCGATCACACGGCAACGCCGGCTACTGCTCGCGACGACCCACGGGCTCGAGCGGTTCACGTTGCGCATGGCTCTCGTCAAACTGACCGGCTCCGTGGCGAGATGGAGAAACGGACTCCACGACGGACTCAACAACGTGGGCCATGCCGAGACCGCCGCCCTGTTCGCCATTAGTCCGCCATTCGCAGCTGCCGATCCGACTACCGACGACTGCGACCAGCTTGCCGAGTATGTCGAAGCGCGTATGAAGGCGATACACGATCTGCTCGCTGAAGATGCCCCATAAGTCGCGTGGCTCCGAGCGAGCATCCCACAAACCGGTCCCAGGTGCGCGTCTTGACCCGCCCTTCGTGATTCCATTAGTTCGCATTTCACTGCGTCCGGTGCGTCGCGCCGATCTCCGCGTCCACCCGCGCTAGGTCATCCGTCCAGCGCGCTGAACACGCCCGTCGTACATCCGCGCAGTACGTCTCTCCCGGCGAAGGGCCAGACCGCGGAATGTCGCTTACAAGGGCGAGGGCGGGAGTTCCTCCGCAGCCCTCCGCGAGAGGGGCCTCGTTCCCTTCCGGGGCCAGAGAGCGACAAAGGGAGAGACGTTCATGCGTCAACCGAGCCGACCTGCGAACAGGGCGACGGCGCCTTCGAGTGCCGCTGGCCACGACAGCATCGTCCCGCACGCCCCGCGGCGCCTTGGCTCGGGCCGCAGGGGCTGGTGGCTCGTGGTGCTCACGGCCACGGGCGTGGCTCTCATGGCAGCGCTGGCGACCACTGCCATGGCCGCGTCGTACGCCGACATGGCATGGGGTGAAAATCACTACGGCCAGCTGGGGAATGAAACGAAAACCACAAGCGATGTGCCGGTGCAGGTCCATGGCCTGACCGGCGTCGTGTCGGTCTCGGGCGGCGGCTACAACAACATGGCCGTCTTGAGCAACGGCACGGTCATGGGCTGGGGCCTCAACGGCTTTGGGCAGTTGTGCAACGGCGCGCAAACCAGAACCGATGTGCCGGTACCGATGAGTAACGTGAGTGAAGCCACGGCGGTCTCCGCGGGCTCCTACCACACTTTGATCTTGATGAGCAACGGCACCGTCGCGGCATGCGGCGCGAATTGGGTGGGACAGCTGGGTGACGGGATCTCTGGGCACGGCGCCGGCAGCACCGTCCCAGTGCCGGTCAGCGGCCTGAGCGGCGTTACCGCGATCTCCGCCAAGGGTGACGCCAGCCTCGCGCTGCTGAGCAATGGGACCGTAATGGCTTGGGGTGAAAATGACCACGGCCAGCTCGGCGATGGCACCACTACCAGCAGCGATGTGCCCGTCGCAGTGCATGGCCTGGACGGTGTCACCGCAATCTCCGCCGGTCACAGATACGCGCTGGCCCTCCTGAGCAACGGCACGGTCATGGGCTGGGGCGAGAACAACACCGGCCAGCTCGGCGATGGCACGACAACCGACAGCACCACCCCCGTGCCCGTCACCGGCCTCAGCGAAGTGGCAGCAATCTCCGCCGGCGGCGACGCCAGCCTCGCGCTGCTGCGCAACGGAACGGTCATGGCCTGGGGCGGCAACCGCTACGGCCAGCTCGGGAAAGGCAGCATCGGCAAGAGCGATGTGCCGGTCCCGGTGAGCGGCCTCCCGCGCGCGATTGCCGTCTCGGCCGGTACGGGCTTCGATCTCGCGCTCCTGAGCGGCGGCAAGGTGATGAGTTGGGGCAAAAACACATTCGGACAGCTCGGCGACGGCACCACGGCGAACAGCGAAACTCCGGTCGCGGTTAGCGGCCTGAGCGAAGTGGTCGGCATAGCTGCGATCGACGGTCACGACAGCTTCGCCTATGGCCCGCCGGTACCACCGCTGCCGGCGCCGGTCCTGACTGAACTGTTCCCGAAAGACGGCCCCGTGGCGGGCGGCACCGCCGTGACGATCACCGGCGTTAACTTCACCGGAGCCACGTCGGTCAAGTTCGGCGGGACGAGCGCCGCGAGCTTTACGGTGGCCTCGCCGACGTCGATCGTCGCGATCTCACCCCCGGAGCTGGCCGGCTCCGTCGATGTCAGTGTCACGACCCCGATCGCCACAACTGTCATCTCCTCGCACGACCGCTTCGGCTTCAAACCGGAAATCACGAAGCTCACCCCCGACGTCGGTGCCGCTGCCGGCGGCACCAAGGTGACTGTAACCGGGTCCGGCTTTGCTCTCGGTAGTACCGCGACGAGGTTCGACTTCGGAGAAACGGAATCCGCCAGCGTTGACTGCACCTCGACGACGACATGCGTCGTCGTCGCCCCTGCGCACGCGCCGGGGAAGGTGGAGGTGCGAGCGGATGTCAACGAAGCGAACACGAAGAGGACGCTCGTCGCCATCTTCACCTACAAGTGACCTCGAACGATGGCCGGACGTCGGTGATCGCCGGGCACGGCAGGACAACGTTTCGCCGTCCGGCATGTGGTGCCTCATCATCCAGCTTGCTAGTACCCTATTGCCAGTGCAGTACCGCAGTGACGCCGACGTCCCCCAACCGCCGACGCCCCAGGAGGTCCACAATGCAGAAGACCGACAGCAACTCGAGCGCACCCGCGGGCGCCCTCGAGACCTCACCGCTGATGATCGGGATAATCGGGATCTCGCTTCCCGTCTCGCTCCTCGCACTCGCCGCAGTCGGAGGCAGCGTAGTTGTGCTCGTGCTCGCCGTGCTCGCGATGATTTTCGTCGGCGGGTGCACGCTCGCCTTCGTCCTGCGCCTGGCGAGCGATCCGGCGGAGCTCGAGGGCGCTCACACCGAATAGGTAACACCCGGTTCGCGGCGGCTGCTGGCAGCGGGCGACGGCCCCGCCGATCGGCTAGCAGTCGCCGCGCGCCTCGTCGGCGCTTGCGGTACGCATGGCTTCCTCGTGGAGCAGGCGCCAACCCTCCATGAACTTCGCTCGCGCATCCGGCGAGAGGCGTTCGAGCGTGCCGCGCAGCGGGGCGAGCGCCTGTACCACCCAAGCGCCGATGGCCTCGCCGTAGTCGTCATGCAGGCGTACGATCGTGCGTCTGCGGTCGGTCTCGTCCTCGGCGCGCTCGAGCAGACCAGCACGACTGAGCTGCCCGACGATCGCGCTCGTCGTCGACAGGCCCAGCCCGAGTCGCCGCGCGAGCTCGCTCACGCTCAGCGGGCCAGCGGCCGCGACGGCGAGTAGCGCCGGCATGTGACGCGGTCCGAGCGAGCTGCGCTCAGCCGCGTCGCGTAGCTCCTGCGGCGGCGGGCTTGCCTGCTTGAGGCCGCGGATCGTCTCCCACAGCAGCGAGGAGAGCTCGTCGAGGTCCTGGTCGATCGTGGCTGCAGGGCCGGTTGATGCCGTGGTGGCGGACATGGTCGCTTGCCTATGCTACTTTCAATCTCAAAGTGTTTGGATTCGCAACAGTTCGCACAAGAGTATATCGCGAGACCGGAGTCAGCTCATGAGCTCTACTGGAACCCCTTCACAGCCGTCCGGCATCGTCGCGCGGGTCGCCCACCGGGCGGTACAGCACCGCCGGACGGTCGTGATCGGCTGGCTCGTGCTGCTGGTCGGGGCGCTGGGGATCTCTGGTGCGATCGGCACCGAATACTCGAACAACTTCTCGCTGCCGGGTACGGAATCCCAGCGCGCAGCGGACCTGTTGAAGCGAGACTTTCCCGCCCAGGCCGGTGATGCCGACCAGATCGTGCTCGCTGCGCGGCAGGGTCTCGTCACCGAAGCAGCCGTGCGCCAGCGCGTGGTGCCGATGCTCGCCGCGGTGGCGCGGCTGCCGCACGTGACGGGCGTGGTCAGCCCCTACACGGCCAGGGGTGCCCGCGCGATCTCGCCAAACGGCAAGATCGCCTTCGCGACGGTCACGTTCGATGAGCGCGCAAACCTGATCCCGCCGTCGGCCACCGAACGCGTGATCAGCGTCGCCAAAGGCGCCGGCTCGCCGCAGCTGCAGGTGGCGCTCGGGGGTCAGGCGATCGAACAGGTGCAGAAGCCCTCGCTCGGCGCGGCCACCGCGATCGGCCTGCTCGCGGCGATCATCGTGCTGCTCGTCACCTTCGGCTCGTTGATCGCGATGGGTCTGCCGATCGTCACAGCGCTGCTCGGGCTCGGGACCGGCATCGGCCTGGCCGGTCTCGCCTCACGCGTGATGGGCATGCCCAGCTTCGCCACCGAGCTCGCGGCCATGATCGGTCTCGGCGTCGGGATCGACTACGCCCTGTTCATCGTGACCCGCTTTCGCGAGAACTATCTCCGCAGTGGCGACGTGCATGGCGCGATCGCCGGTGCGATGGACACGGCCGGGCGCGCCGTTCTGTTCGCGGGCGCGACCGTGATCATCGCGCTGCTGGGGCAGTTCGCCCTGGGCGTCGACTTCCTCTATGGCCTCGCGGTGGCCTCCTCGCTTGCAGTGCTGATGACGATGCTCGCCGCGCTGACGGTGCTGCCGGCACTGCTCTCGCGCTTCGGCGAGCGCATCGGGCGCCGCCGCGGCGGACGTAAAGCGGCGCGGGCCGCCGCCGGCGATGGCGTCGCAAGCGCCGAGCGACTCGGCTTCTGGGCGCGCTGGTCGGCATTGATCGAAAGGCACCCGTGGCAGGGTGCGATCGCCGGCATGGCGATCATGCTCGCGCTCGCCTCGCCCGCGCTCGCGCTGCGCTTGGGCAACAGCGACGCTGGCAACAACCCGCCCGGCCAGACCACCCGCCAGGCATATGATCTGCTCGCGAAGGGCTTCGGCGCCGGCTTCAACGGCCCGCTGCTACTCGTCGCCAGCCTCCCTCGCGCAAACGATGCGCCGGCGCTCCCGCGCATCGCGACCGCGCTGCGCGCCAGCGGCGACGTGGCCTCCGTGTCCGCCGCGCGGTTGAGCCCGCAGGGCCTGACAGCGGTCTTCAACATCTACCCGCGCTCCGCGCCGCAGGCGATCGCAACCACCGAACTGGTCACGACGCTGCGCGATCACACACTGCCACCGCTCGCAGCTGCCACCGGCACGACGCTGCTGGTCGGAGGCGCAAGCGCCACCGCGATCGACTTCACCCACGTGCTCGCGAGCAAGCTGCCACTGTTCGTGGGCGTGGTCGTGCTGCTCTCTGCGCTGCTCCTGTTCGTGGTGTTCAGATCGCTGGTTATCCCGCTGCAGGCCGCCGTCATGAACCTGCTCTCGATCGGCGGCTCGCTCGGCGTCGTCGTCGCAATCTTTCAGTGGGGCTGGCTCGGCGGCATCTTCGGCGTGAAGGGCGCTCCGATCCAGGCCTTCATCCCGGTGCTGCTGTTTGCGATCGTCTTCGGCCTGTCGATGGACTACGAGGTGTTCCTGGTGTCGCGCATCCACGAGGAGTGGACTCGCACCGGCGATCCGCGCCAAGCCGTTCGCCACGGCCTGGCCTCGACGGGGCGCGTCGTTACTGCCGCGGCGACGATCATGATCTGCGTCTTCACCTCCTTCGCGGTCGGCGACGAACGGATCCTGAAGCTCTTCGGGCTCAGCCTCGCGAGCGCCGTGTTCCTCGACGCGTTCGTCGTTCGCAGCCTGCTGTTGCCCTCCGTGTTGCAGCTGCTCGGCCGGCGCACCTGGACGCTGCCAGCCTGGATGGAGAAACGCCTGCCGCACATCGCGATCGACCGTGACCTGGGCACTGCGGAGCCCGCGTTTGACGAGGGGCTGTAGGACGGCGCTGCTGCGCGCGTCAGCCGCGGGCGATCTCGCCTAGGAGATCTGCGAGCGGCCCGGGCAGTGACAGCATCGGCCAGTGGCCGGTGGGTAGGTCGTGCAACTGCCAGTCGGCGTCGGCGAACGGCGCCGCCCGCGGGTCGCCCCGCGCGATCAGCTTGCGGAGATGTGCAATGTCGATCCCACCTGCGGCGCAGAAGATCGCCACGCGTCGAACGGCGGCGACGTCGCCGTGTTCGAGGTGCAGTGGCGAGGTCATCGTCGCGTACGGTTGCGGTGTGGCCAGCCTGGTGAGCAGCTGCAGGTTCTCCTCGGAGAGGCCGCTGATGCTCCCGAACGTTCCGGTCGCCAGTGCGTCATGGTCGGGCACCGGCCATCGCCAGCCATCGCCCTGCGCCGCCACCGCCAGGCGCTGCAGCTCACGCTGCTGCGGCGATTGCACATCGGCGATCGCCATCCCGTCTGGCAGTGGCGAGGTGTCGAGGTACACGACTGCGTTCAGGCGCTGAGGCACCCGGTCGGCGACGGCCCTGATGACGATCCCCGCGTAGCTGTGCCCCACGAGCACGACATCCTCGAGCGCGTTGTACGCGAGCAGATTCACAACGTCGGCAACGTGCGTCTCGAGGTCGATCCCCGGGTGTGCGAGATGCACGCGCTCTCCCAGGCCCGTCAACGTCACCGGGTAAACATCGTGGCCCATCGCACGAAGTTGACGGGTCACATTTCTCCACACCCAGCCCCCGAGGCACGCCCCCGGGACGAGCACGAGCGACCGCCCTCCGTCGTCACTTGCCATCGCCGGCCGTCCCTTCACCCCCAGCTCCCCGCCCGACCGCGTCCCCGCCCAGCCAAGTCAGCACCGCGCTTCGCGCGAACCGCCACTCATCGCCGAAGGCGCGGCCGGGAAGCTCACCGCTGACGGCGCTGGCGCGGACGGTCTCGATAGGCAGCCGCAGCAGCTCCGCGGTCTCCTCGAGCGTGAGCACCTCGTCGGCGCCTGGGCGCTCGCGGATCTCCGCATGGCCGACCGCGAGCTGGTCGGCGAGCAGCTCGCTCACCAGATGCTGCTTGCGCTGACCCGTCGAATCGACCAGCCGATCCAGCGCCGCAGCCTGATGGCGCGGCAGCCTCACAAACAGCGGAACTCGATCATCGGCCATCGAAAGCCAAGGATATCACCTAGCTATCCGCAGCTATCAAAGCCGCCGCCGCGTCGTGCCCGGCGGCGGCCCTGGCGCCGTTAGGAGACCAGCACCGTGAACGTCGCGGTCGCCGTCTGATGGACCTTCTTGGTGGCGTCGGTGACGGTCACCGTGATCGCGAACGAGCCCCCGTGCGGATCGCTGTTGGCGGTGACCGTTCCCGACAGCAGTCCGCTGCGGCCCAGACGCAGGCCTTTGGGCAGTTTGCCGGCGGTGACTTTCCACTTGTACGGGGTGACGCCGCCGACAGCCTCGAGCTGGTCGGAGTACGGCTGCCCGAGCGTCGCCTCTGGCAGCGATCTGGTCGTCACGTGCAGGCCGAGCACAGTCAGTGTGAAGTGCTGGACGCTGGACTCACCGATGCCGTTTTCGGCCGTGAACGTGATCTCGAAGGTCCCGATCTGCGTCGGCGTCCCGGAGAGCACGCCGTCGGAGTAGGTGACGCCCGCCGGCAGGTTGCCCCAGCGTTCGATCGTCGGAGCCGGGGTGCCGCTGGCGGTCACCGTGAACGTGCCGGCCGCCTCGTAGCTGAACGTCGCGCTGTTGGGGGACGTGATGACCGGCGGGGCGTCGACCGTGAGCGTAAAGGGCTGCACCGCTTCTGAGCCGACACCATTGGCGGCATCGAGGGTGATGTGAAAGACGCCTTCTTCGGTCGCGGTGCCCGAGAGCAACCCTGTCGTCGTGTTGAAGTGCATGCCATTGGGGAGCCTGCCGGACTCGGAAAAGCCAGGCGCCGGCGTGCCGGTCGCTTCAACGGTGAAGCTGCCGGCCGAGCCCTCCCTGAACGTCGTGGTGTCGGCCGAGGTGATCACCGGCGCGGCGTCGACAGTCAGCGTGAAGCTCTGCACAGCTTCGGGGCTGACGCCGTTGCTGGCGGTGATGGTGATCCGGAACACGCCTTCCTGGGTCGGCGTGCCGAGCAGTACTCCGTCGATGAATTCGATACCCGTGGGTAGCGTGCCCGACTCCGAGTAGCTCGGCCCCGGCGTGCCCGTGGCTATCACCGGGAACGCGCCAGCCGATCCCTTGATGAATGTTGTGCTGTCTTCGGAGGTGATCACCGGCGGGGCATCGACAGTGAGTGTGAAGCTCTGCGCTGCTTCCATGCCGACCCCGTTCGACGCGTCGAAGGTGATGTCGTAAACGCCTTCCTCGGCCGGGCTGCCGGAGAGTGCCCCTGTGGCCGTGTTGAAGTGGACGCCTTTGGGCAGGCGGCCCGACTCCGACAAGCTCGGTGGCGGGGTGCCGGTCGCCGCGACCGTAAAGCTGCCTTCGGTGCCCTCGGTGAACGTCGTGCTTTCACCCGAAGTGATCACCGGCGCGGCGTCGACGTTGAGGGTGAAGCTCTGCACCGCTTCCGTGCCCACACCGTTCGACGCGGCGATCCTGATCGGGAAGACGCCTTCCTGCGTCGGTGTGCCGATCAGCACACCGTCAACGAATTCAACACCCGTCGGCAGCGTCCCGGACTCCGTGAAGCTGGGCGCCGGCGTGCCGGTGGCCGTCACTGGGAAGGCGCCCGCCGACCCCTTGATGAACGTCGTGCCGTTTTCCGAGGTGATCGCCGGCGGGGCGTCCACCGTGAGGGTGAAGCGCTGGGTAGAGGAGCCGACGCCGTTCGTGGCGGTGAAGCTGATCGGGTAGGTGCCTTCCTGTATCGGTGTACCCGACAGCACGCCGTTCTTGAATTCCACCCCGTTGGGCAGCGCGCCGCTCTCTGTGATTGCCGGCGCCGGGTAACCGCTGGCCGTCACCGCGAAGCTGCCCGCGCCGCCCTCGCTGAACGTAGCGCTTTCCGTGGACGTGATCGCCGGCGCTTCGGTCACGCTCTCGCTGGTCGAGCCAGAGGATTTCGCGTAGTTGGAGTCGCCCGAGTAGGTAGCGGTGACTTCGTCGCTGCCGGCGGGAGCCTCATGCGTGGTGGCGCAGCTTGACGTGTCGCTCGAGCCTTCGCTCAGCGGCTCGTCCGCGCAGCCCGAGATCGGCCCGTGGCTGTCGGAGAACGACACCGTGCCCGTTGGGATGCCCGTGCCGGGGTGGTTCACCGAGACGGTCGCGGTGTAGGTCACCGGAGAGCCCACCGTGCCCGTCCCTTCGTCGGAGGAGCTGACAGCGGTTGTGGTGGCAACCCCGGGCGACGTGGTCGAGGTGAGCCGCATTGTGAGAATGTTCCGGTACAGCGCCGGATCCTTAGCCCCGATCTTGTATTTGGAGGAGCCCATGCCCAATTCCGTCCCGACCGCCGTGATGGGTTTGGGCAGGCGGTAGCCGGAGAAGACCATCGTCAACGTGCCATTCGGGTTCTGCACGATGGCAGGGCCGTACGCGCGGCCGGAGTAGTACGCGCTGATCCCAAGCCGTTCGTCTTTGCCTTTGGCGAGCGCTTCGTCCTGTTCGCGCGAGGCGTTGAATTCGTATTCGGTGCTCAGCACGACCTTCGGGACCGACCACGTCTGGCCGCCGTCGGTCGAGGACGTGTAGAAGATCTGGTTGAACGCGTCAGAGTCGCCGTCGCTGGCCCAAGACCCTGACAGGAACATGCCGAGGCTGCCGTCGGGATTGGTGATGATCGTCCCGCGCGAGCCGATGTAGCGCAGCTCGACCGTGTCGCGGCTCCCGGGCGACAGGTTGGTCGGAGCGGTCGGAGAGCTCGTCGCGAGGGTCGGGTTCGCGCTGTTTTCAGGGCTCTCCTGCTGGTTGGGGTTGGACAGGTCGGTGTAGGTGCCGCTGTCCTCGCCGCTGTCTGTCACCGATTCGCTGCTGATCGCGCCCAAGTCCGTGAAGTTCACGCCGTTGGTGGTGTACGCGGCGCGCAGCAGCGAAAGGTCCTCGTTGTTGCCAAACAGCTCCGTCGGGCCCGAGGTTTTTCCGTTTTTGCCCTCGCCCGTCTGTTTGAGCACCGAGTAGGGGACGACCGCCGCGTTCGGCCCGCCAATCTCTGTTTCTTCGGCGATCGACTCTGCCGATGTGCCCTGTTCGTTGCAGCCGATGAGGTTGACGCTGCCTGCCGGCGGTTTCGTGCCCGTCGTCAGCGAGCCAGGCTCCCAGCTGGTGCATTTCAGCGGTTGGATGAAGTTGCCGCTGGCGTCGGTGACGCCTACGTAGACGGTGAACGAGCCACTCGCAGGTGCCTCATCGGCGGCGGGAACCCCCTCATTCGACGTGGGCGACGGCTGGTAGTTGAGCCACTGTGCCTGCGTCTGCGGCGGCGTGAACGAGGCGCTCAGCGGCAGCGTGACTTTGCCGCTCGAGTAGTTGCCGCTCTTCGTGATATCTCCATTTACGATGCCAACGTCGTAGTAGTTGACGATCTTCTCGGTGTAGAGAATGACGTCGGCTTCGGCCGGCACGCTGTGCCCGTCGTAGGTCGTCAGGCCGGTGCCCAGCGACCCGATGATGCCGTCCGGAGCTTCGAGGCCGGTCGTCATCGTCGCGTTTGGCGGAATGATCGGGTCGGCCGTGATCTCCGACGCCGCTGTGTATTTGAACGGGGCGCCGGTTGTCGTGCAGTTCTCGAGCTTGACCCGCCCTGAGCTCACACCGTTGCAGTAGACGGTCTCTCCGTTCATGTACACCCGGTTGGGCGCGAGCGAGCCCCACAGGAAATCCGTGATCGGGGCGACGGGAGTGCTGGGCTGGCTATAACAGAGGGCCGACAAGCCGCCTGTGCCTTCGGGGTTGTTCGGGCCCGAGGGGACCTGGTTGCCGATCGTGGCGCAATCCCTCGAACCCGACGAGCTCGTCGGGTTACCGGTCGCGATCACCTGGATGAGATCGTCGCCTGGATTCAGGTTCACCGAGCCGCCGGTCGCCGAGGTGCAGCCCGTCAGGGACCCGGGTCCTTCAGTGCTCGGGGCTGACGCCGGCCCGGTGCAATTGATGATCGTGCTCGACGACGGCTCGCTGTTTCCCGCCGGCACGTCCTCGTAGCTCCCGTTGACGATCTGCTCCGGGGTTCCGGCGGTCCCCAGGGTTGAGACGGGTATCGGGACGCCGCCGGTGGTCGGAACCGTCGTCGAGGTGGTCACGAACGTGTTCGGGTCGATCCCGACAGGCTGGCTGGCAGAAACCGCTGACAGCGGGTTCGTCGCCGACGGGTTGACCTGGTGGACGAGCAGGCCAACGCCGGGGTTGTCGCCGGCCTGGCGTTGCAGCGTGTAGAGGTCGGTCGTCGAGCCGGTGCTCATCACGAACGGGTGCCCCTGGCCGTCGTCGTTGGTGTCCGCCGTCGGGCAGTAGCCGGGGTTCTGCTCGAGCGCTTTGCCCTCGGCGACCCACGTCTGGCCGCCGTCGGTCGACCGTGCGACGGTGATCGCCTCGTCGGCGTCCTTGGGCCGGTAGTCGAAGTAGCCCGTCAGCGAGCCGTCGGCGTTGCGCACCACGTCGGGGAAGTAGTAGGGCGAGAACGGCAGCGTGCTGCCCGCCGGCTGGGAGACGGGAGAGCCAGTCTCGTTTTCGCTCTCTTCCTTGTTGCAGTAGCCGGAAAGCGGGCCGGGCGTGCCCGCCACGCCGCTGGGGTACGGCGGTGCTTTCGGTTCTTCCGCGCTCGGATACACCGCGACGTTCGGCTCACTGACGCCGCCGAGCGTCGTTTCGTTGCCCCCGGGCGTGAACGTCGGCAGCAGGTCTGCTTCCTGGTAGGGGCTGCCGGCGGACGGGTCGCCCTGAGAGCTGTTCCATGGCCCTCCCGCAATCGTGTCCACGAGCGGTGTTTCCGGCGAGTAGGTCGTTGCGCCTGAAGCCGCGACGGCCGTCGCGGACGCAATGAAGCCGGTCACACTCATTCCAATTAGTGACGACGCGATGAAAAGCAGGGCACTGAAACGACGCACGGAATCTCCGATCCTTGGATTGCGGGTACGGCCTTCTACCACCTGTGATTTCCGTCGGCCCCCGCGGTCACGGGATGTTCACCTTGTAAAGGCGACGTAGCGGCCCGGCGGGTCGTCCCACAGACGTATGTCTGCACGATCGCGCCTGCCGCTTTAGGATCGCGCCGCGGCGACCGATGACTTGCCCCGACATGGCGGCCCCACGCACGAGCCCAGGACACGGCGAGATCCCCGTCCCGGCTCCGCCGAGCGCTGCTCCGGAGCAGCCCGCCGACGAGCTGCGCCTGCTCGGCGAGACGCTGAAGGCGCGCGCCGCCGACGTACTCACGGAAACCATCGCGCGCACGGCCGAGTCGGGCGAGGTCGTCGACGCGCAGGTCCAGGACCGCTTCGAGCGTATCTGTGTCAGCTCGACCGATGCCGTTGCGCGCTGGATCGCCGGCGAGGGGATCGAGGTGACCAACGACGCTGCGCGTGAGACCTCCCAGATCTTCGGCGAGCTCGCCGCGCGCCGCGCGGCATCGCTCAACGAGGTCACCCGACGTTCGCTGTGGTGGCGCAATGTGATGGCGGACGTCCTGCGCGACAGCGCTGCCCGGCTGGGCGTCTCGGCAGGGGTGCTGACGGAAGCCCTGAACATGGTGCAGCTGAGCGTCGAGTTCAGCCTGCTGCGGATGTGCGAGTGCTTCGAGGCGGAGCGCCGGCGGGTGGACGAGGAGCTCGCACGACGCGAGGATGAGCTCGCGTTCCTCGCCACGCACGACCCGTTGACGGGCCTGCCGAATCGCACGCTGATCCTCGACCGCGTCGAGCAGATGCTCGCGCGCTCGGCGCGCAACCAGACGCCCGTGGCGGCGCTGTTCATCGACGTCGACAACTTCAAGGGCATCAACGACACGCTTGGCCATGGTGTCGGCGATGAGCTCCTGCGCGGGGTCGCCGCCAGGCTCGAGGGCGTCGTGCGCCACGTCGATGCACTGGGGCGTCTCGGCGGCGACGAGTTCGTCGTGATCGCCGAGGAGCTCTCGCTCGCGGCGGGGCCGGAGCTTGTCGCCGAGCGCCTGCTCGACGCGCTCGGGCACCCGTTCAAGCTGGGCGAGGAGGGGGAGATCCGCCTGACGGTGACGGCCAGCATCGGAATCGCCATCGGACAGCGGACCTCCGCCGAGGAGCTGCTGCGCGACGCCGACATCGCCATGTACCGCGCCAAGTGGGACGGCAAGAATCGCTACGCGGTGTTCGAGAGCGGGATGCAGGACACGATGCAGAACCGCATGGAGCTCGACATGGACCTGCGCGAAGCGCACGAGAAGGAAGAGTTCGTGCTCGCCTACCAGCCGACGTTTGCGCTCACCGACATGACGCCCACTGGCGTGGAGGCCTTGATTCGCTGGCAGCACCCGACGCGCGGCCTGGTACAGCCGGACGCCTTCATCCCCGCCCTCGAGGAGACGGGCCTGATCGTGGAGGTCGGTCGCTGGGTCCTGGGCGAGGCCTGCCGTCAGGCGGCCGCGTGGCGCCAGGCGGGCCACGCGATCGCGATGGCGGTCAACGTCTCGGGACGGCAGCTCGACACGGACGAGCTGATCGCCGACATCGAAGGCGCGCTCTCGGACAGTGGCCTGGAGGCGAGCGCGCTGACGATCGAGATCACCGAGACGACGCTGATGCGCAACATCGAGGACACGGTCAGGCGCCTGGGCGAGATCAAGCGTCTGGGCGTGCGGATCGCGATCGACGACTTCGGCACCGGCTACTCGTCGCTCGCTCACCTGCAGCAGTTCCCCGTCGACGCGCTCAAGATCGACCGCTCGTTCATCGCCGGGCTCAGGCACAACAAGGAGGGCGAGACGCTGATCCGCACGCTAGTGCAGCTCGGCAAGGCGCTTTCGATAGAGACGTTCGCCGAGGGCATCGAGCAGCAGCACGAGCTGTCGTTGCTGAAGGACGAGGCTTGTGACCACGGACAGGGCTTCCTGTTCGCCCGCCCGCTCGACGCGGATGCGATCGCGGAGTTCTTCCAAGGCTGCGCCGGCGAGAACGCGCAACTGACGCCGCAGCGCTCCTAGACAGATATAGTCGCGACCAGCCAGACCAAGCGCCGGGCTGCTTCTCTGCTCCCGCCCGTGCGCTCGTCGATCGAGTCGGGAGAACCGAGGCGCTGATGCCAGACGATTGTGCCCCGCCGGTGGGCGAAAGCCTCACTCGTGCGATCTCCGCGGCGATAGTGAGGCTGTACGCCGAGGTCTACGGACACGATCGGACGACCGCGAGCACGTACATCAACGGCGACGTCGTCGTGTGCATCCTCGAGGACATTCTCACCACCTCCGAGCAGGAGCTGGTCGCGGCCGGCAGCGCCAGCGTGGTGATCGATGGACGCATGGCCTTCCAGGCCGACCGCGAGGACGAGTTCAGCGCTGCCGTCGAACATCTCACGTTGCGGCGGGTGGTGGCGTTCCTGAGCGCGAACCAGGCCGCGCCGGGAATCGCCTGCGAGATGTTCTTCCTGGCACCGGTCGAGGCGCTGTGATGAGGCGTGGCGTGGAACAGAGGCTGACCGACGCGGTGCTGATGCGCGAGGTTCAGGCGGGGGAGAGCGTCGCGTTGGGTGAGCTTTACGCGCGCTTTTCGCCGCGCGCTTTTCGCACCGCACTGTCGGTCTGTCACGACCGCGATTGCGCCCAGGACGCCGTGCAGGACGCGTTCGTCTCGATGTGGTCATCGCGCTCGACCTATCAGCCGGCGCGCGGGTCGGTGGTGGGCTGGGCGATGACGATCGTGCGTCATCGCGCGATCTACCTGGCGCGTCGCCGCGCGATGGCTGCGGGCCGCGAAGAGGGGCCGGCGCGCCTTTCCGATCAGCCCGCCGGCGATGACGTACCGACCGACATCGCCACCAAGCTCGAGCACGAGCAGCTTGCGCGCTTGCTGACGCGGCTGCCGCCGGCGCAGCGCGAGGTGATCCAGCTCGGTTTCTTCGACGGTCTCACCCATGAGCAGATCGCCTGCCGGCTGGCGCTTGCGCCGGGCACGGTCAAGGGGCGCATGCGGCTCGGACTGACGAAGCTGCGCGGCGAGCTCGAGCGCTGACCGTCGCGCCCGGCCGATCGATCCCCCGGCCTACGCGTCGCCGGCGGCGGTCAACCGCGAGCGCCACTGCTCGGAGCTCCACTGGGCCGGCTCGGTCTCCCCGAGAAATCGTTCGAGCACGGCGACGAAGCGCCCGGGCGCCTCGAGCTGCGGCATGTGTCCCGCGCCGTCGAAGATCTCCAGGCGGCTGCCGCGGATCGCCTCGTGGGCGTGCTCGGCGTGCGCGACGGGGATCATCCGATCGCGGCGCCCCCAGATGATCAGCACGGGCACCCCTTCGGCCAGGTACAGCCGATCCCGGGCCTCGACGCGCTGGCCTTCGGTGCCGACTACGGCGCGCAGCGTCGCCAGGAACGCGCTGCGTCGCCCTGCGTCGGCGAGCGACGCATACCCGCGCGCGACCTCGGCGACGTCGGCGCTCGGCTGCAGTCCGATGCTCGCGAGTCCCTGCGCGAGCGCCGATCCGACCACGCGTCCCGGCCCCGCAGTGGCGGCGATGAACAGGTTGGCCCCCGGCAGCGCCGCGGCGCGCAGGACGGCGCTGACCTCCGGGCCGAGCCCGCCGCTGGAGACGAGCACCAGGCGCTCGGTGAGCTCCGGGAACTGGTAGGCGAACTGCATCGCGATCCCACCGCCCAGCGAATGTCCGACGAGCGTCGCACGGTCGTGGCCGAGTGTGACGAGCAGGTCGCGCAGCACCGCAGCGAGGGATCCGAGCGAGTAGTCGCCGGCGCCCGGCTCGGACTCGCCGTGTCCCGGCAGGTCGGGTGCGATCACCGTGTGGCGCTGCGCGAGCGGCTCGATCACCGCCCGCCAGTTCTCGCAGGTGCCGGCCATCCCGTGGATCAGCAGCAGCACGGGGCCGCTGCCCGCCCCGATGTAGGTCAGCGTTCGCCCGTGCAGCGTCACGCTGCTCGGCTCCATCGCGTGCATGACATCATCGTCGCAGCTCCAGGCGACGCTCGGTACGTAGTTAGCCCGCGGCACGAGGGCGGCTTTTCGCGGCTGGCAGAGCGGGCACGCGGACGTAACCTCGAGCTATGTACGGATCGCGTGGTCCGAGGCAGGTCGTCATCTGTGGCGGTGGCGTCGCGGCGGTCGAGGCCCTGCTCGCTCTGCGCGCGCTGCTCAAGGTCGGCGTGGAGCTGCACCTGATCGCACCCAACCGCCACTTCGTCTACCAGCCGCTTGCCGTCGCGGCGCCGTTCGGGCTCGCCGACACACATCTGTTCGAACTCACCGAGCTCGCCGACGAGCAGGGCGCGAAGCTGCACGAAGACGCGCTCGAGGTCGTCGACACCCACCGCCGCTGCGTGCGCCTGGCAACCGGCGAGGAGCTCCCGTACGACGCCCTGCTCGTCGCCGTCGGCGCGCGGCGTCGCGACTGGCTGGAGGGGGCGCTGCACTTCGGCGGTGCGGCCGACGTGACGGCCTTTCGGGCGCTGCTGCAGCGACTCGTGTCGGGCTCCGACCAGCGGCTGTGTTTCGTCAACCCGCCCAGCCCGGGCTGGACGCTGCCCCTGTATGAGCTGGCGCTGCTGACCGCGTCGCATCTGGCCGATGCGGGCGTCATCGGCGCCGAGCTGACGGTCGCAACGCCCGAGACGGACCCGCTGTCGGCATTCGGCCCGGCGGCCGGCGGCATGCTGCGCAACCTGCTCGCCGACCGCGGGATCGCGCTCAGGACCGCTGCCCAGGCGACCAGGATCGACCACGGCAAGCTTCACTTCGAATCGGGGGCGACGCTCGAGGTCGAGCAGATCGTCGCCATCGCCGAGCTCGAAGGCCGCGAGTTCGCGGGGCTGCCCTGCGACGCGAATGGCTTCATTCCCGTCGACGAGCACAGCCGTGTCACGGGACTGCGCGACGTGTACGCGGCCGGCGACGGGACGACGTTCCCGATCAAGCAGGGCGGGATCGCCACGCAGCAGGCGGATGTGGCCGCCGAAGCGATCGCGGCGCAGCTCGGTGACGCGATCGTGCCGTCCCCGCTGCGCCCGATGCTGCGCGGGATGCTGCTCACCGGGATCGCGCCGACCTACATGCGTGCGCAGCTCGGGGCAACGGCCGAGAGCTCGTCGTTCGAGGCTGCGGCCAGCCCGCTGTGGTGGCCGCCCGGCAAGATCGCCGGGCGCTATCTGGCCCCATACCTGGCCGGCCACAACCCGCTCACTCGCGACCAGACGCTCGCGGACCTGGCGCCGCCACCCCAGGATCCAGGGCGGGCCGAGGGACTGCACGAGGAGGCGCGTGAGCTGGCGCTGACGCTCGCCGAGCGCGACGCCACCGACGGCCACTTCGAGTCCGCCCTGCAGTGGCTCGAGGTGATCGAGCGTCTCGACGGCGTGCTCCCGCCCGGGTATCTCCAGAAGCGAGACATCTGGCGCCGACACCTGTAATCGTCACTGCCGATGTGCCGCCTGTTTGGCATGAGTGCAGGCAAGGATCCCGCGCGCGCGACGTTCTGGCTGCTCGATGCGCCCGACAGCCTGTCTGCGCAGAGTCATCGCGAGCCGGACGGGACCGGCCTCGGCTGGTTCGACGCCGCGGGCGCGCCGCACGTCAGCAAGCAGGCGCACGCCGCCTACAGCGACAGGCGGTTCGCGCGCGAGGCGCGTGAGCTGTACTCGACGACGTTCCTCGCGCACATCCGCTTTGCCTCGACGGGCGCGCTCGATGTGCGCAACACGCACCCGTTCGAGCAGCACGGCAGGCTGTTCGCGCACAACGGCGTGATCGAGGACCTGCCGGCGCTCGACGCCCACCTGGGCGCCGACCTGCGCCTGGTCAAAGGCGACACCGACTCCGAGCGCCTGTTCGCGCTGATCACGCGCGAGATCGCGGCGCGCGACGGGGATGTCGGCGCGGGGATCGAGACCGCGTGCACGTGGGTCGCGGCGAACCTGCAGGTGTTCGCGATCAACTTCCTGCTGGCCGGCGCCGACGGGCTGTGGGCGCTGCGCTATCCACATACACACCCGCTGTACCTGCTCGAGCGCGAGCCGGGCGAGCCGCTGGCGCACGCGAGCAGCCTCGGCAGCGCGGTACACGCCGAGGAGGGCGCGACGCGGCCGCTGGTGGTGCTCGCGAGCGAGCGCATGGACGCGGATCCCGGCTGGCGGATGCTGGGCTCGGGCGAGCTGCTGCACGTGAGCGACACCCTGCAGACGACCACGAGGCCGATTCTCGCGCGGCCACCGGCGCGGCCGCTGAGCATCGAGGATCTCGCGCCACGGGCGCAGGCATCGCAGGCGCTGGCGGGCGACGGGCACTCAGGTGACGCGCGCGCGGCCGGCTGAGCCGCTACTGCCTGACGCGCTCGCCCTTCGGATCGAACAGCGGCTCGCGCGTGACGGCGCCGGCGATCCACTCGCCGAAGATGTCGACCTCCACCTTCGTGCCGAGCTCGACCTCGGCGGGTACGTAGGCGTAGGCGATCGAGCGCTCGACGGTGTAGCCGTAGCCGCCGCTGGTCACGCGTCCGAGCACCTCGCCGTCGATGCGCACGGGCTCGTTGCCGAGCGCGACCGAGCGGGGGTCCTCGAGCACGATGCAGCGCAGGCGCCGCGCCGCCGCGCCCGCCGCCGGCGGCTTCTCGCTGGAGCCCACCCCGAGCGCCGCGGCGCCGATGAAGCCGCCCTCCTTCCTCACGCAGAAGCCGAGGCCGGCCTCGTAGGGCGTCTCGTCGGGGGTGATGTCGGCCGCCCACACGCGGTAGCCCTTCTCCAGGCGCAGCGAGTCGATCGCGCGGTAGCCGCCGCTTGAGAGACCGTGCTCGCGCCCGGCGTCCCATAGCGTGCGCCACAGGCCGGCGCCATACTCCGTCGGGCAGTACAGCTCCCAGCCGAGCTCGCCGACGAACGTCACGCGCAGCGCGCGCACGGGCACGTCGCCGACGGCCAGCTCGCGCATGTGCATGTAGGGGAAGTCCAGCGGATCGTCGGTCAGCGGCGCGAGGATGTCGCGCGCGCGCGGGCCCCACAGCGCGAAGCACGCCCAGCGCGCGGTCACATCCGAGCAGCGCACGCTGCCGTCGTGTGGCGCGTGGCGGCTGATCCAGCTGAGGTCGTGGTTGCCGAAGGCGGTGCCGGTGACGATCGAGAACAGCTCCTCCTCGACGCGCGTGACGGTGAAGTCGCACTCGATGCCGCCGCGGCGGTTGAGCATCTGCGTGTAGGTGATCGCGCCGACGTCGCGCGCGACGTCGTTGTCGCACAGCCGTTGCAGGAACTCGGCGGCGCCCGGCCCGGCGACCTCGAGCTTGGCGAACGAGGACTCGTCGAACAGGCCCGCGCGCTCGCGCGTGGCGCGGTGCTCGGCGCCGATCGCGGGCGACCAGAGCATGCCCGCCCAACCGCGCGGGCGCAGCGACTCGTCTCCCGCGGACGCGTTGCTCTCGTACCAGTTGACGCGCTCCCAGCCGGACTTCTCGCCGAACGCGGCGCCGTGCTCGGCGTGCCACGGGTAGGCGCTGGAGGTCCGCAGCGGGCGCCCGGCGAGGCGCTCGTGGCCGGGGTAGCGGATGTCGTAGTAGGTCTCGTAAACCTCCTTGGTGCGCTTGAGCGTGTAGCTCGGGGAGCGGAAGTGCGGGCCGAAGCGGCGGATGTCCATCTCCCACACGTCGATCGACGGCTCGCCTTCGAGGATCCACTCGGCCATCACCTTGCCGATGCCACCGGCGCCGGCGAGGCCGTGCGCGCAGAAGCCGGCCGCGACGAAGAAGCCGCGCACCTCGCTCTCGCCCAGGCAGAACTCGTTGTCGGGGGTGAACGCCTCGGGTCCGTTGATCAGCTTGGTGACGGTGATCTCGTCCATCACGGGCACGCGCTTGCGCGAGTTGGCGGCGATCTCCTCGAAGCGCGTCCAGTCCTCTTCGAGCAGGCGGCCGTTGAAGTCCTGAGGGATCGCGTCGAGCAGGTGCTCGTCGAGCGCCCACGGCGCCGAGTCGCGCTCGTAGCCGCCCATGATCAGCCCACCGCCCTCCTCGCGGAAGTAGATCAGCAGGTCGGGGTCGCGCAGCGTCGGCAGGTGCTCGCCTGCGACGCGCTCCCGGAACGGCTGCGTGACGAGATACTCGTGGGCGAACGGCACGATCGGCACGCGCACGCCGGCCAGGCGCCCGAGCTCGGCGGCGAACATGCCACCGGCGTTGACTACGACCTCCGCCTCGATCGGGCCCCACTCGGTCTGCACGCCGCGCACGCGACAGCTTCCGCCCGCGCGATCGACGTCGATGCCCGTCACGCGCGTGTGCGTAAAGATGCGGCAGCCGCCCGCCCGCGCGCCGTCGGCGAGCGCGGTGGTGAGCAACGACGGGTCGAGGTAGCCGTCGCTGGGCAGGTAGGAGGCGCAGCGCACGCCGTCGGCGCTCATCAGCGGGAACAGCTCGCGCGCCTGCTCGGCGGAGATCAGCTCGAGCGGCAGGCCGAAGGTCTTGGCCCAGGCGACCTGGCGCATGACCTCCTGCTCGCGCTCGGGCGTGCACGCCAGGCGGATGCCGCCGCACTGCACCCAGCCGCAGTCGAGCGTGCGGTAGAGCTCGACGGAGTCCATCATCATGCGCGTCAGCGACACGCTCGATCTGAGCTGGCCGACGAGCCCGGCGGAGTGGAACGTGGAGCCGCTGGTCAGCTCGTCGCGGTCGAGCAGCACGACGTCGCGCTCGCCGAGCTTGGCCAGATGGTGGGCGATCGCGGTGCCGCCGACACCGCCGCCGATGATGACCACGCGCGCGCGGTCGGGAAGCTCACGTGGCCGGACCATCGTTCTCCTCTGCTGTGTTCGTGGGTGGCGCCGCCGCGCGGGCTGCTGCGAGCCATTCCCGCAGGAGCGGCTCCGCGGCTGCCGCATCGAGGCGCTCGAAGTGCGTGCGCGCGTAGCGGTCGAAGTCGAAGTCGAGCTCGGAGATCTCGGCCTGCACGACGGCCCAGGCGGCCTCGCGCGCATCGGAGAGGATGCGCATCAGCGCGAGCGCCGCGCGGCGTGCGTCGGTGGGCGGTTCGCGGTAGTAGGCGCTCAGCAGGCGCTCGTCGTCGGCCTCGTCGAAGTCGTTGTTGACCGACAGGTTGCCGAGGTCGAAGCATCGGTGGCCCATGCCGGCGTACTCCCAGTCGACGATCAGCATCCTGCCGTCGCTCGCGCCTGCGCCCTCGCCCTTGCCGGCGTGGTCGTATGCGCGGATGATGTTGCTCGTGAGCAGGTCGTTGTGGCACGGCCGGGGATCGTCCAGCGGCAGCACGGCGGCGATCTGCGCTGCCACGGCGGCGGCGCGGCCGTACGCGTCGGGCAGCCGCACGCCGCGCTCGTGGACCCGCGCGGCGTAGTCGGCGAGCAGGTCGGGGACCCAGAAGCGCGTGGGCAGCGCGAGCGGCGCGTCGTGGAAGCCGCGCAGGGCGCGCGCCAGCTCCCCCGCATGCGCGGCGACCTCGCGCGGGATGACGGGCTCGCAGGCGATGAAGCGCGTCACCAGGCAGTCGTCGAACGCGGCCACGAGCTCCGGCGCGATGCCCATCTCTGCGGCGAGGCCGCACGCCAGCTGCTCGGCCTGGCGGTCGATGCCGAGCAGCTCGGTATCGCGGCCGTGCACGCGCACGACGTAGTCTTCGCCACCGAGCGTGGCGCGGAAGTTATGGTTGGTGATGCCGCCGGAGAGCGGCACGGGCTCACCCGCGAGCGGTCCGAGCTCGGACTGCAGACGCGTCAGGATCTCCTCCAGCCGGGCCACGCCCCCAACGTACCGTTGCGTCATAAGGCATGCAACCTATACCTTCAACACCATGACCATCGGCGATCCTGCAGACAGGGAGGGCGGGGACCGAGTTGCCGCGCGCGCGGCCGCCGATCTGATGGCGGCAGCCGATCTGGACGGCGCCCGCCGCGCGCTCGGCAGCGCGGCGGTGCGGACGCCGACGATCGCGTGCGCGGAGCTGGCCGAGGCGGCGGGCACGGTCGTCGCGCTGAAGGCCGAGTGCCTGCAGGGGACGGGGTCGTTCAAGCTGCGCGGCGCGCTCAGCAAGGTGGCCGCGCTCGGCGAGCGCGCGTCGGCGGGACTGGTCACGGCGAGCGCCGGCAACCACGCGCGCGCGGTCGCGCAGGCCGCGCGCCTGACGGGCGTGGGCTGCGAGGTGTTCATGCCGCGCGACGCGCCGGTGTCGAAGGTCGCCGCGGTCGAGCGACTGGGCGCGAACGTTGAGTTGGATGGCGCGTCGGTGGAGGAGGCGCTCGGTCTGGCTCGTCAGCGGGCCGAGAGTACGGGCGCCGCACTCGTGCACCCGTTCGACGACCTCGACGTGATCGCCGGCCAGGCCACGCTCGGGCTGGAGCTGCTCGAGGACGTCCCGGATCTCGCCCGCGTGGTGGTGCCGGTCGGTGGCGGCGGCCTGGCGAGCGGGATCGGGATCGCGCTGCGACGCGCGGGCGCGGACGTGCAGCTGGTCGGGGTTCAGGCGCGCACGTGCGCGCCATACGCGCACGTGCTGCAGGACGGCGGGTCGGCGGATGCGCTCGATCTCGCGGCGGGCGCGACGATCGCGGACGGCATCGCGATCAAGCGCCCCGGCGTGCTCACGCTGCCGCTGCTGCGCGAGCTGCTGGACGGCCTGGAGACGGTCACCGAGGAGGAGATCGCCGGTGCGATGGTGTTCCTGGCCGAACACGCGAAGCTCGTCGCCGAGGGCGCCGGGGCGGTGGCGGTGGCGGCGATCCTCGGCGGGCGCGTGCAGCCGATCGCCGGCACGACCGTGGCGGTCGTGTCGGGCGGCAACGTCGACAGCGGGCTGCTGGCGGGCCTGCTGCTGCGTCACGAAACCGAGGAGGGCCGTCGCGTGCGGATCTTCACGCGCGTGCCCGACCGTCCGGGCGGCCTCGCCGAGCTGCTCGAGCTCGTGGCGCGCGCCCGCGCGAACCTGGTGACCGTAGCGCACGTGCGCGAAGCGGTGCCGCTGCATGTGCGCGAGACGGGCGTCGACCTGACGCTCGAGACGCGCGGTCGGGGGCACACCGAGGAAGTGCTCGCGGAGCTTCGCGCCGCGGGCTACGAGGTGAGCAGCGAGTAGCCGCCCCGCACGAACGCGCGCCAGCGCTCGTGCTCCGCGGCCCGCTTGCCCGCATCTGCGCTCGGCTCGATCAGGCGCCCCTGCGCCAACCGCAGCGCGGCCTCCTCGACGTCGGCGAACACGCCTGCGCCGACGCCGGCGAGCATGGCGGCGCCGAGCACGGTCGTGTCGGCGCGCCCGACGCTCAGCGGCAGGCCGAGCGCGTCGGCCTGGATCCGCAGCAGCGTCTCGTCGTTGGTGAGCCCGCCGTCCACGCGCACTTGCTCCACAGGAGCGACGGATGCGATCGCCGCGACGATGTCGGCGACGCGCCATGCGATCGCCTCGAGCGCCGCGCGCCCGACGTGCGCTGGGCGTACCGCCGGATGCAGCCCGGCGATCACGCCGTGGGCGTCGGGGCGCCACCAGGGCGCGCCGAGCCCGGCGAGCGCTGGCAGCACCATCACGCCTGCGCTGTCGGGCACGGTTGCGGCCGCCGCGGCGAGCGCGGGCGCGTCCGTCGCCAGGCCGAGGCCTGCGGCGAGCCAGTCGAGCAGCGAGCCGGCGGCGAACACGCCCCCGTCCAGGGCGTACGCGATCTCGCCGATTTGCCCGTTGTCACCTGGCCCGGCCCACGCTACGGTCGGCAGCAGCCCGCTTGCGAGCACCGGCTCGAGTGTGCGCCCGAGTACGAACACACCTGTCCCGTACGTCGCCTTCAGCTCGCCGGCGCGGACCGCGCCGGAGCCGGCCAGCGCCGCCTGCTGGTCGACGAGCTGCGCGGCGAGCGGGAGCGGCACGGGCCAGCGCTCGTGGCGCAGCTCGCCGAGCGTCCCGAAGCTCGGCCCGAGCGCCGGCAGCCACTCGCGTCGCACGCCGAACGTGGCGAGCAGCTGCTCGTCCCAGTCGCGCCCGCCGGCAGCGAGCAGCTGCGTGCGCGAGGCAGTCGACAGGTCGGTGGCGAAGCGCCCGGCGAGGTGCTCGAGGAGGAACGCGTCGATCGTGCCGAGTCGCAGCGTGCCGGCGTCACGCGCGCGCTGCACCGCGTCGTCATTGGCAAGCAGCCAGGCGAGCTTGCCCGCGGAGAAGTACGGGTCGAGCGGCAGGCCCGAGCGCTCCACGACCTGGCCACCGTCTCCCGCGGCGTCGAGCTCGGCGAGCAGCGCAAGCTGGCGCTTGTCCTGCCAGACGACCACCGGCGTCAGCGCGCGGCCGCTGTCGGCGTCCCAAGCGAGCACGGACTCGCCCTGATGGTCGAGCCCCGCGGCGACGATCTCGCGCCCGCCGGCGTGCTCGAGCACCTCGGCGACGGCCTCGACGACCGCCTGCAAGACCAGCTCGGGGTCCTGCTCGACCCAGCCGGGCTGCGGGTGCGTGACTGGCACCGGCCGCCGCGCCTCTGCGATGGCGCGCAGCTCGACGTCGAACAGCGCGGCCTTGACGGCGGTCGTGCCCTCGTCGACTCCGAGCAGCAGCCCGGAGCTCATGACGCTCGGCTGCGCCGCGCGGCGCGCTCCCACCAGGTCTCTGACGGGGCCGGCTGCGCCGGCGCCGGCAGTGCGCGCACGGGTCCCGGCACGATCGTGCCGTCGTCGGCGAGCATCGCGACGACGCGCTCGCCGATCGCAAGCGACGCGGACAGCCCGGTGGAGCGAATCGCGGCGACGTGGATCAGGCAGGGCAGCGTGCGCGAGCGCTCGATCACGTAGTTGGCGTCGCGCCCGGCGGGGCGCAGCCCGGCGTATGCGGCGACCGGCTCGAGCCCTTCGAGCGCGGGATACGCGCGCCGCGCCTTAGCCAGGATCAGCTCAGGGGCGTCGGACTCGACCGACCAGTCGCGCTTGTCCTCGCGCTCGCGCGCGGTCGGCCCGGCGATGACGGCGCGGCGATCGAGCGTCGGGAACACGAGCACGCCCTTGCCCAGCGCGGAGGGCACCGGCAGCAGGATCTGCTGCAGCGGGGACTCCTGCGGGGCCGCGAACACGAGGAACTCGCCCTTGCGCGGATAGACCTCCAGCAGCTCATCGCCGGCGCCGCGCGCCAGCTCGTCGGCGTACAGCCCCGCGCAGTTGACGGCCGCGCGTACGTGCAGATGCTCACCCGTCTCGAGCGCGACCGTCACGTCGCCGGGCGCTGCCGCCAGCCCGGTCACCCGTGCCCCCAACCTGACCCTCGCGCCACCCGCCTGCGCGGCGCTCGCGAGCGCGTGGACGAACGCCACCGGATCGGTCACCGACTCTCCCGGGACCGTCAGCGAGCCGTCCTCGCCGAGCTGCACGTCGACGCCGTTGCCGCGCGCGTTCTCGGCCAGCCGCGCGACCGCCGCGCGCTCGTCCTCGCTGCCGGGCGTCAGCCGCGCGCCGCAGCGCCACACGGCCACGCCCAGCTCCTCCAGCAGCTCCTCGCGCAGCGCTGCGGCGCGCAGGATCAGCCGTGTCTCGAGCTCGCCGGGCGTGGAGTCGAAGCCCGTGTGAAGGACGCCCGAGTTGGCGCCGCTCGCACCCAGCGCCAGATCGTGCTCGGCCTCCAACAGCACCGCCGGCACGCCGCGGCGCGCGAGCGCGTGGGCGACGGCGCAGCCGACTACGCCACCGCCCACGACGGCGACCTGTGTCTCGGTGGCGGTCATGGGCTAAAGGGACTCTACGGCCAACGACCGCTGGCGCAGCTCGGCCGCTTACGCATAGAGTCCGGCACGTGGCGCGCTATGAGCTCAGCGGCAAGGTCGCGCTCGTGACCGGCGGCGCGCGCGGGATCGGCTTCGCCACCGCGCGGGCCCTGATCGCGCGCGGCGCACACGTGGTGATCGTCGACCAGCACGCCGACGCGGTGAGCGCCGCGGCTGCGCAGCTGCACGACGAGAGGGCGGTCGGCCTCGCGGGCGACGTCACCGACCGCGGCGCGATGCAGCGGGCGGTCGCGGTGGCGGTCGAGCGCTTCGGCGGGCTCGACGTGGTCGTCGCCAACGCGGGCATCGCCGCGCGCGTGGCGACCTTCCGCGCATATGCCACGGAGACGTTCGAGCGCGTGCTCGACGTCAACCTGATGGGTGTCTACCGGACGGTCGACGCGGCGCTGCCCGAGATCGTGCGCCGGCAGGGGCACGTGGTTGTGATCTCCTCGATCTACGCGTTTATGAACGGCATCGGCGAGGTTCCCTACGCGATGAGCAAGGCCGCCGTCGAGCAGTTCGGTCGCGCGCTGCGGGTCGAGCTCGTCCAGCACGGCGCGAGCGCGAGCGTCGCGTACTTCGGCTTCATCGACACCGAGATGGTCCACCAGGGCCTCGATCGCGACCCGCTGGTCAAGGACATGATGAGCTCGCTGCCGAAGCCGCTGCACAAGCGCCTGCAGCCGAGCGTCGCCGGTGAGGCGATCGTGCGCGGCATCGAGCGCCGCCAGGCGCGCATCATCCAGCCGCGCCGCTGGGTCGTGATGTCGGCGCTGCGCGGCATCCTCGGCCCGCTCAGCGATGCGCAGCTCGAGCGCGACGAGCAGGTCCAGGCGCATCTGCGCCTGCTCGACGCGCGCGCCGGCGAGGATCAGCCGACCAGCGCCTGACGGCGTCCAACCGCCACCGCTGCGGTGGTGCGTGAGCGACTACGTGAAGCGCTTGACGAACGCGAGCGCGGTGTCTGCCACCTCGCGCCAGCCGCTGTCGATCGTGAGCGCGTGGCCGCGGCCGGGGATCTCGGCGATCTCGGTCACGCCCCGGTTGCGTGCCTGGCGCTTGTAGGCGCCGTTCGCGATCGCCCACGGCACGGCGCTGTCCCGCTCGCCGGACGTGATCAGCAACGGGCCGCGGCTGGGATTCTCGCTGTCGACCCGCAGCTCCGTCCACGGGTTGAGGTTGGCGAACGCGGCCTGGAAGATCGGCGCGCCGGGTGCCGCCACGGCGAACGTCTCATACAGGTGCCGGGCCTCGAGCTCGCTGACGGCGTTGGCGAAGGCAAAGCGGAACTGCCCGTAGGAGAGCGCCACCGCGCGTCTGCGGTTGAGCGGGTTGGCGAGCACCGGGCCGACTGCGCGCAACGCCGAGATCGGCAGCGCCAGCACGCCGCGAAACGGCGCCGGGTCGATCGCCACGGTCACCTCCGCAAGCCCCTGCCCGGCGAGGATCTGCACGAGCAGGCCGCCGAAGGAGTGTCCGATCAACGCCGGCTTGCGCTCGAGCCTGCCGAGCACCTCGTCGAGGTGAGCGGCCACCTGTCCGACGGTCTTGCCGGCGAGTGCCGCGGGGTTCGCGCGCGCCTGCTCGACCGTCTCGGGATCGTCCGGCCAGCCCGGCATCACGGCCGCGTAGCCCTCCTGCTCGAACAGCTCCGCCCAGCGCCGCCAGCTGCTCGCCAGCAGCCACAGGCCGTGCACGAACACGAGCGGCGTGCGGCCCGTCGCGTTGGCGTTCGCGATCTGCTCGGCCTCGTGGTCAGTGATGCTCGCCATGTGCTCGCCGCGGCGATTATCCCACCGCCACCGCGCGCAAGCCCGCACCGCATCCGCGACACTCAGCCCGCAGGGGCTCTGACCGCGCGCCCGAGCCCTTCGTGCCCGAGCAGTCCTTCGATGTCGACTGCCGGGCCGGGGTGGCCGAGCAGGAAGCCTTGCGCCATCTCGCAGCCCATCGCTTCGAGCGTGACCCGCTGCTCGTGCTCCTCGATGCCCTCGGCGACGACGCTCAACGACAGCGACTGGCCGACGCCGAGGATCGCCGCGAGCAGCTCGCGGCTCTGACCGCCGTCGTTCAGCGCCGCGACGAAGCTGCGGTCGATCTTGAGGATGTCGACGGGCATCCGCTGCAGGTGCGAAAGCGACGCGTAGCCCGTGCCAAAGTCGTCGATCGCGACGCGCACTCCCAGCGCCTTGACTTCCTGCAGGCGCTCGCACGCCGCCGGCACGTCGCGTACGAGCGTCGTCTCGGTGATCTCGAGCGTCAGCGACGATGGTGGGATCCCCGAGCGCTCGAGTGCCCGCTCGACGTCCTCCGCGAATTCCCGACGGTTGAGCTGATACGCGGACACGTTCACCGAGATGCCAAGCGTGAGGCCTTCCGCGGCCCAGGCCGAGGCCTGGCGGCAGGCCTCGTCGAGCACCCAGCGGCCGATCGGCACGATCAGGCTGCTCTCCTCGGCCAGCGGGATAAAGCAGCCCGGCGCCACCACGCCGCGCTGCGGATGGCGCCAGCGCACGAGCGCCTCGACGGCGACCATGCGCTGGCTGCGCAGATCGAAGATCGGCTGGTAATGCAGGAACAACTGGCCCTCGCTGACGGCCGCGCTCAGGTCGGCCTCGAGCGCGAGTCGCCCTTCGGCGTCCGCGTAAAGGCCCGCGTCGAACAGCGCGTAGCGGTCCTTGCCGGCAGCCTTCGCAGCGTACAGGGCCAGGTCGGCGTCACGCAGCAGGTCGTCCGGCGTGCCGTAGTGTCCGATCGCGACGCCGATGCTGGCCGTCACCGAGAAGAACTTGCCGGCGTCGCCCAGCTCGAGCGGCTCGCGCAGGGCCTCGGTCAGGCGGTCGGCGAGGACGTCGGGCGAGACTTCGTCGGCGTTCGTCTCGACCAGCACGACGAACTCGTCGCCGCCGAGGCGCCCGACCGTGTCCTGCTCGCGCACCGCGCCCTGCAGCCGTTCTCCGAAGACCGTCAGCAGCCGATCTCCGGCCGCGTGGCCGAGGTTGTCGTTGACGTGCTTGAAGCCGTCGATGTCGACGTACAGGGCGCCTGCCACCGTGCCCGGCTGGCGCGCCGTGCGTGCGAGCATCTGCTTCGCGCGATCGAGCACGAGCGCGCGGTTGGGCAGCCCGGTGAGGGAGTCGTGAAGCGCCAGGTGGGAGAGCTCGCGCGTCTTCTCGCGCACGAGCGACAGCGCCCGCGTGCGGGAGGTCGTCAGCACCAGCACCAGCAGTCCGAGCGTCGCGCTGAGCAGGATCCCGCCGATCAGCAGCATCAGCGCGTGCGAGCTGGCAAACACGCTGTTGGAAGCGCTCGCTCCGAAGCTCTGCACGGTCCAGCCGTTGCCGAGCCGGATCTTCGCGCTCTGCGCGCCGGCGGGCGCGGTGCCGCTGGTGAACACCGCGTGCGAGTGCGACGGCGCGTAGCTGAAGCTGACCGCGACATTTGGGTGACCTTCGAGCGCTCTCGCCAGCACGACACCGGGCACGATCAGCTCGCCGATCCACCCCACGAACGTCCGCCGCCGGGCAGCCACGGTGGACGGCACTGATCCGCCGCGGTAGACAGGGGTCTCGATCCCGAGCGCGGTCGCCTGCCGGCCCGGCACGGGCGCGTAGGTCGCCAGTCCGGTGTCGCGCGCGCTGACGAGCGTCGGCGCGATCGCGCAGTAGTCCATGCCGGCGGGTATGTAGCTCGCGGCGTTCCTGGCCAGCCCCGCGACCGCAAGGCAGTAGAAGGTCCGGCTGCCGGGTGGCAGGATCTGGAGGCCACCTTCGAGCCCGACCGAATCGGGGCCTAGCGGTCGCACGGGATCGGCCGCCAGGCGCGCCTCGAAGGCGCCAAGCTGCGACGCGGGCACGAGCCGCACGAGGCCGATGTTCCTCAGCTCCGGATAGCGCTGCATCGCGTGCACCGCTTCGGCCCAGCGGTCGAAATCGGCGGGCGACGCCTTCGGGTTACCGGTGACGAACGCGCCCGCACTGACGATCAGGTCTTCCTCGTGCTGGATCGCGAGCGTGAGCGTCGACGCGATCTCGGCCGAGGCCAGATGGAATGCCAGCCGCTGCTTGTCGGCGTCCGAACGGGCCACCGCGCGTGCGCCGAGCACCGTCGCGAGCGTCCCTGCCAGCACCAGCAGCGCGGTCAGCCCAGCCCAAAGGCCCTTGTGTCCGCGCGCCCACCTCGCCAGGCCGGGCGCGGATCTCGGGTCGGGGTCTGGGCTATCGGTCACGCGGTCTCACCTTTGCTTGGTTGTCGAGCGCACACACGACCGTGCCCTCGCTCAGTGATCGGGTTGGCCTGCCCGCTGCTGTCGGGCCGTGGCATCGGTTGGACGGATTGGCGGGCCGTCTGGCCGGCGTCGTCAAGCCCCCGGACGGACCGTCGCCGAGCGCGGCGGTCCGTAGGGGAAAGGCTGTCCAGCGGGCTAAGGCAAGCGGACTTTCATGCCGATGAGGCCCTCGTGACCATGTTTGCGCGCTTGCTCCCCCCGCTGAGTCATCTGCGCCAGCCCCGGCGCCCGATTCTTGCAAGCGGCCTCGCGACCACCATCGCCGCGGCGCTGCTGTTGACGGCCGCGCCCGCGGGAGCCGTCATCTCGGGTAGCTTCGGTCTGCAGCAGCGCGCGGGGGCGACAGTGGAAGAAGCGCCGCTCGCCTATCACGGTGGCCCCGTGCTTCACTCCTCCGACGCATACGTCATCTATTGGGACCCGGTCGGCTCCTATCGCCCGGAATGGGAGCGGACGATCGATGAATACTTCGCGAACGTCAGCGCCGAAAGCGGCAGCCTCGGGGATGTGTTCGCGGTGGATACGCAGTACAGCGATGGCACAGGCCATGCCGCGAATCAAACGACGTTCCGCGGCTCCTACAAGGACAAAGATCCGTATCCGGCAGGCGGCTGCGGCGAGCCGGCTGCTCACGTCTGCCTGACCGACAGCCAGATCCAGGCGGAGCTGCAGCACATGATCACGTCTGTCGACCCGCCGCTTCCGGGCGCGACCGGAACGCCCGTCTACTACATGCTCACCCCGCCAGGAGTGACGGTGTGCGCCGAAAGCGGCGCCCCCGACACCTGCTCGAACTCGGTCGAACTCGAAACAGAAGTGACAGAAGGCAAGCGCCCGGCCAAATCCGGCATCTGCGGATATCACTCCGCGATCGGATTGGGTGGCGCCAGCCCGATCCCCTACGTGGTGCAGCCTTGGATCGCCGGCGACGCGGGCACGATCCTCTCCAATCACCCCCCCGTAACGGCGGCGACCACCGGAGCCGTCCTGGCATGCCAGAACGGCTTCGAACTGCAGGAGCCCAATCAAATCGATGCTCCCAATCCCGAAGGCGGATACGTCGCAGGCCTCGCCGATGTGCTGATATCCGACCTCAGCATCGAGCAGCAGGACGTCGTCGATGACCCGGATCTGACGGGCTGGTACCAGACTGCGACCAAAGCCGAGCAGGGTGACATGTGCCAGTTCGACTTTGGGCCGCCGCCGGAAAGCGCGGGCACGCCTAACAAACTCACCCAGGCAGGGAGCGAAGCGAACCAGCACATCAATACCGTCTCCTACTACTTGCCATGGTCCTTCGACAGCACAGATCTCACGTCAGGCAAGGGATACACCTGCTGGTCTGGGGTTGCGCTCGAACCGGACTTCACGGCCCCGAGTCCCGTGTTCGCGGGAGACATCGTCGGCTTCAACGGCACCGAGTCATATATCGCGCTGGACGCTGAAGTCAACGGGCTGCCCGCGGACGAGCCGTTTGTCGCTCCCATATACGCTTGGAACTTCGGCGACGGCACCACCGTGGCCGGGGTGAACGATGCCAGCGAGTTTCACTCGTATGAGTACGGTGGCGAATACACGGTCACGCTAACTGTCACGGACAGCGGTGAGAACACCGTCACGACGACCCGCAAGATCAAGGTCGTCGGTCCGCCGCCGCCGGGCGCTGGTGCCGGCGCGGGCGGGAGTGGCGCCGGTTCCTCCCCGGGCGCTTCCGGTGTCGTGCCCGCCCCGATCGCGGCTGCGACGATCGTCCGCCAGTCGCTGCGCACCGCCCTGCGCAAGGGCCTCGTCGTCAGCTACTCGGTGAACGAGCAGGTCGCGGGACACTTCGAGGTGCTGCTCAGCAGCGCGACCGCACACCGCCTCGGCATCAGCGGCACGCCGGCGACCGGTCTGCCCGCCGGCTCCGCACCGAAGCTCGTGATCGCCAAAGCGATCCTCGTCACGACCAAGGGCGGGCACAACGCGGTGCACATCCAGTTCTCCAAGCGCACGGCCGCGCGTCTCGCGCATGTGCATAAGCTCTCGCTGATGCTGCGCCTGATCGTGCGCAACGCCGCCACCAGCAACCCGGCGACGACGACGGTCGTAAGCAGCGTCACGCTCGGCGCCTAGCGCTCCGAGGAGTCCTTCTTGCGCTTCGATCGCGACTTGTCGCGGAACACGAAGAACCACAGGGCGAACAGCCCGACATAACCGAGGCCGATCGACACCACGGAGATGATTCCGATCCCCGTGTTGTTGGAGGTTTCCGCTTCACCGCCGAGCGCGATCGGTAGCGACAGGTGCAGGCTCGCGAGTTGCGCGAGCGCGACCGCCATCGTCTAGAACCCCGGCCAGTGGCGCACGACGTAGCCTTCGTTGTCGGTCGGCTGCACCTGCCAGCGCGAGGCGTACACGCCGCTGCGCCCCGCGGTGTCGTAGAGGATGCCGTCGACGTACATGTAGGTGTGGCCGGCGTTTGCGTACACGGTGATGTACTTCCCAGGCCCGGGCGCGCCCCAGCTCTCGAGCTGCCCGGAGGTCTCCGGTGCGCTCAACAGCCCGCCGGCCGCGAGCGCGTAGCTGACCGAGCCCGAGCAGTCGTAGGCGTTGTCCACGAACGACGCGTGCCCGCCGCCGTACACGTACGGGAAGTCCGCGATCTCGTTTGCGCCCGCGATCACCTTCTGCACCACTTCCGGGACGTCGGGTGGGATCGGGATCGTGCCGTTGCCGCCGATCGACTCGCCGCCGGGGACCGGCGTCAGCTGCAGGTGCTGCGCCTGTTTGGCGCTGCGTTCGACGGCCTGCATCTGCGACAGCTCCTTGCGCACTTCCGCGTTCGACGGCGCGCCCGCCGCGACGATCGCTTCCCCGGCCTTCGTGGGCGTCGCGGCGCTGGCGTGGCTGACGGACGCGGGCGCCGGGTAGCTGTCGGCTTCCAGCGGGTCGGCGACCTCCTTGGCGACCCCCGGCGGATCGCCCTTTGCGGTCGACGTCGCCACCGCGTCGCCCGAGGAGCCGCTCGGCGGATCTGCCTTGGCGACGGGCTTGGACACGGTCGTGCCGGTTCCCACCGTGGCTTCGCCGCACGCGGCGAGCGTGCAGGTGGCCAGCAGGCAGCCGATCGCCGCGGCCGCCTTCCCCGTGAAGCTCATACGCCTAGGCTAGCGACCCCGTCCGCCGGGAAGGGCCGCTAACCTGGTGTGATGCGCGAGGAAGCCTCGGCCGTGGAGATCCGGCCGCACGTTCGCCTGCTCCACGGGATGCGCCGGCCGGCCAACTGGCTGCAGCTGGTTCGCTTCGGTCTCGTCGGCGGCGTCGGCTTCGTCGTCAACGTGGCCGTGTACGCGCTGTTCGTGCACTCGGTCGGGCTCGACTACCGGGCGGCGTCGGTCGTGGCCTGGCTGGTCGCGGTCGCGAACAACTTCGTTCTCAACCGGCACTGGACGTTCGACGCTGGCGAGGGCAGGGCGCGCTTCCAGGCGATGCGCTTCCTCCTAGTGAGCCTCGTGGCCGAGGTCTTCAGCCTGCTGCTGCTGACGCTGTTCGTGCAGGGCGCCGGTCTCGCGAAGATCCCGGCCCAGGCGCTGGCGGTGGCGGCGTCGATGCCGCTGAACTTCCTCGGAAACAAGCTGTGGAGCTTCCGTTGAGAAGCTCGAGCGCTGCGTCCCGTTGAGCCCCGCCTCGCGCCGCCCGGCCGCTGGCCGGCGGCCCAGCCGGTACCTATACTCTGATTCCCCCCCTCTCGGAGGACCCCTGTGCAGGAGATGGTGATCTACGGCGTCAGCTTCGACATGGTTGGCAAGCAGCCGATCGTGCTCCTGAAGACAGTCGACGGCAACAAGTTCCTGCCGATCTGGATCGGGCATCCGGAGGCGGCGTCGATCCTGATGAAGCTCCAGGGCGCCGGCACGCCGCGGCCGATGACCCACGATCTGCTGTGCGACATCCTCGGCGAGCTCGACGTCAAGTGCACGCAGGTGTCGGTCACCGAGCTGCGCGAGAACACCTTCTTCGCCTCGATCACCCTCAGCGTGGGCGGCCGCGAGCTCGAGATCGACTCGCGGCCGAGCGACGCGATCGCGCTGGCGGTCCGCTCGGGCGCGCCGATCTACGCCGCCGAGGAGGTCATCTCCGAGTCGGCGATCGAGTTCGAGCACGACGTCGAGGAGTCCGAGGACGTCGTCGAGAAGTTCAAGGAGTTCCTTGACCAGGTCTCCCCTGAGGACTTCGCCGCAGACGACTCCTAGTTTTGGGAGACGCGTTCGCGCGTGCTCCGAACAGCGTCGCAGGCGCCGGTCACCACAGTCTGCGAGGCCCGGTCAGCGCGTGAAGGCGCTGGCGAGGACCTGCTCGATGAGTTGATCGAAGCCGATGCCGGCGGCGTCGGCGGCGAGTGGCAGCAGGCTGGTTTCGGTCAGCCCGGGGACGGCGTTCGTCTCCAGCACCGAGAGCTCGCCGCTGTCACCGTCGAGCATCAGGTCGACGCGCGCGACGCCGTGGCAGCCCAGCAGCCGGTAGACCTGCACCGCCAACTCCTGCGCGCGCGCTGTCGTGTCGGCGGGCAGCTCGGCGGGGCACACGAACGTCGTCATGCCGATCTCGTAGCGGGACTCGTAGTTGTAGAAGTCCTCCTCGCGCGGGATCGCCTCGACGACGGGCAGCGCGACGGGCTCCCCGCCGGGGCTCGCGGCGTCGAGCACGGAGACCGCCAGGTCGCGGCCCGCGACGTAGCGCTCGATCAGGATCTTGCGGTCGTAGGAGAACGCGCCCACCATCGCCGCCGGGAGATCCTTGGCCGCGTCTGCGAACTTGATGCCCAGCGCCGATCCTCCGGCGGCGGGCTTGACCACCAGCGGGAACCCGAGCGTGTTCTCGACGGTCGCGAGCGCCGCGCCCGCGCCGAGGTCCTTGACGGTCGCCTCACGGAAGGCGACGAAGGCAGGCGTCGGAATGCCGGCCTCCTGCATCAGGTACTTGGCGAGCGCCTTGTCCGAGCAGCGCATGCACGCCGCCGGCCCTGAGCCCGTGTACGGGAGCGCGATCGCCTCCAGCAGCTCCTGAATCGATCCATCCTCGCCCTCGCCGCCGTGCAAGGCCACGAATGCCGCGTCCGGCGCCGCCTCGCGCAGTTGCGCCACGAGCTCCGGGCCGGGGTCGATCGCGACCGTGTCGTGGCCCAGGCGGCGCAGCGCGTCCTGCGCGTAGGCGCCCGAACGCAGCGACACGTTGCGCTCCAGCGAGGACCCGCCGCTGAGGACCGCGACGCGCTTGCCGGACCGTGACTCCGGACCGCTGGCGGGGCCGCTTGGGCCGCTCATCGATCGTGGCGCCGGCGTGCCTGCGTGTCCTCGCCCCGCCGCGGCAGCTGCACCACGTCCGCCATCTGCGTGTCCTTCGCGGCCTCCTCTGGCGCCCCGGCGGCGGCGCTCGTGGCCCGCCGTGCGTCCGTCGCACCGCCGGGCGCCCCCGTCAGCGCCCCGAACAGGCCCGCCTGTCCGCCCATCGCGAGGCCTATGCGCCGTACGCCCTCGCGGATGTCGTCGCTGGGCACGCCGGCGAAGTTCAGGCGCATCGAGGACGAGCCGCTGCGCCCATCGACATAGGCGGCGCGTCCGGGCACGAACGCGACGCCTTCGCTGCGCGCGAGCAGATCGGTCGTGTCGACGTTGCCGTCGAACGTCGCCCACACGAACAGGCCGCCCGCGGGCTTCGTCCAGCTGGCCCGCCCGCCGAGGTGCTCCTGCAGCGCCTCGAGCATCGTGTCCCTGCGCGTGCGATACAGATCGCGCAGCCGCTGCACGTACTCGATCCAGCCCGGGTCCCCATGCGCGTCACGCTCGGCGAAGTACGCGGCCACGAACATCTGCGTCACCGGCGAGGAGCACAGGTCGGCGCCCTGTTTGCCGAGGTTCAGCTTCTCGAGCACCGGTCGCGGCGCCACCGCCCAGCCCAGGCGCAGCCCGGGCGAGAGGATCTTCGAGAACGTGCCCAGATAGATCACGAGGTCCGCCGCCCCGCCTCGTCCCGCGGCCTCGGCGTCGAGCGAGTACAGCGTCGGCAGCGGCTCGCCCTCGTAGCGCAGCATGCCGTAGGGGTTGTCCTCGAGCACCAGCAGCTCGCGCTCGCGCGCGACCTCCACCAGGCGCCGCCGGCGCGCCAGCGACATCGTCACCCCGCCCGGGTTCTGGAAGTTGGGGATCGTGTAGATGAACTTCGGCCGCCGGCCCTGCGTCTGCAGGCGGTCGAGCGTCTCCTCGAGCGCGTCGATCGGCATGCCGTCGGCGTCGATCTCGATCTGCTCGACGTCCGCCTGGTAGGCGCTGAACGTCGGCACCGCCCCCGGGTACGTGGGCGCCTCGGCGACGATCACGTCACCGGGGTCGATCAGCGTCTTGCAGACCAGGTCGATCACCTGCTGGCCGCCGGTCGTGACGATCACGTCGGCCGGGTCCACCAGCGTTCCCTCCTGCGCCATCACCTCGATGATGCAGCCGACGGTCGCGGCCATGCCCTCCGTCGGCCCGTACTGCAGCGCGCGCGCGGTCGACTCGGCGGCCACCTGCGCCATCAGCTTCGCGTACAGCTCGGGCGCGAACGTGCTCGTGTCGGGGAGGCCGCCGGCGAGCGAGATCACGTCCGTGCGCTCGGTCAGCGCCATCATCTCGCGCATCGCCGAGCTCTTCATGCCGCGCGTGCGCGTCGCGAACAACGCCTCGTAGCGTGCGAGCTCGTGTGCTGCCGGCCGGGTCCGTCGTTTATCGTCCTGCCCGCGCATTCCCGCACGGTAGCGCACCTTCAAACGCACTCTGCATGAACGGTCTCTTCTTCTATATCGGTCTCGGCGCTGGCCTCGCGGCCGCCTGCGGCCTGCGCCCGTTCCTGCCCGTGCTGCTCGCCGGCGCGCTCGCGACCAGCGGCGCGCTGGGCGTCGACTTCGAGCACGGTAGCTTTCATTTCCTACGCTCTGACGCGTGGCTGCTGGTCGTCGCCGTGGCGTTCGTGCTCGCTTATGCCCTGCAGCTGCCGCTGCGGCTCGCGCCGATCATGGATCCGGGTGAGCGCAAGACGCGCACCGATCCACTCGCGGCATCGCTCACCGGGCTGGGGCTGGGCGCCGGCGCCGTGCTGTTCGCTGGAACGCTCGCGGCGCACGGCGACTCGCCGTGGCCGGGCGCGGTCGGCGGCATCCTCATTGCGGGTCTCGCCCAGCGCGCCTCGTGGCCGGTGATCGTGCGCGCGCGCTCGCGCCTGAGCGACCGCGCCGCGCGCGAGGCGCTGACGATCTACCTCGATGCGGCCGCGCTGGTGCTCGCGGCGCTCGTCGCGCTGCTGCATCCGCTCGGCTACGTGGCGGTTGCGCTGCTCGCCTGGTTCCTGTGGCGTGGACGCGCGCGGCGGGATGAAAAGTACGCGGGGCTGCGCATCTTGCGCCGCTGATACGGCGGCTCGTGAGCTCCTCCCCGCCCAAGCTCGTCCTGTGTGTGATCGACGCGATGGCGCCGGCGATGCTCGAGCGCGCGATCGACGCCGGCGCGGCGCCGGTGCTCGAGCGGCTGGTGCGCGGCGGGCGCTACGTGTCCGACTGCGTCGCCGCGTTCCCGTCGGTCACGCCGGTGTGCGCCGCCTCGATCGTCACCGGCGTGAGCCAGGACGAGCACGAGATCCCGGGCATGAACTGGTTTCACCGCGAGGAGCATCGCTATGTCGAGTACGGCTCGAGCTTCCGCGCCGCCCAGCGCTTCGGCATCGCGCGCCAGCTGACCGACACCGTCTACAACATGAACCGCGCGCATCTGTCTGCGCGGACGCCGACGGTGTTCGAGTCGCTCGACGACGCCGACGTGCGCACCGCCGGCACCACCTACCTGATGTACCGCGGGCGCTACAGCCACGAGCCCCAGCGCGACACCGCGCTGACGCGCGTCGCCTCGGCGTTGATGCGTCACCCGGTGATGGGCCCGCGCGAGCTGTTCTACGCCGACATCTTCGCCTCGCAGCGCACCGGCTGCCGCTCGGGCCTGGGCATGCCCGGCATGCGCGACCGCCACTCCGGCTGCGTCTCCGCGTACATGGTCGAACACGACCTGTTCGACTTCCTGCTGCTGTCGCTCCCGGACAACGACTGGTACTCGCACAAGCGCGGACCGGACGCGCAGGTCCAGTCGATCGGCCAGGCGGACCTGCAGCTCGCGCGCGTGATGAACGCCGCCGGCGGCGTCGAGGAGTTCCTCAGCGAGCACGCGGTGATCGCGATGGCCGACCATTCGCAGGCGCCGGTCACCGCCACGATCGCGCTCCAGGATGAGCTCGCCGAGCTGGGAGTTTTGAGTCCCCCCCACCCATCCCCCAGCCGCCCGGTGCGGTCCTCTGAGGGCTCGGCGCCGCCTGGCGAGCCGCGGATCGCCGTCTGCCCCTCGCAGCGCGCCGCCATGGTCTACGCGCTGCACAAGTCCGAGCGCGACGCCATGCGCGCGTCGGTCGTCGCTCTGGCCCTGGCGATCGATGGCGTCGATCTCGTCATGTGGCTCGAGCGCGACGCGCACGACGCGCCCCGCGAGGCCGTCATCGCGAACGCCTCGCACGCCGAGCTGCGCTTCGCGCCCGACGGGCCGCTGCTCGACTCGCGCGGGCTGCGGTGGAGTGTCGAAGGTACGCTGGCGGTGCTCGACGGCACGGTGCGGGACGGACGCCTGCTCACCCCCTCCTACCCGGACGCGCTCGCCCGCGTGTGGGCGGCGCTCACCTGTCCGAGCTCGGGCGAGGTGCTGCTGTCGGCTGCCCCCGGCTTCGAGTTCATCGACTGGGGCCGCCAGGCGCATGTCGGCGGTGGCAGCCACGGCTCGCTGCACGCGTCCGACTCGCTCGGCGCGCTCGTGCTCAGCGGCGTCGCGCTGCCCGAGCCCGAGCCCGCGCAGTGGGCGATCCGCGACGTCGCGCCGCTGGTCCTGCGTCACTTCGGGCTCGATCCGGCGCGCTGACGCCGTTACCCTCGCCCGATGCGTGTCCTCTTCGCAGCCGCGCTCGCCGCCTTCGCCACACTCGCGCTGCAGCCGGTCCCCGCGCACGCCGCCTCGGTGACGGTCCATTCTCCGCGCGCGCACAGCTCGACGCTGAAGAGCGCCACGAGCCCGGAAACGCCCGTGCCGGTGGCGCTCTCGAACGTGCCTCCGGCGGCGCACACGCTGTCCTCGGAAAAGGTCCTGGCGATCGCCAACCGCCTCCCCGAGATGCGGGCGCTGCGGCGCGAATACCGCGGCTCCTTCGGCGACGTCTACCTGAAAGGCGCGTTCCAGTGGCAGGTCAGCTACTTCACGCGCGGCGGCAAGAAGGAGATCGGCCTGGTCATCATCAACGACCTCGGCGGGCGCGTGGTCGAACAGTGGACCGGCTTTCAGGTCGCGTGGACGATGGCGCGCGGCTACCCCGGCGCGTTCGGCAGGCACGTCAACGCGCTGTACATCTGGCTGCCGCTGTGCGTGCTGTTCATGCTGCCGTTCGTCAACTTCCGTCGCCCGTTCTCGCTGCTGCACCTGGACCTGCTCGTGCTGCTGTCCTTCTCGGTGTCGCTCGCGTTCTTCAACCACGCCCACATCTACGCGTCGGTGCCGCTGTCCTACCCGCCGCTGCTGTACCTGCTCGCGCGCATGCTGGCGCTGCTGCGGCGGGCGCGCAGCCCGCGCCGCGCGCCGCCGCTGCGCCTGCTGGTGCCCGCGCCGTGGCTGGCGCTCGGCGTGGTCTTCCTGCTCGGCTTTCGCATCGCCCTCAACGTCACCGACTCAAACGTCATCGACGTCGGCTACGCGGGCGTCATCGGCGCGCAGCGGATCGCCGCCGGCAAGCCGCTGTACGGCGGCTACCCCGCGGACAACGAACACGGCGACACGTACGGCCCCGTCAACTACGAGGTCTACGTGCCGTTCGAGCAGATCTTCGGCTGGAGCGGCACCTGGGACGACCTGCCGGCCGCCCACGCGGCGGCGATCTTCTTCGACCTGCTCGCCACCGCGCTGCTGTTCCTGATCGGACGCCGCATGCGCGGCCCGACGCTGGGCGTCGCGCTCGCCTACGCGTGGGTCTCCTACCCGTTCACGCTGTATGCGCTCGAGAGCAACTCCAACGACAGCCTCGTCGGTGCGCTTGTGCTCGCCGCCGTGCTCGTCGCCAGCTATCGCGCGCAGCTCGCGCAGGCTGGTCGCGGCGTGCTGGCGGCGCTCGCCGGTCTGACCAAGTTCGCGCCGCTCGCGCTCGCGCCGCTGCTGGCCACGCACGGCCTGTCAGGGCTGTCGCTCGCCCGGCGCGTGCGCGCGCTGGCGCTGTACGCGTTCGCGTTTGCGGCGACGGTCGTGCTCGTGTCGATTCCGGCGCTCAGCCACGACTCGCTGCACACGATCTACGAGCGCACGTTCGTCTACCAGTCCAATCGCGGCTCGCCGTTCTCCGTGTGGGGGCTGTACGGCCTGCCCGGGCTCGAGCGCATCGTCGAGATCGCTGCCGTGGCGCTGGCGCTGCTGCTCGCGGTCGTGCCCCGCCGCCCCGACACGGTCGGCCTGGCGGCGGCCTGCGCGGCGGTGATCGTCGCCGAGCAGGTGGGGATCGAACACTGGTTCTACCTGTACATCCCGTGGTTCTTCCCGCTCGTGATCGTCGCCCTGTTCGGACGCCTCAGCGATCCGTCTGAGCCGCCGCCGGCCGCGGCATCAGCACCGGCTCGATCGAGTCTGCGCGCAGCGGCGCTGAGCAGCTGATCAACACCCCCATCAGCCACGGGTCCTCCTCGGACGTTTCAAAGCGGATCGGCATCATCGTCAGCAGCGACTCGATCGCCTGCTCGCGCTTGACCCCGATCACGCCGCCGCGCGGACCGGTCATGCCGACGTCCGTGATGTAAGCGGTGCCGCCGGGCAGCACCCGCGCGTCTGCAGTCGGAACGTGCGTGTGCGTGCCCACCACGGCGGTCACGCGCCCGTCGAGGTGCCAGCCCATGGCCACCTTCTCGGATGTGGCCTCGGCGTGCATGTCGACGAGGATGTGCTGCACCTCGCCCAGTTCTCCCAGCGCCACCTCGATCTCCGTGAATGCGGAGCGCCCGGCACGCAGGTACAGGTTCCCGCTGAGGTTCACCACGCCCAGGCGCACGCCGTCGTGCTCGACCACGCAGACCCCGTGGCCGGGCTGGCTGCGCAGGAAGTTGGCCGGGCGCAGGATGCGGTCGTGGTTGGCCAGATACGGGTAGATCTCGCGCCGGTGGTAGCTGTGGTTGCCCAGCGTGATCGCGTCGACGCCGGCCGCGAACATCTGGTCGGCGATCTTCGGCGTGATGCCGAGCCCGCCGGCGGCGTTCTCGCCGTTGACGACCACGAACGTCAGCGCATGGCGCTCGCGCAGGATCGGCAGGCAGTCGAGCAGCGTGTGTCGGCCGAGCCCGCCGACGACGTCGCCGACGAACAGGATGCGCGCGTCGCCAATGCCACCGGCGCTTGCCGGCGTCGCCTGCTCGCCCGCGGCGACCGCCTCGGACTCAGCCATACTCTGGCAATGGTGGGAGGTAGGTGAGAGGCGTCTCCGAGAAAGCTCCCGCGGCCGAGCGACCACGGGTCGATCCGCCGGGCGAGCACGAGCGGGAGTTGACGGAGTCCCCGGGGGCGCACACGGCCGCGCCGCCGCAGGCCCCCCCACCGCCGCGGGTGGTGGTTCCCCGCTGGGTGCAGCTGGTGCTGCTGCCGCTGGCGCTGCTGGCGTTGTGGGCGCTGGCGAAAGCCGCGGGGAAAGTGCTGGTGATCTTCATCGTTGCCGGCCTCATCGCGCTGATCCTCAATCCGGCCGTGTCGTTCCTGCACCGCTCGCGCCTTCCCCGCGGGCTTGCGGTGCTCGCCGTGTATCTCGGATTCTTCCTGACGCTGGCCGGCATCGGCTTCCTGGTGGCCAACCCTATCTCCGATCAGGTGCGCACGTTCGCGAACAACCTTCCGGACCTCGTCAAAGAAGCCAACAAGTCGATCGAACACTTCCAACGCGAACTCAACCACAACGGCCTGCATATCGAACTCGTCAAACAGGGGAAAACGGCGCTGCAGAGCATCGAGGGCAAAGTCGCCAAGAGCGCCGACAAACTGGCGTCCTTCGGGGGGGCGCTGGCCACGGAAGTGGCGGGCGCGATCTTCGATCTCGTGCTCGTGTTCGTGCTGTCCGTGTACATGCTGCTCTACGGCCAGAAGATCGGCGCGCTGATACGCCGGGCGATGCCCGATGGCGATGGCTCCAAGACGGACGACTTCCCGCACCTGGTGCAAAGGGCGGTCTCGCGCTACGTCGGCGGCCAGCTGCTGTTCAGCACCGTGATGGGCGTCTCCACCGGCCTCGCGCTGTACCTGTTCGGCGTGCTCGGGATCTTCCCCGACGGGCGTACGTACGCGGTCGCTTTCGCCGTGTTCTACGGGGTCATGGAGCTCGTGCCGTATGTCGGCCCGATCCTCGGCGCGATCCCCCCTGTGGTTGTCGCGCTGTTCACCAAACCGATCACCGCGCTGTGGGTGGCGCTGCTGTTCGTCGGCCTGCAGCAGCTCGAGGGCCACGTCGTCGCGCCCCAGATCTTCGGGCACACGCTGCGCATCAACCCGCTGCTGGTGATCCTGGCGCTGTTGCTCGGACTGCAGTTCTATGGGGTCTTCGGTGCGCTGCTGGCGCTGCCGATCCTCGCGGTGCTGCGCGAGACGGCCGTCTACCTGAACCGCCACCTCGCGTTTGAATCCTGGGATCGCGGCGGCAGCGGAATGCTGTGAGCACCGTTCTCAGCGTCAGCGCGCTCGCCAAGCGCTACGGCGAGCTGGACGCGCTGCAGGATGTCAGCTTCCAAGCGGGCGCGGGCGAGCTGATCGCGGTCGTCGGACCCAACGGCGCGGGCAAGACGACGCTGCTGTCGATCATCGCCGGGGTCCAAGCGCCGAGCGCCGGCAGCGTCAGCCTCGGACCCGGGGAGGCCGGCTCGCGGGTTGGATGGGCACCGCAGCAGCCAGCGGTCTACTCGAAGCTGTCGGTCGCCGAGAACCTCGAGCTGTTCGCCCGCCTCGAGCGCGTTTCCGATCCGCCCGCCGCTGTCGCGCGGATGCTCGAGCAGACCGGTCTCGGCGACCGCGCCCGCGAACCCGTGGGACGGCTCTCCGGCGGCAACCGCCAGCGCGTGAACGTCGCCCTCGGGCTGATCGGCGATCCGCCCGTGCTGGCGCTCGACGAGCCGTCCGCATCGCTCGATCCGAGCCAGCGTGAGCGGCTGTGGGAGTTCGTCGCGGGGCGCGTCGCCGGCGGCACCACGGTCGTGTTCTCGACCCACAACGTCAGCGAGGCCCAGCGCTACGCCGATCGCGTGCTCGTGCTCGCTGACGGACGGCTGCTGTTCGACGGCAGCGCCGAGGCGCTGCTGGAGCTCGCCGGCGAGCGCGCCGGCGGCGATCTCGAGCGGGCGCTCGTACGCTTCCTGGACGAGCAGACATACCCAGCGGGCACGCCGTGAGGTGGCTGCTGCGCAAGGACCTGCTGATCCTCGGTCGCTCGCGGCTGCTGCTTGCGCTGCTGATCGTCTATCCCGTGGCGATCTCGCTGCTGATCGGCTTTGCGATCTCCCGCAGCCCATCGCGCCCGCGGGTGGCGATCGTCGATGAGGCCGCGCCCGGGGAAACCGTCAAGGTCGGCAGCCAGCGCGTTGCCGTCGCGGCGTACGCGCGGCAGCTGTTCAACCAGGTGCAGGCCGTCGAAGCGCGCTCGCGCTCGCAGGCGATCGCGAAGGTGAAGTCGGGCGCGGTGCTCGCCGCGGTGGTGATCCCGCCGAACATCGCCGCGCGCGTCGCCTCGGACACCGAGCCCGCGCAGGTGGAAGTCCTCTACAACGGCAACGCGCTCGAGCAGTCGCTCGTGCAGTCCACGCTCAACTCCGCGCTCGCGCAGGCGAACCTCGGCTTCTCCGCACAGATCCAGCAGGCCGCCGGGACGGTGCTCGGCTCGCTGCTCAGCGGCGGCAAGCTCGGCAACATCGGCGCGCCCGAAAACCTGATCGGGCTTACGCAGATCCCGCCGACGCTGGGAGCGATCATCGCGCGTCAGCCGCGCGGGCACGACCGCACGGAACTCGAACGAGTCGACGCGTTCGCGGGCTTCGCGGCGCAAAACCTGTCGCTTGCAAAGCGGGTGCTCTCGATCATCGGCCAGCCGATCCGCGTCAACAGCGTGCTGCTGCACGGCCGGCGCACGCCGCTGAACACGTTTGCCGTGGTCGTCGCCGTCGCCGTGTCGCTGATGTTCGTGTGCGTGCTGCTGGCGGCCGGTGGCGTCGCGCTCGAGCGCGAAGAGCGCGCGCTCGGGCGCCTCGTCCGCGGCCTGGTCTCACGCGAGGCGCTGCTCGCCGAGAAGACGCTGCTCGCCGCCGGCTGTGCGTTCGTGATCGCCTTTGCGATGCTGGCCGGGATCGGCGCATTCGTGGCGCTGGACTGGAGTCGCGTCGCTCTGTGGCTCGTGGCGCTCGCGTTCGGTGCGGTGGCGTTCAGCGCGCTCGGCGTGGCGATCGGCGCGCTCGCGCGCGAGGTGCGCGCCGCATCGCTGCTCGCCTTCCTGCTGTCGCTGCCGCTCGCCTTCCTGGCGCTCGTGCCCGGCGGGTCGGTGTCCGGCGGCTTCTACGACGCGATCAGCGCGATCTCGTTCGTGTTCCCGTTCAAGGCCGCCCTGCAGGCGCTCGACGCCGCCGTCAATGGCGCATCTCCCGCGATCGGCGCCTCGCTCGTGCACCTCGCCGTCCTGGCTGGCGTGTTCGGAGCGCTCGCGCGTGTCGGTCTGCGACAGGTCGAGTAGTGCGACTGCGAACGCCGGCCAATTAATCAGTTCTAGCTGGGTATCCTCGAAGGCGATGGCCTTTCCACAGACGCGCATGCGCAGGCTGCGGACGACTGCCGGCCTGCGTGGACTCGTGCGCGAGACCGATGTGCGCGCCGGCCAGCTGGTGCTGCCGCTGTTCGTGACCGAGGCCGAGCCGTCCGGCGATCGAGCGGCCGCTCGGACGGGAGGGCAGGCTGGTCGTGAACCGATCGCGACGATGCCGGGCGTCGAGCGCCTGTCGCTGTCGGCGGTCGTGGCCGAGGCGCAGGAGGCGGCCGCGCTGGGGATCGCCGCGGTGATGCTGTTCGGGCTGCCCGCCGAGAAGGACGAGCGGGGCTCCGGCGCGTGGGACCCGGACGGCGTCGTGCAGCTGGCCACGCGAGCGATCAAGCAGGCGTTGCCCGAGCTGCTCGTGATCACCGACGTGTGCCTGTGCGAGTACACCTCCCACGGGCACTGCGGCGTGCTGCGCGAGGACGCGACCGTGGACAACGACGCGACGCTCGAGCTGCTCGCCCGCACCGCCTGCAGCCACGCGCGCGCCGGCGCCGACGTCGTCGCCCCGTCGGACATGATGGACGGGCGCGTCGGCGCGATCAGGGAGGAGCTCGACGGCGAGGGCTTCGCCGAGGTGCCGATCCTCGCCTACTCCGCCAAGTTCGCCTCCGCCTTCTACGGGCCCTTCCGCGAGGCAGCCGACTCGGCGCCCGCGTTCGGCGACCGTCGCGGCTACCAGATGGACCCGGCCAACGGACGCGAGGCCGTACGCGAGGCCCTGCTCGACGTGCAGGAGGGCGCCGACATGGTGATGGTCAAGCCCGCGCTCGCCTACGGAGATCTGATCCGCGCGGTCAAGCGCGCGACGCGCCTGCCGGTCGCGGCGTACAACGTCAGCGGCGAGTATGCGATGGTCAAGGCCGCCGCACACGCCGGCTACATCGACGAGCGTGCGACGGTGCTCGAGATCCTCACCTCGCTGCGCCGCGCCGGCGCCGACACGATCATCACCTACCACGCAAAGGACGCAGCCAGATGGCTAGCAGAGCAGACATGAGCACCGAGTCCGAGGACGCCGTCGCAGCGCCGCTCGCTGACGTCGCGGACCCGGCACGGCCGACAACGGCGCCGCCGAAGCTGCGCAGCCGCAAGGACGGCGCCGCGATCGCGCTCGACGAGCTCGACCGCAAGCTGCTCAACCTGATGCAGGGCAGCTTCCCGATCGCGCCGCGGCCCTACCGGCACGTGGCCGAGCAGGGAGGCGTCTCGGAGGCGGAGGTGATGGAGCGCGTGCAGCGCCTGCTCGACAAGCGCATCATCCGCCAGGTCACGCCGATCTTCGACACGCGCGCACTCGGCTACTCCTCGATGCTGGTCGCCGCCAAGGTCGACCCCGAGCACCCGCACCGCGCTGCGCAGGTCATCAACGAACACCCCGGCGTCTCGCACAACTACCTGCGCAACCACGAGTTCAACCTGTGGTTCACGATCGCCACCGAGCCCGACTCGAAGCTCGGCTTGGAGGGCACGCTCGAGGTGCTTGCGCGCGAGGCTGGCGCCGAGTCGGTGCGCCAGCTGCCGACGCTGCGGCTGTTCAAGATCCGCATGGACCTGGAGATGGAGGGCGGCACCGACGCGCTCTCCAGCGCCGCCGAGGTCAAGGAGCCGATCGAGCTCGAGCCCCAGCCCTATGACGAGCTCGACATCGCGGTGATCCGCGGACTGCAGGGCGACATGCCCGTGATCGAGGAACCGTACGCGCCCGCCGCGGCTGAGCTCGGCATGACCCAGGAGCGCTTCCTCGACCACCTCGCCGGCATGCAGGAGCGCGGCATCCTGCGCCGTGTCGCGGCGATCCTCTACCACCGCCGCGCCGGCTTCTCCGCCAACGGCATGGGCGTGTGGAAGGTGCCCGACGAGCAGATCTTCGAGATCGGCTGTCGCATGGCCGCCGTGCGCGGCATCTCCCACTGCTACCAGCGCCCCACCTACGAGGATTGGCCGTACTCGGTCTTCACGATGGCCCACGGCCGCTCCAAGGAGGAGTGCGACGCGGTGCTGGACTCGATCGCCGAGCGCACCGGCATCCACGAGCGCGCCACGCTCTACTCCTCGACCGAGTTCAAGAAGATCCGGCTGCTGTACTTCACCGAGGACTTCAAGAACTGGGAGAGCGCGCACGGCGGCGCCTGATCGACTTGACGGCGTCGCTGACCGACACGTGCTCCGCTGAGCTGTACCGCCGCGCCCTCGAGCTGATCCCCGGCGGGGTCAACTCCCCCGTGCGGGCGATGCGCGCGATCGGGCGCGAACCGATCTTCATCGCCCGCGGCGAGGGCGCCGAGCTGACCGACGTGGACGGCAACAAGTTCGTCGACTACGTCTGCTCGTGGGGGCCGTTGATCCACGGGCACGCGCATCCACACGTGCTCGCTGCGATCGCTGAGGCGGCGGCCAACGGGACCAGCTTCGGCGCGCCCACGGAGGGTGAGGTGCAGCTCGCTTGCGAGGTCGCGCGTCGGACGGAAGGCGTTGAGATGTTGCGCACGACCTCCTCCGGGACCGAGGCGGCGATGACCGCCGTGCGCCTCGCGCGCGCGGCCACCGGGCGCGAGCACGTGCTGAAGTTCGCGGGCGCCTACCACGGCCACTCCGACGGACTGCTCGCGCAGGCCGGTTCGGGGCTCGCCACGCAGGGGCTGCCCGCGAGCCCGGGCGTGCCGGCCGCCGCCGCCTGCACGATCGTCACACCCTGGAACGACGTCGACGCGCTGATGTCAGCGACCGAGCGTTTCGAGCTCGCCGCGATCATCGCCGAGCCGCTGCCCGCGAACATGGGGCTCGTGCCGGCCGCCGACGGGTTCCTGGCGCTGCTGCGCGAGCGCGCCGACGCGACCGGCGCGCTGCTCGTGCTCGACGAGGTCATCAGCGGCTTCCGCGTCGCCCGCGGCGGCGCGCAGGAGCTGCTCGGCGTCCAGGGCGACCTCGTGATAATGGGCAAGGTCATCGGCGGCGGGCTGCCAGCCGCCGCGGTGGGAGGACGCGCCGAGCTGATGCGGATGCTCGCGCCCAGCGGCGAGGTCTACCAGGCGGGGACGCTGTCGGGCAACCCGCTGGCGGTTGCCGCCGGGCTGGCGACACTCGAGCTGCTCGACGAGCCCGCGTACCTGCGGCTTGCCGCGATCACCGAGCGCCTCGCTGACGGGCTGCGCGCGGCGGCCGGCGGCTATCCGGTGCAGATCGTCAACATGCCGGGCCTGCTGACCGTCTTCTTCAGCGGGCAACCGGTGCGCTCGTTCGCGGACGCGCAGCAGTGCGACCTGCAAGCCCACGCGGCGTGGTGCCGCGAGCTGCTCGCCCGCGGCGTCTACCCGCCCCCGTCGCAGTTCGAGGCATGGTTCCCGTCGCTGGCGCATACGGCCGAGCAGATCGAGCGCACGCTGGAGGCAGCCGCCGCGGCCTTCGCCTGCCTGCCCGAGCCGGCGGGAGCGGCATGAGCCCGTCGCACGACGGCACGGACGAGCCCACGGGCGAGAACGCGCTCGAGCGTCTGCGGGCGCTGCTGCGCAGCGAAGGCGGGCTGATCGCGACACTCGTCGAGCCCGTCGCACAGGCGAGCACCGGCGCGAGCGCGCAGTCGGGGTCTACCGGCGAGTCACCGGAGAGCCCGGCGAGCATCGCCGCCAGCGGTCCGCGCGCGGCCGGCAGGCGCGAGGAGTACGAGCTGCTCGTGGAGGCGATCTACGAGGGCTACCTGCTGCACTACGGGGCGCCGCGTGTGGTGCACGTGCCCGAGGCCGATCTGGGGCTGCTCGCGGGTGACCGGCTGTATGCGATCGGGCTGGCACGCCTGGTCGCGCTCGGCGACACGTCGGCGGTGGCTGAGCTGGCCGACACGATCACGCTCAGCGCGCTCGCGCAGGGCGCCGGCTCTGGCCAGCTCGCCGACGCCGTCTGGAGGGCCGGCGCACGCGCGGTCGGCTGGGGGTGCACCGAGGCGCACGCTCGCGCCAAGGAGCTGGTGCTGGCGGGAGCCCCAAACGCGATCGAGGCGATGCGCACAAGCTCGATGGGCGCCGCCGCAACGCCCTGAGTCGCGCCTCGGTATTCTTCGCGCCCGGTGCCAAGCAAGCGCGACAAACATCAGTCCAAGTACACGCTCGACCGGGGGATACCGGGGGCGTTCGAGGGCGAGACGATCACGCGCCGGCGGTTCATGACCGGCACGGCGCACAGCGCTGGCGCGGTCGCCGCCGCCTCGTTCGCGCTGCCCGCGCTCGGCTTCGCGTTCGGCCCGATCTTCAAAAGCAACCCGCACCGCTGGGAAGTGGTCGGGACGGTCGACCAGTTTCCGGACAACAACTACGTCCCGGTCGTGATCACGCTGCAGCCGAACATCGGCGAGGCGGGCAAGTCGACCGTGTACATGCGCAAGTTCAACCCCGAAATCGACACCGACCCGTATGACAAAGGCACGCCGTATATCGCGATCTCCAGCCGCTGCGCGCATGTCGGCTGCCCGGTCCGCTGGGTGGACGCATCCGAGCGCTTCATCTGCCCGTGTCACGGTGGCGTCTACGACCTGCTCGGCCGCAGGGTCGGTGGACCCCCGGTCCGCCCGCTCGACCGCTTCTACACCCGCGTGAACGGCGAAGACGTCGAAGTTGGCCCGCGCTTCAGCGTCAACAGCCAGCTGCGTCGCTTCTCGCCGCGCGATCCCGGTGAGACACTTGACGGCATCGGCCAGTACCTGTACCCGTCGCGGCCCGGCGCCCAGAAACTCTAACCCGCAACGCGTCTCGCAACCACCGTGCCCAAGCTCCCCGCCCCCCCGCTTCCCGCTCCGCTGAAGACGCCGCCACCGCGCCCTGGACAGGGGAACGGCAAGGGCGGACCGCTCGAGGACGCCAAGCAGGCGGGCATCACGGTCGTCGACTGGGTCGACGAGCGCACCTCGCTCAGCGGCGCGGCGCGCTGGATGATGTTCCGCAAGGTGCCGAAGGGCACCAACTGGTTCTACACGCTCGGCTCAGCGACGATGTTCGCGTTCCTCAGCCAGGCGGTCACCGGCGTGTTCCTGGCGATGTACTACCGTCCGGACCCGGCGGGTGGCGCGTACGAATCGATCCGCTACGTCACCAACGACGTATTCCTCGGGCAATTCGTCCGCGGCATGCACAAGTGGGGCTCGAGCGTGATGGTGGTGCTCGTGTTCCTGCACATGGCGCGCACGTTCTTCTTCGGCGCCTACAAGTACCCACGCGAGCTCAACTGGGTGATCGGTGTGGTGCTGCTGATCCTGACGATGGTGATGTCCTTCACCGGCTACCTGCTCCCGTTCGACCAGCGCGCCTACTGGGCGACGATCGTCGGCGTCAACATCAACGGCACCGGCCCGCTGGTCGGCCCTTACCTGAGCGACTTCTTGCGCGGCGGCTCCGAATTCGGGGCCACGACGCTGTCGCGCTTCTACGCCATCCATATGCTGCTCATACCCGGGCTCATGGCCGCGCTGATCGGCGCCCACCTCTTCCTGGTGGCCAAGCTGGGCACGACCGCGCCGCCGTGGACAAGAGCCGAGAAGCGCCACGAGCTGCGCGAGACCGAGGTCTAGATGAACCAGCGCGAGAAGGAGGAATACCTCCGCGAATACGCGCTGCTCAAGGCGCAGGGCAAGCCCTTCTTCCCGTACGCCGTGGCCAAGGACTCGATCATGGCCTGCGTCGTGATGGCGGTGATCATCACGATGTCGCTGGTGCTCGGCGCCGAGCTCGGCTCCAAGGCGAACCCCACCACCACGACCTACGTGCCGCGGCCGGAGTGGTACTTCTTCTTCCTGTTCGAGGTTCTGCGCATCATCCGCACGCCCAGCCTCGTGCCGCTGGCCACGATCGGCGTGCCGACGCTGGGCATGATCCTGCTGTTCCTGCTGCCTTTCTACGACCGCGGTCCCGAGCGGCGCCCCGAGCGGCGCCCGATCGCGACGATCACGGGCATCACGGTGATCTGCGCAATGGCCTATCTGACGTACTCGGGAGCCAACGCGGGGGCGCCGACGTCGATCGAAATGGCCACGCCGACGGCCGTCGAGCAAGCTGGCGGGAAGCTGCTCACCGAGTACGAAGAAGGCCGCAAGGTCGTCGCTCAGTCGGGGTGTCTGGCGTGTCACAAGCTCGGCGACAACGGCAACGCTGGGCCTGGGCCGAACCTCACGAACATCGCCGACCGGATTCCCCGCCAGGCGATCGCGCGCACGTTGGTGAACCCGACGGCGCCGATGCCCTCGTTCAAGAACCTGCCGGCGAAGAAGTTCGAAGCGATCGTCAACTTCCTCTCGCAACTCAAGTAGTCGGGGCGGTGCCCGCTCGCCTCCGGGACGGCGCTGGCAGGCTGGAGGCCGTAGAGGTGCGCGCGATGTTCGACCGCATCGCCGGCGTCTACGACCTGCTGAACACCGTCATGACCGCCGGCCTGCACCACCGCTGGCGCGCGCGCGCAGCCGATCTGGCTTGGGTTGGCCCGGGCAGCCGCGTACTGGATGTCGCCACTGGCACCGGCGACCTGGCGATCGAGCTTGCCCGCCGCGTCTCGCCTGGCGGCGAGGTCGTGGGCAGCGACTTCGCCGAGGCGATGCTCGACCGCGCGCGCGGCAAGGCCGCCGTCGCCGACCCCCGCCACGTGCGCCCCCGCTTTGAATGGGCCGACGCGATGGAGCTGCCCTACGCTGAGGACTGCTTCGATGCCGCGACGGTCGGCTTCGGTGCGCGCAACTTCGATGATCTGACTCGCGGCCTGGCGGAGATGGTCCGCGTGGTGCGCCCGGGTGGCCGCGTGGTCGTGCTCGAGATCACCACGCCGACGCGTGCGCCGCTGTCGCTCTTCTACGCGCTGTGGTTCGACCGCATCGTCCCCGCGCTCGGGCGCCTGACCGGCGCGCTCACGCCTGGCGCGCGCGCCGGCACCGGCGTGGAGGGCACGATCGCGCAGGCCTACAGCTACCTGCCCAACTCGGTCAAGCGCTTCCCCGCGCCTGCGGCGCTCGCGGCCGAGATGCAGCGCGCCGGGCTGACCGACATCAGCTACGTGATCACGGCCGGTGGCATTGTGGCCATCCACGCCGGCACCGTTCCCGGGGGCACCGCCGCCGGAGGCGGTGGTCGGTCATCATGAGCGCAGTGGGCAGCACGGCGGCCAGCATTCCCGCAGCGGGAGTGGACGGACTCGACGCGATCATGCGCCGTGGCGGCGAGGCGCTGCGCGCCAGGATGGAGCGCACCGAGCGCCACCTCGGGCTGGTGGCCGCGCACGCCGGCACGCCGCTCGCCTCGCACGCAAGCGCCACCGTGATCGCCGGCGGCAAGCGCCTGCGCCCGCTTCTGGTGGTGCTGGCCGCGGAGTCGGCGGGGGGGCCGCCGGACACGCCCGCCGGCGAGGAGCGCCTGGTGCGCGCGGCCGTAGCGGTCGAGCTGGTGCACTCGGCGACGCTCGTCCACGACGACCTGATCGACGGCGCCCTGCTGCGCCGCGGCCATCCAACGGTGGCCGCCGTTGCCGGCAGGCAGATGGCGATCGCCACCGGCGACCTGCTGTTCTCGCGAGCGTTTGCCGAGCTTGCGCGCAACGACGACGCCGCGCAGCTGCACGCGCTCTCGCAGGCCAGCTCGGCGCTCGCGGAAGGCGAGCTGCTGCAGCGCGAGGACGCCTATGCCGCGCATGTGGCAGTCGAGCGCTATCTGCGCCGCTGCGAGCTGAAGACCGCGGCGCTGTTCGAGGCGGCGTGTCGGCTGGGAGCGTTGACGGCCGTCGAAGGCTCCCCGGAGCTCGCGGATGCGCTCGGTGCCTTCGCGCGCCGCATCGGCCTCGCCTTTCAGATGCTCGATGATGTGCTCGACGTCTCGGGCCCGGTCGAGCGCACGGGCAAGTCGCGCGGCACCGACCTGCTCGACGGCACGGTCACCCTGCCGTTCATCCTCGCCCGCGAACGCGAGCCAGACCTGGCCGCCTTCGACCTCGCCTCGCTGGGCGGGGTGGGCGGCACCCGAGAAATCGAGGCGCTGTGCGAGCGCATCGCCGCGACCGGCGCGCTAGACGAGGCTCGCGAGCGGGCGCTTGCGGTCGTGGCCGAGGCCAAGGCGGCACTGCCGGCGATTCTCCCGAACGGACGCTCGGCGCTGCTCGGGCTGGTCGCGGACGCCGTCGTCGAGCGCTACCGCTGAGTCTCAGAAGTCGCTGGGGAGGATCAAATCCGCCTCGAGCGCACGCGAGAAGAACTCGATTTCCTCGGACATGTTCGCGTGCGTCATGCGCCTGAGATCGCCCAGCAGCGCGCTCGAGCCACGGTCGAGCTCGTCATCGAGGCGTTCTACCGCGGTCTGGTCGAAGACACCTTCGCGCCTTGACTCGCACTCGGGGCAGCGCAGCACGATACGCCAGTGGCGGGGACCCTCCTCGGACCAGTCGAGCGGATACACCAGCTCGCCGGCGCAGTGGAAGCAGATGTGCAGCTGCGCGGGGGCGCAGGCGCCGTCCGCGGGCTGACCGTCCACGCCGTAGACGGCGCCGGTTGGGTTGCCCACCTGCGACTGCGGGTGGTGCTTGATGTCAGGGTCCTTCTCGGATTCCATAGTGGCTCTGTGTCGTCATCGACGCGCGGAGCGGGGGCCTTTAGCTACGCGGGCCGACGCTCGCGCGGTGATAGGTTCATAAGGCCCATGGCCAGCGCGATTCGCACGATCGGCCACGAGGAGCGCCTGACCCTCGTTGACCACCTGGAAGAGCTGCGCACGCGCCTGATCGTGAGCGGGCTCGTGCTGGCTGTGGCGTTCGGCATCTGCCTGTGGCAGAACCATGCGTTGCTGCGCGTCATCAACGAACCGCTGAAGACAGAGACGAAGAAGCAGGTCGCCAAAGGCGAGGGCACGGTCGGCCAGACGGTGCTGGCCCAGCGCGGCCTGCTGAACGTCGCCAGCAGCACCCAGCAGATGCTCGGCGTGCTGAGCAAGCCGGGCAGCGGCCTCTCGGCCGCGGCGCGCACCGAACTGACGCCGCTGATCGCCACGCTCAAGGCCGACGTCGCGAAGATCCCCCGCAATCCGGTCGGCGACAACCCGGCGACGCTCGGCATCGGCGAACCGTTCACGACGACGATCACAGTGACGCTGTACTTCGCCCTGATCATCTCGCTGCCGGTGATCCTGTTCGAGCTCTACGGCTTCGTGCTGCCGGCGCTGCAGCCGCACGAGCGACGCGTGGCGATGCCGCTGATCACGGCCGTCCCGTTCCTGTTCGCCGCCGGCGTCGCGTTCGGGTATTTCGTGGTGCTGCCGGCGGCGATCCGCTTCTTCGTGAACTTCAACTCCAGCGAGTTCAACGTGCTCGTCCAGGCCAACCCGTACTACAGCTTCGCCGCAACCGTGCTGCTGGCGATGGGACTCGTGTTCCAGGTTCCGGTGGTGATCGTCGGCGCCACGCGCCTGGGGATCGTCACACCCAAACAGCTGCGCAAGGGCCGCCGCTATGCGGTCGTCGCATGCGCGGCCGTCGCGGCGTTCCTGCCCGGCGACGTGATCACGCTGATCCTGGAGACCGTGCCCCTGTATCTGCTCTACGAGGTCAGTATCCTGGTAGCAGCAGTCGTGGGGCGGGCTGAGCGTATTCGGCCCGAGGACGGCAGCGCAAATACCACAGACGCCGGGCATCCCTCGGGGAACCCCGCATCGCCACCATCGCAGGACCCAGGGGAGCCAACCGTGCAGGACCTCATAGACCACATAGACCCAAGGCTGCAGGGCTAGATGCTGTTCGACACCAGAGGCCGGCACCGCCGCCGCGCGGTGCGGGTCATCTACATCGGCCTGGCGTGCATCTTCCTGCTCGGCTTCGTCGGGCTGGGCGTTGGCGGCGGCTTCGGCAGCGGCGGCATCTTCAGCGCGTTCACGAACGCCGAAGGCGGCAGCAGCGCCAGCTTCTCCGCCCAGATCAAGAAGTACCAGAAGCTGACCAAGAAGGAACCGAACAACGCCAGCGCCTGGGAAAACCTGACGAAGAACCTGCTGCACGAATCCGGCGGCAGCGAAACGTACGTGACGAGCACCGGACAGGCGACCGCCAAGGGCAAGGAACTCTTCAAAGAAGCGTCGCACGCGTGGGAAAGCTACGTAGCGCTGGACTCCGCCAAACCCAACGCCGAACTCGCACAGCTGATGGAGGGCGTATATGGCGAAGGCGGTCTCAACGAACCGGCCAAGCAGGTCGAAGTCCTGCAGATCGCCGTCGCCGCCCGGCCGACCGACGCGGCGCTGTACGCGGCGCTCGCCGAGGCCGCCTACAAAGCCCACAACACGCGCGTCGGCGACCTGGCCTCCGAAAAGGCGGTCTCGCTGTCGCCAGCCACCGACCGCACCCGCGTCAAGGACGAGCTGGCCGAAGTCAAGGCCAACCCCTCGGGCGAAAAGACCTACACGACCACGACCAACGGCAAAACGTACGCCGGCAAGCTGAACGCCAAAAAAGAACTGGAAGCGACCGAAGTGAAGACGAAGACCGCCCCCGCCGGCACAACGACGACGAGCAAGAGCAAGTAGAATCAGGGCTCGAGCCGGCCGACCTCGCCGGCGCCCTCACGGGCCGTTAGCTCAACCGGCAGAGCAGGGGCCTCTTAAGCCCAAGGTTGCAGGTTCGATTCCTGCACGGCCCATTCTCGCGGGGACTTGCGCCGATACCGAGGGCGTCCGGCGCCCTACTGGAAGATCTCGGTGGTGCAGTCCCCGCCGGGCAGGTGGATCTCGTGCGGGCGCGCGCCGCCGGCCTGCTCGTGGAAGTCGACGAAGAAGCTCGGGTCCAGCGCGAAGCTGCCGTCGGGCTGGCGGTCGAGCTTCGTCAGCCAGCCGCGCAGCTCGGGATAGAACTGGTTGTCCCAGGTCGAGTACAACGAGTTCGTCACATACACGCGCTCGCCGTCGAGCGAGCACTGCAGCATCTGCGGTCCGCCCGTGAGCGGCCCGTCGGCGCGCGGATGACCGCCGTCGCGCCCGAGCAGGCCCCCGAGCCAGGTCTGCGAGCGCAGCTGTGGGTCGGCTGGGTCGCTCACGTCGTAGTGGCGTTCTCGAAGATCTCCTGGGGCTCGATCACGTCGCGCACGCGTGGCGCCCGCGGGTCCGTCACGTCGAGCAGGTGGATTCGCGAGGAGCGGAAGCCAGGCACGACGAGCGTGTCCCGCGCCAGCTGCGAGTGGCACGCGGACGAGCAGGCGTTCCAGCCGAAGTGGTGCAGCTCGTCGCCCACATTGGGCATGTCGGTTCGGTGCACGATCCGCCCGTACTGCGGCGAGGCCGGGTCGACGTCCACGACCGCGATGAAGGTCAGCTTACGGGCGTCGTAAGGAGACCCGTGAAGAAACATCATAAAGTCAGTTGAAATTATGTGGATTCTGTCCTAGGGTTGCGTTCGAGGTCTGAGAGCCACGCCGGTCCACAGCCCTCAAATCGCAAGCCAAACCTCAAGAAAGGAAGAACGAACATGCTTCAGCTAACGTCCTCAAGTGCGCCCAGGAGCGGGTTGCAGCGACGGCTGCAGATGCTCATCGGCGCTGTCACGATCGTTGTCGGAGCGGCCGTGATTGCTCTGGCGGGTGCAAGCGCAGCCCTGGCGGCACCCACCTCGCCGCCGCCGGTCTCGATCCTGACATCCTCGCCATTCGTCGCCCAGGGCGGGGACTTCTTCATCTCCCCGTTCGGCGACGCCAGCACCTACGCCAACGGCCCCGAGATCGTCAACAGCCAGGGAGACGTCGTGTGGTTCCAGGCTGTCCCCGCCGGCGAGGAGGCGAGCGACTTCCGGGTCCAGACGTATGGAGGCCAGCCGGTCCTGACCTGGTGGCAGGGCACCGGGCTCGGCGGGCTCTCCAGCGGCACCGACTACATCTACAACGATCACTTCCAGCAGATCGCGGCGGTCAACGCCGGGAACGGGCTCAGCGCGGACGGGCACGAGTTCCTGATCACCCCCTGGAACACGGCGCTGATCCTGTCCTACACGACGGCCACGGCAAACCTCACCTCGATCGGCGGTCCGGCCGACCAGACGGTCATCAACGGTGTTGTGCAGGAGATCGACATCGCCACGGGCAAGGTGCTGTTCCAGTGGAACAGCGAGGATCACGTGCCGTTCAGCCAGAGTGAGCAGCCGCTGCCGGCCTCGGCGAGCACACCGTGGGACTGGTTCCACATCAACGCCGTCAAGCTCGACACCGACGGCAACCTGCTGATCGACGCCCGCGACACGTGGACGACGTACAAGGTCAACCGCTTCACGGGCAACATCATCTGGCAGCTCGGCGGCAAGGACTCGAGCTTCGCGCTGCAGGCGGCGCCGGGCCAGACCCTCGACAGCGCGGGTGAGATCTTCGCCTGGCAGCACGACCCCGAGGCGTTGGGGAACGGCACGTACACGTTCTTCGACAACGACTCCGCCGGCGCGCCGCTGCTGCCATACAGCCGCGCGGTCACCGTCAGGCTGAACCCGTGGACGAAAGTCGCCACGCTGGTGGCGTCCGAGGACCAGCCCGAGGGGCTCTCGGCGCCGTCGCAGGGCGACGCGCAGACGACACGCGCGGGCAACACCGTCGTCGGCTGGGGCGCGCTGCCGTACTTCTCGGAGTTCAGCCCGTCGGGCAAGCTCATCTTCAACGCTGAGTTCCCGGCTGGTGTGAACAGCTACCGCGCCTACCAGTTCCCGTGGCCGCCAGACCACGGCTTTGGCGGGTTCTTCGGCCAGTAGGACAGGCCGGCGGCCCTGGTGCACCACGCGGCTCGGCCTGGGAATGCGCTCCGGCGCATCCCCGGTCGGGCCGCGTCAGGGCGCGAGCAGCGCGCCGGCGCCGATGATCGTCTCGCGCCCGGCGTCCGTCCACACGGTCTGCTCGCGGCCGGGCCCGACGCCGATCAGCGCGACCGGGGCGCCGGCGTGCTCGGCGATGTAGTCGAGATACTCGCGTGCGCCGTCGGGCAGGTCGGACATCGTGCGGCACTCGCCGAGGTCCTCCTTCCAGCCGCGCAGCTCGGTCAGCTCGGCGGTCGTGTGGTGCAGCACGGTCTGGTGGTAGGGGAAGTCCTCGAACTCGGCGCCGTCGGCGCCGCGATAGCTCGTGCACACCTGGATGCGATCCAGTCCCGAGAGGACGTCGAGCTTGGTCACCACCAGCGCTGTAAGCGTGTTCAGGCGCGCCGCGTAGCGCAGGGCCACCAGGTCCAGCCAGCCGGTGCGGCGCGGGCGCCCGGTGGTCGTGCCGAACTCCCCTCCGCGCTGGCGGATCGTCTCGCCCATCTCTTCGCGCAGCTCGCTCGGGAACGGCCCCGCTCCCACGCGCGTTGTGTAGGCCTTGGAGATGCCCCAGATCTCGTCGATCGCCTTCGGCCCGATGCCGCTGCCCACGCATGCGGCGCCGGCGAGCGGGTTCGAGGAGGTGACGAACGGATAGGTGCCGTGGTCGATGTCCAGCATCGCTCCCTGCGCACCCTCGAGGATCACCGTCTGGCCGTCGTCGAGCATCTCCCACATCAGCTTCGAGGTGTCCGCGATGTGCTGCTCCAGGCGGTGGCCGTACACGAGGTACTCCTCGGTCATCGTGTGCAGGTCGAGCGCCGGGTCCTTCTCGAACGGGCGCAGCGACAGCCGCTTGGGCTCCATCGCGGCGACGATCTTCTTCTTGAGGATCTTCTCGTCGAGCAGGTCCTGCACGCGGATGCCCAGGCGCGCGGCCTTGTCCGCGTAGCACGGGCCGATGCCCCTGCGGGTGGTGCCGATCTGCAGGCTGCCGAGCTTGGCCTCGCCGGCGGAGTCCAGCAGCAGGTGGTAGGGCATGATCAGGTGCGCGTTCGCGGAGATGCGCAGGCCGCTGACGTCCACGCGCCGCGCGCGCAGCGCGTCGAGCTCGTCGATCAGCACCTTCGGGTCGATCACGACGCCGTTTCCGATCACGCAGCGCTTGCCCGGGTAGAGGATGCCCGAGGGGATCAGGTGCAGCTTCCACTCCTGCTCGCCCCTGACGATCGTGTGCCCGGCGTTGTTGCCGCCCTGGAAGCGCACCACCGCGTCGCCGTGCTCGGCGAGCAGGTCGGTGATCTTGCCCTTGCCCTCGTCGCCCCACTGCGCGCCCACTATCACTATGCCTGGCATAAGTAGTGGAGTTTAGGGGCGAGCGGAGCTCGGCTCGGCGCGAAACTCTCGCCGCTTGTCCTCGCCGTACAGAGGGAGCGGGTCGCCGCACATCTCAACCAGGCGCGAGACGATGCGCCGACCGACGACCTCGCTGGAGTCATCGGAGACGACCTTGCGCTCCCGGCTGGCCTGCCCGCTCTCTCCCTCGGAGACCGTCGTCATGATGCGCCGGCCCATCTGCTCCGCGAGCTGGTCTGGCATCAGATTGGTGGTCGCGACGATCGGGCGCCCGGCCTGATAGCGGGCGTCGACGATCGAGTACAGCTGCTCCAGGCGCCACGGCGTTGTGTGTTGCGCGCCGAGATCGTCGATGTGCAGAAGGTCGACCGAGGAGAGGCTGTCGAGGAGGTCGAGCAGACTGTTTTCCGCGCCGATCTCATCGCGGATCAGGTTGAGCAGCCTCGGCAGCGAATATATGGCCACCGAGTACCCGGCGTCGATCGCGGCCTTCGAGACGATCATCGCGAGGCTGGTCTTGCCCGTGCCGACGTCCCCCGTCAGCCACAGCCCGCGGCCTTCCGCCAGCCTGGCGTCGAGATTGCGAACGTAGCGGCGGACCTCCGAGACGATCGCCTCCGGCATACCGAGAACCGGTGGGCGATCGAAGGAGACTCCCCTGTACAGGTTCGGGATGCGCCCCTCGAGACTGGCCGCGCGCCTCGCGGAGATGCGCCCGCGCCGACAGCCGCAGTCAGTGGCGGTGTTCGTGGCCTCGTCGATCACGAAGCCGCTGCCGTCGCATATGCCGAGCGGGCAGGCGCCGTCACGCGCGTCGCCGCGGCGCACGCGTAGCTCCGGCGGTTGCGCCGCCTCGCCGGCGCCAAACAGCTGCTCCCCGTCTGCCATCATGCGTAGCGCTCGCCGGCGTAGTTCATGAACTTCGGGTACTCCTTCTGGAAGGTCAGCGTGACCTTGCCGACCGCGCCGTTGCGGTGCTTGGCGATGATCAGGTCGGCCTCGCCGGGGCGCTCGGAGTCCTCGTTGTAGTACTCGTCGCGGTAGATGAACATCACCAGGTCGGAGTCCTGCTCGAGGTTTCCGCTCTCGCGCAGATCCGACAGCTGGGGCTTCTTGTCGGGGCGCGTCTCGACCGCGCGGCTCAGCTGCGACAGTGCGATCACCGGCACGCCCAGCTCGCGCGCCAGGATCTTCAGTCCGCGGCTGAGCTCGCCGACGGCGGTGACGCGGCTGTCGTAGCGGCTGTCGGTGCGCATCAGCTGCAGGTAGTCGATGATGATCAGCCCGAGCCCGCCCTCGCACTGGCTGTGCAGCCGGCGCGCCTTCGCGCGGATCTCGAGCATCCCCACGTCGCTGGAGTCGTCCACCCACAGCGGTGCCCGCGCCAGGCGCTGGCTCGCCTGCAGGATCTTCGGCCAGCGCTGCTCGGCCACCCGCCCCTTGCGCAGCTCCTCGCCCTTGATCCGCGCCTGCGACGCCACGAACCGCTGCGCGAGCTCCGCCTCGGCCATCTCCAGCGAGAACAGCGCCACCGGCTTGCCATGCTCGACGGCGGCGTTCTCGGCGATGTTGCACACGAGCGCGCTCTTGCCCATCGCCGGGCGCGCGGCGATGATGATCAGGTTGCCGGCCTGGAAACCGCCGGTGATCTCGTCCAGGTCTTTGAAGCCCGACGGGGTTCCTGTCAGCGAGGTGCCCTCCAGCGACAGCCGATGCAGCTTGTCGAGCTCCTCGTGCAGTACCTCCTCGATCGCTCGGAAGTCCTGCTGGCGGTCATCGCGCGCTACCTCGAGCATCGCCTTCTCCGCCTGCTCGACGAGCTCGCGCGGGGGCGCATCGTGGCCCAGCACGCTCTCCTGGATCTCGTATGTGCTCTTCAACAGGCGTCGCAGCAGCGCGTTCTCACGCACGATCTGCGCATAGCGGCGCGCGTGGCCCGCGGCGGGCACCACCCCGGTCAGCTCGTCGACCGTCGCCGCCCCGCCGACCTCCTCCAGCTTGCCCATCTGGCGCAGGCGGTCGGTGACCGTCAGGACGTCTACGGGCTCGCTTTCGTTGTAGAGCGCGAGCATCGCGTCGTAGATCGTGCCGTGGCGCTCGCGGTAGAAGTCCTCCGCGCGCAGTCCCTCTTCGATCACCAGCGCATACAGCGATCGATCCGACAGCAGGATCGCGCCGAGGACCGACTGCTCGGCGTCGAGGTTGTGCGGCGGCGTGATCGCGCTCGCGGAGGCGCCGTTGGCGCCGTTGGCTGGGGATGCGACGCTTATGGCCATGGTCGTGCCGAGTCTAGGCCGCGCTCGGGCGCATCCCGGCGGTTGTTTCCGCAAATGCGGTGCGAAAAAGATGAGGTGTCGTCACGAACACATGTTCGCAGCGGCACAGGACGGATTCTCGGCAGCGCCGCGCTATTTCTTCGCTACGACCATCGTCTTGATCGTCGCCTGGACGCCGTCGACCACATCGACCACGACCATGTACGTGCCGACGTTCTTGATCGGCTCGGGGAGGTGCACGTTACGTTTGTCGAGGCGCAGCCCCCGCGCTTCGCGGATGGCCGATGCGATGTCCTGCGCGGTCACCGAGCCGAACAGCCGCCCGTCGGCGCCGGCCTGCTGCGGAATCGTCAGCACGGTGCGGTTGAGCAGGTTGACGTTCTCCTGTGCCTTCTCGATCGCCTCGCGAGCTGCCCGCTCGGCGGCCGCCTGACGCTGGCGCACGGTCTCGATCGCGCCCTTCGTCGCTGGCTGCGCGAGCTTGCGCGGGATCAGGTAGTTGCGCAGGTAGCCCTTGGACACGTCGACGACCTTGCCCTGCTCGCCGAGCGTGTCGACGTCCTTGAGAAGTATCGCCTCCGGCATCGACGGTCTCGCTAACGCTCGCGGTCTCGGTCACCGCGGTCGCGGCGAGGACTGTCGTCGCGACCGCCCTCGTTCACGTACGGCAGCAGCGCCAGCTCGCGGGCGCGCTTGACGGCGCGGGCGATCTGCACCTGGTGGCGCCGGCAGGAGCCGGTGATCCGCCGCGAGCGGATCTTCCCCTTCTCGGAGATGAACTTCCGCAACGACGCCACGTCCTTGTAGTCGACCTGCTCGACCTTGTCACGACAGTGCTGGCACGGCTTGCGCCGCCCGCTGCCGGGGCCGCCCTTCTTGTCGCGCCGGCGTACCGGCTTGCCGCGACCGCGTGCTTTGGCCATCAGCGGCCTGCGCCGCGGCTGCGGTGATGATCGGGCGTGACTGGACTTGAAAGCACTGGGACCTCGCTGTACTGGCTAGAACGGAATGTCATCGTCGCCGGCTGCGCCGGAGACAGGTGCGGGCTGGAAATCCCCTTCGTCGACTGGGATGTCACTGCCCTTGGAGGCGCCGTTGCCGGCGAAACCGCCCCCACCCGAGGCGTCGTCGCGCGAGCCCAGGAACTGCACCGAGTCGGCAATGATATCGATTGCCTGTCGTTTTGTCCCCTCCTGGGTCTCCCACTCCCGCCATTCGAGTCGCCCGTCGATCGCTACGGGGCGTCCCTTGGACAGGTAGCGCGACGCGTTCTCGCCCTGGGCGCCCCACACCGTGACGTCGAAGTAGTTGGGCTTGTCCTCCCATTCGCCGGTGCTTCCGTTCTTGCGGCGCGTGTTGCACGCGACGCGCAGCTTGCACACCGAGTTGCCGCTGGGCAGCGAGCGCAGCTCCGGGTCTGCGGTCAGGTTTCCGGTCAGCACGACCCGGTTGATATTGGTGGCGGCCACGTCTGCTCTTCCTTTCAGCTTGTCCCTCGTCCGGTCCGCGGAGGAGTGGATCTGTCGTCGAGATCGAGTACCGAGTCTAGAGCGGCCTGCGGGCACGACTCGCTCGCGAGCGTGCGTCGATGCCGCTTATTGCGGAGATCGCTTCGCCCGCGGGGAGGTGCGGAACACCTCGTCCCAGTAGGGCGCGCTGATCCCGAAGCCGCGGGTGTCGTCCTGGAAGTGGTGGCGCATGTGGCGCTCGCGCAGCATCCTGCCCAACCGTCCGCGAGGGCGGAAGTGGTGCAGGTAGTAGTGCGTCAGGTCGTACACCAGGTAGCCGCCGAAGAAGCCGGCGCCGATCGCCGGCGCGTAGCCGGAGCCGAACAGCAGGTACAGCACGCCGAACACGCCCGCTCCCAACGGCACGCTCACCGCCGGCGGCATCACCAGGCGCATGGGGTCGTTCGGGTGGTCGTGGTGGACACCGTGGATGATCCAGTGCAGGCGCGCGCCGAATCCGTCCTCCGGTTCGAAGTGGAACACGAGCCTGTGCAGCCAGTACTCGAACAACGTCCACAGCGCGTAGCCGCCCGCTGCGAGGCCGACCGCCGCGAGCACGCTCACGCTCTCCAGGCCCCACGCGCCGAGTGCGACGATCGCCGGCACGAAGATGACCACGGGGACGCTCGGGTGCACCCGCGAGAGGGCATCGAGCACCTTCGAGTCGAACATCGGCGGTGATGCGCGCAGCACGTCGGTCCGACTCGTGGACCGCTCGTCGATCTCCTCAGCCCAGCTCATTGCACGATCTTAATAGCACTGCGGCGCACGCGCGCCCGTAGTTTGCCGCTCGGACTATGCGGTCTCGGCGATGGCGAGCTCGGGCTCGGAAGCGTCGTCCGTCGGCTGCGCCTCGACGATCTCCGGTCGGTCGGTCTCGACGCGGCGGGCGGCCGGCGCCGATGCGGACCGCATGTCGGGCGCGTCGGGAACGCCCGGCTTCAGCTTGATGATCCGGAAGCGCACGACGCCGTCGGTGATCTGCAGCGTGCGGTCGAGGCTGCCGAGCAGCTCCTTCTCGCCTGCATGGAACTGCAGCAGGTGGTACTCGGCGCTCGCTTTTTTGTCGATCGGGTAGGTCAGCGGCCGCTCGCCCCACTCGTCGTGGCGGAGCAGCTCGCCGCCCGCCTCGACGGCGGCGCGCGTGTCGGCGACGATCTTCGCGCGCACGCCCTCGTCGGCCTGCGGATCGAGCATCAGCACGAGATCGTATGTGGGGGTGGGCAGCGTCATTTGCGTCGGGCGCAAAGAGTAGCGGGTTAGCGAGTGCGTGCCTTGGCGCGGATGTCCGCGAGCTGCTCGTCGATCCAATCGCCGGGGTCACGCGAGGTGACGATCTGCGCGAGTCCCGCCGCCCGCCGGGCGCGCTCGCGCGGGTCCATCGTCAGCGCGGCGTAGATCGAGTTCGCGAGCTCCTGGATGTCGAACGGGTTCACCGACAGCGCATACTCGCCGAGCTCCTCGTGGGCGCCGGTGTTCTCCGAGAGGATCGAGACGCCCTCGCGCTCGTTGACGATCGGTCCCTCCTTCGCCACCAGGTTCATGCCGTCGAACATCGCGTTGACGAGCAGCACGTCGTAGTGCTTGTACGCGGCCATCGCCTCCTCGAGGTCGTCGCGCAGCTTCAGCTGGATCGGCATCCAGTCGGGTGTCCCGTGGCGGTGGTTGACGACCGCCACCAGCGCCTCGATCCGCTCGAGATACTCCGCGTACTGCGGTACGTCGGTTCGCGACGGCATCAGCTGGGCCATGAACGTGACGCGCTCGGTGAACTCGGGGTGTTCCTCCAGGAACAGGTCGAACGCCGAGAAGCCGCGCAGCACGTTCTTCGACAGGTCGGCGCGGTCGACCCGCAGGATCAGGAAGTCGCGGCGACGGTGCAGCAGCTCCTCCTCGAACTCGTGCACGCGTGCGCTCTGCGCGATCTGCCGCGTCGCCTCGTGGTCGATCGGCAGCGGGTACGCGCGCACCCACACCTCGCGCTCGCCGATGCGCACCAGCCCGCGCTCGAAGTCGACCTCCAAGTCCATCAGATCACGGCAGCACTGCAGGAAGTTGTGCCTGTAGGAGCGGGTGTGGAAGCCGATGATGTCGTTCGCCAAGAGGCCCGTGTAGATCTCCTCGCGGATCCGCGTCGGCAGCACACGCCAGGCGTCCGGCTGCGTCCACGGGATGTGGATGAAGTGGTGCAGGAACACGTCGGGACGGGCGCGGCGCACGAGGTCCGGCAGCGTGTACAGGTGATAGTCGTGGACCATCACGACCGGCTCGGCCGTGCCCTCGAGCTGTTCGACGACTGCGCGCGCGAGGTCCTCGTTGACGACGTTGTAGCCGAACTCGAACGCCTCGATCTCCTCGCGGCGGATGTCCGGCGCGTTGGACAGGTCCCAGAGGTAATGCTGGATGAACCACAACATGGGATTGGCGAACACGTTGTAGAAGCGGTCGTACGCGTCGGGATCGCTGACGACCAGGCGCACCTGGTACTCGCCCCCGGCCGGCGAGCGCACCGAAAATGCGCCCCCTCCGTGCTCGCGCGAGACCTCCACGTCGTACTCGCTCATCGCCGAGGCGATCCAGATCACTTCGCGATGCGAAGCCAGGCCGCTCAGCGCCGTCACCAGCCCACCCGAGCCGCGCTGCACCTCGCCGCCCGCGTGGAACGTGACCGGCCCGCGGTTGCTCACCAGCACCAGCGCAGGACGCTGTGCCGGCTCGCCGGTCATGCTTCTCTGAGCTCGTTGAATATCTTCAGATAATCGCGCAGATAGCGCGGCGTGAGGAAGTGCTGGCGCACGTGCTCCTTGCCACGTCTGCCCAGCGCACGGCCGAGCTCAGGGTCGCGCAGGAACTCGGTGGTGCGCTGCGCGCATTGATCGACGCTGGAGACCAGGTAGCCGGTCACGCCGTCCTCGATCTGCAGGGGGATGCCGCCGACGTTGCCGCCGACGAACGGCCGTGCCTTCCAGATCGCCTCCGACACCGTCAACCCGAAGCCCTCACGCGTGGACTTCTGGATCAGCACGTCGGCGTGCGACTGGAACGCGTTGACCTCGATCGCGCCGACGTTGTTGAAGTTGTTGAGGATGTGTATGTCCGGGTCGCCATCGGCGTGCGCGATCGTCGAGTTGAAGAAGTCCCACCCCTCGGGGTCGTCGCTGGCCATCGAGCCGACCAGCGCGAGCTGGACCTCGGGCATCGTCTCCTTGACCTGGCGGTAGGCGTCGATCACTCCCAGCGGGTCCTTCCACGGATCGAAGCGCGAGACCTGGCAGATCAGCGGTCGGTCGACGTCGATCCCGAACTGCCCGCACACGAACGCGCCGTCCTCGGGCGAGAGTGCCATGTTCTTTGGCGTCAAGGGGTCGATCGCGGGCGGCACGACGTTGACTTTGCCTTTCATGCCCTCGGGCACGTACTCGCGCATGTGGAACAGGGACTGGGGGTAGTCCTGGATGTACGGCAGCAGCTGGCTGATCGTGTCGGGGTTCGGCGTCGAGACGTCGATGTGGCAGCGCCACACCCAGCCCTTCGCCTTCTCCGGCACCAGCTGGCACAGCGCTGCCGGCTGCGGGTCGTGGACGAGGCAGACATCCCAGCCGCCGGTGAGCTCGCGGGCGTTGATCTCGTTGTACTTGCGCCATGTCGCCCACTGCTCCTCGTCGAGGTCCTGGGGCGCGCCCTGGAGGGCGTTGTGCATCAGCTTGGTCGCGTTGAAGAACTCTTCACGGCCGTAGATCACCTGCCACTCGCAGTCCAGGCCGACGTCGCGCATCAGCGGCACGAGCGTATACAGGATCTCCGAGACGCCGCCGCCGAACGCCGTGGCGGAGATGTGCACCACGCGCTGGCCCTGCAGCGGCTCGGCCAGCTCGCGGATCTCCGCGATCAGCTCGCGACCGCAGATGTGCGTGTAGTCGGCGAGCGTCTTGTGGGCAACGGCGACGGGCTGGAGCACGCGGCGGCACGATACCTAACCCGCGACGTGGACTCGTGGACACGCGTCCGCGCCGCCTGCGGACATGGCCCGGGGCGAGAAGCCGAGCAGCGGACTATGGTCTATGCGCATGCTCAACGGGCGCCTGTACCGAGCGGCATTCGTGCCATTTCTGTTCGCGCTTGCGATCGCCGCGTTCTCGCTGGGCTCGCGTCCGCTGCCGCTGACCTCGACGCTCGCCCCCGACGCGTTCGAAGGCGCGCCGGCCTACGCCGAACTGCAGAGCCTGGCCGCCGGCTACCAGCAGCGGCGGCCTGGCTCCAGCGGCGACGAAAAGCTGGCGCGGCATGTCGCGGGCGTGCTCGAAGGGCTCGGCGGCACCGCCGGGGGCGGCTTCTCGGTACGCACCTACCGCTTCCACGCCCAGACGATCGCAGGCGAACGCTCGCTGAGCACGGTCGTCGCGCAGCGTCCCGGCTCGACCGACGCCACGCCGATCCTGATCCTCGCGCATCGCGACGCCGCCGCGGCGGGGTCGGTGGCGGAACTGTCGGGAACGGCTGCGCTGCTCGAGCTGGCGCGTGTGTTCGCAGCGCGCGAGACCAAGCGCACGATCGTCCTTGCTTCGACCAGCGGCGGCAGTGGCGGTGACGCCGGCGCGACGCAGCTCTTGACCGATCTGCCGAAGCTCGGCCTGCATGGGCCATTCGACGCGGCGATCGTGCTCGGCGACCTCGCAGGCAGGCAGCGGCGTCCTCCGTTCGTGGTGCCGTTCTCCGACGGTCTCGGCTCGGCCCCGCTGCAGCTGCAGCGCACGGTCGCTGCGGCAATCACCCAGGAGGTGGGCATCGATCCCGGCGCGCCGAGCACGTTCGGGCAGCTTGCGCACCTGGCGTTCCCGCTGACGGTCGGCGAACAGGGGGTGCTGGACGCCGCCGGCATCCCGGCTGTGCTCGTCCAGGTCTCGGGAGAACGCGGCCCGCCCACCCCACCCACCCCGCTCGCCCGGGCTTCGCGCGGCGACCCGGTCAGCATGGAACGTCTGGAACTCTTCGGTCGCGCGGTGCTGAGCGCCGTCGATGCGCTCGACACCTCGCCGGACGTCCCGCAGGCGATGCAGACGAGCGTGCTGCTGGCGCACAAGACGATGCCCGAATGGGCGCTGCGGCTGCTCGTGCTAGCGCTGCTGCTACCGCCGCTGGCCGCCGCGCTGGACGGGCTTGCGCGCGCGCGCCGCCGGCGCCTGCACGCAGGACGCTGGGCGCTGTGGACGCTCAGCTGTGCGCTGCCGTTTCTCAGCTGCGCGGTGTTCGCATACGCACTGGGCTGGCTCGGAGTTCTCGGCGCCGCGCCCGCTACGCCGGTGCTGCCGAGCGCGCTGCCTCTGGGCGCTCGGGCGCTCACCGCCGTCGTTGCGGTCGGGCTGACGTTCGCCCTGGCGTGGCTGTTGTGGGCCGTGCTGATGCGGCGCCTGGGCTGGGGTGGGAGACCCGACCCTGCAGTGGCAGGCCTGCCACTGCTGCTGATCCTGCTGGCGGTCGATGCGGTGGTTTGGTTCCTGGACCCGTTCACCGCGCTGCTGGCGCTGCCGGCACTGCACCTGTGGCTGGTGCTCGCCGCGCCGGAGCTTCGTCCGCGCCGGGCGCTCTCGCTTGGGCTCGTTGCGCTCGGTCTGCTGCCGCTGGCGCTGCTGACCGTGTTCTTCGCCCACCAGCTCGGACTCGGGCTCGGGGATGTGGCTTGGATGGGGGTGCTGCTGCTTGCGGGCGGCCACGTTGGGCTGGGCGCAGCGATCCTGTGGAGCATCGCGTTCGGCACCGTCGCCGCAGCGGCAATGCTCGCAGTGACATCCCTGCGTGAACCGGCTGGCGTGCAAGGGGGGGATCGGGTCGATGTGACGATCCGCGGCCCCCTGTCCTACGCCGGCCCTGGATCACTTGGTGGTACGGAGTCCGCTCTGCGACGATAGTGGGTGATGTCGGAGTCGCTCGCCAGCACGACGCCCAATGGAGAGCTCGCCTCGTCGGCGGATCGCCGCTCGGCCCCGGCGCGGGCGCTGCGCGCGTTCGCCCTACTGCTGATCGCGCTCGGTGCCCTGGCGCTGCTCGACGCGGCGGTCACGCTGGTCTGGCAGGAGCCGATCTCGGCGCTGATCGCGACGATCAGGCAGGATCACCTCAGCGGCGACCTGCGCACGGCCGAACGGGCCGCGCCGACGCCGCTCGAGCGCCGCACGCTGGCGAGCCTGCCGACCGAGCGCGCCCGCATCGCGTTCCTCGCGAGCGAGCTCGAACGTCGCTCACGCGACGGCGCCGCTGTCGGGCGCATCGTGATCCCGCGGGTCGGCGCGAACTACGTGGTCGTCGACGGTACCGACACGGCGGACCTCATCAGCGGGCCGGGCATCTACAGGGAAACGCGCTTCCCCGGCATCCCCGGGACGACCGCCATCGCCGGGCACCGCACGACCTACCTGGCGCCGTTCCGCGAAATCAACTTCCTGAAGCCGGGCAACCACATCCTGCTGTACATGCCGTACGCGCACTTCACCTACACCGTCACCGGCCAGCGGGTCGTCTCTCCGTCGGACGTCAACGCCGCCGTTGCGGAGGTCGGCTACAGCCGCCTCGTGCTGTCAGCGTGCACGCCTGTGTTCACCGCGGAAAAACGTCTGCTCGTGTACGCCCGGCTGACGCGCACCGTGCCGATGGGCGCCGCGCGGATGCTGCCGGGTGGCGCGATTGCGCAGCCGATCGAAGCGCCGCCCGCCCACCCGGAGGCCGCGGGGGTGGGCGGGCATGACTCACTACCAGCGATGCTCGTATCCCTCGATCCGGACCGCGTCTCCCCGCTCGTCTGAGAGCGTCACGCCTGGCGCGCCGGCGCGGACCTCGCCGATCCAGCTGACCTGCAACGCGCCGAGCTCTTCGACCGCCGCCTGCACCCGCGCGCGGTCGGCGGCGGCGGCGCAGAAGCACAGCTCGTAGTCTTCTCCGCCCGCGACAGCCAGCCGCCAGGCGGGCACCCCGAGGGCGGCTGCGACCTCCGCCACGCCGGTGTGAATCGGTAGCGCACCGAGATCGATGCGCACATCGACGCCGCTGGCGCGCCCGATGTGACCGGCGTCGCTCGCCAGGCCATCGGAGAGGTCGATCATCGCATGGACTCCCGCCCGCGCCAGTGCGCGGCCCTCCTGCAGCCGCGGCATCGGGCTGCGCGCGCGTGCGAGCGCCGCCTCGGTCGCCGGCGTGCGTGCAGCTCGTCCCTCCAGCACGGCGAGCGCGGCGCCGGCGGCGCCCAGCCGCCCGGTGACGCCGACGAGGTCTCCCGGGCGCGCGCCGTCGCGGCCGATCAGCGCGGCGGCATCGTCTGCCCAGCCGACCACGGTTACCACGACCGTCAGCGCCGGTGCGACGACGACGTCGCCGCCGAGGAGCGCCGTGTCGGTGTGCGCGGCGAGCGCACGCGCGCCGCGCACGAGCTCGAGCGCGCGCTCCTCGCCGAAGCCCGCCGGCAGGCCCAGCACGAGGTAGGCCTCGCCGGCATCGGCGCCCATCGCGGCCAGATCCGAGAGCGCGCCCGCGAGCGCTCGGTGCCCGATCTCCGCGGGCGTGGCCCAGTCCTCCTGCAGGCGGAAGTGGACGCCGTCGATCATCGCGTCGACCGAGGTCACGCACACTGCACGTGCGCGCACGACGGCCGCGTCGTCCCCCGTTCCCCGCAGAACCCTGGCCATCGCCGGCGAGCGCGCCAGCTCGGCTGCGATGGCGTCGATCAGTGAGCGCTCAGCGATGCCGGTGTGCGCGAGTCCGGTGCTCAGCGGTGCCGGTAGACGATTCGCGCGCGGTCGAGGTCATACGGCGAGAGCTCGCAGCGGACGCGATCGCCCGGCAGGATGCGAATCCGAAAGCGCCGCATCTTGCCCGCGACGTGCCCGAGTACGACGTGGTCGTTGTCCAGCTTCACGCGGAACATCGCATTCGGCAGGGCCTCGATCACCTCGCCCTCGAATTCAACCTTGTCCTCCTTTGCCACACCGCGTCCCATCTGGCCATCGCGCAGGGCGAGTAAGGCCGTTGGCTCTTGCTATCACCACTCAAACTACCAGCGCTGCGGCGATGAAGGGGTGTGGGCAGGCGTGTCGGGCGTGTTAACCGGGCCCCGCCCCACCCGCGCCGCCGGTCTGCTTGTCGACCGGTTCTTCGGCGACATGCTGCGCGGGCGGCGTGCTGGGTTCCTTGGCAGGGGGAGCTGCGGTGCCGGTTTCGGGCTGGCTCGGCCGGTGGCTCGTGCCTGGTTCGATGGGTTCGGTGGGGCCGCTGGGTTCGGAGTGCCGGTGGGGCGCTGGCTTTGCGCTGTGTTCGGGCGCGCGCGAGCTTTCCTGGGCCGCCAGCGCGAGGCCGGTGCTTGCGAACTTCCCGTAGAACGGCTTGTAGGAGATCGCTTCTTTGGAAGCTGGGAATTCGACGCACGGCTGGCCTTCGGTGACGGCCGCCATGTAGGCGTGCCAGATTTCCGCCGGCAGGTAGCCTCCCTGCTGGGGCTCGCCGTGGACGTCGGTCATGGGAATGTCGCGTTTGGGGTAGCCCATCCACACGGCGGTCGCGTAGTCGGGGGTGTAGCCGTCGAGCCAGGCGTCGATCAGTTCTTCCGTCGTGCCCGTCTTGGCGGCGGTGGGGCAGGCGATCGCCGAGCGCGTCGCGGTTCCGCCCTCGACGTTTTCGTGGAGGATGCTCGTCTCGACGGCGGTGACGGCTTCGCTGAGCACTTTCACGCGCTGCGGCCTGCCCCAGTTTTCGTCTACCTGGCCGTCGGGGAAGACGACCTTGGTGATCGCGATCGGCGTGTTGCGGTAGCCGCCGTCGGCGAGCGTCGCGTAGACGTCGGCCATTTCCAGGGGCGTCACACCCACTTCCAGGCCGCCGAGCGCCTGGGCGGGGTTCCCGAGCAGATGCTCCTTGACCCCCATCGCATAGGCGGTCTGCGTGATCGTTTCCTCGCCCAGGTCCGCAGCCAATTGCGCGTAGACGGTGTTGTCGGATTTGAGCGTCGCTTGAACCAGGTTGATAGGGCCGTTCTGCTCGCCTCCGAACGTTTTGACTCCGTAGGTCGGATAGCCGGCCAGCCACCCCGGCTGCAGCGTGTGGGAGTCGTAGATGGTGCTGTAAGGGTCGATTCCCCGCGAGAGCGCGTCGGCGAGATCGATCGCCTTGAACGTCGAGCCCGGCTGGCGGTGCCCGTCGGCGGCGAGGTTGTACTGCGACTGCTCGTAGGTCTCGGACTCGGCCATCGCCTCGATGTCGCCGTTGTGGGGGTTGATCGTCACGATCGCCGCGGCGGGGTCGCCGGGCTCGTCAAGCACTTCGGCGATCGCTTTGCGGGCCAGCCGCTGCATGTTCAGGTTGATCGTCGTGTACACCTTCAGCCCGCCCTGTTCGACGGTCTTCCGGCCGTAGCGTTCGATCAGCTGCTGACGCACGTATTCGAAGAAGAACTGCTCTTTGCGTTCGGAGTAATAGTGGCCCGGGTGAACCTCGAGCGGCGCCGCCGCGGTGGCCTTCGCCTGCGCCTTGCTGATGTAGTGCAGTTCGGCCATCTTCGCGAGGACCTCGTTGCGCCGTTCCTTGGCGGCGGCGGGGTACAGGAGCGGGTTGTACTGCGAGGGGGCCTGTGGCAGCCCGGCGAGCAGCGCGGACTGCTCCAGGTCCAGCTCGGAGACGGGCTTGTCGAAGAAGATGCGTGCTGCTGCCTGCACGCCGACCGCCGTCTGGCCGCCGACGGTCCCGTAGGGGACGCTGTTGAGGTAGCTGGTGAGGATCGAGTGCTTGCTGTGTTCTTTGGAGTATTCGACCGCCATCGCGGCCTCGATGATCTTCTGCTTGAGCGTGTGCTGGTCGCCTCCGAGGTAGAGGTTGCGCATCAGCTGCATCGTGATCGTCGAGGCGCCCTGCAGCGCGGCGCCATGCAGGATGTCCTTGACCGCCGCGCGGAAGATCCCGGTCAGATCGACGCCGTCGTTCTTGTAGAAGCGCTGGTCCTCGATCGCCACCGTGGCGTTCTTGACATCGGCCGGGATTTCACTCCAGCCGACGGGACTGCGCAGTTCATCGGACTGAATGAAGCCGAGGCGCGTGCCGTCGGCGGCGAACACCTGCGTGCTGCCCCCGCTCACGCGCGGGCGCAGCTTGCTGGGGGAGGGCGCCGTGTCGGCCACGTGCACGACGTAGGCGACCGCGGCGATCACGCCGATCACGAGCGTGGCGGCGAGCACGCCGGCGCCCACGATCAGGATCCGCGTACCTCCGCGGCGGCTGTGGCGCCGCTTTCGTGCTTGCCGGGACATTGCGGGATTCGAGGTTACCGTGCGCGTTGTGATTTCCTGCCGCTTGCGAATAGCAGGGATCTTTAGGCTCGACGCCAAGCTATGAACTCCAACACCGCCGACAGAGTGGCGCCGGCCGCGCTCCCGGTGGCCGCGAGGCTGCAACGCCTGCGCGCCGACCCGGCGCGGATGACGGCCGTGCGCGACAGCTGGCGCGCGCTCTGGAGCTCGCGCCTGCTCGTGTGGGCGGCGGCCGTGGCGACGGTCCTGACGCTCGGTTTCGGACCGGAGCGCAAAGCCTTCGACCCCCCGGGTGTGACCCGCGGCTTCGGCTGGCTCGGGAATCTGCTGGCAGCGCCGGCCGCGCGCTGGGACTCAGCCTGGTACCTGGTGATCGCGCGCTACGGGTACCGTCCCGACCTCGGCATCTATCCGCGTACGGCCTTCTTCCCGCTGTATCCGCTTGGCCTGCGGGTGATCGCGTGGCTCGGCACGCCGCCGATACTCGCCGGCGTGCTGCTGTCGGTGGCGGCGTTCGCGTTCGCGCTGTACGGCATCCACCGCCTGGCCACGCTCGAGCTGGCTCGGGGCGGCGCGCTGTCGCTCGGCGGCGATGCGGTCGCCGACGCGGCGCGCCTGGCGGTGCTGCTGATGGCGTTCGCGCCGATGGCGTTCTTCTTTTCGGCGGTGTACTCGGAGTCGCTGTACCTCGCCTTGTCGGTGGGCCTGTTCTGGAGCGCGCGCAACGGGCGCTGGATGTGGGTGGGGGTGCTTGGCGCGCTCGCTGGAGCAACGCGCAGCGCTGGGCTGGTGCTGGTGCTGCCGGCGCTGATGATCTACATGTATGGGCCGCGCGAGGACCGTTTGCCGGATCGCCCCGGCAGGCTCAACTGGCGCCTGCAACCGCGCTATCGCCTGCGGCGCGACGTGCTGTGGCTGTGGCTGCTGCCGGCGGGCCTGGTCGCGTACGGCGCCTATCTGGGGCTCGCCGGCGGCAACCCGCTGGCTCCGTTCCATGCTCAGGAAGCGTGGGGCAGGCACTTCGCCGGTCCCTACCTGGGCGTGTGGGATGGCGTCCGGGCGGCATTTGACGGCGCCCGCCAGCTGCTGTCCTTCCAGCGCCGGCACATCTACTTCCCCGGTACCGTGGGCGACCCGTTCATCAGCGCCGGACACAACCTGCTGCTGCTGGCCTTCCTGGTCGCGGCGATACCGGCGGTCGTGGGGGTCGTGCGTCGGCTGCCACTTGCCTACGGGGCCTATGTGATCGTCGCGCTGGCGATGCCGCTGACCTACCCGGTGAGCGCGCAGCCGCTGATGTCGCTGCCGCGCTTCCTGGTGGTGCTGTTTCCGCTCGGCATCTGGCTAGGGGCGTGGCTGGCCGAACGTCCGCGTCTGCAGCGCCCCGCGCTTGCGCTTTCGACGGTGCTGATGGTGTTCTTCCTGGCCCAGTTCGCCACCTGGCATTGGGTGGCATAGGTGGCCGGCGCCGAGCACCCGGCTACGCATGAGTCGAATGCGATGGAGGGGGAGCCATCCCCCTCCGCGACCCCCGGCTGGCCGCCGTGGAGCGCGCCGATCGCCCTGCTGGGCGGACTGGCGCTGGCGCTCGTCGGCGGCCTCATCGTCGATGTTCCCGCGCTGGCGCTCGGGGTCAAGATCTCGAGCTCGCACACGCCGCCGGGGATCACGGTCGCCGACACGGTCGTCCAGGACGTCGGCTTCGTGCTCGCGGCCGTCTACTGCGCGCATATCGGCGGGCGGGCGGTGCGCTCGTGGCAGTTCGGACTGAGGCGCCCGCGCATCGGCTGGCGCTCAGCGGGCGGCATGGTACTGCTGCTGCTGGTGACGTTCATCGTGCTGAGCGCGATCTGGTCCGCGGCGGTACACCCGCCGGAAGACAAGCAGGTGCTCGAATCGCTGGGCTCACATGAAGGCACGGCGCTGCTGCTGCTGAGCGCTGGGTTGACGTGCGTGGTGGCGCCCATGTGCGAGGAGTTCCTGTTCCGCGGCTTCATCTTCACGGCCCTGCGCAACTGGCGCGGGACGCTGCCCGCCGCGGTGATCACGGGGTTGGTGTTTGGCGGGGTGCACTACGGGTCGGCGCCTGTGCTCGACCTGGTCCCGCTGGCGGCTCTGGGCTTCGGGCTCTGCCTGCTGTACCGCTACACAGGCTCGCTGTATCCGTCGATCGCCGCGCACTCGCTGAACAACTCGCTGGCGTTCTCCAGCCTGGAGAACTGGGGCTGGCAGGCGCCCGTTCTGATCGTCAGCTCGCTCGTGGTGATTGCCGCGGTGGCGCTCGCGTTTAGACGTGCCGGCTTGATCTCCGCCGAGCCGAGTCTCGCCGGCCCGGGCACGTAGGATCTACGCATGCGTGTCAGCCACGTCTTCGGCGGTCGCGACGCCGTGCGGTGCCCGCGCTGGTGTGCAGCGCTGTGCGCGATGCTGGCGTGTGCGCTCGTCGCGCCCGCTGCGGCTATCGCCGAAACGGCCGGTGCGCCCTCGCCGGTGACGGCGCCCGCCACGGCGAGCGCGCCCGCTGGTGGGGCGCCGGCAGGCGGCGCGATCCGGCTCGTGCTGCAGAAGGTGGGCGGCAGCCCGTCGTTTGCGCTGGTCGGACACCGGATAGTCGTGCGGGGCGTCGTCACGCCGTATGTCGCCGGGCAGACGGTGCGGGTCAGCTTCTATCTCGACGGGCGCGAGGTGGCGGTGAACGTCGTGAGCGTGCTCCCTGTGGGCAACGGCGCAGGTCAGTTCCACGTCGACTTCACGAGCCGCAACGGCGGGCTCGTGCAGGCCCGCGCGGCCCACTACGTCACCGCGCAGCAGGACGCGTTCAGTGGCCGTTCGCCGGCGGTCCGGTTCGTGAACCCGAACATTGGGCCTGGTGCGATAGGCCAGTCGGTGCGACTTCTGCAGTCGGAGCTCGACGTGCTGCACTATGCGGTACCGCTCACCGGGGTCTTCGACGAAGGCACCGGACAGGCGCTCATCGCCTACCGCAAGATGACCGGACTCGAACGCACTGCGTACGCGGGCAGGCGGGTGTTCGAGCTGCTGGCGCGTCATGCGGGGAGCTTCCACGTGCGCTACCCGCGCGACGGGCGCCACGTCGAGGCCGACCTGACCAAGCAGGTGCTGGCGGAGATCGAACCGGGCGGGCGCGTGCGCAGGATCTACACCATGAGCTCGGGCAAGCCCTCGACGCCGACCGTGATCGGGCGCTTCCAGGTCTATGAGAAGACCCCTGGCGAAAACAGCGAGGGGATGGTCGACTCCAACTACTTCATCAGCGGCTACGCCATCCACGGCTACGCCGAAGTCCCGACCTACGCGGCCAGCCATGGCTGTCTGCGCGTGCCGATCCCCGACGCCCCCGCGATCTATGCGTGGGTGCAGGACGGCACGCCGGTCGACGTGTACAACGAAGACGGAGGCGGCAGCGCACGCGTGCGCGCCGACGCCGGTCCGTAGTCGTGGTCAGGGTCGGTTTCGCAGAGGCTCCTACACCCTGACGTACAGCACGCGTGCCAGGTAGCTGAGCCCGAAGCCGTAGACGACGAGTGCGAGCAGCAGCTTCACGCCACGAATGATCCATTCGCTGCTGGAGCCGGAGACCACGCCGGCGAACGGCGACGTGAGCTGTTCTGAGGCTTCGTCGATGTCCTTGTGCAGGCTGCTGTCGTGCGTGCTCGCCTTTCCGGCCGAGCTCGTGCCGACGATTCCCGGGTTGCTGATCGCTTCCGTCTGGTGAGCGGAGGCGGCTTTGGTCTGCCCGATCGCAAAGATCGCGAACGAGACGATCACGATCGTGCAGATCACAAAGGACGCCAACCGCAGCAATCGCACAAACGAGCTAATCACAACGCTAGATTAGGTGGCCAGGTGGACGCCATCGACGGATATACGGGGGATCTGGCGGCCGCGCGGCTGCGCTTGGTTGCCGAGTTGCGCGAGCACGCGCTGGTGATCGGGGAGGTCACGCTCACGAGCGGTGCCCGCGCGCATTACTACGTCGACGCAAAGCGCGCGATCCTGCGCCCGCAGGGATTCGCCGCGCTCGCCGTGCTGCTCGCCGCGCAGGTCACGGGCTGGGAGGCGACGGCGGTCGGGGGCATGACGATGGGCGCGGACGCGGTCGCGTGCGCCGCGCTCGCCGGCGGAGCCCCTGTGAAGGGCTTCTTCGTGCGCAAGGACGCCAAGGCGCACGGCCTGCAACGACGCATCGAGGGTCCGCCGCTGGACCCCGACGAGCGCTGTGTGGTCGTCGAGGATGTCGTCACGACCGGCGGCTCGACGCTCGCGGCGATCGCTGCGCTGCAGGACGCCGGGCATCAGATCTGCGGCGTGGTGAGCGTGCTCGACAGGCTGGCCGGTGGCGCGGGCGCGATCGAGCAGGCCGCCGGCGCGCCGTACATCGCGCTGAGCACGATCGACGACATCTACCCGGAGCGCCCCGACCGAGAGGCCGGCTGACGCGCGTGGGCGACGACGAGCACGACGACCTACACGACGATTCCAGCGCACTGACCGTGCGCGCCGCTCGTCCAGAGGACGTGCCCCTGCTGTTGAGGCTGTTCTGGGAGCTGGCCGAGTACGAGCACCTCGAGGACCAAATGCACGCCACCGAGGAGCGGGTGCGCGACGCGCTGTTCGGGACGCGCCCGGCAGCCGAGGCGTTGATCGCCGAGCGCGGCTCGCAGATCGCGGGCTACGCGCTCTTCTTCCCCACGTTCTCGACCTTCCTCGCGCTCCAGGGAGTGTGGCTGGAGGACCTGTTCGTGCGCCCTGCGCACCGCGGCGGCGGTGTCGGCAAGGCGCTGCTGGCGGCGGTGGCTGCGCGCGTGCGGGAGAGCGGAGGCGAGCGCCTGGAATGGGCGGCGCTCGACTGGAACGAGCTCGCGCTCGGCTTCTACCGGCGCATCGGAGCGCAGACCATGAACGAGTGGATCACCCACCGGCTCGTCGGCCCGGAGCTGGAGCGGCTGGCCGGCGAATCGATGCACGGCCCCAGCAGCTGGCGCCGGTAGCCTTCGGGTGGATCCAGTGCGCTCGCGCTGGGCGACGCCCTCGTAGTCCAATGGATAAGACGACCGCCTCCTAAGCGGTAAATCCAGGTTCGACTCCTGGCGGGGGCATGGGAGCGGAGACCTTGCTCTCGGGCCGGTTTGAGGACCGGTCGCCCACTCGTCTCAAGCTGGTTCCGGGGCGCCTGAGGCTCGCTGCCGCCCATAGCTGCCCGTTCGATCGTCACCCCGAGGATCATCAAGGCGCTCGAATCCCTCCATCTCGTACCGCGGTCCTGGGCCACAACACGGAACCCAAGGGGCCACCGCTGAGGCCAGCATCGCGTTACAGCCAACGCCGCCCGGCGACCAGCACGCCGCCTAACCGCGAATCTCTTCGAGCCACTCGTTGAATGGCTGAAGAAACGGCTCACTAGCGAGCCAGTCTGGACTCATGTCAGCCTGGTGTACAAACCGATCGGTGTTGCCCACATCGAAGACGCCTCCCGATATCCCCCGCTCTCTGACTATCAGTAGCGGCAAGTCGCGCATAAATGCCATAGCTGCCTCGATGTGGTTCCATGCTGTCGGCCATAGGGTGCCAGTCGCATTCTGTTCGCTCGGCGATCCGGCCTTGAGCAAGCCGTCAGCAACGCGTAGCTGCACCATCCCGAGAATGATCGCCCCATCACAGTCGTCTAGCACACGCCGAACCGCGTCGATCGGTGCCGAGTTCGGGTAGTCGGTCTCGCCGAGTGTACGCGGAGCGAGACCTCGCTCGATTAGAATCTGGCGAAGGCGATCCCAAAAAAGTGCTTGCTCCAGATTGAGCGCATTGGGCTTGCTGACGAAGACGCTTCTCTTGTGACTCATCGGTTTCCTCCTTTACGAGGCTACAGCCAAGAGCATAAGGGTCGGTCGTTGTCTATCTGGTTGGGCGCGGCCCTCGTCAGGGCATCGTCCGACAACCCCGAGCGACACCGTACCTGGCTAACGCCGTGCGCACCTCCGGCGAGGCCGATCTCCGTAATCCTGTATATTAGGATAGCGTCCAGTATCTCAACCAGTCCCGATAGGAGCGCTATGCCCGAGCCCCGCGCCTTCGTTAGTTTTGATTTCGATTGCAACCAAACGCAGAAGAATCTCTTCGTTGGGCAGGCGAAGAAAGACTCACCTACACCTTTCACGGTTCAAGACTGGTCTTCAAAGAGCGCGCTCCCTGCAGGGACGTGGGAAGCGGAGATCGAGAAAAAGATCGCCGCGACCAATATGTGCATCGTTTTGGTGGGTCGAAGCATGAAAAGCGCCGGAGGCGTATCAAAGGAGATCGCGATGGCGATGGCGGCGAATGTACCGGTCTTCGGCGTGTATGTAGATGGAGCAGGAGGTACGAGCACCGTACCAAACGGTCTGCCACGCAATCGCATAGTTGCGTGGGATTGGGGACTGATAGCCGCCGCAGTCCAACAGATGATGGGAGAAGGTAAGAACGTGTGAGGTCTGCCTCTCGCCGGCTACGATGCCAGGCCCTTCGGGACCATCGGTTCGCCGGCCAGCGAGGCATCTCTACACTGTGGCAGTCCGATGGATCTCCTACTCAATGTTTGAGCCTGACGAGGACCCCGAGGCTGCGGCAACGATCGCCGTTGCGACGGCTGCGAATCTACCCGAGCACTATTTCGATCTCTACATGCTCATGGTGGAGATGGCGGATCGCGTTTCGGCTCGGCGTGGAACGGCGAATGCCTTCTTTCTCACAGTAAATACGGGCCTCGTGACTCTCGTAGGCAGTACTGATCTACGCTGGTACGTCGCGTTCGCTGGAATCGTCTTCTCAGGGACTTGGTGGCTGCTTCTAAGGAGCTATAGGCGGCTAAATGCGGCCAAGTTCAGCGTGATCATCGAGATGGAGGAGCGCCTGCCAAAGCAGGTTTTCGGTGATGAGTATCGCCACTATCGAGGAACCAGCTCGCTGGGCCGTGTCGTTGGCGCACCTGTCTCGAGAGCTAATATTGGAGCAAGACTCGCTGCTTGGACAACGAGGTATCGTGAGCTTGGAGAGGTGGAGCGGGTGGTGCCGATCGTTTTTGCTTTTATCTACGTCGCAGAGCTGATCCGGCAGATAACCTCATGACCTACCTTGACCTGATCGCACAGTCAATTCGTGGCCACGTCCCGGATGACATCCTACCTGATGGCGATACCGATCTTCTGTTTCGTCTGTATGCGGTGCTCATGCTGGCGAAGGGCGCTGAAGTGACAACGGCCGACGTGCACAACGCATGGGCCGTCTGGATGCAAGCTAGCGATCCCGAACACGAGGCGCTTAGACCATTTGGCGATCTAGATCGCCAAAGGCAGGCTGCCGACGCGCCGTATGCAGAGGCGATCAGGGCGGCTAGTCGCGAGTACGAACCGCAATCCCACTAGCTTGGGTTCGGCCTGCGCAAGCGATCTGGTACAGCCGTATGGCTCAAGGACGACTGGTGGGAAAGCGAGGCGTATGTCGAGACCCTGTTCGCACTCGTCGTGCGGCGCCAGTGGATCGACGACGCCGGTCACTACCCACGCGAAGAGATCGGCCTTCCAAGCTGACCTCTCCGACTACGGCCACACCCTTCCGTGAAGAAGGCGCAGCACCACCAGCGCCTGGCAACCGGGCGCCGCACCAGACGGGTGGAGCTACTGAACGTCTGCGCTGGCGCCGGAGGGTTTACCCACGCCCAGTCGATTCAGCTCAGGCGCTCGCGGTAAGCGTTTTCGCTGTGATGACGCGCTCGCGCCCGTCTGCGGAGACGAGCACCACGGCGTAGCCCTCGTCGAACGCACGGGTGATCTCGTGGCCGGCGTGGGGTGACTCGGCGTCGATGAACGCGGCGTGCTCGGGGTAGGGCGATTCGCCCTCGATCGCCAGGTCGATGGCGCGATCCATAGCCTTCGCGGTGGGCGACTCGGAGGGATTCACGTTGTGCGCCATGCGGCAATCATCTCCTTGTAGTCGGTGCGCACCGCGGTGATCGCGGCCCGCATCCCTTCCCCAAGAGTACCGGCATGGAACGCCGTTGCGGGAGCCTTCTCGCCGCGCCGGCTGTGCCGGTGCATGTCGTTGACGCCGTGTGCACCGTCGTACACGCGCACCGTTGCCTCGCCATCCTCGTCATCTACCGTCAGGATCACTGCGTAGTCCACGACAGTACGTCGGTCAGTCGTGAACTCCACGACGATGCGCGCACCGATCTCGTAGTCCAGCACATCGCGGTAGCGCTGGCTCATACTCTGGCGCCTTTATGCTGGGTCTGCGTGTTCGTGCTTGCTGGTGCCGCCCACGAGGACACCAAGACGGCAGAGGATGCGCGCAGCGGCGAGACGGCGTCGGGCATGAGTACGAGCCTGCCAGCGAGCCCGGACGCCACAGCCCGGGCCATCGCCGCCTTCGTCGACCCGCGTCCTCCTAAGCGGTAAATCCAGGTTCGACTCCTGGCGGGGGCACCTCTCGGGCAGTTCTCCGTTGAGTTCTCAATTGGGATGCTGGCGCGGCATCTGGCCGCCAAGTCATCGAATCGGCTTTAGAGCACGCCCTGCCTGGGCTGCGCAAAGGAGCACAGGTCCTCGTGCCCCGCCATCCTTCGCGCCCGGAAAGTGGTATGACGGGCGCGTACGGGCACCTCCTGCGAGGAACCGTCGGGGTCGCTCATAGCTGAGCGTTTCGCCGCGTTTCTCGTCGGTGACCCCAGGCTCGCAGGAGCGGGCCAGTTGGCACTGCCATCCCGACGAGGCCGATGAGAAGAAGCGCGATCCCGACGACGTGCGGGCCGCCGTGCACGAGCAGTAGGACACCAGCGACGATTAGGAGCGTCGGGCCGATCCCTGCGACCCAAAACACTGTCCAAACCCACACGCGTTCCGCCCACGTGAGCTGTTCGCGACGCAGCTCACGCAGCCGTCGCCGACGATCGTTGAATGCTGCGAGTTGCTCCACGCTGTTAGTCTACGGGGCTGCCCACCGAGTGGCAGCCGGCTGGGCCGAAAGCCCAAGACCAAGGGCGCCGATCGCCGCAGGATGCTCGCCCGTCCTTACGACGACGGGCGAGCAGTCCCGACGACCGTTGAGTAGGTTTGAGCAGCATTCGGCAGAGCTGGAGCGCCCGTGCACATTAGGCGTCGGGCACGTGTACAAACCCCTCCAGCAACCGCCCGGATTTGGCTCTAGCTGGTAATTGAAAACTGTCCCACCTTCGCCTGCAAATCGAGGGGCAGGCTCGGTACGTTGGCTACTGCTCGCTCGAGAAACGAGATCCAGGTCGCTAACGCGATGCCTGTGCGGCAGGCCGGCCGACTGGCTCATGATCGCCATGGAGCACGTCGGGATCGAGGTGGTAGCCGTTCGGCCATACGACTGTGCCAAATTCGGGATCCACGCGCACCTGGCGGAAGTAGGCAGGGTCCTGCAGCGGCTCGGCCATTGGCCCCCAAAGGTCGCTTGAGAGATCGACCTCGCGGATCAGGCCGTCGGTAAAGGTCAGCCGCAGCCGGAAGCCCTCCAGCGGCTCTACGGCGCTAACACGGGCAAGCGGGCGAACGTCGTTCATTGCAGTGGGTCAATGCTAGCGAGCGGTGTGCGGGCCTGCGCGCGCTCCCAGTCGTCCGCTAGCACGCCTCTCAGTTCCGCCCGCCGCCGAACAGCCGCAGGAAGAACAGGAAGACGTTCACCACGTCCAGGAAGATCCCCGCCGCGAGCGGCACCGCTTCCTGCATCCCGGCGCGGCGCATGCGGTTGAAGTCGAGCACGGTGTAGGCGCCGAAGATGCCGAGGCCGAGCAGCGCGTAGATGACGTTGCCGCCGGGGATCGACACGAACACGGTCGCGAGCCCGAACACGATCAGCGCCAGCAGCAGGAAGAACAGCAGCCGGTAGCCGCCGGAGAGGTCCCTGCGAATCGCGTAGCCGGTGCTGCCCAGCCCGCCCACGAACAGCGCGGTCGCGGCCGCCGCCTGCCAGACGGCGTCGGGCTCCGCTTCGGCGTAGCGATTGAGCACACCGCCGATGCCGAGGCCGAGCAGCAGGCCGGCGGCGAACAGCAGCGTGATCGAAAGGCCCTCCGACCGGCGCGCGACGTTCAGGCCGATGATGCAGACGAAGCCGCCGATGAAGCAGACGATCGATGTGCCCTCGGCGACTTCGCGTCCCAGATAGGAGCCGAGCGTGAAGAAGCACAGCGTCACCGCAACGAGGCCCATCACCTGACCGAAGACGCCGGCCGCTCCGACAGTCTCGATGGAGCCGAACATCCCTTCGTCCCTGTATCCGGCCAGCTGGGGCACGGCCAAAATGCTACCCGCGCCGATCGACCCGCTAGCCTTGCCTCACTATGCGCCGCTGGCCGGCAAGCCGGTTACAGCGGGCGTTTTCTCAACTCAAGGGGGACTAATGATCGGAAGGCGATCACCGCTGCTCGCGGTCGCACTGCTCTGCGGAGCGCTCCTCGCCGGTTGCGGGAGCAGCAGCTCCACGACGAGCAGCACGACGCCCACCGCGACCTCGACGCCGGCCAGCACGGCGGCTGCCACAACGGCGTCGACGTCCTCGACCTCCACCGCGGGCGCCGCTGCCGCCGCCGGGGCGGCCGGGGCAGCTGGGGCCGGCGTGGCGGAGTACGTGGCGATCTGCAAGTCGATCGTTCAGCGCGAGCCGACGCTGTCGGCGAGCGTGAAGAGCAAGGTCGAAGGGATCTGCAACAAAGCCGCCAGCGGCGATCTCGCCGGGGCGCGTGCGGCCGCAAAAGAAGTGTGCGTCGAAGTCATCAACGCCTCGCCGATTCCCACGGCGGAGAAGGAAAAGGCGATCGCCGCCTGCAAAGCGACGTAGCGCGAATGGCGTGACACGGCGCGGAGCGCCGTGTCCGATGGGGACCGTGGCGCAGCTCGCCGCGGTCCCCCGCTACTCGTCCTGCTGGGACTCTTCGTCCTCGTCGCCCTCGTACAACGACTCGCACGCGAGCTCGCGTGCCTTGCCGTCGAACAGCTTGATCTCCAGCAGATCCTGGCGGTAGTCGTCCGGCGCGATCAGCGTGAAGCGCTCCTCGATCAGCGGGCACTGGTCGACCGCGAGGCCGGCCAGCTCGGCGGTGACGATGCGCCCACCGGAGATCAGCGGCCGCCCCCACACCAGGGTCATCGCCGCCGTCGCTCCCGACTCCCCGCGCCAGGCGCCGATGATCTCGTCGCACAGGTCCAGCTTCCAGTCGGGGTTGCGCGCGGCGGTCTCGTCGGTGAAGTCGACGTACGCGGACAGGTCGCTCGGCTCGCCGTCGTCGGTTGCAGGCAGGAAGCGCACGTAGCCGAACAGCTCATAGCCTGTCGAGGTCAGCGTCGTCGCGGGGACATACGTGCGCCCGTGCCACGTGCGGTCTGGGTACCACGCGATCGCACCGGGCTCGCCGAGGTCCTCCTCTTCGGCGTCGAGCCCGAGCGCGGCGGCCAGGAACTCCTGGCGCAGGCGCTCCTCCCAGCGCCCGTACGGAAGCTCCTCCTGCGGCGGCTCAGCGGCGAAGCGGGGTACGAAGCGTTCCTCGGGGGGCATGGCTGCCGGCCAGCCTACGCGTCTCGCAGCACCGCCGCCGCGTGCTCCGGTGCGACGATGTTGAGGTTCACGTCCGTCGAGAGCTCGAGGCCTGCAAGATGGGTCAAGCGCGGGAGCACGTCGATCCGCCAGCAGAAGTCCTCCGCTCCGAGCGGCGCCGTGCGTACCCACAGGTTCAACGGTGGGCTCGAGCCGAGATGGCGCGCCAGCCGGCGCAGGCCGTCGTGCAGCAGTGCCGCGCCAGACGGTCCGGGCTGCTCGAAACGCGCCCGCGGCGTCCGCGGCGCCAGCATCATCTGGAACGGCAGTCGCGAGGCGTACGGAGCCATCAGCACCGCCTCATCGTCGATCGCCACGATCCGCTCGCGCCGGCGCACCTCCTCAGCGACGAGATCGCCGAGCAGGCTCTGGCCCATGGTGCGCGTGGTGTACGCGCTTGCGCGCTCACGCTCGCGGGCGACAGCCGCGGGTACGAAGTCGAGCGCGTACAGCTGCGCGTGCGTATGCGGCAACGACGCTCCGGCCTCGCGGCGCTCGTTGACGATCAGCTGCAGGTAGGAGCTGGCGGCGTGCGCACGCATGCGCTCGCGCCAGGTCTCAACCGCGGCCACGACCTGCTCGAGCGGCAGCTCGGCCAGCGACAGCACCGGCTGCGGACCGTTGATGATCACCTCGTGGGCGCCGGTCGCCGGCAGCGACGCGAACAGCTCCGGTTGGCCCCGCGTCTCGAGCGGCGGCGGCGGTGCGGCCGCGTGTGCGTCCGCGGGACTCAGCGCCGGGTACAGGTTCGGCACGACCCGTACCCGCCAGCCGGGTGAGTCCGGGGGGCCGCCGCCCGGACGCACCGCGTACAGCTCTGGCGGTGTGCGGTCCTCGTGACCTTCCGCGAACGGGTCCTGCTCGGGATCGATCGGCTCGGGTGGCTCGCATCGCGGCTCGCCTCCGGGGCGCAGCGAGCGCTCGCCCGCGACGATCGTCCTGTGCCCGCTCAGCGGGTCGATGCGCAGCTCTCGCAAGGTCAACCGTTCAGCGCGTAGCGCTCGACGGCCTGTTCGAGCTTGGCCACGGTGGGGTAGGGACCCTGGTGGATGAACTCGCTGCCGTCGCGGTTGAAGAACACGGTCACCGGCGTGAGCGCCGAATCGGTGATCGCCAGCCCCGCCTGCTCGCTCGGGTCGAAGAAGCTCGGGTAGCTGACGGGGAAGGAGCGCAGGAATTCAAGCGCGTGGGTGCGGTTATCGCCCGAGTCGATCCCGAGGAACGCCACTTCGCGACCGCGCGAGATGGAAACGCGTTGGAACACGCCGAACTCGGAGCGGCACGGTTCGCACCACGACGCCCACTTGTTGATCACCACCGGCGTGCCGCGCAGCGCCGCCAGGCGCGCGCGCAGCGCCGGCAGACCACCGGAGACGATCTCGTTGGCCTGCGCGTGCAGCGCCGCGAGCGCCGGAGGCGAGTCGGCAAGCCGCGCGCGCATCTGCGCGAGCGTGAGCGTCGACGGTGCGGCGGGCGGCGGGGAGTCCTGCAGCTGGGCCAGGCCGACCACGAGCACGGCGAGTACGGCCGCGCCGGCGAGCACGATCGACAGGCGCTTCGGACTCATCGCCGTAAGGGTGCCAGATCGCGTCCACTTCAATCGCGCCTCCGCGTGCTATATCCTGCTGGTACGTCAGAGCCGGGTCGCTCAGAGCATCCGGCGAAGGGCGCCGTGGGGCGCCGTATTTTCGAGTCGCACCGAAGCTCAGCTTCGATGGCGGCTCTGTCTCGAAGTCCACAGCCTCAATGGCCGAGTCCACCTCAGTGGCCCTCGCGGCCGCGACCATTCCAAGTTCCGCCGACATAGCGCGTGCGGAGACGTTCGTGCGCGAGCGCTTCGTGCACGAGGGCGAGGATCCGCTCGTCGCGCTGGCGCCGGGGACGCCGCGCCGTCGCGCGCTCGACCAGGCGCTCGCCGAGCTGAACGAGGATCCGAAGACGAAGAATCCGTCGACCGCGTGGCGCCGCGAGTTCTCGCTGCTGCTCGGCCTGGAGCGGCTGCTCTCGGAGGAGGAGCCGACGCTCGTCGACGGCACCGTGCTCTCCGCCCACCAGGTCGACGCGTTGTCGGGCACGCTCACCGCCCTGCTGGCCGAGGCCCAGCAACGCACCGCCGTCGCCGGCAACGGCCGCACCGCGTCCGCCTCGCCCGAGCTGCTGGCCTCCGCCGACATCCTCGGTCCGGACGCTGCCGCCGCCAACGGCAGCGCCGACGCGCCGGGCGCGGTCGCGGCGCGAGATCGCGACGCCGACGAGGATGACGATGAGGAAGACGACGAGGAGGACGAGGACGAGGAGGACGACGAGGACGACGATCTCGGTCCGGTGCAGCGTGCGGCGCCTGAGGAGGAGGACGAGGACGAGGACGAGGATCTCGAGGCTCAGGACGAGGAGGAGGCAGAGGAGGAGCTGCAGAGCGAGTCCGATGAGGAGCCCCGCGACTGGGTCGACGAGGAGGACGAGGAGGAGTCGCTCGCGGATCAGCCCGAGGATCCAAACGCGGCCAAGCGCTTCTGGTTCGAGCACGCCACCGGCGCGGGCAAGACGGTGGCTGCGCTCGGCTTCGTGGAGGCCTCGCACACGGGCGGCGTCCTGATCCTCACCCATCGACGCAACCTCGTTGACCAGTTCCTCGGCGAGCTGCGCGACCGCGGCTACTCCAAGCGCATCAGCCGGCCGCTGCTGAAGGGCGAGGACTCGGTCAACGGCCCGGTGACGGTCGAGACCTACCAGTGGTTCGTGCGCAACGCGGGCAAGATCTCGAGCGCGTACACGATCGTCATCTGCGACGAGGCGCACACCGCGCTGGGCGAGAAGACGAGCGGCGCGATCCGCGCATGGACGGGGCCGATCTTCATCGGCATGACCGCCACCGGCGCGCTGATCGCACGCCACGTCACCGACCTGTTCCCCACGCAGACCTCGCGCTTCGATCTCGCGCAGGCCGCCCGCCGCGGCGTCATATCCCCGCTGCGTTGCGTGCGCATCTCCCCCGGCGTGGGCGTGCGCACGATCGCCAAGGTGCCGCTGCGCCGGGGCGAGGTCGACACCGAGTTCGACCAGGACGAGCTCGCCAAACTGCTCGACCAGCAGCCGTTCAACCTCGCCATGGCCAACCTCTACAAGACGCGCTTCAACGGTGTGCCCGGCGTCGTGTACGCGGCCGGCGTGCGCCACGCCTACAACCTCGCCGAAGCGTTCCGGGCCGAGGGGATCAAGGCGGAAGGCGTCTCCGGCGAGACGCCCAAGCGCGAGCTCGTCGAGATTCTCGCTCGCTACGAGCGCGGCGACATCGATGTGCTGATCAATGCGCAGCTGCTGGCCGAGGGCTGGAACAGCCCGCGTGCGACGGTCTGCGTGCACCTGGCGCCGACGGCGTCCAAGCGCATCTACCAGCAGCGCGTCGGGCGCGTCACCCGCCGCCACCCCGGCAAGGAGGCGGGCCTGGTCGTCGACTTCGTGCATCCCGCCACCAAGCACGACGACCCGGTCGTGACGCTGCACTCGCTGCTCGATCGCGACGTCTACCGCGGCGGCGCGATCGTTGTCGGCCCCGTGCGCCGCGGGCGTGGGCGGCGGATGCGCGTCGAGCGCCGTGTGCTGCCGGTGTGTGCCGAGGAGGAGCGCCGCTTCCAGGTCTTCGAGCGTGAGCTGTGGCGGATCGCCGTCGAGCACCTCGACTACGGCGAGCAGCACCTGTGGGCGGCGCTCGCCGGCGCGCGCGTGGCACCCAACGGCTGGCGCAGGGCGCGCGCGATGCTGCACTTCGATCGCACGGGCGAGCTCAAGAGCCGCTTCCTGATCACGGCGGTCAAGCGCAACAAGAACCCGCAGCTGCGGCTGCGCGCGCTGACCGACATCGCCGCGCTGCGCGACCCGGACGCGTTCGATGAGGCGATCGACATCATCGGCGGCTGGCCGCGCGAGGAGCGCAAGGAGGCGACCAAGATCATGCTGCGCGCGCTCGTCGAGCGGCGCATCGGCCGGCGCGACCAGGCCAACGCGTGGATCTGGCGGCTGGCGGAGTACACGCGCGACGTTCACGAGGAGTACGCCGTACAGCGCTGGCCCGAGACCAAGCGCCTGCTCGGCCTGCTCGTGAACTCGGCCGGCGGCGCACACGCGCGCAACGCGCGACGCCTGATCCACGCCGCGCGCAAGCAGGACCGCCGCCTGGCCGCGGCGCTGCTGGCGGCCGCGCTCGCCCACACGCCCGAGGCGGAGGAGGCGCTGCGCGGCGCGCGCACGCGGATGGCGCGCAAGCCTCCGGCGCTGGCGCGCGAGCTGCTGCGCAACTTCCCCAAACGCCGCGCCCGCAACACGCGGCGCAGGCGCAAGGGCGCCAAGCCCAACAGCAACGGAACAGGCACCGACGCGCAGATCGCGGCGCCGCAGGCCGGGCACGATCAGGGCGAGGCTGCGCAGACGCAGACGCGGGCTCTCACCGTGCCAGCCTCCGCGGGCCCGTCAGATGACGGGCCGGGATCGCAGCTGCAGGACGAGCTGCGCCGCGACGTGCGCGAAGCACTCGATCATCACCCGGCGTAGGTCTCGCTCAGGCGATCGCCCGCAGGTGCACCTCACCGGCGCCGATCGTCGTGCGCCCGCCGTCCGCGAGCGCGACCACCAGCCGCCCCTCGCCGTCGATCCCCTCGGCGCGTCCCCGCCCGAGAGGATCGACTGTGCCTTGCGTCCCCCAGGCGATCTCGCGGCCGTGCAGCGCGTCGCGGGCGCGCCATGCCTGCAAGGTCGCGTCCGGTGGCTCGCCCAGCCGGCGTGCCAGCGCGTCCAGCAGCTGCGCCAGCAGCGGCTCGACGTCCTCGGCGCCCAACCCGAGCGTCGCCGCCGGCAGGCCGGCTCCAAGGGCCGCTCGCCCGTCTGGTCCGGCCTGCAGCTCGGGTGGCATCTCGTCGAGGCGCACGGCCACGTTCAAGCCGATGCCGAGCACCATCCAACCCGCCTGCGGCCGCCCCTCGATGAGGATGCCCGCGAGCTTGGCGAGGCCCGCGCCGGCGCCCGCGCCTGTGGTTTCCCCCTCCGGGGACGATGCGACGACGACATCGTTGGGCCACTTGATCAGCGCGTCGGCGCCCGCGACGTCGCACACCGCCACGGCGGCGATCAGCGGCAGCAGCGTTGGGGGCCGATCGGAGATCGGCCAGCGCAGCAGCAGCGAGGCCAGCAGCGAGCTGCCCGCGGGCGCGGACCAGCGCCGGCCCTGGCGTCCGCGCCCGGCAGTCTGCTCGGAGGCGGTCACAAGTGTCCCGTGTGGCGCGCCGGCGAGCGCGAGCTCGCGCGCGCGCTCGTTGGTCGAGTCGGTGCGCCGCAGGTGCACGCGCGGTTGCCCGATGCTCGCGGAGGTATCTGTGCTCTGAGCGGGCGCTGCGTCGCTCACGCCGGGCGCACGGTCAGCTCATCGTCCGGGCCGGCTCCCAGCAGCTGTGCCGCCGAGCCGCGGTTGACGGCGAGCGCCACCATCCGCGTGGCGTCCTCGTAGATCAGCAGTTCGCCGGGAGTCACCTCGGCGAACGTGGCGGCGTAGCGCGCGGTGCGCACGGCACCCGCGTGACTGATCGTCAATGTGTCGCCAGGCATCACGCCCAGCGACAGCAGGTGGTCCTCGGTCGCATCGAGGATCAGGTTGCCGAACGTATCGCCGCGCAGCACGTGGACCGTCAGCGACCCCTCGCCCAGCTGCGCCGTTGGCAGCCCGACGCGGCGCAGCTGCTCCACCGGTAGCGGCTCGCCGACGGCGCTCAGCGGCTCGCCCGCCGCCAGCGCGGCTGCGACCGGCGCGAAGATGTCGCGGCCATGGAACGTTCTCGACACTGGCGTCAGGCGCTCTGGCGACTCGCCGATGTCGACTGCCTCCGCGACCCCTGCCAGGCGCTCGGCCGCGGGCATCAGCAGCCCGTTGTCCGGGCCGACGAGCAGGTGATCATGCTCGACCGTGCGCATCGCGACGGCGCGGCGCGCATGCCGTCCCACGGCGCTGACCCCCGGGTCGACGATCGCCAGGTGCACCCCGGCGGGCAGGTACGGAAGAGCGGAGCGCAGCACGATCGCCCCAGAGCGCACGTCGTGCCGAGGGATCGAATGAGTCAGGTCGATCACACGCGCGCTCGGGCAGCGGCGCGCCATCACCCCGTGACAGACGCCCACGAACTCGTCGAGCTGCCCGTAGTCGGAGAGGAACGTGATGACGGGTGAATGCGCTCTATCGGCCATTGCTTGCCCGCGACGCCACGTCGGCGAGCAGGGCGGCGATCATACCCTCGACGTCGTACGGATCGGCCTCTACATCAGGCTGTAAGCCGTGCTCGCGCAGCGTCGCGCTCGTGACGGGGCCGATCGACACGACGCGCGTGGAGGCCGACAGCCCGGCTTCGTCGCCGGCCGCCTGCAGAAAGAAGCGCACGGTCGAGGATGAGGTGAAAGTGATGTAGTCGGCCTGTTTCACCATCTGCAGCGTTTGCTCAGACAGCGACTCGGCGACCGTCTCATACAGCGCCAGCACGTCCACCTGCGCACCGCGCGCACGCAGCGCGTCGGGCAGCACGTCGCGTGCCTCGCGTGCCCGCGCGATCAGTGCCCGCTTCACGGGAAGCTCGGCGAGCGCCTCCACGAGTGACTCTGCGACGAAGCGCTCGGGCACCACGTCGGCGACGACGCCGCGCGCGGCGAGCGCGCGCGCGGTGCCCGGACCGATTGCCGCGACCGTCGCCCGCGCGAGCGAGCGCGCATCGCCGCGTGGGTGCACCCGATCGTCGAGTCGCTCGAACAGCTCTGCCACGCCGTTGGGGCTGGTCACGCAGATGAGGTCGTACGGCGATGGGTCGATTGTCGGCTGGCTCGGGTCAGCGATCGGACGCACGCGAATCACCGGCGCCTGCACCACGCTCGCGCCGAGTGCTTCCAGTCGCCGTGCCAGGCCGCTTGCCTGGGCGCGCGCGCGTGTGACCGCGACCGTCAGTCCGGCGAGCGGCCGCGGCCCGAGCCAGGCGAGCTGCTCGGCGAGCGCGGCCACCGGCCCGACGATCGTGATCGACGGCGCACGAATGCTCTCCCGTGCGACCGTGTCCGCGATCGTCTCGAGCGTGGCGGTCACGGTGCGCTGGCGGGGGAGCGTCCCCGCTTCCACCACGGCCACCGCCTGCGCGCGCGGACGGCCGGCGGCGATCAGCGCGGCGGCGATCTCGGGCAGCCAGCGCACGCCCATGTAGAACACGAGCGTTCCCGGGAACGCCGCCAGTGCGGGCCAGTCGATCCCGGGCTCATCCTCGCCCGTGGGCTCGCCGGCGTCTTCGCGAGCGTGCCCGGTCACGAGCGCGACCGCGCTCGCGAGCCCCCGGTGGGTGACCGGGATCCCGGCGTAGGCGCTCGCGGCGACGCCCGCCGTCACGCCGGGCACGATCTCGAAGGCGATGCCGGCGGCGCGCAGCGCCAGCGCCTCCTCGCCGCCGCGCCCGAACACGAACGGATCGCCGCCCTTCAGGCGCACGACCGCGCTGCCCGCCTGCGCGCGGTCGATCATCAGCTGCTGCGTGTGCTCCTGCGGTACCGACGGCCCGCCGCCCTCCTTGCCCACGAACAGCAGCTCGGCGTCCGCGCGCGCGCCGTCCAGTGCCGCGCTCGGGATCAGGCGGTCATACAGGATCACGTCCGCCGCGGCGATCAGCTCCAGCGCGCGGGCAGTCAGCAGGCCGGGGTCGCCGGGGCCGGCGCCGACGAGGTAGACCTTGCCGCTCACGTTGCCATCTCCTGAGCCCGCGCCAGCATCTCCCCGGCCCCCACCGCCAGCAATCGCTCGGCCACGCGCCGCCCGAGCGCCTCGGGGTCGGAGAAGCCGCCAAGCAGCTCGTCGCTGACCCAGGCCGAGCCGTCGGGCAGCCCCACCCATGCGCGCAGCAGCAGGCAGTTGTCGTCCGCGGGCACGGCGTAGGCGCCGAGCGGGGTGTGGCAGCTGGCGTCGAGCTTGCGCGCGAGCGCGCGCTCGGCGAGCAGGCAGGCGAACGCTTCCTCGTCGGCGATCGCCTTGACCGCCTCGTGCACGGGCGCGTCCTCGGTGCGACCCTCGAGCGCGATGATCCCCTGTCCGGGTGCCGGCACGAAGCGCGCGGGGTCGAGCACGCCGCCGATCTCGGCCTCGCGCTCGAGCCGCTGCAGCCCGGCGCGCGCGAGCACGATCGCCGCCAGCCCTTCTCCCCGATCCCCCTCCGAGGACGATGCTGCGAGCTTGCGCAGGCGCGTGTCGACGTTGCCGCGGATCGCCACCACATCGAGGTCCTCGCGCGCCGCCAGCAGCTGCGCCAGGCGCCGGATGCTGCTCGTGCCGACGCGCGCGCCGGGCGGCAGCTCCGCCAGCCCCTCCGCCCCGCAGAGGACGTCCTCGGCGCCGGCGCGCCGCGGCGCTCCGAGCAGCGCGAGCCCGCCCGCGAGCTCGCCGGGAACGTCCTTGGCGGAGTGCACCGCTAGGTCGATCTCACCGGCGCTGAGCGCCTGCTCGAGCTCGCTCACCCAGCGAGACTTGTCGCTCGCGTCAGCCCCCTCGCCTGGCCCGCCGGGCAGCGGCTCGCGGTCGCCGCTGGTGAGCATCGGCACGATCTCGCAGTTCGCGTGGCCGCCGGCCCTGAGCTGCTCGGCGATCAGCTTCGCCTGTGTCAGCGCGAGCGCGCTGCGCCGCGTCCCGATCCGCATCAGCGGGGCGCGCGGGCAGGGCGGGCCATCAACGGGGCCGGCGTCGGCGCGCGCTGCCCAGCGCGGACAGGTCGTGCACCTCCGCGAGCTCCGCCGGCGAGCGCTCTGTCGAGAGCCCACCCGCCCCGTCCTCGCGCAGCCCGAACAGCTCCCGCACCAGCTCGAGGCTCGCGTGGCCGCGATCTTCTGAGAGGCTGCGCAGGCGGATCGTGGGCTCGTGCAGCAGGCGCGTCATCACCGCCCGCGCGACCGCCTCCACGCGTGCGAGGTCGCGCTCGGACGCCGACTCCCAGCGCGGGGCGTTCTCGGCCAGCACCTGCGCGACGATGCCGTCGCCGTGCGCGCGCAGCGCGCTGACCGTGGGCAGCGCGTCGAGCTGGCCGAGCCAGCGGGCGAAGCGCTGGATCTCCTCCTCGACGATCTCGAGCGCCTGCGGCGTCTCCTCCGCGCGCGTGCTGAGATTGCGCGCGATCACGGCCTGCAGGTCGTCGATGTCATACAGGTTCACGCCGTCCAGCTCGCCGCACGCGGGGTCCACGTCGCGCGGCACGGCGATGTCGATCAAGAGCAGCTGGCGCCCCTCGCGCTCGGCCATCACGAGCTCCAGCTCCTCGCGCCCGACGATCGGGTGCGGCGATGAGGTCGAGCACAGGACGATGTCGGCCTGCACCAGCTGGTCTGGCAGTTTGTCCAGCCCGACGACGGACCCGCCGAAGCGCTGGGCGAGGCTGAGCGCGCGGTCTGCGTGGCGGTTGGCCACGAAGATCGTGCCCGCGCCCTGCTCGGCGAGCGCGCGCGCGGTCAGCTCGCTTGTCTCGCCGGCGCCGAGGATCACCACGTGACGGTCCTGCAGGCCGTCGAGCACGCTCAACGCGAGATCGACGGCAACCGAGGGGACGCTCACGCGGCTCGAGCCGATGTCGGTCTCCGAGCGCACGCGCTTGCCTGTCGTCAGCGCTGCGGCGAACAGGCGGTTGGAGAGCGGGCCGGTGCAGCCGGCGCGCATCGCCGTCTCGTGCGCGCGCCTGACCTGCCCCTGGATCTCCGCCTCGCCGAGGATCATCGACTCGAGACCGGCCGTCACACGGTAGAGCTGGCGCGCGGCGTCGCAGTTGCGCGGCGAGTAGATCGCGTCGGCGAGCTCTGTCGGGCGGATCTCCGCGCGGCGCGCGAGCAGCCCGAGCACGTCGGACTCGGCGCGCACCGGGTCGCCGACGACGAGGTAGACCTCGGTGCGGTTGCACGTGGAGATGACGACCGCCTCGCGCACCTCCGCGGTGGCCGTCGCCTGGAGCTCGAACTCGCTCGCCTCGTGCTCGGTGAACGCCAGGCGTTCGCGCAGCGCCACGTGCGCCGTCTTGTGCGATATCCCCAGCGCCAGAACCTCGCTCACGCCAGCGTCGACTCCCGCTGCGGGTCCTGCTCGCCGGTGGCGGATGGCTGTTCCGGCGCGCGCTCGGACAGGCTCAGCAGCTCGCCGAGGTCGCGCTCGATGCGGCTCAGGCGCACGGCCATGATCGCGACGTAGATCAGCACCAGCGCGAACAGCACCACGTAGGCGCCGGCGACGTACTTGCCGGCCGTGTGCAGCGGCAGCGCCGGAATCTCGCCGAGCGCGGTGGCGAGCATCACAGCGCCGACCGTCCCGCTGTGCGCGCCTGTACCGCCCCGGCATGGTGCAGCGACGGAGCGGCGCTGCGCGTCCGCGCGGGCGCGTCGATTCCCTCGACGGCGGCCGATCGAAGATCGGCCAGCCGGCGCAGCGCGCGCAGCTGCGCGCGGGTGTGCTTGGCGGTCAGCTCGTACTTGCACAGCGTCGCGAACAGCAGCGCGATCGCCACCAGCGACACGAGCAGCGTGAACGCCATCGAGGCGGGCAGGTTGGAGGTGCTGCCGAGCACGCGCGGGTGCAGGTAGGCGGTCGAGAGGCTGACCGCGATGTAGTTGAGCGGCACGAACGCGCCGGCGGTGATCGCGAACACGGACGCGTAGCGCGACTGGCGCTCGGGGTCCTCGATCGCGAAGCGCAGCGGCTGATAGGTCGCGTACAGCAGGAAGATGATCAAGAATGACACGAGCGTCGGCTCGCTCCACACCCACCAGTGCCCCCACGAGCCCTTCGCCCAGATCGAGCCGGTGATCAGCGTGCCGAGCGCGAAGATCAGGCTCATGTGGATGACCACGTAGGAGCGCATGTCCCAGCGCGGGTCGCGCGTGCGCAGGTGCTGGATCGCGAGCAGGCCGCCGAGCACGAACCCGCACAGCGCGACGATCGCCAGCGGCACGTGCACGTAGAAGATCTTCTGCAGGAAGCCCTGTTCGGCTTCCAGCGGCACGTAGAAGAAGACGAGCCCGAGCGAGACCGCCATCGCGACGGCCGTGGAGATGCTCAGCGTGCGCAGACCCTTGCCGTACATCGTTAATCCTCCAGGAGGAAGTCGAACAGGGCGTAGGCGATCAGCCCGAACACCAGATCATAGAGCCCGAGCGTGAGCAGCCAGCGCGCGGCCGGCGCTGCCGGGTGCGCCTGGACGAGCAGCGGCGAGATCGCGCGCGCTCCGCCGATCACGATCGGCACGAACAGCGGCAGCCCGAGCAGCGGCCCGAGCAGGTCGCGCGCGCGCGTCTGCACCGCCATCGCGGCGACGAGCGTGCCGATCACCGCGACGCCGAGGTCGCCGAGCGCGAGCGACGCCAGCAGGCCCGGCAGCGCCGGGCCGAGCGGCGCTCCGAGCAGCAGCAGCGCGAACGCCGGTACGGCCACGAGCTCGAGCACGACCAGGAAGGCGAGCAGCGTGAGCGCCTTGGCGATGAACATCGCGCTGCGGTCCACCGGGGCGAGCAGGAACGCGTCGAAGCCGCCCTGGTCGGCGTCGGCGACGAACAGGCGGTTGACGCCGAGGATCGCGGCGAACAGCAGCGTCACCCACAGGATCCCCGCGGCGAGGTCGCCTTCGACGCTGTTGCGGTTCAGCGCGAAGTGGAAGACGACGAACGTGGTCACGGCGAACAGCGACATCGCGGGCACGGACTCGAGCGTGCGCAGCTCGACCAGCAGCTCCTTGCGCAGCAGCGCGCCGACGGTCCGCCACAGCCCGACCGCCTGCGCCGGGCGCGTGGCCTGCAGCGGGCGCTCGGGAGCCTGCACGCCGCTCACCTGTAGAGCTCCGCGATCTCGTCGTGATCGACGTCGACGGCCGCGCGCAGCAGCGCCGGGCGCCCGGCGCGCAGGCCGAGCACGACGTCCGCCTCCGCGAGGCCGCCGGTCGGGTCGTGACTGCAAATCACGCGGGTACGGCGGGGATCGGTTCCGGCTCCCGCGCCGATCAGCGGCGCCACGAGCTCGATCGCGGCGGGGTCGAGGTTCGAGTGCGGCTCGTCGAGCAGCAGCAGCTCGGGGTCGTGCAGCACCGCGCGCGCGACCGCCACGCGCTGGACCATTCCGCGCGAGAGCGTCCGCAGCGGCTCGCTCGCGCGCCCCGTCATCGCCACCGCATCAAGCAGCTCGCGCACTCGCTCTTCGCCGATGCCGTACAGGCGCGCGTGAAAGCGCAGGTTCTCGCGCGCGGTCAGCTCGCGATAGAGCAGCGGCTCGTGCCCGAGCAGGCCGACGCGTCCGCGCACCGCCCACGCCTCGCCCGGCAGGCTGGCGCCGAGCACGCGCACGCTGCCGGCGTGGGGGCGCAGCAGCGTCGCGAGCACGCGCAGCAGCGTCGTCTTGCCGGCGCCGTTGGGCCCGAACACGACCAGCGTCTGGCCCGCGGCGAGCGACAGCGAGACGTCACTGAGCGCGTCGCGTTCGCCGTAGTGCCGAGACAGCCCTTCGACCTCGAGTGCGGCCGCGCTCAACGTCCAAGCCGTCCATCTACGCCGATAAGGCACAAAGACGTCATCTGGTTTGGACGTTGCCTGCGGGGCATGAGGCGCAACACCGGGTATCAGGAGGGGTTTTGAGGGCGATGCGCCTGTTGTCCACTTTGTCTAATTGAGAGGTAAAGAGGCTGCTCGATGGGACCCGAAGACTGTCCGCTCGACCGCGTCTCGACTGCCGCCCTGGTCGTGCGCGTGCTCGACGAGCTCGACGCGAGCAGCGAAGAGCAGCGCGATGAGCTGCTGTGCGAGCTGCTGTGCGCGGCGTGGGGAAGCATCTTGGCTCAGAACCAGTGACGCGAACGCCAGCCCGCACCTATACCTGAATTGCGCGGGCATCCTGCGCCCGCGCTATCAGCTCGCGCACGGCCTGCTCGCCTGAGCTGTCGGCGTTGCGCAGCAGCGCGATCGGGTCGGGGTCGCCGTTGACGATTCCCTCGAAGAACTCCTTGCGCTCCTGGTAGGTCTCGAGCGTGCCCTTCGCCCAGCCGCGCACCTCGCCCAGCAGCACCGCCAGCTGCGCGTAGGGCTCGCCGAACTGCGCTTCGATCTCACGCTTCATGCGCTTGGCCAGCGCCGGCGAGGCGCCGGCGGTCGAGATCGCGATCGCCAACGGGCTCATGCGCACGATCGCGGGCAGGATGAAGTTGCACAGCGGTGGCACGTCGACGACGTTGACCAGCATCGCCCGGCGCTCGGCGTCCTCGTAGACCGCGATGTTGACGTCGGTGTCGTCGGTCGCGGCGATCGCCATGAACGCGCCCTCGAGGTCGGCCGCGCCCGCGTAGCTGCGCCGCTCCCAACGGATCGAGCCCTCCTGCGCATACTCCTGCAGCGCCGGCTCGGCCTCGGGTGCGATCAGCGTCACGTCGCCGTCGCACGCGAGCAGCCCCTCGACCTTCTCCAGGCCGATCTCACCACCGCCGATCACCAGGCAGCGCCGGCCGGAGAGCTTCAGGCAGGCGATGTAGAAGGGGGTGTCCAGCATCCCCTGCACACAGCTCTGGTCGCAGATCCCCCTGCGCAGCTGACACACGCACTCCTTGCCGGCGTAGGCCTGGGCGGGCATGGTCACAGGTTAGCCCTCCTGGGCGGCCGGCTAGCTGCGCGGCAGCCCCCGCCCAAACGCCCGCGCGCCCACCCGCGCCAACGCCAGCGCTCCCTCCCGCCACGCGCGGTCGTGGTCGGACTCGCCCGCGGAGCGCAGCTTGGCGACGGTGCGCATGGCCCGCACGCTGGTGGCGTCGTACGGCCCCCACCACAGGCCGCGCAGGCGCGGCGGGTCCCAGGTGATGAGCTTCTCCTGGGCACACGCGCGCAGACCTGCCTGTCCGAGCGTTCGGCCCAGCCCACCGCCCGCGGCGGCGCCCCATGGGCCGCGCGAGACGGTCGGTCCGGGAAGGTGGTCGTTGAGCCACACCATGCCCGCGCGCAGCTCGCGCGCGATCCGGATCCCCTGATAGCGGTCGGTCGTCCACACCGACGCGCCGAGACCGTAGTCGCCGCCGTTGGCGGCGGCGATCGCCTCGTCGATCGAGTCGACCGCGACGACGACCAGCACCGGCCCGTCGATCGGCTCGCGCAGCACGCGCATCTCGCTGCGGGCGCCCGTTATCACCGCGGGCGCGTAGAAGGCTCCGGCGCAGCCGGACGGGCTGACCGGTCCGCCGCAGTGCAGTCGCGCGCCCTGCGCGACTGCCTCATCGACGAGCGCGCGGACGTGCTCGGCGCGGCGCGCGGACGCCAGCGGCCCGACCTGCACGCGCGGGTCGGACGGATCGCCGACGGTCAGCGCTCGCGCTCCGCTGACGAGCCCCGCGAGGAAGCGCTCGTAGACCTCGCGTGCCACGTACACGCGCTCGATCGATCCGCGCGCCTGCCCCGCGCCGGCGCAGCCGGCCCACAGAGCGCCGGCGATCGCGCGCCGCAGGTGCGCGTCGGCGAGCACGAGCATCGCGTCCTTGCCGCCGAGCTCGACCGTGACCTCCTTCTCGCGCGACACGCACGCCCGCGCGACGACCCGTCCGACCGCGGGTGAGCCCGTGAACAGGACCTTGCTCACCGGCGCCTGCGCGAGCGCCACGCCGACGTCGGCGCCGCCGTGCACGACCCGCACGAGCCCCTCGGGCAGCCCCGCGCGCGCCAGCACCCGCGCGATCCGCTCGCCTGTCAGGCAGGCGCGCCCGGCGGGCTTGAAGACGACGCCATTGCCGGCCAGCAGCGCTCCCGCGATCTGCCCGAGCGGTTGCGCGAACGGCGCGCTGCCGGCGCCGATCACGGCGACGACGCCATACGGCTCGAACGCGATGCTCGCGCGCTTGGCGATCGTCAGCGAGCGGTTGACGCCCACGCGCCGGCTGCTCAGCACCTCCGCCCCGTCCTCGGCGACCCACTTCAATGCGTCGATCGCCGCCAGCAGCTCGAGCGCCGCGATCTCCGCGCGCGGCCTGCCCTGCTCGCGTCCGAGCGCCTCGGCGAGCTCGTCGAAGTCGTCGATCACCGCCTGCGCCATCCTGCCCATGTAGCGCGCGCGGTCCTTCACGCGCAGCAGCGCCCACAGCGGCTGCACCTTGGCGACCGCGTCCACCACCTCGTTGATGCGCTCTGGCGCCGTCATCGGGACCCTGCCGAGCAGCGCGCCCGTCGCCGGGTCGCTCGCTGTGAGCTCCTCGCGCGCGATGGCCTCGCTCGGCGGGGCGACGCTCGCGCTCGCCGACGTGGGGGTCTCGCTCGAGGACGCGCTCATCACATGCGATTATCGCGCCTGAGACTCGCGCGCCCGGCGAATTCGCTCGAGGCGGGCCGCCAGCTCCGCCTCGGCCTCATCGGGCTCGTAGAAGCGCTCGCCGGCGACGGTGGCGGGCAGCAGCGGCTGCGAGGCGAGATGGCCCGCGTGCCCGTGGGGATTGTCGTAGCCGCCGCGGTCCTGCCCGGGACGGGGCCCGGAGCGCAGCCAGCTCGGGACGGGCGCGGCGCCGTGCGCGCGGACGTGGCTCGCGGCCGCCGACAGCGCGCGCCCGGCGGCGTCGGACTTCGGCGCGAGCGCCAGGTAGATGGCGGCCTGCGCGAGCGCGTAGCGCGCCTCGGGCAGGCCCACGTGCTCGACCGCCTGTGCGGCTGCGGTCGCGACCGACAGCGCGCCCGGGTCGGCGTTGCCGATGTCCTCGGAGGCGAGGATGATCATGCGGCGCACGATGAAGCGCGGGTCCTCGCCGCCCTCCAGCATCACCGCGAGGTAGTACAGCGACGCGTCCGGATCGGAGCCGCGCGTGGCCTTGATCCAGGCCGAGATGTAGTCGTAGTGGCGGTCGCCTCCTTTGTCGTAGAGGACGGCGTGGCGCTGCAGCGCGTCCTCCACGCGGGCCAGGCTCACGCGCTCCTCGCCCAGCTCGGCGGCCGTCGCGGCGGCCAGCTCGAGCGCGTTCAGCGCGGTGCGCGCGTCGCCTTCGCTGCGCAGCGCGAGGAAGTCCACCGCGGCGTCCTCGAGGGCGGGCGCTCCATCGCCGGCCGCGAGCGCGTCATCCCCGTCCGCCATCGCGTCGGCGGCGTGGCGCAGCACGGCCCCGACCTCCTCGGGCGTGAGCGCCTGCAGCGCATACACGCGCAGGCGCGAGAGCAGCGCGCCGTTGACCTCGAACGCGGGGTTCTCGGTCGTCGCGCCGATCAGCGTCACGAGTCCTTCCTCGACGGCCGGCAGCAGTGCGTCCTGCTGCGCCTTGTTGAAGCGGTGGATCTCATCGAGGAACAGCACCGTCTGTGCGCCGCCCGTGTCGCGCCGGTGGGAGGCGCGCTCGATCACGGCGCGCACCTCGGCGCGCCCGGCGGCGACCGCGCTCAGCTCTTCGAACGCCGCCTGCGAGCTCTCGGCGACGATCCGCGCGAGCGTGGTCTTGCCGGATCCGGGCGGCCCGTAGAGCACCATCGAGTGCGGATGGCCCTGCTCGATCGCGGTGCGCAGCGCGGAGCCCTGGGCGAGCAAATGCGACTGCCCGACGAACTCCCCGATGTTGCGCGGGCGCACGCGTACGGCAAGCGGGCGACGCTCGCGGTCGCGATCGGCCGCAGTGTGACGTTTGGCCATATCGGCGGCCGGATCTTTGGCCAGATCGTTGTGCGGATCGTCGCCAAACAGGGTATCCACATGGGTGAGTATCGCTGTTGTCGCGTACACCCCTTTTGCAGGCCCCGCAGGGTGTCCCGCCGCGTCTGTCGAATCTATAGATTGCGTGAAGGAAATTGCCAAGCCCCAACCCCATCCCAGCCAAAGGGCATCGAGTTGAGCACCAGCGCCGCTGAGCTGCTGCCGTCGGGAGGGGATGCGCTCGAATTCCTGGACGTCGGCGGCGATATCGCCGGTCGCTCGCCGCTGCAGCTGTTCTGGCGCAGGCTGCGCCAGGACCGCGTGGCGCTGGTGTCGCTCGCGTTCATCGTGTTCCTGATCGTCCTCGCGATCGCGGCGCCGCTCGTCGTCAGCGTGCTCGGTCTGCCCGGGCCCGACGTGCAGAACCTCAACCTCACCGACTCCTTCGGCTCGCCGCTGGGGCCGAGCCTGGCGCACCCGTTCGGGGTCGACTCGCTCGGCGAGGACGTGATGTCGCGCGTGATCTACGGCACGCGCGTCTCGCTGGAGGTCGGCATCATCGGCACTGCCATCTCGACCGTGGTCGGCGTGGTCGTGGGCATGCTCGCCGGCTTCTACCGCGGCTGGGTTGACACGCTGATCTCCCGCTCCATGGATGTGATCCTGTCGATCCCGATCCTGCTGCTGGGCCTCGGTTTGAGCGCCGCGTGCGCGGTTAGGGGCTGCGTCAAAGGCACGATCCAGCCGGGGCTCGGCTCGATCATCTTCATCATCGCGATCGCGACGTGGCCGACCGTCGGGCGCATTGTTCGCGGTCTCGTGCTCTCGTTGCGCGAGCGCGAGTTCGTCGAAGCCTCGCGCGCCTTGGGCGCTTCCGACATGCGCATCATGTTCCGGGAGATCCTGCCCAACCTGACGGCGCCGATCATCGTCTACTCGAGCCTCCTGATTCCGACGAACATCCTGTTCGAGGCGGCCCTGTCCTACCTGGGCGTGGGCATCCGCCCGCCGACCGCGAGCTGGGGTCAGATGATCGCCAACGCGACCCCCATCTTCAACACGGCATGGTGGTACATGCTGTTTCCAGGCCTGGCGCTGCTGTTCACGGTGCTGGCCTTCAATCTGCTGGGCGACGGGCTGCAAGACGCCCTGAACCCGAGGAACACCCGGTGAGGGCGTTCAAACACAACACAGGAGGCGTGTCAATGAAGTCGACTAGAACCGTCGCAGCCGCTGCGCTTGTCGCGGTGGCCGTACTGGTGCTGGCCGCATGCGGCTCGAGCAGCAGCACCGGCTCGAGCACGGTTGCGAGCACGGCGAGCACGATCAGCACCGACGGCTATCAGAGCCCGGCGACGGAGTCGCTCGCGTGCGTCAAGCGTGGTGGCGCGCTGCAGGTGCTCGACGAAACCGACTTCGAACACCTCGATCCAGGGATCGCCTACTACGCGCTCGACTACGGGGTCGTGTTCGCGACGCAGCGGCCGCTGTACTCGAACAAGCCGAACACGACGGAACCGAGCCCCGACATGGCCTCGGGGCCACCGGAAGTGTCCGCGAACAACGAGACCGTGACGGTGCACCTGAAGGAAGGCATTCACTTCAGCCCGCCGGTCAACCGCGAAGTGACCTCCGAAGACGTCGCCTACGCGATGGAGCGCGGCGCCAACCCGAACGTGGCAAACCCCTACTTCCAGTCCTATTTCGAGGCGATCGAAGGTGCGCCGAAGGCCAACGGTGGGCCGATCAAGGGCATCGAAACGCCGAACAAGCACGAGATCGTCTTCCACTTGGACGAACCCAAGGGCCAGCTCGTGGCGGACGCGCTGGTGCTGCCGCTGTCGGCGGCCGTGCCCAAGGAATACGCCGAAAAATTCGACAAGAACAAGCCGTCCAACTACACCAACTACCAGGTGGCGACGGGCCCGTACATGTTGAAGAACAACGCCGAAGGCAAGGTGCTCGGAATCGGCTACATACCGGGCAAGTCGGCGACGCTCGTGCGCAACCCCAACTGGGCCGCGCAGACCGACTTCCGCCCCGCGTGCCTGAACGAAATCGACATCAAGATCGGCGGCACGAACACCGTCATCGGGCGTCAGGTGCTCGAAGGCTCGGACCTGGTCGAGAACGAACCGGTGACGCAGTCGAACATCAAGCTCGCGGCCGAACACTACAAAAGCCAGCTGCAGATCTCGCCGGGCGCTGGCAGCCACTACATCGGCGTCAACAACAAGGTCGGGCCGTTCTCGAACATCGACCTGCGCAAGGCGCTGTGGGCGGCGCTCGATCGCGCGGCGATGGACCGGGCGCGCGGGGGTGAACTGGTAACGAACGTCGCGACGCACTTCATCTACCCGACGATCAACGGCTTCGAACAGGCCGGCGGCCTGAAGGGCCCGACCGGACCGCAGTTCGACTTCAACGAACACCCCGAAGGCGACATGGCGATCGCCGAAAAGTACATCAAGCTCGCCGGCTACCCGAGCGGCAAATACACCGGCGGCAAGACGGTCGAGGTCGTCGGCGCCAGCACCCCGCCCGCGAAGGAAGATGCGGAAATCGTCAACGAGACGCTCAAAAACCTGGGCTTCACGACCAAGTTCACGCTCGTGGAAACCTCGACGATGTATGCGAAGTACTGCAACGTGCCCAAAGAAGAGATCGACGTCTGCCCGAGCGTCGGCTGGATCGCGGACTTCGCCGACCCGCAGACGGTGCTGAACATCACATTCAACGGCAAGTTCATCGATCCCACCGGCAACGTCAACTGGGGTCAGACGAACGTCCCGAAAATCAACGCGGCGATGACCAAGGCCGAAACGGTCGTCGGCAAAGCGGCGCGGGCGACGGCGTGGGCCAAGATCGACGAAGAACTCGTCGAAGACGCCGCGGCGATCCCGTTCGACTGGGACAAGGAGGGGGCCATCGAGAGCGCCGACGTCCACGGTGTCGGCCAGGAGTGGAACGAAGGCACCTGGGACTACAGCTTCACGTCACTGAAGTAGGCGCTGGAGCGACCGCTGGCTGGAGGGGCTCCGTGCGCCGGAGTCCCTCCAGCGTCGCATCCTGTCCCGACGAGGCGAGTAGAGACATGCAGCGAGGCATGGACCACCAACAGACGAGCACCAAACGCACTATGAGCCCCGGCCGATGATCCGCTACATCATCCGCCGGCTCTTGTGGGGGGTGGCGCTGCTGGTGATCGTCGCTGCGCTCACGTTCGTCCTGTTCCGGATCCTCCCCACCGGCAATCCCGCGCTGCTGCGCGCAGGACGCGACCCGCAGCCGAAGCTGGTGAAAGAAATCGAAGGCATCCTCGGCCTCAACAAGCCCTTGCTGGTGCAGTTCTGGGACTACCTGAAGGAAGTCTTCTTTCACTTCAACTTCGGCTACAGCTACTACAGCCAGGAGTCGGTAAAGAGCCTGATCGCCGAACGCCTGCCGGCGACGCTGTCGTTGACGGTCGGCGCCGCCGTGCTGTGGATCGTCTCGGGGCTGACCGTGGGCGTGCTCTCGGCGTTGCGCCGGCACTCGTTCGCCGACCGCGTGGCGATGGGCATCTCGCTCGTGCTGATCTCGGCGCCCGAATTCTGGCTGGGCCTGATCTTCCTCTACCTGTTTGCATCGGACATCGGCGTGGTCAAGATCTTCCCGGGATCGGGCAGCTACGTCGGCATCACGAGTGATCCCTGGAAATGGTTCACCTCGCTGATCATGCCGTGGGTCGTGCTCGCGGCCGGCTCCGCGGCGATCTACGCGCGGCTCATGCGCGGCAGCCTGTCGGAGGCGATGCGCGAGGACTACATCAGGACCGCGCGCGCCAAGGGGCTGCCCGAGAAAGATGTCGTGCGCCAGGGAGTGCGCGCGGCGATCAACCCGATCTTCACCCTGTTCGGGCTGGAAGTGGGCCTGCTGCTGGGTGGCGCGGTGCTCGTCGAGACGGTCTTCAACATCCCCGGCATCGGTGAGTTGAACTACAAAGCGATTCAGTCCTCTGACTTCCCCGTCACGCAGGGGACGGTGCTGCTCGCGGCGATGTTCATCATCCTCGCGAACATCGTCGTGGACATCGCCTACGCGTATCTCGACCCGCGCGTGCGCTACTCATGAGCGCCGCCGCATCGTCCCCGCCGGGCGAGCCGCTGCTGCGCGTCGAGGAGCTGCGCGTCGAGTTTCCAAGCGAGGACGGTCTCGTGCACGCCGTCGACGGCATCACCTACCAGGTGCACAGCGGGCGCACGCTGGGCATCGTCGGCGAGTCGGGGTCGGGCAAGACCGTCTCCTCGCTGACCACACTGGGCCTGACGCGCCGGCAGGGAGCGCGCATCTCCGGGCGCATCCTGTTCGAGGGGCAGGATCTCGTGACGCTGCCCGAAGAGCAGCTGCGCGCGATCAGGGGCAACGACGTCGCGATGATCTTCCAGGACCCGCTGTCGTCGCTGCACCCGCTGTACAAGGTCGGCAAGCAGCTGATCGAGGCCGTGCGCGCTCACCGCGACGTGTCCAAGGCGCAGGCGCGCGCGCGTGCCGTCGAGCTGCTCGGCCTCGTCGGCATCCCCGATCCGGCCAGGCGCGTCGATGAGTATCCGCACGAGTTCTCCGGCGGGATGCGCCAGCGCGTGATGATCGCGATGGCGCTCGCCAACGAGCCGAAGCTGCTGATCGCGGACGAGCCGACGACGGCGCTCGACGTGACCGTGCAGGCACAGATCCTCGCGCTGATGGAACGCCTGCAGCGCGAGCTGGGGATGGCGATCGTGATCATCACGCACGACCTCGGCGTGGTCGCGGAGATGGCCGACGACATCGCGGTCATGTATGCGGGGCGGATCGTCGAGACGGCCTCGGCGGCGCGTATGTTCGCGGCCCCCGAACATCCCTACACGTGGGGCCTGCTGCGGTCGATACCGAGGCTGAACGGGCCGCGCGAGGAGGATCTCGTGCCGATCCCCGGCACGCCGCCGAGCCTCATCAGCCGCCCTTCGGGCTGTCACTTTCACCCGCGCTGCCCCTACGCCCAGCCGGATCACGCGCGCATCGACCCGCCGCTCGAGCCGGTCCCGGATGAGCCCAGTCACCACGTCGCCTGCCTGCTCGAGCCTGACGTGCGACGCAACCTGTGGGTGCAGTTGCGCGCCGGCAGCACGCCCGAGCAGGCGCTGGCAGAGGTGGAACCTCCGGTGGCACCGGCATGAGCGAGCCGCTCGTGCGCGTCCGCGAGCTCGTCAAGCATTTCCCGCTGACGCGCGGCATCATCATCCAGCGCAAGATCGGCGCCGTCAGAGCGGTCGATGGCGTGAGCTTCGACATCGAGCGCGGCGAGACGCTCGGGATCGTCGGGGAGACAGGGTGCGGCAAGAGCACGACCGCCAAGCTGGTGATGCGCCTGCTCGAGGCCACGTCCGGCGAGATCGACTTCGAGGGCAACGACATCACGCGCCTGAAGGGCGCGGCGCTGAAGGCGGTCAGGCGCGAGGTGCAGATGATCTTCCAGGACCCGTACTCGTCGCTGAACCCGCGCAAGACGGTCGGCTCGATCATCGGCGAGCCGTTCGCGATCCACAAGCTGCTGGGAGACAAGGGCGAGCGCAAACGCGAGGTACAGCGCCTGATGGAGACGGTCGGGCTGAATCCCGAGCACTACAACCGCTACCCGCATGAGTTCTCCGGCGGCCAGCGCCAGCGCATTGGCGTCGCGCGCGCGCTGGCGCTGAGCCCGAAGCTGCTGATCGCCGACGAGCCCGTGTCCGCGCTCGACGTCTCGATCCAGGCGCAGGTGCTCAACCTGCTGCGCGACCTGCAGCGCCGGCTCGGCCTGACGCTGATGTTCATCGCGCATGACCTGTCGGTCGTGCGCCACATGTGCGATCGCGTGGCGGTCATGTATCTCGGGAAGATCGTCGAGATGGGCCCCAACGAGGCGCTGTACGACTTCCCGCGACACCCGTACACGGGCGCGCTGCTGGCGGCGGTGCCGGTTGCCGACCCGTCGCTGCACGGCAATCAGCGGCGGCCGCTCGGCGGCGACGTGCCGAGCCCGGCCAACCCGCCGAGCGGTTGCCGCTTCCATACGCGCTGCCCGAAGGCGCAGGCGCTGTGCTCGACCCAGGAGCCGGCGCTCGTGGACAAGGGCTCGGGGACGCTCGTGGCCTGCCACTACCCGCTCACCCGCGAGGAGGTCGCGCAGATCGGCGTACGATCTGCGCGATGAGCGCGAACGATTCCAACGACGGTGAGCTGGCGGCCGAGGCGCAGGAGCTGCTCACAAGCCTGATCCGCTTCAACACTGTCAATCCACCGGGCAACGAGCTCGCGGCGCAGGAGTACCTGGCCAACCATCTTGCGCTGGCGGGCTTCGAGTGCGAGCTGCTCGGCGCGGAGCCCGAGCGCCCGAACCTGGTGGCGCGGCTGCGCGGCGCTGAGGAGGGCCCGACGCTGTGCTACCTCGGCCACGTCGACACGGTGCTGGCGAACCCGCAGGAGTGGTCGCACGATCCGTGGTCGGGTGACCTGGCCGACGGCTTTCTGTGGGGCAGGGGGGCGCTGGACATGAAGTCGCAGGTCGCGGCGGAGATCGCCGCGGCGTCGTCGCTGGCGCGCTCTGGCTGGCGCCCCGCGCGCGGCGAGCTGCTGATCGTGGCGGTCGTCGACGAGGAGACCGGCGGCTCGCTGGGAGCCGAATGGATCACCAAGAACCACCCCGAGAAGGTCCGCTGCGACATGCTCATCAACGAGGGCGGCGGCGCGGTGTTCGAGTATGGGGGCCCGCCCACCCGGCGTCACTACGGCGTGTGCTGCGCGGAGAAGGGCGTGTTCCGCTTCAAGGTGATCACCGACGGGGTCGCCGGGCATGCGTCGATGCCCGGCATGGGGGAGAACGCGCTGCTGAAGATGGGCCCCGTGCTCGAGCGATTCGCGGCGCGCCAGCCGTCATACCGGCCGACGGAGGAGCCGCTGGCGTTCCTGCGCGGCATCGGCGAGGACCCTGCGGACCTGGAGGGCGCGGTCGCGCGCCTGCGGGCGGTCGACCCGCGCCTGGCGATCATGTTCGAGCCGATGCTCGGCGTCACGTTCACGCCGACGCGGATCGCCGCGTCGGAGAAGATCAACGTGATCCCCAGCCGCGCGGAGCTGAAGGTGGACTGTCGCGTGCCGCCGGGTCTGGGCGAGCAGGAGGTGCGCGAGGGCTTGACCGAGGTTCTCGGCGATGGCTCAGACCCCGACGCACCCGCGGACTCCCGGGGGGCCGCGGACTCCGATCGGCCGTGGCAGATCGAGTTCACCGAGCAGGTCGTGGGCAACCGCTCGCCGGTGGGCTCGCAGCTGATGGACGCGATCTCCGGCTGGATCGCCGAGCGCGACCCCGGCGCTGAGGTCGTGCCGGTGGTGCTTCCCGGCTTCACCGACTCGCGCCACTTTCGCATGGCGTTCCCGGAGTGCGTGGCGTACGGGTTCTTCCCGCAGCGCCATCAGTCGATGCTGGAGAGCGCACCGCTGATCCACGGCGCGGACGAGCGCATCGACGTGCGCGATCTGGCCTTTGCGGCGGAGCTGTTCAGGGATCTCGCCACGCGCATCCTGGGCTGAGGACGCGGGCATCCTCGCCCGGCAGATTGCAGCGCTCGACAAGCGGGTATGAAGTACGCATAATGGGAAGCGATGCCAAGGATGGTTGAGTCGCTGGAGAGGATGGAGAGGTGAGCACGCAGGCAACGGTTGCGCCGCGCTCACCCAGCGGGAAGGCAGTGCGCGCACACGCTGCGCGTACGCACGGCGCCTCGCCGTCGGGCGCGGCACTGAAGGGCGCGGCGCTCAAGCACCGCGTGGTTGATGGCGCCGTGCCGCGCGTGCACGTGGCCACGGTGCAGCCGTCCGTGTCGCACGTGTCGTTCGCCCAGGAAATCCAGAACCAGGCGCTCAACTGGGAGCCGGTGATCGCGATCCTGTTCTTCACGGCGCTGATTTTCATGATGTGGCGGATGATGAAGGTGATGCCGCGGATCAAGCCGCAGCAGATCAAGCCGACGTCCGATCAGTCGGTCACCTTCGCGGACATCGCGGGCGTCGATGACGCGAAGGCGGAGCTGCAGGAGATCGTCGAGTTCCTGCGCGAACCGAAGGCCTTCAAGGCGCTCGGCGCGAAGGTCCCCAAGGGGATCCTGCTGCACGGGCCGCCGGGCACCGGCAAGACGCTGCTGGCGAAGGCGGTCGCAAACGAGTCGGGCGCGCAGTTCTTCGCGCAGTCGGCGGCGTCGTTCGTGGAGATGTTCGCGGGCCTCGGCGCGGCGCGCATCCGCCGCCTGTTCGCGATCGCGCGCAAGCACGAACCGGCGATCATCTTCATCGACGAGCTCGACGCCGTCGGTGGCCGGCGCGGGATGGACATATCGGGCGAGAAGGACCAGACGCTCAATCAGCTGCTGGTGGAGATGGACGGCTTCTCCTCGAGCGGACGGGTGGTGGTGATCGCGGCGTCGAACCTGCTCGACAAGCTCGACCCGGCGCTGCTGCGCCCGGGCCGCTTCGACCGCCAGGTGTTCGTGGTGCCGCCCGACGTCAAAGGCCGCCTTGGCATCCTGCAGGTGCACACGCGCGACAAGCCGCTGGAGAACCTCGACCTCGGGGCCGTGGCGCAGCAGACGAGCGGGCTGACGGGAGCGGACCTGGCGAACATCTGCAACGAGGCTGCGATCTTCGCGACCAGGCGCGGAGCCACGAAGATCGCGCTCAAAGACTTCGACTCGGCGATCGAGCGCGTGATCGCGGGCGTGCAGTCCAAGCGCGTGCTGGGCGAGCACGAGAAGAAGGTGGTCGCGTTTCACGAGGCGGGGCACGCGCTGTGCGGTGAGCTGCTGCCGTCGGTGGACCGCGTGCACCGGATCTCGATCGTGCCGCGCGGGCGCGCGCTGGGCTACACGCTGAACCTGCCCGCCGAGGACCGGTATTTGAAGACGCGCGAGGAGCTGCTCGACTACATGACGGTGCTGCTCGGCGGCCGCGTGGCCGAGCAGATCGTGTTCGGCGCGATCACGACGGGCGCTTCTGACGACCTGAAGCGTGTGGCCGACATCTCGCATTCGATGGTGCATGACTTCGCGATGGGCACCGCCGGCGTGGGACGCTCGCCCGAGGGGGACGTGCGCCTGTCGGAGCGGACACTGCGTCTGCGCGACGAGGAGCGCCAGGATCTGATCGAGGAGGCGCGCCGGGCGGCGCAGAAGCTGATCGTCGCCCACCGCGCGCAACTCGACGCGCTGGCGCACGAGCTGCTGGAGCGCGAGGTGCTCGATCGCGACGCGATCGACAAGATCATGGCTGGAGTGCCGCGCATGGAGCGCGCGCCGGGGGTGGGCCTGCGCGTGGTGGCGGCGGCCGCGTCGCATTCGCCCCCGCCGGCGCCGTCTGCGATCCCGCTTCCGGGCCCTGCACGCGAGGACGAGCCCGAGCGTCTATAGACTGCGGCTGGTGTTCAGCCGCATCGACCACATAGGCGTCGCCGTCGAGGAGATCGAGCCCGCGCTCGAGCTGTATCGCGACAGCTTCGAACTGCAGGTCGCGCACCGCGAGGTGGTGCGGGAGCAGGGCGTCGAGGCGGTGCTGCTGGACGTGGGCGAGAACCACGTCGAGCTGCTGGCGCCGCTGGGGCCGGACACGCCGGTGGGCAAGTTCCTCGCCAGGCAGGGCCCGGGGCTGCACCACGTGGCCTACCAGGTGGCCGACATCGACGCGACGCTTGAGACGCTCAAGCAGGCTGGGCTGCAGCTGATCGACGAGCAGCCGCGGACCGGCATTCGCGGCTCGCGCGTGGCGTTCATGCACCCGCGCGCGACCGCCGGTGTGCTGACCGAGATCGTGCAACCGGCCGTCACGGCGGAGGCCCACTGATGGCCGGGGGAGCAAGGCGTGTGACGCTCGGCTTCAAGGGCGGCCAGGTGCTGGCCGTGCGCGTCAGCGACAAGCAACTCGAAGACCTCAGCGCGGCGCTCGGCGGCAGCGGTTGGCACCAGCTCGAGAGCGAGGACGGGCCGGTGCGGGTGGATCTTGGGCAGGTCGTCTACCTCACCGCCGATAGCGACGAGCTCCGGGTTGGCTTTGGCTAGCCCGCGTTGAGCCTGGACGAGCGGCTGCTGCTGCTGGCACGCACGCGCGGGCACACGCCGCGGGCGGAGCGGGCGGTGGCGGGGTTCTCGAGGCTTGGCGAGCACGCCGGCATCTGGCTTGCGATCGGCGCCGCTGGAGCGGCGCTCGACGGGGAGCGCCGGACGGACTGGCGGCGGGCGACGGCGACCGTTGTGGGGGTGTACGCGCTGAACACGGCGATCAAGCGCGTCGTCGGGCGCCATCGACCTGAGCTTCCGGGGCTGCCGGCGCTGACGGGCACACCGACAGCGCTGAGCTTTCCGAGCGCTCACGCCGCCACGTCGTTCGCCGGCGCGCGGGTGTACGCGAGGCTCGGGCTGCCGATCGTGCCGCTGTACGCGCTTGCCGTGGGGCTGTCGCTGTCGCGGCTGTACCTCGGGGTTCACTACCCGTCCGACGTGCTGGCGGGGGCGGCGCTTGGCGAGCTGACCGCGCGGGCTGTAGCATGATTTGTGATACGTTTGACCTGTGTCCCGCGCCCTTCATGTCAGGCTCGACGCCGACTCCGAAGCGGCGCTGGCGGTATTGCGCGCTGAGGGTATGAGCGACTCGCAGGCTGTCCGGAGCGCCTTGACGGAGGCTCGTGCGCGCCGTCGCCGGCGGGTCGCACTGCGGGAGGAGGCACGCCGGCTGGCGGCCGATCCGCGCGATCGCGCCGAGCTGGCGGCGCTACGTGAGGAGCTTGACGAGCTCTCTCCGCCGTGGCCGGCTGACTGATGGTTCGCGGGGAGGTCGTGCGGCTGGGCGCGCCACGTCGTGCGCGCGGCCATGAGCAACGGGGAGCGCGTCCGGGGGTCGTCGTGCAGGCGGACGAGCTACTCGACCTCAGCACGGTGCTTATCGCTCCGACGTCGCGCTCGGCGCCGCCCGCGACGTTTCGTCCGACGATTGACCTGGCTGGCACGCCCACCCGCGTACTGACGGATCAGCTGCGCGTCGTCGATGCGCAGGCGGTCAGGGGCAGTATCGGCCACCTCAGCCATGGCGAGATGGCAGCTGTCGATGACGCCTTGGCGCTCGTTCTCGGTCTTCCGGGCTGACGGTGGGCAGTTGAGCACGCGCATCGGAATCGTGGGCATGCCCAACGCGGGCAAGTCATCGCTGTTCAACGCGCTGACGAAAGCGGGCGTGGAGGCGGCGAACTACCCGTTCACGACGATCGAGCCGAACGTGGCGGTGGTGCCGGTGCGCGACGAGCGCCTGGAGGAGGTGGCGCGCACGGTGGGCGCGTCGGAGATCGTGTGGGACACGGTCGACTTTCACGACATCGCGGGGCTGGTGGCGGGGGCGCACGAGGGCGAGGGCCTGGGCAACCGCTTCCTGGCGAACATCCGCGAGACACACGCGATCGTGCACGTGGTGCGCGCGCACGGCGACGAGAACGTGGTCCATCCGGAGGGCCGCGTGGACCCGTTGGCGGATATTGAAACGATTGAGACGGAGCTTGTAATGGCGGATCTGGAGGCCGCTGAACGCCGGGTGGAGAGGGTCGGCAAACAGGCTCGCGGGGGCGACCGCGTGGCGATCGCGGAGGAGGCGTGGCTGCGCGAGGTGATCGCGGCGCTGCAGGCGGGCCGCCCGGCGCGCACGGTGCCGGTGCCGGATGAGGCGCCGAACGCGGCGCGCGACCTGGGTTCGCTGACGAGCAAGCCGGTGCTGTTCGTGGCGAACGTGGACGAGGGCTCGGAGGAGATCCCGGCGGCGGTCGCCGAGCACGCGGCGGCGCAGGGCGCGCGCGCGGTGGCGGTGTCCTCGCGCATCGAGGCCGAGCTGGCGGAGCTCGAGGACGAGGACGCGGCGGCGATGCGGGAAGAATTGATTCCCGGCCCGCCCGGCGAGTCCGGCCTGCAGCGCGTCGTGCGCGAGGCGTTTGCGCTGCTGGAGCTGATCGCGTTCTTCACTGCCGGCGAGGCGACGATCGCGCAGTCGTGGCACCTGCACCGCGGCCTGACCGCGTGGCACGCGGCGGGCCAGATCCACACGGACATCCAGAAGGGCTTCGTGCGCGCTGAGGTGATCGGCTGGCGTGAGCTCGTCGACGCGGGCGGCTACGCGGGCGCGCGCGAACGCGGCACGCTGCGGTTGGAGGGGCGCGACTACGTGATGAACGACGGGGACGTAATCACAATCAAGTTCACGCCGTAGACCCCGGCACGATCTCGAATGCCTGCCGCCCGTGCAGACGGTAGATGTGAAAGTCGGCGTCGAGGGTGAAGATGCGCTTGAGCCGCCGTTCCTCGGCGAGCGCGACGAGCGTGGCGTCGGCGAGGTCCATCGGGCGGTCGGCGTAGCGCTCCATCAGGCGCGCTGAGCGCTTGTTGGCTGCCGCTGACGGCTGCGCAACAACGAGGTCCTCGCGCAGCACCATGCGCCACAGGGGCTCCTGTCCGTGCCAGCCGGCGGCGCGCCCGAGCAGGTACATCGCCTCGGTAAACGCGGGCCAGGTCGTGATGAGCGGCAGGCTCAACTGTGCGAGCGTCTCCCGGCAGCGCTTGTGATCGGCCTCGTCTGCGTCGATCAGCGCGACGAGCGGGCCGGCGTCGGTGAGTGTCACGGTCTTTGATCGAGCGCCTCGACGAAGGCGGGTCCGGTGTCGCGGGCCTGGCCCCCGCCTCCGTGGACCGCGCCGATCACATCGGCCAAGCGCTCGCTTGCGCCGGTCGCGAGAGTGTGATCGGCTCGCTCGCTGGCGGCACGCCGAATGAACTCCGACACCGATGCGCCTTCCGCCGCAGCGGCCTGGCGCACGCGCATGTCGAGCTCGTCGTCCAGTCTTATGCTGCGCATCCAGCCACTGTATCACATCTTCATGCAGCGTGATACATGACCCTTCTCGGTCGCATCAGCTCGCATCGACCATCCCCGCCAGCCGGTCCGCCAGTCGCTTCATGCCAAGCGCGCGCGCAGCAAGCGCGCCTGTGGCGAAGTCGGTGTTGCGCTCGCGCGGCAGCTCGACGTCGATCCGCTGCAGCGTCGCGATCTGCTTGAACGTACGCAGCAGCTCGGCGTTCTCGCGCAATACCGCGGCGATCCTCGGGCGCATGACCGCGCTTGCCCTGACCGCGGCCGCGTCTGAGTCCTCTGCGCTCGCGTCGGCGCCGGCGGCGCTGAGCAGCGCCTCGAGCGTTCCGTGCGCGCGCAGCAGCTCGGCGGCGGTCTTCGCGCCGATGCCCGGAGCGCCCGGCAGGCCGTCGGAGGGGTCGCCGCGCAGCGCGATGAAGTCGGCGACCTGCGCGGGCTCGACGCCGTAGCGCTCGCGCACCTGCGCTGGGCCGATCTCTGCGTGCCTGCCGCCCTTGAGCAGTTCGGCCACCGCGACGCGCTCGCTGACCGCGCCGAACAGGTCGCGGTCGCCGGTCAGCAGCAGCGCCCGCCCGCCGCGCTCCTCCTCGTCGCGCGCGAACGAGAACATCACGTCGTCCGCCTCGAGCTCGTCGCTCGTCGCGTAAGTCCAGCCGAAACTCTCAAGCAGCGCCGGGGCCTGCTGCCACTGCGTCCTGAGCTCCGGGGGCATCGGATCGCGGTGCGCGTGATACGGCGGGTACAGCCGCACGCGGTAGTCCGCCTGCTCCGCGCCCATGCACGCGACCACGCCATCCGGCGCAAGCGCCTGTGGGCGCGCGTCGTAGAACGTCAGGATCGCGTTGACCGTGCCGAGCAGCGCGTTCACGGGCTGCCCGCCGGCGCCGACGATCGATTTGGGCAGCGCGAAGTACGACCGGTACAGCAGCCACGGAACGTCTGCGATCAGCAGCGGCGTGCTCAGCCGTCGAGCATCCAGCAGTTTTCGCTCCACACGAAGCGGTTCGGGCCGCCCATCAACGCCGTCGGCAGTTCGATCGACGCGACCCCACCGTGGACGAGCACCGCGGCCGTGGCGATCGCGCGCTTCTGCGCCCGCAGCTGCGCCTGCCCGCCGGGTTCGTGCAGCCGCGCCGCGATCCGCGCGTTCCAGCGCTGTGCGCAGGTGCGGTGGTGCTGCGTTCCTCGCAGCGACGCGTCGAGGATCCCGCACGCGCCGGCGCCATTGCCCGCCAGCTCGGCGGTCACGAAGTTCGTCGCCGCACGGCGCACCCACGCGATCTGTTCGGGAGTGCCGACCGAATGGGCGCCCTGCGCGGCTGCCGGCGCCGGCAGCGCGGCGGCGCCGGCAAGCACCGCGATGCAGGCCAGCGGGGCGATGGAGCAGCGAAGCTTCATGCCAGAGATTGTGGTCGATCGAGCGGCGTCTGACCCGGTCCTGGGCTTGCGGCGGCGCCGCAGTGGACGGATGTACGACCGCAGTGGATGCATGTACGACCTATTCGGCCTGCGCGCCGCCGGTTGCGCCGCCGGTCGCGCTGACCGACGCGGCTGTCGCCGGCGCCTGCGCGCCGCCCTGCGCGCCGGCGCTCGGCGCAGCGGCGGCCGGCGGCGGGCTTTCGGGCGCGGGCGGCGAGAACGCGGTCTGTCCGCTGAGGTCGGGCTCACGCCGGATGCTCGTGCCGCTCTTGACGCTGAAGTACGCCCACGCGCTCTGCAGTCCCAGGCGCGCCTCCAGTTCCGGGCCGCTGACGCGGCTGTTGCCGCGCGTACCGAGCACCTCGGCGGCGATGATGCGCGGCGAGACGCCGCGCATCAGCACCTCGATCCCACGGAAGGAGCCCTTGACGAGACCGCTCAGACGGGCCGCCGCGGCGGCGAAGCCGATGCTCAGCTTCCAGCTGGAGGCCTTCGTTTCGTAGGCGTCTGGAACGCCTCGCAGCCACGGCTCGGGCGTGGAGCCGAGGAACGAGTTCTCGTTGTCCTCGGTCATGCCGCCGGAGCTCGCGAAGTAGTACGTGATCGCGGGCTTGCCCTGGTAGAGCACGATCTGTCCGGCGGTCGCCGCCACCGCCGCGTTCGTGGCCGCTGTTTCGGCGGCCGTGGTGGGCGGGCTCTCATAAACCTGCGAGCGCGTGTCCGCGTACACGTCGAACTTGGCGCCGCCGGCATCGTCGGTCAGCGCGTACGTGCGGCTCGCGATCGCCTGCGCCTCGAGCGCCGCCAGCGGCCAGCTGGAGGGCATCTCGGCGGCGACCACGCCGCGTACATAGCGTTCAAGCGGGACACCGACGACCTTCGCGCCCTCGAGCACCTTCACCACGGAGCTCGCCGGCGCCGGCCCGAGCGTGGTGCCGGTGTAGTAGTGCGCGAGGATCGCCGCGTCGCTCCAGCCGTGCTCCGCGTAGCCCAACGCGCCGTCCTGGCTCATGCCCACGCCGTGCCCGTCGCCCGCGCCTTCGATAACCAGCGTCGATGCGCTCGCGGTGGCTGTGCAGACGCTCAGCGTCGCGATCGGCGCGAGCACCGCCAGCAGGGCACGGACGCGGTGGTAGGTTGAGGCGATGACCCGCATCCGTGTCCGCAACACGGGCAGCACGCGATGGTCGCGCTCGAGCTGGGAAAGTCCCATGGGTCCTCGCTCGGCCGCTCGCCGCCGCTGCCTGAGGACTGCACGATGACTGGCGCCGAGGCCCGATGACCGCCCCCACCGATCGGAGATCGGCCAGCGAACGCGGCGTGCTCGAGCGGGTTCCCACCGAGCTGTTCATCGCCGGCGAGTGGCGCGCGGCCAGCGCCGGCGGCACGCTCGCGGTCGAGGATCCCGCGACCACCGAGGAGCTCGTGCGGGTCGCCGATGCGCAGGTGCCGGACGCGCTGGCGGCGCTGAGCGCCGCCGCTGACGCGCAGGCCGAGTGGGCCGCGCACCCGCCGCGCGAGCGCGGCGAGATCCTGCGTCGCGCCTATGAGGCGATCGTCGCGCAGACCGACGATCTGGCGCTGCTGATGACGCTCGAGATGGGCAAGTCCGTGGCGGAGTCGCGCGCGGAGATCGGCTACGCGGCCGAGTTCTTCCGCTGGTTCGCCGAGGAGGCCGTGCGCATACACGGTCGCTACATGGTCAACACCACCGGCAAGGGCCGCATCCTCACGATGCGCCAGCCGGTCGGGCCGTGCGTGTTCGTCACGCCGTGGAACTTCCCCACGGCGATGGGCACGCGCAAGATCGCCCCCGCGATCGCGGCCGGCTGCACGATGGTCGTCAAGCCGGCCAAGCAGACGCCGCTGTCGATGCTCGCGCTCGCGAAGATCCTGCACGAGGCCGGCTTGCCCGCGGGCGTGCTGAACGTGATCACCGCCAAGAGCGCCGGTGCCGTGATCGAACCGCTGCTGAAGGACGGGCGCACGCGCAAGCTGTCCTTCACCGGCTCCACCGAGGTCGGCCGCGCGCTGATCGAACAGTCCGCGCAGCAGATCCTGCGCGTCTCGATGGAGCTCGGCGGCAACGCCCCGTTCGTGGTGTTCGAGGACGCCGACCTCGACGCCGCCGTCGAGGGCGCGATGCTCGCCAAGATGCGCAACGTCGGCGAGGCGTGCACGGCCGCCAACCGCTTCCACGTGCACGAGTCGCTCGCGCCCGAGTTCTCACGTCGCCTGGCCGCGCGGATGGCGGCGCTGAAGGTCGGTCGCGGCACCGAGCCCGACGTCGACGTCGGGCCGCTGATCGACGAAGCGCAGCGCGCCAAGGTCACGGAGCTCGTCGAGGACGCGGTCGCGCGCGGGGCGCGCGTGCTCACCGGCGGCGGCCCGCTGTCGCCGCCGGCCCACCCCGGCTACTTCTTCGAGCCGACCGTGCTCGCCGAGGTGCCTGAGGGCGCGCGGCTGCTGGGCGAGGAGATCTTCGGACCGGTCGCCCCGATCGCGACGTTCACCTCCGATGAGCAGGCGCTCGCGGCGGCCAACCGCACCGAGTACGGCCTCGTCGCGTACGTCTACACACGCGATCTCGCGCGCGCGTTCCGCGTCTGCGAGGGAATCGAGTCGGGCATGATCGGTCTCAACCAGGGGGTCGTGTCCAACCCCGCTGCGCCGTTCGGCGGTGTCAAGCAGTCCGGCTTCGGGCGCGAGGGGGGCTTTGAGGGAATCGGTGAGTACCTCGAGACCAAGTACGTCGCGCTCGGTGTCTGAACGGCGAAAACCGCCGATTACTCCATAAAACGACAATTACCTGGTAAAGGGGTTTACAGCCACGAAAAGCTGAGTATGATCTTGCGCGACTCGCCCGTATCTTTATAGTCAAGGACCGAGGCTGGGGGCTCTTCTCGTATGTCACGCAAGACGCGTCGTTTCGCAGCACTCGCTGGCGCGCTGGTCGCCGTCGGCGCGATGTTCGTCGCAACCACTGCGGCGTCGGCGATCACGATCGACTACACGTTCAAGAACTGGGCGCTGTGGGGATCGCTGACGCCAAAGAAGCTGAACGAACCGATCACGCTTCCGCCCGGTTCGACCTTCAACGGCACCGGTGAACTTGTGACCACGCCGACCTCGCTCACGGGCACGGTCACCGGGTCGATCTTCGTGCCGCCCTTCAACGCGGCGCTGACGGTGCTCGGCATCCCGACGAGCGTTGGCGCGACCTTCACGCAGGTCGGCAAGACCGAAGGCTCGATCGCGGAAGCACCGACCGTGGATTGTGCGAGCTCGCACTTCGCCGGCAACTGTGTGACGCTGACGGTCGACACCAAGGCCGAGGTGGGCGTCACCGCGCTCGGCATCCTCGGGATCGAGATTCCGACACACTGCGAAATCGTCGAACCGGTCGACCTCGACCTCAAAGAGACGCTGCCGCTCGCCGAACTGCTCGACGCGGGCTCGCACTTCGGCGGCTCGACCAACATCCCGGCGATCAACTGCGGGCTCTCGGGGCTGCTGCTCAGCCCGCTGCTGACTGCGCTGATGTCCGGGCCTGACAACAGCTACGCGCTGCACATCGGTCCCAACGAACCGGCGCCGCCGACGGTCGTCACGCAGGAAGCGTCGTCGGCGTCGCAGATCTCGGCGAAGTTGCACGCGACGGTGAATCCCAACGGCGAACCGGAAAACGGTTGTCGCTTCGAATATGGCACGTCAACGTCATATGGCGCAAGTATTCCGTGTGAGTGGGCGCCGGGAGCCGGGTTCAACGTGTACGCGCCGATCACGGGTTTGAGTGAAGATACGACCTATCACTACCGGATCGTCGCGACGAACACGCTCGGCACCAGCTACGGCAGCGACGAGACCGTCACGACGTTGAGCGGCGCGCCCGAATACGGCTTGTGTGTCGCCCAGAAGAACAGCCGCTACACCGACAGCGGCTGCCAGGACGTCGCTGAGAAGAAAGGCGTGCCGGACGACAAGGGCTCCTTCGAATGGATGTCCGGGCCGAGCCCGACGTGTGTGGCCAGGAAGAAAGGTGAATACACGAACTCGGACTGCACCGCGAAAGCCGTCAAGGCCGGCAAGGGCGCGTTCGAAAAAGCGCCGGGTCCGGGATTCACGTCCGCCTCGGAAACGGTGACGCTGCAGACGCCGGGACTCGACCGTACGGTGGTGTGCGCGGCCAGCACCGGCGCAGGTGAAGTCACAGGGCTCAGCACCAGCATTGACAGGATCACGTTCACCGGCTGTGAATCCGCGGGCAAGAGATGCGCGAGCGAAGGACCCGACAGCACGCCGTCGGGCAGAGCCGGGGTGATCGTCACGAACCTGCTGCGCAACCGGCTGCTCGGCCCGGTGGCGGGTCAGGTGTGGACGGAGCTCGCGAGCTCCGAACACGAACCCTACTCGGCGGAATTCGGCTGTGAAGGGGTGCGCTTCAGGACGAAGGGCTCGCTCGCTGGCGTACAGGCGGGTGATGTGAACACGCCGAGCGCGACGAGCACGACGACGTTCACACTCGAAGAAGGCGAACAGGCCCTGTCGACCGAAGTCTCCGAAACGGGAGGCAAAAGCTGGGTCGGGCCCGACCCGACCAGTGAGGCTGGCGTCATGAGCAACACGGCCGAAGCGCAGACGGAGATCAAATCGTAGCCCGATCGATCAGCCGGCTGCCCGAGCAGCGTGCGTGGGGCCCATCGCGGGCGCTGCGCGCGCGCTCGGGCCGCACGGTGCCCGCTGGGGCGAGGATGTCATGGGTTTCACTGGCGGCGGCCGCGCTGCTGTCGTTGCTGTGCGCCGTGGCGCTCGTTTACGCCTTCACTCCACGGCACGCCGCGCCGGCGGCGCCCGCCTCGCGCGTGCCGAGCTTTCCCCGCGACGGCCTCCTCAGCCTGCCGCTGGCGGCGCGGGGACCGGTGTCGGCCGCGGTCGGCGCCGCTGAGCCGGCCTACAGCGTCAGTGTGCGGGGCGGCGGGTTCGCGGCGGTGAGCCCGGCGCAGCGGCTGCAGCTGGGCTTCGATCGCGCGGGGGTGTCGCTTGGTGCGGACGGGACGCACGTGGGGCTGAGCCTCAGGGCCGTTGGCTACGGGGCCACGCTGCGGGCGCTTGGCGCGGTCTCGCCGCGCGTGCACGCCAACCGTGTCACCTACGCGCGCGGCGATCTGAGCGAGTGGTATGCGAACGGGCCGCTCGGCCTCGAGCAGGGCTTCACGCTCACGCGCGCGCCGTCGCCGCGGACGGCCGGTCCGCTGACGCTGTCGATCGCGCTGTCCGGCGACGCGCGTGCGTCGCTGGCCGCCGGCGGGCAGGGCATCAGCTTCAGCCGCGGCGGCAGGCCGGTGCTGCGCTACGGCGGTCTCAGCGCGACCGACGCCGGCGGGCGCAGCCTGCGCAGCTGGCTGGCGCTGTCGGGCGGGCGGGTGCTGCTGCGTGTCGACGCGCGCGGCGCGCGCTACCCGCTGCGAATCGACCCGTTCATCCACCAGGGCGAAAAGCTGACCGTCAGCGGGCTCGCCGGCCCGTACGGCTACGTCGGCATGAGCGTGGCGCTGTCGGCCGACGGCGACACCGCGCTGATCGGCGCACCCGCGGACAACAGCGGCGCCTCGGGCCTCGAATACCACGGCGCGGCGTGGGTGTTCACGCGCTCGGGCTCGACGTGGACGCAGCAGGGCGAAAAGCTCACCGGCGCCGGCGAGAGCGGCGGCGGCTGGTTCGGCCAGAGCGTGGCGCTGTCCGCGGACGGCAACACCGCGCTGATCGGCGGTCCGAACGACGACCACGAAGTGGGCGCGGCGTGGGTGTTCACGCGCTCGGGCTCGACGTGGACGCAGCAGGGCGAAAAGCTGACCGGCGGCGGCGAGGCCGGCGAAGGCTACTTCGGCCGCAGCGTGGCGCTGTCGGGCGACGGCAACACGGCGCTGATCGGCGGCTACAACGACAACGAACACCGGGGCGCGGCGTGGGTGTTCGCGCGCTCGGGCTCGACGTGGGCGCAGCAGGGCGAAAAGCTGACCGGCGGTGGCGGCCTCGGCTTCTTCGGGTACAGCGTGGCGCTGTCCGGTGAAGGCAACACGGCGCTGATCGGCGAATGGGGCATCGGCGGCGGCATCGGCGCGGCGTGGGTGTTCATGCGCTCTGGCTCGACCTGGGCCAAGCAGGGCGGCGCGCTCACGGGCGAAGCCGGCTACAGCTGGTTCGGCTACAGCGTGGCGCTGGACGCCAACGGCGACACGGCGCTGATCGGCGCGCCCCACGGCGACGGCTACGCCGGCACGGGAGTGGTGTTCACGCGCTCGGGCTCGACGTGGACGCAGCAGGGCGAACCGCTCACGGGCAGCGAAGAGATCAACGGCGAATTCGGCGGTGAACTCGGCTACAGCGCGGCGCTGTCCGCCGACGGCGACACGGCGTTGCTCGGCGGCCGCGTTGACGATGACTTCCATGGCGCGGCGTGGGCGTTCCAGCGCTCAGGCTCGACGTGGACCGAGGACGGCGGCAAGCTGACGGGCAGCGAAGAAAGCACCAACCGCGAAGAGTTCGGCTGGAGCGCGGCGCTGTCCGCCAGCGGCGACACGGCGCTCGTCGGCTCGCCCTGCGACAAAGCCTGCGTCGGCTCGGCGTCGGTGTTCGTGAGCGCGGCGTCCCCGCCTGAATTCGGGCGCTGCACGAAGGGCGCGAAGGGCTCGGGCGACTACGCGAACTCAGGCTGCACCAGCGCCGGCGGCTCGGACAGCTACGAATGGTTTGCGGGAGTCGTGAAGGCGGGCTTCACGACGAAGAGCTCCGACTCAGCCACGTTCGAGACGATCAAAGGCGTGAAGCTGACGTGCACCGGCGAGGCCGGCGCGGGTCGATACAGCGGGTCCAAAGTAGTTGACGGCGTGGTGCTCACGCTGAGCGGATGCGAACGCTCGGGTGAAAGATGCGCGAGCGCCGGCGCGCATGCCGGCGAAGTCGTCTCGAGACCGCTTGAAGGCGTGCTCGGCATCGAAAGGCTCGGCGCGAGCGCCAGCTCGGACAAGCTCGGCCTGGACCTGTTTCCTGCAGGCGACGCCGGGGCGCTGCTGGAATTCACCTGCGGCGTCACTTCCGTGTCGATCCGCGGCTCGGTGATCGCGCCGCTGAAGGCCAACAAGATGGCGTCGAGCGCGGTGCTCAAGTTCAAGGCGTCGAAGGGCAGGCAGAAACCGGAAGGCTTCGTCGGTGGCGCGGCGGACGTGCTCGAAGAGTCCGTCAACGGAGGTAGCTACGAACAGACCGGCCTGACGCTCACGAGCACCCAGACCGGCGAAGAAGCGGTCGAGGCGAACTCTGTGCTGTGAGGCTATGAGGCCAGCAGTCGCCCGACGCTGTCAGCCACGCACACTGGCTTCTCGCCGCCCTCGACCTCGACGGTGAAGCGCGTGACGACCTGGTGCCAGCCGCCGCCGACGTCGGCGACCTCGACGATCTGCGCGTAGCAGCGCAGTCGCGATCCGACCGGCACGGGAGCGGGAAAGCGAACCTTGTTCCAGCCGTAGTTGACGCCGAGGCTGAAGCCGCTCCACTCGTTCAGGTCGCGGCGCAGGCCGTCGATCAGCGACAGCGTCAGGTTGCCGTGGGCGATCGTGGTCCCGAACGGGCTCTCGACCTTCGCACGCTCGACGTCGACGTGGATCCACTGGTGATCGCCGGTGAGATCCGCAAACTGGTTGACCATCTCCTGGGTGACTTCGCGCCACTGGCTCGGGCCGACGACCTGATCCTTGAGCGCCCGCAGGCCCTCGATCCCATGGGCGACCGCCTTGGGCATGCTCGCGCTGACAGCCATTGCACTCCTCTCGCTTTAGCCGGAACTGCAGGCAATGCTAGCCGCGCCGCCGGGCGGCGGGCGCTACCCGTTCTGCGAGTCCGGGCGCACCGTCGGCAGGCTTGCGCCGAAGACGGTGTCGATCGCGTTCGCGGGTACCGGTTTGCCCATCAGGACGCCCTGGGCCATCGTGCAGCCCATCGACTGCAGCGCGGTCACCTGCTCGTAGCTTTCGATGCCCTTGGCGATCACCGTCAGCGACAGGTCGCGTCCGACGATCATGATCGCCTCGAGCAGCCACGTGCGGTAGTCCTCGTCCTCGGAGGCGGCGAGCGAGCTGCGGTCCACCTTGAGGAAGTCCAGCGGCAGGCGCCGCAGGTCGGAGTGGTAGGCATAGCCGCTGCCGCCGAAGTCGTCGATCGCGATGCGCACGCCCAGCTGCTTGATCTCCTGCAGGCGCTCGACCGCTGCGCCGACGTCACTCATGACGGTCGTCTCGGCGATCGCGAGCGTCAGCAGCGACGGCTCGATGCCGGACTGCTGCAGTGCGCGGCGGACGTCGGTGATGAAGCCTTCGCGGTTGACCTGGTTGGCGGACACCTCGACCGAGATGCCGACATGGTGGCCCTCGACGTTCCATGCGGCCGCGCGGCCACACGCCTCTTCGAGCAGCCAGCGGCCGATCGGCACGGTCAGGCCGGTTTCCTCGGCCAGCGGGATGAAGTCGTCGGGCAGCACGACGCCCTGCTTGGGGTGCAGCCAGCGGATCAGCGCGTCCAGGCCGGCGACCTTGCCGGTGCTGAGGTCGTAGATCGGCTCGTACAGCACGAAGAACTGCTTCTCGGCGAGCGCGGTGTTGAGCTCGACCTCGAGCACGCCGCGGCCCTCGATCACCGAGCGCATGTTCGCGTTAAACAGCGTGTAGCGGTCCTTGCCGGCGGACTTGGCGGCGTGCAGCGCGAGCTGCGCGTCGCGCAGGAGATCCTCCGGGGTGGCGTAGCGGCCGAAGGCGACGCCGATGCTCGCCGTCAGGAAGAAGCTCGGGCCGTAGCCCTCGAGCTCAAACGGCTTGTGCAGCGACTCGACGACGCGGCGGGCGAGCGAGTCCAGGCGCGCGCCGCGGGCGGCCGACTCGACCAGCAACACGAACTCGTCGCCGCCGAGACGCCCGACTGTGTCGCCGGCGCGCACGACGCCTTCGAGGCGTTCGGCGACGATCTTCAGGATCTGGTCGCCGGCGGCCTCGCCGAGCTTCTCGTTGACGTCCTTGAACCAGTCGATGTCGATGAACAGCGCGCCCACCAGCAGCCCCGACTGACGGCCGGCGCGGGCGAGCATGCACTCGGCGCGGTCGATCATCAGCGCGCGGTTGGGCAGCCCCGTGAGCGCGTCGTGGAGGTCTTCGCTGGGCGCCGCCGGGGCGGCGGGCGTCTTGACGCGCGGCTGCGCCACGCGCACGACGACCGGCGCGCGTCCGCCGCCGAGGACGAAGATCAGCACGCCGAGCAGCGCGCTGAGCAGGCATCCGACGATCAGCAGCGCGAGCGCGTCGCCGTCGCCGAGCACGCTCGTGCCGGGCACGGCGGCGAAGCTCTGCACGGTCCAGCTGCCCGGCAGCGCCACGGTGGTGCTCTGCGCGTCGGGCTGCGGCGTGCCGCTGGCGAACGCGAGGTTGGTCGTGCCGGCGTGGTAGCCGAGGCGTACGGCCGAGCCGGGGTGGTTGCGCAGGGCTTCTGCGAGCACGACGTTCGGCGAGAGCACCTCGTTCAGCCAGCCCACGAACGCACCCATGCGGGCACCCGCCGTAGCGGGCGGCTGCTCGCCTCGGTAAACCGGCGTCATGATTCCCAGCGCCTTCGTCTGGCCGACCAGCACCGGCGTGTAGATGCTCCGTGCCGAGTCGCGCGCGAGCAGCATGCCGGGCGTCACCGAGCAGTAGTCCAGGCCCGCGGGCGGGCTCTTGACGGGGCTGCGGACGAGGGTGGTGACGGCGAGGCAGTAGAAGGGGCGGTTACCCGCGGGCACGACGCGCAGACCGGGGCTGGCGGCTTGCGTCGCCGGCGAGCTCGCGCCCGTCGACCCCGCTGCTTCGGACCCGGTGCTGGCCGGCGCCGCGGGCTTGACCGGCTGGCCGGTGATGCGGGCGTGGAACGCGGCGAGTTCCTGGCCGTGGACGAGCGTCACCAGCCCGAGCGCGTCGAGCTCGGGGTAGCGGCGCAGCGTGCGCGCCCATTTCGCCCACACGTCGAATTCCGCGGGCGACGTCTTCGAGTTGCCGGCGAAGTAGGTGCTTGCGCCGACGGCGATGTCTTCCTCGTGGCGCAGGGCGGACTTCACGGTCGAGGCGATCGCGGCTGCTGTCTGCTGCGGGGCCTGGCGCGCGCTGGTCGCGTCGTTGTTGGCGACGGCGTGTGCCCCGAGCACCGAGGCGATCGCGCCGGCGGCGACGCACAGCGCCGCCACGACAGCCGAGATGAGCCTGCGGGTGCTGAGGAATTGCGACTTCTCGCTGACCGGCCCCTCGCTGGCGCCGGCGGCCGGCGTTGGCTCGGCGCCTGCGCTGGCGCTCTGCGCCTCACTCGCGGGCTGGGCGGGCCACCGCACGGCGGGGCTCTGGGCCGGCGTCTCAGCGGCGGCGGGGTCGCGCTCGGGATGATCTTGTGGAGTTCCGCTATCTGGCATGGCGACCTCGTGTGCTGGCAGCACGCGGTCGCGCGCTGTGTTGGCGTGATCGAGCCCGAATGGGGCACTGCATCTGCATCGTGCGACCATCTCGACGAAAAGCCGATGAGGGTTTACAGGTGCATTCGGCGCTGCAACTCCGCTCGCCGCAGTACCTCGGGCGGGCGCGGCCGGTGTTCGCTCGTGTGCGGCGGCGGCCCTCGCGGGGGCTAGGGTGTGTGGCAACCGTGAGCACTCCGATACAGCCCACCGCGCCGGCGAGCGCTCCACGGCGTGCGGTCTCGTGGCTGCTACCAGCGCGCGAGGTGCATGAGCTCTACTGCAAGCACTTCGAGGACCGGCGCAAGGAGCGCCAGCTGCTCTCGGCGGGGTCGTTCTTCGCCACGTTCGCGGCGGTGCGCGCGATCACCCACGCGATCAGGGCCGAACGCGGGCCGTTCAAGAACATCACGCCCGGTGGGCGCCACATCCACCACATGACCTTCGGCATCACCGGTCTGCTGACGGTCGGCTACCTGTGGCTGCTGGAGATCGGCATCGACGAGCGGCGCAGGGCGTCGCGGATCACATCGATCGCCTATGGAAGCGGCGCGGCGCTGACGCTCGACGAGTTCGCCCTGTGGCTCAATCTCGCGGATGACTACTGGACGAAGGAGGGCCGCGAGAGCATCGACGCGGTGGTGCTGTTCGGCTCGCTGCTGAGTTTCAGTGTGCTTGGCAAGGGCTTCTTCAAAGAGCTCCTGCACCGCTCACGCAGCCGCCGTGGCTGACGCGCGCCGCGTCGCGCTGGCCGCGCTGGCCGCCGCGACGCTCGCCGGCTGCGGTGGATCGGCGCCCGCGGGCAACGGCGTGGCATCGAAGACGCCCGCGCGGATCGTGGCGCTCGCCAAATCGGCGGCCACGCGTGCGGCGAGTGTCCGCGTTGCAGGCTCAATTGTCAGCGAAGGTAAGCCGATATCACTTGACATGGAACTCCTTGCGCAGCAGGGCGGGAAGGGACGGATCGCGCTCGACGGGCTCAGCTTCAGGCTGGTCGAGGTCGATCGCGCGGTCTACGTCAAGGGCAGCGCGGCCTTCTATGACCGCTTTGCCGGCCCGACGGCGGCGCGGGTGCTGCGGGGTAGATGGCTGAAGGGCTCGGCCGAGACCGGGGCGTTGGCGCCGCTCGCCTCGCTGGCGGATCTGAGCGAGCTGCTCGACAGCACGCTCGCGGGGCACGGCGCGCTCTCGCGCGGCGCCAGCACGAGCGTCGTTGGGCAGCAGGCGGTAGCTGTGACGGACGCAGCAGCGGACGCGACACTGTACGTCGCCGCCACGGGCACCCCCTATCCGCTGGAGATCGTCAAGCGCGGCGCGGGCGACGGCAGGATCGTTTTTGACAGATGGAATCAGCCCGTGTCACTGGCCGTGCCGGCGAACGCAATCAACGTCAAGCAGCTGGAGGGCGGCCGTTAACGGCCCCTGGGTCTATATGTCTATGCACGTAGAGATCGGGTCAAGCCTGCCACTTGCAGCGTCGAACGTGGGGAAGGTAGACGACGCGTATTTGAGACTGGAAAACAACGCGAGAGCTCTCAGTGAACGGCGCAATTCAGGCCAGCTTCCTCCGGCGACCGGCACAGTCCGGAGCCGAGTCGGAGGATCCGCATACGGGCTCCTCCGCCAGCGCGAAGATCGTGGCGCTCATGCGTAGGCTGGCCGGCGAGGAGCAGCGTCCGGGCCGCCGGCCGCCGCGGCGCCCGGCCAAGCGTCGGCGCAGGGCCCTCGGCGTGCTGCCCTGGGCGCTGCTGACGGTGGCTGCGGTCGTCGGGGCACTGCTGGCAGGCGCGTCGCTGGCGGTCGCCGGCTGCCTGGTGGTACTCGCTTGCGCGGCGATCGCGCTCGGGTGGCGCTTCGGCGAGCGCGGCAGGGTGGCGCTGGAAGACGAGATCGAGCACCGCACGACCGAGCTCAAACGCGCTCTGTCGGAGCTCGAGATCGCACAGGCCGAGACCGTCCAGCGGCTGTCGATGGCGGTCGAGTTCAGGGACGAGGACACCGGCGCGCACATCGAGCGCATCGGACGCTTCTCGGTGCTGCTGGCCGAACACATCGGCATGGACGCGGACTTCTGCGAGCGCCTGCGCCATGCGGCGCCGCTGCACGACGTCGGCAAGGTGGCGATCCCGGACGCGATCCTGCTGAAGCCCGGCCCGCTCACACCCGAGGAGCGCGCGATCGTCGAGACCCACGCCGAGGAGGGTCACCGGCTCGTGCGCGGCTCGTCCTCGTCGATCCTGGACATGGCGGCGACGATCGCGCTCAGCCACCAGGAGAAGTGGGACGGCAGCGGCTACCCGCGCGGGCTGAAGGGCGAGGCGATCCCGATCGAGGGCCGCATCGTGGCGGTCGCGGACGTGTTCGACGCGCTGACCAGCGATCGCGTCTACCGCAAGGCGTTCACGATCGAGGAGGGCGTGCAGATGATGCGCGAACAGCGCGGGCGCCACTTCGACCCGGTGCTGCTGGACGCGTTCATGGAAGTGCTCGGGCAGACCGGCCCCGATGCGCGCGAACAGCTGCGCTCGGACCCGATCGCGCTCGTGGAGAGCACGCTCGAGACATTCGCGACGGCGCTCGAACGCGGCGACGCGGAGATGGCCGAGGGCGCGATCGCGACGGCGATCGAGGACGGCATCACACCGACGACGCTGCACGCCGAGGTGATCGGCCCGGCGCTGCGGCGGATCAGCGTGCTGTTCGAAGCGGGCGAGATCGACGCCGACCGCGAGCACCGCGCGACGACGATCACGCGCCGCGTGCTGGCGACGCTGTACCGCTACATGACCGGCTCGACCGAGCCCACGCGCGAGCGCGTGCTGCTGGCGGGCGTGGAGGGCGACGAGCACACGCTCGGGCTGCAGATGGTCCACGACCAGCTCGCCGCCGCCGGGTTCCACACGATCTTCGACACCGACCTGTCGGCGCAGCGACTGCTGGAGATGATCGACAGCCAGTCCCCGGACCTGGTGGTGATCGGCGCGACGGCGGCGATGGCCGCGGAGTCGGTCGAGCTGGCGCTGCGCGACCTGCGCAGCAACCGCCCCGAGCTGCCGATCGTGCTCGGCGGGCCGGCGGTGGGCGGCAGCCTGCCGCGCGAACGCCGCGGCATGCGCGTGCTCGAGCGCATCGACGAGTCGGTGGAAGCGGTCGAAGACCTGCTCGCCACCGCCGCGACGACCGCGCCCGTATAGATTCCCGAGCATGAGCTCACATGCGATCGTGACCGGCGGCGCCGGTTTCATCGGCTCGCACGTCGCCGACGCGCTGCTCGCGGACGGCTATTCGGTGACCGTGATCGACGACCTGTCCTCGGGTGAGCGCGCGCGGGTGCCGGCGGCGGCGGAACTGCTGGAGCTCGACATCGTCGATCTGGCGGCGTTGGAGACGGCGCTCGCCGAGCGCCAGCCGCGGGCGATCTTCCACCTGGCGGCGCAGTCGAGCGTGATCGTCTCGGTGGAAGACCCGGGCCGCGACTGCGAGGTCAACGTCAAAGGCACGCTGAACGTGCTGCAGGCCGCCGGCAAGTGCAACGCGCCGGTGGTGTTCACCTCGACGGGGGGGGCGCTGTACGGCGATGACGCGCCGATGCCCACCTCGGAGGATCGGATCCCGGCGCCGCTGTCGCCGTACGGCGCATCGAAGTGGGCGGCGGAGGCGTACGTGAACACGTGGTCGCTGTCGTCTGGCATCCCGCACGCGGTGTGCCGACTTGGCAACGTGTACGGCCCGCGCCAGAGCCCGCACGGCGAGGCTGGCGTGGTGGCGATCTTCTCCAACCACCTCCACGCCGGCAAGGCGCCCAAGCTGTACGGGCACGGCACGCCGACGCGCGACTACGTGTACGTGGGCGACGTCGTCAGCGCGCTGCTGTCCGCGTCGGGGCGCTCGGGCACGTACAACATCGCGACGAGCGTCGAGACCGACGTGGCGACGGTGTGGCGCGAGCTGAGCAAGGCGGCGGGCAAGCAGATCGAGCCGGAGCTCGCGGACCTGCGCCCGGGCGAGCTGACGCACAGCCGCCTGGACATCAGCCGCGCCGAGCGCGAGATGGGCTGGCGCCCGGAGGTGCCGATCGCGGAGGGCCTGCGGTTGACCTACGAAGCGCTGGTGGAGGAATTCGAGCGCAAGTAGGACGGGCGCGGCGGCGGCAAGCGCGGTCGCACAGACGTGCAATTCGCGGCGCAGGCCTTCCGTCAGCGACGGGTCGGCCGACAACCAGAACATGAGGTATGCCCGTGTGGCGGCTCCGTCTGCCCTGGCGACGCTTGCGCTGCTGTGCGCCACGGCGCCGGCGTCGGCGCTGACGAACGTGCCGGGCGGCGTGCAGGCGCCGGACGCGACACAGGCTGCGACCTCGACGCAGGCGACCAGCAGCGAGCACGGCGCTCAGGCGCACGCCCAGGTGCACCCGGTCGTCGCGAGCCTCAGCGTGCCGAGGACCGCGACCGCTGGGAACCCGCCGCGGGTTGCGCTGCGGATCGACGAGCCGGGCGTGGCGACGGTCGCGGTACAGGTCACCGTCACGGCCCTCTCAACCCGTCGGGTCATGCTGGCAGCAAACGTCGGCTGGGTGCGCACCGGGCGCACGATCAACGTGACTTGGCCCGCGAAGGCTACGCTGGCGGTGGGCGGCTACGAGGTGAGTGTCGGCGCGCACGACCGTCGTGGTAGGGGCCTGCTGCGCGGCGCTCGCAGCTCGGGAGTGGCGAGCCTGACGGTCACCGCGCCGGCGCCGGTCAAAGCCCCGGCGCCTGCGACCTCGTTGCCGTCAACGCCGGCTCCGACCGTCGAAGCGGGCGTGCCGACGATCGCGCAGACGCTGGCCGACGGTGCGGTCTTCCCGGTTCCCGGCCCGCACAACTTCGGCGGCCCCGAAAACGTGTTCGGCGCGCCGCGCGACGGCTACCTGCACCAGGGACAGGACATCCTCACGGCCGAAGGCACGCCCGTCGTGGCGCCGCTGGCGGGGACGATGCTCACGACCAGCTACCAGGAAGGCGGCGCCGGCTACTACGCGGTCGAGCAGACGGCGATCGGCTTCGACTTCATGTTCGCGCACTGCGAGGCCGCGTCGCTGGCGGCCAGCCCCGGCGAGGCGGTGGCGCCCGGGCAGCAGCTGTGCGCGGCGGGCCAGACGGGCGATGCGACGGCGCCGCACCTGGACTTCGAGATGTGGGTCGGCGGCTGGCAGGCCGCGACCGGGCACCCGATCAACCCGCTGCCGTACCTGGAAGCTTGGGAAGGGTAGGCCGCGAGGGGCCAGTGGCAGCGGGCCGCACGGGGCCGGTGAGTCGCCTCAGACGGCCGGCGAGCCGGTAGCATCGAGGGCGCGGCGAGATAGCTCAGTTGGTAGAGCACACGACTGAAAATTGTGTTCTGCCGTATCCGAGTGGCGCTTCTCCACGACGGGAAGTGCCTGCAAATGAGCTGTTTTCGTGGGTGTCTCCGCGGCGTCTCTTGCGCTTGCGAGGGGCCTTTTTGGGCGTTCCGTCCAAAACTCCGTCCAAAACCCCCCCTGGATTCCGCTCCTCGGACTCGACGGCAGTCCCGTCGTCGTTGCGATACAGGTGCGTGCGCGCCTCGCGCATCAGCCTGTCGAACTCGGCGCCGTGCACGCGATTGACCCGTCTCTGCAGCTTCGCGTAGACGTCCAGGGTCATCGTCGAGTCGGCGTGCCCGACCTGATCCATCACCCACTTGATGTCGAATTTGTTCGCCAGCAGCGCGATCGAGATGTAGGTGCGGCGCAGGGTGTGCGGGGTCACGTGTGGCAGCGGCGGCAGGCCGCGGGCGCGCATCTGTTCATCGGCGAGCTTCGCCGCGTCGGCGACGATCTCCCCTATCCGCTGGCGGCACATCCGCCCGCCGCGAGCGTTCGGGAACAGGGGGGCCTCGGGCCCGGTGTCAAAGCCGGCGCGGCGCAGCCGGTCGATGTGCTCGATGATGACCTCGACGAGATCGTCGCTCATCTCGACCTTCCTGATCCCGGTCTCGGTCTTCGCGTCGGGGATGTCAAAGCGCGACCCTTCCACGCCGTGCAGGACGAGCTGGCCGATCTTGATGTCGCACAGCTCGCTGGCCCTGACTCCCGCGCGTCCGAGCGTGCACACGATCGCACGGCGCCCGACGTACACCCCCGCCGAGCTGCCGAACTTCTTGCAGTGAAAGCCGACCGTGGCTTTGGAGAGCCCGACATGTGCGGCGACCTGCTGCTGGCGTAGCCCCTCTGAGAGGGCGAGCGCGACGGCCGCCTCCGAGGAGCCCGGCGGGGCTTCGCGGTAGGCGCGGTCGTAGTCGGCCAGAGACGGGTCTTGGCTGAGCGCCGCGTCTTCGCAGGCGATCAGCTCGTCGCGCTCGAGGAACGTGCGCTTGGGCTTCGGGACCTTCACCTTCAGGCGCCGGCCGTGCGCTGGGTTGGCGGGGACATACTTGTCCTCGATCGCCTCGTCGAGGATCGTGCGCAGCGTGTCCAGGAACCGCTTCAGCGAGGACGGCCCGATCGGCGTGATCTTGCGGTTCCGCTCGTCGCGCAGATCGGCTCCGGCGGTGATCGCCTCAGCGATCTCCTTGGCCTCCTTGAGCTTGTGCGCCTTGAACTCCAGGCACAGATCGCTGTCGATCTCATCCAACAGGAAGGGCCCGAAGAACGGCAGCAGATGGCTGAGCCGCCAGCGGTAGTCCTTGTAGCTGGCCTTGCCGAGCGGCTTCTCGCCCAGCACCCCGTCCTTGTGCGCTTGCAGCCAGTAGGAGGCGTACTCGTGGAAGGTGGGCATCCGCTTCACGGGGACAGGCGCGGAGCGCCGCGGACGCTCCCACACACCGGCCGCGACCTTCGCGATGATGTTCCGCAGCTCCGTCTCGGCGGTCCGTTGGGTCCATCCGCCGTGGCAGCCGCAGTCGCACGCGCGGCGTTCGTGCAGCAGCACCGTTTCGCGAACGCCGCTGGCGGGGAACCGCAGACGGAACGTGATCGTCCCGTCGGCTTGGGGTTCCGGGGTGATGCTGCCGGTGGAGGGCCTAGCCATGCGCTCGCCATCCTCTCGCGCGGTTTGTCAGGCGCGTCATGTCGCTCGCCGTGCGGCCGGGGAGAATCTGGCTCACGCGGCGACTGTACTGCGCTGGCGTGCTCGCGCGCGCGCTCCGCCGGGATGTCCAAGCGGCGGCGTAGTCGCGAAACCTCACGACGGGTGCCTGGGGCCGGTATCCCTGTGGAGGGACTGATTACTAGGCTTGTGGTGCATCGGGGTACCTCCCGGTGTCAGGGCCGGGGGCGTTGGCGCGTCGCCCGGCCGCTTCTTGCTTGAGCGGGTGATGATACCTCGCGGCAGGGCAGCAGCTCGACGCTGAAGAGTTTGGCTCCGCCGCGCGGGCGTCGTCGCGTCGGGGTCCGCTTGACCTCGTGCTCGTCGCGGCATTGCAGCGCCCGCTCGACCCGCTCGAGGTCGAAGCGCAGCCGGCCGCGGGCGCCGCCCAGGCGGACGCCCCCGAGTTCCCGGGCGTGCGCGTACACCCAATCGCGATCGACCCCGAGCTTCTCCGCGACGCCAGCCGCGTCGACTAGGCGCGCCGGGCGGGTCGTGCCGCCATCCTGTGACAGAAGCTCGGCGACTCGCTCCGCGATCAGTGCGATGTCGCGCGGGTCAAGTCTGGGGATGCTCGAGCCGGCGTCGTATGGCGAGGCGGAGGACGGGCTGTTATCGCGCACTCTCTATTGTCGCGCGCGGTGGTCTGGTACCCCCCAATTGATTTGGTCCGCGCGATGAATGGGCGGCTTGCTCCCGCGGTGGCAACCCGGGTCGTGTGATGGCGAGAGGCGGACTTGAACCGCCGACACCGCGATTTTCAGTGGTGGGGCAGCCAGCCCTGACCCGCTGTGCTGAGCGTAGCAAAACCACGCCGTTTGCGGGCATTTTGTGAGGAGCCCAGTGCCACTAGATCATCGGGCTCCAGGCCGGGATACCGCCGGATACCGGCGGATTCCGGCGGGTTTGTGCCGCAATGCGGGGGTCGGCGGCACAAACCGTCCGCAGTCATCGCGGGTGCCTTGTAGCGCACGGTTTGATCGCGCGCGAGTCGACTCACCGGGGCTGCTGAGGCCACCCGAGCGCGTCGAATACGGCGAGCGGGTCAAGGTAATCCCTCCAACGAGCCACCTTGCGTCCCTCGATCGTCAGCACCGAGATGTAGCGATTGGCATAGGTTGCGCCGGTCGCGACAACACTGCCTTCTGAGGCGTACTCGAGCACGATCACCCCGCGCTCTCTGTCGTGGTAGACGGCCAGGTCGAAGCATCGGTCCAGCTTTAGCTGGGTTCCATAAGGCCGGTAGAGGTCTGCAACTGCATCGCGGCCGACGACACGACGTGGATAGCCGGGCACGGTGATCACGTAGTCGACCACGATGTCCTCGGCCAGCATGTCGAAGAAGTCGGCGCCATCCACCGTCCCGGTAAGCGCCTCCTCGACGATCCTGAAGAACGGGCGCAGCGCGAGGAAGTCGTCGTGGTCGGTGAGCCTGCTCACGAAGCGGAGCCTAGTCGCCCACGTCGCCGTCCGGCAATTCCTCGGCGGGCTCCAGCTCGACCTTCAATCCGAGGGAATCCATCCGGGTCATCGGTCCTCCTGACCTCGGCGTCCCCTGTGCCTCGCCCGGAGCTTCGAGCGCTGTCTTGAGGTTCGTGCAGCTCAATAAGTCACGGATGGCCAGCAATTGCAAGGCACACAAGGGGGCTCGGGTTCGGCGTAGCTGCTGGTGACGGGATGACAACTCCCGAGCGCAGCGCACCGACGACGAGAAACCCCAACGGCCTACGCGGCGGCTGCGTGATAGCCAAGTGTCCAGTGCCCCCGCTGCTGCTCGACAAAGCACCGCTGCGAAAGTAGCCACCTCCGGGTCTGCGTTGCGTGCGAGCCCGCACCCTCGAAGCGATAGCCGTTCTCAAGCAGCCGCCTGGAGATTTCGGCCGTGCTGAGCATCGTCTGCCTCGTCGCGAGAATCTTCGCAATGAATCTGACCCCGCACTCCGAGGACGGTGGGTCGACCGCCAGCGCGCTCATTTCCTCTGTCAGCACCAGCGCCCGTGTCGCTGCCTCCGCCAAGGGCGGCCCGATCTCGCGTGCCAACTTCTTCGCGCTCTCCCGCATCCTTCCGCCCGGCTCGCTAAGCCAGAGCACCACCCCGGCGCCAATCAAGAGCAACGCAATCACGACCGCGGCCTCACGCCCGATCGTGGAGATCACCTTTTTCGAGCCTTCGACCGCCATCGCTCCAGTCACGGTAGGCACGAGCGTCATCGCGTTCATGCTGCCGTAGTACCGCGCCAGCTCGTTCGCGTTGACCGCGATCACGTCGGTGCGGGTATCGGAGATCCCCAGCGGGGCGAAATGCTTGCGGTTGTCGGTGAGAACCACGCAGGGGGCGAGCATCACCGCAAGCGCGGCAGTCGGGGCGTCGGCATCATGCAAGGCCGCGACTTCATCGACACGGGGGTCGTCGATGTCCTTCTCGCTGATCTCCACGAAGCGAATGCGAGGGAGAAACAGCTTCTCCCACAGGTGCGTCACGTCCTCGAGCGCGACCTCGCGCCGCTGCGCGATCTCCACCAGCTGGCGTTCCACCTCTCCCTGGACCGTACTCGTAGCGAACACGACCACGCCGGTCACCAGCGTGTAGCTCATACTGGCGGCTTCCAGCACTCTCGGCGTGTAACCCGTACGCAGGCAGTAGTCGACGTTGCGGTGCAGCACGTCGGCGTCGAGCACGATCGGCAGGGGCACCATGTCCGTCCGCGCCCGAGCGATCAGAGTCTCCGTTTCAACCATCTCGCCTCCGTCCGTGCTCAGCTCTCGAGCTGTCGTACCGACCGCACCACGAGATCGCGGCGCACCTTCTCCCGCATGTGCAGCGTGTCCTGCATCGCCAGCTCAAGAGCGTCTTCGTTACTGTCACCTCGCGCTCTGGCGAGCAGGTAGATGTCCCATCCCAAGGCGTCCAGCCGCTCGTCAGCCGGCATCTGCGCCTCGTCCTCCAAGCGCCCCTCGACCGCCTCCCTGTCGCCAGAGAAGCTGTAGATCCACATGCGTCGCGCGAGCGGCGCGAACGCCTCTGCGGCGCGGCGGCCGATGACGTGTGCCGCCGGCACGACGTTCGCGGTCCACGGCTCGGTCGGGGTGTCGAGCGCCGAGGGTCCTGCGTGCGCGAGCTGCAGCTCATAAATGAACCCGTCGATCGCCGCGGTGTGCCACGACTGGCGTTCCCACCAGCCGAGGCCGCTCGCCTCGCCCGCGTCGTGCACGGCGACTGCGAGTGCTCGGGCAGCGGGCAGCATGTAGCGCACGCGCATCGTGGGTGACATCGCGGCGTGAGTGATCAGCGGCTGGATCGCCGCGAACGGCTCGATCAGCTCATCGGCGTCCTGCCAGTCGGTCAGCGCCTCCAGCAGCTCGGCGTACAGACCGCCGTCTCGGCACTGGGCCGCCATCTGCTCCGGAACATCCGCATCGGTCAGCCGCGCCATCTCGATCCGCTGCGCCGAGTGGTGCTGCAGGTCTGGGGCGAGCCAAGAGATCGAGTTCGCGATCTCTTTGCGGTCGAACCTGGCAAGCGTGCCGTCGGCCCACTGTTTCTTGACCTCGCGCCAACACGCCTGCATCGGGAAGGAGTCCTCGTCCTCACCTGGCACCTCGGTCTGTAGCTGCCAGCGGCCTAGTGACGCGATCTTCCCAATGCCGACCTCGAGTAGCTCCTCGTCGGTCATCGGCTTGCGTTCCAGCGGCGGCAGGATCGGCTCGACCGGCAGGAGACCGCCGCGCCGTTGCGCGCGCTCGCGAGCGACGCCGAGCGCGCCGGTCAGCGCGATGTCGACGGCCGCCGCGAAGTCTTCGCCGACCTCCAGCGGCGCGTCGATCACGAAGCGTCCGTGCCCCGCCGACTGGTGATCGTCAGGGCCGGCGGTGAAGCGCAGACTGTCCAACGACTTGATGATGTCGGTGTCGTGGCTGCGGAGCGCGCCGAGGATGTCGACGATCGAGCGGTGCTCTGAGCGCGCGAGCGCAACATCGAAAGACTCACCCTTGCGCAGCACCACGGGCAGCACGATCGTGCCTGTCTCCTTCCCGGGCGCCAGGCGGACGGCCCGGCCCACCGCCTGGATGATCGCGCCATGCCCACGTCGGGTGTCAACGAAAGCGATCGCGTCGATGCCGGGCACATCGACACCCTCGGTCAACAGCCGTACGTTCGACAGCAGCCGGTACTCGTCCCCGTCGCTCTCGAAGTGTTCGAGCAGCCGTATACGCGTGGCATGGGGCATGCCCGCGCCGTCGACGTGCTGGGACCACACCGGCCCGTCGGGATGCTCGTCCGCGGCGAGCAGCCCGACGGCGACAGGGAAGTGCTCGCTGAAGCGTTTCGAGTCCACGATCGACGGATGGAACGCGACGATGCGTCGACACCCGAAGCGCCGCATCGCGCGGGCACAAGCGATCTGGGTGGCGAGCCCCGCGGCCTCAAGGTTGTGCTCGCCGTCTGCGGTGACGATGCGCCGACGCTTGATCAGCTCGTGCACCTCGTCGTCATCGATCGGGATGACCGCGACCTGGTAGGGGCACAGCAGCCCTTTGGCGATCGCGTCCGCGAAGGATAGGTGGTGCACGACGCGCCCGAACAGCGTGTGGTCGTCCATCGACGCCAGCCGGACGTTCTTGTTCGCCGCGCGGCTCTTGTCCCGCGTCCCGTAAACGGTCGGCGTGGCCGTGAAGAACAAGCGGCGGCCGGCGCGGATCGCGTTCTCGTCGAGGATCGTCTTGTGCCTGGACCCCTCCAGTCCCGCGCACCTGTGTGCCTCATCGGCGATCGCCAGATCGAAGGAGAACTCCGGCACCGCGCGCATCGCCTCCGCCAGTACCGGCGAGGACTCATATGTGCAGATCGCCAGCAGCGGCGACCCATCGCGCAGTCGCTCGGCGATCTCCGCCGGGTCGGTGGTGGTACGTGCCGTGCCAAGCTCGTCGCCGCGGATGATGTCCTCGGTGTCGGGGGCGGCTTTATCGCTGCAGATGCGCAGCAGCCCTCGCTGCGTCGTCGCATGCCGCGGCCATTCGCGTGCGCACTGGCGAACCAGCGGGATCGTCGGCACGAGCACGAGCACTTGCTGGGCTCCCAGGCGCTCGGCGGCCCACACCTCGATCAAACTCTTGCCGGTGCCGCAGGCCATGATCACCTGGCCGCGCACTCCGCCACCGGCGGCCCACCGCTCGATCTCCTCAAGTGCCTGTAGCTGGTGCTCTCGCGGCTCTGCTGCCGCCAGGTTGGCTGGAGCCAGCTCGGTGATGCTTGCCGGCCACTCGACGGCACTCGCGCGCATCCGGGCCAGCAGGCAGGTGCTCACCGGCTTCTCCTGCTCGGCCATGACCTCTCGCGCCGAGCCTGCGAGCCTGTCCGTCGAGGCGATCAGCAGACGCGCGTCGATCCCCCGACGGTTGGACTCGCTGAGAAACGTGTCGATGTCACGCTTCGTCACCGTGTGCTCCGGCCCATAGTGCTTCGCCTGGATCGCGTCCGTGCGACCCGTGAAAGTGACCGCCACTAGGTCGATGCCTCGATCTGGACCCCAGCGACCCGGCCAATCCCGCCACAGCCACACCTGCTTGTACTCCGCTCTGAACTCCGGATCGTTCTGCAGGAACCACCGGCACAGCAGCTCGAAGCCGCGCCCCTGGCGATCAAGCGAAGCCAGCAGACGATCGAGAGAGGCAAGCTCGAGCACAGTACTCACCGAGCGAACACTAGTTCGCCAGCATGACGGCCCATCCAAGAGACCCGCAATTTGCGGCTTTCTGCACCCATCCGACCCGAGACGCCTGCGCCCGGCGGCCCCCCGCTCAGCTCATCGGCAGGGTCGGGCTCAGCGGCGTTGCTCGACGCTCAGCGCGTCTAGGAGTTCCTGGGCGCGCTGGGAGAAGGCCCGAACCGCGACGATCGCGGCACCTCCGGCGGCGCTGGCGACGAGCAGCATCTCGAGGTAGGCGACCGAGCGCACTGCTCCATGCAGCGCGAGATCGAGTACCCCGACGGTTGTGAGCAGGCTCAGTGACAGCAGCAACGGGTCGCGTAGGTAGCTCACGGGCGCGCCCGCGAGCGTTATGGCCGTCGGAGTCGCGAGCGCCACGCAGCCGTAGCCGACAGCGAACGCGGCGAGGATGGCGATCGGTACAAGGCCGAGCGCGGTAGTCGCCCGCTTTGCCTTGAAGTGCGGAGCAAAGTAGACGGCGGCGAACGTCGTGATCGCCACGACGATCGCAAACGCGCCGAGCGAGAACCAACTCAAGGTCAAGAACGACATCGCGACTGAGCTGGCAGCGATCAGCGCCGAAGTGAGCGCCCACAGCGGCCGGCGGCGCTTCAATTCGGGTCGTGCGCGTCTGAGCGGACGCGAAGTCTCCAGGTACGCCTTCCCGTTAGCTACGACCAGCGTGGCGTCGTCTCCGTCGATTCGCAGCGACCCTTCGGCGAGCATCACCTCGACATTGGCGGTGCGCCGTTCCTGATCGGAGAGGAACGGGCACTTGTCACGGATCGCCGCGTCATGCACGCGAGTCGCGGCGACGTCATCGACCAACACATCGCGGTCGGCTTCCAGCAGCGGCACTTCGATCGACGCACTGGGCTTGCACTCGTTGAGCTGGTGGCGCAGCTCGGCCAGGACCGGATCCTTGTTGCTCCAGCTTTGCCATGCCGAGGTGTGAGAGGACGCCGATCGCCGCATGTCGTCAGCAAGCGCGGTGAGTGCCCTGCTTGCGTCCCAGGTGGTTTCAGCCTCGGCGTCGCCGCCGCTTGCGAAGCGCAGGTCGACCTTCACGAGCCGGCCCACCCCGTACACCGACGCGCTCACATGGAAGCGAAATTCGCCGAGCCCTGTGTGGTGGCTGCCGAGCTTCGGCCCGATCGCGGCCCTGACAGTCGCCGGGGTGACGTCGGGGCTTGCGGGGAGCGCCAGGTGGTAGGTGAAGGCGAGTCGGACCGGCGCCACACACGCCCTTACGACGAATGACCGTCGATCCCTGCGGGGAAGAGAGAGCCGTCGCGCTCTTGCGGGGCCCCTATGCGGGCTCCGGCGCGAGCAGTAGATACTCGGCGTCGGCTCTGGCGGTGGCGATGACTTCCTCGCGGCTCATGCCGACGAGGCGCGCTATCTCGCCGATGATCCACTTCACGGCGGCGCGTCGAGAGCGTCACGAAGTCGTTGGTGTAAATCTCCGCTAGCTCTTCGCGGAGTAGTCCGGGGTCACTTTGGGCGCATAGTCTCGATGGCCATTTCCCTCACGCATAGACTCCTCCGTCGCAGACACTACCGGCCGATCCGCGGCATACCAGAGTTCGCACCCGTCCAAGACCTCGGAAGCGGCGCCGGCGACTCCTCGCGCGCCGGGCAGTCCACCCGGAGTGCCGCTATCTCGAACGGGGCCGACGGGATCGCGGCCGTGGCCGTCTGACGCGTTCCCCGTCATGCGAACCATCGAGGGGACTATCCGATCGAGCAAGTGGCCGCGCTGAATCCAGGCGGTTCGGCACCGGCTTCCGCGTCGTGCCCCGCAGTCGTTAGCCGACTGGCGGAGAAGAGGAGATGCGAGCCGACGCGCCACTGATATTCGACGAGCCCCCTCAGACCATTGTCGCCTTCCGATCCGGCGGGTTCTAGTTCGAACGTCGTCCCAGTCTGCCGTGTCGTCCCTGCCGTGCCAACCTTCATGAAGTGTGTGCCTTCGTAAGGCACGTCCACCCATCCACCCGTCGCGGCGTCAAGCGCCTGCAAGCCAAAGCGCATGAACATCGTGCTCTGGGAATCGGCGTCGCCTGGCATCGAACCACGGACCCCGATCAGATCCGGCGGGCTCATCACACTGCACTCGTCCACCGTCGCCCACAGCTCCGCCGTTCGGGGAGGGCGTATGCAGGGTGCCGTCGCCCCAGCAGGCCGATGTCCACATTCGTCCGCCACCCATTCGGTCGAGATGGTGGCGCCCGCCCGCTCGCAACTTGCCGCCCCCGCCCCGAAGCCACAACGCCAACCATCGAGCGTCCACCACTCCTGATAGGCGTACGGGCCACCATGCCGGACTCCCCCTCCTGCCAACAGTCGACCAAGCACTCCCCGCGCGGTCCCGCAGCTGACGTGGCCGCTTTCGACCGTCACGCTAAAGAAGGCATCGCTCTCGAGACGAGATTCCGAGACGCGAATCGCATCGCAGCCGGGCGTGGCGGCGTTCCCGCTCGCCGGCGCGGCCCCCGCAACGCAGACCACGGCGAATAGCGTGCCCAGCGCGACAACTCGGCGCTCTCTCGACAGAGACGCCCTATGCCCCGCTCTATGCCTTCGGGAGAGCGTCACGACAGCCGCCAAGGCAACGAACACCATGAACCGCGGTTGCCGCCCCTGCGGTCTGACCGCGTGCTGCGCAGGTACAGGTGCACGCCGAGCGCGCCGAACAGCGTCAGCATCGCGAGCACAGCGCTGCCACTCAGACCGCCGACGATCAGCGCGAGCGCTGCGGTCGTGATGAGGCTGCCGCCGGTGCGCTTGCGCCACAGCCGCCTCGCCCACCCGGTGTTCAGCGCCGGTCTTGAAGCTCTCGGGCTGAGGCCGTGTGCTCATGGCAGGAGGCTACCGCCCGCCGACCGGCTCTGGGAGGCTACGCGAACCGCACCCGACACCCGAGGAGGCCCAATGACCCACAACATCAGGCGTGCAACGATCGGAGTCCTGCTGGCGGTGATCTCCACCACAGGCGGAGTGTTGGCGTCGAGCGCTGCGGGCAGCTCAGGGAGCGTCGTGCTCGGCTCGGCGGAATTCGCGAAGCCCGACGGCGAAGGCTGGGGAAGCGCGCAGCCGGCGAGGGTCTACAACGGCGGCGACCCCAGCGGGCTCGTGACCGAAATCCACTGGACGAGCTGGGGCAGCAGCACCGCAATCGGGTACGGCCTCAACTCGATCTTCAAGCCCGGCGGTGGCTACTACAGCCGCCCGGTGATCGTGGAGCTACGCGCGCAGGGGCTGGGGCATTGCGGCAGCCGACCGGCATACACGCAGCTAGCAATCCGCGGACCGTCGAAGCCAGAAGGGCAGTTCGGATCGTGGCACTTGTGGTCGGAAGCCAAGAGCTTGTGCCGCTTCGGATTCTAGAGCCAGCGCCCCGGCCGCTACTGACGAGGCTGCTGGGCGAGCCACCCCGGTCCAGTGCTCTAGGCGGCCCGTCACGAACGCCACCGTGGTCGCCAAGCTCGCGCACGGGCCAGTGCCTACGCCACCCAGCGGGCGTCTGCCAGCTCGTGCTTGTACTTGCCGGTGGCTAGGTAGGCGTGCAGGCGCCGCCCCGCGGCAAGGGGCCGGATCTTGCCCGCCGCCTGGTTGGGAGTCCTTGCCTCGGTCGCATAGACCTCGCAGTAGCCGGGGTCTTCCGGCGAGACGGTCGGGTCGGTGGCGAACACCAGGTATCCGCGGCGGCGAGCCCGCTCCGCGTTGGTCTTGGCGATCCGCTCGTTCTCCTGCTCAAGCTCGCGAGCCCACGCGAACAGGTCGATCTGGGTGTCGGTAGCTGATGGCATGGATCAGGGCCCCTGCATTAGAGCTTAGGAGCTATCTTGCCACCGGGTTGGGACGGTACTCTCGCGCGGGCCTATCACGTGTCCTTGCTGCCCACGGCGATGAAGCGCCGTAGTCCGTCGAGGTCTCCTCCGGTGTAGGCGTCGAACGTCTGCTGGACGACCTTCTCGTAGGCCCATTCGCGACCGGCGAGGCGGGTTGAGTCCGCGCACCAGCGACGAGCCCGGCGGTCCTTGAGCGCAACGTCGAGATCCTCCTGGCCCTTCGTCTCGACGATCAGACACGTGTCGTCGGTCATGCGCACAACGAAGTCCGGGTAGTAGTAGCGCAGCGCGCCCGCCTTTGAGATGTACTCCAGCGCGAAGCGGCTGTTCATCGTGAGCTTGGCCCACGCCGCGACGTCGGTGGCCCGATCGAGGAAGCTCGCGAACCGGGCCTCCAGGGCATTGTCGACGGGCGTCAGGTTGAACACTGTGCGCTTGCCATCCACGGTCTGACGAGACCAGGGGAACGGCGGGGTCTGGGACAGCCGAAAGGCGCTCTCGGTGATCGTCGGCTCGCGCTCGGTGATCGCCAGCGCACGGATGGCCTCGCCGAATGCGTTTGCCACGAGTGCTTGGGCGTCGTTCTCGGCCAGGCGACGCAGGATGACCTTCTCGTCAAGCTCTACGGGCCGGTCGAACACCCGGTGCTTGAGGTAGTCGCGGACCATCGGCGCGAGCGTGGCGAACGCACCGGAGAGCCGGTCAACTCCGCCGGCCTTGGCAGCGCCGCGGGTGTAGTAGGTGATGACGCCAGAGGGGTCTTCGGCGTAGGGAACGTGGAACTCGTACTCCTCGATGATGCCCTTCTCGATCAGATGTATGCCGCGGTAATGGACGTACTCGTCGGGCTGGATGTCTGGGATCGCGAGTCGATGCTTTGGGTCGGGCACGTCGGCTGGATTGAGTTGGTTCAGCGCGCTGTCAGAGCGTGCCAGGGCGCGTGTTAGCTGCGGGATGACGATGTCGTAGCGGCGCTTTGCCTCGTCGGGGAAGATCGTCAGTGCCCCAGCCTCGATCTTGTCGGCGTCCTTTCGCTCGACGACCAGCCCGCCGTCGAGCTCGGTGCTCCAGAGCTGGCGGAACGCCTCGTGCTCGATGACGACCACGCGCTCGTCAAACCCCGATCCTGGCGGGGTCATGCGCCGCAGACCACGACCCAAGGCTTGCTCGGGGAGGATCCGGTTCGCGGCCGTGAGAGCACGCAGCGTCACGATCACGCACACGTTGCGCACATCCCATCCCTCGCGCAACATCAGGACGCTGACGATGCAGCGGATGCGACTGTCGGGCTCGTCGACCTCACGCGCCGCGCGTCGAGCGAGATCGAGGTCATCCTTGGTGATCTCACCCGAGCGGGTCGTGTGGATGACGAGCAGCTGGTCCCCCGCGAAGTCCGGGAGCTGACGCAGATAGTCACCAGCCTCATCGGCAGCCAGGGTGTTCTCGCACATCACGAACAGCACCGGCCGCTTCCCCGACGGTGAGAGAGACTCGTGGAACTTTCGCCACCGCCCCACAGCGACGTCGAGCCACTGGCGGTTGCGCTGAAAGGAGCTATCGCCCAACTCGACCTCGGCGCCCTTGACCTCCCCGATCACCGGGGTCTTGACGATCCCATCACGCACCGCCTGAGCGAGCGGGTAATCCACCACTACATGGCGAAACATCTCGCCCTTCTCGTGCTTTGGGGTAGCGGAGAAGTCCAGTTGAGAGACCACGCCAGCCCCAGGATCGTCGGCCGCGCGTTTGCGTAGCTCGTCGTGGAGACGCTCGATTGTCTGGTTCCACTTCAGCTTCTCGTCGTGGACGTGGTGCGCCTCGTCGTTGAGGACCATGACCCGCCCCCGCTCCGCGATCCCATCGAAGAGACGCTCAGCGGACGAAGCGTCCACGTCGCGGTTGACCCGCGGGCCGACCATTGCCTCCACAGGGTTTGGGGCGTTCTTCGCCTTGCCGCGGCCGGCGGGCGTCTCGTACAGCCGCTGGATGTTGGTGAGGTACAACACGCCGCGAGCCGTCACAGGGGACAGTTCGTCCTGCAGGAGCACGGCAAGGTCGAAGTCATGCGCCCACTCGGGCGGGACCAGTGGATCGCGACGGAACGTCGTTCCGTCCCCGAAATCCCTCTTCAGACGCTCGAACACGATCAAGTTCGGTGCAATCACGAGGAACGAGGTGGTCATCGGCGAGTCGGACTCATACAGGGCGTGGAAGTAGGACCACACGATGCAGAGGCTCATCGCCAATGTCTTGCCCGAGCCCGTCGCCATCTTCATCGCCAATCGCTGGCGCTTGGTTTCGCCGGGCTGGAGCGTCATTCCGTGCTCTGCGAACTCAAGGAGATCCTTCAGCGCGTGTACCGGCTCGATCTCGGTCAGGTAAATGAACGTCTCAACGGCCTCCCGCTGGCAGAAGTAGAAACGGAAGGGCTGACCGTCATCAGACCGGTGCTCGTCAGCGAACCAGAATCCGAGCAGCCGCCGCGAGGTCGCCGATGCGCCGGTGTAGTTCTGGGCGCGCCAGGCATCCACCCGTGCTCTAACGCCGTTGACGGCATACGTTGCTTCGCTCGGTTTACGTCGCTCGGGAACGGCGTAGGGGTCGCCCGACGGAGCTGCTGGCTCCTCCGGGCTCACTTGATGCGGACCTCTGCGAGCTTGGTGGTGTCGTTGCCGAAGATGTCGATGATCTTCACGACGATCGAGTAGCGGCCCGCCTTCGGATACTCATGCCATTCGCTCTGCGTCGTGAGCGCTGGCTCCTCCCTTGTCCGGTACGCCTGCCACTCGTTGTGGAAGACCTCGTCCGAGAAGTCGTAGTCCACCGACCAGTAGTCGATGAGATCAGACCACGAGGTGATGCTCTCACGCACCTTCGGCGGGATCAGCTCCTCGCTCGGAATGGCGAAGTCCTTGAGCACCACACACGCCTCGCGGCCCTGGCGACGCACGTCGAGATCGACAAATGCAAGGTCGAAGAAGCGCACCGCATCTGCCTCCGTCACCTGACGCTCCATGACCTCCCGGGGAATCTGTCGTGGCCGGACATCCAGGCCGCGACGCCTCGCGTTCTCAGAGATCGTGTCGTGGAGCCCCATCTCCCACTCCCAGCCCAGCAGATCGCAGGACTCGATGCCGTTGTCCGCCATCTCATCCATCACGTTTTCTGTCTCGTCGATCGTGACCGGTGCATCCGTCGCACCGACGTGGACCATCCGGTTGGCCTTGCGACCGTGTAGGTGCTCGAAGCCCTCGACCGGCTCAGCGTTATAGAACGCGAGGATCGTGTCGAGGTATGCCCGCAACGCGCCGTTGCCGGACTCGATCTGCCACCGCTGACGCTCGTATGCACCCAGATTCCTGATCTCGAATGGTTGGCAGTCGGGGATGTTCAGGAGCCGCTTACGAGTAGTGTGAATGGCGAAGCGACCGAGGTCGCAACCCATCCATCGTCGACCGCTCTTCTCGGCGACCACAAGCGTGGTGCCGGAGCCGCAGAAGAAGTCTGCGACAAGATCTCCCTCGTTGCTCGAGGTCTTGACGATCCGGTCGACAAGTGACTCTGGCTTTTGGGTTGGGTAGCCGATCCGCTCGAGCGCCCTGGCATTGATCGGGTCGAGATCGGTCCAGACGTCCTGGAGAGGAACCCCGGGCATCTCATCGAGGTACCGCTTGAACTCGGGGACACCGTCCGGCTTGTCCGGGAAGCGGATGCGTCCTTCCGCCAGCATCTGGTCCATGTTCTCCCGTGAGTAGGCCCAATAGCGGCCCTTGTATGGCTTCCGACCGTGCCACTCGAAGCTCGTATCTCCGCCCGGCTTCGCGGCTGTGAGGTTGTCCAAACGGTAGCGGCGGCCTGTCTCCTCCTCGATGAACCGGTACTTCAGCTCGATGTAGGCTTGGTCGTAGGGCACATAGAGCGTGTTCCATGTCCACGTGTCACTCTTGGTGTAGAACAAGATCACGTCATGGATGCCGCCATGAAGCGCCCGGCCCTGCTTGGTGTCGCTGTGGGCGGTCGTGCGCTTCCAGATGATCTCGCTGCGAAAATTGGAGGAGCCGAAGATCTCGTCGCACACCAGCTTGAGGTAGTGGCTTACGTTCGGCGCACAATGGAGATAGAACGACCCGTCCTCAGCCAAGAGCTCGTGGATGATCACGAGGCGCTCATAAATCATCGAGAGATACGACTCCCGGCCCCTTCCCCAGGTATCCCGATAAGCGTGCTCCTCCAGCACGGATGGCAGCTTGTCGACGGACACATCGCCAACAGCGACACGGAACGAGAAGTCGGTACCGGTGTCGAACGGGGGATCGATGTACGCGAGCTTGATCTGTCCCGCGTAGTCCTTGACCAAGCTGCTCATCACGAGCGCGTTGTCGCCCCAGATCAGCTGATTCCGCTCGCCCGTTCGCGCGCCCTCCCCGCCGAACAGCGCACCCGTGTCCCGCTCGCGAGTTGCCCGCGACTCGTTGATCGTCTCGACGGTCTGGAACGGGAGGTGGACGCGCTCGACACGCTCCGGCTTGCCGTCCCACTCAAGGCGTACGGTCACGGGGCCTCGTCGACGAGGACGCTGGCCGGGGGGGACGAGGAGCGCGGAGCGGGCACGGGCGACATCTTTGCGAGCACGTCGGTCGTACGGATGCCGTGCGGCCGAAGCAGCACGCCGCGAGCAGGCTCAAAGCACGGTCAAGCACTCGACGGCTACCCATGATGCCGGTGGCGGTGTCGCTTGCGGGGGCGTGGTGCCGGCGCCTGCGTGCCGACGTGGACGGTCAGCGAGGCTGAGGCTTGCGGGTCAAGCCCGGAATCTTCGGTCGGGTCCGCCCATGCGCAGAAGATGTAGGTGCCGCGGCGCAGCGGTTCGACGTTGCTCGCCAGCCGCCACGGCCCGCCGGTTACGTCCTGGTCGATAAGGTGCTGGTCGTTTTCGACACTGGAGTTGATCGGGCAGCCGTGCTTGGTCGCGGTCATGCCCTCAACGACGACGTGGCGCTGCACTTCGCTTGTGGCGGTGAGGTTCAGCACGAACGGCCGGCCGGGCTGCGGCGCCCTTGGGAGGCTGAGCTTCAGCGAGATCACCGGCGCGCGGACCTGCACCTGCAGGGACGTGGAAGTTGTGATCGGCCCGCCGTCGGTTTCGATCAGGCCGGCTGGTTCCTCGAGCCAGCCGCAGAGAATGTAGGCGCCGGGGGTGGGCGGCGTGAAGCCCGCCGAGCCGCTCCAGTCGCCGACGTGCCCTCCTTCGAGGAGATGGCCGGGTGTGAGCGTGGTGCCCTGATCGGCTGCCGGCGTGGACGCGCACGGCACGCCGGGATTGTTCGCCGCCACGACAGCCAAAGCGGGCTCTTCGCTTGAGGCGCTCCAGCTGACCTGCCCGCCGATTTCCTGCACCGGCGTAGAGGGCGCGGCGAGCGTCATCGAGTCCGCCCAGCCAGCGGCGGGCACAGCGAGCGCGGCGAGCGCCGAGATCGCCAGGAGGGCGAGCCCGCGCCGGCCACGACGTTTGGGTGCTTGGTTGGTGTTCATCAATCCTCCGTTCGGTGACTTTCAGGCCGCGTGGAAAAGCGGCCCTATATGGAGGACTGCGAGCTGGCGCTCGCGCGCGACAGCTAATTTGCGCGCCGGCCCGCTCAGTGGCGAACGGCGACGTGGATGGTGGCGCTTTCGTGGCTTGTGAAGGGGTAGCTGCCGTTGCGCACGGCGATCGCGCGGAACGCCCACCTGGTGCCTGGTTCCAGGGTGAAGGCGTAGCGGTACTTCCACTGTCCGCGGCTGTTGGTGTCCACGAGCTGTAGCTCGCGCCACCGGCCGCCGTAGCGAATCTGGACCTGGACTTCCTCTCCACCGGCGGGGATGTAGCCGCCGGTGAGCTGCCCGGAGAAGGTGAAGAACTGGCCGAGGTTGACGTGCCGGGGCGCGTGGATCGAGATCGTCGCGGGGACGTTCTCGTGGAAGTCGAGCGTCGCCGCCGGCACCGTGTCGAGGGTGTGCGAGTAGAACGCGACTCGAAGCAGCCGGGATGGACCGGCGGGCGCCTTCAGCGACCATGACCCGTCGGCCGTGGTGGTCGCCGTCACCACCGGAGTCACAGAGACGGAGCCGACGATCTGCTGCAGGAGCTTGACCTGCGCGTCCTTGATCGGGGCGCCGGATGTGGTGGTCAGTCGGCCGGTGAGCGTGACGGTCGAGTGCTTCAGCGCTTTGTTGAAGGATCGCGCCTCGCCTGGGGTTGCGGTGAGCTTCGCGGCTTCGACGCACGGCGTGCCACTACACGGCCCGCGTTCCACCGGCGCGGGAGTGGGCGTGAACACGGTGGCGTGGTTGATGGTGGTCAGCGTGCCCGAGTAGACCGTCGTGACATCTCCGGCGGCGTCTTCGACTTCGACCGTGAGCGCGTGCGTGCCGTCGGGCAGCCCGGCGGTGTTGATTTCCGCGTGGACGGCCGTTTCGGTCGGGCATGGCTGAGCGTAGTTGAACGCACGGACGCCTTCGAGGCTGCCGGTCGAGACGCACTTGCCTTCGTTCAGGTTCGGGGTCGCTGCCCACACCTGCTGACCGTCGACCTTCGCTCGCGCCTGATAGACGCCGGGACCTGGGTCGGTGGCCTTGAAGTCGAGTGTGCCTGTGCCGGTGACGGTCCCGCCGAGCAGCGTCCCGCTGAAACCGGAGGCGGCCGGGCTCACGCTGGTGGAGAGCACGATCTGCGCGCTTGAGATGTTGACTTCGGCGGCCTCGTGACCGTTGCCTTCGTGTTCGTTGAAGTTCTCGGCGGGGCAGATGCCTTCGCTGTTGCCGAAGCAGTACGCCGTCTCGTAAAGTTCGCTCGCTCCGCTGGCGTTGATCGCCAGGATTTTTTCGTAGCCGTGGCAGCCGGGGTTTTCGCAGATAGCGAGCGTGACCGGCTGTTCTTTGACCTTGGCTGCGACCAGCGCACCGCCGTCGCGGGCCGTCATCGTGACAGCCAGGTCACCCCCCGCGATCGTGGCGTAACGCGGCGCCTTGTATCGCCATGTTGTGCCCGAGTCCGGTTTGGTGCCGTTCCACCCGGCGGCATACGCCGCGAGCCCGCCGCCGTTGTAATACCTTTCGCAATTGTCGGGCGGCAGCCCGACGTAGCCGTAATTCGCTTCCCCTTCCCAGTCTTCGGGGGCGATGTATTCGGTGCCGCCGAACGAGCACGAGCGCTGCACCCACTCGCCCGCGTTTGCCGTCGAGATCGGAGCGAGCAGAGCCCAGCCCACCAAGAACAAGGCGCTCGCCAAGAGCAACGCGGCGGCGAGCCGCCCGCGGCTGGACGTAGAGAACTGGAGAGAGGGTTGGGTGTTCATCGTCGTGGATTCCTTTCCAAATCCGGTGGGTCGCTGGCTCTCAGCGCCCGAGGTAGTGGAGGCTGGTCCCGCCTCCGGTCGGTGTCGGCGGCGGGGACTGGCCTTCGCCCTGTCCCGATTCGCTGCTTGTAGCTGTGCTCGCCGCTCTCGCCGTCGCCGTCGTGGTCGGGGCGGTTGGAGAGCCGCCGATCGCGAGATATCCATCTGCACGGCTAGGCGGGGGCGGCGGGTGCTGCGGCCGATCCGTGCTCCGCGCGGGGGTCGGTGCTGGTTTCGCGGCGGTAGTCTGGGTCGTGGGCAGCCCGCCGGGCTCGCTGGTCGGCGCGATGCTGCTGGCGCCCGGGACCGTGGTGCGCGCGACCGGATGTGAGGCGACGCGGCGATGCTGGGGCGGGGCTGAGCCCTCCAGAGAGTGGACAGCGCTGACGCCGGCACCGGCGACGGCGAGCACACCGACGCCGGCAGCTACGGCGACCTTCGCCCCAGCTCCTCCGCCCAGCAGCAAACCCGCGCGCTCCGCGCTCGCGGCGCCACCGGAAGGCATACGGCCGTTATGCAGGAGGCCGAGCAGCCGTTCCAGCCAGCCGTGGGCGTGGGGTAGCACGACCGGCATAGGCAGCAGGGCGGCGCTCGCAGCGCGCTTGTACTGAGCACCCGCCATCTCGCGGGCGAGCAGGATGTGCTCGTGCCGGCACGCGCTGCAGGCGTCCAGGTGCGCTTGGGCGATCTTGGCTTCTTCCTCCAGCGCCGTGCCGTCGGCGAGCGCGTGCAGCGCCCCGGCGCGGTACTCGCACATCCGTCCAGCGGCCAGGATCGCGGTGACGTGGTCGAGCTTGCGGTTCGCGCTGCGCGAGGCCGCGAGCACCGTCTTGACCGGCAGACCCAGGGCCTTCGCGGCACGCTTCACGCCGACGCCATAGCCGCCCATGATCGCGAGCACCCGACGCTCCAGCGGATCCAGCTGGGAGACCAGGTCCAGGGCGCGCAGGACACGATCGCGAGCTTCCACGAAGTCAAACGGCTCGTCCTCCCCGGCGAGCTCGCCTTCCAGCGGCTCGAACGCAACCCGTCGCTGTGACCCGACGCGCAGCTCGTGGCGGCCGGCTCGCCGCTCACCCACGAGATACCCGACGGAGGTCCAGAACGCGCCCTGCAGGTGTTCTTCGTTCTGGATCGCCTTGCGGGACATCACCACGACCGCGATCGCTTCGTCCACGACTTCATCGCGCACCCCTGGGCTCAAAAAGCGGGCGTCCTTGCGCCGGTCGACCGCCGCGCGCAGCTCGGCGCGGCGGGCCTGTAGTGCGTGGGCGGCCTCGTCCGGGGAAAGCACCCCGCTGCGGCCGGGCGCCCTGACGATCCACCGCGTACTCGCGCGCGAAACCATTGGCAGCCCCATCAGCCGGGGCCTCGGGATTGTTTGGGCTGAACTCGCCATCAATAGGTTCATGCGAGCAGCACCCTCCGGGAGACAACGAATTTCCCTCCGAGCAGCCTCCGGCGAACCCTCCGAAAACGGAGCGGCAGTGGGCTGATCGCCTTTTGCGCGCGCTGGCTTCATAGACGTCCCCTTACCTACCTAGCTCTTTTCGGCAAGTTGGACTTCCAGCCTGACCCACGGCTGGACGCGCACACCATCGCCCGCTCCAAACCCACGGCACACGCGCCCGCCGCATGGGCTCGTCGGCGCTCCCGTAGTCAACGCGGCCGTCTGCCCGGGGAGGCCCTGCGGATAGGGTTTCGCGCGTGACTACGCGCCTGCAGGGACCAGGATCGCGGCCGAGGCTCTGGATGAGCCGCAAGCACTGGATGATCGTCCTCGGCACCGCGACGGTCGTGCTGACCGTGGTTGGTGTTCTGCTCGAACGGCCGATGGAGCACGCAGGCGCACCGGGAATCCTCGCGTTCGAGTTCGCCGCGACGAAGGCACGGGTGAGTCAGCTACTCGCGGAATGGGGTCCGGCCGGCCGGCACGCCGCGCGCGTATCGCTGATCGTGGACTACGCCTACATGGTCAGCTACGGCGGGTTCTTCACGCTCGCCGGGCTTGCCACCAGAGACCTCTCGGCCCGGCAAGGCTGGCGGCGCCTCGCCGCGGCCGGCCAGATCGTGCCGTTCTTCGCCGCCACGGCGGCCTGCTTCGACGCAATCGAAAACGTGTTCCTGCTGATCGCGCTCGCCGGCAACGGCGGCAATACAGCGCCTTTGCTCGCGACGGTCTGCTCCAGCATCAAGTGGATGCTGATTACGCTCGCCATCATCTACGCGATCTGCGGCGCGGTCGGCTGGTTCCGGCGCACCCCCCAGCCCGCATAACAGCCTCGATATGGCGAGCGAGACAACAGCGGTCCTGCTCGACCTCGACGGTGTGCTCGTTGATTCCCGCACCGCGATCAGCCGGTCCATCAGCCACGCCCTCGTCGAGCAGGACTTCCCGCAGCCGAACCTCGCGTCGCTGGAGCGGTTCATCGGCCCCCAGCTCACGCTCGCGTTCGCCGAGCTCACCGGGCAGCCCCCGGACTCGCCGGCCGTGCTGGCGTGTCTGGCGAGCTACAGAGCGAGATACCGCGACGCTTCGCTGCGCGAAACGACCGTGTTCGACGGTATCCCCGCCGTGCTCGGAGTGCTGGGCGAGCGGCACCTGCTCGCCGTCGCCACGTCCAAGCCACTCGCTTTCGCCGAGCCCCTGCTGACGGCGCTCGACCTTCGCGGCGCCCTCGATCACGTCGCCGCCCCCGACCTCGCCGCACACCACGAGGACAAGGCAGCCACGATCCGCTCCGCGCTCTCCGCAATCGGCACCTCGCACGCGGTCATGGTCGGCGACCGCTCCTTCGACATCCTCGGCGCGCACGCCTGTGGCATCCCCGCCGTCGGCGTGTCCTGGGGCATCGGCACCCGCGATGAGCTGGCCGGCGCGCACGCCGACCGGATCGTTGACGAGCCTGGCGAGCTGCCAGAAGCCATCGGCGACCTCCTCGCCTGAGCCACCGGGCCGCGCGCGCTGGTCAAAGTCCGCAGCGAGCGGTCGTAATGAGCGAGCCGCGCGCGGCGATACGCCGACGGTGAGACGCCGTGGCAGCGCCGGAAGTTCCGCGCGAAGGTCGGCCCACGGCTATACCCGACCAGCCGCGGCACCTCGGCGAGTGGCGGCGTCGGGTGAGCCAGAAGCTCACTGGCGGCGGTCATCCGCCGCCAGAGAAGCTCCTCACGGAAGGTGCGGCTCCCGAACTGCTCGAACACGCGCTGTAGCTGTCGAGGGGAAATCGCGAGGATCGCGGCGACCGCCGAAACCGTGAGCCGCCGACGATAGCCGTGCTCGATCATCGCGCACGCCCGGAGGTACATCCTGCGGCGTTCGCTCACGGTCTGCTCACGCATCCCGCTTCGCGTTGGGCCGGGGGCTGGCGTCCAGCCGCCGGAGTGAACGTGCGCTGGCACGCCGGTCATACCGTTAGCTGGTCGTAGCGCAGCGCTGCCCTGGACAGAAAGAGCATCCCCTCGGAGCTGTCCAGTAGGCCAGCCGCGATGAGCCTCTCGATCGCGTCGGTGATTCTGTTGCGCTTTTGTTTGGATTTTCCGAGCTCGCGCAGTAGCTCTTGGCGGGACAGCGGTCGGCTGCCGTCGGTGGTGGCCAGCATCAGCTCGAGCACGATCGACTCGTCGCGGTGCTCGTGCGCGGAGGCGCTGTCGTGGTCGTGGTTGATCCCGCAGACGCGCAACGCCGCGTAGCTCGCAGCGGCGAACTCGCCCCAACGGTTAATCAGCCCGTCGTCCTTAAGGCGCGCGAGCGCCGCGGGGACCTCACCGCCGGAGCTGACAGCGCGGGCTAGCTCGGCTTCGGTCCACGGGTGCGACGTTTGGAGCATGAGGTCAAGGAGCGCCCGGTCGAGGACGGTCTCGTCGGGGGTGGTTTCGCGCTTGGACTGGTCGTTCACTTCGCCTGTTACCTCCCATGCCGTCACTTCACGGGCCGCCGTCGGCGCCGACGCAACGACTTACGGTTACAGGACAACCAACATACGCACACCCCACCCACCGTCAGGCCCAGGATGCACAGTTGACACATAGCTGCATTACTGCGGACCGCAACCTTCACGCCGCGCGCACCGCTGGTGGTCGAACCGCCGCGCGATCTCTGACGCACAGCGAGTAGCCGACTCCGCGAGCGTTGACGATCCAGCCCTCGGCTCCCACCGCCGCAAGCTTGCTCCGCAACCGTGAAGCGTGCGAGTCAAGTGTGCGCGTCGTCCCGAGCGCCTTGTAACCCCACACGTCCGAAAGCAGCTCTGACTTCGTGAACACCCTCCCAGGGCAGCGTGCGAGACACACAAGCAGGCTGTACTCCATCCGCCGCAGCATGACCGGGTTAGAGTTAAACATCACACTTCGCGCGTCCAGGTCGATGACGAGGCCGCCGAGCGATATCGAGCCCGACGAGGCGAGGGACGGCGAGCGACGCACGAGGGCGGTGATCCGCGCGCGTAGCTCCCGTGGATGAACGGGCTCTCGGATCACATCGTCGCTTCCAGCGTCAAACGCGCGCAGCACGTCGCTTTCCGTATCACCTGGCGCGATCCAGAGAACTCGCATGGTCGGGCTGACCGCCGGGGCAAGCGCGCCCGCCCGAAGTTCTCGCAGCACCGCGAGCGAGGCCGCGTCGCGCCCGCAGCCGAAGATCAGTAGCTCGATATCCCCAGGCTGGCAGCACAACCTCAAGAAATCTTGATTGGGTGCCTTGCGAGCGTCAAAGCCGTCGAGTAGTAGCTCATCCACTATTTGCTTGTTTCGCAGTGTGTCCCCGAAGACGACGATCGTCGTGCCCGCCGCGTTGCGTGCTTCTCCGTTGCTCGATGTACTTGTCATCTATTCCTCTTTCCCTTTGGTATGACCTCGGCTCCCGCCCGCGGGCGAGCAGCGGCGCTTCACCGGCCTAGAGGTGAAGTGCTGCAATCCTGCGAGTTAGGTGCTTTGGTCGCGTTCGCGCGGCTTGTCTCGCTTAGACCGCACCGCCGCTGAATCGTGTTGACGGCACACACGTCTAACTGCCCCGCCGGACGGGTTAATTCAAGATAGAACCCAGCGCCGCAAAGGCTCCCGGTCGCGGTGAGAAAAGCGAGGCCAGCGAGTGCCCGGCGCCGGTGCGCTTGCGATTCCTCGCCCGGAGAGTTACACCTGTGGCGTGGCGATGAGGACGGGCGACTTTGAGACAGACGCGATGAGAGCAGCCTCGACCCTTCCCCAGCCAGAAGAGCTCGACATTGAGCTCCTGCCGTTTCTCGGCGAGGTCGACACGCTTGGCGTCGTGTTGAAGGCGCCGCTCGTTTTCATGGTGCCCTACCTCGCCGAGCTCGCGCCGATCGCAAACCGGGCCTATCGCGGCAAGCGCGAGGCGGTAGCCCGCGCCGAAGCAGAAGGCAAGTGGCAGAAGGTGCTCTAGCTGCACGAGAAGCCCTACCGAATGAGCGTGTTCCTTCAGGTATGCAACCGCATGGCCGACCGCGACTACTGGCAGGCGCTCGGCAGCCTCTGGCTTGAGACCGAGAATCTCCACGAGGATCAGGACGAGTGGGTGGCTGCGCTTACCGCCGACCGCGCCGGTCGCTCCCGATGGCTGATGGACGAGGACGAGCGAGCCGTCCTCGCCAATCTCGGTGACCAAGTGACCGCTCACCGCGGGTTCCGTCGCGCGGGCAGGCACCTCGCACCGAGCTGGACGCTGAGCCTGGCGAGGGCGGAATGGTTCGCCCGACGCGCGATCGACCCCGGCACCGGCGGCTATGTTGCAAGCGTCACCGTGCCCAGGACGAGCGTGATCGCATACTTCGGCGGGCGGGGCGAGCAGGAGATCGTGCTCGATCCCGGTCAGCTACCCGAGCCGCAGATCACCGAGGTAGCAGCGCGCTAGTGGTCTCGCTCGCAAGTTCGCGCACATATCCGGTGGGCCAGACGCGCTCGCTCTTCCCCGAAGGCAGGCACGCGTTTGGCGTGGGCGTGGACGAGTGAGCCTCGTCCCATGCGACAGTCTGTAGGGGTTCGATCGAGACGCCCGCTTTTCCCCCGCGAATCAGCAGTGCGGACCTGGCCGAGATGCTTGCATGGGACCGTCGTGGCCGAGCCGATTCGCTGGCCAAGCTCAACCGTCTCCAAGATAGACGGGGGCGGGCTTTACCCCCCCGCAGCACGAGATCGAGGTCTGGACGGAGTCGCCGCAGATGCGGAAGTAGGCGAAGACGCTTCGGGATACTCAGCTAGAGCTCGGGCAGATAGGCGTCGAGCAGGATGAGGGTGAGCTGCTCACCGCGCTTGGTGAGCTTGGTGAGCATCTCGGCGGGCATCGCCGCGAAGTCGGTTGGGTAGTCGGCGACCTCCTCGCGGCGCACCAGATCCGTGGGCAGCCAAGGGAGACTCGCGTCCTGCTGGCCGAGATAGGGCATCACGAACCCCGCCAGCTCGCCGTGCGCGGTGTGCTCATGGAGCGCGGCGCGTCCTGAGTCCTGCAGCTTCCGGAAGCTCGCCTCGAATGCCCGCTTCACACGCGACGGGGCATGGAAAGGCGTGTACGCGCCGAGCTGGCCGCGGCCCGCGTCGCACGAGATCACATACGGCACGTCGAACACGTTGTAGGAGTGCGCCCCGGAGCGACCCGGCCGCAGAGGCGACGTCCCCAGGTTGTCGAAGACGCCCCCGTCGGTCAGCACCAAGCGCGTGTCCACGCTCGAGCCGTCGCGTCGCTCGAAACGCCAGGTGCGGTCCAGCGCCGGCAGCAGGAGCGGGTAGGCGGCCGAAGCGGCCACCGCGGTCGCGAGCTGTACATCGTTTCCCGCGATCCGGCCCAGCGCCCAGCTGCCGCTCTCGCGTGAGCCGAACCGGACGGCGTGGCCGGTGTGTAGATCGCACGCGTTGATCACCACATCCAGGCCCTCCCGGACGCGCGCGGCGTCCATCGTTCGCTCGCCGAGGATCTCGGCGAGGATGTCCTCGAAGGCGTCCGTGCGGCTCCATCGGCGTGCGAGCGGCGCCGCGCCGTGGCGCCCCCTTACGCGCGCGAGCGCCGCAGCGCCGCCCCCCACGACCGAGCTCGCCATCGCCTGCGGCAACCGGCGCGAGAGCAGCGCGCGCTTTGCGATCCGGCGCTGAAGACCCGTCCGCAGCAGCGCGGTGACTTTGGCGTCGAACTCCTCAAACTGCTCAGGGCCATACCCCCACAGTGCGCTCATCAGCGCGCCACCAGAGACACCGGAGACGACGCGGACCCGGTCCAACACGCCGCGGTCGCACAGCGCTCGCAGGCATCCGAGGTGGAACGCGAGCGCGCGCGAGCCGCCGCCGGACAGCGCGAGCCCGACGTCGGGGAGCAGCAGAGGCGTCGGCGTCGGCGCCTCGCGCGGCCTCGGGTCGAGGGTGATCTCGACGCGATCCTCGCGCTTGAGGGCGTCGCCGTTGAACACGTAGCCCGCCAGGCGCTCGCGGCCGACGGACCCGCCGACGATCAGCATCGCTGCCTCGCGCAGCGGGTGGGAGGCGACGAGGCCGAGCATGCCAAGGAGATCCTTGATGCTCGGACGGGGTGCCATTTCCGGGTGGGTGTGCCACATCCCGAGATAGCGCAGCTCGCCACGGCTCAGCGCTGCGCGCGCCAGCGTCATGTCCGCGACGCCAGCGGTGCCACAACGGAATTCATCGGGCGAGGCGATGCTGTCGGGCGGAGGGCCGCTCGCCCTGTCGATCCAGACGATGCGGCAGGTCTCATCCCGACGCCCGTAGAGCACCCCGCCGGTCTCGCATGAGGCATCGAGCGCGCGGTCGTTGCGCGCGACCCAGCCGCGGATCTCCGCGAGTGCCTCGGGCGCCAGCCGCAGCTGATAGTCGCCGACACCATCGATCAGCTTCACCGCGGGCTGCCAGGAGAGCCTCGCCGTCCGCCAGCCATCGTGCTCGGAGGAGGCGAGCGCGAACAGGTGCGCGCTCGCTGTGGCCTGCTCACCGCGGGCGAGCTCGAAGCTGACGGCGTGCAGCATCTGGGCCGCGAGAGCCGCGACCTCAACGCCGGCGCCCCGAAACGTGACATCCGAGCAGCCCGGCTCGGGCTGGAAGTGGTCGGTGCGTGGCTCGGTTGGCCAGAACTCGTCAGCGAACCCGCGCAGGTGCCGAGCCCCAGCGCAGGCGATCTTCGTCTGGCGGAGCACGTCCTCCGGGCCGCCGCTGTAGCCGGCCGGAGCGACAGTCACGATCGAGCGCTCCGCGGTGTGACCGAACAGCATGCCGATCACCGTGCGGCGCTCGACATTCTCGACCGCCAGCAGGAGCTCGAGCTTCAGGCGGACAAGGGCAGATGCGGTCGCGTCGATCACGATGTCGGCGCCGTCGTGCCAGCTCTCCCCGGCGAGCGGCCCGTTCATCACGTTCTGCGCCCTGACCTCGATGCTCAGGTCGGGCCGGATCGCCAGCAGCCGCTCGCTCAGCGCCTTCACCTTCCACTTTCCAACGTCTGCGGCGGTGAACGGCTGGCGGACGAGTATGCCCGGCGTGACGATGTCATTGTCGTAGAGGATGAGCGCGCCCACACCGGCGCGGGCGAGCCATTCAGCGACGTGGGCGCCAATCGCGCCGCAGCCCCAGATCGACACCGTCCTGGCCGAGAACGCCTCCGGTATCGGAGAGCGCTCGTCGCGGCGGATCACGATCTCCGGGCGATTCTCTGCGACATGACACCACGTGAGGGGTGTGAGCTTCGCCCATTTCAGGAGGGCCTCGCTGTAGTTCGACCGGGCGTCCGCGAGCTTCTCGCTGTCCCCGGCATTCGGGACAATGTCGCGTAGCTCGCCGGTTGTCTCGGGGGCGATCTCCCATACCGCAAGGTGCTGGCGAGGCCGCCCATCGTGGCCGCGGCGCATCGGTGTCCCGAGCACCATATGGAGCGGCTCACCGTCGCCCAGGAGGGTCGCACAGAGAGCGAGCATGCGCCAAAGCCCCGCGATCGCGATCCCCTGCTTCTCAAGCGCATCGAGCAGGTCGCCGACCCGCTCGGGGTACTCCCATGAGAACGGCTCGGGTAGGAGGATCGCAAGCGCCGAGGCCCTGCCCGGCGGCGTGGTGTCCCAGCCGGTGATGTCCGTGTGAAAGCGACTGTCGAGATCGAGGGTGGCGAACCCGACCCAGGGCTCGCCCTCGACGGGCGGCGCATCCGCGGTGGGGATAAAGAGCGTCGATCCGCGCCGGTTGTAGATCATCGGTGGGTGAAGCGGCGCGTCGTCGGGGTCCAGCTCGCCGGCCGCGGCGCTGGTCACCCACAGCTCCAAGCGCTCGAGGAACCCGTACATGCCGCGGGACGGGTCCCACTCGCTTGCCGCCTGGTAGAGGCACAGCAGGCTTCCCCAGTGGACGTGCGGTGTTCCCGCCCACCGACGGTGGGTGGAGTAGGCGCTCGGCTGATTGAACGGAAAATCGGGCGGGATCGAGATGCGCAGCCGCTCACGCGCGCGCAGCTGAATCCCGCCCTCGGCATGCTCGATATGTGAAAAGCGCAGCGCGACCTCCACCGTGAGGGAAGGCCGCTCCTGAGTCGGCTCCACGATCGTGCCGATCGCGATCGTGCCATCGGAGGCTTGCGCCATCGCGCCCAGCTGGTCGACCGCCAGCTGCTGGCCGTCGCTGCGGCTCTCCATCAACCGAAGCCGACGGCGCTCGTGTGCCCGGCGCTGGCGGTCCCGCTCGCCGCGGCCGCCGCCTTGGCGACCGTGGAGGCATCACCGTCACCCACGTCGCTCGCGTCGAGCAGAACGTAGCCAGCCGTGTCGAGCTCGAACACGAGCGGATCCGGTGCGTGCTCGTCGGTCACCAGGAAATGCCCGGCATCGACGACTTCCTCGTAGTGGTTTGCAGCGATCCTGTGCGGCGGGTTCGCCCCGGGCTCATCCGTGGCGGGGATCTCGCCGGAGCTGACGACGATGTACGCCCCTGCGATCGCCGAGCCCTCAAGGTCGTCCAGGATCTGCTGCTTGAGCGTGTCCTCGCTCTCGCCGTCGTCCTTGCCGTACATGAGGCTCTTGGAGCAGTGGTGCGGCGCGAGGAACAGGTCCCACGCGAGATCGTCGGCCTCGCTCCGCTCGAAGATGCGCTTCACGCCTGAGTATGAAAGATCGCCGAAGAGCAACGCGCGCACACTCTCCTCGCCGTCGGTGAGCGTGATCTGGAGAGCGAAGCTCGTATCGTTGCGCTCCGCCTCGGCGTCCTCTTTGAATGGGGCGTGAACAAAGGCCCTGAACACATCCGCGCGGTCGACGCCGTCGATCGAATGGAATTCGCTGCCGGGTACCGTGACCGAGCCCTCCGGCAGATTCTTGTAGATGTCTTTGTGCTCGGCGAGGTCGTCGGAGAAGCCGAAGATCCGGATCCGGTCGCCCGAGCCGACATCGCCGTGCTCCTTCATATTCTCGATCCGGCGCTCGGCCTCCTCGACGAACGCCTTCGCGTCCTCGCACAACTCGTCCTGGTCCTGCGCCCACAGCACACGCGGCGTGAACCACAGGTCGCCGACATTGACCCTGTCGAGCAGCTCCGCGAAGCCCTTCACGTGATCCTCGTCGAGATGAGTCGCGCCGAACGCCGCCAGGTAAGGCCGGCCGTCATCGCCTTCAGGCAGCAGCGCGACGAGCTCATCGACGATCGGAACGCGAGGATCCTCATCGTCCTCAGCAACCTGCTCGTGGTGCAGGTCGATCTGCACCACCGTGTCTGGATTCAGCACGACGGTGGTGCTGTCGCCGGTGCCGACCGGCCAGAAAATGACGCCGCGCTGGGGAGGCTCGAAATCGCTAAGCAAGGTGTTCTCCGTTCACTGGAGGGGGGATAGAAACATGGTCGCGTGCATCGTGATCTCCGTGGTAGCCGCCGCTGCCCGTAGACTGTGCTCGTCGCTGGGAACGGTCGCGCGGCCTCCCCAGCAGTTTGGTATTGCCTATACCATATCGAACATGGATCCCTCCTGCCTGCGCCCATGACCAACACCGCCGCCTGGGTCGCGGGCGCTATTCGCAATGCCCGCGAACAGAGGGGCTGGTCACAGTCGGACCTCGCCCGCCGACTGAACAGGACGCAGACTGCTGTCTCCTACTGGGAGGCGGGCAAGCGCGCCCCCGGCCTCGACGACCTTGTCGATCTTGCCACCGTCCTCGATGTGACAGTAGAGGTCTTCTTCCCGCCCGACAGAGTCCGTCGGCCGGTGACCACGGTGTTGCGAGCCACGGCTGAGCGACTTGCAGACAGCGAACTTCAAATCGCCATCAACCACATGCTGAATAGCGCGGAACTGGTCGAGCTGCCCGAGACGCGGATCGAGATCACAGCGAGCACAGCCACACACGCTGCCAACGAGCTGCTCGAGAAGGCGCGTATTACTAAGCCGCCGGTTGACGTGGAGCGACTCGCCGAGCTATGCGGCGTCCTGGTCCTATACGGCGAATTCCCCGACTCTCTCTCTGGGTTGGTGTTCTCGCACGAGGGTTCGGCTGTGATCGGCGTCAATCAACAACATCACGCCAACCGGAAGCGGTTCAGCCTAGCTCACGAGCTCGGCCACTACCTGCTCGGCCACCATCAGGAAAGCCGCGGCTACGAGGATCGTTTTCACATCGACACGGCAGAGGGAACAGCACCGGGCTACGACTGGCGTGCGGAGCGCACCGCCAACGACTTCGCTGCTGAGGTCTTGATGCCGCGCAAGCTCATAAGCCAGGTTTTCAGGAAGACCGAAGACCCTTCAGTACTCGCAGAGATGTTCGAAGTCTCCGAACTGGCGATGGGCTATCGACTTATGAACCTGGGCCTCCGCTAGCACATGCCGTATCCACGCTCAGGTAGACGGCGCCGGGGAGGCCTGAGTCCCTTGGGCGGATGGGCTGATGAGTATGAGCAAAACGTATCCTGTGGAGGGTGCGCGAGCGTGCGAAGCCAGCAATCAGCCAGCGCCGGGCGGGGCTGTCAGGAGCGAGCCATCACCCAGGGCTATCAGCGCTGGTGGCTACCCAACTGGCATTTGGACCCGCCACACGGCGTTACGACATCGGGTGTCATGTCAGACCAGTAGAGGTGCACGTGTCCGAGGCCGTCAATGCGCCGGTCCATCGTGCATCGCCGTTGAGTCCACGCCTTGTGCGCCCTCATCACCGACGGTGACGGATGACCGTAGCTGTTGCAGGGCCCGGCCGAGCACACGAGGCGGCCGTGTACTAACCCGTCAGGATCGACGACAGCGCCTCCGGCCGTCGCTCCACCGTGGTGCGGGAGGACAACAGAGGTAAACGCACCCGTGGCCGACGGCACGCTTGCGTAGCCGGCATCGCCAGGAAACAGCATGCGCCCGTCGCCATCGGGATCGTGAAGCAACATGACGATGCCGCTCTCGTTGCGATTGCTCGACGCACCAGTGCAGCGCTCAAGGAGGACAGGGCCTGCTGGCAGCGGTTTGTGGCCTGACCACAGCAGAAGGTGCTTCAGCTTTCCCGCAAAGCGCGCGTTGGCTGGGCCGAGCGGCTGCCGCGGCGCGATCCATGTTAGGTCGTGGGCTCGCTGACCATCCCGTTGCGCGCTCGACCAGTGGTCCCAGTCCCAGTGCGAAAGCACGATCGGCGGATCTTCCGTGAAGCAAAACGCTCGATCGCCAAGAGCGTAGGTACCTCGGTTGGCCTGGACCCCGCCCCCCAGGTCGAAATAGAGAAGCGGAAAGCCTACGTCCGATATGACGGCGTTACAGCCACCCTGCCCAACATCGTAGACAGCCGCAGCAGAGACCCGCTCGTCCTTGAGGCTTCCGAGCCCGGCAATCACATCCTCGTCGCTTGCATCGGCAATGGCATCCAAGCCACTCACGCGTGCGAGCAGGGCGGTCAGCTCCGGGGAGGTTGGCTTAATCGATGTGACGCGCCGCTCGAGCGGAGCCGCGAACAGGTTGAAGTATTGATCGACTCGAACACCGCCGCGTTCATCATCAAGGTTCACGTCCAGCCAGTCGCACTCCTGGAATTTCTCCAAGGCGCCAGTGGGGACCTCGAGCGCGGAGAGCTTACGCTCAACTTCCTCGCCGACCTCAGAGGCACCGAGCCAGGGCGTCCGACGGTTGCCCGCAAGCCACTCAGCATCGAGACTGTCCAGTAGCGCGAACTCCGGCTCCAAACGGTCGACAAAGGCAAAGACCCTTGACGGGAGCTCGACATCGTAGTACCCCTCGCCGCCACGATAATCGAGGAAGCTCACGCGTCGTCTTTCGCACCGCCAGTCGGATCTCCTCCTAGCTGGGTGAACCGCGGACCCGACCCCCCCGTTGCTCCCGCTTCCTCCGAGAGCAGGCGTCTCGATCAATCCTCCGCAGACGCCCGCCTAGGACGGCTCGTAAGCGGGCGTTTGGGGAGCCCCGTGTCCTCCGGGTATGCGGACGCCAGCTTCGTGCTTGCGGATGCGCTCAGAACCTGCATGCGGCGAGGCATAGACAGAGCGCCGGACGATATCTTCGGTCGAAATGCGCCGGCTCCTCCACCTTTCCGATATCCACTTCAATCGTTCGCCCGGCGAGCCCGCCCGCGACGTTGACCTCGCCGTCCGCCGCGACCTGCTCGAAGACCTCAAGGGCCAAAAGGACACCATACGGCCTGTCGACGCGGTGCTCGTCGTCGGCGACCTCACTGCCTGCGGAACCGCCGAGCAGTTCGTGCTCGCCCGTGAATTCCTCGACGAGGCCTGCTCGATCGTCGACTGCGACCCCACCCACATCGCCTGCGTACCGGGAAACCACGACATTCACCGCGAGGCACATGGGCCGCTGCATGACGGGCTGCGCAGGCTGCTGCGCACGATCCCGATCGGTGAGATCTCCGCACGCATCGAGCAGATTCTCACCGACCCTGCCGCGGTGAAGATCATTCACGGCCCGCTCGAGCACTACAACCGTTTCGCGCTGCCGCTCGGCTGGGCCTTCACCGACGAGCACCCCATCCCCGGAGCCTGGGAGCTCGACCTGAACGGACACACGCTACGGATTCGCGGCGTCAACTCCGCGCTCATCTGCGACAAAACCGACAACTACATCTACGACCGCACCCGCGTCGCGGTCGGCACCGGCCAGCTTGCCCAGCTCAGCGAAGACCACGACACCATCACCCTGCTGATGTGCCACCACCCGCGACGCTGGCTACGCGACGCGCGCTTCCTCGAGCCGTGGCTCGCCCGCCCGCACATCCTGCTCACCGGGCACGAGCACGAGGCCGGCATCGAACCCCACGCCGACGGGCTCTCCTTGACGATCGCTTCCGGCGCCGTGAACCCCGAGCGTAACGACCACCACTGGCAGCCCGCCTACAACATCCTCGAGCTCGACACCGACCAAACGCACCTGACGGTCAATATCCTCGCCCGTGCATACCCAAAGCACCGCACAGGCTTCGAGCCCGACGAACGCTGGCCCAACGGAAAGACCATTCCGATCCCACTCTCAAGGCACACCCCGCCCGTCGATCCGGCGCCCAGCCCGCCGATCCCCACCGCACCGCCCGTCACCTCCGACGAACGCGCGATGATCTACACCATCCTCACTGCTGCCCCAGACACCCGCGAAGCAGCTGCCCGCACCCTCGGCCTCCTCGGCCCAGAGGAGAAGCTGCGCACATCAAACGACGAGGCCCAGCTTCTCGCCCGCGCCCGCGAGGAGAGCAAGCTCAACGCGCTCGCCGAAGCGCTCGCCCATGCCTGAGCCGGACCCCCAACCCGACCCGCAGCTCGCCGCCTGGCTGGCCGTCGCCTCCGCCGGTGACCCCGCACGCCTCACAGCGATCGCGACCGGCACCGCTGCGCTCTCCAGCGCCACCGCGACCACCACTGAGATACTCGACATGGCGCTTCTCGCCCACGGCGTACCGCAGCCGGAGGCGGCCACCCGCCTCGCTGCCGCGATCTCCGAGCACGACCCGAGCTTCGACGGACAAGCTGGCAATCTGCAAACACAGATCGCGGCGGGGTGGACCCTTAAGCAGATCCTCGCGCTCGACACGATCACCGCCACCACTGCCGCGCTCGCCGTCTCCTCAGCAAGTTTCTGCGGGCTTCAGAGCGCCGCAACCGAACTGCCTGGGCACGCCGGCGCCGCGCTGGAGCGCCTGCAGCTGCTAGCACGCCGACGCCACCCGCTGCCCAAGGGGCGCGCCCAAAAGAACGTTGTCACCGACGAGGTCGCCGCCGAAGGGGCGATCGACGGCGCAAAGCTGCGCGCGACGGCCGACGCGCTGACCGCTGCAATCAATACGGTTCAACGCTCCCACAGCGCGATGGTCGACGCCGTCCAGACGCGACTCGCGGCAGCCGACGAGGAGACCGACATGCTGTGGTGGACGATCAGCGAACGCCACGAAGGCGACGGTCAAGACTGGGCCCAACTCGGCGCTGCGGCACCGCTACTCGCCGGCCGCGAAATCGCCGCGCTGACAACCTTTGCCACACCGCCGCCGGCCGCTCCCAAACTGCTCGCACGTGTTCTCGCCGGCATCGAGCCCCACACGATCGTCGACGCGCTCGCAGCCCTCCCCGCCGGCATCTACGACGCAAGTGAGCACACCCACCCGCTCCTGCCGATCGGTTGTGCTGCCCACGGCGCAACTTCGGCCGCCCTCGCCTCACGGGCTTACCCGGCGGCCGAGCTCGCCAAGCAAGCGCTGATCGAGATCCTCGTTGAACGCCAGCTATGAGCACGCCCGAGGACACGCCCGCCCCCGCCGAGGAGGAGCTCCCCGGCGAGCAGCTCCTCGATGAGGAGGCCGTCGAGCCCGAAGCAACGGAGCGTCGCGAGCCGCTGATCACAACCGACCAGTTCCTCACGCTCGCAGACACCGAGGACCTCGCCGAACGCCACGGGCTCACCGTCGTGCTGATCGCCGGCGAATACGAATCCGGCAAGACAACGCTGCTCGTGGCGCTATGGAACAGCCTCCTGAACCACGGAGCGATCACGGACGCCCACTTCGCGGGGTCGCGCACTGCGCTCGGCTTTGAGCGCCGCGCATGGCTCGCCCGCCTGGCATGTCGCGGCGAGAAGCCCGACACCGACCGCACCCACGAGAGCGAGAACGGCTTTCTGCACCTCCGCCTCGCCGCCCACGACCGCATGCGCGAGGTGCTGCTGAGCGACGTCGCCGGAGAGACCTTCAAGCAGGTGCGCTACGGCACGCCGTTCAGGGACAAGATTGAGTGGCTCGACAGCGTGAACGTAGCGCTGTTCCTCATTGACGGCGGAGATTTCGCCGATGACGGGCGACGCTCAAGTGCGCTATCGAACACACGCCGCCTGATCGGCCAGCTCCGCGAGTCGGGCGCCACCCCAACCGTCGCCGTCGCCCTCGCAAAGGCAGATCTGATCACGACCGAGCTGCGTGAGAAATGGAGCCGCGAGGGACAGGTTCTGCTCGACCTCGCCCGCGAAATCGACAGCGGCGCCGTACTGCTCGAGGTCACGGCACGGCCCCCCGGAGGCGAAGACCCGGCTGGCCTCCAGGATGTCCTCGGCGTGATCCTCAAGCCGCCCAGCGCCTCCGCCGCCGTCTTCCAGCCCATGCGCGCGGAGCGGATGATCGGACGGGTCACATGAGCGAGCGGCGCGTGATGCTGCTGGGACTGCCCGAGACCGGCAAGTCGACGTTCATCGGAACGCTCTGGCATTTCGTCGAGGAGCCTTCCATCGAGTATGTCCGCGAGGCCAGCCTCCCTGGCGAGCGCAGGCACGCCCAAGAGCTCGCCGAACATGTGCGGGAGCTGACGGAGATCACCAGAACCCACCACGACGCCGACGAGCGCTTCGAGGTGCCCGTCGAGTTCCCCGGCTCCGGAACCGTGACGCTTGTCATCCCCGATCGTTCCGGCGAGCAGCTCGAGGGGCTCGTCCAACGTCGCGTCTGGCCCGAGCTGCTGAGCGAGGAGGTCGCGCAAGCATCAGCGGTGATGCTATTCGTCCATCCCAGCGTCATCACGCCGCCGCTCGAACTGCACCTGTTGCCCAGCGTCCCCTCCGGCGAGGAGGCACTCGAGTACAAGAACCCCTCCGCGTGCACGGCCGCACAGCTCATCGACGGGCTTGAGGAGGTGCTCGAGGCGATGCGCGACCGCTGGCCCGTCCGCGTCGCCGTCGTGATCTCCGCATTCGACCTCGCGGACGGTGACACACCCGAGCAGTGGCTTGACCTGCGCCTGCCCGCGATCGCGAGCATGCTGCGCTACGACCCTGCTCGCGTGCAGAGCACTGTGTTCGGCGTCTGTGCGCAGGGCGGCGCGCGCGAGGACGCCGAGGAAGTCAAGCAGCGCGGCGACCTGCACGAACGCGCATGGGCACGATCCGCCGGCGGCAGCGACATCCCCTTCTCCGAGCCGGTGCGTTGGGCGCTGGGGTGGGAGTGATCGACCAGGCGCTGCTCGGCTACGACCGGGGGCACCGGCTGCTTGCCTCCTCGCTCAAGCTACCGCGCGACGCGGAGGCCGCGCTCGTCGCGCTCAGCGACACCGACGTCCGCCACGGCCGCCGGCTGACCGGGATGCCGATGGCGTCATTTGACCGCTATGCGCTGATCGCCACCTGGCCCGCCCCGGACGCCGGACGTCCCGGCGCAGTCTGGGCCCACGCACTGTTGATCGACACAAACGCGTTCCACAAGTTCCGCGTAAGCGACCTCGTGGCACTGCTCCAGCCGCCGCGCCACGGAGCCCCGTCTTCCAGCTACTCAGAGCCGCTGCCGGTGAGACGCGTCCAGCGACGCCCACCGCCTCCGCCGGAGCGTGACGTCTACCTGTGCGCGCGCGCTCTCTACGCATCGAAGGTGCCCCACGCGCACGTCAAAGACCCACAGGCGGCCGAGGACGCGGTGCTCGCACTGTGGTCAGCACAGTGGCCGGAGCTTCAGGCACGCTTCTCATTCGCTTTGCGCTCCGCTAGCTACCGCTCGCGCCGACGGCACGACCTGCTCGTTCTGACTGGCGAGGGCTCACCGCCGCCGCGCCCGCACGGCGATGACCGCTGGCTGATGACACTCGCCGGCGAGCTCGCCGAGCGCCGCGGGGACCTCACGGCCTGGCTCGCAAGGTTTGGGCCACAGGAGCCGCCGCGCACCGCCTCGGTGCGCGCGCTGGCACGCATCTGGTCAACCGTGCATGAGGAACACGTGCCGCAACTGCTCGCTGCGCTCGCGGAGCGTTACCCTACCCCGGAGGATCACGCGGAGATGAAGCTCGCCGTCCTAGGCCGCAGCGGTGACTGGTGGGCCGTCTCCGAGAGCGCGCGTCTGACGGGGCTACTCTGCTCGCCGGCACACGCCTGGGACCTGACGCAGCTCGATTTCGAGCGACGCCTGACCGAGGAGTGCCGCGCAGGACGCTGGCCCACACTGATCGACGCGCTCTCCGAGGACACTCCGCCGGACAGAAGCGACGCACTTCTGAGCGCTCTCGTCACCGTCGCAGCCCCCGGGATGCTGGGTGCCGTCGCAGCACGTGACATACAGCTCGCGGGCGATCTGCTCGCCCAGTCTCGAGTAGGGGCGGACCCCGAGGCGTGGCGCGAGCTGGACGGTGAGACGGCGGAAGCCCTTCTGCGCACGATCCGTGCCGATGTGCGCCCGCGGGAGCTCGCGGCGGCCCTCAACGCAGGGCACGTCGCGGCAGTCGTCTCAGCTGCTGGGGTTCGGGCAGCTCTGAAGGCGGCGGGACACATCGACGCCAAGGCACTCGCGTCGATCGCGAGGAGCAAAGCGGCGCCCGAGCTGCTGCGCGGCGCAGACCCGAAGGAGGTCCTGATGCTTGCCGCTGCGGGCGCCGACGTACCGGCAGCGCAGCGCGCGAGCGCACTCGAGGCGACTCGAGCGCACCCGGACGCCCGGTGGCTGAAGCTCGCAGCGGCGACTCTGATCGACGATGCAGCGTCGCTGGACGTGGTGTTCGGCCCGCTGCACGCCGCGGCCGTCGAGGGCCGCCTGACCCCGGCGAGCGTAAAGAACCTCGAGAAGGTGCTCCCGTCCGGCGCCAGCATGCCACAGCGTCTGCGCGCACTGCTGCTGACGCGTGCCCGCAAGGAGCGCTGGAGCCGCGCGCACCTAGCGAGAGCCGTTCGCGGAGCCGGCCCCGACGCCAGCCTCCTGCTGAAGGAGCTAGAACCGAAAGACCCGCTCCAAAAGGGCGTCAAATGGATCCTCTCAAGGGCCCACATACACCTCTGACGTAGTAAGTGCTTGGGGCCAGACGTCAGTCTGAGGCAAACCTGGTGTCAGCGCTGGCGGGCGGGAGCCCGCGCCTGGGCTATAGGGGTTGTTGATCGGGTCGATAGCCCCGACTATACGGAGTTATAGGAGGTTTATCGAGGTCGCGTAAACCCTCTAAAACTCGGTAAGACTCCCTTTGCGAAGGTGCCCGCGCTCATGCGAGCCGGCCGGCGTCGCAGGCGCGTTCGGCGAGTTGATCCCAGCCGATGTAGTGGGCGCGCGAAGCGCGCCCGTCGACGTCGACCGGGACGCCCTCCCTGGCCAGGAGCCGCACGCACTCTCCGGGGTCGGCGGTCTTGCTCGCAAAGCTCCGCCACGTCGCGGGCACTTGCCCACCTGGCGGCAGCACGCGGTGGGCGGGGAAGTCGGGCAGCTCGACGGCGGCGCGCAGCACCTCGCGGCCGTGACGCAGGTCGCCGTGTACCACGAGGGAGATGTCGTCAAAGGTCGTCCACTCGCCGGCCGTGATTAGCTGCGCGATCGCGAGGTACGGGTTAGCGGACCGATGCCTCGGCGTGAGTCGCCAGCGGGTGTGCTCGGCGTGGCGGAAACTTTCCGCGACGCCGCGCGCGGCGAGGGCGTACAGCGCGGCGTGGGTGTTCGCCGCGTCGTAGTCGATATCCCGCGCTACCTCGCTCGTTGACAGGCCCTCATCGGTGTCGAGGCCGGCCAGCGCCGCGATCTCCTGCTGGCGGCGGCCGAGGCCGAGGCTGGCGAGGTCGGCGCCGTCGCCGTCACGGTCAGAGGCGGGGCGGACTGCCTGCGCGAATGCGAGCAGCGCGGAGGCGGTCGACTCGGCGAGCTCGGCGAGCGTCTCCTGGGCCTGCGGGGTCTCGATCATTGCTCTGCTCTCCTTCCGTTGAGGGATTGCGCGCTCGGCCCGCCCCCTCGCCCCACGCCTACGTGGGCGGCGGGGGTGAGGGGGCGGGCGCCGTTATCGGTCAGCGCCACGATCACGCGAGGCTGTAGCGGCGCGGCTTCTCATTGACGAGCTTCACCTTTTTCGCGTCGGTCAGCCGCCCGAGGCAGTTGCCGACCGCACCCGAGCTGCGCTCGAGGGCCTTGGCGATCTCGGTCGGCCCGTGCGGGCCGCTGCCGGCGTTGTCCTCGAGGTAGCCCATCACGAGCGGGTCAAGGCCACCCGGTTTGAGCTTGCCGTCCGCGGGCTCGCTGGCGCTTGCCGCGGGCGCGCTCTTCCCGCCGGCCGGCTTGTCGGCGGCGGGTGCCTTGGCGCCCTTGCCGTCGCCCGCCGGACTGGCCGGCTGCTCGGCCGCGAGCACATACCCGGCGTATGCCTCGGGCATCTCGACCCCGGCGAGCGTCCAGCGGTCCGGCAGCCGCTTCCCGCGGTCGCGCCCGCCCTGATGGCGGGTGACCTCACCGGCGTCGGTGAGCCGCCCGAGCACCTTCCCGGCCGTGGAGCGGCCGATCCCGGCGACCTGCGCGATGCCCTCGGTCGTGCCGCCCGGGGTCGTCTGCACCGCCGCCTTGACGGCCTCCTCGGGCGAGCCCTTCGATTCGGTCTTCGTCTTGCTGCTCATCGTCGATTCTCCTTTGTTAGAGCCCTTTCCGGGCCTTTGGCGGAGGACGTGGTAGCTCTCCCGGCGGGGCAAGTCAAGTCCTTTCGCACGACCCTTCGCAGGCCGATAGCGCGGTTCGCTAGCACCCGTGCGGGACACGGCCAGAACAAGATTCGAAGCGACTGAGGGCCTGTCCGGCGGCTCGCGTGCCCTCACGCGCAACTCGGCCGAGAACGCCAGCGGCGGCCTCCGCGCAGCCCCGCGCCGCGGACTTGACTTCTGCTGGCGGATCGAGCTAGACGTGTCCGCGATGACCGAAACCGCCCACCCCGAGCCCGCCCCGCCGCCGCACGCCGGCTGCGTCGAGGAAGGCCACAGTGCTCGCCGCTGACATCCGCCGCGGCGAGTGGGGCAGCAAGTTCCCCACCGACTTGGTCCGCGACTTCATCCACAGCGCGCTGCGGCATTCAGCCGCCGCGGACATGGTGAGCGAGTACGTGTTCGACATCGCTACCAGCGGCGAGGAGCCTCCGGCCGATATCGGCGAGGCGCTTCGCGTCGCGATCGGCGAGGTGCTCAGCGCGGCGACCGGCGAGGATTGGGAGCAGGTCGGGCGCGACCTGTTGGCGGACGCCCTCGACACCGTCCGCGAGGACCCGCCGCTGCCAGCGTCGCCGCCCGAGACACCGACGGCGTGGTGGCCGCTAGCTGCGAGCGGCGTGCGGCGTCGTAAGCCGCCGGTGATCGTCCGCCAGGAGGCGATCCTCGACTGGCTCACAGAGGTGCACTCGGCGACGCTGCGCGAGATCGCCGAGCACCTCGGTATCAGCAAGCACACCGCGCGCATGAAATCCGACGGGCTCGTCGCTCAGGGCAAGCTCGAAGTCAGACCCGGCGCCCGCGCGAACCGCGACCGGCCTGTAATCGAGCGCCGGTACACCGTCCCGCGCCCGCCCGATCCGGCAGCCGAGGGCCTCGGCGGCGGGCATCCGGTCGCGCGCGAGAACTACCCGCATGACGGACTTGAGCTTTCCGCTGGATCGAGCTAGACGTGTGTCCCGATGCAGACGAACGGACTCGATAGGAGGCAATGAATGTCGGCTTCCCATAGGGCGCCGCCGGGAGGCACACGATGACCGGGGTGCTGAGCCTCGCCGCGAGCGCGATCATCGTCGCGGTCGGCGTGTGGCTGTTCGGCGGGTTCGTCCTGCGCGCGTGCGGCGGGTTGCTGGCCGTCGGCGGGCTTGGGAGCACGGCCCTCACCGGCTCACCGGGAATGGCGATCGCTGCGATCCTCGGCGGTGTCGCGTGGCTCGCGGGGCAATGGCTGTTCGGGCTGCGCCACCACTACTACCGCTCGCCGCTCGCTCGCCGTGTCTTTCTCCAATGGCTGCCCGTCAGGTTTGACCCGACTCGGGGCTGGGGTGTACCGAATGTCCCGCCGGGGTGTCGCCGATGAGCGAGCGTGAGCCCGAAATCACCTCGCACCGGCAGGGTGCCACGATCGGGGTTAATCGTGACGGTATGCCGGTCGGCGTCGTGACCGATCTTGGCAACCGTCGATTCGCGATGGAGATCTATACGGACGAGTGCCCGCGGGGTACGCACGTCGGCGTCGCCAGCTCCGAAGCTCGGGCCATCACGACTGTCGGGCTGCGCGGGGAGACCCCCGCCCACATGGAGGATCGATGAGCGTAACCGTTGTCACCTTCAAGGATGAGGACTGCGACGGCGACAGGGTGCCGATCGGGCCGGTGGTCGTGATCCGGGCGGAGGGCGAGGACGCCGAAGCCGCCGCAGCGGCTGGCGTCCCCTTTCGCTACCAGCCCGAGCAGGCAGAGGATCTCGGGTGGAAGTCTTACCGCGAGGCTGTGGCCATCGCGGGAGAGCACGGCGTCCCACTGACGGAATGGTGAGGCACGCCATGCGACTTGTAGGGCGGCGGGAGGCCCATCGCTCCCGTGACAAAGAAAGGCCAGCCGCCGCCCTACAAGCAACCTTCGCGGCGCGAGGACCACTGTCACAAAAAGGTTTCCGGCAAAGCCTTGATCTTTACCTGCGGTCGAGCTAGACGTGTCCCGCCAGCAAGGCACGTTCTAGTCAAAGGAGAAAACGCATGGAATCACCACACTCGCAGGACACAAACGGCGGCGAGGAGCGCACCTCACCAAAAGGCGCGACATTCGACGTGACAGCCTGCTCGACCTGGTGCGCTCGATCGTCGCGCACTCGGCAGTGAGAGGCGCCACCGTCGAGATGGTCCGAGAGGGGCTCAGCCAGCCAGCCGAAGCGCGCATGTCCGAGGGGATTCACGCCGGTGCAACCGAAGCGGTCACCCGCCTGTCGGACGGGCTGCGCGGCGGCGTGAAGGACGCGCTCGCCGCGCTCGATGACGACGACTGGACGCTGATCGCCCGCGAGATGCTGGAAAGCGCGCAAGAGGAAGCAGAGGCGGCAGCAGTGGCGTAGCCAGCCGAGCGTTTCGCAGGGCGACGGGAGCACCCACGTTCCGTGACCCCACACACGGTTCATCCCGTCGCCCTGCGAGACGACCCGGCTCAGCCCCCCCCGCTTGGGAGGTACAGAAATGGACAGCTTTTTCACTGTGAAAATCACGAGCAGCGACGAGTTCGACGTGCCATCGCTCAGCGCACAAGATGTAAAAGACGCGCTGCAGACGAAGGCCCTCGAAGAGGACGTCCCGGTCGAAAGCGTCACGGTGCAGGCGTGGGTATGGGTGCAAGCGTGAGCTACGACCAGGTGGGACGTACACGAGCGCTTCTGCTGACGCGGATCGCCCTCTACGGCTACACCATGACTCAGGTGATCCCGACGAGAGAGTGCAGCGGTCCGAGCTACACCTACACGATCGGCCTCCCCCAGCACATCGGTCACCCCGAGCTAGCCGTTAGCGGCCTCAGCCCGAAGGCGAGCATCCGCGTGATCACCTCGGTCGTCGGGCTGCTGGAGGAGACGCCCGAGGCCGAAGGGCGCGTGGTCGGAGCGTTCGCAAACGACGTGCCGTGTTGGATCGCGCCCATTCCCGGCCGGATGGTCGACTCCTACCTCGGCCTCGCCGAGTGGTGGCGACGCGACCACCACGACGGCGGGACGGCCACGGTGAAGCAGATCATCGTCTGCGATCCCACCGGCCGCTTCCCGTGGGAGCAGGGCTGCCAACCCGGATACGGGCGCGGGCAGTCCCTGCTGCTCCCACAGATCATGCGCCGCGAGCCGAACACCACCGTCACCAACCAGCAAGGCGGCGCCAGTGCGACCGGCTGACGCCCCCACAGCGCGCCCGCTCGGGCGCTGTAGCGCCACGTCGCGGCCACGCGCTGGCCGGCGCGCTCAATCCCCGCGATCGCCAGCACCCCGCCCACCGACAGCCCACAGCTATGCGCTACCGCGTCCTCGTACCGGCTGAGCCCAACGACGCGATCGACGGCGAGCTACAGCCCCGGGACGCCATGATCTACGTCAACTGCGATGCGTCCTACCGCAATGGCTGGGCAGGAATCGCATACCAAAGCGATCAGCTCGAAAGCCAAAGCCGGCTCGTGGACTGCAAGAACAACGGCGAGGCCGAGCTGCGAGCGCTTCTGCTGGCGATGAGCGCAGCCGAGCAGGCACACCTTCCCCACGTCACCTTCAGAACCGATTGCGAGTCCGCTGCGCGACCGCACCGCGGCGAAAGCGAGCACCTGCGCCCATTGCGCGAGGCGGCATGCCGCCATCTGGCCAGACACCAGCCAGGGTGGTCGATCGCCCAAATCTCCCGCACCGAAAACGTGCTCGCCCACGCGCTCGCGCGGAAAGCACGCCGAACCCGCGACGACGTATCGGTATGCGTTGACAGCCAGCTTGCCGAGGCCCTTATCCAGCGCGCCGGAATCCCCGAGACGCCGAATGGCCGTTGGCGAGTAGCGCCCGACCGGCACGAGACGAGCATCGGCGGGGCGCTGAGCGCCGCACTCCTGAAGCTCGCCACCGGAGGCGCGCATGCCGCGAGCTGACCCCAGCCGCGATCCGTGGGCCATGTACTACGTCGTGCGCAAACGACCGCCGTCTCAGCTTCGCTCAGGCGATGGCCACCACGTCAAGAGCAGCCGAACCTCGTCAAAGACCTTAAGCGCGTGCCCCGACCACAAATAGCAAATAGCAAATAGCGCTCATTTGCAGGACTTTCGAGTGGCGAGAGGCGGACTTGAACCGCCGACACCTCGATTTTCAGTCGAGTGCTCTACCAACTGAGCTATCTCGCCGGGACCACGATCCTAGCGCCTCAGTAGAGGTTGAGCTATTGCGGCGGGCTGTCCGCGCGGCCCACCGATACGGGCTGTCGCCGTCGCATCGTCACGGGCACGATCGCGCGTGGACGGGGTGGAAGTCAGGTCGTTAGAGTGGCGCCCGGAATGACGGACGAGGAACTTGACGAGCTGATACTCGGTCGACCGAGGAGCCGGCGTGAAGCCGCCCACGTGGACCTCAGTGCCGCGGCGACTTCGTGGCGTTGATGATCTGCTCGCACGCCTGCTTTTCATAGCATGCGTCTCGCCTCCGGCCGACGACGCGCCCGCTTTTGGCGAGATCCAGGGCGCGCCTGACCGCCCGGTCGCGGTCCTGCTTCGGTCCCAACCTGCCCACATCCGCTCCGACGCGGTCGACGGGATCTCGGGGAGAGGTAATTAGCGCCCTCGACGTGATCATCGCCAGCCGTTTGCGGCCAGGTGAGATCAGTTCCGCGGTCCGGGGTTAGGGGCTGAGGTAGCGGGCGAGCAGGGGGACGAGCGCCTGTGCCTGGGGGCTTCCCCAGCCGGTCACCGGGTCCCACCCGAGCGTGGCCTGATAGCCGGTGATCGTCCGCGTCGGAAAGTTCACGGTGTTGGTGCCCGTGGTCACGTCGTGGAACGCTTGGTGATAATAGGCGCTGCGGCCGATCCGGTAGAGGGCGGGATTGACAAAGCCGAGGTCCCGGCCGGCGTATTGGTCGGCGAGGGCGATGACAGCGGCCCACAGCGGAGCGGCGGCGCTGGCCCCGCCGGCCCCGATGAGGATGTTGTCCTGGCCGCCGCCGTTGATGGCGAGGGCCATGCCAGTACGAGGGTCAGCGTCGGCAGCCACGTCGGGCACGCCCCGGGTTGCTCCGATTCCGGCGATGCCGTTTTGGTAGGCGGGCCGGGGGAACAGCCGGCTGAACCCGCCGCCGCCGGCTCTGGGTCCTCCCGCCGAAGCCGGGATGTTCCATGCGCTCTCGTCGATGTAGGCACCGGTCACCGGGCTGGCCTGCAGGCTGGTGCCGCCGACGGCCAGCGCGAGCGGGTCAGACGCCGGCAGGTCCACCCCCTTGACCGCGGCGGAACCTGTTTCGGGGGGGCAAGCGGTGGTGACTGCGCCGGAGTCGCCTGTCGAGACGACCACGGTCACCCGATCGCGCTGCGCAGCTTGTAGAGCCGAGTTCACCTGCGCGGCCTCAGCCGGGGTGAAGCACTGCTCTCCGGCGCCCGCGCTGAGCGAGACCACGCCGCCCTGCGTGAGGCCGAGCCTCAACGCCGCGAGGACGGCTGCGCTCACCGTGCCCGGGCTGGCGACGTACGAGGACGGAATCAGGACCTCCCGGATCGCGACGTCGGGCGCGAGCGCGTGCACGATCTCGGTGTCCTCCACCTCCTCGATCGACGCCAGCCACGGCGACGAGGCGTGCGCGAGGCTGTTCACAATCTGCAGCCGCGCGGCAGGCAGGCCGAACACGCTGTCAAATCGTGCCAGGTCGTGCCGGATGTCGGAAGACGCCGGCACCTGGACGCCGGTAGCCGACGACGATGATCCTGCCGTGGTTGGAGGGAACTCCAACAGGACGACGGTCTGTCCGCGGCCGGTGATCCCGCGATCTAGCAGCGGCTGAATAGCGTAGGCAACCCGGAGCTGCATAGGTGTGTAACACGGCGGCTGGGAGATCAGACAGTCAGCCGCCGCCGCACCAGGGGGGTTGCTCGTTGGCGACGTTGTGGTGCCGCCTGCTCCCGTGCTGCCGAGAGAGAGTAGAGGCTTGCAGGCTTCATTGGCCAGCGCCGCCGGGCTGTTGGGGTTTCCGCTCAGTTGCCCGCCGAATCCCTGCGACGGACTGGGATTTGGGAACCTCGACAGCCCGTGGGCTCGCATGCACTGCGCGTAGGCAAGCTCCGCCCGGTAGCTGGCTGACCCTGTCGAGGCAGACCTGGTGGAGGACGAGGGACTACCGGCGCCGCATCCAGCCAGCAGAACGGCAATCAGGACGGCCAGCGAGGCGAGGTGCGTGAGGCGAAGTGTTTGCATTGATAGTTTGGGGCTGCAGTGCAGTGAGGGCCTGTGTCCCCGTGCCCTTTCAATCCGTGCGTGCGGCTCCCCCGCAGCGCGTCGTTGGGATCAGCCATGTCATGGTTCAGGGGCCGCGCGGCGGGCGAGGTAGACCGAGGTCGCGATCGGAGCCAGCACGAGCAGCGCGAACACGACGACTCCGAGAATGGGGGTGCTCTGACTGGCGGCGTTGGTGCAGTGCGGCACGCCGCCATCGATCGCGCGACAGAGTTTCTTGGTGGGTGCGCCGATCGCGATCAGCCCGATCAGTAGGCCGGTCGCGAGGCCGCCGGGTACGAGGAGCGTTCCGATCCATTTGTCGCGCGTGGTCCAGGCGCACGAGGTCCACAGCAGAACCAGCCCGGCAATCCAGCCGACACCGACGATGAAACCGCCGAGCAGTAGCAGGATGATCGCCGCCCACTCCTTGGTTCCGCGACCGGTTGGGAGCTCATCCGGCTCCGGCGTCTCGGCAGCGATGATCGCCTCGGGCTCGCCGAGCTTGTCGAGAACCGTGAGTGCCTGCGCCTCCGACGCGCTCGGGTCGATCGCCTCGGACAGATGCCCCTCGATCTCGACCAGCAGTTCTCGACGCCGGTCGGGCGGCAGGCCGCGTGCGGCGCGGCGCAGGCGCTCCAGATACTTCGCGGCGACGGGGTGAAGTGTGTCGGTCGTCATCTAAATGCTCCGTTGCGAAGTAGGGCGTCGACCGAGTCACGGAATCGCGTCCACTCGGCCCCGAACCCGTCGAGCGCTGCTTGGCCGTCTGGCGTGAGGTGGTAGTAACGGCGAGGCGGTCCTGACGGCGACTCGCGCCAGGTCGTATCCACCACGCCCTCGCGACGCAGCCGGCCGAGCAGCGGATACAGCGTTCCCTCCGATGTGACCAGGCCGTCCGCATCGCCGAGCGAACGGACCAGCTCGTAGCTGTAGCGCTCGCCGTCCCGCAGCAGCGCAAGCACGCAGAACTCCAGCACGCCTCGCCGAAGCTGCGAGATTCCCGTTTCACGGACCTTCGCTACCATGTGAAGCAAGGTAGCAGGCAGCGCCAGCCTGGGTCAATCCGTTCCTTGGGGATGCTCGTCGCGGGACGGGACGCGTTCGCTAGCGCGTCGCGTCGTCACGTCCCCAGCTGCCCTGCTTTGCGCGGGCACCGCCAACGCCGTAGGGCCCCCCGCGTCGCGCGCGACCGTACTCTTCCCGGCAACCGACTGTGTACACGCGCGCGAGTTCCGCGAGCGCAATGCCGTGGCGGAGAATACGTGCCGCGAGCGTTCTGCTTTCGCGTGGTGGCGCGACCGAGACTCGCGGAACCGCTTCGCGCGGACTGCAGGGGAGCTGGTGCCCTCCCATTGGACCGGCGCCGGTCGGTGCCGGGGCGCGTCGTGCTCTTGGCGAGGAGCGCGTCTCTCCCCACCGCGCGGGAGAGACCTCCAATCTCAGAAAGCAGGTGCGCGTGTCCCGCCAGCGCGACGGACCTCCTACAGCCCCATAGCGGTAGCGCGGTCGCCCAGCAAAGCCACTACTGGGCGCATTCAGCGCCGTCGGGGTCCGCGCGCGCCCCGATTCGCCGAGCGTTCTGGGCGGGTACTTGCGCGCACCGCGGGGTCGCCGTAGAGTCGCGCCATGGCGAGCACCACGATTGAGATCGCGCGGCCGCCCGACGAGGTCTTCGCGTTCGTCACCGATCCCACCAAGCTGTCCGCCTGGCAGGACGCCGAGGAGGTGCAGCAGCTCACGGAGGGGCCGGTGCGGGCCGGAACGCGCTTCCGCGAGGTCCATAAGGCCATGGGCCGGCGGCGGGTCGAGCTGACCGAGGTGGTCGAGCACGATCCCGGCCGGGTGTTTCACATTCGCGTCGTCGAGGGGCCGCCCGTCGACGGTCGCTGGGAGTTCGCGCCGACGCCGGCCGGCGGCACGCGCGTAACCCTCACGCCACTCGCCCACCTGCCCGGACGCGCGCGCATCGCCAATCGCGCGATGGAGCAGATGACCGCGCTGGCGTTCCGTCGCTTCCATCGACGGCTCAAGCGCGCGCTGGAACAGGGCGCCATGTAGCCTGCCCACGGAGCCGCAGCAGGCCCTGTCGCTGCGCCGAGCCGGAGCCCGCGCTCGCACTCGTCCCGGAGGACCGGGCGACGGCGTGGCGCCGGTTCTCCTTCCCCACGAATGCAGGGCCGCCTGATGCGACGGCGCACGGACGATCCGGATACCCGCAATTTGCGAGAGCAGGTCTCCGCCCGTTCCGCCGGTGGCACTTCCTATGCGCGGAACGGGGGCGGGCTTGTCCGGAAGGTCGTCATCAAGGTGACTGCGTCGGCCAGTCGCCCGATCGGAGGCGGGCTTCGATCTTCAAGCGGACGTAGAGTCGGCGCCGGCTGACGGCCTGTACGGCGCGATGCTGGGAGGGTCCAGTCCCTGACCGTTGCCCTCGAGACCCGCGGCGGCTGGCGATGAATCGAGACGACGTCCCCTGTTAAGCGCTCGTAGGCGAGCGCGGCGCAGGTCGGCGCGCACAACTCGCCGATAGGCGTGTGGGTCGCAGCGGAGGCTGTCGGCTCCATCATTGGGGAAGCGCGCTCGCGAGCGACGCTCGCCACGGCGGATCGCCCGATGCATTGTCGTGGCCGAAGGCAACGAGAGCGTGCCGGTGAGCAGCGCCGCGATCCACTCCGCCTGTGCCTCGACGATAGGCAGCAGGCCGCCCGGTGCGTCTACGAACCCGGCAAACAACAGGCCCGGATGCGCAGGCGGTGCGATGCGCCTGTACAACGGGAGCTCGCGGCCATTAGGCGAGATCCCAGCCGGCGCGAGGAATGGCAGACTGATTTGATACCCGGTCGCAAAGATGACGTCATCAAACGACTCAGTGGTCCCATCGGCGAACAGCGCTTGGTCACCGTCGAGGCGTGCGAGCGCGGGCCTGACGATTATCGCGCCGTGGTCCACTGCCGTCAAAAGCTCTGATGAGATAATCGGGATGTCCTCGAGTATCGGCCCTTCTGGTGAGGGCCATGACGCCGGAGGATCACCCGTCTCGCGCGACACGGCGCGCGAGCAGAGCGCGTTCCAAACACTCCAAGGAAGCCTGTTCTGTGGAGCGGTATCGCCGCTGTCGTACGGCTTTCCGCCGAGCCAGCGCGGTATGACGTGCGTTGGGCGGCGAACAGCGACGCAAACGCGTGCCGCAACGGCGGCGACCTCTACAGCGATCTCCGAGGCGGATTGTCCGGCGCCGACTACGAGTACGCGTCGTCCAGCAAGTGGGTCCGGCGTCCGATAGTGGCAGGCGTGGCTCACCGTACCGCTGAACGCGCCCAGGTCCTTTGGCTGCCGTGGGCACCAGTGGTGTCCGACCGCGACTACGACGCTGTCAAACCGTCGTGTTTGCCGATCGTCGCAGGTGAGAAGCCAGCCGGCGTCGGGATCGGGCTCGAGTCGTGTGACGGTCGCACCAAACGTGATGTGTGCGTCGAGTCTGAATCGCGCAGCGTATGCGTCGAGGTAGTCGGCCATGTCAGCGTGGCTCGCGAACTCCGGGTAGCGCTCAGGCATCGGGAAGCTCGGATACCCCATACGGGCTCGCGAGACGTTGGTGCGCAGCGAGGCGTATGCCGGCGAGAGGCCGTTGTCGTTCTCATACCGCCAGAGTCCACCTAGCCGTGAACCCCGCTCGAAGCACTCGACTGCGATGCCCTGCTCGGTCAGTGCCTTCATGACAGGGAGCCCGGCTGACCCAGCCCCTATAACCGCCACTTCTGCAGCCGCCGTGTCCTGTGCCGGACGCCGCTCCGGGCCCCGCCATCGAGGATGAAGGCCCGAGCTCATTGGCACCCTCCAGCTGCCCGCAGGGTGCCGTCGACGATGCGCTCGAGCTCCCCAAGCAGTGCAGCTTCGGGCACCTCGATGAGCGTCCCGCGAAAGAATATGAACGACTGAGCAACCAGCAGCAATGAAAGGGCCATTGCGCGAGCATCGCCGTCCCGCACCGAGCCGTCCCGCTGTGCCAGCTCGACATCGGCTGTAATCAAATCAACGGCGTGTCGCTGTGTTGCGCCAAGCCGCTCGACCACGTAAGGGAGCAACAGCTCGGGCTCGACGTCTAGAACCTTGCGGAGGAGCGAATTCGCGCGAAGGGCACTAACCGCTTCAACGATACGCGCCACGACGATGGCCCGGCCGTTCGCGCCCGTCACAGCCGTGGCCACACTGCTCAAGGTCTGAGCGAACTCTCTTGCGACTAGACCGCTGACGACGCCGTGCGCATCTTGGTGGCGCCGGTAGATCGTTTGACGGCTGACGCCGGCTCGCTGGGCGATGTCGCTCATCGTGAGGCGCTGAAGCCCGAAGTCCAGCGCCGCCTGGCGGGTTGCGCGGATGATTGCCTCGTCCGTAGCCGAGCTCATGCGAGCGCCCGGGAACGACAATCGCACACACGATCCACCATCTGATCGAGGTCGGGACGGCGCATTGGAGCGGTCACGCGGTGCGCTAACAACTCCCGTCCTTGGCTGTCGTAGGCAAAGGTTCCGCTCTGCTGGATTCCGGGGCCGAGGCGCCTGAGACCCGCCGCCAAGAAGCACGCCAGCGAAGGATCTGCGTAGACGGGTAGCTGCGCGTCCAGGCTGCCGCTCAGCTGCTCGGCATGCTCGGGCGGCCCTGGAACCACGACCGCGCAGCGCGCACCAGCCTCGTGCAGCGCTCCGCTTGCAGCGGCAAGACGTCGCGCGTGACCACGGCATGGCGGGCAGCGGAAGGTCCGCATGAAACACACAGCGAGCGCCCCACCGCCGGCGAGTTCGCGCAGGCTGGTGGCGGTGCCATCCGTGATGAGCAGCTCGGCGCCGAACAGTGCTGATCTAGAGCGGGACGTATCTATCGCTTTGCTCCTTGTCAATTAGACAGTATGCGTCCTATTGTAACGTACATCGCATCTGTTCTTGGCCGCCTGCACATGGGCGGCTTTTCGATCTTCGATACCGCATCTGCGGGCCTGCGCAACTCGTCTCGCGGCCGTGCGGCGCGGTCAGCACAAACTCGCCGGCTGGTCGCTCGAACAGGCAGCGCCGCCCAGGTGCGCTGCCACACCCATCCACGATCGACTGAGCGACGCGCAAGAGTCCGCTGCTCCTTGCCAAGCGGCGAGCCAGTGCGCCACGAGCGCATCCGCCAGTGGACGCTCCAGCCTCCCCAGCCGAGCAACGCCAGCAGACAGGCCGCGACAAGCACGCGACGAGCACGTATGCAGGCGCTGCGGGGGCAGTCGCGCTCAGCCGCTGTCGGAAATGCGCGGTATGGCGTGCTCCAGCCGCCGCGCATCACCAGCCGCCACATCGCTCGCGCGGCGTCGTCGGCCGGCAGGCGCATCGGCGTGTGCAGCGAGATCAGGCGCGCGGCCTGCGTCCAGCACCAAGGTGCCACCCCGCTGACGAGACCCGCCAGGCGCGAGCACGCCCAAGGTGCAGACGAGAAGCCTCATCGCAGGACGACGCCCAACCGCATGAACCCTCATGCCGCTCCCGTCGATCGAAGGGCTCGCCCCTGCTTTGATACAGCGCGGCTACGGTGACGCTCAGGCGACGCGCGTCCCGCTCCGCGCGGAAAGGAGGGAGGCGCCTGGATAGACAGGGTGATCGGCGTGCTCGGGTCAACGGACCGCTGACGTGCGTCGGAGGCGACGGCGGGTCGTGTGAGGTCGAGGGCGCGCGGTCGGCGATCGCTCTTGGGCAGCGACGGCGGCCTTCGACCGCTCGAGCTTCTCGAGCAGTGCCGCGAGTGTCCGCACCTCCTCGGGCGTCCACTCGGCCACGAACAGCGCAAACCGGTCCAAGCCGACCTCTCGCAAGCGCCGCTGCTCCTGGACGCCAGCAGGTGTGAGCGATACCAGCAGCGAGCGCGCGTCATCCGGGTTGGCGCTCACGTTCACGTACCCCGAGTCCTCGAGCTCTTGGATCTGGCGGGTGATCAGCGACGGGTGCACTCCCAGGTGCTCGGCGAGATCCGAGGGGCGCAGGCCGTCACCACCCGCCAACAATTGAAGCAAGCTCAAGGTGCTGGCGCCCTTGCTACGCCGCCGGGCGCGGTCAAGCCCGGCGTTCATGGTGAACAGCGCAGCCACCATTCGCTCCAAATCGGTGTGACTAGGCTCCATGCGACCAGTATAGTTGCTAGATTCAATCAATAGTAGGTACAAGGGAGGCTCACTGATGAGCGACGCCGCGCAGCACAAACCCGACTCGACAACCGGTCGCCGCCGACGCTGGCTGCTTGCTCTTGATCCTGTATTCGAGGGCGGACGCAGAGGAAAGCGCGCGCAAACCTGGGACGTTGAGGAGGAGCTGATCGCTGTGGCCTTGCTCGGCGACGTGAAGATCGATCTCTCCGACACCAAGAGCGCCCCACCCGAGGTTCACATCGAGGCATACGCGATCTTCCGCGATGTCGATGTGCTCGTGAGCGGAAGAACCCACGTCGAGTTCGGCGGAGGCGTGCTGCGAGGCGACCTCTCCAACGAGGTCCCGCCGGTGCCGGAGGACAGGCGTACTGGCACCGTTTCGATCAATGGCCACAGCCTCATCGGCGACGTCACCGTCCGCGTCGCAGGCAGCTGAAGACCAGCAACGCCCCTCGCCGCCACACGGCCCTGCATCGATTGCGGCTGCAGCATCTCTGTGACACCAGCGTGTTCCCCGCAACGCGCGGAAAGGAGGCGCGCCCAGCGTAGCTAACGAGACGCCTGAGCTGGACAAAAGCAGGCGTGCGAGCAGATCATGCCAACGCCACGAATCGACAAGCCACATCGGGAACGCCGGCACTAGATCGTTCGACGAGCTCGAGAGCCGAGTAGATGAGCGTGTGCTCGCGGGGCCGGCAAAGTCGGTGTTCCGCTGGGATCGCGGTCGACATTCACTTGTATGGACCCCACCGACTCCGAGGGCACCGCGCCGGACGCGCCGTCCCAGCTCACGGTCACCTTCGATGACGTGCAGGGCCCCTATCGGCGTCGCCTCCTCCTGGGTGCCGCCGCGGTCGCGCTGACCCTCGCCGTGTGCGGCGCGGCTTGGCGTCTGAGCACTCTCCCCAGTTCTCGTTCGACCCGCCAGGCGCACCATTCCGCTCGCCACGGCCGACGTCACGCGCTCCGCGCTCGGCGGGTCGCGCCGGCCCGCCGAGCGTCTGCACCGCCCGCCGCCCGCCCGCGACGCCTCACGCAAGCTCGGTCTCCCAACAGACGCCGCGCAGTTGCAACGAGCGCGATCCCGCCCAATCCGGGTCCTTCGCGTCTCAAAATTTACTCGTCGGTCGGACCGGCGCGTCCACTTTCCCGACCCGCTGTCGGTCAAGGTCCAAGACAGGGACAGTTCGACTATCTCGGCAAGTAAGCCAAAGGCCCACTAACCGGGTCAACGGCACGCGAGGCTCTTCTGACGATGGTGTGGGGTCAACTAAAACGCCCATCGTTGGAGGTGCGCGCCGCTGCGCTCACGGGAGCCAGTGGAGGCAAATGATGAGCCCAAATATGTCAGCTCCGTTCCTGGACTTTGTGGCCCGCCGGCTACAGGCCGTGGCAGAGCCCAATCGCATACGCATCCTGAAGATGCTCGAGGGCGGGGAAGCGACCGTTCAAGACCTCACGGACGAGCTCGCGACGACCCATCAGAACGTGTCGCGGCATCTCGCTGTTCTCTACCAATCGGGCATAGTGAGCCGCCGCAAGGACGGCAGAACCGTGTGGTACACGCTCGCTGACTTCAGTGCCCTGCGCTTGGTCGAGCAGGCGGCACAGAGCGCCAGCGGCTATGTCGAGGAGCTGGCGACGATCGCCGGCCTCGACGTTTAGCTCACCTGACTGCCCCCAACACGCGCGCGGCCCCAGCTCGCCGCCGATATAGCCGTCTTCCTCCCCGCGCAGCGGGGCCGATTACCGCTGCCCGCATTCACGGTGGCAATCCGCAAATAAGTGATTACGTATTTACGTGAATACGTAAATGGTTATTTGTAGTAAATAGCACAGCCGCTCCGTACCTTCGGCCCTATGACTAACTCTCGTAGGACCCACAAAGGTGAGAGCCAGGACCGATTCACCCGGCCACAGACGGACGGAGTGAAGCGACTGGCGCGTATCGCGGCTCGTGCGTTGTTGTGGGGATGCGTGCTGCTGCTGCTTATCCGCGGCACGCTCTCGATGCTCAACACCGAATCCCGCGTGCCCACCACCACAAGCGGTGTGACGGTGACTGCGACGCAGCCCGCCAGCACCGGATCAACGAGTGCGCAAAGGCGGTGATTGCAGTGGTTTCACAGAAACGACGTCTCGGGCTTCTGGCCCTTCTGTTGGCGATCTGTGCGTTGATGATGTTCCCGGTCGCGGCATTCGCGTCCGGGACCAACGTCGGGCAGAACGTCGCGAACCTGCTGAAAGGGTACGCGACGGAGCTGTATGGCGGGATCGTCGGCGTCGTAAGCCTGATGTTTCTCGTCAATCGCCGCTACACGGAGCTGGCGGTTTTCCTGTTCGCGGCGATCGTGGTCGCGTGGATGGTGTTCGCCTCGGCGGACATTGCCACCGCTGCGGAAGCCATCGGCAAACAGATCTTCGGTTGACGGGGAGCTGCTTGCGATGAGTGACTCCACGCATCCGATCCGCTCCTACCAGCGGATATTCAAGCCCGACCGGCGGGTCTACGCGATCGACGGGCGGCGGCTGCCTGTGCCGGGCGGCGTGCCGCTTGAGTGGCTCGGCTGGGCGTTCTGCTCGCTGGTCGTGGTGCTGGTCGTAAGCCAGCGCTCGATCTTCTTCGCGGTCGTGACCGCGGCGGTCGTGGGGCTGCTCGGCGCAAGCTCACACGGCTGGCCCGGCGCGGTCCTCGGCGCGCTCGCGGGGTTCACCGGAACGTTGCTGGCGGGCGTCGTGCTCGACTGGCTCGATTGGCCGCTTCGGCTGCTGATCGCGCCGGGCATGATCGCGACGCTCGCCGGGCAGGCAGCACCCGACGGACGCCCAGCGCACCGTTATCTCACCTCCTGGGCGGCGCTTCGTATGCGCTCGGCTCGCCGCTCGCTCGACTGCGCGATCGGCGCCGAGGACGAAGCCCACGATTGGGCACCGAAGGTGTGGGTCGCGCCGGACGCGCACTCCCCGGTGCTTCACCACGGCAAGGTGCGTGGCCCCGCTCGGCTCGTGTTCGCACGCCCGGTGGTCGCGATCCCCGGCCGTCGGAGACTGATCGTCCGCCGCGCTGACGGCCATCGCCTGCGCACGGGCGAGCGGCTTGCCGAAGTCATCGAGCTGGACGAGGGCCAGGTCGTGGAGGTCCGGCCATGACGACCTTCTCCCTGCGCTACGCGCACGGCAACGTGCTGCTCGGCCGAAGCGGTGACAGCGCCGCGCTGTACCGGCTGGCGATGACCTCCTACCCGTACCTGCCGACGGGCGGCAAGTGGGGGCTCCAGCGGCGCCTGCAGCGGTTGGCGCACACCGTCGGCGCAGACTTCAGCTTGTGGCGGGTCAGCCGCGCGTATCCGGCTGATGAGTACGTCGAGCACACCTCCGGTCTGCTCGACGGGCGCCACCAAGACCCCGCCGTGTGGCAGGCGTTCTTGGAGGGCCACCAGGCGAGGCTGCGCGACCTTGGCTCGCACATCCCCGAGTGCTACCTCGCGGTATCGCTCGCGGGCAAGAGCCCGACGGGCGTCGGCTCCGGCCTTGTGCGGAGCGTCGACAAGGTGCGTCGCCGCGTCGAGGAGGCGGCCGGGATCGGGTCGGCCTCGCCGATCACCGGCGGCGAGCTCTCAGAACTCCAGACGCGCGAGCAGCGCACGTTCGAGCGGCTGAACGGCATCATCGCTTCGCGGCGTGCGAGGACCGTAGAGCTTCAGTGGCTGCTGCGACGCTCGGTGTGCCGCGGCATCGGCGAGCCCGTCCTTGACCGGCACTGGTCGCCGGATGCTCTGATCGTCTCCGCGCCCGGCGGTGGCGTCTCCTTCGAGCCGCTCGGCAGCGACCTTCGCCAGTGCGCGCAGGCCGCGATCACCGAGCGCGAGCAGTCGCTGATCGTGGACAGCGAGCGAGGCCGCTCCTTCCAGGCGCTGCTGTGTGTCGGCGCGCTCGCCGAAGCACCCGAGTTCCCCGGCTGGACAGCGGAGGTGCTGTTCGCGCCCTTGGAGTCGCTGCCTTGGCCGGTCGACGCGGTCGCGCATTGCCGCTGGCTTGGCAACAGGCAAGCCCTCACCCAGGTCCGCAAGCGGATCGCGGACGTAGAGCACGCCTTCTACGAGCAGGTTCATGGTGCCGCGCACGGCCCGAGCGTCCTTGCCGGCGTCGACCGTGTCCTCGCTCGCGAATACGAGGCGCAACTGCAGGCCGGGGGGCACCCGCCGATGCTCTACGGGCAGATCGGTCTCGCGGTCGGTGCCCCCAGCGAGGAGGAGCTAGAGCGCAGGGTCGCGGCGCTGCGGGAGCAGTACGGCGACCTCGCGCTGCACAGGCCGGTCGGCCTTCAGTACCAGCTCTGGCTTGAGCACCTCCCGCGAGCGGACGGGTGGGTGTGATGCGCGACTACACCCAGCAGCTCACTGTCGAGCAGTTCGGGGCGATGGTCCCGACTGCGAGCCGCATCGTCGGCTCCCAGCGCGGCCCATATCTCGGGTACACGCCCGTCGGCGCACCGCTTCCCGTCCGCTTCGATCCGACGCAGGCACCCCGCGAAGATCGCGCCTCAGCGGTCCTTCTGATCGGCACCCTCGGGTCGGGCAAGACGGTCGCCTCGCAGGCGATCGAGTACGCCGCCGAGCGCCGGGGATCGCTCGTGGTGGACTTCGATCCGAAGCCCGACCACGGGTGGGAGAACCTGCCCGAGCTGGCCGACCGGCTGCAGGTGCTCGAGCTGTCCGGCGCGGAGGCCCAGCAAGGGCGACTCGATCCGCTGCGGATCGGGCTTGAGGACATCCGCGAGGAGCTGGCGTGCAGCTACCTGCTGGAGCTTTTGCCGGGAAGCCCGGCGCAGTGGGAGAACGCCGTCTCGCTCGCGGTGAAGGACACCGTCCGCGAGGGATCGCGGAGCCTTCTGCGCGTTGTCGAGCAGCTCCTGGCGTCCGATCGTGCTGGCGCGAGGGAGGCTGGGGAGGCGCTTGAGGTAATCCGCGACTTCGGCCTCGCGAGGCTCGGTTTTGGTGGTGGCGCCGGAAGCGACGTGCAGGCCGCGATGCCGGTCACGACGATCCGTATGCCCGGCCTCTCGCTGCCGGAACCGACGGCGGCTCGGGACAGTTACACGCGCGCGGAGCGGATCTCGGTCGCGACGTTGAGCTTGGTCGCGGCCTACGCGCTGCAGCTCATCTCCAAGGACCGCTCGCGGCACAAGATCGTCGGCCTCGACGAGATTTGGTTCCTGCTCGCCTCGCCGCAGGGCCGGCAGATCATTCACCGCCTCGTCCGGCTCGGCCGCGCGTACAACGCGACGCTGCTGCTCGGCACTCACAGGATCGCCGACCTCGGGGACCTCGCCGACCTGATCGGCGTCGTGTTCGTCTTCGGGCAGGACTCCGATGCCGGGGCCTCGGCGGCTCTGCGGTTCATCGGCCTTGACCCGACGCCTGAGCTGATCGGCAAGGTCCGCGAATTCCGCGCCGGGCATTGCCTGATGCGCGACCTGCACGGCCGCGTAGGGGAGGTGCAGATCGACCTCGTCTACCCGCACCTCCTCCAAGCACTCGGAACCACACCCCAGCAGCCCGGAAGGAGCGAAGCATGAAGACCCTGATCCTCCGGCCGGCGAGGTGGGCTGGCCGTCATCGCCGCAGCATGATCGTCCTCTTCTTCGTGACGTTCTTGACGTTGCTCGGCGCGCACCCCTCAGCGCACGCCGCTGACGTGTTCAGCAACATCGACCCGGCGCCGCAGCTCCCGCCCGGCGGCTGGGTCGGCCGCTACCCCGTCGGGAACTACGAGCTAGACCAGTACTTCCCGGCGATCAGCGTCGGCTTCACCAGCGGCGTCGATGCCTCCGGGGTCGCACCGATGATCGCGTACTTCGGCGCGGAGGTGCTGTGGGAAATCACCTCATTCCTCGCAAACGGGGTGATTCTCCTTTTCGCGCTCGCGTTCAACCTCGACTTGGTCAACGGGTCAAAGCCGGGATCGGGCGCGCTCGCGCCTGTCTCGCAGGCGATCCACAACCTGTACGAGAGCACCTTCGGGACGCCTTGGCTGATAGCGGCAATCACCCTCGTCGGCTGCTGGGCGATGTGGAAGGCGCTCATCCAGCGCCGCTACGCGGAGACTGCGGGGGCGCTCGCCGTCTCGGCGCTGTTCTTCGTCCTCGCGATCGGGATAGTTACCCAGCCCGAAAAGACGATCGCCCCGGCGAGCAAACTGTCCAATCAGCTCTCCACGGCGCTGCTGTCACTCGGCAGCGAAGGAAGCGTCGGCAACGAATCGCAGGCGAAGACAGCAGCCAGCGACCAGCTCTTCGAACTTCTCGTCCTGAACCCCTGGACGGTTCTCGAGTTCGGCGGGATCGAGCACTGCGCGACCGTCAGCCACGGAAAGCCGCAATCGGTCGCAGTCAGACCGCTCAGCTCAAACCCGGCGACCGACACGCGGCTCGCCGCCCAGCTCGAACACGGCACCGAAGTCAAAGCCAACGGCAAGACGTGCATCAACGACCGCAACAAGTACGCCACCCATTTCCTCCAGTTCCCTCCGGGGTCACACCGCCGCGGCGCCGAGCACGAAGCGCTCGAACACGGCGATAACGAAGACCTCCCAGCGTCCGACCCCGGCAAGAGCGACGGCACCTACCCGCTAGGCCCGTCCGACGAGCCCGCCGCGGAAGCGATGGGCAAGGGCGGCCAGTACCAGCGGCTGCTGCTCGCCATCGTGATCCTGCTCGGCGAGATCGGCGCCTATCTGCTGCTCGGCGCGCTCGCGGTCGGGGTCATCCTCGCTCAGATCCTGCTGCTGACGCTGCTCGCGTTCGCGCCGGTCGCGCTCCTGATCGGCATCTTCCCCGGCCGCGGGCACGACTTCTTCCGCGCATGGGTATCGAAGCTCGCCGGCTACCTCGCCCGGAAGGTCATCTACAGCCTGATCCTCGCCATCGTCCTCGCGGTCTGCTCCGCGCTGGACGACGCGACCTCGAACCTCGGGTGGCTGCTCGCGTTCGCCTTGCAGGCCGCGTTCCTCTGGACCGTCTTCCTGCAACGCAACCGACTGACGAGCGACCTCCTCGCCGGGACGGTCGGGCCACGCGCCGCGAACGACGGCACCAACCGCCTCGCGAACCTCTACTACGCCACGCGCCTCGCGCGGCTGATGCCCACGCCGAACCTGCCTCGGCTCCCGCGCCTGCCGCGGAAACTCCCGACGCTCACGCCCAACGGCTCCCCCGGCGGTGGGACGCCCGGCGGAGGGAGCGGCGGAGAAGAAGCTCCACCATCGAGCGAAGGCCCGAGCGGCGGAACACCACCACCGCCCACGGGCGCACCCTCCGGTGGCGGCCCGAGCAGCGGCCCGAGCGGCGACGAGCAGTTCGGAGACGACGAGCCACCGACGACGGCGCCAGCGCCGAACGAAACGCCGACGCACGGGCCAGGCGCCCCGACTCCCCGCCAGAGCTACGACCACGAGGACACACACGGGGAGCACGCGACCTCGCCTCACCCTCGCGGTTCGGCAGATCGGTCGTCCGCGAGCGACGCTCCGCCATCGCCGTCGACCCCGACTCGTGTTCAGCCTCCCGAGGACGAGCTGCCCCAAGGCGACACGGGCATCCCTAGATCTCCGACGGCGAACACGACACCCGCCAGCGCCCGCCCGCAAGGCGCAGGCCCCGAAGCGAGGAGCGACGAGCCGACGACGCCAGCGGCAGAGGCGGGCGCGAGAACCTCCCCGACCCGACCAGCACCGCCACCGCCGGTGGCGCCGTCAGCGCCGCAGGCGCCCGTCGCGATCGAGCCTCCGCCGCCGGTCGCGTCGGCGAGCACCCCGGCGCCGGGCATCCCGCCACGGCGATCGAGCGGCGATGACTTCGGCGACGGGCCTCCGTCGCAGCCGACCCCTGAGCCCGCCGCCACGGCGCGTCCACCTCGTGACAAGCCGCCGTCGGCATCTACCGCCCCCGCGATCGGTGCCGAGGAGCCCGTCTCGCTCTTGCTCAGAGCGCGATACGGCACCGGCGCGGCTGACCCCGCAAACCAGGAGGACGAACACCCATGAGCTGGCGCATCGAAACCGCAAACCCGTTCGCCCTCCTGAGCGAGCTTCCCGACGATTGGGCGCAGACGTGCTTCCTGCGCCCGCCGAGGGACCTACCGACGCCGTGCCTGATCGCGATCCTCGACAGCGTTCGCCGCGTCCTTCGCGACGACGGAACGCTCTGGCTCTCATTGCCGGGACGTGGCAGCCAGCCGCACGCGCTCCAGCTGGTCGAGGACGCCGGATGGCTGCGCCAGGATCGCGCCCTGCACCGCAGCCGTCTCTCGCTGATCGTCGGGCACTCGACGGTCGCGCTGTTCACCAAGCAGCAGGAGTTCCATTTCAACGCCCGGCTTGCGCTGCGCGCCCCGGCAGTGAGGCAAGGCGCGGGAGCCTGCTCTTCGCAGCGCAGCCGCGTGATTGCTTCCAGGCAACTTCAGCGACGCGCTTGGTGCGTGCCCGCCGCTGGCGAGGCCCAATCGCCGCAGGAGGTCATCGATTGGTGTGTTCGCGCGAGCACCTCGCCTCGCGCGTGCGGGGTCTGCGGCACACCTTGGCGACGGCTGCCCGGCGGACCCGATCAGCCAGCTCGGTCGCGGCCCGCTTGCTCGCACACCAACGACCGGGGGCGCTGCCTCGTCCTCGATCCCTTCTGCAGCGCGTTCGCGGACGTCGGGCTCGCCTCGGTCCGCGCGGGCCGCAGCTACCTCGGCTCGACGCACGACTGTGACACCGCGATGCGCGCGCGAGCGCGCCTTGAGGTGATCGAGAAGGAGGCACGGCGATGAGCGCCGCCGCAGCGTGGATTCGCCGGCAGCTCGACAGGCCGATCGGCGAGAGCGAGCGGCGCGCAGCGTTCACCGCGATCTCGGTCGTGCTGATCGCGGCAGCCCTCCTGCTCGCGATGACCAGCACCGGCGTGCCCGCCAGCCAACAGCCCCGCGCACCACACCCGCCGACTAGCACGGTCGGTCCGGTGAAGGGCGGAGCAGCTCCTGCCGAGGCGCTTCGCGCCGCACGAACGTTCCTTGCCGGCTACCTGGCGTTCGCCTACGGGCACGGGCCGGCGAGCGCCGTGAAGGACGCGGCCAGCGGCCTCGCCGCCGCACTCAGGAGGCGAGCGCGCCTGGTGCCGCCAGCGCTCCGCAGGCTTCACCCGAGGCTGGTCGCTGTACGCAGCTCGACGGGCGCGACGATCGTCGTCACCGGGGTTGTCAAGGACAGCGAAGTTGTCGCGTACCCGATCAGGGTTGTCCTCGCCGCGCACGGCGGCCGGTATCTCGTCACCGGATTGGCGGGTGCGTGATGCGACGCGCCGCCTTGATGTGGCTCATTGGCGGATTCTCCACAGCGGCGATTGCGCTGCTGCTGGCGTTCGCGGTCGCGGTCGCCGTGCTCGGCGCGAGCCTCAACGGCTGCTCGCCAGAGGCAGCACCGGCACCCACCGTTGAAGGGCCAACGCCGTCGGCCTACGCGCTGCAAAGCATCCCGCCCGAACGCCTCTCGCTATACGAGCGAGCCGGGCAGCGGTTCGACATCGACTGGAGCTTTCTCGCTTCGATCGGGGCGCAGGAGTGCGGCAACGGCGAGTGCGCAGGCACCAACGAAGCCGGTTGCGCGGGACCGATGCAGATCGCCTACGTGCGCGGCAGCGAATGCAGCCCAGGCTCCGGCCCGACGCTTTGGGAAACCTACGCCGTCAACGCCGACCCCGGCCATCCGCTGTCGATCAACAACCCAGCGGACGCGATCTTCACGGCCGCGAGGATCTTGCGCGAAGACAAGGGCGCCCCACCGACGGGTGGCACCTTCGCCGAATATCACGAAGCCGCCTGCCGCTACTACGGCGCGTGCGGCGACTCGACCGTGGCGTATGCGGAAGAGGTCATGGCCCGAGCCGTCCAGTACGGCTTCACCGGGTCCGGTGCGCCGACGGCGACAAGCCCGCCGCTCGCCAAACCAGTCAGCGGCGGCTGCGAAGCCAGCTCGGGGCCACCGACGCCGGCCAGCAGCTCGCGCATCGTCCGGGTCGCCGAAAGTCAGCTCGGGCAAGGCGAGCACCCGCCTGGGAGTAACTGCACGATTTTCGGGCCGTGCGAGGAGTGGTGCAGCCTCTTCGCGAGCTGGGTCTGGAAGCGCGCGGGCGTTCCGCTGCCCGGCTCGACCGCCACCTACGGCTACTCCGGGTCGCTCTACACATGGGCCAAGGAACACGGCGGCAGAGTTCTCCCGCCGACCGCTAGACCGTCGCCCGGCGACCTCGTGTTCTTCGGGGCAGGCCCAACCGAAAGCGTGCATGTCGCGATCGTGCAGCGCGTCTACAGCGACGGGCGAATCACGACGATCGACGGCAACGACGATCACAACGAAGTCGGCATAGCCGGACCGTTCCTCCCGAGCGAAGCGGTCGTCCAAGAACAGCACATCTATGGCTTCGCGCAGCCACCGACGACGGGAAGGCACGGGTGAGCGGCGCCATGCCACAGCGCAAAAACAAGGCAGCCGGCAACGCGGTCCCGCTGTGGTCGGGGGGCGCGGCGATGAGCTGCCGGGTCCGTTTGAGGTTCCGTCTAAGGGGCCGTTTGAGGTTCCGTCAGAGGGTCCGTCTGCGGTTCCCTGCGCTTTGCGTGCCGTTGGGTCTTTTCCCCTGCACCTTTGCGGGTTTTGTGGACGACTGCGCCGCCGACATCTCTGTGTCCGCTGGTGAATGTCCTGTCTCCCGCTCGCTGACTGGAGACCCTGCGGTGCTCTGCCTCGCGGGGCGTGCTGCCACTCTGCGGTTGCCGTTGGCTACCCGGCTGGCTGCCATCTTCGCGGTGCGCTCCGGTAGGAGGCCCGTGGTGACTCTGCGCGGCGCTGTGCCTTCCGCGGATCGTGTCGTCGCTGGTCGTCGTCGCTGCTTGGCTGCGCCTGCGCGTCTGGCTAGTCCAGCTGCCTTCCCGGTGCTGCGGTGCCTCGCTGTTCGAGGTTGCACCGTCCAGCCGTCGCTATCGCGTCGGCTGCCCGGTAGATGGTGCAACGGCCCGCGCGCGGCGCGGCGGCGGTCGGGGGGTGCGCGGTGAGCGGGAAGGGATCGCAGGACCCCCGCCCGCTGATCGCGGTCGTCGCGGGGCTGATCATTGCGTCGCTGATCGGTGGCGCTGGCGGCTCGCACGTCGCCGCGGTCGAGAGCGCTGGGCGGGTGCTGCCGGTCGTGTTGATTGCCGCCGCGGTTCTCGGTTTGGTCGCGCTGGCGTGTCGGGTGGTGGTGACGAGGAGGGCGCTCGCCTCTCGGACTCGGCTGGTGGTGCTCGCGCCCGATTCGTTCGATCCGTCGCTGGATGCGGTGCTGCGCTGCGCGGCTCAGCTCTCGCGGGTACGAAGGCTCGTCGGCGGCTGGCTTGATCCGCGGGCGAGGGCCGTTCGGGTGCTGCTCGATTGCGACGAGCAAGGCCGGATGCGCTACTCGCTGAGCGTGCCCGAGCGGGCGCTGCCGGCGGTCCGCGCGGCGGTCGGCGTGTTCGATCGCGTGCAGCTTCAGGTCATCGACCCGAACGCCGAGCCGCCCAGCGAGGGCGATCGTCGTGTTGAGGTCGTGAGGGCTGAGCTTCGTCTTGCGCGCCCGAGCAGCGAACCGCTCGCGCACCTCCCGCTGACACCCGATCCGTTGCAGAGCTTCGCGAGGGTTCTCTCGCGGCTTGATCCGGCGCACCGCGAGCAGGCGGAAGTCGCTGTCGATCTTTTGCCGACGACGGCAGCTACCCGCAGGCGCCTTCGCCGCCGACTGCTCAAGGAGGCGCTGCGCCGCGGCGGCCAATCGAGCGAGCCGAACCACGGCGGGGGATGGCTCGACTTCGACTCCGGTCGTGTCGGTCGGCGGCGGCCTGCGGAAATGGTCGAGCAGCGCGCCGAGCGTGAGGAGATCGCGGCGAAGCTCGTGCAGGCCGAGCCTCTGTTCCGGCTTCAGGTTCTGATCCGGTGCGCTTCGCCAGAGCGCGGCCGGGCGGTCGCTTGCCTGCAAGGGCTGCTCGGCTGCTTTGACGGGTTCGCTGGCGCTAACTCTCTGCGCGTCGTCGGCGTTCGTTTCTTCGGACTGGCGTTCGCCGGATCAGACCTCCCTGGCCGACGTGGCTGGTTCGATCACCGGATACGCACGGGGCTGTTTCGCCCCGCTCGTCGTGACTACGTGACCGCGCGGGAGATGGCGGGCCTTCTGAAGCCGCCGAGCGTGAAGTGTGCAGCGCCTGAAGTGCTGCGCCTTGGCCCGGCGGTGTATCCGGCGCCGAGGACGCTCCCGACGTTCAAGGGTCAGGCGAACCTCGTGCCGCTCGGGAAGGTCGAGGACGAGACGGGTCAGCGCACGATCGGGCTGCGCGTCGAGGACTCGTTCTTCACCTACACAGCCGGACGGAGCCGCTGGGGGAAGACCGAGCTGGCGCTCACGCAGTTCCTGCACCTTGTGCGAAGCGGTCACGGTGGGCTGTTCCTCGACCCGCACCAAGACGCCGTGCAGAGGGTCAAGAGCTGCCTGACCGAGGAAGGGCTCGCCGAGCGTGTCATCGAGCTTGACCTCGTTGGTCCGCGCAGCCGTCAGGGGCAGCCCGGATGGAACCTCTTTGCCGCCAGGGGCCTCGATCCCGACGCCGCCGAGCGGCGGGTCGAGGCGATCGTTGACAGCTTCGCGTCTGCCTTGCAGTGGTCAGAGCGCAACAACCGGGCGCTCACGCTGACGACGCAGGCGACCGCCGCACTGATCGAGCTGGCCGCCGTTTTGCCCGAGGGGCTGCAGCCGACGATCTTCCAGATTCCCTCGATCCTGGGGAACCCCGACTGGCTCGCAGCGGCGTTGCCGCACCTCTCCCCGGCGCGGCGCCAGTTCTTTACCGAGCGGTTCCCGCGCCTCAGCGAAGAGGCGATTACGCCGGTCACGAACCTGATCGACCGGCTTCGCTCATCCACGTCGCTCGCCGCGCTGCTCGGCTCGCAGACCTCCAGCTACGACATCGGCCGCGCGATGAACGAACGGCGGATCGTGCTCGCCTGCCCCGGTGCCGGCGGAGCGAAGGACAAGCTCGTCGCGAACCTGCTCGTCTACGACCTTCTGCATGGCGCGAAGGGACGCGCGTCGATGGCGCCCGAGCATCGCCTGCCGTTCTACGTCTTCCTCGATGAGGTCCAGACCTACGACGGCGCGGCCGGCGGGAACCTCGCAGCTTTGCTTGAGCAGACTGCGAAGTACGGCATCCGAGCCACCTTGCTCAATCAGAACCCGGAGCGGCTGACGAGCGACACGCTGAACGCGCTCACGACCAACCGCAGCCACCTGATCACGACGGCGCTCAACGCGCACGCCGCCGCGCTGATCGCGAGGGAGTGGGGAGGCGATCCGCCCGCCGCTGCGATCACGGGCCTGCCGCGCTGGACGTTCATCGCTCAGGTCACGCACGAGGGCAAGCAGACCCGGCCGTTCATGTTCGAAGGCCACTCAGTCGAGGAGCAGTTCGCCGACGCCTACAGGCCAGACGCTCTAGTTGACGTCCAGGCAACGATCGACAAGGCGTCGGGCCGCACCACCGCCGCAGAGACGGTCGCCGATCTCGACACGCTGGACGAGCGGATCAAGCAGCACCTCGAAGGACAATCCGGCGCCGGCGGAGGTGCCCGTCTCGATCCCGAGGCGCCGTGGACGGCGCCAGCGCCGAGCGAGCCTGGTCCGCCCGCCAGCTTGATGGTTCGCGGGCGTGGCGAGCACTCGGCGGCGCCTCGTCGGTTTCCGCGTCTGCGGGACGGGCACGCTGCGCGGCCAGCTTGGCTGCCCGCTGGAGCACGGCCATGAGCGGGCCTCGCGCGTTGCCGCCAGTCGCCGGGTCGATGCTCGCGGGCATCTACGAGCATCGACTGCTGAGCACAACCCAGCTTCATGCGCTCTACACCCCGGCGGCGCAGGCAAGGTGGGCGCGGCAAGTGCTGGCGCTGCTTGAGCGGCGCGGCTTCGTAGATCGCATTCGCAGCCCCCGGCGGCTATCGCTGTGGTTCCTCACCGACGCCGGAGCGGACGCCGTCGAGGCCGGTGGTGCTCCTGTTGAGTTCCGCCGCCGAGTCACCAGCCGCGAGCAGGCCGAAGGGCCGCTGAAGAAGCACACGATCGCCGTCAATCAGGTCGGTGTCGAGTTCGTCCGGGCAGCCCGCGAGCGAGGCGACGAGTGCGGCCCGGACTCTTGGCGCAACGAGGTGGCGCACCCAATCAGCCAGGCGCGAGGCCGCAGGCCCGCCGAGCTGGTCATCGCCGACGCCCTTCTCACCTACCTTGAGACCTCAAGCGATGGAGCGCTCGCTCTGCACCAGCGCTTCATCGAGCTTGACCGCGGCACCCGAACCACCGAGCAGCTCGCCGGAAAGATCACGCGGTACGCGCGGCTGCGCCACTACGCTCCACCGGCCTCGGGCGAGAACACGCCGGAGCCATTGTGGCGGAGCTACTACCGCGCCTGGCCGCACCTCCTGATCGTTCTCGCCGACCAATCGCGCGAGACGATGCGCCAGCGGGTGCAGCGCACCCTCGCCTTGCAGGCGTCGGACCCCGCCGGCCGCGTCGGCCAGGTCCCCGTGTGGTTCGTCGCGCTCGATGACCTCGCGGCGCACGGCCCGTTCGCGCCGATCTTCCTCAGCAGCCAACAACCCGAGCAGCGCGTCGACTGGCTCGGCCAACCACGACCCCAGGAGCACCAGAACGATGGCCTGCACTAGCCGCCTACGACCGTGCCTCGATCGCCCCGCGCGTAGCCCTCCCGCCGCCCACTGACGCACCTCCGCCACTGCGCCCGCTCGCGAGCGCCCGAGCCTCGACTGCCGTTTTGCCGAGGATGTCCTCGTTCCAGCCCGACCCCAAAAAGGGGGACTTCAATGACCCGCCGCCGACCCTCATGCATCCCACAATCAACATGGAAAGTCACCCACGCCGACTGCTTCGGCGTACTCCAGAGCCTCGACGCCGACACGGTTGACGCGATCATCACCGACCCGCCCTACGGCATCGGCGTCAACGGCATGGAGTGGGACCGCCCGGCGCGGCTCGACCCGGCAGCATCCGGCGGCAAACCACGGCGCCGCCCGCCGACCGAGGACCCCCTCGACCGGTTCCAACAGTTCTCGCGCGAGTGGAGCCGCGCCTGCCTGCTCGGCCTGAAGCCCGGCGGGCACCTCGCCGCGTTCGCCGCGCCGAGAACAGCTCACCGACTGACGTGCGGGCTCGAAGAAGCAGGCTTCGAAATCCGCGACGTTCTCATGTGGCTCCAAGGCCAGGGCTACCCCGCCACGCGCGTTCTGCCCGACGGGCAGGGCACCGGCCTGAAGCCCGCTTGGGAGCCGATCATCCTCGCGCGCAAGCGGCTCGACGGGACGCTCGACCACACCCTCGCCGAGCACGGGACGGGGGCCATGAAAATCGACGCCTGCCGAATCGAGCTGGCGCAAGAGGACGCCGCCAGGGAAGGGCGCGCGCACGGCCGGCGGATCACCGCGAGCCCGCAAGGCCGCTGGCCCGCCAACCTCCTGCTCTCACACGGTGAAGCATGCACCGACGAGGCGTGCGAAGCGGACTGCCCGATCGAGCAGCTCGGCGATCGGCACCGCTTCTTCTACGCCGCGAAGGCATCCCGCCGCGAGCGCGACGCCGGCTGCGAGAACCTGCCGCGCAAGGTCGTGCAGACCTTCAAGATCGGCGCCCACAACGAGAAGATGTGCGACGAGAACCCGGTCGCGAACATCCATCCGACCGTCAAGCCGATCGACCTGATGCGCTGGCTCGTCCGGCTGCTCACGCCGCAGGGCGGCCTCGTGCTCGACCCATTCACCGGCAGCGGCTCGACCGGAGCCGCCGCCGTGCTCGAGGGCGCGCGCTTCCACGGCATCGAGCGCGAAGCCGAGTACCTGCCGATCGCCCGAGCTCGGATCAAGCACTGGTCAGACACTCGGCGGCGCGGGTGCGGTTCGGCGACCGCTCGGGCGAGACAGAAAGCCAAGACATGACCCTCGACCCCGACGACATCGAGTCCATCGCGACCCGCGTTGTCGAGCTTCTGCAGGACGAGGCGACCGGCGCGGCGAGGTACGTGGACGCTGCCCTGGTCGCGCAGAAGCTCGGCGTCGACCGCGATTGGGTCTACGCCCACGCCCGCGAACTCGGCGGCGTGCGCCTGGGAGGGCCTCACGGACGGCTGCGCTTCGACCTCCAGAAGATCCGCCGCCAGCTCGACTGCCCCGACGAGGGGCGGCTGAGGCCCGGTGAGCGATGCCGGGCACGGCCGCGAAAACGCCCGCCAAGACGGCTCGGAAACGTTGATCTTCTGCCCTACGCAGAGGTACGATCCACCGGCCAAATAGGTGGCCGGGCGACGCGCCAACGCCCCCGGCCCGACAACGGGAGGTACCCCGATGTACACATACCGTAGAACCTCAACGCGGGAGCGTGCCTGATGCCACGCCCCGCCACCGGAAGAGTCGAAGTCGAGAAGCAGGCGGACGGGACGCTCAAGTTTCGGCTGCGGTTCTCCGCCGACGGCGAACGCCAAAGCCTGATGCTGCACGAGGCGCGCGACTGCGCGTGCGGCTGCGGCGGCGGCTGGACCGAGAACAACGCTCGGCGTGAGCTACAGAACATCCTCGCTCGCGTCCAGGCAGGCATATGGGAGCGACCGAAGGCGGCGCCAAAGGTCGAGAAGGCATTCAAGGGAATGCCGACGTTCCACGAGTACGCCTCATATTGGCTGAAGGCAAAGCTCGAAGGCATCATCGGTAAGAAGCCGATATCCGAGAACACGCACGCCGGCTACGAGATCTCGTTGAGGCTTCACCTGCTGCCCTTTTTCGGCTCATACGCCCTCGATGAAATCGACAAGGAACTCTGCGAAGCGTTCAAGAAGCACCTGATCAAAGAGGCGCACGAGCTGAGAGACGCACTCGCTGCTGGCGCGGATCTTCGTGACATCAACAATCGCAAGCTCCGCCCGCTCGGCGCGGCGTCGATCCGAGGCCAACTCACGTTGCTTGGTCAGATACTTGACGAGGCCGTAGAGGACGAGTGGATCCCGTTCAACGCCGCCCGCAGCAAGCGGCTTAAGGTTCACGTCCCGAAGCCAAAGCGCACGTTCCTAGAGATGGACGAGCTCGCTTGCATCGAAGACGCGGCAGCCGAGCAGGACCCTTCCCTAGAGCGCTTCGCGGTCGCCGCTCGCGAAGCGAAGCCCGGATCGACCGCCGAGGCGGTCGCGCTTGGGCTCGCCCAAGGCAAGCGCCAGAAGAAGATCGCGGCCGAACTCGGGCTCAGCAAGGGCACGATTCACTTCCACGTCCGCAGACTCGATGCCGTGGGTGTCGGTGTCTACGTTGGGCGCAAGGCGATCGTCCGCACCCTCGGGCGCGCTGGCGTCCGAAACGGCGAGCTGTGCGGCATCCAGATCGGCCACGCGCGTCTGCACGACGTCAACAACGCCCGCCTCGATATCCCCGACTCCAAGACAGAAACCGGCATCCGCGTCCTAGAGCTGAGCCCGGAGCTAGCCGAAGCACTCATCGAGCACATCGGCTGGCTCGCCCGAGCCGGCAACGACACGAGCCCAACGGCTCCCCTCTTCCAGAACGAACGCGGCGGGAAGATGACTCGCAAGGCCGTCGGCAAAATCGTCCGCGAAGCCACGGTGCTCGCCACCGAGAGAATGCAGGAGATGGGGATGCCCCCGCTGCCGCACATCACGCCACACAGCTTCCGGCGCACCTACATCTCGATCCTGCTGCTCGCCAGCGAATTCGACCTCGAATGGGTAAAGAAGCAGGTCGGCCACGCCGACTCGAAGATGACGCTCGAGGTCTACAACCAGCTACAGCAGCGCGTCAAGCGGGAGCACGGCGCATCCTTCGACCGGCTCATCCGCGAGGCCCGGGAGCGGCTGCACGGCAGCCAGGAGCCACCACCAGGCGCCAGCACGCCCGACACCGGCGGGGTTTGTGCCGAGGTTTGTGTCGAGGCCGCGAAAACACCCGCCAAGCCCCGCCCGCCGCGCCGTCCAGGGCGGGGTCAAAACCTAGCGATTAGCAGGAGAAACGGCGGGAGCCGGCGACGCGACTCGGCCGCTGGGCATAAATGTTTTCAGTCGCGTGCTCTACCAGCTGAGCTATCTCGCCGCGGGTCGCAATGGTATCGGGTGCCCGAGCATCCGAGCCCTACAGGGCGGGTAGACACGCGTTGGTGGGACCTCCTGGCAGGACCTCCTCGGCAGGACCGTGGATGGCGCCTCTGGTGGTCCAACGCTCGGTCGGCGTGCCGACGTGGGTGAGGCTGGGGCCGACCGGCCGCACGGCTTCACCGCTGATCCCGCGTCAGATTAAGTACGGAGCGCGTACGACTGAGGGCATTCGTCAGGACTGCGCCTGCAGTTCCTCCGCGGGCGGCGCGATGCCTGGCCCGTCCGGTGGCTGCGTGAAGCGGAGCGGGTTCCCGAACGGGTCGCGCAGCGCGCAGTCGGTCCCGTAGAAGCGCTCTGTCGGCTCCTGCGTGAACTCGACTCCCTTTGCCAGCAGGCTCTCGTAGGTACCGCGACAGTCCTCAGTCGCGAAGATCACGCCGCCACCCGCGCCCGCCGCTCGCGAGCGCTCGCCGCGCTCCGGCGACAGGCGCCGAGCTGCTTCTCCCCGCCGACGATCCAACCGCCACTGAGCGTTCGCAGCCCCTTTCAGTGCATTTCCGGCGCGGGCTATCAGTCTCCGCCGCTCCGTCAAGCCGGACGGTGCGCTGGAAACTCGCCCTCACATCGGAAACTCGCCTGAGCAGCAGTGTTGCCGCCCACGATGCTTTCCCAATTGACACGCAGTTGGACCCCGTAGTTTCCAATGTGACACGTAGTCGGAACCAGCCCATCGATCGTCGTTGGAGCGTGGTTCCAGACTGAAGCGAGTGCGGGCATCTCGACCGGCACCCGCTCCCCCATGTGGACGAAGACCGGATTGTGAGGCGCGGCGAGGCGAGCGCTTCCGCTTACCGCGGCGCAAGCAGGCCTATGCCGATGATCGGTCGACGCGCCCGGAGTTCGTCCGGAGGGGGCGTCTTGATGGCGCCTTTCGAGACGATCGCTCCTTCACAGCAGGGGGAGTGAGGTGCGGCTCCGGCGCTCGTTGGGGTTTTAGTTCGCGGTGCGGCAGAATAGGATCGCGTTAATGATCAGAGATAGCGCCGGACGCCTCCTGCGGATGTTGGCCCAGGACGACAACGGCAAGCCGAGCGAGCGCGTGTTCGTACTCGGTGGTGAGCACGAGCATCGCGTGAATTTGCCGGCCCAGCAGAGCCGTGCCATCAACCTCGCCTGGGCATTGGACGAGCGGCGAAAGCTGCACGGCCGTCGTGTAGTCGTCGTTGGGGCGGGAGTGGCGGGCGCGACGTTTGCAGCAGCGGCGGTACGACGTGGAGCGCACATCGCGCTCATCGATGAACACGAGGAGCCGATCACCGTTCAGAGGGCGGCTGACCAGCGCTACTTGCACCCAAATCTGTTCGACTGGCCAAACGCGGGATGGCAGTGCGAGACAGCCGACCTTCCCGTTCTGAACTGGCGCGCCGAGGTTGCGTCCGACGTGCGCAACCAATTGGTCGCCGGTTTCGCGTTGTCCGCAAGCAGTCTCTACAGCGGATCGATGCGATGGCTGCCTCAGCGCGTTGTGGTTTGCGTGAAGGCGCTCGAAACCGGAGTTCGAGTGGTCTATGTGGCTCTGCGTGATTTTTACGCGGGAGGCATCGTGGGCCCTGGTTACCGATTGACTGCTGACATCGTTGTGACGGCGCCAGGCTTTCTACCGGAGAAGAGGATCACAGGCAGCATCTCGGGCTCCTACTGGAAGGACGACCGTCTTTGCGAGCTCACGAAGCCCGGGGTCCTCATCGTTGGAGACGGCGATGGCGCCTTGACGGAGCTGCTGCGCGTGGCGCTCAAGGGTGCCATGAACGCGCCGCTGTGGCATCAACAGCAGTTGCCTGATCTCGTCAGTGGCGTCGGAGACCAGCTGCGGCTTCGGCTGCTGGACATCGAGGCACGAATGCGCGACGACCTCCGAGCCGGCTCACGGGCCGCGCTAACCAGCGACGAGCCGACGATGGGCGCGCTTGACAGCACACTGAGAGCCCACGTCCGCGACCGTCGCGTGGAGCTCGTGGCGCGCAAGCCTCTGCTCAAGGCGAATGCTTTCCTGATCAACCGCTTCCTCGCCGCGCGACTCTCGAACGTGCGCTCGGATGCGGTGACACTGACGGAACGGAGGAAGCGGATTCGGAGTGACGGCATCGCTGCCCTCGCTCGCGGCAGAGATGTGATCTGGCGGATCGGCCCGCCGCACGAGCCCCCGCTGGTCGTACCATTCTTTCGACTTCGTGAGATTGTCGCCGCGATTGGTCGCAGTAACCTGCTGCGGGGGCGCGCTGGACTCGTGTCAGACGCTCTCGATGAGACGAGGACGCCGTGCTGGACCGATGATGGTGCACCCTGGTCACGGCACCTGAGAAGCGCTACGATCCTTGCCACCCTCGACGATCTGCGACCGCCAGGGGACGACCCGGACCGGCCTCCCCTCTCCGCTTCGGCCCTTCTCCGTATGGATCTCTACGGCAGGCGCGGTGGTCATTCGCGCTCGGTCTGGGCCGACCACACGACGAAAGCCAAAAGCCCGTCGATCAAGCCCGCCGGCCGTGAGGATGCCGAGCGTATAGCGAGCACCGCAGCGCGGCTCGTTCGGCTCGCGCACGCGCTGCGGCCGGCCATGCGATCCTGGTGGTGGCTAGAGCTAGCGGACGGGGTTCCGTATCTCAGTCTCGATCTGCTCGGGATCGCCACCGACTTGGCGCCGAAGCTTGTCGCGGCGACCATCGCCGCTGGTGAAACACCCGGACTCGCCCTGGGGGATGCTTGCCCGCGAGGCGCTCGCTTGCCCCGGACCTGGGTGCGGGTAGAAAGGGTTGCAGAGCCCGGTGCGAGCACACCGGCCGACCTTGCCGATGATCTCGCGGTGATCAAGGCGCCGCCCACCTGGGAGAGCTTTCGGCGCGGACGGAGCGGCGTCGGGGCCGCAGCTCCGCTGCTGCGGGCAACCAGCCAAGATCGACAGATCGCTGGCAAGGCCGCCACGATCATCAAGCAGCTCCGCTTGGCACTTCCGAGCGACGCGACTATCGAGGACGTCGTGGAGGTAGCCGAGGGCCTGACCAGATCGTGGCCTCCACCGCGAGAGCTCATCTTGGCGTTGCTCGCTGAGTTGGGGCGGGCGGGCAGCGACCGCGAGCGCAGCGGCGCTCTGGCGGCCGACCTCTTCACCCGCGCTATCGCCAGCCAGGTGGCAGCCATCCTGCGACCGGCACTGTTCGTCTTTGGCCAGCTCGTCGGACTCGAGCGCCGTAACGCACCTCTATTCTCCTGGGTCTGCGCCAATCTCATCGGCGAGTCCGAAGAGGCGAATCCTGTCGCCGTTGGACGCGCGCTCATGCTGACCTCGGTCGCAGAGTTCAGACCGTTCGCGTCTGGGTCGTCGCGAGAGACGCCGCGTGTGAAGATCCCCCTTGCGGCCAGTCATCTGCGCGACGCGATGCGATTCTCACCACGCGCAGCGGCCGACGTCGCACCGGACATTTTGCGAGAAGTAGCGCAGATCCGTTCGCGAGACGCCGACGTCCAACGCCTTGCCGACCAGCTACTCGCTCGCCGCGCGGATGAACCCTACGTCAACATCGACCTGTCCTACGCCGGGCTAATCGTCAGTGGAGCGCGTCGTTGATCTCACGCGGGAACCGTAAGGAACGGACGCACTCACTGGCCCAGAAGGACCTCTACCACAAAAGCGGAAGTCTCCGAGCACATGCGCTTCGGTGGCGCTCTGGACGACAAGCACCCGTCCCGGCTCCGGCTTCCCAGAGTGCTGCATCGTCATGAGCTAAGCGAGCGTCTCGCGTGTGGCGGAGCGGACGCCTGGCCGTCGTCCTAAGCAGCGACGCTATCAGCGCCGGCCCTGGCTACCGCTCGCCAAGGAGGCTGTTTCGCAAAGGTGGGCAAGCAGCGCGCGCGCGGCATCGAGCAGCTTCCTGTGCGTCTGCTCGCGACGACGCGTGTGGCGATCGGTATGCGGCGCCGTGTGCATCTCGACAGAGGAAGCTGCCTCGCCGCTAGCTGCGTTGCGCCTCATATATGACGATCCTATCAGTGGATTCCCTGCACAGAGCACCGCCGATCGCGTGAACGGACACCCTGCATCAGATCGTCACCGCGCGCATTCTGAGAAGTAGGATCATCGTCATGGGCGGCGCGAAGCGGGTGGTTGCCATCCCCGGCGAGGATGCCGCCGCGGAGGCTTTTTCAGCAACTATGGCCCTTCTCGAGAATTTCTCGCTGGACATAGACTGGTCGTATCCACTGGTCGGGGCGGCCGCGATTCAGATGCACGGCGAGGCCTTTCCGGCGCAGGCAAGGGCGGCGATCGACGAGTCTGATGCGGCGCTGTTCGGCGCGACGAGCGGCGCGAGCGCGGGCGCGCTCTTCTACTTGCGTTGGGGTCGCCAGACGTTCGCCAACGTGCGCCCGACGCGATTCACCCGGGGTGTTGAGAGTCCGCTCGCATCTCCCGAGGGGATCGATCTCGTAATTGTGCGCGAGAATCTCGAGGATCTCTATGTCCTCAGTGAGGGCGCCGTTGAAGACCTCGCGCCGTTGGGACTTTGGAGCACGACCTGGCAGAAGCCGGTGGTCGCTCTCGGGCCCGGTGCCTACGCGCTGAAGGTGATCACCGACCGTGGCTGTGAACGCGTTGCCCGATTCGCCTTCGATTTGGCGCGCCGGCGCAAGGCGCAGGGCCGGGCGGGCAAGGTCACCTGCGCCACGAAGCACAACCTGCTCTTTCGCACCGACGGGCTGTTCCGCGAGGTCGCGGAGCGTGTGGCCGGCGAATATCAGGACGTCGAGCTCGAGGTGCTGATCATCGACGATTTCGCGAATCGTCTTGTCGGCCGGCCACAGCAGTTCGATGTCGTGCTGCTCCCTAACCTGTACGGGGATGTGCTCTCGGACGCGGCGGCGGCGCTTGCTGGGGGCTTGGGGCTCGCCGCGAGCGGCTGTTACGGTAGCGACTACGCGTACTTCGAGCCCGTGCACGGAACGGCGCCGGACCTGGAGCGCCAGCGCGTCAATCCCACGGCGACGATCCTGTGCGCCGCGATGATGCTGGAGTACCTGGAGTTCGGCGACGCGGCGCAGCAGCTGGTGGCCGCGGTCGAGCGGGTCTACGCTGGGGGAACCTCACTTACCGCCGACCAGGGTGGTACTGCGTCGACCGATGAGTTTCGCGACGCCGTTGCGGCGGCTGTGCGAAGTGGAGGATGAAGAGATGAGTGCACGCACGCTTGTCGAGAAGATCTGGGACGAGCACGTCGTCGCTGACCTCAGTGGAGGCCTCGATCTCCTGCACGTCGACCGCCACCTCGTGCACGATCTCTCAGGGCCGCCATCGCTAGGGATGCTCGCTGCCCGTGGCCTTGCAGTGCGCAATCCGGAGCTGACGTTCGCGATGCCCGATCACACGGTCTCGACCGCGGTTGGTCGCACCGATGCGGACACGAACGCGGGCCGCCTGCTCGTGCCCGCGCTGCGCGAGCGGACACACGCGGAAGGCATCCGGCTGTTTGACCTCGACGACGTCGAGCAGGGCATCGTGCACGTGGTCGGACCCGAGCTCGGGCTGACGCTCCCGGGCGTAACAGTGCTCTGCGGCGACAGCCACACGTGCACGCACGGCGGACTCGGCGCGCTCGGCTGGGGAATCGGCAGCAGCGACCTCACACATGTGCTCGCCACGCAAACGATCGTCCAACGCCGCCCCAAACAAATGCGCGTCACCTGCTCGGGCAGCCTCGCCGCGGGGGTTGAGCCGAAGGACCTGGTGCTGCAGCTGATCGGCGAACACGGCGCCGATGGCGCATCCGGCTTCGCCGTCGAGTACGCCGGCAGCGCCATCGCGTCGATGCCGGTCGAGGGCCGCATGACGCTGTGCAACCTCACGATGGAGTTCGGAGCGAAGATCGGGATCGTCGCGCCGGACGAAGCGACGTTCGATTACCTTGCCGGAAGGCGATATGCGCCCAGCGGCGCGCACTGGGACCAGGCGCTCGCCGCCTGGCGCGAGTTGTCAAGCGACGAGGATGCGGCCTTCGATCGCGAGATCGAGATCAACGCCTCTGCGGTCTCACCGCAGATCACGTGGGGCACAAGCCCGGCGCACACGATGGCCCTCGATGGCAAGATCCCCGACCCCGGGCAGGCGCGGGATCCGGCGGCTCGCCTGGCCCGCAGCAAGGCGCTCGAGTACATGGGCCTGAGCGCGGGCGAGCAGCTGCTCGGGCTGCCCGTCCAGCACGTGTTCATCGGCTCCTGCGCCAACGGCCGTCTCTCAGACCTCCAGAACGCCGCATGGGTCGTTCGCGGCCGGCGCGTGGCGGCTGGCGTGCGCGCGTGGGTGGTACCTGGCTCTCATGGCGTGCGGCGCGAGGCCGAGGCGCTGGGACTCGACCGGATCTTCACCGCAGCTGGCTTCGAATGGCGCGAGCCGGGCTGCTCGATGTGCCTCGCGGTCAACGATGAGCTCGTCCCCCCCGGAGAGCGGTGCGTTTCGACAAGCAACCGCAACTTCGTCGGCCGCCAGGGGCCGGGTGCGCGCACGCACCTGTGCGGCGCCGCGACGGCTGCCGCTGCCGCGATTGAGGGCCGCATCGCAGATCCCCGCCAGCTTGCCCCGGTGCCCTGAGATGGAGCGCTTCACCAGCGTGCAAGGACGCGCGATCCCGCTACCGGTGCCCGACATCGACACCGACGTGATCACCCCCATCAAGCGCGTGATGCAAGGGGGCGATGCGCTGGTGCGCTATGCGTTTGAGCCGCTGCGCTACGCACCGGACGGAGAGCTCATGCCAGACTGCCCGCTCAACCAGGAGGCCTACCGGGACGCGCCGATCCTGCTCGCCGGCGCGAACTTTGCCTGCGGCAGCTCGCGCGAGACCGCCGTGTGGGCCGTGCGGGGCCTGGGCATCCGCTGCATCATCGCACCGAGCTTCGGCGACATCTTCTTCGACAGTTGCTTCGAGAATGGGCTGCTTCCGGTCGCGCTCCCGCAAGCAGAGCTCGACGCGCTGGCCGACGAGGCGCCCGCCGGAGAGTTCAGCGTCGACCTTGAACGCTGCGAGGTCACCACCCCAAGCGGGCGCACGATCGCGTTCGCCGTGCACCCATTGCAGCGCGAGGCCCTGCTCGCCGGCCGCGACTCGATCGAGCTCACGCTTGCACGCGAGCCGGAGATCTCGGAGTTCCAGCGGCGCGACCGCGAGCTTCGTCCGTGGGTCTACGAGCTTGCCGGTGACACGTGAGCAGAGCGCTGTGAGCCTTGGCGGTGACCATGCATCGACTAGCGCCGCGGACGGCCGGTACGGGCGCTCGTTCACGGACGCCGCGGGCGCGCGGTTACAGGAGCTGTGCCTCACCGCGCGAGGCCAGCCTCTGAGGCGAAGGCGTGAAGGGTGCCAAAACCGAGTTCCATCTGGGAGATCGGGGTCTTGGCAACTTTCGCGCACTTCCGTGGGACCGCCAAGGAATCGCGTGTCGGATTACGCGTCGTCGAGCTCGCGGCGCGCGGAGAAGTACCCCAGCGCTCCATCGCGTCTGGCGCTCACCTCGACCAACCCAGCATCGGCGAGCCATGACTCCAGGTCGGCGAGCGTGCAGCCGGGGCCGAACGAACCTCTCAGCTGCATGAGGCGCACCCACGCGTCCTGCCGCAGCCCTGCATGCTTGACCACAGCAGTTCCGCGCAGCACACCGCCGGGGCGCAGCACGCGCACCATCTCGGCTAGCGCGGCCGCAGGATCTGGGAAGCAGTGCAGTCCCGTGTAGCTGACGCAAAGGTCGAATGAGCCGTCTTCGAACGGCAGCGCGTTCACGTCGGCCGCTGTAAACTCGACCTGGTCCAGGCCGCGACGCAGGGCCTCAGCACGAGCCCGCTCCAGCATGACCGGCGAGAGGTCGGCGGCGACGTAGCGCACGCGCTGGCCTGCCCGCAAGCCGCGGAACGCCACACCTCCCCCACACGGAACATCGAGGATCGCGGTGCCGTCCGGCTCCTTGCCCAGCCGCGCGATGTCTCCGTAGAAGCCCGACGCGTCCATGCCCCAGATCAACCGCCCGAGCACACGCGCGACGCGCTCATGCTCCACCGCCGAGTCGTACACGGTGGCGTCAAGCCACCCGCTCCTCCAGCGCTCGCGGACGTCCGGCACGAGCGAAGCATAGACGCCAGGGGGACACGAGATTCGAGGTCGGCCGGGTAGGCCGGGCGCATTGCTCCGCCCGGCCCCCTCAGAGAGCCTTATGTTGAGATCCACATAACCGGTTCGGAGGGCAGCGGCGAGGAGACCACCGGCCTACAAGGCCGGCACCGGCGCCTCGCCGCTGACCCTGCGTCTCGATCGCGCAGGTGGCCCTACGTGCTCCCGCAGGGATGCGGTAGTCAGTGACGGGTACGCGAGGCGCTCCGCACCGCCGAAGAACCGCGTCCCGGAGTACCTTGCGCGGATGCTCCCCGCCTATCGCGTGTACCGGCCGCCCGTCGGCGTGGAGCCCGTGGTGGCCTGCCTGTGGGAGCACGAGCCTGCGGAGGACCGTGCGCCACGAGTGGTGCCCGACGGTTGCATGGACGTGATCTGGTTGGCCGAGCGTGACCTGGTGATCGCTGGTGCTGACACCGTCCCTCGCAGCGTGGACCTGCCGGCACAAGCTCTGTCATCCGGCATCCGCCTGCGACCCGGCGCCGCCGGTGCAGTGCTGGTCTGTAGTCGCGGTCTCTCCTGGTTCTGAGCGTCGGCGCAGATGTCCGCCTAGCCCTCTGCTTCGCGCTTGAGGCCCTCGACTGGACGATTCGTAAGGAGCTCTCGGACCTTTGCCTCAGCAGGTCCACGCACACCCTTGCGCAGAAGTCCGAGGGTCCGGTTTAGTCCGATCTCAAGTGAATAGGTCGCACGCGTTCGGCCGCCGCCACGGTCCTCGAGTCGCCAAGCGCCGGACAGCGACTTGAGGTCACCCCGCTCGCGCGTCCAGCGCATGCCGGTTGGCTCGAAGTAGTCAAAGCGCAACCAGAGAGTGACGTTCGCCACGATGGCATGTATGTGTGTCTCGACCAAGACCGGGCGCCCTTGAGCGTCGTACTCGAGTGCCCGCGCTTTCTGCATGGCGCCCTGCCACTCGGGCGCACGCTCGACGTCGGCGATGATGTCGAAGCAGCGCTCGATCGGCGCGTCGATGTCGAGCCAGCTCGATCCCTCTAGATCGGCCATAGCTGTTGCTCCACTGTTGCTCCGCCGCGCCCGCTTTGCGGCGTGGCTCGACGCGTCATGTTTGTGTGAACCAGATTCCGGTGCGCGCCACCTTGGGCGCCTCTTGGCCGATCGCCCGTGTGAGCAGCCACAAATCGCCGAGCGCTGGGTGCAGCATGGGCTTGCCGCTGGTCATCAGGCCGACCGAAAGCGCTCGCTCGGGGTCGGCCCAGCCGAGCACGTTGGTGAAGCCGAGGTGGCCGAACGCCTCGTCGGTGTCGGGACCGAACAGGCTGAACGTGCTGGCGCCCAGCATGAACCCGCTGGCGTGGCGCAGGGGCGCCACCAGGCTGAAGTCGATCTCGCGAAACGCGCGCTCGGAGATCGCGCGGCGGATCGTGCGCGGCTGCAGGATGCGCACGCCGTCGAGCTCGCCTCCAGCGAGCAGCAGCTCGAAGAAGCGGGCGAACTCATTCGCGGTCGTGACGACGTTGCCCGACGGCACAATGCCGGTCAGGAAGCGTGGGTCGTTGGAGCGGACGGTGACCTCATCTGGCGGCAGGCCGAGCGCGCGCTCCAGCACGGTGGACAGCGGCGGCAGCGCCGGCGGGCCGGTCGGGTAGCTTAGGGCGACCCGCCCCACATCCCTGGGGCTGACGCCGTAGTTGCCCCAACGAAAGCCGAGCGGCCTCAGGATCTCCTGCCGGAGCACCGTGCGAATGTCCCTGCCCGTCACCCGGCGGACGATCTCGGCGATGATGGCGCCGCCTGAGACCGCGTGGTAGGAGAGCAGCTTCCCGGGTCGCGAGCGGGGCTTGGCCGCGCACAGCATCTCCAGCATGAACTCCCGGTCGCTGAAGCGGTCGAGGTCGAACGCGTCGGCGGGCAGGTTCGGCACGCCGGCGCGGTGGGAGAGCAGCTGCTCGATCGTGATGACGTGCTTGCCGTGGGCGGCGTACTCGGGGATGTACTCGCACACACGGTCGCCGACGTGCAGCAGCCCGCGCTCCTCGAGCAGGTGGACGACGACGGTCGTCATCACCTTGGATGCCGAGAAGATCACGAACGGCGTCTGCGGTGTGGCCGGCGTGCGCACGGCGTCCTCGCGGTCCGCCGGCCCGTTGCCGCGCGCGTGCCCGATGGCGCGGTCGAGGACCACCTGGCCCTCGCGGCGCACGCACAGCGCGATCGCCGGATAGAAGCCGCTGCGGTAGAGGCGCTCCACCCCCGCCCAGATGCGCTCGATGCCGGCAGCCGTCATCCCCAGCGCCTCGACATCGGCCGCCTCGTCAGAGCGTGCGCTGACCGCGTGAAGGTCGTGGGGCACCCGGATGCGGCGCAACGGGTCTGGCACCAGTGGCAGACGCGGGATCGGCGGGACCGGAATGCTCTCCAGCGCGATCACGGACGCCACGCGCTCCCGATCAGCGCGATCAGCGCAGCGACTTGGAGCCTTTGGAGGGTGTCGCCCATGCGCTCAGGCAGCGGCGGTCAGCTTGCGCGGGCCGCTCTTGGCAGCGGTCAGCTTGCGCGAGCCCGTCTTTGCAGGGGTCGGCTTCGGCGGCTTCGCGTTAGCAGCGGGCTCGTCCAGGCCGGGCTGCGAGGCCCTGAGGCCTGGCAGCGGCGGCAGAGCGAGCTCGACGATCTTACGCACGACGCTGCCGAACTGCTTGTGCAGGGGGCCGGTGTTGTAGGGGATGCCGTAGCGCTCGCGGATCTCCCGGACCTCGTCGGAGATCTCGCCGTAGCGGTGGGCGGGCAGGTCCGGGAACAGGTGGTGCTCGATCTGGTAGCTGAGGTTCCCCGCGAGGATGTGGAAGAGCTTGCCGCCGGTCAGGTTGGCCGAGCCGAGCATCTGGCGGTAGTACCACTCGCCGCGTGTCTCGTTCTCGGTCTCCTCCTCCGTGAACTGTTGGACCCCCTCGGGGAAGTGGCCGCAGAAGATGATCGTGAACGCCCACAGGTTGCGGGTGAGGTTCGCTGTCGCGTTGCCGGCGAGCACGAACGGGAACGAGGGACCGGACAGCAGCGGGAAGAGCACGTAGTCCTTGAGCGTCTGGCCACGCACCTTGCGCCAGATGTCTCCGAGCATGTCGCGCTTGTCGCCGACGGTAAGCTCGCCGGCGGCGATCCGCTCGGTCTCGAGGTCGTGCATCGCGACCCCGTACTGGAAGAAGGTCGCGAGCAGCGCCGCGTACAGCGGGTTGCCGAGGTAGTACGGACGCCACGGCTCATCCTCGGACATGCGCAGGATGCCGTAGCCGATGTCGCGGTCCTTGCCCACGATGTTCGTGTGGGTGTGGTGCATGTAGTTATGCGAGTGGCGCCACTGGTCGGCGGGGCAGGCGGTGTCCCACTCGAATGCCTTGCCGTTCAGCCGCTCATCGCCGGTCCAGTCGTACTGGCCGTGCATGATGTTGTGGCCGATCTCCATGTTGTCGAGGATCTTCGACAGCGAGAGGGCGGCGGTGCCGCCGAGCCAGGCGGGCGGCAGGAAGCCGGCGAACAGGAGGCCGCGGCCCGCGACCTCAAGGCCGCGCTGGACGCGGATGAGACGGTTGATGTAGTCGACGTCGCGCTGACCGAGGTCCGCGACGACGCGGGCGCGGATCGCGTCGAGCTCCTGGCCGAAGGCCTCGAGCTGCTCGGGTGCAAGGGTGGGCGTGGGGCTGGTCATGGCTTGCTCCTTCTCGGGATGAGTGTTCTAGAGGTCGAGCGCTACGTCGCCGACCGGCACGGACACGCAGATGCGGATCTGCTCATCTCCGGCGCTCGAGAGTCCGCCGGAGATGACGTTGCGCACGGTGCCGGCCGTCTTGCGGCAGCTGCACGTGTTGCAGATGCCCATTCGGCATCCGTGGTCCGGGGCCAGGCCGGCGTCCTCGGCCTGCTCCAGCAGCGGCAGGCCGCTGTTGGCGGCCTCGCGCCCGCTGACGGTGAAGCTCACGCGGCCCTTCGCGCCGTCGGTGTCGAAGCGCAGCGCCGGGGGCGTGAAGGTCTCGACGGCCGGCTCGGAGAGGCCGTCCTTGGCCCAGACGGCGCGGACCGAGTCGATCAGCGCCGGCGGGCCGCACACGAACGTCGCGGCATCGGCGTGGTCGGAGATCACGGCGGACAGGTGCTCGCGAGCGAAGCGCCCGCTGAGCTGCGAGCGGCGTGCGCGGGTGAAGCCGCGTGCGACCCTCAGCCGGTTGTGATCCTGGGCGAGCTTGCGCAGCTCGGGGTCATACAGCGCGGTGAGGGACGAACGCGCGTAGTTCAGGAAGCCGATCTCGCCCTCAAAGCTTTCCTCACAGAGGGTGCGCAGCATCGCCATGACGGGCGTGATGGCGCTGCCCCCGCTGATGAGCAGCACCCGCTGGGGCCGCTCCTCGGGCAGAACGAAGTCGCCCTGCGCCTGGGTCAGGCCGACGATCATGCCCGTCCGCGCGTGGTCGCGCAGGTGGCGCGAGACCCTGCCCTCCGGGTGGGTGGAGACGGTCAGCTCGAGCGCACCGTCCGGGGCCTGCTCGGAGCCGGCGGGCGAGTAGGGCCTCCTCAAGCGGACGCCGTCGACCTCGACGCTCACCCCGACGAACTGTCCGGCGCGAAAGCCGCGCCAGTTCTCATTCGGGCGCAGCGTGAGCGTCACGCTCTTCGCCGTCTGGTGGCGGACGGCCGTCACCTCGGCCCGCACATCGCGCGCGAGCAGCAGCGGGCGGACGAGCTCGACGTAGCGGTCCACACCGTGCGGGTAGGCGAGCGCCTCGACCAGGCGCGAATGCAGCAGACGCCGGCCGAGGCCGCGAGGTGGGATCTCGCTCGATGGCAGCACCCGGTTAACCATGACGGGAGATAAGGATACCTCAACTGAGGTTACATTATCTGTGGTAGTCTCAACCTCCGCATGGCACACGCAGGCTCCGACGCCATCGATGGTCCGGATCGGGTGCGGGAGAACTCCTCATCGAGCTATGACCTCACGGTCGAGCAGCTCGCCGCCGAGGTCGGGATGTCGGTGCGCAACATCCGCAACCACCACACGCGAGGGCTGCTGCCCCCGCCCGAGGTGCGCGCGCGGGTGGGCTACTACAACGCAGACCACGTGGCTCGGCTGCGCCTGGTCCTCGACCTGCAGGCCGACGGCTTCAACCTCGCCGCCATCGAGCGGCTCCTGAACGGATCCGACGGGCTGGCCCAGCGTCTGCTCGGCCTGCGCAACGCGGTGACCGCGCCCCTCGAGCCCGAGACCCCGGAGATCATCACCGGCGATGAACTGGCAAAACGGTTCGGTGAGATCAACGCCAAGGACGCCGCGTGGGTCCGCAAGCTGAAGCTGCTCATCCCACTAGGCGAAGACCGCTTCGAAGTCCCGAGCCCGGCACTGCTCGCAGCCGGCGAACAGGTCATGGACCTCGGGATCTCGCTGCACTCCGCCCTCGCGCTCGTCGAACGCGTCAGCCGCAACTGCGAGTCGATCTCACGTACGTTCACGAGGCTCTACCTCAAAGAGCTGTGGGAACCCTTCCAGCAGGCCGGACAACCCGACGATCACTGGGACGAGGTCATCGACGCCGTCAACACCCTCAGACCACTGGCCTCCGAGGCGCTGCTCGCGCTCTTCAAGCAAAGAATGACCACACAGCTCCAGGACACCTTCGGAAAAGTGATCGAGCACCAAGCCAAGCGCAGCTAGTCAACCTAGACAAAGATCCCAACCTCTTGGTTTCTGGCTCAATCGTGGTCTTTGGGATCGTCGAGCATCTCGTGGAACCAAAGACCTTTCCGACCGTTTGGCTCGGGATGTGGTGCGCCCTCCTCGCAAAGGTCTAGGGATCGACGTGCACGTCGACGGTGTTGCTGGCGCCTGGGGTGTAGGAGTAATCCCCCGATCCGGTGTCTGGGAGAGCGACGCGGAACGTGTAGATGGTGGGTTCGCTGGTGGCGTGGAAGCGATAGGTGTAGTGAAAGCGGCCCTTGCCGTTGGCGACGACTTGGTCGAAGACTCTCCAGTGCCTGCCCTCTCGCACCTCTACCTCGAGCGTCACTCCCTGCGAGGGGTATGGCCCGCCGGCTACGATGCCCGTCCAGTAGATCGTGCCGCCGTTGCTGGTGTCGTGGGGTTTGATCTTCAGCGTGATTCTTGGACGTATCCTGATCGCCGCGGTCGCAATGGCGGACGGACCCGGATCATCGCTGTAAGCAACGTAGGAGAAGCGGAGCGTGCGATCGGGGCCCCGCGGGACCGTGTACTCGAAGGAGCCATCCAGGGCGGTCTGCGCCGAGGTGTCGATCGCGGCGCTGCGCGAGCCACCGATCGTCGCGATGAGGACGCGTGCATTGCGGATCGGCACTGTGCCGCAATGCAAGACGCCCCTCACCGCGACTCTCTTCCCGTAGAGGATGACCGGCGGCTTGGTCTTGCCATTGACCGCGAGATTCAGCGCCTCCCCCGCGCACGGAGACTGACCATTAGGGATCCCATTCGTGCCGGCGAGCCCTGAGGAGAGCGCCGTGATGGGCTGGTTCTCGACGGTCACTGGTGAGGGGGAGCTGACGGCGACTACATTGCCGGCTGGATCGTAAGCCTTGACCGTGAGGTAGTAGGTGCCGTTTGGCAGCTTGCTCGTGTCGACCGGGTACTGGTAGTTGGAGAGATTCTGGCAGGGAACGGCCTCGTAGAAGGCACAGCGCGTGGTCTGGGTGAAGTCCTCGCTCGATGCAGCCGTCGGGCTGTTGCCCGCATAGACTTCGATCTTTGCGATGCCCGGTAGAGCTGCGGCGCTGAGCGTCAGGGGGACCATTCCGCTTTGGGTATCGCCATCCAGCAGCCCGGAGCTGCCGAGGCTCAGCGTCGGGGGTGTGTTGTCTTCGACGGTGACGATCGCGCCATAGATGTTGATGATGGTGTCGGGGCCGCTCGGGCTGGCCGGGGCGTGCCCGCCGGTCGTGCAACCGTTTGCGAACCCGCAGCCGACGACGTAGGCGTACTGGCTGGGCAGTGCCGATGCCAGGTTCACAGACGTGTAGTTGCTTTCGACGATTCCGCTGTCGGTGAGCTCGCCCGACCCGGCCTCTCCGTAGGTCACGTTCTCGGAGCCGTCGAACTCGTCGCCGACACCGGGTAGTTCACCGTCCGCCAGGTTCCACGCATAGTTGCGCTGGGAGCTCCCGCCTTCACCTACCCCGTAGTCAAAGAGTGAGCGCCACAACTGGACTTGCCTGATATGCAGCCCGGCGGGGGCCTGGAAGTAGACCTCGCCCTCGTCCCCGGCGGGCGCGGTGTAGCCGGAGCGGCTGATGACACCGAACCCGTTAGGTCCACCGCTGCCGCACTGATCGTATGGCAGGTAATACGCGGCACCGTTGTTGTTGGCGAGCGCCCAGGACGCCGCGGAGTCGCCGGGATTGAGATACGTGCCCTGGCCCGCATAGCACGCGTACACGTTATAGCTGTTAGCGGCCGCTACGGGAGCTCCGCCAGCGCGCATGAGCAGCGTGGCGATGGTGCACACGACGAGCAGCGCCAGAGGGCGCCCTCGCCCCGGGCGGCTGGTCATTTTTGCTGTCTGCCGTCCGGCGATCATCGTCACGGCATTAGGGGTTGACATGCTCGTTCACGCTGTTGCTTGCTCCCGGCGTGTAGGGGTAGCCGCCCGAGCCGCTGTCGGGCAAGGCGACACGGAACGTATAGGTGGTGGGTTCGTCGGTGGCGTGGAAGCGGTAGCTGTCATGGAAGCGACCCGTCCTGTTTGCCACGACCTGATCGAAGACTCTCCAGTGTCTGCCCTCCTGCACCTCTACCTCGAGCGTCACTCCCTGTGGCGGATATGGGCCGCCGGTTACGATGCCCGTCCAGTGGATCGTGCCGCCGTTGCTGGTGCGGTGGGGCGTGATCTTCAGTTTGATTCTCGGACGGATCTTGATCGCCGTGGTCGCTGTTGCCGATGGGCCGGGATCGTCGCTGTAGGCGAGGTAGGAGAAGCGCAGCGTGCGATCGGGCCCCTGCGGGACCGTGTACTCGAAGGAGCCATCCAGGGCGGTCTGCACCGAGGTGGCGATCGCGTCGCTGCGCGGGCCACCGACCGTGGCGACCAGGACGCGCGCGTCACGGATCGGGACGGTGCCGCAGTGCAGCACGCCCTTCACGGTGACGCTCTTCCCGTAGAGGATCGTCGGCGGCTTGGTCTTGCCGTTGACCGCGAGGTTCAGGGTCTCCCCGGCACATGGCGACTGGCCGTTGGGGATGTGCGGCCCGTTGATCGAGCCGCCGTTGGCGCCGATCGACGGCGGGCCGCTTGTCGTGATCGTGCCGTCGTAGGCGCTCGCTTGGTCGCCGGCGGCGTCTGTCACGATGACCTGCAGAGGATGCTGCCCCGCGGAGAACTGGGTGGTGTCGAGCGGGATGCTGATGTTCTCCGTGGTCGGGCATGGCTGGGGCCCGGCGAAGGCCATCGTCGCGCTGGACGCCGGCGCGAGGTTCGCGCACAGCCCGCCGTTGGAATTGGGCACCTCCTGAACGACTTGGCGGCCGTCGATGAGCATCGTGGCGCTGTAGATGCCGCCACCACTGTCCAACGCGGTGAAGCTGATCGTGTCGGTTGCGGTGAGGGTGCCGCCCGCGATCAGCGACCCTGAGACGTTCGCGACCGATGGGACCGTCGAGTCCAGCAGCGTGAAGCTCCCGCCGCTGACGAGGGCCTGAGCCTCCGGGTTCGCCGATCCAGGGCAGGGGTAGCTGAGGTCCTGTCCCGGGTCGCAGCTGACGCCGACGTTCACGCCGCTCACGCCGCTCATTCCATTGGCGCCGACCGTCGTGTTGGCGGCGCCGTACCCGAGGTTGCGGTAGTCGTAGTTCGGGTCGCTCTGGCCGGTGTGGTTGACCCAGACCTGGCCAAGGCCGTCGGCGCACTGCCCATTTTGGATCCCGCAGGGGCCGCCGAAGGCAGACAGCTGCAAGCTGTAGCCCGCGATCGTCAGCCCCGCCGGCACGGAGTAGGTCATCGTGTCGCCGTTGCCGTTGTAATAGTTGCCGGTCGGGTCCGGGCCCATCGTCAGTCCGAACGACCCCTCGCCGCCACTGGCGCAGCCATTGCCGTAGGTGATGTATTCGCCATTGGCTGCTCCTACGCTCCAGCCGCGTGCGCCGATCGCGTTCCCGGCCGAGTCATGGCAGGTGAGCGCAGTGAACGTGCCCGCGGAGGCGAGCGCCGGCGCCGCGAGAAGGCACGCGGCACCGGCCAGGGCAGCGAGGACGATCTGGGAGGCTCGAGCTCGATGCCTGCTGGGACGGGCACTCATGGGCTGACGTGCACGTTGACGGTGTTGCTGGCGCCCCAGGCATAGGGGTAGCCCTGGGCGCCGGGTTGCGGAAGCGCGACACGGAAGGTATAGGTCGTGGGTTCGTCGGTGGCATGAAAGCGATAGTCGTAGCCGAAGTGGCCCTTTCTGCCGGCGACGACCTGAGCGAAGATCCGCCAGCCGCGCCTCTCCTTGACTTCGACGTCCAGCGTCACTCCCTGCGCTGGGTAGGGGCCGCCCGTGACGGTGCCCGTCCAGTGGATCGTGTGCTCGTTGCTCGAGCTATGGGGGTTGATCTTCAGGCTGATCCTAGGGCGAATCCTGATCGCCGCGGTCGCCGTCGCCGACGGTGCGGGGTCGTCGCTGTAGGCCGTATAGCTGAACCGCAGCTGCCGGGCCGGGCCGGTGGGCACCTCGTAGGAGAACGAGCCGTCCAGGGCGGTCTGCACGGAGGTGCCGTTCGCCGCGCTTGCCGGACCACCGAGCGTTGCGATGGCGATCTGCGCGCCGCGGATCGGCACGGTGCCACAGTGCAACACGCCCCTGACCGTCACGGGCCGGCCGTAGGTGAGGACTGGTGGCCTGCGTCTGCCGTTGACTGCGAGCTCCAGTTCCTCACCGGCGCAGGGATCGCCGTTGGCGATGTGCGGGCCGCGACCGCTGATCGACCCGTTGACGCCGATCCCAGGGTTGTTGATCGTGACGGTGTGCTCGTCGACGATCGTGGCGTTCCCGGCGGCGTTGAGGACCCGCAGCGCCAGTTCGTGTGTGCCGTTGTTGGCGCTGGTCGTGTTCCACCGGATTTCATCGGAGACGGTGGTTGGGCAGGCCGCGAAGGACTCGTAGGGACAATCCGGGAGGTAGTCTCTTTGCGCGACGGGCCGACCGTCCAGGAGCAGCTGGACCAGGCGCACCCCGGAGTCGGGGTCCTGGGCGTTGTAGGTCAGCGACTCGGTGCCCGCCAGCGTTCCGGTCCCCGCGAGTGCTCCCCCGGTCACGGTCCCACTCGGGAGATTGCTGTCGGCGAGTGTGAGCTGCGAACCGAGGAGCTCGAGGTTGGCGTTCTCGCCGGCGCCGAAGCCGCAGCCGTTGCCGGCGTCGTCATTTGAGCAGTAGTCGGCCAACGTGAGCTCAGTCGTGTTGGAGGGAAGCACCCATTCGTCGGGAGTGACCGAGCTGTCTTTCGGAGTGTCGCTTTCCTCGACCACACCGGTGTTCACGGACGCCAGGGCGAACGTGTCCGCCCCCGAGCCCTGATGGGGCACAACCCACCAGATCCGCGCTTCGCGGATCGTGATGCCGCTGGCGGCCGGGACCACCACCTGGACGCCGTCGAGCGCCCCCGGCGACATGCTGCCGCCCTCCGGTCCGATCCAGTTTCCCGGACCGCCGGTGCAGCTCCCCTTCGTGTTCTGAGGGGCGCCGAACACGGTCCACGGACCGGGGTTGCCGTTGGCTCCTGGCGCCGAGGGACAGTTGTTGATCACGTAGGTTCCCGCGCGCGCCTCGCCGGCCATAGGCAGAGCAAGCATCGCCGCGAGGACCGCGAGGATCGCGGACCGCCTGTGCCTGGCGAGGATGCCGGATGCTTGTGTGACGTGATTCGTGGACAAGGCGAGCATCGGTCAGGGGTTGACGTGCACGTTGACGCTGTTGCTCGCGCCCGGCGTGTAGGGGTATCCGCCCGATCCGCTGTCCGGCAGTCCGACGCGGAAGATGTAGCTCGTTGGTTCGTCGGTGGCGTGGAAGCGGTAGGCGTAGTGGAAGTGGCCCTTTATGCCGGCGACGACCTGGTCGAAGATCCGCCATTTTCGGCCCTCCTTGACTTCGACATCGAGCGTCACCCCTTGTGGTGGATATGGGCCGCCGGTGACCGTGCCGGCCCAGTGGATCGAGTGCCCGTCGCTGGAGAGGTGTGGAGTGATTCTCAGCTTGATCTTCGGACGGATCCTGATCGCCGCGGTCGCGGTCGCAGATGGGCCGGGGTCGTCGCTGTAGGCGGTGTAGGAGAACTCCAGCGTGCGGTCCGGGCCGCTCGGCACCTTGTAGGAGAACGAGCCGTCCAGAGCGGTCTCAACGGAGGTGTCGATCGCCGGGCTTCCCGGACCGCCGAGCGTTGCGATGGCGACCTGGGCGCCACGGATCGGGACTGTGCCACAGTGCAGCACACCCCGGACCGTCACTGGCTTGCCATAGGTGATGATCGGCGGGCGGCGCTTGCCGTTGACGGCGAGCTCCAGTGCCTCTCCCGCGCAGGGATCGCCGTTGGCGATGTGCGGGCCGCGACCGTTGATCGATCCGTTGACGCCGACCGACGGCGGACCACTCGTGGTGATCGTGCCGTTGTAGGCGATCGTCTGGTTACCCGCGGCGTCTTCGACGATCAGCTCGAGCGAGTGCTGACCGGCCGTCAACAGGTTGGTGTTGAGCGTCAGACTGGCGCTCAGCGAGCTCTCGCATGGCTGGGCGTGTTCGAAGGATCGCTGCCCGTCTGTCGTGACGTTCAGGGACTCACAGGCCCCGCCGTTGGTGTTCAGGATCTGCGAGACGACGGTGTGGCCGTCCACGAGCAGCGAGCCGCCGTATACGCCAGATTGACCGTCGGCTGCGTTGAAGGACACAGCTTGCGAGCCGGTGAGGGTGCCGCCCGCGACGAGTGGGCCGCTGACGCTGCTGACGGTTGGCGGGGTGTTATCGACGAGGTCGATGTCGGCCGCGTAGACGTTGTACTGGGAGGAGAGCGATCCGGATGCCGGGCAGGTGCCGCCCGGCCCGCCGCCGCAGGCGGCGCTCCACTGGATCTGCGTCACGCCGCCGAGACTGCCGACGCTGACCGCGTTTTCCGCAGACAGCGGACTGCTCGGGTTCCCGCGAGAGCATCCATCGGTGCATAGACCCTGCACGGACGGTGGGCCGGGACTGTAGTCCAGGTTCGACGCCGGCGACCCATAGGGCTGGCTGGGGCCGTCCGCCTCATAGCGCCAGAGCGTGAAGCCCGAGATCGTCAGGCCATCGGGCGCGGTGAACGTATTCAGCGCGGTCGTGCCGTAGGGCTGGGTGGTTTCGCCGCTCATCGACGCGTAGAGGGCGCCGCCGCCAGAGCAGCTGTTCCCCGCGAAGACGAACGTGCCGGCGGTCGCGTAGGTGACGTCGTCGGTCGGCGCTGCGCGGCCCGCGCTCGGGCCGTAGGGGATCCGGCAGAGGAAGTCGTGGTAGCTGTTCGCCGCGGCCGGCGAACCGGCCGCGAGGAGGCCGAGGACGCTGAGGAGGACCACGGCGGTCGCGGGGTGCTCGCGGCGCCTGTGCCTGGGGGTGCTCATGCGGTCTAGCTCCTGCCTCGCGCGAGAGAGATTCTGCTCATGCTCACTCGTCGTAGGAGACCGCGCTTTTCCCCCCAACCAATTTTCGTGCCCTGCGCACGGCGTGGTTGGCGCGTCCTTGTGGGGATGTGGGTCCGATCATCCATGCGTACCCGAGCGCTTCAGATGGGACCGAGTAATCTAGCCCATCGGAAACCCAAGGGCTCTACATGTCCCGGCTATTGGCCGGGCTGGCTCGTTAGTGTCCGGCCTCGTTGGGCGCGTGGTGAACGTAGCGCGTCACGGTCTCAGCGACCCAGTGCGCGCTGCGGTGATAGAGGACGGTGACGCGCCTCGTCCGCGCGCCGGAAGGGAGCTCCAGCACGGCGGCCCACCGACCGTCGGCGACCCGGACGGTCTTCTGGACGTTGTATCCGCGGATCCCGAGCGCGTAGTGGACGATGATCGTGACGTGCCCGGCGAGCGTCCTGGCGGCTGTGCCGCGCACGCGCAGCGCGCGCCTGGCGCGCGTGACGCTGAGGATGTGCAGGCGCGGGCTGGGCTTTCCGGGCTTGCTGTGCGTGATCGCGAGCGTCGCGCTGTCCGTGGGGCTCGCGTTCCCCGCGGCGTCCTGCAGCCAGGCGCGGATCGTGTAGGCGCCGTAGGGGCTGCGCTGAAACTGGGGGGTGTGGTTGGGGTCAAAGCGGAACGATAGGCCGGGGCTGGTCTGGGTCGGGGTGCAGAGCGCGGGGCCTTTGCAGGCGATCCAGTCGGTCGCGGTGAGCGGCGCGAGGTGCGCGGGGGCGCCGAGCGTGATCGTGTACGGCCCCGTGCCGCTGGCTTTGATCGACGTCGGCGGGGGCGGCGGGCTGGTCTGGTAGCCGAAGCTGATCGCGGCTGAGTTGGACTGAGAGGCGTTCCCGATCGCGTCTGTGAGCCACACGAACACCGTGTAGAGGCCCTGGGGCTGGCCAGGATCCTGCGCGGGGTTGAACGTAAGCGAGGTCAGCGGGCTGGCCTGGTGCTGCGGGGCTTCGCAGCCGCTCGCGGGGATGCTCGTCTCGGTGCCCGGGCACGTGATCCAGTTGACCTGGCTGATCGGGTCATCCGGCGGCTCGGCGGGGTTTGTCCAGGTGATCGTCGCGGGCTGGTGGATCCAGGCGCCGGCTGGTTTCGCGTTGACCTGCAGGCTGGTCGGAGCGGGCGGGTTGGTGTTGTCCACGGTGATCTGCACGGGGTTGGCGAGGGTCTGGTTACCGGCGGCGTCGACGACGGCCGCTTGGATCTGGTGCGGGCCGTTGGAGAGTGTGGTGGTGTTGAGGCTCAACTGGTTGCTCGAGCTGGCCGGGCAGGGAGCGGGCCGCGTGAAGTCGCACGCCATCTGCTGCTGGGCGGACAGGGCACCGTCGACATAGAGGCGCGCGTATTGCACCCCGCTGCTGTCCGCGCCGTCGATCGTCCCCGAGAGGGTGCCGCGCACAAGGCCGCCGGTGAACAGCGAGCCGCTGTTGGAGGTGACCTGCGGTGGCTGGCTGTCGGTGACGGTGACCGTCGCGCTGTTGAGCTCGACCCGTGCGTCGTGCTCGGAGAACCCGTTGCCACAGACTGTGAGCGGCGCTTCAGGGTCGCAGACCAGCTCGATCGCGAGGCTCGTCGTGTCAAGGCCGGTGTGCGTGGCTTCACCGGAGAGCTCGCAACCTCCGTTGTTGCCGTTGAATGGGCAGGTCTCGCCGAGGAGCGGGGCACCTGTGGCTTCGACTATCTGTGGCTGCCACGCGGGGCCGTTGTCGAACAGGTCTCTGTTCACGCTGATAGCGCTGATCGTGTCGCCCGGCGGGGCGACGAACTGCCAGCCGGCTGCCGCGCCCCCAGGAACATTCGTGGCCTGCTGCAGCACATCGGCGGCGGCGAGTCCCGAGGTGCTCGGGCTGCCTCCTGTGACGTCTTCGCTGCCACACTTTGCGCTCGTTTCCAGGTAGGTCGCGTTGTTGTTGAACGACTGCCAGGAGTTGTTGACCAGCGGCGCCGGGGCGGCGCAAGCACCGACCTGGTAGGTGCCTGCGGACGCGGTGCCCGTGACGATCACACCGGCAGCCAGCACCAACGCGAAGGCCGACAGCGCGCCTCTCACCGGCTGCCGCGCCGGCGAAGGCCCGTGTGGGTGGCGCGGGTCACGATCGCTTCCGGGAGCTTGGTATGTCCGGAGAGGAACCTGGCCACGATCCGATCCCAGCGGTTGACGCGCAGCGTGCTCGTACGGCGTCCGGTCGTGGTCTGTGCGAGCGTGATGAGCCTGCCTCGCCCGGTGCGCGCTTGCACCACGAGCTGCAACCGGAGTCCCTTGGGGATGTCAGCGACGGTGATCGTCAGCGCGTGGTGCTTGAACGTGATCTTGGTGATCTTCGGCTTCGGAAGGCCCGCCGGCTTGGACGGGATGAGCGTTGCCGCGGGCGGACCCGTGTTGGTCGGCTGCGTGGGCGAGGCGTTTGCGGCTTGGTAGGCGGCCATCCCCTCGCTGACGATCTGCCCGAGGCCGCACGCGTTGAACGCCGCGGCCACGTCGAGGCCCCCACCGCCGGTGAGCGTCGAGGTTAGGCACCCCTGCGCCTGCGAGTAGGAGAGCGTCGGGGAGTAGGCGCGCATGCTCGCCTCCGCGGCGGAGACGATCTCCCCCGAGTAGCTGCTGCCGTTCGCCCAAGCCGGCGACCCGTCGTCGGAGAACGCGATTTCGATCCCGTTCCCGCCCCCGTCGGGTTCGGTCTGGCTTCCGCAACCCGGAGCCAGGAGCGCGACGCCAGCGCCGCGGTTGCTGAAGGAGCACATCACGCCAAGATTTGCGGGATTCGCGTCAGAGGCTCCAACGCCGAGCACTCCCGGCACATCGGCGGGCGCCTGCACCGGACCGGATTCGTTGCCGACCGCGGCGACGACGCTCAGCCCGTGAGCGTTGGCTGACTGAACGTAGTTCTCCAGATTCTGTGTTTCGCTGCCCGAGGGCTGGGTGCTCGACCCGAGACTGAGGTTCACGACGGTGACCGGCATGCTGGAGCTGAGGTCTTGGCAGTACTCGATCGCCGCGGAGTACTCGGAGAAAGCGAACGTCGTCTGTCCCGCCGCAAGCGCCTTGATGTTGTAGACACGAACGCTCGTGGGAGCCAGGCCGACCATCCCCCACCCGTTGGCGGGCGCGGCGGCGAGCATCGCCATATAGGTCCCGTGCCCGTCAGGGTGCCCGCCGGGTAGCGGCGGGTTCAGCGCCGCGAGTTCGTCTTCGGTGTTCGTGTTCGGCGAGAGCGCGTAGCTGCCGGCCAGGATCGGGGTCGTGTCCGGATTGGGGTCCACCCCAGAGTCCACCAAGCAGATGACCCCGGGGGTCGCTGGCGCGGGCGCGTACTGCAGAAACAGCGCGTTCGCGGCCGCCTGCTGCACCGTTCCCGCGGGCACCCCGACCTCGGCCGACGCGCGCGCGGACAGCGCCAGGCAGGCAAGTAGCCCAGCGGCCAAGACCGCAGCGGTCCCGATGATCCGGCGCACAACGATATGACTCACGATCAACAAGATAGGACTCGCCTGATGACGACTACGCGCCATCAGGGCGGGACCGGCAAGATTTTAGGGGGAACGAGCGGCTTCTCAGCGACAACGATATGGGCGACAGCCTTAGCTTCAACGGCCCAGTCGACGCTGACCGCTCCAAAGCGGAATGCGGAGTGGAGGTCAAGAGAGCCCCGGCAGGGGTGGCCCTGCAGGCTAGGCCGAAGGGCCGAGCTTGACCGCAGCGGAGCGCAGCGCTACACGGCCAACCGCGCCGCTCGCTCCGTGCTCAACTGGCGCGGGCCTTGACCCGAATGCCAAGTACCTATTCTGCAGTCACTGTTCGAGCATCGCCCGGGAAAGCCGGATGTGGCGCCAGACTTCGCCCCATCGGCTACCTGGATCCTCCAGCATGCTAGGGCCTACTCGCCCGCGACGGTCCGTCGCGCGTTGATCGCGGAGGTCACGGCCTCGACGATGCGCTTGCCCCGCTTCTGAAAGCCTAGGTCGCGCATCACCTCCGTCAGTAGTTGGTCCTCGGTCCGTAGGAGCGTGTCTGAGCGGACCCAATCGACGATCGCCTGCAGCTGACGCTGGCTGTACTCACTGATCTTCAGCCCCCGATGGACCGCAGGACGAGGACCCCTCGTGGGCGCCGCAGGGCCAGCACCAGCCGACCGTGACGGAGCGCCGTTACCCGGGGCTCGAGACGGTCCGTCCGCGTCCTTGACAGCCGTCTCGTATGCGGCGACGGCTCGCGCGGTCTCTGCAGGCTTGTCGTGGAACCAGTCGCTGGACCAGATCCGATGGAAGCGCCAGCCGAGGCGCTCGAGATGATCCTGGCGTAGTCGGTCACGGTCGCGGGCGGTTGCTGAGGAGTGGTAGCTCGCGCCATCGCACTCAATCGCGAGCACCATCCGACCGGGGCTAGTCGGATGCTTTGCAACGAAGTCGATCAGATAGCCAGAACAGCCGTATTGCGCGACGACACCAATACCTGCGGCTTGGAGACTGTCGCGGACGTCGACCTCGAACGGGTTGAGAGCGGGCTTGTCAAGCGCGGCGGCACCGAGGTTCGTGCCGCGGCTTGCCGCGTACTGCAGGTAGAGACGCAGCAGCTTTACGCCCTCCGCTGAGCTCCGATCGGGGTCCATGTCAGAGGCGTCAAACGAGGAGACGAGCGTGATTCGGTTCTTGGCGCGAGTGACGGCGACGTTCAGACGACGCTCGCCGCCCTGCTGATTCAAAGGGCCGAACCGGTAGAGCAGCCGGCCCTCGGCGTTCTTTCCGTAGCCGATCGAAAGGATGATCGCGTCACGCTCGTCGCCCTGGACACGCTCGAGGTTCTTGACGAAGAACTTCTCCTCCTGGTTCTCCTCGAAGAACCCCTCCAGTTCCGGGTGGTCCGCGAGCTCGCTCCGCAGCGCGTCGTTGATCCGGTCGGCATGCTTGGCGCCCATCGCGATCACGCCGAGGCTCTCCTCGGGGCGCTCGCGGGCGTGTTCGAGGATCAGCTCGACTACACGTTGCACCTCGGCGGCGGCGCTGTCCTCCGAGCCGACATGGCCAGGCTCAAACGGCACGAGAACATGCCGGATGCACTCATCGCCGGTGACGCCAGGGAACGTCGTCAACTGCCGGTCATAGAGATACACGTTGGAGAACGCAATCAGACGCTCGTCACGGCTGCGGTAATGCCACTGCAATGTCCTTGCCCTGAGGAAGCCGCCGAGCGCGTCCAGGATCGACTCGAAGTCTCCGCCAACGGCCATCCTGTCAGACGGCGCATCCTGGACAGAGTCATCAGCGGCGGCGAAGAAGCTCGTTGGTGGTAGCTGACGGTCATCGCCGGCGACAACGACACGCTCCCCGCGAAGGATCGCGGGCACAGCGTCGGCGGGGCGGATTTGGCTCGCCTCATCAAAGACGACGACATCGAAGTACCTCTTGTCCGAGGGCAGTAGCTGGCTGACGACTAGCGGGCTCATCGCCCAACACGGCTTTAGCGCGGTCAACACCTCGGGCGCCGCTGAGAACAGCTCGCGGATCGCGAGGTGCCGGCGCTTCAGGCCGGCCTGATATTGGATGAGCTGCGCCTGCTCCTTGTACTCGTCCTGTACCCGGATCGCCTCCTCTGCACAGAGCCTGCGGACCCGCTCGGCGGTCGTCTCGATGTGCTCGGCGTCGCCGACGCGGAACTCCTCAACGCTGCGGCGATGCTCATCACCGTTGAACGCGCCCACCCGCGGATCCGCGAACGCGACCGCGTCCAGGACCGAGCTCAGCCACGCGTACTCGAACACCTCAAGAGCAAGGTCTACGTCGGCCTGGCGGGCGTCGAGGTCAGAGAGCAGGTCGCCGAGCTCACGTGCGTCAAGCGCCGAGCGCAATGCGTGGAGGTCCGGCAACCTCGTCAGCGTGTCCTGATCCCCAATTAGGGCGGCCAGGAGCGCAGCGAGATCCTCAGCTGATAGATCCACAAGAGCCGGACCCGCCAGTGAGCGGTCGAGCTCCTGCAACTCGGTGCTCAGCTGCGTGAACTGTGCTGCCGGACCTCCCAGTTCTGAAGGCGACACCGGTGATCCCGAGCCGCTAACGGCGCTCCATGCCTCCCGGATCGCGCGCACCGCCACGAGATGCTCGTACAGTTCGCCGGGCGCGAGCTTCCTGCCCTGATGGACATGTCCGCGGACCGTTTGGCGCGCTGCACGGAACGCCCCCGAAGTGATCGTCTTCGTCGCGCGCTTCACCGCCCCCTTGACGAGCGGCTCAAGAGAAAGGATCAGCTGATCCAGGTCCTCGTCATAGATCGGGGCATCGAACGTCTCGCTGGCCGTGTGGATCCTCTGCCAGATCTCGACGCGCTCGGCCCAGCCAGCCAGGGTCTGAGGCGAATCCGTGCCCGTCTCCACGGCCGCGGCGGCCAGCGTTCGGGACGCATTCGGCAGGGTCCGCCCGGAAAGACGCCCGACGAGCGTCCAGGCGGCCTGCGCCTGCTCGCTTGAGCGGATCGACGCGTTCGACCATGGCCGGCCGCTGCGAAACAACGTCAGGCCGCCCTTTGCGACATAGGAGCGTAGGTCCTCGGCGGCCTGCCGGTAACCCGCGTCATCCAGGCGGCTCAGCGTCTCCCCACGGAAACGCACCGGTGAATGCGCGGCCGGGGTGATACCCATCACGGACGCGCGGGCGTCATAGACGCTGATACCCCACGGCTCGCGGGGGGTGTGGATCGCCTCCACGTACCCGTTCAGGCGCTCGCGACGGTTCTCCACGACATGCTGGGCCGGCTCGTGGTTCGTGCGCGGAATGCTCCCGTTGCCATCAAGGGTCCTAGCGAGGCCCTGCGCGAGCTTGCGCCGCGACCCCGTGCCGCCATGAAGATCCAGCACCAGATCATCCAGGCCTCGCTGCTGAAGACGCTTCAGGACTGCGTCGATCGCCGCTCGCTTCTCGGCCACAAACAGGACCTTCTTGTGTCTCGCGAGCAGGGTTGCGATCAGGTTCGCGATCGTCTGGCTCTTGCCGGTGCCGGGAGGGCCACGGACGATCAGATCCTGACCTGCGAGCACGGCATTGACGACGTAGTTCTGGCTGGAGTCGGCATCAAGAACGAGAAACTCGTCAGCCAGGGCGACATGGTTCGGGTCCGTCACGTCGACGTCGGCCTTCCGTTCGCGGACAGCCGCCTGGGCGTCTCGGTCACCCGCGATCGCCGCGATCAGCTCATGCTCAAGCATCGCGTCGAGCGCCCCCTCCAGGTCGTTGACCATCGGGAGCTTGACGTAGGAAAACGTGCCGAGGACGATCCGCGGCGCCACAGAGAAACCCGGGACGCCCGAGGCCCTCTCTGTGAGCCAGTCAGAGACGGCGGTCAGCTCCTCGGGCGTGTCCAGCACCCCCTCGATGTCGATGCGGTCAATGAGCTCGGCCGGGTCGCATTTGCATTCGAACTCGCTCGCGAGCAGGTGCAGCAACGTTGGGTTGACCTCGAGCTCGCCGACCATCGAAAGATCGAACTCGTCCTGGGAGGCGCCCTTCGGAGTCAAGCGAGCCGGGCAGAGGAGCACCGGCGCCTGCGGGGTCGCTCCGCCGCGCTGGTTGGTCCACGTCGCCATGCCACAGGCGATGTAGAGCGTCTGTAGACCGCGCTCCTCGAAGTGCTCCTCCGCCTTGTTGCGGACCGTCCGCGCACGGCGCACCGCGTCCGCGTGCACCTCCTCCTCGGGGAACAGACGCGACAACGAGACGACCTTGCCCGCCAGCACCTCATCGACCCGGTCACGCACCGCGTCGCTCAAGTCAAGCGACCCTCGCTTCAGGTCGCGGTAGAACAGCAGATTGTTACGGCCGCTCAGATCGACGAGCTGACCCGTCCAGACCTTGACCTGTTCGCGCAGCAGCCCGGCGCGGGCGTCGGCGGCCTCACCGCCGACCTCGCTTACGCTGGGGTCTTCAGGTAGCTCCATCTCGTGCAGGCTCAGCTTTCGTGCGGTCCGGGAATGCAGAGTTGAAGAGGGTAGAGCTCTTGGACGCCTGCTGGATGCAACGTCAGGCGACTGAGACCGCTTCAAGGCGGTGGACACGAACACGATCGCCGAGCGTGTCTTGAGCGATGGTGGCAACGTGCTGGTGGTGGGTGAGGACGACGACCTGTGTGCGCTGCGCGATCTCGGCAAGCGCTGGCACAGTGGTCGCGACCCGTTGCTCATCGAAGTTGACGAGGATGTCGTCGAGCAGGACCGGGAGTGGGGGCAGCGCATCGAGATGGTGCTCGAGCGCCGCAAGGCGTAGGGCAAGGTAGAGCTGGTCGAGGGCGCCGTCGCTCATTCCGTTGACGCCGAGTTCGCCGCCGTTGTCTCGGCGTGCCATGAGGATCGGGTGGTCGCCGTCCTCATCGTCGACGAAGAGCCGGGTGAGCGAGTCGGCCGTGAGCTGGGGAAGCAACTGCTCAGCCCGCTCGAGGATTGGCGTAGCGCTGTGCTCGCGGTGGAACGCGATTGCGCGCGTGAGCAGGACGGCGGCGGCACGCTCGGCGAGGTAGCGCTCGGCGAGCTCTCCGATGAGCGCAGCCTCGTGCTCGGCTCGCTCGCGCTCAAGCGCGGCCTCGGTGCCATGGTCGAGCTCGCCGAGCGCCGCGATGGCCTTTGTGTGCTGTTCCACCAGCGCCTCGAGCTCGCTTCTAGCGGACTGAAGCGTGTCGTGATGGGTGGCAAGCTCGGCGGCAAGGTCATCGCCCGTGCGCTCGCCAAGGAGTTGCTGAAGCTCGACTACCGGCTGTTCGCCCTGCTCGACGATGCGCTTGTCGAGCTCTTCCAGCTCGTGGCGAAGCTCATCGCGCAGGGCGGCGCGCTCCTCAATCGCTGGCAGTTCCTCGGCGGCGGTGCATTGCGCTTGTTTGCACAGGCGCGAGAGCACGCCCTCAGCGTCGCGCAACTCCTCCTCAAGTTCGGCGATCCTTTCCACGGCGACACCCTCTCGGTCTTCAAGCTGTGAGCGCTTCGTCGCAGCCGTTTTGGCAGCTTCGACGCGCTGGTTCAGCGTGCGAATCAGCTGGAGCGCATCGGTCTCCTGTAGGTCTGGGGCGAGTGTGCCAGCAAGCGCCGTGACGGTGCCAGCGTATGCGTCGTAGTTGGCAGTGATGCGCTCAATGCGGTGGCCGAGATCGGCGGCGACTTTCTCGTTGGCGGCAAGATCGTCGAGCAGGCCGATCGTGTCGCGGGCAGCTTCCGGCGGCATGTCGACGGGTAGCGCGAGCGGCTGTAGAGCATCTGCCCAGCGCTTGTTCCAGTCCTTGAGGTTCTTCTCGGCCTGCTGCACACCGCGCTTCGCCGTGGCGAACGCTTTGGCAGCCTCGTCGGCATCGGCGACGAGCTTTTGCTGGTCGTCGATCGCTGACTGGGTGCGCTCGACGATCAGGCGGGCGTGCTCAACCAGCTGCTCAAGCGGCAGATCGGCATCGGCGGGTGAGCCTGCCGCCTCGAGCGCCGCGCGGAGGCCGTCCGCGGTCTGCTTGGCGCCGTCGAGGGAACCTTGATGTTCGGCGAGTTCGAGCGCGAGGTCCGTGTGCTGCGCAGTGAGCTCGTCGTAGCGCGCACGCCATTTATGCATCGCATCGGCGTCATCAAGGGGCGTGACGGTGCAGGGCTGCCAAAGCTCGCGCCATGCCACGAGAAGCTGCTCGCGCTGTGCCGCACTGTTCGTGAGCTCCTCTTCGCGCTCACCGTGCTGTTTGATGATCTCTGCCACCTCGGCGGTCAGGTGGCCGCGTTGGGCGACTTGATCGGCCTGCGTGAGGAGCAGGTCCGCCAACTCGTCGGCCTGGGTGAGCGCTACGCCGAGCTCTGCGTGAGCGCGGTGCGCGCCCTCGATATCAGACTCATCGAGGCGACTACCGAGATCCGCATAGCTCTGGTCACGCTCGCCTCGGGAGGTAACCATTTGTTTTCTCGCATTCTCGACCTCCTCTGTGCCGAGCGTCGCGAGCTGCAGCTGCAGCTGGTCTCGCTGGCGTGCGAGGCGGTCGCGCTCGGTACGTTGCTCGGCGAACTGCGTACCGAGTTCCTCCACTTTCGCCTGGTGCGCGGCGATGGCGGCCGCCGGTGGGGGCTCGGCGGGTAGCGGCGCGCGAGGATCGAAGGATGGACTGAGCTTGCCTGCGGTGGCCACAAGCTTTGCGATCGCGCGCTCAGCGACGCCCTTCTGCTTGGCAGCGGCAAGTGCGAGTGGCACCCGCTCGGCAGCCGCAGCCGTCCATGTCGCGATCGTGTCGGGGGCCTCGGGGGCCGCAGGAGCATCCTTGAGGGCCTGCGCCTCCTGATCGTTGGCTTCGTTGCACTCCTGTAGCTGCTCCTCCGCGACCCGCTGACGCTCAAGGAGCTTCACCTGCTCGTCGCCGAGTTTCGCTATCGAAGTGCGCAGCGCACGATCGACCGGAGCCGGGTGCTCGGGTGCCGCGCTTCCAAGCTGCTTGCGCAACTCGACGGAGACGTCCTTCTGCGCCTCGAGTTCGCGCGAGCGATTGGCGGAGTCTCCGAGTGCCTTCTCGTGGGTATTGACATGTCCGGCTAGCGCCTGAATCTCCGCGGCTCGCTCGAGTAGCGTCTCGGGCACTACCACGGCAGCAATCTCGCTCTGCAGCCGTCCAAGTGTGGTGTTCGCTGTGGTGAGCTGGCCGGTTGAGCGCTCGCGCTGCTCAAGCGAAACCTCACGACGCGTCGTCGCATCCTGCGCCAAGACGGGCACGCCATCGAGCGGCTCAAGGTCGGCGATGACCGTCTCGCGACGCGCGAGCGCACCAGTGACCGAGGCCAGACGCTCGACTGCCCGCTCTTCGCGCTCGAGCCCAGCGACCTCGCTGGTCTTCTCGCGACGCTCGCCGGTGAGTCGGTCAACGAGGGCTGAGGCCGTCTCGTATTCGCGTGGTTTGACAGACAGGGCGCGCGCCTGCTCCATGTCGCTGCGGTAGGCAAGCAGCCCCGCGTTCAGGAGCGGCTTACGCGCCTTCCCGTCCGCCTTGAACAGCGCTTCACCGCGTCGACCGAGTTCGCGACGCACCGTGGCAAGGTTGCCGGCGCCAAGGGTCGCGCCAAACAGCGACACGCCGAAGTCGCCACCACCGACCACCAAGCCGGCGCCGCCCTCGCGCAGCTCTTGGTGATCGACGAGAAACAGGCGGTCATAAAGCGCCTCGTCGATGCCGCCAAGCGCGTGGCGCAGCACGCTGTCATCGAGCGGCTCGTCCTTCACGTCGCGAAGATCGCGCTGACGTGCCTTCACACGGGCAAGCTCGACGCTGTGTCCATCACCGGTGTCCAGCAGCGCACCGACGCGCAGACGCTCGTAGGGATGGACGTGCGCGTCGGTCGTGATGTGAGGGAAGCCAAACAGCAATGCATGGATGGCGCGCAGAGCCGAGCTCTTGCCAGCCTCGTTGAGGCCGAGCACCACATGCAGGTCGCACGCTGCAGGCCCACCGAAGTCGATCACCTGATCGGTGAACGGCCCAAACGCGATCAGGCGAAGCTCGCGAAAGCGCATGCTAAACGCCGCGCCCGGCCGAGGCGACATCGAGATCTGTGCTTAGACGCGCCCGGCCGAGATCGATCACGCGCTCGCGAGCGGCATCGCGATCCGCGAGCCACGCCAGCGGTCCGGCCGCGTCTAGTAGCTCGGATGGGATACGCGCAAGCAGCTCATCGAGCGCCCCATCGAGCTCCTTGCCTGTACGCTCATCCTCCACTACGGCCTCGAGAGCGCGGACAAGTTCCGGGTCGCGAGCGGCGCCACCTTTCCTCAGCGGTCTTGTGGCCGTGGACACTCCTCCCAGCCACAGCATGTCGGCCGCGACATCATTGGCCGCCAACACGAGCTCGGCGCGCAACTGCTCGCTCTCCGCGAGCAGCCAGTTGTGCAGCGGAGTCTCGCCGGCGAGCCGCAGGCGGCAGGCCACCGGCAGCCCGTCAGCATCGCTAAGGAGACCACCAAGTGTGGAGCGGGCACGCTTGAGCAGATCGTCGAGCGTCTCCACCGACGTGCAGTCGACCTCGGCGGTGGACCAACGCAGGACATCGAAGTTGACCGGTTCGACGGTTGGCTCATCGCCGCGCTCCAGCTCGACCAAGAGACCGCCGTGAGGGCCACACTCGCGCACGCTGCGCCCCTGGATGCAGCCGGAGTAGAAGGCCGGCAGCCCGTCGCACGCACGCCCGCGAATGTGGATATGCCCGAGGGCCCAGTAGTCATACCCGAGCCGCTCGAGATCCTGCGCCGAGCAGGCCGCGTAGGAGTCGTGATCGGGGTGACCCGCAAGGCTCGTATGCAGCAGCCCAATATTGATCAAGTCGGGCAAAGCCGGCGGGTAATTGGCGGCAAGGTTCTCGGTCACCTCGCGCGTTGCGAAGCCCTGGCCGTGCACCGCAACCCCGAGCTCGGCGAAGACGACGGTCTCGGGCATCTTGGTCGAAAGGACGCTCGTTCCCTTGGGAAGCGTGATCTGACGAGTGATCCTGCTCGCAGCATCGTGGTTACCCGAGATCACGACGGCCGGGATCCCACCGCCGCGTAGCAGCGCGAGCTGGCGGGCGAAGAACATGCCGGTGCTGACGTCCTGCCAGTCGCCGTCGTACACGTCGCCGACGATCACGACGAGGCTCACATCCTCCTCAAGGGCAAACCGCACAGCAGCCTCAAACGCCTCGCGCGTGCAACTCGCTGCCGTGTCCGGCGCACCCTCATGCGCTGAAAGGCCACGCATCGGGCTGTCGAGATGGAGGTCCGCGAGGTGGAGTAGACGCACGGGCGTCCATACTGACGGTTCTCGCCCGCTGAGGCGAATCAGCCGGCTCGCGGCCAGCGCGCCCTGCCGAACGATGCCCGGATGATGTCTGCATCTCGCCACTGGCCGCCGGCTGAGGCCGCGCGCCACCGCCACGCGTCTGGATAATGCAGTGTCCCCATGGAGAACTTCCTGGCTATCGACTTTGAGACCGCCAACGCGCAGCGCGGGAGCGCGTGTGCGCTCGGGTGGGCCCAGTTCCAGGCCGGCCGGCTCTTCGACTCTGGCCGACTGCTCATCAACCCCCAGCTGTCAGACGAGCAATGGGACGCATTCAACATTTCGATACACGGGATCAAGCCTGAGGATGTCCGCGGCGCGCCGATGTTCGCCGAGGTATGGAGCATCGTCGCGCCGCACACGGCGGCCGACCCGCTAGTAGCGCACAACGCGAGCTTCGATATGAGCGTCCTGCGGGCCGAGTTCGCACGGTGGGGCATGACGCCCGATCCGTTCAGATACGTGTGCTCGGCGCGGCTTTCACGGGCCGCGTGGCCGGACATGCTCAGCGTCTCGCTGCCCGTCGTGGCCGACGAGCTCAAGATTGCGCTCGACCATCACAACCCGTGCTCCGACGCCACCGCGAGCGGACAGATTCTTCTCGCGGCCGTCGAGCGAATCGGTGTGGCAAGCATCGCCGACGCGCTGAAGAAGACGGGCCGCCAATGGGGCGAAGTCCGTCCGGACCTCGGATGGATGCCGTTTGGCACCGGACACACAGGCGTGCGCGCTGCAGACATGTCCGCGAACACCAACAGCTTTGACAGGAACCATCCGCTGTTCGGGCGCGTTGTCGCATTTACTGGGGCGCTCGACTCGATGACACGCCGGGAGGCTTTCCAGGTTGTGCTCAACGCCGGCGGTCAGCCGGCAGCCGGGGTCACGAAGGCGACGAACATACTCGTGTGTGGCGAGCAGGACCTCGGCAAGCTCGCGGCCGGAGCCACGATGAGCCACAAACTCCAGCAGGCGACCGACCTACGCATCAAGGGTCTCGACATCGAGCTCATCGGGGAGGTCGACTTCCTGCGGCTGCTCTAGCTGAGCAGCCAAGAGCAATCCGCGAGGCTCGAGAGGTCGATCCGACCGCCCAATCCCGCCTCCCCAGGGAGACAGCTCAGGCGCGATAGTAGCCGGCGAGCCGGACCCGTTCGACGAAACGGTCCGACCGCTCCGGCAAGCTGCTGCCATGGTCCGCCCCAGCCGCAACGACATTCGAGAGTCCGCGCATGCCTTTGCGCGCGAGTGGGAGGGCGAGACAAGCGAGCGCGGCGAGGCGCAGACCTTCTGGACCGACTTCCTCTTGATCTTTGGGATTGAGCGTAGGCGCGTCCACGCAGCATTTGAGCGACACGCCCGCCGCACGTCCACGGGCGGCGGAGGATTCATCGACCTGCTGTGGCCGAGCATGTTGCTCGCCGAGCACAAGTCCGCGGGCGAGGACCTTGATGAAGCGATGGACCAGGCGCTCGACTACATCGACAGCCTCGGCGATCGGGAGATGCCTCGACTCGTTGTCGTCAGCGACTTCGCAAGGATGAAAGTCCTCGACCTCGACCACGACTCCCCCGAACCGTTTGAGTTCCGACTCGGGGACCTTCCCCGCGAGATCGACCGCTTCCTGGTCTTGGCGGGCTATGTGAACCGCCAGTTCGAGGTCGAGGACGCCGTGAATGTCGAGGCGGCCGAACTGCTCGGCAAGGTCTATGACGAGATCGCCGCGACCGGCTACGCCCCGCACGCGCTCCCTATCTTCATCGTGCGCGTCTTGTTCCTGCTCTTTGGAGACAACACCGGCCTGTGGCCACGCAAGCAGTTCGAGGATGTTGTCCGCAATCGAACGGCGGAGGACGGCTCCGACCTCGGCATGTGGCTAGGTCGCCTTTTTACTGTCCTCGACACGGAGGACGCGGCCAGAACTACGACGCTTGATGAAGACCTTGCCGCGTTTCCGTTCGTAAACGGCGGCCTGTATCGCGAGCGCATCGACCCGCCCGACACGACCCGCGCAATGAGGGATCAGCTGCTCGACGCGAGCGCGTTCGACTGGTCGAAGATCAGTCCCGCCGTGTTCGGCTCGATGTTCCAGTCTGTGATGGACAAAGTGGCGCGGCGGCACCTCGGCGCGCACTACACGTCGGAGGCAAACATCTTCAAGGTCATCCGACCGCTGTTCCTCGACGCCCTCGAAGCCGAGCTCGAGGCGTGTGGTTCATCGAAAGCGCGCCTCCAGAACTTTCACACCAGGCTCGGCACACTCACGTTTCTTGATCCCGCCTGCGGCTGCGGCAACTTCCTGGTGATCGCATATCGCGAGCTGCGACGGCTGGAACGCGAAACGCTGCTCCGCCTGCCGGGCGCCATCCAGATGACCACGGACCTTGAGGCTTGGCGCAAGGTGACGCTCGACCAGTTCCACGGCATCGAGGTGGAGGAGTTCCCGGTGAGGATCGCGGAAACCGCGATGTACCTCGTTGATCACCTCGAGAATGAGGCGCTTGGCGCGTCCTTTGGCATCAACATCGCGGACCTTCCGCTCACCGAGTCGGCCGAGATTCGCTGTGCCAATGCGCTCGCACTCCCCTGGGCCGACGTGCTCGGCCCGACCGAGTGCTCGTTCCTGCTCGGCAACCCTCCGTATGGTGGAAAGCACTTGCTCGACGATGAGCAGACGGCGGACATGGCCCGCATTTTTGCGGGCCACCGCCAAGGCGGCTCCTTGGACTACGTGGCCGCGTGGTACAAGCTCGCGGGCGACTATCTTGCGGCGAGCATCGGCAAAGCAGCCGGAGCGTTCGTGTCCACAAACAGCGTCACACAGGGCGAGCAGGTACCCGCCCTTTGGCCCCTGCTTCACAAGCTCGGCCTGCACATCACATTTGCTTGGCGCACGTTCGACTGGACCAGCGAAGGACGCGGACGGGCACACGTCCACGTCGTCATCATCGGCTTCTGCCATTCCGGCAAGGCCCCGAGTGGCACTCTGTACGAGTACGACGCCGCGACAAGCTCCTCGGTCGCGCGCGACGTGCCGCAGATCAATGGATACCTTGTCGCGTTCGACGAGGTCTACGCAGCGTCGAGGACGGTGCCACTCGCTCCCGTCAAGCCCGTCGTCTACGGATCCAAGCCCGTTGACGGCGGGCACCTCCTGCTGACACGCGACGAGGCCGATGGGGTCCGCCGTACTGACGCAATCGCGGCGCAGTACATCAGGCCGCTATTGAGCGACACTGAGTTCCTCAGCGGCGAGGAGCGTTTCTGCTTCTGGCTGGAGGACGCCGACCCGGCCGATATTCGACACTCGCCGACTCTCACCGCGAGACTCGCATCGGTGCGCGCTTTCCGCGCGGCCTCCAAGAAGGAGCAGACAAAAGAGAACGCAAAGACGCCTGGCTTGTTCGCCGAGATACGGAGACCCACTGACACCTTCATCTTTATTCCCATCCACTCCAGCGCGACCCGCTGGCTGATCCCAATGGGGTTCGTATCAGCAAGCGAGAACGCGATCGTCCACAACAGCGGCGCGTATATCGAGGGCGCCGACCTCGCGCTCTTCGGCATTCTGCAATCGGAGATGTTCTCGGCATGGCAGCGCACCGTGGGCGGGCGCATCAAGAGCGACTACCGATTCAACAACCGCTTGGTCTACAACACCTTCCCGTTTCCGCAACCGAGTGACGGCCAGCGCAAGCGCATCGAGGAAGCGGCCAACGAGGTGCTGCTGGCGCGAGCTGCGCGCCCGCGCTCGTCACTAGCTGTCCTGTACGACCCGCTCACGCAGCCAGGCGACCTCGTGCTGGCCCACCGACGACTGGACCAGGCCGTTGACGGCGCCTTCGGTCGTCGCGCCCGACTCGGCGAGGCCGAGCGCCTATCGTTCCTGTTCGGTGAGTATGTGCGCCTGCTGTCGGCGGGCCAGCTGACGCCCCCCACCCGTCGCCGGAGATAGCCATCCCGCGTCCAGACTGTCCTTAGGACGGTGCGTGTGGGAGCTGCAATCCACTCCATGACTGCCAAGGAAAAGGTGCTGCAGCACCTGCCGCGTTGGAGCGAAGAGCAGGCCGAGCGCGCACTGCTGGCAGCCGAGAGCGAGCCCAAGGACCCAGTCTTGGCACTGCTCTCGACGACGCGCCTGAGGACGATGAGCCGCTCACCGAAAAGGACGAGGCTGCCCTGGCTGAGGTGGCAGCCGACCGAGCCGCAGGCGTGCCCACAATCCCCTTCGAGGAGATCAAGCGCAAGTACGGGCACGGGTGAGCCAGGCCCCCTGGTCTATCGAGTTCGAGCGTCTCGCTGGTTGCGGGAAGCCCGCGGCTGAGGGGTTGCGCTGCTCGAATCGACGCGGTCCCGGGCCGCTTGAGGAACCCGCTCCGGCTGACCCGAAGGCCAGTCGGTTTGGGTGGCGCGGCCTCACACCTCGGTGGCCTCGCTCTTTGCGGCTCGGTTCCGCGTCTGGCGCGAAGATAGGTTCGACTCGGGGTGATTTCAAGCCCTCCGGCCACGAGGTCACCGCACCTTGCGAGAAAAAAACTGCGGCACCGGGGCACTCCGTGTGGTCAACGCACCCGCTCGCGGTCGCGCAGTAGGCGTCTGAGGATCTTCCCCGACGGCGACTTCGGGATCTCGGCCACCATCTCGATCGCGCGAATGCGCTTGTGTGGCGCGACCTGCTCGGCCACGAACGTCATGAGTACCTCGCTGTCGAGATCGTCGCCGGCGGGCACGACGAACGCCTTTGGCAGCTCGCCGGCCTCGTCGTCCGGGACGCCGATCACCGCGCAGTCGGCGACCTGCGGGTGCGTGATCAGGATCGCCTCGAGCTCGGCGGGAGCGACCTGGAAGCCCTTGTACTTGATCAGCTCCTTGACGCGGTCGACGATCGTGAACCAGCCGTCCTCGTCGACGATCGCGACGTCTCCGCTGTGCAGCCAGCCGTCGTTGTCGATCATCGCGGCGGTCGCCTTGCGGTTGCCCAGGTAGCCCTGCATCACCTGCGGGCCGCGCATCCAGAGCTCGCCGGGCTCTCCGGGGTAGCAGTCATGGCCGGTCTCCGGATCGACCAGACGGCATTCCGTCCCCGGGATCGGAGGTCCGATCGAGCCGGGCTTCTTGGCCGCGGCGAGCGGCGGCACGAGATGGGTGACGGGGCTCATCTCGGTCATGCCGCAGCCCTGGCTCACCGAGCAGCCGATCCGCTCAGCGACTTCCTCGGCCAGGTCGGCGCCGAGCGGGGCGGCGCCGCAGAGGATGTGCGTGAGGGCCGAGAGGTCGCGGCTATCGACCGCGGGGTGCTTGGCGAGCGCGAGCGCGATCGGCGGGACCACGTACGCGCGTGTCACCCGATAGCGCTCGAGCAGATCGAGGAACTGCCCGAGCTCGAAGCGTGGCATCGTGACGAGCGTCGCGCCGCCGAGCAGCCCGAGGTTCATGATTAGGCACATCCCGTACACGTGGAAGAACGGGAGCACGGCGATCACGACGTCGTCGGGTGAGTGGGCGAGTGCCCCCTCCGACTGGACCATGTTCGCGACGAGGTTGCGATGGCTGAGCATCACTCCCTTGCTCAGCCCGGTCGTGCCACTCGAATACGGGATCGCGGCGATATCGACCGCAGGGTCGATCGCTACCCTCGGGGCTGCCTCGGGATCGCCGAGCAGCTCCGAGAACGACGCGCCCTGGTCGGCCTCGCCGAGCACGAACACCTCACAACCTCCCGCCTGCTGCGCTGCCTGGCACGCCACGTCGAGGCACGCCGGCACCGTCAGCAGCATCTGCGCGCCGCAGTCTGCGAGCTGAGCGCCCAGCTCGCGCGCCGTGTAGAGCGGGTTGGCGGTCGTGCAGCGCCCGCCCGCCGCAACCACGCCGTGGAACGCAACCGCGTACTCGGGAACATTGGGCATGTAGATCGCGAACGTGTCGCCCTTGACAAAGCCACGCCCAGCGAGCCCGGCGGCGAAGCTGCGCACCGACCGCTCGAGCTCGGCGTAGCTGAGCACGCGACCGGACGGGCCGTCGATCAGCGCTGGCTTCTCGCCCAGCTCCCCAGCGCGGCGCAGGACAAAGCTGGCGAGGTCGACGTCGGGGATCTCGGTCTCGAGGGGTCCGCGGGAGTAGATCATGCCCGCCTCGCCATATCGCTAGCCGCACAAGACCGCATTGTTGGACTAGGCTACGCCCTCGTGGCGCTCCTTGCGGCTGCGGGTCAAGGTTTGCCACTCGCTGGTCTTGCGCTCGCCATGGACGGCGGAGTGCTGGTAGGATCGGCGCCGTCTTTCGAAGGTCCGATGATTCGTCTTCCGGAAGGGAGCAGTAGATGAGCGAGCCACGGAACACGCGAGAGGTCAGTGAGGAGGTGTTTCGCGCCGTCTACGATTCACCGGCCTCGCTTCCCGGTGAGCATCGCTGGCTGACGCCCGACGAGGATGTGCGCAAGCTCGAGAGCTTGCTTGGCATGCCGTCCAGGACGATCGGCGCCCCTCTGTGGCTCAGCGGTGAGAGCCCGGACTGCGCGAACTGTGGGCGCAGGATCAGCTGGCTGGACATCGTATCCTCGGCTCTCCAGCGCATTCACGACCGCGCGATGATCGCCAGTGTCATCCTCGGCGAGCGCAAGTTCGTCAATACCGAGGCGCCCGCGGCGATTCCTGGAGTCATGTGCTTTGAGTGCGGGGCAACCATCGAGGATTTGCGCAGCTTCAAGTGTCACAACTGGGCCTACGCTCGTGAAGCGATGCTCGAGGTGCTGGAACTGGTGTCGGCCCGGGAGGCTGGAACGTCGTCCTGACAGCCGTTCGCGCGGAGGACGAACCGGGAGGTCGGCCTCTCGTGCGCGGATGGCGGGCCCGCACCGCGAGCTACTCCGCAGCATCGCGAAGGCTCCAATCCGCCGGCAACGCGCCCTCGGGTGCGGTCTCCAGGAGGCGACCCTCCCAGACATGTCCGTCTCTGCGGGCTTGCGAGCTCTGGGCGCCGGCTGCGGATACAAGGCTGCTCTCCGCGCGCCGCACGGCCCTCGTGACCAGTGATGAACTCCTCGACCGCGATGTCCGCCGGCTGGTGCGCGAGGCCCGGACCGGTGATGGTCTCGCCGAGCAGCCTGAACGAGTCGGGGAGGCGAGGAACGTAGGCATCGGCGCCGCGCACGATGACACCGCGGTATCCGAGGTACGACGGAGGCGTGAGGGCGGAGACCGGCGCCAGACGCGCCTGCGGACGAAGTCGCTCGAGGATGTCGTTGACCTCATCATCGTCAACCTCGACGGCGGGATTGGGTCTACCGCTGAATGCATCGATTTCCAAAACGAGAGCCATACGCCAACCGTGCCGACACGAGCTAACGGTTCCCGCGGAGCCGATCTATCCGGGCCGCCTGCTGCTTTGCGCTCTTGAGCGCCTGCCGGTCCGGGGAGTCGGAGTCCTGTAGTCCGAGGTCGGCAAGCCCTCGCTCACGGTCGAAGTAGACGACGACCTTCTTGACTTTGCGGCCGCGGAAATGGAACAGGCAAGCGCCCTTCGAGTGGCTGATCTCAAACGGGCCGGTCTTGGGACGCCGGCGGTGTGTGATGCACACCAGCGCGAGCACGCGCTCGTCGTCGAGTTCGGATAGCGCGTCGACCTCGAAGTGTTCTTCCTCCCACGTCCTGAGCCACACGATGGTCGCGTCCATGAGCCCGTCGTGCCCCCTCCAGCGGCCGGGTTCCGGACCGTCGACGATCACGAACTCGATATCGCGACGCGCCCAGTAGACGTCTGTGGAGAACTCGCCAAACCGCATGGAGACCCGTAGGAGCGAGTTGACGACAAGCAGGTTCTCCTCAGACATCGACCGAGTATCCCGCGTGCGCGTCTCTGCCGTTCTGAAGGAGCCCGATTGGTCGTTCCAACGGCGCGTCGTAAGTCAGCGTGGCGACTTGCGGTCGCTGCGGAAGGACGCGTCGGTGAGGCCCCCTTGGAAGAAGTCCTCGTTGAGCAGGTAGACCAGCGCGAAGGGGTTGGCCTCGTCGTAGAGGAGCTGGTCGCCGTCGAGGAATGCTGACTCGGATAGGCCGACGTCCTGCAGGTGTTTGCGTATCTGATCGGCTGTGACGGTCGAGAGATGGCCGCGTTCGGCGATGGAGCGCAGCCTGCGCCGCAGGCGTCCGTCGGTGGCGGCGCGCTCTGCGAGCCGCGCAGCTCCGTCGCCGGCGAACGGCACGTTTGCGTTGATCGCGTTGACCCACTCGGGGATGTGCCGCTGCAGGGCGGGGGTTTCTCGGAAGAGCAGCTCGAAGTAGCTTTGTCGTAGCGCGAGAATGCCGCGCTCGGTCACGATCAGGTCGAAGTGGTTGTCCAGGCTGAACACGGGCCCGCCGATCCGCGAGAGTGTGTTGCCGAGCAGCGCGAACATCCGACCCGCGCGGATCGGGGTGTGCGGGTTGGTCTTGCGCACGAAGGCGACGTCGCCGCTGTCGGTCCGGATCCGTACTGCGTAGAGCTGCAGCGGTCGTCGTGGGAGGGACTGTGCGTTGATGATCGGCAGTGGCTCGGTGGGTAGGACGATGGCAGCGATCTGCGAGTCGCCGACGAGCTCGGCGTCCTCGAGGACCAGGAGCTCCTCGTCCTCTTCGAGCTGCATGTCGGGGGTGTAGACGCGCGGCTCGCGCGCGGAGACCTGCTCGAGCGTGCGCTCGCACGCCTCGCGCAGATACGAGGCGACTCCCGCGACGACCCGCACCTCGCCGCCCTCATATCCTTCGCGCTGCTTCCACGCGACGATCAGCGAGAGCTCCTCGGGGATCTCCAGCTCGTCGAGTCCGAGAACGTCGCCGGGCACGTCAGCTGCGCCGGGAGGTGTAGCTGACGAAAAGGCGTTCGGTCATGCGTACCGCGGCGACGTCGGTTCCCTTGCGCACGGGTCGACGGGCGAGCAGATAGCCGCTCCAGCCGTTCCCGATCTCGATCGCGTACAGCCGCCAGCCGAACAGGTAGAGCGTCGGGTTGATCTGCACGAGGCTCGAACGGACGTAGATCACGGCGATCACCATGAGGAACAGGACGTATCCGACGACGTCACGCACGTCCGGCTCGGACACGGTCACGAACGGCAACAGGTACGTCGCCAGATATCCGGCGACTTCCCCTCCGCGATCCTCTACGGTCCGAACCGTCCACGTGCTGCCCGTCACCTGATGGAACCGGACCAGCACGGCGGCGCCGGCGGCGAACCCGACCGCGGAAAGCGCCGCACACGCCAGGATCAGTCCGGTGGAGCGGAAGCGGATCGCGAGAATCGCAAACAGCGGCGCGTAGGAGGACATGAACAGCGCGAGTTCGACGATCAGATCGCTCGCGCGCTCGCGCCGGCTCGGCGAGGCGTCGCGGATAGCATCCTTTTCGCGCGGTCCGTCGGATCCTGGGCCAGCGGCGGGTGGGACACGCTCTTGCGCCATCGGGAAGCGGATAGCTTGACAGCAGCTTGCCACCTTCGCTTGCCGCAGGCTGGAGTTCCGTACCGCGGTCATACCCGGCATTCTGTCGCGTGGCTCGGACATCCAAGCAGCGGCGACGATTCCGTATACTCGGCATCGCGGGGAGGCCGCCACGATCTTTGGGAGGGCAGATGCCAAGACCGATCGCGTATTCCAGTTCACCCCCAGCCAATAGTCGCCAGCAATGAGCGATTTCCTGGAAGACGCCGAGCGAGCCGCGCTGCGTGATGTAGCGCATCTGCTGCCGGCCAAGTGGCAGCAGATGATCGACGTGGTCGCTGCATCCGTGCCTGCGACGCCTCCGGACACGGTCGCCGCCCCAACTGATCCGGCTGCGGCGCGACTCGAGCAGATCGAGCACATCGTGGTCGTGATGCTCGAGAATCGCTCGTTCGACCACATGCTCGGCTACCTGTCCCTGCCCCCGGCGGAAGGGGGCAAAGGGCGCACGAACGTCGACGGGCTCAAGGGGCCCGCCGACAACGTCAACACCTACAACGGCACGAGCTATCCGATCCACCATCTCGCCAAGACAGCCTTCGGGGGCGAGGCGGAAGACCCCGACCACTCAGGGGCCTCTGTCGATGAGCAGCTCGCCAATGGTGGGCAGGGGTTCGTGAGCAACTTCGCCCGGATCTCCAAGGCGCGCGCCGAAGCGCTCAAAGTGCCGGCGCCGGACCCCGGTCTCGTGATGGGGTACTACGACGCGGACGATCTCCCCGTCTACGACCATCTCGCCGACGAGTACTGCGTGGTCGACCGATGGTTCAGCTCGGTGCCCGGCGCGACGTGGCCCAACAGGCTCTACTCGGTCGCGGGGCGCGCCGAAGGCAGCCGCGACGATAAGTCGCCGCCGATCTACGCGCTGCCGAGCTTCGCCCGCTATCTCGACCAGCACCAGGTCGACTGGCGCTGGTACTCCTTCGACCCCGCCACACTGCGAGCCGTCGACCCCGAATACCGGCTGAGCAACCACGAGCGGTTCGCGTTCCTGGACTCCCGCGACCTCAGCACCCTCGAACGTGCCGTCGGCGAGCTGACCGAGGAAGGACCATCGTTCCTCGACGATGTCGCCGAAGGCAAGCTGCCGCAGGTCAGCTGGATCGACCCCCGCTTCAAGGACCTGCGTGTCCTCGGCCCCGACTCAAACGACGACCATCCGCCCAGCGACGTGATCGCCGGCCAGAACCTGATCCTCACGATCTACCACGCCCTCAGCGCGGCGCCGACATGGGAAAAGACGCTGCTGGTGATCACCTACGACGAGCACGGCGGCTTCTACGACCACGTGCCGCCACCGCAAGCCGTGGACGACGACCCGCAGTTCCATCGTCTCGGCGTGCGGGTGCCCGCCCTCTTGGTCTCGCCGCTGGTCGCCGCCGGATCCTCCTCGACCGAGCTCGCGCCGGACGTCCATTTCGATCACACTTCGATCATCAAGACGATCCTCACCCGCTTCTGCAACACCGATGGGCAGATCCCGAAGCTCACCACGCGTGTGGCCGCCGCCGAGCACCTAGGGCACCTCCTCAGCGACTCCGCCGCGCCCGCCCGCGGCCCAGCGGTCGCCGACCACAGCGCCCTCTCAAGACAGATGGTGCAATGGCGCCAGAGCTGGGCCGAAGCCCGGTTCAAAGACCCGGTTGCCGCCGGGGGACCGCCGGGACGTCTGACCGAATTCCAGACTGGGTTCTACGACATGGCGCGGCTGCTGCGACACGCGGGCTTGCCGGGCGGCCACCCGTAGCCCGTAAGCAACCCTCACTCCCATCCGGAATGATGTTGTATGGGAGGGGAGAGAGAGCAGCGGAGCCTCGGAAAAGCGATGACCTACGGGATCTTCAGCTCAGCGGGAAATCTGGGCGCTTGTGCTGTTTCCGTGGGTGAGGTGAGCGCGATGTAGGGGGCGCACGCCGCGCTGCGCCTAGGGTTCCGGCTGTTCGAAGGTCGGAATCGAGAGGAGCGGATGCGACGTGCGCGGAACAAGGGTATGGGCCAGGCTGCTCGGCTTGAAGGCAGCGGTGGTGGAGGATGTTTACTGCGGCGGTGAGGGGGAGGTCGTGGTCGCTGTGCGGCCGCGCTGGCGGGAGCGTGATCGCTGTGGTGTGTGTCGGCGCCGCTGCCCGGGGTTCGACATGGGCGAGGGCCGGCGGCGCTGGCGTGCGCTGGATCTGGGGACGACGTTCGCCTACGTGGAGGCCGACGCGCCGCGGGTGAGCTGTCGCGAGCATGGTGTCGTGGTATGCGCGGTGCCGTGGGCCAGGCACAAGTCGCGGTTCACCAGGGCGTTCGAGGATCAGGTCGCGTGGCTGGCCGTGAACTGCTCGAAGTCGGCGGTCGCGCAGTTGATGCGGACCAGCTGGCGGACGGTCGGTCAGATCTGCGAGCGAGTCGCCGCGGAGGCGCAGCGCGAGGTTGATCTGCTCGCCGGGCTGCGGCGCATCGGGATCGACGAGATCTCACACCGCGTCGGCCAGCGCTATCTGACCGTCGTCGTCGACCACGACACCGGCAGGCTGGTGTGGGCGGCCGCCGGGCGGGACCGCAAGACGGTCGAAGCGTTCCTCGATGCGCTCGGTGAAGAGCGCTGCAAACAGATCGAGTTGGTGTCCTGCGACATGGCCGCGTGGATCGCCGGACCGATCGCCGAGCGGCTGCCTGACGCGGTGCGGTGCGTGGACCCGTTCCACGTCGTCCAGTTGGCAACCGACGCGCTGGACGAGATCCGCCGCGAGGTCTGGAACCAGGCGCGCAAAGCGGGCCAGACCCAGCTCGCACGCGATCTGAAGGGCGCCAGGTTCGCGCTGTGGAAGAACCCCGAGAACCTCACCGCCCGCCAGCAGGCCAAGCTCGCCTGGATCGAGAAGCTCAACGCCCCGCTGTTCCGCGCCTACCTGCTCAAGGAGCAGCTGCGCCAGATCTACCGGCTGCCCGCCGAGACCGCGATCGAGTTGCTCGACGGCTGGCTGAAGTGGGCCCGACGATGCCGCCTGCGAGCGTTCGTGAAGCTCGCACGCACGATCACCGACCAGCGCGCCGGAATCCTCGCCGCAATCGAACACGGCCTCTCCAATGCACGCGTAGAGGCGATCAACACCCAGATCCGACTGATCACCCGCCGCGCCTTCGGCTTTCACTCCGCCCAAGCCCTCATCGCCCTCGCGATGCTCACCCTCGCCGACCTCTGCCCGCCACTACCACGGTGAATCACACAGTCACACGACCCACGGAAACGTCAGGAGCTCCGAAATCTGATTGCCTGGTGCGACTCGCAGGACGCTGCGCTGAAAGCGTTGCGCGACCTGGTCGACGAGGAGCCCGAGGCAGCCGATGAAGTGGCTGCTATCCCCGCGACCGAGACCGGTCGCCCGTGTGGCGAGGCCATTCTCGCCAGTGCCGCAGTCAAGCAGGCAACGGCAGCCTAGCCACCCGCAGCGCTTGGAGGCGGAGCGGATGTCGTGACTCTGCGACAGTAGCTCAGTGAGCGATCTGTGGGCACGTTGGACCAAGGGCGCGGTCCTCGCCGCTCGTCTGGTGGCGCCGTCGGCGATTGCCTGCGCGCTGCTTCTCGGCGCTGGCAGCGCGTTCTCGGAGCAGCACGTGCTCGCCGCGGCGAGCCGCGCGAGCGTCGCCGTGCGCGTGCACGCACGGGGCGCATCCAGGCTCGCGAGCGAGCGCATCCCTGGCGGCGTACGCGAGGTGCAGATAATGCGAGCGCGCCGCGGCCGGGCGCCGTCGCTCTCCATCACCCTCACCCGCCGCGCGAAGGTGCAGACGACGATCGCGATGATCGAAGGGCTCGCAACCGTCCCGTCAGGCGCGGGTGTGTACGCCTGCCCCGCGATCCCGGTGAACCCGCCGGTGGTGACTTTGACGTTCCGGGCGAGCGCGGGAGGCGCGGTCCTTGCTCAGGCGAGCCAGCCCGTCGACGCCACCGCGGGTGCGCCCTGCCAGCCGATGAGCCTCAGCATCCGCGGGCGCTCAGAGCCCTCGTTGGCCGGCGGCCTCGCGTTGCTGCGCCAACTCGGACGACTGATCGGCGTGACGCTCGTGCCCATGTCGTGAGCAATGCCCAGTCCAGCGGGCCTCACGCAGTGCTCGCGAGATCAGGTTCCGCGAACTCGCCGACTTTGAGTCAGTCTGGTCCTGTCAGGGCATCTGGTCGTCGGACGGGAAGAGCGGGCAGAGAGTGCGACTTCCCAGCACGTGTGCAAAACTGAAAAGCGTGCTTCCGGGCGCAACGATACTGACGGACTGGATTGTGGCTGCTGCTAGCTGCGTGGCTGCAGGTGCAACTCTTGTCCCGCTTGTAGTGTCAGCCAATATAAAAAAAAGCCTTTTATAAAAGAGTTTTAGGAAAGTTTTATCGTTGCGCGGGAGCCGTCCTTCGGAGGCGGCCTCTGATCTGAACCTCCGGGAAATGCAGGGCATTCGTGACCGCGCAAACGGCGAAGACGCGCGTTGCAGCCCGTCGGTACGAGCTCGCGGACTCAACCCAAGAACACAACGCCTCGTAGGTCTGCTAAACCACGCGACGGTTTCCGGCGAGTTGCGGTTCTGCGGGCTGCTTGCGGCGTCTGCGGGCGCGAATCGCTCCGAAGCCTCGGCGGCCTGGAAGCGCCCGAGCGAGCCCGAGCCTTTCACCCCTCCCTCGGATACCACCCCCGCCCCTTCTTCTCGACCTTCCCCTCCTGCTGCAGCCCGGGCAGCACGCGGTAGAGGTAGGTCGCCTGGATCCTCATCTTGGCGGCCAGTTCGGGGATCGTGATTCCGGGCTGTCCCCGTACGGCCGCGAGCGCCTGAGCGGCGCGCGTGCCGCGGCCTTTGGGGCGACCTGGTTTTTTGCGTCGAGCTTTGACCGGGGTGGCGGCCGGAGTGGGCGCTGGAGAGGCGGCTGGGGCTGCTTTGCTCGCACGTGTGGCGCTTCCCCGCGGGCGTCCCGGTCGGCGGTGAGGAGTCGCGGCCGGGGTGGTGGCGGTAGCGGCAGCAGCCGCAGCAGCGGGAGCCGATACTCCCAACTTTGCGAGTGCCGAAGCGGCGGCCTCGAGGCGGTTGTGCTCGTCCACGAGCGGCTTGAGCTCCTTCAGCCGGTCGGCTATCTGCTGGCGCTGCTCGTCAAGAAAGTCAGTCACGGGGCACATCCTTAGCTGCTTGGTTACGGAAGAGAGCAGCGTATACAGGATGTGTGGTGGGGATCGTTCACCGATACCGGCTACCGCAAGCCGGTGGACGACTCGACGTGTTCCCGGCCGCTCGAGGAACCCGCCGGCTCGTTGACCGCTTCTCTTTCCAAGCGGCGAGGAATCGCGTGGGCTTGCCTCCCACCCCGCCTTTAGGAAACTTTTATATTCGGCCCCTGAAATCGTCCGCGTGATGCGTCCTCCAATTTGGACTTTCCTGAGATGCAGGGCATTCGTCATTTCCGGGCAGAGGAAGGCGTTCCCAGGAGCCGGTTGACCGGAGCTCTCGGCGGCGGTTCACAACAGACGCTTTGAACAGGCGCCTATATGCTCGCCGGGCTCAGTTGACTGAACAGGAGGAGCCGATGGAGGGGGTCTCAGGAGGGTCAGTGGTGCGGTCCGCCGGTCAGTCGCGCGGCGGGAGGGGTTCGTCGGTTGGTCTACCGGCCGTCGATGCCGTCGAACAGCTCCGCGGCCGAGACACCGAGTCCCTTGCTCAGCCTGGAGATGGCGCGGACTCCCGGCTCGCGCTCGGTGCGCTCGATCTTCGCCACGTGACTGGGGTTCAGGCCGGATTCGTGGGCCACTCGTTCTTGGCTCCATCCTCGTGCTTCTCTGAGCTGCTTCAGGTTCGCGGCGAAGACTTCCAGCGGATCGGGCATAGGCCGCACGATCCCTTGCCTGTGCCAACTGTGCCAGGTACAATTGGGACAGGTAGGGGTCTAAGGAGGGAGCAGCATGTGGTTTGGTCCTCGAGGAAGAACCGACGAACGCAGCGTCAGGCCAGTGAACGCCGAGCGATGTCCCGGCGCGACCGCTCCGCAGCCACGCGGCCCGTCGTATCGGGTCAGCGCCGGGTGTGTCCCTTGTACAGCCCCCGCAGGAGCACGTCGGGTGCGATGTCCAAGCCGTCGAGGAGGCGGATGAGCGTGCTGAGTCTGATCTCGCGCTTGCCTCGCTCGATCCTTGAGATCTGGACGACGGCCAGCTTGGTCCTGGCCGACAGCTCCTCCTGGGTCCAGCCGCGTTCTTTGCGGGCGTCGCGGACATTCTCGCCCAACTTCTGAGGTAGGCCAGCCATGTCTGTCGATCCTTACGGGGCAGAACCAACTAGACCATGACCAAAGCGGTAACGCCCACGCAACCCGTTTCACGCGGGGCTTAGGGATCGAGCAGCCGATGGCGATGGCCCCGACCGAAGCGACGCGCCCACGACCGACCGGGTCGCGATATCAAAAGCTCCGCTGCGGAGTGCGGGGCCCCAACGGGCTCAGCCACGACCAGGTCGTTCAGAATCAGCGCACGCGTCTGTACGAGGCGATGGTCGAGATCGCCGCGACCCGCGGCTATCAGGCGACGACGATCAAGGCCGTGTGTGCACTGGCCGGGGTATCGCGACAGACGTTCTATGACTTGTTCGGCAGCGATAAAGAGGCATGCTTCCTCGGCGCATACGATTACGTCGTCGGTCGCGCCGTGGAGTCAATCAACGTGGCCTACCGCGGCGAGGAGGACTCGGAGCGTCGCCTGTGTCGGGCGTTTGAGCAGTTCGCGCTGGAGGTGGCCGGCGAGCCTCAAGCGGCTCGGTTCGCCCTCCTCGAGACATTCGGTGCGGGGCGGGCGGCCTTCGCTCGCATGGACCGTGGCCGGGCGATGTTCGAAGCGATGATCGCTGCGAGCATCGCCGGCCCTTCCGACGGCGTGACGTTGTCGCCGACGATCGCCAAGGGCATCGTCGGCGGTGTCGAGCGGGTCTCCCGCGTATACCTGCTCGCTGGGAAGGTCGACGAGCTCCCGTCCAAGGCCGATGAGCTATCCGCATGGGTGTCCAGCTATCGCCCTTGGTGCTGCTCGACGCCGGATGAGACACCGCGAGCCCCGGCTCGGCCGCAGCCAAGGCTGCGGGGCAAGGATGAGGGCTTGCGGATACTGCGCGCCGCCGCGGCGATCGCGGCAAGCGACGGCTACTCCGGGCTGAGCGGGGCGAGGATCACCCGACTCGCCGGGGTCAGCGAAGACACATTCGCGAGCCTCTACAACGGCGCTACCGCCATCGAAGACTGTTTTTTGGCGGCTTTCGATCTTCTGGGCGCGGAAGTGCTCGTGTGCGGCGCCAGGGCCTCGCGCGCGGCGGCGGGCTGGCCCGATGGCGTACGCAGCGGGATCACGGCCCTGCTGGATCACGTTGCTGCCCATCCGTTCGTCGGTTCCGTGGCGTTCATCGAGATCTTCTCCGTCGGACCGTCGGCGATCGAGCGCCGGTCAAGGCTGCTGCAGAGATTCGCGGACGTGTTCATCAAGCGCATGCCCGACTCCCAGCGGCCGTCCGAGCTGGTTGCCGAGGCGATCGTGGGCGGGATCTGGGCGCTCATCCACGACTACGTCGTACGTGGACAAGTCCATCGGCTCCACGAGCTCGCCGACGATGCCACCTATCTCGCGCTCACCCCCGTAGTCGGCCACGAGGCCGCGGTTCAGCTCATTCTCGGCGATGGTAGGAGTATTCGGCCTGCTCGCGATCTGCGCCCTGCTGGCTGAGGTCGAAAGCAGCCTGCAGCCCAGTCGCGACTGACCGGCGGCGGAACACGGGCCCGGATGTTGGGTACGCCATCTGTCCACGGTGGTTCACGTAGTCGGCACATGGGCCTGCGGCGCCGGCTTGGGGAGCTCGTGCTTGGGGGGGCTGGCGGCCGTCATCGGGCCTTGAGCGCGGCGCTCGCGGCCTGAACGTCCAGCAACCTCCCTGAGCAGTAATCTTTAGGAAAGTTTTAACTAGGGTCCAGGCGCGTTTTTGCGACGCGTCCTCCAATTTGGACTTTCCTGAGATGCGGGAGATTCAGCCTTCTTCCCCCGATTTGTGCGCTCGTTGGGAGCAACAGGTTCCATATTTCGGGACGCGCGAGTTCTCCAAATGCCTCGCGAACGTGCTAGACATCCTTCTTGTTCCCGTCGCCGGGACGCGCAGTCGCCCCGCCCGACGAGATCGTCGAAGTCGACTAGGAGGAGGGCAGCAACCCAGATCAGATCACGACTTGTTATGGCAGACTCGCCCCGCCGTTCGACGCGGCGCAACGCGGCGGGTCCCCGAGGCCTCTCCCACAGCTGACGTCGCCGGTAGCGACGGCGTTGGTCACGGCGAACGCCAAACGAGTCTTTCTGCGTGCCAGAGCATGGGAGCGGAAAGAACTAAAGCCGGCACCCGAGGCGCGTCCTCTACAGAAGATGAGCGCCCAGGTGCCGGGTGATGCAGCAAGGATTATAGGAGGAACCTCATGCGAGGTCCAATACGCAGCATCCTGCTGGCGGCGCTAGCGGTCTGCGCCTTCGCGGCGCTGACTGTCGGGCAGGCATCGGCGGCAACCCTGAAGGAAACCGTGTCTGGAACGGCGTTCCAGGCGATTTACGGGAGTCCAGCCTATTCAGCGACACTGCCGATTGGTGGCGGTCTTGGCAAGAACTTCGGGTTCGGGGCAAATATGCTCTTCGAGGCCGATACCTTCACCAAAATCGGCGAAAACCTCGATATCGAACTCGAAGGTAAAATCAAGGCGGAAGCATCGGAGTCGTTTATCGGCGGTACCTTGTCGTCCAACAAAACAGGCGAAAACCTCCCCCTGAGCTTCGTAGTGCAGTTCTGCGATTTTCAGGACAACACTGTAAGCGGCACCGCAACCCAGTCATACTGTGACACCAACGACCGACCGTGGATCTCCGAGATCTGCGCGCCAGGCGCCGAAAAATGTCGTGTCGACCCGCTGTTTGAAGTTGGCGCTACAAAAGCCAACGTAAAGATCGAAGATGTGTCGTTTGATCTTGGCGGGGTGGTGGTTCAGGGGACCGTGTGGGGCGAATGGATAAACGGCAAAGCGAAAGAATGCCCGATGATCAAACTCGTCCTCCCTCCGGCAAAAGCTGGGGCCGATCAGAACCTGATCGTCACCTCACCAGCTGCTGACGTTGGACTGAAAGTAGTGGCGGTCTCAGGGAAGGCGTGCCTCATAAGTGCAAACAACTACTGGTTCAGCGGGCAGGAAAAACCAAGCGAACCGGCCATCGAGATCACCAACGAATAGGCACACTGAGAGTCAGATACCTGACCTCACCGTAAAGGAGGTGGAGCGGCTCGCGCAGTCGCTCCACTCGCCTTCGGTCGCCCCGTGTGCCACACGACCAGCATGCTCACGAAACTAACGCATTTGCGACTACATTTGGGCTGGGCTGCGCTCGTGGCGCTGGCTCTGACGTCATGTGGCGGGGGCAGTGGCCACGCGTCAAGTAAGACCACGCTGGTCGCGAAAGCAGGTCCAAGAGGAGCACCTTCCGTGGTGGTACAGGTGGGTGGCACGCCAATCAGCCGAGCCGCTTATAACCATTGGATGACAATTGGCGCTGCTACCGTCGAAATGCCAAAGCCTAGCGGGGCGCTGCCGAAGCCGGTCACGTACGAACCTCCCGACTTCAGGGGGTGCGTGGCACACCTACGTAAGACGGTGCCGATGTCAACGCCCACCGTCCCGCTGCGGGCAGAGTGCAGAGCGACATATGACGGTATCAAGGCACGCATCATTAACTTTCTGGTTAGCGGCTACTGGCTGCGGGATGAGGCTGCCGAAGAGGGGATCTCGGTATCGCATGATGAAGTGAAGAAGAAGTTCGAGGAAGAAAGGCGCGCGCACTATCCCACCACAGCGTCCTTCGAGCGTCTCCTAGAAGCCTCGCGTCAGACGGTTGGGGATCTCGAATTCGCGCTTGAGACCCAGATGCTATCCGCAAAGCTCCTCGCGAAGTTTGCCAAGGAACACGGAGATGAAAAGAACGAACAAGCGGCAGTGGCGGCGTTCAACAAGGGAGTTGACAGTAAGTGGATTCTGCGGACGACCTGCGCCCCCGGATACGTCGTCCCCGACTGCAAGCAGTACAAGCCGTAGGAGGCAGTTCGCCTTGGGCCATTAGAGACACGCTCTCGCTGGCCGGAACAGCTCCCGAGTACGCTGGCGCTGCTCCCCGTAGGCACGAGATGACCACAAATGTCCGTAACAAACCGCGTCTTTCTCCCAACCTTCCTCCTGTCCCTGTTGGCCTGCCTCGCGGTCTCCAGCCCCGCCCTAGCCTCCGAACCCTGCCCCAACGCCCAGGCGCGCAGCGAAAGCAACGTCAACCCGTCGACCGGGCGGCCTTATTCGACGCAGCTGCCCGACTGCCGGGCGTATGAGCTGGTGTCACCGCCCAACACCGGTGGCAAACCTGCTCCCGCTCTGGCTGAGGAAGATGAGGATGGTCACAGTCTCATCGTCACCCCAAAAGGCCAGGTTTTGTTTGCGTCTCTCGCTAGCCCACCTGAAACTGGCGCCATCAAGAACGGCAGCTACACCGGTGTATTTCGTAGTCAACGCACCTCCGACGGATGGGACACCCGTGATCTCACGGCTACTGAAGCCGGAGGCTCATTCTTCTTGGAGGCCGTGGCGGCCGACGGGTCCTCGGTCCTTGTTCTCACGTCGGTGGCGCTGACTCCCGAAGACCACGTCAATCCAACCGCCGATCCGACGAAAGGATACGTGCTTTATGTGGTGAGCGAAACAGCAGCCCCAGAGTTCGTCAGTCATGGCGAACTCCCGAGCACGGGAATAGGCGCGGAAAACCATCTCTATTCAGTTCCAGAACTGGGAAGCACTGTGTTCGCCAATGCGGATTTGTCTGCCGTTGGCTTCGAATCAGACATTCCACTGGAGCTCGGAGATCCAGGGCCCGTCGTCAATCGTCGTCCGAGCTGCTACGTCTGGCAGCACACGGGATTGAGTCTCGCTCATCTCACGAACCCAGGCGGCGTTTGCGGGTACTTGGCGGTGCTCGCTGACGGACGGCCTCTCGTCGAAGTAGAAGGTCGGATCTATGCACCGGCGACCGGCGAATACTTCGGTCAGAACTACGAACTGATCTCTGGACCGACGCCATACGAAACAACCTTCGATGGGCTCGCGCCCAACGGAGAGACGGTCTACATCACTACGACCGACAAGCTTTCGCCGAGCGCTGACTCCGACACCGGCGCGGATCTATATGCTGTTGAACCTTCCCTTCCAGACTTTGGCTCGCCTGCCAAGATTTGCATCTCATGTGACGCTAGCGGCGAACCCGGCAAGCCAAACGAAGCCGCCGCACACTACGTAGGTCAAAGCGCCGACGGTAGCCATGTCTTCTTTACAGTCACGGGCGCACTCTACGAGCACGACGCTGCGGGTACGCAGGAACTCGCGCCCGCATCGGATGCGGTCACAAAGCTTGTTTCCTCCGAAAATGGTAAGTACGTGGCAACCGAAACGAGTAAAGGTGTAGAGGAGTTTGCGGGCGATACGCCGTCTGTCGCCGTAGCGGGCTGCGGAACACCCGCCGCCGTAACAAACAGCGGTCAGCGTATCGTCTGTGAAATCGGCGCAACGTCCACGCCCGGAGTCATCAATGAATGGGCGAATGGCACAGTTACACAAGTATCACCACTCGGAGCCACCAGCACTTATGAAAAGGCGGATACCGTTGGCCCTGAACTTGAAGATGTCTTCTTTGAGGCTCACGAACCGCTCGTCGGCCGGGATGAAAACGCCGGGACCACGGACATCTATGACGCGCGCGTAGATGGCGGTTTTCCTGCACTGGCGGCATCACCGAGCCAGGCCCAAACTCTCAACCCGGCACCACCAGCGACGACGCCGTATAGCGCCAACCTCACTTCCTCGGCTTTGCAGCTGGCACCGCTCGGGCCAGACACGTCAACAGCGCCGGCTTCGACGAAGCCGAAGCTACTCACGCGAGCACAGGAGCTTGCGAAGGTCCTGAAGACCTGCAAGCGGGATACATCGAAGTCAAAGCGGACAGCCTGTGAAAAGACTGCAAGAAAAAAGTACGCCGCGAAAAAGAAGGTGACGAAATGAGCCGCCGAATGCTGCTCGGATTCGTAGTGGTCGGCGCGCTAGCTGTGGGCGTGTCGTCGGCCCAGGCAGCTGTGGCAATCGAATCTTTCACTGCGGAACCTGCGTCGATCGCTGCGGGTGCTCACGCTGACCTTTCGACCTCATTTAGTTTCCGGCCGACCTATGGCGTTTTTGGCGCGACCGCCTTCGGCGGGCGGCCGCGCGAAGTCGTCGTGAAACTCCCCCCCGGAGTGGTCGGGGACGTCAGCAACGTGCCGAAGTGCCCTCGTTCCCTGTTTACGGCCGCACTCGGGGCTGGGCCAAGCGGTCACGGCTGTCCAGCGGACACTCAGGTGGGCGAAGCCATCCTCGACCTGAGCGTCGCGCCCCTAGCTGGCAACGATACACCAGCAAATTACACAGCCGGTGTATTCAATGTCCAGCCCGGGCCGGGTGAACCCGCGCTTCTAGGCATACAGACCGCCATCGACTTTGTTGGTGTGGCAATACCGATCTATCTCACGGCACAGGCCAACGACGACTATGCGATCACCGCTACGACGTTCAACCAGGAAAATCCCGTCGCGGCCAACCTACTAGGGGCGACGGTAACGTTGTGGGGTGTGCCGGGTGGGCATACTCGCCAGGACGGCGTGTCAAAAGACTACTCCGGGATTATCGAAGACGTAGAACAGATCGGTCCGGAACCGCCTTCACAGCGCAGGCCGTTTACGGATAACCCGACCAGTTGTACGAATACACCGTTCACCCGGCTCGAAGTGGATACCGTCGAAGAAGCGAATGTCTTTACGCAGGCGGTCGCGACCGCACCGGAGCCGACCGACTGCGCATCCGTGCCGTTCGCCCCGACGATCAAAGCAGAACCCGACACCAACCAGGCCGGCGCCCCGGCGGGCCTGAACTTCGAACTCACCGTGCCGCAAAGCAATACCGCCGAAGGGCGCGGTACGGCCGAGCTCGAAAAGGCTGTCGTCACGCTCCCACAGGGGATGACAGTTTCTCCGTCGGCCGCGTCGAAGCTGCTCGAAGGTTGCACCGACGAACAGTTTGCCGCCGGCGCGGATTCGCCGGCTCAGTGTCCAGCGGCGTCGGTGATCGGCGAAGACGAAGTCGAATCGCCGTTGGTGCTGTCCGGCCCGCTGAAGGGCAAGGTGTATTTGGGTCAGCCGCTGAGCACGGACCCGACTTCGGGGAAGATGTTCCGCATCTTCCAGGAGCTTCAGGGCTTCGGGCTGGACATCAAGCTTCAAGGCTCTGTCGTCGCGAACCCCGAAACAGGCCAGCTCACGGCAACGTTCCCCGAGATACCCGAGCTGCCGTTCCAGACCTTCAAGCTGCACTTCAATGGCGGCCCGAACTCGGTGCTCGTCAATCCGCCGACATGCGGCCCGCACACCACCACGACGCAGCTGTACCCCTACAGCGATCCCACCGTCCAGGCGACTCCGTCGTCCACGTTTGAAACGAGCTATGACGGCAACGGCGCCGCGTGCCCTTCGACGCTGCCGTTTGCCCCATCGGCTTCGGTCTCCACAGCCTCGAGTCAGGCCGGCGCGAGCTCGCCGCTTACGGTCTCGTTTGCTCGTGGCGATGGCACCCAGCCGCTCGGCCGGATCGACGCGAAGCTCCCCGATGGGCTGCTCGGCTACGTCTCCAAGGTCCCGCTCTGCCAGGCGGCCGAAGCGACCGCCGGGACGTGCCCGGCGGAAAGCAGGATCGGCACGGTCATCACGAGCGCTGGCGCCGGCTCGGACCCCCTGACGGTCCAGGGCTCGGTCTACCTGGCGCGCGGCTCGGACGGCTACCCGTTCATGCTCTCCGTGGTGGTGCCGGCCGTCGCCGGGCCCTACAACCTCGGCAACGTCGTCGTGCCGGTGTGGCTGCAGGTCAACAGCGATGGCTCGATCACCGCGGTCTCGGGAGCGCTGCCGTCGATTCTCGACGGGATCCCGTTGGACATCCGCTCGGTCTCGATGACGCTCGACCGGCCCGGCTTCACGTTCAACCCCACCAGCTGCGCTGCGCTGTCGCTGACGGGAAGCGCGAGCTCACTGTCGGGAACGGTAGCGCTGATCTCCGCGCCCTTCCAGGCGACTGGTTGCAGCGCGCTTCCGTTCGCGCCGTCGTTCACCGTCGCGACCAAGGGCTCGACCTCGAAAGCCAACGGCGCGTCGCTCACCGTCCGGATCGCACAGAAAACGGGCGAAGCCGACATCCACTCGGTCCACGTCGAACTTCCACTCCAGCTCCCTTCGAGGCTGACGACCCTGCAGAAGGCCTGCACCGAAGCACAGTTCAACAGCAACCCGGCGGGCTGCCCGTCAGGGGCGATCGTCGGCACCGCCACCGCCGATACCCCGGCCTTGTCCTCGCCACTCACGGGGCCCGCGGTGCTCGTCTCTCACGGAGGCGCCGCGTTCCCCGACATGGAGATCATCCTGCAAGGCGAAGGCGTGACCGTTATCCTCGATGGACAGACCGACATCAAAAAAGGGATCACCTCTTCTACCTTCGCCTCGGTCCCGGATGTCCCGATCAGCGGCTTCGAGCTCACACTGCCCGAGGGGCCGTACTCGCTGCTGAGTCCCAACGGCACGCTCTGCACCAGCAAGCTTTCGATGCCGACGACGATCGTCGGCCAAAACGGCACCATCATCAATCAGACGACGAGGATCGCGGTGACGGGGTGCCCGAAGCCGAAGCCCACTATCGATGTTGTGAAGACAAAGGTCAAGGCCGCCAGCCTGCTCGTCACGGTGAAGACGACACGCACGGGCGTCGTGAAGCTCAGCGGCGCCGGGGTGCTCGCGAAGGCGGCCAAGAACGTGCCGTCCGGCACCAGCCAGATCGACGTACCGCTGACCAAGGCGGGAGAGTTGCTGCGAGCCCATCACGAGGAGCTCGAGCTGCGTGCGACGCTCGTCGTCGCGGGACAGCAAGTGACCGCTAAGACAGCCAGCGTGAAGCTCTAGGAAGATCCTCCATGCGCGACCAAACACAGAGCACACCCCCTACGCGTCACCTCCGCGCCCTGCAACGCATTCTCGGCACGTTGATCTGTGTAACGGCCTTCGGATGTGCTACGGCTGGAGAGGCGGCGGCGACGGATTACCATATCGACCTGACGGGGACCGGCACCGGCAGCGTCGTCAGCACCCCGTCGGGTCTCAGCTGTAGCGACACCGGCGGCTCAACCTCCGGCGAATGCAGCTCTGAATTTCCCTTTTCCTTTACTGGCCCCAACGTCGAACTGACCGCCAGCCCCGGCACCAGCTCTCAGTTTGAAGGGTGGACCGGGACGGAAGTCGGCAGCTGCAGCTCGGGGGCGACGAACCCATGTAGCTTCGCCGGAGGCTTTAGCGGAGAATCTACGATCACGGCCGACTTCGCTTTGGTCGGCCCCCAACAGACGCTCAAGGTGCAATTGACCGGCGCCGGCTCCGGCGAAGTCACAAGCTCACCCAAAGGGATCGAATGCGGCACGAAATGCGAAGCGGAGTTCAGCGAAGGCTCCACCGTCGTACTCGCCGCAAAATCAAACGCGCACTCGACGTTCGCAGGTTGGACTGGCTGTAGCAGCGTCAATGCTGAAGGCAAGTGCGAAGTCACGATGAGCGAAGCCAAGACTGTCGAAGCGAAATTCGACGCGATCCCTCAGCAGTCCCTCGAAGTGCACGAGATCGGCACTGGCTCCGGCGAAGTCACGAGCTCCCCGCCCGGGATCGAATGCGGCGCGACGACCTGCACCGCCCACTTCAACGAAGGCTCCACCGTAACCCTCACGGCGATCCCCGCTCCTGCAGTCCCCGGTGCACGCTACACCTTCGCTGGTTGGACGGGATGTAGCAACGTCAACGGCGAAGGCAAGTGCGAAGTCACGATGAGCGAAGCCAAGACAGTGGAAGCCGAATTCGATCTGATCCCTCAACAGACTCTCAAAGTGCAGAAGACCGGCTCTGGCTCGGGCGAAGTCACTAGCTCCCCATCCGGGATCAGCTGCGGCGGCGGCACTTGTGAAGCCGAATTCGACGAAGGCGCCACCGTCACTCTCACCGCCATCCCGACTTCGGAATCCTTCTTCGCAGGCTGGTCCGGTGGCGGCTGTACCGGCACCACCCGATGCGAAGTGACACTCAACGCGGCTACGACGGTGACGGCTACCTTCGAACCAATCCCGCCGCCCACCGCTTCTACGGGTGGAACGACGACGGTCGGGCAAACGACCGCGACCCTCACGGGCATAGTCGATGGTCAGGGTTACGACACTTATTACGTGTTCGAGTACGGCGAAACTGCGAGCTACGGCAGCTACGCTCCTGCTAACAACGGTGTCGGTGAAAACGCCGGCGTCGTCGCGACCAACACGTCCGAGACGATCAAAGTAAGCGGCCTAGCTCCGAACACCACCTACCATTACAAGATCGTCGCCTACAACGTGCCGTGCTCGTTCTTCTGCCCACGATCCGGTGCTAACACGGCAGAAGGGGTCGAACGTACGTTCACGACGCTTCCGCTGACGCCTGCGGTCACCACAGACGTCCCGGTGAGCGTCGGGCCGAACATGGCGGTCGTCGGCGGAGAAGTGATCCCGCAGGGCGCGACGACAAGCTACGAGGTCGAATACGGCTTGAGCGAAGGCTTGGGATCGAGCACCCCGCAGACCGACGCTGGCTCAGCCGCGACTACCGGCGTCTATGTGGTGGTGGGGCTCGAAGGCCTGCAGGCGAACACCGTGTATTACTACCGGATCACGGCGACCAACAGCGGGGGCACCACTCACGGCGAAGTCCACACCTTCACGACCAATGCGTCTGGCGAACCTGGCAGCGGCTCTCTACCACCTGGCTTCTCCCTCACCCAGACAGGCACCCCGCTCGGAAACCCCATCCCGCTGAGCTTCCCGAGCCTCGCTACGCTCGGCCCTCTCCCTCCCACGAAACTCAGCTCGCCCTCGGAACCAAAACCCCTCACCCGCGCTCAGAAGCTGGCGAAGGCGCTGAAGCAGTGCAAGAAGGACAAGAACAAGTCCAAGCGAACGAAGTGCGAAAAAGCAGCTAAAGCTCAATACGGCCCAAAGACAAAAGCCAGCAAGAAGAAGAAGTAGAAATAGGAGTTGAAGATTGAACTAACCCCCTTTCCGTTTGTTGAACAAACGGAAAGGGTATTGGGCGATCCCACTCGGATCGACAGGGACAGGCGCAGAACTACAAAGCACCCGTCTCACCCCGATCCCATCGGGAGCGTTTGGAGGTAGAAGACGTGGTGAGCGATCTCATAAAGCTTGAGCGAGCGGAAATCGTCCAGCGGCGCTCAAGGAAGGCCCCCGGACGCGCGGGAAGCCCGTGTGTCCGGTCTCTGACCCCTAGGCGGAAGTTTTTGAGGCTGGGTTCCTGGATTGCCTGTCGTTGTGGGGTTTTGTGGGTTTGGGGCTGGTTTGGCTTTGGCTACTTGCTGAGGTTGATGTCGAGTAGTTGCAGCGCCTTGGCCTGGAGGGGGTTGGGTTTGGTCAGGCGTGGGAAGGTGTGGCTGGTCTGCCCGATGCGCAGCTGGTTGCGGGTGAGGGTGGAGAGCTCTTCGATGAGGTCGGTGAGGTTGTAGGCGGGCAGCCCGTCGGTGGTGCGGTGGCTGGCGGCCTTCTTCTTGGCGGCGGGGGATCGTGTGGCGGGCGCGACGGGGTCTGCGGGGGCGAGCGGGGTGTCGTCGGTGAACAGCATCGGCGCGAGGCGTGCTTGTAGCTCGAAGCAGACGTAGTAGGCGAGCAGGAACAGGAAGAAGTGGCAGCGGACGCGTTGCTCGAGGTGGTGGCGGATCGGGCGGATGTCGAGCGCGGTCTTGATCGTGCGGTAGGCGCGCTCGGCCATCTTCAGCTGCTTGTAGATCCTGACGACTGCCTGGCTTGAGAGCTCGTCCTCGGGACAAGTGGTTCTGAGCACGTAGAGGCCGTCCAGCGCGGCCTCCGCCTCGATCTGCTCGGTCTTGCGCTCGTATTCGAAGGAGCCGTCTGCGATGTGAAGCTCGAAGTGCTTGGCGACCTTGTACTTGTTGGAGACGCGGCCCGTGCGCTCGCCGATCTTGCCGGCGTCGGCGTTGCGCAGCCGCCCGCGTGGTGAGTGCACCATTCCCTTGACCTTCGCAAGCTCTGCCTCGGTCGCTTGAAGCAGGTCCTCGCGCTTGCGGGCGCGCTCTGCGGCGAGGTGTGGGTTGCGGCAGACGATCAGCCGCTCGCCCGGGAACTCATCGGAGGCGATCTCCGCGAGATTGGTCTCGTCAAAGAGGGAGAGCTGCAGATCGCCCGAGCCGATCAGCGTGCGGATCTGGATGGTCTTCAAAGCGGACACGAACCCGGCGCCGAGCTCCTTGAGCTTCTGTGCGTGCGCGTGGGTGATCATCGCGCGGTCACCGACGAAGATCGCTCGCTTGACGGCGAAGCGCTCGGCCACCGTGTCGAGCACCCCGGGCAGTGTCCCCGGGTCAGCGGTGTTGCCCGGGTGCACCTGCACCGAGACGGGCCGGCCCTCCGGGGAGCAGACCAGGCCCCAGTTGACCTGCAGCTTGCCCTTCTTGCCGTCACGGTTGTGGCCCAGCGCCGCCAGGGGACAGTGGCGCCCCTCGAAATAGCTGGAGGACAGGTCGTAGAGCACGAATCCGCCGTCGTGCAGGTGCCGAGCAGCGAGTGCGCGTTCGATCCGCTCCTGGCGTGCGGCCAGCCAGTCCATCGCGGACAACAGTTCGGGCTCTGAGACCTCCCCAAGCGCGAGCTCCTCGCCCAGCGTGCTCTGCGAGAAGCGTCTCGTGCACGACAGCTTGGAGGCGGGCTTGATCAGAAGCTGACAAATCATCGCGACCACCAGGTCGCGCTCACGGCAGCGCTCACGAGAGATCAGCCGCTCCAGATCAAGCGATCGCAATACGCCCAGCACCGCGGCGACGTGCCCGTGGCCGAGCGAGCTCTCGATCTCAAACGCCTCGCCTGGGTCGACCAGAACCTTCCCGGCGAGCATCGCACGGACCGCCTCGATCACCGCCGGCGGCAGATGCGAGAGGTTGCCGAGGTTTTCGTGACGGACCTTGCCGCCCTCGCGGAAGCTGCGGCGCAGCAAATGGGAGGTATAGACCGTCCCGCCCTTGCCCCTCGTCTTGATTGTGGCTACGTGAGCAGAACCACCACGCTTAGGCATACTCGACAGACTAGCCACCATACCGGACAGAACAACAACCTAACTTTGGCTACACAATGCCAGCAAAAAGAAGCCCGACCCCCACAACCACGGGCGATCGGGCCTCACACCCTCAAAAACTTCCGCCTAGGCGCCCCGCGACCTACCTCTCGGGCCGTGGCGCCCGCGCTGAGCGCGAAGGACCAAACGCATGTGCGCGCTGCCAGGACGTAGACACCGGGGTTCGCTCGAGCGTTGCCGGTTCCCCTTGCGGGGCGCTCGAAGGAACCCAGGTTCCCTTTCCTCAACTGAGCGGGCGAGCGAGCCCGAGCACGCACCCAACTCGGTGGAGGGGTTCGACATGCGCCTCACCTATCGCACGGTGAGAGTGCTCGTCGCGATCGCCGCTCAGCCCGGGCTCAGCAACAGCCAGATCAGCCAACGTGCGGGCATCACAGACCAGGGACAGATCTCAAGGCTCCTGTCCCGTCTCGCCCGTCTACAGCTGATCGAGAACACCGGGCAGGGCCAGCGCAAGGGTGCCGCCAACGCGTGGCGGCTCACGCGACGTGGTGAGGCGGTGGAGCGAACGATCAGGCACGAGCGGCTACCGCGGCGGAGCTGAAGCATCAATAACGGTGTCGCCTGTCGACGGTCTGTCTACCGTCCGTCGATGCCGTCGAACAGCTCCGCGGCGGAGATCCCGAGGCCCTTGCTCAGCTTGGAGATGGAGCGGACTCCCGGCTCGCGCTCGGTGCGCTCGATCTTCGCCACGTGACTGGGGTTCAGGCCGGATTCGTGGGCCAGTCGTTCTTGGCTCCACCGCCCGCCCGTCAGGTTGCCGAACTCCGAGTACACGAGCGCCGCTGCCTGATATGAGTCATCCGGCGGCCACCCGCTTGGGGCGATGATCAGATATCGGCGGTACGCTTTCGGCCATAAGGAATCGCATTGAAGATGCGGGGGCGGAGCGGAGTCCTCCTAGCGCGGACGAAATCGAGCGTGCTATGCGCGTGTTCGAGGATCCCGGGCACATCTACTACGAAGCGGTGGCGGCCAACGTTCGAGACGCTCTCGCGGAAGATCGCCGGGCGCTCGGACTGCGAGGCGTACCGCGGCGGTGACGGACCGGAATGTTGTCTGATGAAGAAGAGCATGTACAGGTCAGCCGCCAACAGCACCAGATCGACCAACTCGCCAGCGAGCTTCAGTCGCTGCGCGAACAGATAAACACGCACCGGTAGCGGGGCGTGTCGAGGCGGCGGTGCGGGGGCTACGGCGTCCGCGCCGCCGTACGTTTGACGCCAAACCGCACCTAGCAGGAATCTTTAGGAAAAATTTATCGTTGGGTGGGGGGATGCGTCCTCCAATTTGGACTTTCCTGAGATGCAGGGCATTCGTCGTTTTACGGCGAAATGCAGGCTGTTCTCAGGGGCCGGTTGATCGCAGACCTCGGCGCTCCTTCACAACACGTGGCTGTAAACAGACGGTATATATGCTTGCCAGGGTCAGTTGGCTGAACAGGAGGAGCCGGTGGAGTGGGTCTCGGGAGTGTCAGCGATGCGGTCCGGCGATCAGTCGCGTGGTGGCAGGGGCTCGTTGGTCGGCCGCCGGTCTTCGGTCTCGAGCTCGTCGGCGAGTTGCGCCAGTTGCGCGATCGACCATCCGAGCGCGCGGGCGATGCGGTCCACCGTGCCCCAGGCGGGGTTCTGCCTGCCGGACTCGATGTGCGAGATCCAGGAGGGCTTGACGCCCGCGTCGAGCGCGACGGCCTGTTGTTCGAGGCCGAGCTCCTCGCGGCGTAGACGGATGGCGCGGCCGAGCGCGACCTGGGGATCTGGGCTGGCGGGCATGAGGGACGAACCCTCATGGATGTCGCCCAACCCCGGATGTATAATCTCTCAAGTCATGCAGGGATCTCATCAGCTGACGACTCACGCGAGCGCTGCGTCTGGCGTCAGCGTCCGCCGCTACTCGATGTCGCGCAGCAGATCGGCTGGCGTCGTGCCGAGGGCGCGAGCCAGCCGTAGCAACGTGCGGGTCGTCGCGTCGGCGTGCGCGTTCTCCAGCTCATTGATAAACGACAGGTCGACCCCGCTCCTCTGCGCCAGTTTGACCTGTGAGAGCCCAGTGGCCTCGCGCGACGCGCGTAGGTTGCGAGCAAGCTGAGGCACCGGCTCGTGCAAGGCCACAGCTTCGATCTTCTGGTCCCCCGATCTTGGACCTGTAGGCTATACCCCATACCTGGCTGGGAGGAGCGGCCGAAGAACCTCACGAGTCTGATCCAACGCTCGATCCCTTCGTCCGCTCGCGTTCTTCGACGCGACGCACCAGCTCGACGGGGGACAAGCCGAGGGCTCGCGCGATGCGCATGGAGAGGCCGAAGCTCGGATTGTCTCCGCACTCGATCTCGGAGATCCGGCCCTGGCTGCTGTCGGCGGCGAGGGCTACCTCTTCCTGGCTCATCTCGAGTTCCTCGCGGCGCGCGCATATCACTTCGCCGAGGGCGATCTGCGGGTCTGGGCGTTGTGCCATCGCCGGGAACCCTCGGCGTTCCGGCACGGCTTTGCCATCGGTTTATCGATATTCCGTTCTCATGTGACGGGCGTGACGCCCAGCGACGGGGGCCGCCATGAGCACGGTCCCCACGACCGAGCCGCCACGACCCGAGCCGCCCGCCCGGCCGGAGCCGCTGTATGTGAAGCTGCGCCCCGGCCCCGGTCCCGACCACGACGCGGTGGCCAGCAATCAGCGCAGCCGCTTGATCGGGGCGATGATCGAGGAGGTCGCGGAGCACGGGTACGCCGGCGCGACCCTGGCGAGGCTGGTCGCGTTGGCGGGGGTCTCCAAGCGGGCGTTCCACGAGCTGTTCGGGACCAAGCAGGCGTACTTCCTGGCGACGTACGACGCGATCGTCGCAAACGCGGTCAGGCGCATCGGCGTCGCCTACCGTTCGGAGGGCGATTGGCAGGCGCGGCTGCGTGCGGGCTTCGCCGCCTATGCCGCGGAGGTCATGGAGGAGCCCAAGGCGGCGCGGCTCGTGCTCGTGGAGGTCCTCGGCGCGGGCTCGGCCGCGTTGGCGCGGATGCGGCGCACACGCCTGATCTTCGAGGAGATGGTCAGCGCGAGCTTCCGCGAGGCTCCCGACGGCGTGACGCTGCCGCCGCTGATCGCCAAGGGGATCGTCTGCGGGGTGGAGCGGATCACGCGCCAGCGGCTGCTCGCCGGTGACGTCGACGAGCTCCCCGCGCTCGCGGACGAGCTGCTGGCGTGGGCGCTCTCCTACTGTTCTCCCGCGGTGGCCGGCCTGGCCGCGGCCTTGCCCGCGCAATGTGATGGGCTTGCGCCGTGCTGTCCAGGGGCTCGGGGCGAGAGCGACTGGGCGCGCATCCTGCGCTGTGCGGCTGAGATCGCGGCCACCAAGGGCTATGCGCAGCTCAGCCCCGCACGGATCGCGCGCGATGCCGGGGTCACCGAAGCGAGATTCGACGAGCTCTTTGAGAGCACCGAGCAGTGCTTTCTGGACGCGCTGGACCGCCTCGGGCTGGAAGCTCTCGTGTGCGCCACGAGGGCTTCCCAGGGCAGCGAGGAGCCGTTGGCCGGCGTGCACGGCGCAATCGTGGCGCTCATGCGGCACATCGCGACCAGTCCCGTGCTCGTCCAGGTCGCGTTCGTGGAGATCTTCGCCGTCGGCCCGGCCGGCATCGAGCGCCGCGAACGCCTGCTCGGCCAGTTCACCGACCAGCTCATGCGACGCCTGCCGCAATCGCGCGCCCCTTCGCGCCTGGCGGCTGAGGCGAGCGTCGGCGCCGTCTGGGGGATCGTCCACCATCACGTCACGGGGGGCGCCACGCACCTGCTGCCAGGGCTCGCCGACCACGCCACGTACATCGCGCTGGCTCCCGTGATCGGCGGCGAGGCCACCGTGCAGGTGATCCTGGCTGCAAGGAAGAGCCCCGATCCTTAGGGTGACCCGGGCACGCTCGCGCCCTGCACTCCCCTCAGATGACTCCTTCGGCCAGTCCCCATAGGCGCGCGAGCCTCGTCGATCGCGCGTTGAGCGATCCGGACGCCCCGCTGGTCGCGATCGATCTCGCGTCGGTCGAGAGCTACCTTCTCGTCCGGCCGCTCTCCTACCTCGCCGTCGAGCAGGATGGCGCCCTCTGGTGCCCGCTGCTCAGCAAGCCCTCCTCGCTGGACCTCGACATCGACGCCGCGAGGGTCCACGCGCGTCGCCTGCGGCTTCCGTTCGTGCGCCCCGAGCGCCACCCGGCGCCGGTGCCCGGGGCGATGCGCATCGCGGCGCTCGCCGCGGCACGGTCTCGTGGAGCGATCTTCACCGTCCGGGCGACCCGTCTGGCGTGGTCGACCGGCGCCGATCTCGATCGCCTCGAGCTCGGCGCCGGCTTGGACGACTCGGACCCGGACGATGATCCCGAGGGGTACCTGCGCCTGATGGTGGAGGAGATCGGACTCGATGTGTGCGACGCCAAGCTCGCCGCGCGGGAGGGCTCGGAGTGGGATGTCGAGTTGCACGCGCTCGCCGGCGGCCTCGCGCGGCTCGGGATCCACGCCGCGCCGGCGCTGCGCTGGCGCGGCAAGCTGTACACGGGTCTGACCGCTATATCCGCCGTACTGACTGGCTCCGAAGACAGCGTTCTACTTTAGATACGCCGTATGTCCAGGGCGGTTCACGTAGCTGGGATAGGAGGTGTATGCTCGGGCTGGCCTGTCAGCACCGATCGTGAGTTGCGTGGAGCAAGGCCGAGGGAGCATGAGTCAACGACACCAGCTGGGAGTACCCGCGCTGAAGCTGCTCGCCGAGGAGTCGATGGTCGCCGTCCTGGAGAGCCTGGCTGACGGCGCGCTGCGCCCCGCCGAGCTCGAGCGGCGCATCCCCGATGCTGGACATTCACTGGTGATGCGACGGCTGCATCGCCTGCTGGACAGCGAGCTCGTCACCTACGAGCACCTGCCGGGACAGCCGCCCCACGCTCGCAGCGCTCCCGTCCCGCACGAGGCTCACTACGAGCTGACCGGCGCCGGACGCGCGTCGCTCGAGGTGCCCGCCGAGGCCCGCCGCTGGGAGCAGGCCTGGTGCTCGCAAGCCGAGCGGCGCGGCCCGCCCGGCGCGCTGGCGATTGCGCTCACCGCCGACGAGCACATGCGCGAGATCACGCTCCTGCTGGCCGACGGTCCGCTGTGCACCACCGACCTGGACGCGCGAACGCCTGGTTTGGGCCGCTCGGCGTTGCGCCGGCGCCTGCGCGACCTCGTGCTCGCGGGGCTGCTCGAACGGCGCGACGGAGGACGGATCCCGCTTCTGTACGAGCTGACCGATGGCGCCCGTCACCTCGCGCTCGTGGCGATGCGCGCCGGGCGCTGGGAATGGCAGTGGTCGAGGCCAGCGCACCCAGAGCCGGGCAGGGATCTCGACAAGCTGCTGCACATGGTCGCGCCCGTCGCACGCGTCTCCGAGCCGGTGGCCGGCATCTGCCAGCTGCACCTCCACGCGGGCGGAGCGAATGACCCCAACATCTACCTGGCCGCACGCGCCGGCAACGTACTTGCTCTCCCGGGCGCCCCCGACGCGCCCCCCGTGGCCGTCGGCAGCGCGCCATCTGCGGCGTGGTGCGAGGCGCTGCTGCGGCGCGAGGGGCCGATCGCGATGAGCGGCGACGAGGAGCTGCTGGCGGCCGTCATCGGGGCCTTGAGCACGGCGCTTCTCGCGTGAAGCTCCGCAAACCTCAGCCCTGGCCAACCTTAGGAAAGATTTATCTGCGGCCCGGGTCCGCTGCCCGATGCGTCCTCCAATTTGGACTTTCCGGAGATGCAGGGCAATCGTCTCACTCACCCCGATCATCCCCAATTTGCAGCGTCTTTAGGCCGAAAAGACGGCCTCATTCTGATAACACGGCACCCTCACGGTGCTGTACAAAAGGGCTTGAAGTTCCGTCGCCACGATCATCCCGGCGGCCGCCGGGGAAGGGAGCGAGGATGCGCGCATGTGACCGTCGAGCTGAGTCGCGGGAGACCGGACCTTCCCCAGGGAGGACCCGTCCGCCTTGCGGTCCGGCGGAACCCTTGTTCCCGCGCGGGCGCCGTTTCAGGCGCCCGGGTAAAGGCTCGGCGCCGGGGTGGCTTAGTGCTGCTTACGATGAGCACCCCGGCGCCGGCATTGGTAATCACAACGCCGACCGAAGTCGGCGGAGCGCTGTCGATGGTAACTGAGGTCGCTCGCGATCGCGGCGCCGTGTCTGTGGAGCGGCGCCGCGAACGGGCGCTATACCCGAAGCTGCATCCGGGGCCGCACTCGGTTGCGCCCGAGAGCGTCGCTCCCAATCAGCGCGCGCGGTTGTACGGGGCGATGATCGAGCTGGTGGCGGCCCGCGGATATGAGTCGAGCACCGTGGCGGAGCTGTGCGCGCTGGCGGGGGTCTCCAAGCGGACGCTGTACGAGCGGTTCCCGGGCGGCAAGCAGCAGTGCTTCCTGGCGACCTACGACATCGTCGTGCGCCGCGCCGAGACGCACGTCCTCGCCGCGGGGCGGTGCGGGCGGAACGGCATCGTCGGGGCCGGCCCGCTGGAGCGGCTGCGCGCGCTGGTGGAGGCGTTCGCGCGCGAGGTGGCCGCATACCCGAACGCCGCGCGGCTCGTGCTCGTGGAGGCCCCCGGTGCCGGGCCGGCGGCGCTCGCACGCGCCGAGCGCACGAGACGACTGGTCGAGCGAGTGATCTCCTGGAGCCTCTGTGTGGGTTCCGACGCCCCCGCGCCTACGCCGCGTACGGTCCACCGGATCGTGGCGGATGGAACGCGGCTCGTGCGCGCACACCTGCGCGACGGTCGCACCTCGGAGCTTACCGGTGAGCTGTCGGACCTTTGCGTCGTCGCCGCCGCGCCAGCGACGACACCGGCAGGGCTGACCTGCGCGCACCTCGGAGGGTCCTCCCCGAGATAGAAACCGTTTCTTGCGCGCAAACGAGCCGGGGGCTAGCGTAGTCGGCGATGGAAGTTTCAGGCTGCATGCGAGGTCATCCGAGGCGGGAACCAACCGTCCAGCCACTTCGCCGCAGGACCCGTGCCAGAGTGGCTCTTGCGATGAGCGCCCAGCGCGGCATTGGTAATCACGAGTAAGGAGATCGGTAGCAAAATGGCACGAATTAGATTGATCATGTTGAGCATGCTTGCCGTGTTCGCGTTCAGCGCGGCCGCGGCCGCTTCCGCCTCGGCGCACGAATTTAAGGTGTGCCAAGAAGGTGGCACGGAACATTTCGAAGAACACCTCTGCTCGAAAGTAGGCGGAGGCGAAAAATGGTCATACCTCCCGATAGCAGCAGGAAAATCATTTGAAGTGGAAGGTACCAGCGGCATCTCCAAACTGGAAGGTACAGTTGGCGGCCAAAAAGTCATTATTGAATGTAGTACGGACGTCGCCAAAGTAACACTCGAACCAGCGGGCGCAACCAAAGGCTCAATTCTTTTCAGCGGATGTAAAATCTCTTCGGTTACCAAAGGGAAAAAGACACTACTCAAATGTGTTGTCAATAGCGTGGGAGAACCCGCGGAAAAAATCAAACTCTCCTTCCTTGACGCGCTGGTCACAGGTAAAGGCGGTGGACCGGAAGATGAATTCAAACCGACAGTCGCCGAAAAACCATTTGTCGAAATCGAAACATCAGGTGCAGAATGCGCTCTAGTCGCGAAAACCCCGGTCACGGGTACCACGATTTGTCAGCTGCCTGAAGCTGAAGTGGGGTTGGCAGAACACGAAATCGAGTGCTCACCGTCAGGCAGCAGCCTGAAACTCGGCACGGCAGCCGCGGGCTTCTTTAGCGCCGTGAAAGTCAAAATTGTCGGAACCGGCGCAGGGTGGAGCTGGTACGCCGAATAGCGCGCAGTGATTGTTGAGAGCTACCCGAAGGTGGCTAGTGAAGGTGGGGTCCGGATGCCATCCGGGCCCCACCTTCTGTAGATCAAACGATCATAAGCAATGGAGGGGGGAAAAGAAATGAACGACATTATCAGGACTCTAGAGGTGAATGCAGTATGATAACGGCTCGCAGGATGCTGTCGACTCTGGCAGTGTTCGCGCTTGCGAGCGTCGCCTGTGCCGCCAGTGGGGCCATGACGGTCTCCGCATTGGCCCAAGGGATGTGCCCCAACGAAGCACTCCGCGCGCAGGATGCCTACTCGCCGAGTCTCCCGGATTGTCGTGCCTACGAGCAGGTCTCGCCGGTCGACAAGAGCCTCACCGACGCCCTCGGTTCCGCGGGCACCGTGCAGGCCGCTCCGTCTGGCGGCGCGGTGACGTTCTACTCGCTCGTGCCCTTCCCCGGGGTGCCGGGTTCCCCGGACCCGGTGACCTACCTCAGCGCTCGCGGCGGCGATGCATGGTTGACCCAGGGGCTCGCGCCCCCCGTCCAGCCCAACTCCAGGGGGGAATCGGTGGTGAGCTTGACCGAAGACCTCGCCGCGACCATCGTCGCTGCGAAGGAACCGCCTCTCGCGCCCGGCGCCACGCCCGGCCAGGAGAACTACTACGTTCGCGACAACGCCACCGGCGAATATGAGCTGCTCGCCCCCGGCCCCGGCGGACTGTCGTTTGCGGACGCCACGCCCGGTGGCTCTCGCATCCTGTTCGAGGACACGGGCCAAGAAGTCATCCCGGGAATCCGCGACGAAACAGGAGCTCCCTACCTCTACGAGTGGGACAGCGGCCAGCTACGCCTCATCGCAGCAGCAGCGGTCGCTGGCGCCAATCAACCATCCTCCTATACACAGAACACGATCTCCGAGGACGGCTCGCGCGTGATCTTCACCGATCTCGCCACCGGGCGAATCTATGTTCGCGAACCTGAAAATGAAAAGACGATTCCCGTGTCCGCAGGCTCCGCCGTGTGGCGTGCCGCGACGCCCGACGGACGCTACATCTTCTACACCGAAGGCCTCGAAGGGGAAGAACAGCTCTATCGGCTCGATCTGAATAGCGCAACGCCGGAACCGGAACCCCTCACCGGCGCCGGCGCCAAAGTGCTTGGGACGCTCGGGGTCTCCGATGATGGCTCCTACGCGTACTTCGCTGCCGAAGGCGTTCTCACGACGAGCGAAAACGCGAACAAAGAAACAGCGGAGCCAGGCGCCGCCAACCTCTATGAGTGGCATCAAGGAAGCCTCCCCCTGACCTTCATCGCGCGGCTCACGAAAGGGCCCTCATCTGGCTATGCCGATGAAAGCGATTGGACTGACCGTGCAGGCAGCGATTCCGGGCACGGGCCTGCCAGTGGGAACAAGAGTTCGCGCGTCGATTTCGCCGGCACGACGGTGCTGTTCAGTTCCGCCCGCCAGTTGACTGGCTATGACAACACCGGACACGAAGAGCTCTATCTCTTTGACGAGTGGGACGCCAAGCTCACGTGCGTGTCGTGCAATCCGGCCGGGGTGCCAACGACCAGCGACGCGGAACTCTCGTCGCTGGAGAATTCGACGACCCCCGGAAACGCCGATCACTCCCGTCTCTTCTTGACCCGTAACCTCTCCGAAGACGGTAGCCGTGTGTTCTTTCAGACCGCGGAAGCGCTCGTGCCTCAGGACCCGAACGGCGTGACGGATGTGTATGAGTGGGAGCGGGAAGGGGAAGGTACGTGTGAGAGCACAAGCGAAAGCTTCAGCGAAAGCAGGGGGGGCTGCGTCTACCTGATCTCCACCGGTCAGAGCACCAGCCCATCCTACCTCGGTGACGCGAGCACGGATGGCGGCGACGTGTTCTTCTTCACGCGCCAGTCCCTGGTTGGTCAGGATCAGGACAACAATTCAGATGCCTACGACGCTCGCGAAGGCGGGGGCATCGCGGCGCAGAACCCCGCCGCGCCGGCGTCTTGTTCCGCCGATGCCTGCCGCGGCGCGCTCGTCTCACCGCCGCTGTTCGGCGCGCCCTCCAGCGCGACCCTCTCGGGAGCAGGGAATCTCACGCCACCCGCGTCGACGCCCCCGGCAAAACCAAAGGCGAAGCCGTTGACAGGTGCGCAGAAGCGGGCGAACGCGCTGAAGGCGTGTAGGAGGAAGCCGAAGAAGAAGCCGCGCCACGAATGCGAAAAGAACGCCAGAAAGAGATACCCCAGCAAATCCACGGCCGGGAAGGCCGTGAAGGCGACTCGTGTAGGCACGCCCGCCCGGGGGTATCCCTCATGACTAGGTTCAGCGACGGGAAGATGAGCTCCACGCGTTCGCGCGCATGCGTCGCCGCCGCGCTGACGGTCGCCGTGATCGCGCTGGCGTTCGCGAGCCCTGCAGCGGCGAGTTTCGGGGTCGAAGCGTTCGAAAACTCAATCACGATGAACAAGGAAGGCGCGCCTGCCACGCAGGCGGGGTCGCACCCCTATGCGATGACGACCACGATCGTGTTCAACCATCACCCGCCCACCCAAGAAGAAGAAGGACAAGTTACAGCCGTGGTCGAAGGCAATCCAAAGGACCTCGAAGTGAGCCTGCCTGCCGGTCTGGTCGTCAACCCGACCGCGACGGCGACGAGGTGCACCGAGGCTGAACTCGAGGACCAAGGAAAATGCCCGCAGGGCTCTGCCGTGGGCACCGTAGTGCCCCAGACGGCCTTCCTATCCGAAGCTGACGCCCCGGTTTTCAACATGGTGCCCCAGCCTGGCGTGGCGGGTGAGCTCGGCTTCAATCTCCAGGGTTTCGGTGTTGTCCTTCACATCGTCGGCAAGGTGGGGCCGGGCCCCGACTACCGCATCGTGGCCCAAGTCGCGAACATCACCGAGTGGACCAACTTCTACGCCGCCAAATTGACCCTGTGGGGTGACCCGTCCGCCGCAAGCCACGACAGGGAACGCGGTTTTTGCTTCCCAACCGCGACTACAGGAGCCGAACGCGAAGCAGCGCTAAAAGAAGGCTCGCTTCTAGAAATCGAACCGGGTGTCTTTAGCTGCCCGACGGCTAGGACCGGTAGGCCGTTGCTGACGATGCCGGGCTCGTGCACGGGCAAGCCCCTGGTGGCGACGATGACGGCGTATTCGTGGCAGGAACCGAACAGCTTGGTCGAACCATCGCCGGTGGAATCGCCCGCGGTCACGGGTTGTGGGGAGCTGGGTTTCAGCCCGTCGATCACGGTACAGCCGGATACCGCGACGACCGATTCGCCGAGCGGGTTGAGCGTCGATCTCAAGGTCCCCAACGAAGAAAGCGCGAACGGGCTGGCCGAGGCGAACCTGAAGGACGCGGCCGTGACTCTGCCTGCTGGTATGGCGATCTCGCCCTCGGCGGCGAACGGCCTCGGGTCGTGCACGCCCGAAGAGATCGGCCTGAGCAACGTCAATGTGCCTGCCTGCCCGGATTCCTCGAAGGTCGCGGAAGCCGAAGTCATCACCCCGCTGCTCGAACACCCGCTCAAGGGCTCGGTCTTCCTGGCCCAGCAGGGCAACAACCCGTTCGGGTCGCTGATCGCCTTGTACCTCGTCGTGGAAGGAAGCGGGGTGGTGATCAAGATTCCTGGGGAAGTGAGCCTCGACCCGACCACGGGCCAGGTGACGGCCACGTTCGACGACAACCCGCAGCTTCCGTTCAGCGAGCTCAAGCTGACGTTCTTCGGGGGTCCCAGGGCGGCGCTTGTGACCCCGCCCGCATGTGGGACGTACACCACAACCACGCAGCTCACGCCGTGGTCGGCGCCGTTCTCAGGTCCCCCGGCTACATCGAGTGACGGCTTCCAAGTCAACCAGGGCTGTCACGGCCCGCAGTTCGCCCCCTCGTTTACGGCGGGCACGGAAAGCAGCCGGGCGGGTGCTTTCAGCCCGTTCAGCCTGACGTTGTCGCGTGGAGATGCCGACCAGCAGCTCTCGGATCTATCGACGACGCTCCCGCCGGGCTTGCTGGCGAAGCTCGCAGGCGTCCCGCTGTGCGGGGAAGCCGATGCCAACGCCGGCACGTGTCCGGCTGCTTCACGTATCGGGTCGGTGACCGTGGGGGCCGGTCCCGGGCCCGACCCCGTGTATGTGCAGGGCAGCATCTATTTGACCGGCTCCTATAGGGGCGCGCCGTTCGGGGAGTCTGTTGTGGTGCCGGCGATCGCGGGCCCGTTCAACTTGGGTACGGTGGTGGTGCGCGGCGCGATCTACGTCAACCCGTCGACGGCTCAGGCGAGCGTCGTCTCTGATCCGTTCCCGACGATCCTGCAAGGCGTCCCGCTGCAGGTCAAGACCGTGCACGTGCAGCTCGACCGCGAAGGCTTCGTATTCAACCCGACCAGCTGCGCGCAAGAGCAGTTCACGGGGGTGCTCACAGGCGTCCAGGGCGCGAGCGCCGCGGTGTCGAGCCCGTTCCAGGCCGCGAACTGCGCGACCCTGCCGTTCAAACCGTCCTTCTCGGCCTCGACCGCGGGGAAGGCCAGCAAAGCCGGCGGCGCGAGCCTGGACGTGAAGGTCGCCTCCAACGGTGGCCCGCAGCCGGGTGGTGGGGAAGCGAACATCAAGTCGGTCAAGGTCGATTTGCCCAAGCAGCTCCCCTCGCGGTTGACGACGCTGCAGAAGGCATGTCTCGCCAGCGTGTTCGAAGCTAACCCCGCGAACTGCCCTAAGGAATCCGACGTGGGTACCGCGACGGCGGTAACTCCGGTCCTCGCGAACCCCCTCTCCGGACCGGCCTACCTGGTCAGCCATGGCGGCGCGGCGTTCCCCGACCTCGAGGTCGTGCTCCAGGGCGAAGGGATCACGCTGATCCTCGACGGGCAGACGAACATCAAAAACGGCATCACCTCCAGCACGTTCAGAACGGTCCCGGACGCGCCGATCAGCTCGTTCGAGCTGAAGCTCCCCACCGGGAGGTACTCGATCCTCGGGGCGTACGTCCCCGGGAGCGCGAACTACAACCTCTGCGGGCAGACCCTGGCGATGCCGACTGCGATCACCGGCCAGAACGGCGCGGTGGTCAAACAGACGACAAAGATCGCGGTCACCGGCTGCCCCAAGCCCAAGCCGAAGAAGAAGGCGAAGAAGGCCGACCGGCGCGGAGCCCGTAAGGCGTCCAGCAGCGGCCACGGGGGGCGGATCTGATGCGCGATCTAGATTCAGGAGGAGGCACGCTCATGGCACGCGATCGTTCTCAAGGCGCCGGCGCGACTGGCTGGTGGGCGCCGAGGCTGGCGGTCGTTGCCTCGCTGGCTTGTGCCGCGGTGCTGGCCGGCGGTGCGAGTTCGGCACACGCCGCCGGCTACGCCGAAATCGGTTCGTTCGGCGAAGAAGGCTCCGGTGCCGGACAGCTGAAAGAACCCAGGGACGGGGCGGTCAACGAAGTCACCCACGATCTGTACGTCGCCGACACGGGCAACAATCGCGTCGAGGAGTTCACCGCGCAGGGGGCGTTCGTCCTGATGTTCGGCAAGGAAGTCAACGAAACCAAGAAAACGAATGTCTGCACCCAGGTCGAAATCGAAACCGAAGGCGTCACATGTAAGGCCGGCGAAGCCGGGTCGGCTTCTGGCGAAGCAGATTTCACAGAACCCAAGGGAGTTGCGGTCGATAACTCCGGTCTCACCGATAAGGAAGACGTGTACGTCACCGACGCTGGCAACAACCGGGTCGAGGTGTTCAGCTCGTCGGGCGCCTATATCACAGAATTCGATGGGAAAGAAACGCCGGAAATCGAAGGAAGCAAATCGTTTAGTCAACCCTGGGGCTTGGCGGTCGACGGTAACGGAGATGTGTACGTCGCCGAGCGGGGACACGACGTGGTCGACAAGTTCAGCCCGCTCGGTACTGCGTTCTTGTCTACACCCTATCTGACCGGTCTCGACGAACCGACTTCGGTAGCTATTGATTCCAGGCCAGGCAGCGAAGCCATATACGTAGGAAACCATCGCCACAACGTGGAAAAGTTCAACTACGCGACGGGCGCCCCGGAAGGTCCTCCCATCGACCCCAGCGAATACCTATTTGCCGTGGCTGTAAATATGGCAACCGGTGATATCTATATCAGCGAAGAAGAACCCGAAGAAGAACGCATAATGGAACCCTTCATGACGCGAATAAAGGAGTTCAGTGCGACCGGCGCACTGCTCGAAACTTTCGGTTCGTTCCCGGGACCGCCAAGCACCGCCGTGGCTGTGGATTCGTCGACTGGCACTGTCTATGCCGTACTACACGAAGGCGATAAGGTGGAGGCCTTTAGCTCCACGATTGTGCTCCCAACGTCGATAACCGGGGCATCATCGGCACAGAGCGCAAGCGCCATGGTCGAAGGTGAAGTCAACCCGAACGGAGTGGCGATCACGGAATGCCGGTTCGACTACGGCATAACTGCCCATTACGGACAGCACCCGCCGGCGCTCTGCTCCCACCCGTCAGCGTCCGAAGTGGGCGAAGGGACGAGCCCCGTGAAGGTGTCAGCGGAGCTGACCGGGCTTACTCCCAACCAGACCTACCACTACCGGCTCGTCGCAGCCAATGCGTCCGCCAGCAAGAGGGGCGAAGACGGCGAATTCACGACAGACGCTGTGAGCCCGACGGTCAACGACAGGCCGCCGTCGGTGTCAGGGATAACCCGCACGACCGTGCTGCTCTCGGGCACGATCAACCCCGAGCACAGCGCCACGACCTACCACTTCGTATACGGCACGACTACGGCATACGGGTCGAACACTACCCAAGCGAGTGCGGGAAGTGGGTTTGGGGACGAGCCGGCGGGGCCGATCGAGCTCACTGGGCTACAGGCGGGCACGACCTATCACTACGCGCTGGTGGCGAGCAACCCGGCGGGCACGAGCACCACCAGCAACGAAGACGACACGTTTACGACGGCGCCGCGCACACCCCCGCTCGTGAGCACCGGGGCGGCGAGCGGCGTCACGCAGACGCGCGCGACCGTCTCGGGCACCGTCGACCCGCGGGGTTTGCAGACCAGCTACGAATTCGAGCTCGGGACCGTAATCGAAGGCCAGCTGGTCTACAACGGCGCAAGGGTCTTCGGGAGCGCCGGGACCGGCACAGGCGCCGAGACGATCAAACTGAATCTCGACAACCTCGCGCCCGGTGTCACCTACCACTACCGCATCGCGGCGACGAACGCCGACGGCACCGAATACGGCGCCGACCAGTCGTTCACGACGGGCTCCTTCCCAGCCGGCTTCACGCTTCCCGCGGCGGCTGCGTTCATCCCCTACATCTCGATAGCGGAACTCGACGCCAGGGAAGCGCAGGAAGGCAGGAAGGCGACGATCCCGCCCAAGCCGTTGACGAAGGCGCAAAAGCTCACGAAAGCGCTCGAGGCTTGCAAGAAGGACAAGAGCAAGAAGAAGCGCAAAGCTTGCGAAAAGCAGGCCCGGAGGAAGTACGCTCCAGCCAAGTCCGGGGCGAAGAAGAAACACTGATCAACACTCAAACGAAAGACTCCAATGTTCACGAGTAATATAAAATGCATAGCAGCTATTTGCAGGCACGCGCTCGCCGTTGTGGCTGCGTTGATAGTGCCGCTGGCCGTCGCTTCGCCGGCGCTGGCGACAGAACATCATCCGACAGGCAACTTCGCGCCGTTTGCGCAGTGCCCGTTGAGCAATCCGTCGGTGTCGCAGTGCATCGTCGCGAGTACGACGAGCGGCGAATTCAAGGTCGGTAAAAAGACGGTGCCGATCAACAAAACGATCACGCTGCAGGGCGGGACGATCCCCATCAGAGAATCGAACGAAGTCACGTTCGTCGCGGCCGAAAACGGCGAAACGCTGTCGAAAACAGCTCTGTACGTTCCTGGTGGCCTACTTGGGATCAAGCCCCCGGGCTACCTGAACAAAGAACAAAAAGAAAAGTTCGAAGAAATGATCAACAAGGGGTTGACTGGTGTCACGGAGACGACCGAACTCGCGAAGCCGGCGAGCGCGATCAAACTGAACACCGACAACTTGATCTTCGAAACAGGGGTTGCGCTTCAGCTGCCGGTGAAGGTCAAGCTGAGCAACGTGTTCCTTGGCAGCAGCTGCTACGTGGGCTCGGAAGCCAGCCCGATCATCCTGAACCTCACTACCGGGACAACGAGTCCTCCCGAACCGAACAAACCGATCAAAGGCAGCGCCGGTGCACTGGAAATTCTGGAAGAAGGCGCTCTCCTGCGCCTGATCGGAGGGTCTCTCGTGGACAACGCGTTCTCGGCGCCCGAAGCGACAGGTTGCGGCGCGCCGTTCTCAGCGCTCGTCGACAAACTGGTCGATTCGGTCTTCGGTGTGCCGGCGGCGGCGGGACTCAACACCGCGATCCTTACCGGCAAGCTCGAAGACGCAGCAGCAGCGGCAGTGAAAGCAAGCGAATAGGAGCACCGAAGTACCTTTCCTAGCCATGGTGGGGTTCCCTGTCGCGCAGCAACGCGGCGGGAGCCCCATCGGGCTCGCAAAAGGTCGAGCGGATGGCTGCATTCGATAGAACCCGACTGAGGGGCGTGGAGAGACGGCTCCTGCTGGGCGCGCTCTGCCCGGTCATGGCGGTCGCGGGCTGCGGCGCATCACGCTCGACGACAACAACGATCCACTCAGAGAGTGCGCGCACCGCCTCCCAACCGGTGCCTGCTGCGTCGATCGATGTGTCGATTCCGACCGTGCTTCGGGAAGGGGAAAACTACATCCCCAAGCGCTACACGTGCGACGGAGCGGACATCTCCCTCTCAGTTCGATGGAGCCGCATCCCGCCTGGCACCGCGGAGCTCGTAATGTTCGTCCTCAATCTCCAACCGGTCCACGGTCATCTGTTCTTTGATTGGGCCATCGCGGGCCTCAACGCGTCGTCGCACGCGATCTTCGCCGGGACGCTCCCCACCGGCGTGATCGTTGGACGCAACAGCTTCGGCACCGTAGGCTACTCGATATGCCCGGCCAAGGGCGCTGGCGAAGAACATTATGTTGTGAGGCTGGTCGCACTACCTCACCGGCTTGCGGTCAGGACGGGCTTCGACGCCGAAGCGTTATACAGGGAGGCTGAGCGGTCGGCCAGCGTCGTCGGGCTCACCGGGGGAGTCTATAAGCCACCAAGAGCGTAGAGCATGGGGAGCAGAAACAACCCCGGCCCCAAGGGGCGCACGCCTGATAACGAAGGGCGCCCGCGGGGCCAGGTCACTGCACAAGGAGCACGGCAAATATGAGTGTCAATCGGTTCAGACATCTACTGGTCGCGATGCTCACCGTGTTCGCGCTCGGCGCGGTTGCGTCAGCTTCTGCTTCGGCATACGAATGAGTGATCTTATGAAGCTTGAGCGACCGCAAATCCCTCTCCAGCGGCGCTCGAGGAAGGCGCCCAGACACGCGGGTCCCGCGCGTGTCCGCTCCCTGCTCCCAGCGGGCGCCACGGCCTCTCCCTCGGGCCGTGGCGTCCGCGTCGCCGTATTCGGACGTGGCGCATCTGCGGCGAGCTCTGACGCCGGTGAAGCAAAGGTCTACCGACGGACAGGCTGTTCCAGAGACGCGGACAGATCCAGATGGCGTAGGCTGATGAGATGTCGCGCGTAAATCCTGCTGAGCTGCCCGGGAGCATGGCGGTGTTGGGCATCGTGATCGAGCAACCCAACGACACGGTCTCGCACATCGGGCACTGCCTGGGTCAGCGTTTCAGTCGCGCGCGGTTCGCGCGGTCTACGGCTCACAGCTCGCTGCCGCGGCTCGCGCACAGCGGACGCGTTCGCCGCACCCATCTGGAACGCGGCAACGATCGCTCCCTGGATCGCTATGAGGCCACCACGGAGGGTCTCGAAGCCTTCCACACGTGGATGTTCGAGCTGCCGAGCGCGATGCCCGCGCTGCGGGAGGCGATGTACGGCAGGATCGAGTTCTGCCGGCCCGAGGATCTGCCGCGCCTGATCAAGATGGTGCGCCAAGAAGAGGCGATCAGTGATGACATGTACAGAGAGACGGCCTTGAGGCTCCGGCGGCAGAGACTCAAGAAGACCGACTCGGCCGACTACGCGCGCCGGATCCGTGAGGTTCTGCTCTACGCAGACCCGATGCACTGGTCCTCGCGCTCGGAACGCTACGCGTTGATCGCCGAGCGACTGGAGGAGATCGCCAGGGAAGCCGGTCTCACGCTGGAGGTGCCTGGTGGGTGAGGTGTTGCTGCTGGATGGTGTTTGGAAGGCGTTCGATCGTGGTCGCGATCGGGTGTCGGTGTTGGAGGGCGTGTCCTTGTCCGTGGCGGCCGGGGAGATCGTGGCGGTTGTCGGTACGCGCGATCAGGGCAAGACGACGTTGCTGCGGGTCGCGTCGGGGAGCTTGCCGGCGGACCGGGGATCTGTTCGTCTTTGCGATCTCGAGTTGACGGGGCTCTCCGATGGGCAGCTTGCGCGCGTGCTGCGGACGGAGATCGGGTGGGCGGCGAGGACGGGACCGGAGGTGCGCGTGCGGGTCCGTGACTACGTGGAGCTGCCGTTGGCGACGGGCCGCTGGCTTGGCTGGCGTGAGCGGCGTCTGCGGGTGGCGAAGGCGTTGAAGCAGCTGGGCGTCGCGGGCGTCGCGGAGCTGCGGTGGGGTGAGCTGTCTGACTGGCAACGGGCGCTGGTGGAGCTCGCGCAGGCGGTCGTCGGCAGGCCGCGGGTGCTGCTGGTCGATGACGTGATCGACGGGCTGGGATTGGGCAAGAAGCAGGCTGCTATGGAGATCTTGCGCGGCTTCGCGAACGATCTTGGGTGTGGTGTGCTGATGGCCGTCTCCGATCACGCGGCGGCGTTGCCCGCTGATCGCGTGTGGCAGCTGGGCGGCGGGCGGCTCAAGCTGATGGCCGATCTCAGCGACCCCGACCTGATCCCACTGCACAAGGCCAGCGATGGGGGCCGGGGATGGTTGACCGGGTCCTGAGATGCTCGAGACCCGCGATCTCGTCAAGCACTACCACGTCGGCCGGGAGGCCATCCGTGCGGTCGACGGCGTGTCGCTCTCGATCGCGGCCGGCGAGTTCGTCGCGATCTACGGGCCGAGCGGCTCCGGCAAGTCGACCCTGATCGACCTCGTCGCGGGGTTCCAGGCGCCCGACGAGGGAACGGTGCTCGTCGATGGGCGAGACATCTCCAAGCTCTCCGAAAGCGAGCACGCCGACTACCTCCTGCGCGTGCTCGGCATCGTCGGGCAGCCGAGCGAGCTGATGCCCGCGGCGCTCGCCCGGGAGAACGCCGCCCTGAAGCTCCTGCGAACCGATCCTCGCAACGCGACGCGTCTGATCGAACCGCTGCTCGAAGAGCTTGGCCTGGGCGAGCGGATGAAGCACCCGACGAACAAGCTCTCGATGGGCGAGCGCCAGCGCGTGATGATCGCCCAGGCGCTGGCGATGAAGCCGAGGCTCGTGCTCGCGGACGAGCCGACCGGGAACCTCGACACGCGCCGAAGCAGGCAAGTCCTCGGGCTGATCCGCAGTCTCTGCCGCGACCGCAACACGGCGGTGCTGCTCGTGACCCACGACCCGCAGGCTGTCGCGTTCGCCGATCGGGTCCACGAGCTCCGCGACGGCAGGCTGCAGGAGTACAACCCCGATGAGGTGTACCTGCACGCCGCGGGAGAGCTGGCGGAGCCATGACGCCGTGATGTCGCTTGGCGAGATCCTGTTCATCTACCGTGCGCGGCTGCGGGAGCGGACAGTGGCGGTGCAGGAGCTGCTGGCGGTGCTCGGGATCGCGGTCGGCGTGGCGCTCCTGTTCGCCTCGCAGGTCGCCAGCACGAGCCTCGACGGCTCGGTGCGCCAGCTCACGCAGCAGCTCGTCGGCGCGATGCAATACCAGCTCGACGCTCGCGGCCCGGAAGGCTTCTCAGAACGAGTTGCGGGCGAAGCACGGTCGCTGCCGGGCGTCCGCGCGGCGCTGCCGCTGCTCGAGCAGCAGGCGAGCGTGATCGGTCCGGCCGGCCGGGCGTCCGTCGACCTGATCGGGGCGGACCCGCGGTTCGCGTCCTTTGGCGGATCGCTGCTGCGGCGTCTCGGCACACATCAGCTTGCGTTCCAGCAGGTGATCGCGCTGCCCGCGCCGATCGCCGCAGCGATCGGCGCCGGCGCCCCGCTTTTGCAGCCGGGCACGCTGGGGCGCGCCGGTCCGGGCGCGCTGACGACATCGACCCGCAAGCACGCCCAGCGGCCAATCGAGCTCCAGATCGGCGCGCACGTGGTCAGAACCATCCTCGGAATCACATTGCAGGAAGCGGACGTCGGCGCGCTCGTCCACAGCCAAGTCGCGCTGGCGCCCGTCGCCTACGCCCAGCAGGTTGGCGGCATGACGGGACGGGTTACCCGCGTCTTCGTGCAGGTGCGGCCGGGACGGCGGACCGAGGTCCGGGCGGGCCTCGCGAGGCTCGCCGCGGTGTGGCATCTCAACCTCGAGCCAGCCGACTTCGACGCGAAGTTGTTTGCGGTCGCGTCCACCCCCGCACAGCAGAGTGAGGGCCTCTTCTCGGTGATCAGCGCGATTGTCGGGTTCCTGTTCGCGTTCAACGCGATGCTGCTGACGGTGCCCGAGCGCCGTCGCATGATCGAGGCGATGCGCCGCCGGGGCGCCACCCGCACGATGACCGTCCAGGCGCTGATGTTCGACGCGCTCGTCATCGGCGTGCTGGCATGCGTGCTCGGGCTGCTGATCGGCGAAGTCCTGTCGATCGAGGTGTTCCATGCGCAGCCCGGCTACCTGTCGTTCGCGTTCCCCGTCGGCTCGCAGAGGGTCGTGACGTGGCCTACCGTGGCCCTCGCGGTCGGCGCCGGCCTGCTGGCGGCGTTCGTCGGGGTGCTGGCGCCCCTGCGGGACATCCTCGCCCGTCCGCTCCGACGGTCGGCCGCGGCTGAGCGCGCGCCTCGCGGCTGGACAGTCTTTCGCGTCCTCGCCGGGACGGTCTGCCTGGCGATCACGACGCTGATCCTTCTCTTCCGGCCGCAGGCGGCCGCCGTGGGCAGCTTCACGCTGATCGCCGCGCTGCTGGCCCTGCTGCCGTTCCTGTTCGACGGGATCGTCGCGGCCTTCACACACGTCCAGCGCCACTTCCATGCGGCCTCGACCGTGCTCGCGGTCGAGGAGCTGCGGGACCCGCTCACGCGGGTGCGCTCGCTGGCTGTCGCCGCCACCGGCGCGATCGCGGTCTTTGGCAGCGTCGCAATCACGGGAGCACAGGACAACCTGCAGAGCGGGCTGAATCGCACGGCCTACGAATGGAACCACGTGACCGACCTGTGGGTGTCGCCCTCCGGAGTCGACAACACGCTGGCGACGACCCCGTTCCCGGCGTCGGTCGCGGCGAAGCTGACCCGGCTGCCGGGCCTGCGCAGCGTAGCGATCTACCGGGGGAGCTTCCTCGACGTCGGTGACCGCCGCGTGTGGGTGATCGCGCCGCCGCGCAGCTCGGCGGAGCTGATCCCTCCGGGTCAGCTGAGCGTCGGCAACATGACCCGGGCGAACACGCGCCTGCGCGGTCACGGATGGGCGGTCGTCTCCGAAGCCATCGCCCACGAACTGCACCTGCACATCGGCGAGTCGTTCACGCTCCCCTCGCCCTACCCCACCGCGTTCCGCCTTGCGGGCCTGAGCACGAACGGTGGATGGCCCCCCGGCGTGATCGTAATCAATGCGGAAGACTACGCCCGCGCCTGGGGTTCGGACGCGGCGAGCGCGCTCAACGTCGACCTCGCGCCCGGGGTCTCCCCCGCCGAAGGGCGGACACTCCTCATCCGGGCCCTCGGGCCGGGGTCCGGGCTCGCCGTGCAGACGGCGGGCGAACGCGAGAGCCAGTGGAAGAGCGTCAGCCGGGAAGGTCTGTCACGGCTGACGCAGATCGCGACCCTCGTCCTGATCGCCGCGATCCTTGCGATGGCGGGCGTGATGGCCTCGCTGATCTGGCAGCGTCGCGAGCGACTCGCCTACATCAAGCGACAGGGCTTCACTCGCGGACTGCTCTGGCGCGCCCTCTGCTTCGAGAGCGCGGTCCTGCTCCTCGCCGGCTGCTCGATCGGCGCGCTGTTCGGCGTCTACGGCCAGCTGCTGCTTTCACACGCACTGACCACGGTCACAGGCTTCCCACTGGTGATAGGTGTTGGCCCTCTCATCGCACTCACGAGCGTTGCTGTGGTCAGCGTCGCGGCGCTTGCCATCGTGGCCGTGCCCGGCTATCTCGCGGTTCGCGTGCGCGCGACGATGGTCAAGCCCGCCTAGCCACCCCCGGCATCCAGCGGCCCTGTCGGCCCGGGCGCTGATCGCCCTGGCTCGCGCGGCGATCCGCGAGCTGCGGTGGGGCTTGCGGGAGGTATCCGGCGAGGTCGACCGCTGGCGTACATTCGCGGGGGACATCCCCGATGACGCGCTGCGTCACGACGCGCTCGCGGCGATCAAGGACAAGCGCGCCAACATCGACGGCGCGGCGCTGTTCTGGACCCTGCCACGCGTCCGCTCGCGCGAGCTCCTGCGCCTGCTCGTCGCCTACGAGATCCTGGCGGACTTTCTCGACTGCACGAGCGAGCGCGCCGCTCACGCCGGGACCGCGAACGGACGCCAGCTGCACCGCGCTCTGATCGAGGCGCTCGACCCGGACCTGGAGGTCTCGGACTATTACCGCTATCACCCCTGGGCACGGGACGGAGGATACGTCCGCGCGCTGGTCGAGACGTGTCGTCAGATATGTGTGCGACTCCCCTCCTATGAGGCAGCCAGACCGCTTCTGCATCGCGCCGCGTGCCTGACACAGGTTCTGGCGCTCAACCACGAGCCGAACCCGAGACGGCGCAACGAGCTACTCAGAGCATGGGCAGACGAACACTTCGCTGGCCACGACGAGCTCGCCTGGTTTGAGTGGTCGGGCGGCGCGAGCGCCTGGCTGACGGTCCTCGCGCTCCTCGCCTTCGCCGCCGATCCCGGCCGCGAGCCACGCGAGGCGAAGGAGACATACGCCGTCTACCTGCCGTGGGTGTCGCTTACGGGCACGATGCTCGACAGCTACGGCGACATTGCCGAGGACGCGGCAAACACAGCGCACAGTTACATCGCGCATTACGGCAGCACCGGCACTGCGGCCGAGCGCATCGCCGAGCTGATTCGCGTCTCCGTTGACAGAACGGCGTCGCTGCGCGACGGCGAGCGCCACCTCGTGATCGCCAGCTGCATGATCGCGATGTACCTCTCCAAGGACAGCGTCCGCACGCCTCAGACGCGGGCGCTCACCCGGAGCCTGACACACGCCGCCGGTCCCCTCACACGCCTGCTCCTGCCGGTGTTGCGGGCCTGGCGGCTCATCTACGGACAACGATCGACATAGGAGGAAGACATGCAATATCTAACTCGTCAACAGCCGTCCACCCCACCACTGCCCTCGGCGCTCCAGACGCTCGCGTTCTGGCGCCACCCACATGCGTACCTCGAATGGTGCCGGCGCCGGTACGGCGCACGGTTCACCGTCAACGCGATCGGGATACCGCCGATGGTGTTCATGTCAGACCCGGCGGCCATCAAGGCGATCGTCGGCGCCCCCGCGAACGTTCTTCACCCAGGCGCAGGGGGGAGGGCGATCGTGCCATTGGTCGGGGACGGTTCGTTCATGCTTGCGGAGGAAGACGAGCATCTGGCCGGCCGGCGGGCGATCCTGCCGGCGTTTCACCGCCGAGTTATCAATGAGCACGCGGAGATGGTGCGGGACATCGCGGCGCGCGAGCTTGCCAAGTGGCCGCGCGGCACCTCCTTTGCGAGTCACCCATATCTACGAGCACTTACGTTGAGAGTGATTCTGCGAACGATATTTGGGGGTGAAGAAGCGCGACTCCGGGAGCTGCACGCAAGGCTGCTCACGATGTTTGCGGTGACACGAAGCCTCACCCTGCAGGAGCCACCGCTTAGACGCGTGCCGGGATGGCGAGGCATCTGGAGGAGCTTCCTCGTCGACCGCGCCGCGGTCGACAAGATCATCGCGCAGCTGATCGAAGAGGAGGCGCACAGCGGCGCTCGGGACAGCGGACTGCTCTCCATGCTCCTTGGTGGCCAGCACCCGGACAGCGATCAGTTGAGCATTACGCAGATTCGAGACACCCTCATGTCGGTGATCCTCGCGGGGCACGAGACGACGGCGTCCGAGCTCGCGTGGGCTTTTCAGCTGCTGGCGCACGAGCCGCTCATCGCGGGACGGCTGGTCGACGACTTGGACGCTGGTGGCGAGGCATATCTCACGGCCGCGATCCAGGAGGTGCTCCGCCACCGCCCCGTCTTCCTGTTCACGATCCCCCGGGTGGTCCGCCGGCCCTTCGAGATCGCGGGCACCACCTATCGCCCGCCCGTCCAGCTCGTCGGCTGCATCCACCTCATGCAGCACGACCCAGGCCTGTACCCCGAACCGCACAGGTTCCGGCCCGAGCGCTTCCTCGATGCCCCGCCGCGACCGGAGGTCTGGATGCCGTGGGGCGGCGGACGCAAGCGATGCCCCGGCCACCATCTCGCGATGCTCGAGATGCGCACTGTCCTCGAGACCGTCCTGCGTGATTTTGAGCTGCTGCCGGTCGGTGAGAAGATCGAGACGGCGCGATGGCGCAGCGTGATAGTCACGCCGGGACGGGGCTCGCGGATCATGCTCCGCAAGAGACAGCGAGGGTTCTCAGGTCGCACGACCGCGGCAGCGGCGCGCGGCGTCCTAAGTTAACACCTCTGTTCATTTGGGACGCCAATTCCTACACCCTGAACGCGAGAGCCGTCATGATAATCCAATGACGCAGGGGAACAGCAACAGCGAAGCGATTGGACGCACATGAGTCCGCCACGCGGCGCTCGCTCCGGCCCAACAGAAAACGGCTCCCAACGCTCGGAGCGCTACCGGCGTCTGCACGAACCGCGCTACTCCCAGTCGCTCGAGCGTGGCTTGGCGATCCTCGGCTGCTTCACGCCCGAGCGCCCGGTCCTGGGGATCGCCGAGATCGCCGACGAGCTCGGGATAAGCCGCTCGACGACCCACCGCTACGTGATCACGCTGTTCGCGCTCGGCTATCTCGAGCAGGACTCCTCACGACGCTACCGCCTCGGGTTGGGCGTCACCGACCTGGGGATGTCCGTGCTGAACGCCACCGGCCTGCGCGAGCACGCGTACTCCTACCTGCAGGAGCTGCGGCGGGACACCTCCTACACCGTCAGCATCGCCGCGCTCAACGGCGCGGAGATCGTGTACGTCGACCGGGCGCCGAGCTTCCGCAACTACGTCGATCTGGGCCTGGACACGGGATCGCGCCTGCCCGCGTACGCCACCGCGATGGGCAAGGTGCTGCTGGCGAGCCTCCCCGAGCGGGAGCAGAGCGAGCTGCTCGCCTCGATAAAGCTCACGCAGCGCGGCCCGAACACGATCACCAGCAAGAACGCGCTGCGTGTGGAGCTGGAGCAGATACGCGAGGAAGGCTTCGCCGTCAACGACCAGGAGCTTGCCGAGGGCGTGCACGCGATCGCCGTCCCAGTGCGCGCCGTCTCCGGCAAGGTCGTCGCCGCGCTAGGCCTTTCCGCCGATACGTCGACGATCTCGCTGGAGGAGCTCGTCGACGCGCTCGGCCCGCACCTCGTCTCCACGGCCGACCGCATCTCCGCGCGGCTCGGATATCGCCGCCACGACGAGCTCGCGCGCAGCCGCTGAATCGAAGCTTCGCGCGCCTGCGCGCAGAGGCCGGCCGGTCAGGCTGTTAACCGTGACGCGGTCGCCGCGGCGTTCGCGGGCGTTGGCATTGGTGCAGTAGTGAGAAAGCGGTGGTTCGCCTCCCAAGCGGCCGGAACCTCTGCAAAGCTTCTTCGTACGCCTTCCTTAGGAAAGTTTTAGGTGGGCAGGCGCGAGCGACTAGCGAACATCCTCCTATTTGGACTTTCCGTAATTGCAGGAGATTCGTCCTCAAGTGCCGCCAAAAGGACGGATCTGCGGGCGTCTTGTGGCGAAACGGCGGACTCATCTCGGCAACACGCCGGCTCTCCGATGTGCTAAACCGTCATCTTGGTCACTTTGCTGGCGCAAGCAGTTGTTTCGCCGGTTGGGATCGTCGAAGTCGATCACGAGGAGGGCAGCGACCCAGATCAGCTCGAGGACTTCCAGCCGTCCGAAGCGGTGGGTTCCCCCGAGGGGCTCTCCGAAGTCGACTCGACGCGCTCTGCTGAAACGCAGAGAGGCCGCTAGATCAACAGCCCCGGAGCGCATCCTCTCGGAAAGACGAGCGCTCCGGGGCCACCAATCAACACTACGTCGGAGATCATACCTCAAGGACGAGGGACCGGACAGGCCGAACCGCTCGCGTTCTCCTGGGGGAGAGAGCCGACGCGGATGTTCGGCGTCTGAGGGGACGACGACAAGCGATGTCCGCACGCACGAGCTGCCCGTGCGCGAGGTCCCTCGGAAAGTGTCACAAAAGCCGCAGAAAATGCCTAGAAGATAGAAACCGTTGCTTGCATTCGACTCGCGCCGGGGGTTAATGTGCTTCTCGCATGTCCAGCCACTCCTCCTAGCGGGCGCCACGTCCGCCCCTCTCGGTCGTGGCGCCCGCGCCCTCCGCAGTGAGAGATCCGGTTGGAGGCCGGTGTCTCGATGATTCCGATTTTTATAGGGGTTGCCTGGCTCAATCTGGTGACGATGGTCATCGCTGCGTGCCGCGTGGCGGCGCACGCAGATGCGATTGAGCTGGAGATCATCGTTCAGGGCGACCGGGCGACCGGGCGGTCGGAGGCGATCGGGCGGTCGGAGGATACGGCGAGGCGAGTTGCGGTGAGAGCTTGACCTATCACGCGCACGTAGTTGGTCGAGGCCACCAATCAACGCTACGGAGGATCTCGTGAAGAGGAGGTGCATCATTGCCCTCGCCCCAATGCGGCTTTTGGTCGGGGCGCTTGCGCTGGTGCCGTCGGCTGCGCCGGCGACGGTGGCATGTGGCGCTTGCGGAGGGCGAAGGCATCGCTAGCTACGCGACACGTACCGCGACCCCGCAGCTGCGTTCGGGCCGAAATGGGCTGACTCGGGCTCGGGTGTCCGAGATACAGCGCGATCGTATGCTCTCGGCGGCGGTAGAGGTGGTGGAGGAGGTTGGCTACTCGCGTATGACGGTCACGCAGGTGATCGGCCGGGCGGGCGTCTCGCGCAAGACCTTCTACGACTTCTTCACCGACCGCGAGGACTGCTTCCTGGCCGTGTTTGAGCAGGCGCTCTCCCGGGCGAGGCTTCGTGCGAGCGAGGCATATGAGCGCGAGGCCGGCTGGCGCGAGGGGACGCGGTCCGCTTTGGCGACGCTGCTCTTGTTGATCGACGAGGAGCCCGCGCTCGCCAGACTGTGCATCATCGAGGCGCTGGGGGCCGGCGCGCGCGTCCTGGAGCGCCGTTCGCAGCTACTCGCCGAAGTGGCGGACATCGTCGATCGGGGCCGTCTCGCCGCCAGCGCGACCCGCAACCCGCCAAAGATCACAGCCGAAGCGGTGGTTGGGGCGATCGTCACGGTCCTGCACACACACGTGCTGGAGGGTCGCAAGGAGTCGGCGACGGAGCTGCTCGGCCCGTTGATGAGCGTGATCGTGCTGCCCTATCTTGGGGCGGGGTCCGCGGGCCGGGAACTGAACCGGCCGCCGGTTCCACGGGCCAGACGCACACGCCGGGCCGCCAGGGACAAAGACCCGCTCGAAGATGTGACCGTGCGCCTCACCTATCGCACGGTGCAAGCTCTGACGGTTCTCGCGAAGCACCCCGGAGCGAGCAACCGCGAGGTCGCTGAAGGCGCGGGCATCATCGACCAGGGTCAGATCTCCAAGCTCCTGGGCCGGCTCGCGCGGCTGGGGCTGATCGAGAACGTCGGCGAGGGTCAGCGGAACGGCGCGGCCAATGCGTGGCACCTGACGGCGCGGGGTGCGGAGATCGAGCGAGCCGCTCGGCCGCGGTGATCGGCTCGTGACACCGCTTCGCGTCAACGGGTCGAGGCGCGAGCCCGAGCCCGTGGACGAGCTCCAGGCTCGCCTGGTCGCGCTGGTCCGCTGCTCTCCAGTGCTGATGCGTGCGCTGCGTGCCGCCCGTGCCGTGGATCCCCCAGAGTGGCTGATCGGGGCGGGAGCCATCCGCGACCGGGTCTGGGATCACCTGCATGGGTTCACGCGACCCGTCTCTGTGAAGGACCTGGATCTGGCGTTCTTTGACCCTGGGTCTCTCGGAAGTGAGAGAGAGCGCAGCGTACAGAGCGCGCTGACCGCCCGGGCGCCCGACCTCACTTGGGATGTGACCAACCAGGCCGCTGCTCACCTGTGGTATCCGCAGGTGTTCGGCGTCGAGGTCGATCCGCTGACCTCCACATCGGACGCGGTCGCCACGTGGCCTGAGACCGCGACGGCGATCGGCGTCCGGCTGCTCGCCGACGACAGCATCCACGTCGTCGCGCCATGCGGCCTCGACGACCTGTTCGCCCTGATCTGTCGGCGCAACCCGCGGCGCGTGACGAGCGAGCAGTACCGCCGGCGGGTAGAGATGAAGCAGATCGTCAAGCGCTGGCCCCGGGTGAGGATCCTCGACGCGCGGGATTGAGCGGAGGAGCGGATGCTGCCCGCTCGATGAGCTTTGGTGGGCACCGCTGTGTCTGTTGAGCACGGCACTACTTGCCTGAAGTTGCGTGAACCTCATGGCAGCCATCTTTAGGCAAGTTTTAGCTTGCGCCAGCCCAGCTATCAGCGAGCCGTCCTCCTATTTGGACTTTCCGGGGTTGCAGGAGGATTTGCCTTGAGCACCGACAAGGACTCATTTTGCGGGCGACTTGTTGCGAAGTCGTCGGACCCGCCTTGGCAGCACGCCGCCTCTCTGATCTGCTAAACCGTCCTCTTGTCCCGTTGTCGGGGCGAGCAGTCGTTCCGCCGGTTGGGATCGCCGGAGTCGATCAGGAGGAGAGGAACGGGACAAGCAGTGGTGATCCTCATCTTGATTGCGATCCTCTGGCTCAGCGTCGTGACGGCCGTCATTGGCGCCTGCCGCGTCGCGGCGCTCGGTGATGCGGTCGAGCTCGAGATCAAGTAAGAGGAGGCTATGTCCAAGGACAGTCCGCGCTACACGGCGCGCCTGCTGATCGGCTGCGCGGACCAGCCGGGGATTGTCGCGGCGGTGTCGGGGTTCCTGTTCGAGCAGGGCGCAAATATCGTCTCCTCCCACCAGTACTCCTCGGACTCGACCAGCGGGCGGTTCTTCATGCGGACCGAGCTGTTCCTGAACGAGCTGGCCGGACCGGGCGTCGCGGACGAACGATCCGGCGCAAACACTGCACAGGACACGCTTGACCGGCGCGCACGCTTTCAGGGGCTCTTTGCCGTGGAGGTGGCGGACAGGTTGGGAATGGACTGGCAGGTCCGCTACCGGGGTGAGCGCAGACGGATCGCGATCCTTGTTTCCCGCCACGACCACTGCCTGGTCGACCTGTTGTGGCGCTGTCGCCGGGGCGAGCTGGATGGTGATGTGGTCGCGGTGATCTCAAACCACGAGGACCTGCGTCGCGAGACCGAGGCCGCCGGCGTCGCCTACCACTACGTGCCGGTGCCCGAGGGCGGCAAGCCCCAAGCCGAGACGGCGATGCTGGAGCTGTTGACGGGCAAGGCCGACCTGCTGGTGCTGGCCCGGTACATGCAGATCCTCAGCAGCGACTTCCTGGAGCGCGTGGGGATGCCGGCGATCAACATCCATCATTCGTTCCTGCCCGCATTCGCGGGCGCGGACCCTTACAGGCGGGCACACGAGCGGGGCGTCAAGCTGATCGGGGCGACCGCCCACTACGTGACCGCCGAGCTCGACGATGGCCCCATCATCGATCAGGACGTCGTGCGCGTCGACCACCGCCAGAACGCCAGCGACCTCGAGCGCGTGGGCCGCGACGTCGAGCGGCTCGTCCTCGCCCGTGCGGTATCGCTGCACCTCGACGACCGCGTGATCGTCGATGGCCGGCGCACGGTTGTGTTCTGAGGAGGCAGCCGGGCACGATTGCCAGCGTGGACGGTGGTCCAGGATCTGGTTCGGCGGCCGGCCCGTGTCGAGCTGGGCAGCTTGACAGTGACGCCATCGCTATGGGAATCTTGCGTTGACGCCCGATAGCGCGGCAGATCCCAGCCAGTCGGCGCGCCCGTCCGCACACCGGTGCCCATAGGGCGGTATGTCGTGGCTCCAGACGCCAACCCGCCGGAGACCACCACCACAGGCGGTCCGGCCTCGGAGGCCCGCGCAGGCAAATACGGCCGAGGTCCCCTACGATTCGTTCCGATGCCCAGCGGTTTGGATAACTGAGGATTATCGACGTGTCGGCGCTGCCCAGCGTCCTCGGCTACGACGCCGTCGCCGCAGCGATCGCAGAGACAATTGAGGCCGGGACGGACATCAGCGTCATCCAGGGTCCACCG
>JBEKWH010000002.1:0-369139 GCA_049513255.1 Solirubrobacteraceae bacterium
GCCCATCGTCCAAGAATCGGCCTGCCCACCATGCGTTCTCCCCGAGAGCCCCTGTCCCGGTCCCCCGACCCTAACGGCCAGAGCCAGAACAACAACCCTCGAGAGCCATTTTCATGCCCCGAAATTTGCGAGAGTGCGTGTCGCACCGGTGGTCACGATCTAAGCTAGTAGGGCATGGTCTACCTCCAGGACTCGGATAACGCCGCAAGGCTCTTCGCGCTCGACACCAAGGGCGTCCATCGGCTGTCGGCGGCCAAGAGCCGACTTCTAAAGAGGACGGTCGCACGAAAGGTCTCAGGCCATCGCGGGTATATCGCCGACAAGCCCGCCGCGGTCTACGTCGCGGGTGGGCAGCTGTGGCTTGCAATTGACGGTCAGCCCTGGCTGCTCGACGAGTTGAAAGCGGAGGTCGATCAGGCCGACGCCGGCTATGCCGTCGACATCTCGACACCGGAGCGCGACTACAAGTTCTTCGTCGATCCTGCGGGGCTCGACGATGCGACGCCCTTCGCCGATCCGGAGGACCGCTCGTTCGGACTGTGGGCTGCTCAGATCATCGGGAACCCCGACCGTCAGAACGTCCTCCTCACGGTCCTCGCGGACGCACCTCTCGATGAGGTTCCCGATCACGCTGAGACGGATGGCCACGGCTCAGTCGACGTGAGGCACCCGTGGATGCAGTCCGGGCAGGCCGCAGATCATGGTCTAGGCCGGAAGCGATCGACCGAATAGGGCGGCGATAGGCCTAGCCGCGAGCACGCAGATCCGCTGTCCGCGCTGAGCTTCCTTCTAGTCCTTGGGAATCAGCGCGGGTAGCCGGACGCCGATCCTTTCGGCCAACGCGATCCAGCTTCGATGTTGATCTCCTCTACGTCGATGCCGGTCCCGGCGGCGGAGGGTCTCGGTCTACTATCTGCCGAGCATGTCGGGAGCCGCCCAGTACTTCAGCTCCGCTGAGTTGCCGCTGCCGCAGAGCGGCAATACGACGTTCAACCTCGCGACTGGCGCCGGAGGCGGAACGGGCTCAACATTTATTGTCACGGCACGCGATGGCGGTGTGACCCTGTTCGCGCCGCTCTCGGTCTTCAAGCCTTATTCGGATCCGAGCCTCATCGTCGGTGCGTTGCCCAGACAGACGACGCAGTGAGAAGCCAAGACCCCGTCGCAAACCATTAATCCAGGTGACGCGATCCCGTGGTCTGCGCTTGGACGCTCGACGAGCTGGTTGAGCGATACGCGGGAAGGTCCCTGGAGCTCAGCCGTAACGGCTGATGACGTAGTTGAGGCTTGCCGTACACACCGCGTGCTGGCTCGCCGGCAACGTACACGTGGACCGGTAGACACTTCTGTTGAACGCATTGCCGGTATATCCGACCACTCCGTTCGCGGGGTCCGGTCCTCCGCTCGGCCATCCTGATCCGGCGACTCCGGGAGGATCCTCGAATAGAGCGACGTTCGATCGGAGGCGGTAGACGCGCTCATCCGCGGGGACACCACTTGCGCAGGGGAAGTCGAGCGCCCGGGCGAGTGCCGTAAAGAAGGGACACGCGTCGTCAGCCTTGCAACTGGTGCAGGCAGGATCGAGAGTCAGGGTGAGCCCGGCGATGTGCGCGTGAAGGCCGGGACGAGCGTCCCCCTGGGGCCAAACGACGACTTGCGAGCCTCCATCGACCGCGACGATGCCAGAACACCGCATGCCTCTGGGCCCGAGGAGATACGCCTCGGTGTTCGTGTACGCAACGAGCCCTCCCGCGCCCGAGCTGACCGTCAGCGTGGATGGCGTGCGCCGGGACGATTCCGAGATGCCGAACTCCGTCGGGCAGCGCAGGACCGGCACGGTCGCCGCTGAGGCGATGCCAGCTGGAATCAGCGGTATCGCGCCCGCCGCTACCGCGACTACCCCCACGACGATCCAGCGCAGCACGTCGCGCAGCCTACCAGTGCGCACCGCATGCACCCCGAGCCCGTCAGCAGCGATCCGCGGGCAGCGGCGCCCGTGCTCGGCCGGGACGTCCGAACTAGACGCCGGGCATAGCTCTGCCGCGAGCGCAGCCAGGACGCAGTGGGCCGTCTCCCCCTCCTGCCGGCACCAGCCGCAGCCCACCCTAGGGATAGAAGGGGATCGATCCGAGCGGATTCCAGCGGATCGATGCGGAACGCAGCAGTCGCGCAGATGATGCCGCAATCGGCTCCACAAAGCCAAAAACCCCGGAAATCCGGGGTCAGGCTGAGGCGGGGGACCGAGGAGTCGAACCTCGCGTTGCGGTTTTGGAGACCACCGTGTTACCGATACACCAGTCCCCCGGGGGAAAGGGCATTGTAGGGAGCGCGCGCGGCGCTCGTGAGGCGCCGCGCGGGCCGTCGTGCTCGAGCGCACCACCAGCCGCTGCCGTTCCCGCGGCCCGGCCGGCCCAGATCAACCGCTGAGTCCGCGGCCGGCGGCTAAAGCCCGCTCGCCGGGCTGCCGACACCACTCGCAGCCCCTCAGCGAAAGTCGACATGCCTTCATTCTTCGTGACGCTACTGGCAGATCCCCGCCGTAGGCGGCGGCGCCCCCCTGCGAGCTCGGCACAAGTGCGACCAACGCCGCACGGCGTCCGTCACCGACGGGCGCCGGTAGACGCGCGCGCCGAGGATGGCGTGCTCCTACTCGAAGTCCTGATCTCGGCGCTGATCGTCGGGCTGATCGTGGTCGGCACCTTCACGGGCATCGACGTCGCGCAGAGCACGAGCATCTCCGAGCGCGACCACAACGAGGCGATCCTGCTCGCCTCCGAATCGCAGGAGGCCCTGCGCAGCGATCCGGCAAGCACGTTCGACAGCCCCACCGGCATCTACGAACACGTGTACACGACAAAGCTCGCCGGCGAGCCTTACACGGTCACGCAGAAGGCAAGCTTCCTCGACAGTGACGGCGAAGTCGGCGCCTGCAGCGCAACGAACACCACGCGCCAGGAAACCAACTCGCTCAGACTGACCTCAACCGTCACGTGGCCGCAGCAGGTCGCCGGGAAACGCGCGCCCGTGATCGCGTCAAGCGTCACGACGCCGCCGACGGCATCCGCGCTCGAGATCGACGTCGGCAACTATCCGACCCCCACGGAAGGTGTCTCCGGGGTTCCGACGACCGTTAAGTACTTCGCCGACGAAGGCCCCACGGAAAGCAGTCTGACCGGCACGACCGCATCTCCCGGCTGCGTCGTCTTCTCCGCGATACCTGCGACCTCCGCGACAGTCGAAGTCGGTGAAAAGGCTGGCTATGTCGATCCGAGCGGCGCCTCCAAATGGCCCACGAAGGAAATCACGATCGCCCCGAACTACACGACCCACTACCCGGTCACGCTCAACGAAGGCGGCGCGATCACCGCGGAACTGCGCTACAAAAGCTCCTCGCAGCGGACACACCCCAGAAACAGCGGCAGCACCAGCAACGAACTGACAGAAGCGGTCACCGGCGACACGTTCGTCGTCTACAACGAATTGATGGAATCCGCGCCGAACTTCGAGCTCGGCAGCGCAAAGACCGGCACATTCGCCTCCGGCGTCTACACACCTGTCTTCGGCACCACCGCATCCGAAACCTGGGCCACCTCGATAACGACGCCGATCGAAACCAGCGGCACCAAATACCCCCACGGCAACCTCTTCCCGTTCCCGACACCCGGCGCATGGCGGGTCTATGCGGGCGCATGCACGGCGAACGACCCGCACACGCTGAACTCGGCCATCACCGACCCCACCGCCTACGTGACCGGCGGCAAAACGCAACCCGTCACCGTCCCGGTCACCTACATGAAGCTGAACGTCTATACCGGCAGCAAGACCACTCCTGGTGGCTTCCAGGAAACCACCGCGTATCCCGTAACGATTACGAACACCGCCTGCACTAGCGTCACGCCAAACAACGAGACGGCGATTAACGAACCCAAAGAGACGCAGGACCAGACCATCAACTCGACAAGCTGGCCCGAATACGGCGGCCACCTCGAACATCCGTTCCTGCCGTTCGGGCCGGGCCAGCTCTGCCTAGCTTACAACTCCGGCTCCAAACACTACACCTATACGACCACATACAAACTGACCGCCGAAGGCGAATACGTGCGTAACATCTATCTCAGCGAAGCCGGAGCGAAGTACGAAGAAACACTGACCGGCCCTGGCGGCTCGGAAACCTATAAGGTCGTGATCGCTTCGGCGGGCACCGGGACGGCGACATGCACATGACCCGCATCCGCCGCTGCATCGCCCGCCTGCGCGACCAGCGCGGCTTCACCCTGATCGAATTGCTGGTCGCCATGATCGCCGGCGTGATCGTGCTGGGCGCGCTCGTCGTGATCCTCCAGGTCACGATCAACCAGACGTCGCGGATCAACGAGACCGCACAGGTGAACCAGACGGGTCGAACAACGATGACGAAGATCGTCGACGAGCTCCAGTCTGCGTGTCTCGGTCGCGGATTCGCCCCCGTTCAAGAATCAAGCACGCCCAACACCTTGCGATTTGCCGCCGCATTCAGCAGCGCAGCGGACATCAAAGCCTCGGAAGCGGCCGAACATCAAATCGTCTGGAGCAAAGCGGGTGAAACGTTGACCGAATACAAATACGCCGGCACCAGCGGGGAAAACACCGGCATCGCGTTCAGCACGACGAAGGAATCCACAACCGGCACGCGCATCGGCGAAAAGATCGCCCAGGCCAACTCCACGACTCCGATCTTCCGTTACTACAAGTATCGTGAAACGCCGACCAGCAGCTCCGAAACACCGGAGAGCGCACTCGTCGAAATCCCGCTCGCAACCGAAACTACGACCCTCGGGAGCGCCGCCGCAAAGGAGGTCGCCGCGGTGATCGTGACCTTCAAAGCCGGCGTGCTCCACCAGGAACTGCTCGCGAGCGAAACAAAAGCGCGCGAAAGCGTGCCCTCGGAACTGAGCGACCAGGTTACGTTTGCCTTCGCCGCCCCGACCTCGGAATCCAAGATCACGGACGGCCCATGCGAATGAGTAGCGCGCTAAACCAACTCCGCCGCCGCGCCACGCGCGAGGATGGCTTCACGCTGATCTTCGCGATCGGCGCCATGCTGATCACGAGCCTGCTCGTCTTTGCATCGTTCACGTTCACGATCAACGACGTCCACCTCTCCTACCACAACACACTCCAGAAGCAGGCCTTTCTTGCGGCCGCCACCGGCGTCCAGGAATACGAGCACAAGCTGCAGGTCAACGACGACTACTGGGAGACCGCGTGCACGGGTCCTGAAGGGCCAGTCTCGGGAGAACCCACGGAGACCTATAAGACGTCTGTCGAACCGGCCAACGGACAGTCGGCCTGCAGCACGGCGAACCCGTTCGGCACGATGATCGAAAAAGCGGGGGCGAACGAGAACACCTTCCGTATCAAGTCAGTTGGCACCGCGGGCGGCGTGCACCGCTCGCTGATTGCCACTTTTCGCGTCGGCGGCTTTCTCGACTTCGCCTACTTCACGCAATACGAGGACGAGGATCCATACTTGAGCAAACGATCCCCGGCCGAATGTGAACGCTACTACGAAGAAGCCGGCAGCAAGCGCAGCAACAGCTGCGGGAACATCGAGTTCGTGGCCGAAGACAGCGTCAACGGCCCGGTCCACACCGACGACTCCGCCCTTGTCCAATGCAGCCCCGAATTGACCTTCGGTCGCGAACTCCAGACGCCCAAAGACATCGTCGAAATCAATCACGGCACGTGGTCGACCTCCGAGACGACGGCGAAGGGGCCGAGCGAATCCCCGTGCAGCGGCAGCGGCCCGACGTACTTCACCACGACGGGCAAATTCAGCGAGGGCCCTGAACTGCGCGCGCCGCAGAGCGATTCCAGCGTGTCCGCGTACGTGGAACCCGGCTACGAATTCACCGGCCGTACGAAAATCAAATTGACTGGCGAAACGATGACCGTGGAAAACGCCAACTTCAACGGCGGCACGCCGAAGTCGGGGGTTGAATTGCCCAAAAACGGGCTGATCTTCGTCAGCACCGGCACGAGCGGGTGCAACTACATCTACTCGAACACATCGGGCGGCTCCGATACGGCAGCGACCTACGCCGAAGAATCCGAATGCGGGAGCGTGTATGTCGAAGGCAAATACAGCAAATCACTGACGATCGCCGCCGAAACAGACGTTGTGATCAATGGCAACATCCTCCCGACTGGCGTGAGTGTCACCGCCGGGACGCCGCCGCCGGCGCCTTCGGGAACCGCGGTCCTCGGATTGATGGCAACACGTTTCGTTCGCATCTATCACCCATGCTCGGGCGGGACGAACCAGACGTCGGGTCCAGCGGGCGGGTACCTCTCGAACCCCTTCATCTACGCCGGGATGCTCTCCACCAGCAACTCGGTCCTCGTCGACAACTACAACTGCGGCTCGGTCATGGGCGAACTGAACATCTATGGTGCGCTCGCGCAGAAGTTCCGCGGCATTGTCGGCGTGGCCGGCAATACCAGCGGCTACATCAAGGACTACAACTACGACGAACGGCTCGCCACCGACGAGCCCCCGTACTTCCTTTCGCCGCTCGACTCCGGCTGGGTGATTGTGCGGGAGACCGCGCCAACCGGCGGGTAGCTCGCTGGCGGGCCGGAACACGCCGTCCGCGGACTCGCGTCAGATGCGACGACGATGCGCCCGAGCGGCGCAAGTTTGAACCCGCTGGTAGCGCAGCGGCTTCAGTCAGCATTGGCGGCTCTCCTATCGGTGCATCGGGATGCTCTATACGGCTGCGAGGTGGGCCCGCGCGTGGCGCGCGATGCTCTGCGCGTATAGCGGCGTCTCCTTGCGGTTGTGTGCCGAGGCGCCTTCGTGGGTCGCGATTGCCGCCTGCTCGAAGGGGACTCCCTGCTGTTCGAGCGCGGCGAGCATCTCCTCGGTGGCCGTCAACGTCACACGGTCGGTGAACTCGCAGCGGTCCTCGCCGATGGGCTCGACACGGAGATCCCAAACGACCCCGAGCTTCGTGCGACCCATCGGGGAGAACACGTCCGACAGCGAGACGAGGCGACAGTGAGCGCTCTCGGTGATCTCGCCGACGTATTGCTGGATGATGAGGTTGTCGCCGATCTGCTCGATGACGATCTGCATGGGCCGCCCGTCATCGGTCGTGCTCGTGCCGCCAGCGATGTGTTCGGGCGGACAGCAGCGCTGGAACTCGGCGTTGGGAAGGTGGAAGAGCCAGTCGGCAATATCGACACGCTGGATGGGCTCATCGATCTCGTGACTGTAGGCCGAGTCGGACAGAATGGCCTCAGACATCGTGGTGTCGAGATGGTGGGACACGAAAGCTCCTTTGGTAGCGGGTCGACGAACGACCCAGATGGTCTTGGCGTCTCGCGGATGAAGCTAGACCGCGAGGCCGGGCGCCCGCTTCTGTCATGCGACTGGCAAACGGAGGCTCCGCCCATCAGCGGTCGATCACCGTCTCGATGATCGTCTCGATAGAAGCGAGCCTTCCGGCGAGCGCCTCGCTCAGGGCGTAGCGAGCAGCCAGCGTCGCAGGCGGCGTGTAGCTGACCTTGATCCCACGGTATTGTGCGACACCGGTCGCCCCAAGCGCTCCGCAACCACCGTCGTCACCTCGGTAGGCGCGAGTGCGACGTCCGTATCGCCTGGACATGCAGGATGCCTCCTTGCTCGCACCCAGAGGCAATCGGAGCTCCACACGCCTAGCCATTGGCCCGTCGCCTCCTTGCGCGTGCTTGTTCGGCTCGCCAAACCCTCAACGTCTGCAGAGGCTTCGAACATGCTCCGCTCAAGTGCGGGCGAAGGGACTCGAACCCCCAAGGGCTAGCGCCCACTGGCTCCTAAGGCCAGCGTGTCTACCAATTCCACCACGCCCGCGTGGCTCGTCAGAGCGTAGCTCGCGCGGGCTCACGTGTCGCGCGCACGCCCGCGCGAGCTTGTATCGTCCCGTGCAAGATGTCCTCGGTGCCCGCCCGCGAGGGGCAGCCAGGCGTGATCATCACGCACCCCAACCGCGACAAGCCCGTCGTGCAGGCCACGCGTGCGACGGTGGTGGTGCTGCTGCTCGTCAGCGCCGCGCTGGTGCTGGTCGTGACGGTCGGGGGCTGGAGCGTGCTGGAGGGCGCGATCCCGGTGCAGATCGCCTATATCGTCGTGTATCTGACGTTCGCTTTCTACGCCGCCCGCTGGAATCGCGGCGTGCTGCCGATCTCCGCCGCGCTGGCGGTGCTGCTGGGGATCTTCGCCGCGGTCGCGGGACCGGGCTGGTTCGCGCGCGACAAGTCAGGCTTCGCCCAGCCGACCATCAACGCCGGCCTGCTGGGGGTGCTCACGTTGTTGATCGTGCCCGTGCAGATCCTGCTCGTGACGTTCGCGATGCGCGGCTTCTCCCAGGGATGGAACGTCGAGCTCGAGCGCCGCGACCCGTCGGCGGGCAAAGACGTCTATGCCGACGCTCCGCCGCAGCTCGCCTGAGCGGCGGGGCCAGGATATCCTCGCCTGATCGACCACATTGCGGCGGTGGCGGAACGGTAGACGCGGAGCCCTCAAAAGGCTCTGTCCGAAAGGGCGTGTGGGTTCGACTCCCACCCGCCGCACCAAATGTTCGCTGACCGAACCACAATGTTGGTTCGATGGTCCTTGAGGCCGTGGGGCGCCGGCGTTGACCGCCCCTACCCCCCGCCGACCAGCTCCAGCAACGCCTCGGCAAGCGCCGGCCGCGCCACGAGAATGCCCCACGGCAGCTGCACGTGCACGGGCAGCTCGAGCACTGACAGCCCGACCCGTTCGCAGATGAGCGCGCCGGCGGCGACGTCCCACTGCTTGACGGAGCGCTCGAAGTACGCGTCGTAGCGCCCGGCGGCCGTCCACGCGAGGTCGAGTGCGGCGCTGCCGAAGCGGCGCACGTCGCGCACGCGCGGGAGCAGGCGTGCGAGCACCTTTGCCTGCGCGGCGCGCACGCTGGCGTCATACGCGAATCCGGTGGCGACCATCGCGGTCGCCAGCTCCCCGCCGCCGGCCTCCGACGAGCTCTCCCCTCCCCGCGGATCTCCGACGGGCGCGACCGGACCGGCAGACTCGCGTCCCCCCAGCTCGACCGCCCCCTTTGGCCCGACGAGCGTCGCGCGACCGTCCCTGCGCGCGGTGAACAGCTCGTCGCGGTTGGGGTCGTAGACCGCCCCTGCGACGCTGCCCTCGCCATCGCGGACGGCAACGCTGACGCACCACTGCGGTATCCCGAACAGGAAGTTGATGGTCCCGTCGAGCGGGTCGACCACCCAGCTGAGCCCGCTGCTGCTGTCCTCGTGGCCTCCCTCCTCGCCGAGGAAGCCGTCATCTGGCCGCCGTCGCGCGAGCAGCTCGCGGATCGCCCGCTCGGAGGCCAGGTCGGCCTCGCTGACGAGATCCGTCGGCGTGCTCTTGCTGCTCACCTCGCTCTCGGCGCCCCGCTGAGCGCGCTCGAGCAGCAGCGCGCCCGCCATCGTGGCCGCCTCGACGGCGATCTCCAGCAGCGCGTCGGCGTCGTGCGCATCGCCATCGCGAGAGTTGGCTTTCGGCGCGCCGGCCCCGTTCACGAGAACCCGGGCGGACGCTGCTGCGCCCACGGGCGCTCGGCCTCGATCTGCGCGGCGAGCGACAGCAGCGTCGCCTCGTCGGTGGGGCGACCGACGAGCTGGACCGCACGCGGGAGCCCGTCTGCGCCGAACCCCGCCGGCACCGACGCGGCCGGCTGGCCGGTGACGTTCCAGACGCCGTTGTATGGGACCCAGCCGACGACGGTGTTGAGCGTCCACAGCGCGCCTTGTCCTTGCAGCTGTCCGATGCGCGGCGGCGGCGCGGCGGTCGCGGGCGTGAGCAGCACGTCGTGATCCTCGAGCACGCGGTTCAGCCTGCGCGTGAGCTCGGCCTCGCCCGCGAGCGAGCGCTCGAGCAGCGACTGCGGGATCAGCCCGCCGAGGCGCGCCATCGTGCGCGTGCGACGTTCCAGTCGTTGCGGGTGCGCGAGCTTTACGGCCTCGTCGTGGATGCCGCGCAGGTAGCGCACGGTCACGGCGGGCATCGCGCCGGCGCCGTAGTCGGGGTCGCGCTCCTCGAGCTGATGCCCGAGCGAGCGCAGCAGCTCGACCGTCTGCTCGAACGCCCGGCGGGCATCGGCGTCGAGCTTTGCGATCACGCCCGCGGGGACGCTGGTCGAGTACGCGATCCGCAGCGATCCGGGCGGCGTGGCGGCGGCGGTCGCGAACGGGACCGCGGGCGCCGGCACACGGTCCGCGTCCACGTCGATCGCGCCGGAGGCGACGTCGTGGAACAGCGCCGTGTCGGCGACCCTGCGCGCCAGCACGCCTTTGACCGACAGCCCGTGCCACCCCCGCGCACGCGGCGCCATCGAGACGCGCCCGCGCTGCGGCTTCAGGCCGAACAGCCCGCACCACGCGGCGGGGATGCGGATCGAGCCGGCGCCGTCGGAGCCGAGCGCGGCGCCGACGAGGCCGGCGGCGACAGCGGCGGCGCTGCCGCCGCTCGAGCCACCGGGCGCGCGCTGGGTGTCCCACGGGTTGCGCGTGGCGCCGAACGTGGCGGTCTCGGTGAACGGCCACATCGTCAGCTCGGGCACGTTCGTCTTGCCGATGATCACCGCGCCGGCCTCGCGCAGGCGCCGCACGACCTCGGCGTCGGCCGCAGCGGGGCCGCCGTAGGCGTTGGTTCCGTACGTGGTGACCTCGCCGGCGACGTCGATGTCGTCCTTGACCGCGAACGGCACGCCGAGCAGCGGGCGCTCGCCGCCGGCCCTGCGCCGCGCGTCGGCCTGGTCGGCCTCGAGGCGGGCGCGCTCGGCGAAGACGATGCGAAAGGCGTTGAGGTTCTCGCCGCTGCTGGAGCGGTCCAGCAGCGCGATCCGCTCGAGATACACATCGACGAGCTCGCGCGAGGAGACCTCGCCGGAGGCGATCAGCTCAGCCTGGCGGGCAATTCCGGCGTACGCAAGCTCAAGAGCGTCCATCGTGGGCAATGTATTGCAAAGTCGTCCACGACGAACGGTGTAGCACTATGGCTATACAGTCTCTCTCGAGAGACAAACACAACCCGAGCCCAAGCCCCCTTAGACGGGCGTCACGGCATTGCGCTTGGCGGGCCAGTCGCGCCGCTTGGAGGCGGCGTGCGCGAAGCGGCGGATCAGCTCGCCGCGCAGCGCGTCGGGCTCGATCACGGCGTCGATCACGAGCTCGGAGGCGAGGTGCAGGATGTCGATGTCCTGGGCGTACTCAGAACGCAGCTGCTCCGTCTTGACGGCGCGCTCGTCGGCGTCGTCGATTGCCTGCAGCTGGTTGTAGTAGACGGCGTTGATCGCGGCCTGCGGCCCCATCACGGCGATCGACGCGCTGGGCAGCGCGATGCAGCAGTCGGGCTCGAACGCGGGCCCGGCCATGGCGTAGAGCCCGGCGCCGTAGGCCTTGCGCACGATCACGGAGATCTTCGGCACGGTCGCCTCGCTGACGGCGCTGATCATCTTGGCGCCGTGGCGGATGATGCCTTCGCGCTCGACCTGCGTGCCGATCATGAAGCCGGGCACGTCGGCGAGGAACAGCAGCGGCACGCCAAACGCGTTGCACGTCCAGATGAAGCGCGCGGCCTTGTCGGCTGAGTCGCCGAACAGCACGCCGCCCTTGTGCTTGGGCTGGTTGGCGAGGATCCCGACCACCTTGCCGTCCAGGCGCGCGAAGCCGACGACGAGCTCCTTGGCCCAGCGCGGCTGGATCTCCATCAGCGAGCCCTCGTCGACGAGCGCGTCGATCAGCAGCTTGATGTCGAACGGCTTGTTCTCGTCCGCGGGGATCAGCTCGGCGATGCCCGAGCGGCCGGGCGCGCCGTCGTGCGACGCGGGTGACGCCGGCTGCGCCGTCGGTGGCTGGGACTGCCAGTTGCTTGGAAGATATGAGAGGTAGGCACGGGCGGCGTGGATGCCGTCCGCGTCCGTGGACACGAGCTGATGGGCGCACCCGGAGACGCCGGTGTGCATGCGCGCCCCGCCCATCTGCTCGAGCGTGACCTTCTCGCCGATCACCATCTCGGCCATGCGCGGCGAGCCGAGGTACATCGACGCGTTGCCCTCGCGCATGATCACGATGTCGCAGAACGCGGGGATGTAGGCGCCGCCGGCGGCGCTCGGGCCGAACAGCACGCACACCTGCGGCACGACGCCGGACAGCTTCACCTGGTTGTGGAAGATCTTCCCGGCGCCCCTGCGGCCGGGGAACATCTGCACCTGCTCGGTGATACGCGCGCCGGCGGAGTCGACGAGGTAGACCATCGGGATCTGTAGCGTCAGCGCGCGTTCCTGGATGCGCAGGATCTTCTCGACGGTCTTCGGCCCCCACGAGCCGGCCTTGACGGTGGGGTCGTTGGCCATCAGCGCGACGGGCCGCCCGTCGATCTCCCCTACTCCCGTGACGACGCCGTCGGCGCCGAGGCCATCCTGGAGCCAGTTGGCGAGCAGCGCCTCCTCGGCGAACGAGCCGTCGTCGAGCAGCAGCGCGACGCGCTCGCGAACGGGCAGCTTGCCCTGCTCCAGCGCCTTCTCCCGGTGGCGCTCGGGGCCGCCGCCGAGCGCGCGCTCGGTGGCGTCGCTCAGCTTGCTCACGGTCGCGGCAGCCCTCGATACCGGTGGCGCCCGGGCCCGCCGCCGCGCGCGAGGCGGCGTTCGTGGCGTGCCTGCAGCCGCGCATGGACGACCTCGAGGTCGGACCCGGGCCCGAGCAGCCGCCACGAGTCGCGGATGACGGGCAGCAGCGTCGCGCCGATCACCCACGCCGGCCAGAAGCTGGCGCTCGCGCCGCTGGCGAGCCACACGCCGACGCACACCGCCGAGATGCCGAGCCCGCCGCCGGCCTCCTGCCAGAGGCGCCGGCGCAGCTGCCCCTTGCGCTTGCGCAGCGCCAGCGCGACGGACGTCGAGCTGACCGGCAGGTCGGCGCGCAGCGCGTCGAGGTCGGCGCGCGTCCTCGCGCGATAGGCGCTGCCGATGCGCTCCTCCATCTCCTCGGAGGAGAGGCGTCCGGCGAGCGCGTGCTCGCGCAGCTCCTCGACCATCTGCTCACGATCGGCGTCGGCGACACGCATCTGGGAGGGGTCGCTCATGCCTTGAATGTAGTCCAGACGCGCCCGTCCCGCCCGGCCGCACGCAGCGGTCGCGGCCGGCCGTGCCTAGATGCCCGGGTTATCGACCGGCGCCTCGCCCGAGTAGTCGTAGAAGCCGATCCCGGACTTGCGTCCGAACCAGCCGGCGCTGAGCATCTTGCGCAGCGTCGGCGGGCGCGCGAAGCGGCGCTCGCGGAACTCGTCGAACAGCACGTCGCAGATCGAGCCGAGCGTGTCCAGGCCGACGAAGTCCGACAGCGTCAGCGGCCCCATCGGATGCCCGGCGCCGGCCTTCATCGCCTCGTCGATCTCGGCGACCGAGCCGACGCCCTCTTCGTAGGCGCGGATCGCGTCGAGCATGTAGGGGACGAGCAGGCGGTTGACGATGAAGCCGGCCTTGTCCTTGGTGGGGATCGCGAGCTTGCCCTCCGAGCGCGCGAACTCCAGCGCCGTCTCGAACGCCGCGTCCGTGGTGGTGACGCAGCGCACGACCTCGACGAGCTTCATCACCTGCGCGGGGTTGAAGTAGTGCAGCCCGACGAACTGGCCGGGGCGACCGGTGGCGGCCGCCTGGTCGATGACGGCGAGCGAGGAGGTGTTGGTCGCGAACACGGCCTCGGGCTTGACGATCTCGTCGACCTCGCGCCACATCTCGAGCTTCAGCGCGAGGCTCTCGGTGATCGCCTCGATCACCAGGTCGCAGCCGGCCAGCTCGCGGTAGTGCGTGGTCCCGTTGATGCGCGCGCGTAGCGCGTCGGCGTCCGCCTGCGAGGACTTGCCCTTCTCGACCGCGCGCGCGAGCTGCTTCTCGATCTTGCCGAGGCCCTTCGCGAGCGTCGCCTCGTCGACCTCGCGCAGCACGACCTCATAGCCCGCGTCGGCGGCCACCTGTGCGATGCCATGGCCCATCAGGCCCGCCCCGAGCACTCCCACCTTCTTGATCCGCTGCGCCATTGCACCCTCGCTTGATCTGTTCGTGGCCGCGGTCGCGGCGAGGGGAAGTTAGCGCCCCAGACGGAGTCCTTGCACAGTGACCCCGTCAACCGCCTGGAGGGCATGATGCTCAAACGTGTAGGAATCCTCGCCGCGCTGCTCACCGCCGCGCTGTTCGCGCCGGCGTCCGCGCTGGCCTTCGACCATTCGTTCGTCGGACAGTTCGCCACCGTCACGGAAGTCGGCACGACGGTGCCGTCCAACGGCGACGTGAACCCTTACGGCATCGTCACGGTGCCGAGCAGCGTCGGCTCGCTGGTGCGCGGCGACATCCTCATCAGCAACTTCAACGACTCCGAAAACCTGCAGGGCACGGGCACGACGATCGTGCAGGAGAGCCCGAGCGGGCACCTGTCGCTGTTCGCGCACGTCAACCCGTCGCAGGTCCCGTTCGGCGTGGGCCTGACGACGGCGCTGGCGATCCTGCCGGACGGCTACGTCGTTGTCGGCAGCCTGCCGACGACCAACGGCAAAGCCGCCACCGCGACGGCGGGCGGCCTGATCGTGCTCGACAGCGCGGGGCATGTCGTCAAGACGATCTCCGGCGGCCCGATCAACGGCCCGTGGGATCTCACCGCCGTCTCCGACGGCCCCTTCAGCGCGCTGTTCGTCACAAACGTCCTCAACGGCACGGTCGCCCACGGAGAAACGCCGACCGACGAAGGCACCGTCGTGCGCATCGATCTGACGAGCTTCTTCGGCAAGCCGCCGTTCGTGACGTCGGAGAAGGTGATCGCGACCGGCTTCCCGGAGCGCACCAGCGAAGCGGCGCTCGTCGTCGGTCCGACGGGCGACGGCCTGGACTTCGAAGGCACGCTGTATGTCGCCGACACGCAGGGCAACCGCATCGCGGCTGTTCCCGACGCGCTGTTCCGCCAGACGCCACTGGCTGGCGGCGGCATCACGGTCGCCAAGGGCGGCTACCTGAACGGCCCGCTGGGACTGACGATCGCGCCCAACGGGGACATCCTCACGGCCAACGCGAACGACGGCAACATCGTCGAGACGACGCCGTTCGGCGCCGAGTTCCAGCCGTTTGAAACGGAAGCCGGCGAAGGTGGCCTGTTCGGCCTGGCGGTCGCACCGTACGGGCAGGGCGTGTACTTCGTCGACGACTCCAACAACTCGCTCGAGGAGCTGCACTAGCGCCCCACCGCACGCAGGGTCGGCCCGTCGACAGTGGCGCGACGGGCCGACCCGGTGCGAGTACCCTGCGTGAGGTGAGCGACACCCAAGACGGCACACCCGACGGGCCGCAGCTCGCCGGCGGCGGGCAAGGGGAGGACGAGAGCTTCGACCTGGCGGCGGCTGGCCTGCGCAGCGACGGCACCGACCTGACGATCTCGATCGAGGTGCTCGCGTCCAAGCTCGAACAGGCGCTGCCCGGGCAGGCGCGCGTCGAGCGGCGCGGCGGCGGCCTGCTCGGCCGCGGCGAGAAGCGCGTGCGCGCGGTGCGGGTCGAGCTGGGAACGGCCGCTTACCTGCTGGGCGTCGAGGACGGCCGCATCGAGGGCTGCTTCCGCGAGCGCCAGGTCGGCGGCATCTCGATCAAGCGCGAGCCGCTGGCGCCGAATGAGTGGATCGCGGCGCTGACCGCGGATCTGCGCGCCGAGGCCGAGCGCAGCGCCCACGCGCGCGCGGCGCTCGCGGAGCTGCTGCGCTGATGGCCGACGCGGGAGCGGAGCAGGCGCAGCAGGAGCGCGAGCAGCAGGAATCGCTCGCCCGCATCGAAGCCGGCGGCATCCCCCTGTCGGCGGAGCGGCGCCTGCGGGAGCTGGGCGGCGCCTCGCGCCCCGGCGGCGTCGGCGGCGGATCGTTCACCTCGGACCTGTCGGTGAATGGGTTCGCGCTGTGCCACCAGCTCGGGCTGAAGCCGCTGTCGCAGGTGATGGGCAGCTCGATCTACCAGATCGGCTACCAGGGCGCGTGGGGCTCGACTGGCTACTCCAGCAACGCGATCCTGATCGAGCTCGACACGCTCACGCAGGCGCTGAACGAGGTTCGCGGCAGGGCGCTCGTGCGCCTGGGCGAGGAGGCGCGCCTCCTCGGCGCGGACGCGGTCGTGGGCGTGCAGACACGCGCGGGCGAGAGCCAGCTGGACACGGGCACGCTCGCGCTCGAGCACGTGGTCGTCGGCACCGCGGTGCGCCGCGAGGGCGCGCACGCCAAGCACCCGGTGTTGACCGAGCTGTCGGTCGCCGAGTACGCGATGCTCGTGCGGGGCGGCTTCGAGCCGCTCGGGATCGTCGCGTGGAGCTCGGTGTTCTTCACCAGCTACGTGTTCGGCGGGATGGCCGGCGGCGGGATGCTGGGCGGCGGATCGCTGACGATGGGCGTGCGCAACTTCGAGCTGCGCGAGTTCACGCAGGCGATGTACAGCGCGCGCGAGGCGGTGATGCAGCAGATCACCGGCCAGGCCGCCTCGCTCGGCGCCGCGGGCGTCGTCGGCGTGCAGATCGGGCACACGGTCAGGCCGCACACGCTGAGCGGCGGCATGGGCATGGGCGGCGGCCTGGCCGGCGGCCGCGAGCTGAGAGGGCTGATGGTGACGTTCACCGCCGTCGGCACCGCGATCCAGCAGCACGGGGACGCCACGATCCCGGCCCCCAAACCGACAATCGACCTGTTCACCTGAGAAGGAGCACCACATGAACGAGCGCGAGACCGCATACGACCCGTCCTCGCTGGAGGGCGTCCCCGAGGCGGGTCGCGCCCGCTTGGAGCAGAACCGTCAGGGACTCTTCACGTCAGATCTCTCTGTCAACGAGTTCCTGCTCGTCAAGCAGGCCGGCTTCGAGCCGCTGGGCCTGGTGGTCGGCAGCTCGATCTACCACATCGGCATTCAGATGTCGGGCTGGAAGAAAAGCCAGGAGATGACGGTCCTGTCCGAGGCGATGTACGGCGCGCGCCAGCTGGCGATGACGCGCATGGAGGAGGAGGCCGACCAGCTCGGCGCCGACGGCGTGGTGGGCGTGCGCCTGGACATCGGGCGCTACGAGTGGGGCCAGGACATGGCGGAGTTCATCGCGATCGGCACGGCCGTCAAGCACCGCGACGGCGTGCTGCACCGCGCCCCCAACGGCAGGCCGTTCACGAGCGACCTGTCGGGCCAGGACTTCTGGACGCTGCTGCGCACCGGCCACCGCCCGGTGGGCATGGTGATGGGCAGCTGCGTCTACCACGTGGCGCACCGCGGCATGCTGCAGTCGATGGCACAGACCGGGCGCAATGTCGAGCTGTCGAACTTCACGCAGGCGCTGTACGACGCGCGCGAGCTGGCGATGGAGCGAATGCAGTCAGAGGCGCAGGAAATCAAGGCTGAGGGCATCGTCGGCGTGCAGCTGCAGGAGAAGAGCCACGGCTGGGGCAGCCACACGATCGAGTTCTTCGCGGTGGGCACCGCGATCGTGCCGCGCGAGGGCCACGAGGAAGAGATCGAAGCGCCGACGACGGTGCTGGACTTGAGCTGAGATATACCCTGACGAGCCCAGGATCGACAGGAGGCACGCCATGAGCATCGTCTATACCGAGGACCGCGGCCACGTCCGCCACGTGGTGCTGAACCGCCCGGAGAAGCGCAACGCGATGAACCAGGAGCTGCTGCTCGCGCTCGGCGCCGCGCTGCGCGAGGCCGCCGCCGAGCCGTCGGTGCACTGCGTGGTGCTGCGCGGCGAAGGCAAGGTCTTCTCCGCCGGCGTCGATCTCGTCGAGCTCGCCGACTCCGCCAGCCGGTCCGGCATGCTGCGCCCGTTTCGCAAAGTGTTCCTCGACTGCCCCAATCTGTGCGAAGAGATGGCCAAGCCGGTCGTCTGTCAGATCCATCGGACGTGCGTAGGCGGCGCGCTGGAGGTGGCGCTCGGCTGCGACCTGCGGATCGCCTCCAGCGACGCGAGCTTCGGGCTGCCGGAGGTCAAGTTCGGGATCATCCCGGACGTCGGCGGCTCCACACGCCTGCCGGCGGTCGTCGGCCTCGGACGCGCGAAGGAGCTGATCATGACGGCGCGCACGATCGACGCCGCGGAGGCCGAGCGCATCGGCCTGGTCAACCGTGTGGTCGCGCCCGAGGAGCTCGAGCAGGCCACCCAGGCGCTCGTCGACGAGCTGCTGGCCAACTCGCACATCGCGGTCGGCCGCGCCAAGCGCGTGATCGACGCCTCCGCGCGCCCCGCGCTCGCGCAGACGCTGGAGATGGAGGTGTCCGTCCAGGAGTACTGCATCGCGGCCGCGCGCGAGCAGGCGCGCGAATCAGAGCAGGCGCAGCAGTCCGAGGATCGCGAGCCGCAGCTCAGCGGACGCTGAGTCAACGCGCGCGCGGCGTCAGCTTGGCGCCTTGGCCTCTGTGCTAATGGACGACGGTGAAGCTGAGCTTGGCGGGCTTGGACTGACCATTGGTGTTGCTCGCGCTGAGCGTCGCGGAGTAGGCGCCCGGCGAGAGCGCACGGTCGCCGATGCGTCCGCTGAAGGGCACACTGTCGGCTCCCTGTGGCTCGGACGCTCGTGTGAGCCCTCCAAGGCTCACGGTGCGTGCGCAGCGCTTGGCGTGCGCCCGCTCGAGCTTCGTGGTCGGGGCGAGACAGGTGTGGCCGCGGCGCAGGCCGCCGACGGTGGCCGTGATCGCGATCTGCAGCTTCGCGGCTGCCGACAGCGTGAAGTGAAAGGACGTGCCGAGCGGGGTCTGCTTGGCGAGCACGGCCGTAGCCTGCCTCGCGACACGAAAGTACCTGTTGGTAAGCCCCACCGAGGTGAGCGTCGGCGGCGGAGACGGCGGCGCGGGTGGAACCTCGACCGTGACGATCGCCGTGTTCCCCGTCCCGCCCGAGCTCACGGCGTCGTACGTGAACGTGTCGGTGCCGGTGAAGCCGTCGGTCGGCGTGTACTCGACGACGCCACCGCTTGAGCTGAAATTGCTCAGGGCGCCGTGCGCAGGGTTCGACAGGACCGCGTACGTGAGCGGCCCGGGAGCGGTTCCGCCGCACGACAGCGCCACCGTCACGGTCGACCCACCCGTCGCGGTCTGCGCCACGACCGAGTCACAGACCGGCGGCACCTGCAGCTCGAACGCCCCGATGTCGCACCCCGATCCCTGTGGCCGCAGCACGCCTCGCTGGTCGGTGCTGGGACAATCGGCGCCGCTGGCGGGCACCTTGTCGAGCGCCGGGCTACCGGGCGCCAACGCCATCGTCATCGTCGGTCCGCCATTGCTCTGCAGCGGCCCGAGCAGCGGGTTGGTGTCCGATTGGTCGGCTTGGCCGGGGATGGTGTCCGACAGACCGCAGTCGGTGCCGCTGTCGATGTTGCGCCCGAGGGAACTCAGACCGGGGCCGGGCCGGCAGTTGGTGGGGATCGTGCTGCCACCCGTGATCTCGACGTTTCCAGCGATGATCGAGTTCTCCACACGTGCCGCACCGGCTTCCAGGCCGAGCCCAGCGCCCAGCCCGCGAGCCGGCTGCCCGCTCTCTTCCTGATTCGCGTTGCCCGCGATCGTCGAGTTGGAGATCGTGACCGTGTTGGACGCGTCGTTCCAGCTGAAGATGCCGCCCACCAACCGGGCGTCGTTGTCCGCGACGGTCGAGTTGTCGAGCACGAGATGGCCGGGCAGGTTCACGCTGCAATCGGGAACGGTCGAGCTCCCGGATGTCGGGCAGCCAAAGTTCTCTATCCCTCCGGAGTCGCCGCCGCCGCAGGCAGAGTGGTTCGCGGAGATCAGACTGCGCTCGATCGTCAGCGACCCCTCGTAGTTGGCCACGCCAGCGCCCGAGCACGCAAAGCCGCTCGTGACCCAGTCTTCTGACAGCGTCAGCGCTCCGGCGTTGAACAGATCCCCGCCGAAGTACGCGCTGACCGGCAGCGGCCCGTATGACGATTTGCCGTTTGCATCGCCTCCCGCAACCTCGACGCCGCTGATCGTCACGGTCGGCGTGAAACCTCCCGCAGGCGCGCTCACGTAGAAGACGTGATCTCCGCTGGCTTCGCGGTTGGACGGTACTGGCTGTTGAATCACCGTGTCATTGGCGCCCGCGCCCACGATCGACATGCTGTCGTCGATCACGAGCGCCCCGAATGACGGATTCAAGGTGTACGTCCCAGCAGGTACTTCGATCGTGTCGGGCGGGAACGGGTGCGCCTCGACGTACAGGATCAGCTGGCGCAGCGAGCAGGCTGCCGTCGCGTCCGGGCAAGGGGTATTGCTTTCATCGGCGGTGCTCGCAACCGTGTAAGTGTCGGCGATCGCTGCCGCGGCGCCCAAGACAACGACGCCCATGGCGAGCACCCCGCTCAGAAGGGCGAGCCGAACGAGCTTCATCCTCCAGCCACCTCCTCGAGAGCAACCGCACGTCCATACGTCAGGTTGAGCGCGCAAGGACGCACAAGGCTACTGCAACCCGACGCGATTCGGCGGATGCGTTCCGACCAGCCGGGACGCCGGCTAACCCCGCCAGTCGACCGGCCCGGCCACCAGCGTGTGGCTGCCCAGCGGACGCCCGAGAATCTCCTGCACGCGCCGCGCGCATGCGAGCAGCGCGCCCAGGTCGATCCCCGTCTCGATGCCCATCTCGTGCAGCATCGACACGAGATCCTCGCTGGCGATGTTGCCGGTCGCGCCCGCCGGCACCGGGCAGCCGCCCAGCTCGCCGAAGCTCGACTCGAAGCTCTGAACGCCGACGTCGAGCGCCGCGAGCACGTTCGCGAGGCCCTGCCCGCGCGTGTTGTGAAAGTGCGCGGTCAGCTCCACCGCGTCCCCCAGCCAATCGCCGGCGATCGTGAAGAACTCGCGCACCTGGCGCGGGTTGGCCATCCCGGTCGTGTCGCCGAAGCCGATCTCCTGGGCGCCCGCGTCGCGCAGGCGCGCGGCGAGCTCCAGCACCCGCTCGTGTGGCACGTGGCCCTCGTAGGGACAGCCGAACGACGTCGAGATCACAGCCTCGCAGCGCAAGCCCGCTGCGCGCGCCCGTGCCAGCACCGTCTCCAGGCCGGCCAGCGACTCGCCGATCGAGCGGTTGACGTTCTTGCGGTTGTGGGTCTCAGACGCGGACATGAACACGTTGACCTCGTCGAAGGCCGGCCGCGCGCGGCCGGTGCCGGGAGCGTCAGCACCCGCACCTGTGGCGATCCGCTCGCGCAACTCGAGCGCCGCGTCCAGCCCGCGCTCGTTGGGGATCAGCACCGACACGCTGACCTCCCGCGGCACGTCGATCCCAGCCAGCACGTCGGCGGCGTCGGCCAGCTGCGGGATCACGTCCGCGCGCACGAAGCTCGTCACCTCCAATCGCCGCACGCCCGTGCGCGCGAGCGCGTCGATCAGCTCGATCTTGCGCTCGGTCGGGATCACCTCCGGCTCGTTCTGAAAGCCGTCGCGCGGGCCGACCTCGCGAATGCTCGCCGCCCGCGGCAGCTCGCTCATGGCGCTGTGCATCGCTCGAGCGTCACATGCTGCAGCCTATACTCGGCCGCCGTGGCACCGTCCAGCCCCGATCCCGTCGCAGTCATCGGCGCCTCCGGGGCGCTCGGCTTCGGTGTCGCGCTGCGGCTCGCGCGCACGGGCGTGCCGATCGCGATCGGCTCGCGCGACGGCGCCCGCGCCGAGGAAACCGCTGAGCGCGCCCGCGCGATCCTGCCCGAGGGCTCGTTCTCCGCGCACGAGAACGCCGACGCGGTCCGCGCAGCCGGCGCCGCCGGCATCGTGATCCTGAGCGTGCCCTTCCGCAACCAGTCCGAGACCCTCGCCAACCTGAAGGAGGCGCTCGCCCCCGGCCAGCTGCTGATCGACGCCACCGTGCCGCTGGCGGCCGCCGTCGGCGGCAAGGCCACGCGCATGCTCGGCGTGTGGCAGGGCTCCGCCGCCCAGCAGGCGCTCGAGATGGTGCCGGACGGCGTGCACGTGGTGTCCGCGCTGCACACGATCAGCGCCGCCTCGCTCAGCGACCTCGAGCACCCGCTCGAGCAGGACGTGCTCGTGTGCGGGGACTCGCGCGCGGACAAGCGCCGCGCGGCGGAGCTGATCGAGCGCATCGACGGGCTGCGCTGCGTCGACTGCGGCAAGCTGGAGATGGCGCGCACGACCGAGGCGTTGACCGCGCTGCTGATCGCGGTCAACGCCCGCTACAAGGTCCACGCCGGCATCCGCCTGACCAGCCTGCCCGAGCAGCTGTGGCAGTGACCGACCCGGACATCGTGATCCTCACCGGCGGCACCGGCGGCGCGAAGCTCGCGCGCGGGATCGCCGACGTCGCCGGCGCCGAGCGCCTGACCGCGATCGTCAACACCGGCGATGACGTCGAGATCTACGGCGCGCACGTCTCGCCCGACCCCGACCTCGTGTCGTTCTGGCTCGCCGGCACGATCGACGAGCGCGGCTGGGGCCTGCGCGGCGACAGCTTCAACGTGATGGACGCGCTGCGCGAGCTCGGCGTGGACGTCTGGTTCAACCTCGGCGACCGTGACCTCGCGTGGTGCATCGAGCGCGCGCGCCTGCTCGCCGACGGGCTCTCCCCCAGCGCCGCGCTCGCACGGCTGAACGGCGCGATCGGCGTGCGCTCGCGCGTGCTGCCGATGAGCGATGACCCGGTGCGCACCTGGGTCCGCACGGGCACCGCCGGCTGGTGCTCCTTCCAGGAGTTCATGATCCGCGAGCGCGCCGCGGGCCTGATCGAGGACCTGGAGTACCGCGGCGCCGAGCAGGCGAAGCCCAGCGAGCAGGTGCTCGCGGCGATCGCTGGGGCGAGCGCGATCGTGATCGGGCCGTCCAATCCGCTCGCCTCGATCGCGCCGATCCTCGCCGTGCCCGGGATCCACGAGGCGCTGCAGGCCGCCCCTGCTCCTGTCATCGCCGTCAGCCCGATCGTCGGCGGCGGCGTGCTCAAGGGCCCGACCGCGTCGTTCATGGCCTTCGCCGCGCTCGACTGCAGCGCCGACGGCGTCGCCGACTTCTACGGCGAGCTGCTCGACGGGATCGTCGCCGACGAAGACGTCGCGCGCCTGACCACGCTGCAGACCGACACGCGCATGGACGATGCCGACGGTCGCGCGCGCCTGGCCGAGCAGACGCTGTCCTTCGCGCAGGCGCTCGCCGGATAGGCGGCGCGCCCCACGCGCCTCACGCGGCCCTCGCCGGACGGCCGGCTTGGCCGACCGCCCTCAGGCGGCTGCCGCGGTCCCGCTCGGCGCGCTCTCGCGCCACGCCGTGAGCGCGCCGAGCGCCCCGTCGACGACGCGTTCCTGGAACGTGTCGCGGTCGTTGGCGTGCGGCAGCGGGTCGTCGGGGACGGGCACCCCGAGGAACGCGCACAGCGGCTCCCAGCCATCGGTGACATCCCACACGAGCAGACGCTCCGCCGGCACCACGCGCTTGACCTCCTCGTTATGCGCGATCGCCTGCTCGATCAGCTGCGACGGCTCGGCGTGCCCGGCCGCAAACGTGCCCTGCGGTCCCCAGAACATGCGGTCGACGAGCGCCAGGTAGCGCTGCCAGCGCGGATCGATCTGCGCGCGGGCGCGCGACAGCAGCGGCATCACCGTCTGGCCGTGGCACATCGTCCAGATCGTGTCCCTGAAGCTGCGCTCCCACGACTCCGGCTCGCGCACGCTCAACAGGACCTTGGCCTCCGGGTAGAAGTCCATCAGCTCGCGATAGAAGTAGCCCCCGGGCCAGTCGGCCGTCGAGCGGTGATCCTCGAAGATCTCATCCCACAGCGTCTCGCCGTCCATCGCCCGATCCCACAGCTCGACCTGGTCGAGGTCGGCGATCAGGTTCACCCAGTGGTAGCAGGGACTCAAGCCGAGCTCCTCGAATGCCAGCTTCTGCGTGAGCGTGCCGGTACGCGGCAGCCCCGCCCCTATCAACTCGATGCTCATCTGCGATCTCTCCCAAGACGCCTGTAATGCGTGTAACCTACCGTGCTCGCGCTGCCGAGACCGTTGTTTGAGGGCCAATCGAGCTGCGGGCACGCGAAGAAGTCGATAAGAACGCCGCCTGGGCACCCGCTAGTGTCCAGTGTGCGCTTATTGTCGGAACCACAACTTGGACGGCGCTGATCGGTTTCAACGCGGTACGTCCACCGGCAGACTAGGAGTCTCGACTGTGTATAACGGCCCGAATCGCGGCACCGGAGGATCGGTTCTCGCCGATCCGCAGACGTCCGCGCGCCGGAGCAGCCGCCGAGCAGGCACGCGCATCGCCGCGATCGCGGTCTCCCACCCCGAGGAGGTCCTCACGCAGGAGCAGGTGCTCGAGCGCCTCGGGCTGAAGGGCGACGAGTTCGCCGAGCGGATCTTCGCGCGCAGCGGAGTCAAGCGCCGCAACCTGGACCTCAGCGAGGACTTCCTGGGAAAGACGTTGCAGGGACGCGCCCAGCAGATCGAGCAGAACCTGCTGCGCCACTCGATCGCCGCCGTCGACGCGCTCGAAATCGACCCGCGGGCGATCGGCACGGTCGTCAGCTCGAGCCTGTACTCGCTCGGCTGTCCCACGCTCGCCCATCACATGGTCGACCACTACGGGATGCATCCGGCGACCGACAAGTACCACATCAGCGGCGTCGGCTGCGCGAGCGGCGTGCCGCTCATGCGCCTGGCGATCCAGACGCTGCGCGAGCAGCCGGGCAAGCAGGCGCTGGTCGTGGCGGCCGAGAGCATGAGCGGCATCCTCACGCCTGCCAAATCCGAGGACCCGCGGGCCAAGACGGTGGGCTCGGCGCTGTTCGGCGACGGCTGCGCCGCGGCCGTGCTGTCCGGCGACCCCGACGCGGACGGCCCGGTCATCATCGACTCGCAGGTACATCAGATCGCGGGCACGCTCGACGCCGTCCGCCTGGACCTGTCCGCCGAGGACGGCTACCTGCACCTTGCCCGGGAGCTGCCGGACATCGGCGGGGCGGCCCTGCCGGAGGTCGTCACCGAGTTCCTGCGCCGCAATCAGCTGCAGCGCTCGGACATCGATCACTGGATGGCCCATCCCGGCGGCAGGCGCATCGTCGAGAACGTGCAGAGCGCGCTCGGGCTCTCGGAGCAGGACCTCGCCACGAGCTGGAGCGCGCTGGCTGAGCACGGCAACGTGGGCACGCCCTCGATCCTGTACGTGCTCAAGGACACGATCGCGCGCTACGAGCCCGAGCCGGGCGAGCGCGGACTGATGATCACGATCGGCCCCGGGGTGACCCTGGGGTTGATGCTGCTCGGCTGGTAGCGGCGGCGCGCACGCCACTATCGTCTGCGTGCAGATGCGCACCGCAGCGATATTGCCCGTCAAGCGCTTCGCTCGCGCCAAGCAGCGCCTCGGCGCGAGCGTGGCCGACCCGCTGCGACTGGAGCTCGCCGAAGCGATGGTCACGGACGTGCTGCTCGCGCTGGAACAGACCGAGTCGATCGAGCAGACGATCCTCGTCACGGGCGAGTCTTCGATCGCCGCAACCGCGCGCGAGCGCGGCACGATCGTGATCGAGGACGGCGATGAGCAGGGGCAACCGCAGGCAGCGATGCTCGGCATAAGGCGCGCGCTCGCGGAGGGCATCGAGCGCGTGCTGTGCGTGCCCGGTGACTGCCCAACGCTTGACCCTGCCGAGCTGAACGCCCTCCTGCAGATCGACGCCGACGCCGATCGCGATCCGCTCGTTGTGATCGTGCCCGACCGCCACGGCGCCGGCACCAACGGCCTGCTGCTCTCACCGCCGGACGCGATCTCGCCCGGCTTCGGGCCCGGCAGCTGCGAGCGCCACCGCGCGCTCGCGCATGCCGCCGGCGCCGCCTGCCGCGTGGAGCGCGTGCCGTCGCTGCTGCTGGACATCGACACCGGCGAGGACCTCGACGTGCTGCGTGCGCGGCTCGCGGCCCACCCCGCCAGGGCCATTCGCACGCGCGCCGTGCTCGGCCAGCCCGAACGCACGAACGCCCTCCCCGTAACAACCTCCGTCTGAGCCGCGCGCGATTGTGGCGAGCCTCTCCGCACGCGCTCTCAGCGGCCTCCCCGAGGTGTGCGCCGGCGATGACCTCGCCGCGCTGATCCTCGCAGCGCTCAGTGGTGAGCAGCTACGCGATGGGCAGCTCGTGGCGATCGCCCAGAAGGTCGTCTCCAAGGCCGAGGGGGCGACCGTCGCGCTCGCCGACGTCCACGCGAGCGAGCGCGCGATCGAGCTGGCAGCGGCGGCCCCCGACGGTCAGGAGAAGGACCCGCGCGCGGTCCAGGTCGTGCTCGACGAGTCGGTCGAGGTGCTGCGCGCCGAGCGCGGCGTGCTCATCTGCCGCACCCGCCACGGCTTCGTGTGCGCCAACGCCGGCGTCGACGCCTCCAACGCAGGGGCGGGTGGGACCGAGCAGAACGGCAGCGAGACGCTCGTGCTGCTGCCACGCGATCCAGACGCCTCGGCGCGGCGCATCCGCGCGCGCCTGCGCGAGCTGAGCGGCGCGCGCGTCGCGGTGCTCGTCAGCGACAGCTTCGGGCGTGCCTGGCGCCATGGCCAGCTCGACGTCGCGATCGGCCTCGCCGGCATGCAGCCGCTGGACGACTGGCGCGGGCGCACCGACGCGGGTGGGCTGGAGCTGAGGGCCACGTGGCTGGCCGTCGCCGACGCCGCCGCCGCCACCGCCGACCTGGTGCGGGCGAAGGACTCGCGCGAGCCCGTCGTGATCGTCGACGGCCTCGAGCGCTACGTCACCGCCGCGGACGGCCCCGGCGCCGCCGCGCTCATGCGTCCGCTGCAGGAGGACCTGTTTCGCTGACGCCCGTCCAGAAGCGAATGAACTCGCGCTCGTGACCGATCCCGCACTCGAGCGCCAGGCGCTGACCGTGCGGAGCGTCGGCGAGGCTCGCGTGCAGGCGCTCATACACCTCCAACTGGCGCCTGTGGGCCTCGAGCTGGCTGGCGGCCAGCGCCGCCGGATCGCCGCCGAAGAACAGCTTCAGCGTGCTCGCGTCGCGCAGTTCGTAGAGCTCGGCGGTCGGTTCGTTGCGCCACTGCTCGAGCAGCTCGCGCCCGCGCGCGGTCAGGCTGTAGATCCGCCTGCGCCGCCCCGTCTGCTCCTGGCGCTCGTCGAGCACGCGCTCGCGCGCCAGCCGCGCGCACTCGCTGTACAGCTGCGTGTGTGGGATCGACCAGAAGTTGCTCGTGGTCAGCTGCGCCATGCGCTTCAGGTCATACGGCGTCGCCTGCCCCGCCATCTCGACCAGTCCCAGCACGATGAAGGAGGCCTCGGTCAGGCGCGGCGCCGGCTCGCCGGCATACGCGCCGGTTGACTCGCCAAGGGTCGGGCTTGACATGCCCGCCAGGGTAGCGTACGGTACGTATGGTACGATCCGAACGATTCAGGAGGAACGATCATGTCCGCCGCCACAACCGCCGCTGCCGCACCGACGCTCGGCTTCGCCACGCTCGAGCAGGAGGTCGTGGCCGACGAGCTCGCGCTCACCGGCGAGCTGCCCGGGTGGCTGCACGGCTCCCTGCTGCGCACCGGGCCCGCCAAGTTCGAGGTCGGGGCCCAGCACATGCGCCACTGGTTCGACGGCCTGGCGATGCTGCACCGCTTCACGATCGACGACGGCCACGTGTCCTACGGCAACCGCTTCCTGGAGAGCCGCTCCTACCGGGCCGCGCGCGAGCACGATGGGATCGTCTTCGGCGAGTTCGCCACCGACCCCTGCCGCTCGCTGTTCAAGCGCGTGCAGACGCTGTTCTCGCCGATGAGCGTCCTGCCGGACAACGCCAACGTCAACGTCGCGACGCTCGGCGAGCGCTTCGTCGCGCTGACCGAGACGCCGCTGCCCGTGCAGTTCGACCCGCACACGCTGCAGACGGCCGGCGTGCGTCCGTTCACCGCCCCCGGGCAGCTGACCACCGCGCATCCGCACCTCGATCGAACGAGCGGCGGCATGCTCAACTACACCGCCAAGCTCGGCGCCCGCAGCAGCTACAGGTTCTTCGCGCTGGCACCGCTGCACGGCGACGAGCAGCACGCCAAGCCGCGCGTGGTCGCCTCGCTGCCCGTCAAGCAGCCCGCCTACATGCACTCGTTCGGGCTCACCGAGCGCTGGCTGGTCCTCGCCGAGTTCCCGTTCGTCGTCAACCCGCTCGCGCTGGCGCTGTCCGGGCGCCCGTACATCGAGAACTACCGCTGGAAGCCCGAGCTCGGCACGCGCTTCACGCTCGTCGATCGGCTCACCGGCGAGGCCACCGCCGGCTTTCGAGCCGACCCGTGCTTCGCGTTCCATCACGTCAACGCCTACGACGACGGCGAGGAGGTCGTCGTCGACCTGTGCGCTTTCGAGGACGCGAGCGTGATCGAGGATCTCTATCTCGAGCGCCTGCGCGCCGGCAAGCCCGTCGCCGCGGCCGAGCTGACACGCTTTCGCCTGCGCCCGGCCGATCGCTCCGTCACCCGCGAACGGCTCGCCGACGGCGACATCGAGCTGCCGCGCATCAACTACGCGCGCTGCAACGAGCGCCCCTACCGCTACGTGTGGGGCGTCGGCAACGGGCCCGGCGGCTGGCTCGAGCGGATCGTCAAGGTCGACATCGCCGAGCGCTCCACGCTGTCCTGGTCGGAGCCCGGGTGCTATCCCGGCGAGCCCGTGTTCGTCGCGCGCCCGCGCACCGCACCCTCGCCGGAGGCGGAGGACGACGGCGTGCTGCTATCGGTCGTGCTCGACGCGAGCGCCGGCACATCCTCCCTGCTGGTGCTCGACGCCGGCGATCTCAGCGAGCTCGCGCGTGCGCAAGCGCCGCACCACATCCCGTTCGGCTTCCACGGGCAGTTCGCGCGCGGTTAGCTAGGGCGAACACCAGTTCGGGTTCCGCCGATGTGAGGGATACAGTTGTCCGCGTGCCAGTCGTCGACCAAGATATCCCGTTGCGTGCCAATGCCGCTTTGCTTCCACCGGCTGATCGTAGCCGTCCACGTGGGCAAATCTTGAAGTGGGTCGGCAACAAGTTCCGCTATGCCGAGGTGATCGCTCGGCACCTGCCATGCGATCTGGGCGAATACTACGAGCCGTTTGTTGGGACGGGCGCGGTTCTGGCAACGCTCGCTCCCGAGCAGGCCGTGGCCGGCGACGCACTTCCTCTACTAATCGACCTCCTACGTATGGTTCAAAGCGACCCTTCGCCGCTCATCTCCCACTACGCCGCGCGTCGCGAGGAACTTATGGCACGCGGTCGCGAAGCATATGACGAGATCAAGGCGTCCTATAACACGTGCCCGAATCCAGAAGACCTCTTGGTCATATCCCGCACCTGTTACGGCGGCGTCATGCGGTTCACTCGTGACGGAAGGATCAGTACGCCGATGGGACCTCATCGACCCATGCCGGCAGACAAGCTCGACGGCTACATGATCGAGTGGCAGGAGCGGCTTCGAGGTACGGAGTTTATATCGCAAGGCTTCGAGAGGACGATGGCACTCGCCGGCCGTGGCGACACGATCTACTGTGACCCTCCATATCTCCATGGTCAATCGATTCTCTATGGTGCTCAAGACTTCCAGCTTGAGAAGCTTTGGGACTCGGTCGCAGCAGCCGTCGAGCGGGGGGCACGTGTCGCCGTGTCTGCGGACGGTTACAGGCGCTCTGGGGCAAAGACCATAGATTTGCGTCTACCTGATGGATTGTTTGCGCGAGAGCTCCTTATAGAGCGCGGCGGATGCATGCTGCGCCGGTTCCAGCTTACAGGCGGCTTGATGGACTTCGAGCAGGTGGCCGACCGCCTACTCCTCACCTGGTGACGGAGGGGCCGGCCACGACGCAACGACAGGCGCCCACCCACTAACGACCTCACGACCGAAGAACGCTCCATCGAGAAGCCCCGAGTGGAGCATGTCTATGATCCGACATAGATACGATCGCCCACAAACCCACCACGTATAGCGATCGTCGAGAAACAAGTAGTGCTCGACCTCCACTCCCTCTGATCGGAGGTCGTTCAACTCATAACCATCAAGCGCAGTCTCGTATACGCCGTCGGCGACACGACTGCCAAACGTCTTGGTCCCGTAGTACTCCTTGATCTCCCAGGCCGCGTGCGGATGATTTACATCCGGATAGGCACCATCCATCCAGCGGAACAGCGTGCGTAGGGGCATGCCGTCTCGTGCGAAAGTGAGTGGCGCACGAGGGTTTGGATCAAAGACCGCCCGCCCATAAGACTCGATGAGTGTCTCGTAGGTGAGCATGTTGACGATACTCGCGAGATAAGCAGGGTGACGCTTATCGCCCTTCTGCTTGTTCATCGTCAGCAGCTCCTTGGGAGGATCAACGCGTCCCCGGATCTCATCAAAAAGGATCGCGGCCTCCTCACGTGACATCAAACTCGGCTCGACCACCCTTTCCAGTAGGTCAGCCCGCACCGCCGCGTATTCAACGACCCTGTCTATGTCCAGCTCGTGTCCCCTTGGCGCCAGTCCACGCTTGCTCAGTGCATCCGCGACATCGTCGGCACGGTAGCGCTTTAGCCTGCCTGTCCCACGCTCCGAGTAGCCGAGCATCTGCGAAACCAACTTCACGAGAGCCCAGAACTCGAACGGTTGGTGGCGAAAGTCCCGCACAGCGCGCACAACCACAACTCTGCCATGACTGCGCGGTCTGTGCGGCGTCATCCACAACCTTGATGTGGCGGCGACGCTCGTCGGGGTCGCGGCGTAGGGTTGCCGCGGCCCGTGGCGAGGGGCGCGTCGTGCATGGGCGCGCCGCGGCGGCTGGCATCATCCGCTCGGTGCACACGCCCGTTCGCACGACGCTCGCCCTCGCCGCATGCGCCGTCCTCGCCGCCGGCTGCGGCGCCACCAGCGGCTCCTCCTCGAGCAGCGGCGCCGGCAACGCGAGCACGTCGATCGCTAGGGCACAGGCCGGCGCCCACGCGCGCGCCGTCAACCTCCGCGCTGCCGACGCTCCGGGATGAGTAGTGACACCGTGGAAGCCGAAATCAAGGAAACGGCCGCCGGCAAGCGCTCCGGCGCCGAATTCGTCCGCTGCTATGGCGGCGTGAGCCCAGCACGCCGGCTCCTGAAGATTCGCTCGCCGGAATTCTCCGCAGGCCGCGCAGCCCAGGGCCAGATCATCCAGTCGACGGTTGAAGTGTGGCCGACCTCAGCTCTCGCGGCGCGCAACAACGCCGCATACTTCAGCTCGCGCGGCCGCACCTGCTTCCTGCGCGAGCTCACGAGCCTGCATCGGCAGCTCAACAAGCAGCGTGCCGGCAAGCTCCAATTCGGCCCGCTCAGGATCGGCACGCTGCCGGACCCGCTGGCGGGGGTGAGTCACAGCTATCTGCGCACGATTGCCGAAACCCTCGAGCGCAACGGGCAGATCCGCGTTCACATCTATCGCGACATCTTTACGTTCATTTCGGGCGCCGCCGAAATCGAACCGGAGGCGACCGGCTACTCGCAGCCTGTGCCGACCGCGACGGAGGAGCGATTGCTGCTGCTGCTCGTCAGCCGCGCCGAGGCGAGCAGATTGTGAGGGCCTCGACCTCACCGACCCGGGGCAGGGCAGGCCGACAAGCAGGCGCTCGAGCGCTCTCCGTCCTGGTGTGAAGCAGCGCTAAACCGCCACCGGCAGCTCGCCCGCGCCGAGCGGGAACTCCCGCCTGATCCCGTAAAGGGTGGTGCGCTCGGCCGCCGGCCGCCCAGCCTCGTGCGCTGCCGCCACGAGCTGCTCGGGCTCCAGGCGCGTGCCGTGGTAGCTGCCGGCGAGACGGCTGATCGACTCCTCCATGAGCGTGCCGCCGAGGTCGTTGACGCCCCAGCGCAGCGACTCGGTGGCGGCGTCCAGGCCCATCTTCACCCAGCTGGCCTGCAGGCTGGGGACGGTCCGCCCGAGCGCCAGGCGGAACACGGCGGTGTGCTTGAGGTTCTCCTCGCGTGAGATCTCCTCCACCCCGTGCGTGCGCCCGAGCAGCGTCTGGAAGGGGATGAACGACAGCGGTACGAACTCCGTGATGCCGCCGGTGCGTTCCTGCAGCTCGCGGATCACGCGCATGTGCTCGGCGAGCTCCCACGGCTCCTCGATGTGGCCGAACATGACCGTCGCGGTCGAGCGCAGGCCCGCCGCGTGCGAGGCCTCGATGATCTGCACCCAGCGCGCGACCGGCAGCTTGTTGGGAGAGATGCGCTCGCGCACGCCGTCGTGCAGAACCTCCGCGGCCGTGCCCGGCGTCGAGCCGAGGCCGGCGTCGCGCAGCCGCGCGAACACCTCCGCCGGCGGCAACTCCGAGATGTCGCACATGTGCGCGATCTCCATCGGGCTGTACGCGTGCAGGTGCAGATCCGCGCCCGTGTCAGCGGCGGTGGCCTTCGCCAGTCGCAGCCAGCCGAGGTAGTCCTCGAGCTCCCAGTCCGGGTGAATGCCCGACTGGATGCACAGCTCGGTGGCGCCGAACTCGAGCGCGTCGTGGATGCGCGCGACGAACTCGCGCTCGTCGTGCTCGTAGGCGTCCGGCGAGCGCTTGCCCTGGCCGAAGCCGCAGAACGCGCAGCCGACGGTGCAAACGTTGGAGATGTTGATGTTGCGGTTGACGACGAACGTCACCAGCTCGCCGGCGAGCTCCGCGCGCAGCTCATCGGCCGCCTGGCGCATCTCCTCGATCGCCTCGGTGCGCGTCTCGGCGAACATCGCCGTCAGCTCCTCCGCACTCAGCGCCAGCCCGTCGCGCGCGCGCTCGGTCGCAGCGGCGACGAGGTCGGGGCGGATCGGCGGGGCACCGCTTGCGGTCGGGTCGGTGCGACCGGAACCGCGGCGCGGGATGAAGCTCCAGTACTTGACCTTGATCGTGTCCATCACGCCCTGCGCCACCCACTCGGGGTCGATGTACTTCGGATACACGCACAGCCGCTCGGTCAGCGCGACGCCGTCGCGCTGCAGCTCCTTGCGCACCTGGTGCGGCGAGGGGAACGGATGCTCGGGCGAGATGTGGTCGCCGTTGGCGCTCAGCCCGCCGAGGTCGGTGGCGCCGGCGGCCACCAGCTCGCCCCACCAGTCGGCGAGGTTCGGCGGGATCTGGATGCCGACGTCGGGCATCAGCCGCCTGGTCTCTGCGATCAGGCGCTTCATGTCCTCGATGTTGACCGGGCACGCCCACTCCGGCAGCGGCAGCTTCGGGCGCGCGTCGGCGACGCCCGTGCGCCAGTATTCGCGGGCGGCCGCGTCGGCGATCTGCGCCGGCTCCTGGCCGTAGTAGCGCTGGTGCGGGACGAAGTTCTGCAGGATCACCTCCTGAATGTGCCCGTGCTCGGCGTGCACCGCCGCGAGCGCTTCCAGCGACTGCACGCGCTCCTCCTCGGTCTCGCCGATCCCGACGAGGATGCCACTGGTGAACGGGATCCGCAGCTCGCCGGCAGCGCGGATCGTCTCCAGCCGCCTGGCCGGGTGCTTGGTGGGCGAGCCGGCGTGCACGGTGTCCATCAAACGCTCGGACACGGACTCGAGCATCAGCCCCTGCGATGCGGTCACCTCGCGCAGCCGCGCGAGGTCCTCGCGCGAGAGCACGCCGAGGTTCGTGTGCGGCAGCAGGCCCCGCTCGAGCGCCCGTTCGCACGTCCACACGACGTACGCGGTGAAGTCCTCGTGGCCGTGCTCGCGCAGCCGCGCCGCGACCTCGGGGTTGACCTCGGGGCGCTCACCGGTCAACACGAGCAGCTCCTTGACCTGCCGCCTGGCGGCGCCGTCGAGGATCTCGAGCACCTCCTCGGGCGCGTACAGGTGCGCCTTGTGCGTAGCAAACGCGCAGTACTTGCAATAGCAGCGGCACGTGCGCGACAGCGACAGCGTCAGGTTGCGACTGAACGTGACCCTGCGGCGCATTGGCATGAGTCTATGACGCGCGCAACGAGCGGCCCGCTGAGCCGCCTAGGCTCGGCCGGCGCGTGCTTTCAACAGCGCGAGGCCGATCGTCAGCGGGTGGCTGATGAGCGTCGTTACGCGACCGGCGAGCGAGCTCGGGTCGTGCGCGACGCCGAGCTGGCGCAGGATGCTCGCCTGATCGAAGTAGACGCGCTCGCACACGATGCGCTCGCCCTCGAAGAGGAAGAACGACGTCATGCGAGCGCGAAAGGCGCGGCCGGTGGCGGGGAGCGTCCGCAGCGGGCCGAGATGCGTGCCGAGCAGATCGAACTCGACGATCACGGCGTCATCGGCGTGGTGGAGCGCGATCAGCTCGTTGCGCTGGTCGGGAAACGCGGTGCGGCTCTCGTCGAAGTAGCGCAGCACCTCCTGCTCGCCGTCGTACACGTCGCCGGTGGCGATCAGCTCGTAGCGAGGGTGCTCGAAAGTCGCCAGCGTCGCGTCGAAGTCGTGCCGATTCTCCGACTCCATGTGCTCGCGCACGAGCGCCTCGCGGCGCTCGCGCAGTCCAGCGCTCGCCTCGCTCGTGCTGGGCTCGGACACGCAGGCACTTCTAGCACAACGCCGGTGCACGGCGGATGCGTCGCACACCTCGGCGCGCTGCACGCCCGCATCGGCCCGGCCCACAGCCGTGCCGTCGGCGGGGCGCGCGCCTGAGGGCCGGCGAGGATCTAGGCTAGGGGGTCGACGAGCCCACCGGCCGGGGGGCGCCGAGCGTGCGACGCGCGCAGCACAGCTCTCGACCCAGAGCGGCCATCACCAAGAGAATGAGCCACCCGAGGCACCTGTGACCAGAAAGGGACAGCGAGCAACATGACCGAGAGCGTTAGCGAGAGCGAGAACCCGGCGATCCCGAGCCCCAGCCCGAAGGCGGCCCGCCCCCGCACGAACCGCGACTGGTGGCCCGAGCAGCTGGACCTGAGCGTGCTGCACCGGCACTCGCCCCTGTCGGACCCGATGGGCGAGGACTTCGACTACGCCAAGGAGTTCGCGACCCTCGACCTCGAGGCGTTGAGGCGCGACCTGGTTGAGCTGATGAGCTCCTCCCAGGAGTGGTGGCCCGCCGACTACGGCCACTACGGGCCGCTGTTCATCCGCATGAGCTGGCACGCGGCCGGCACCTACAGGATCGCCGACGGCCGCGGGGGCGGCGGCCAGGGGGCGCAGCGCTTCGCACCGCTGAACAGCTGGCCCGACAACGCCAGCCTCGACAAGGCACGGCGGCTGCTGTGGCCGATCAAGCAGAAGTACGGCCACAAGCTCTCCTGGGCCGACCTGCTCGTCTACACCGGCAACGTGGCGATGGAATCGATGGGTTTCAAGACGTTCGGGTTCGGCTTCGGGCGCGAGGACATCTGGGAGCCGGAGGAGATCTTCTGGGGCCCGGAGGACGCGTGGCTCGGCGACGAGCGCTACGGCGGCGAGCGGGAGCTCGCGAATCCCCTCGGCGCCGTCCAGATGGGTCTCATCTACGTGAACCCGGAGGGGCCCAACGGGAACCCCGATCCGCTCGCGTCCGCAAGGGACATCAGGGAGACCTTCGCCCGCATGGCCATGAACGACGAGGAGACGGTCGCGCTGATCGTCGGCGGCCACACCTTCGGCAAGACGCACGGCGCCATCGATCCGGGCACGATCGGCCCGGAGCCCGAGGCCGCGCCGCTCGAGGAGCAGGGGCTCGGCTGGAAGGGCAGCCTGAGCCGCAACGGGAGCGGAGTGCGCATGCTCACCGGCGGCCCGGAGGGCACGTGGACGAACGAGCCGACGAAGTGGGACAGCGGCTTCCTCGAGAACCTCTTCCGCTACGACTGGGAGCTCACGACGAGCCCCGCCGGGGCGAAGCAGTGGACCCCGAAGAACGCCGAGGCCGAGGGCACCGTGCCGGACGCGCACGACCCGTCCACGCGCCACGCGCCGATGATGCTGACGACCGACCTCGCGCTGAGGCTCGACCCGGTCTACGAGCCGATCGCGAGACGCTTCTACGAGAACCCCGACGAGCTCGCGGATGCCTTTGCGAAGGCCTGGTACAAGCTGCTGCACCGCGACATGGGGCCCGTCTCGCGCTACCTCGGGCCGTGGGTAGCCGAGCCGCAGCTGTGGCAGGACCCCGTTCCCGCGGTCGATCACGAGCTGGTCGGCGAGGCCGAGGCCGCCGCGCTCAAGGACACGATCCTCGCGTCGGGTCTGTCGATCTCGCGCCTCGTCGCCACCGCGTGGACGGCCGCGGCGTCGTTCCGCGGCACCGACATGCGCGGCGGGGCGAACGGGGCACGGGTCCGGCTCGCGCCGCAGAAGGACTGGGAGTGGGCCGAGCCGGCCGAGCTCGCGAGCGCGCTGCAGGTGCTCGAGAAGGTCCAGCAGGAGTTCAACGCCTCGCAGTCCGGGGACACGAAGGTCTCGCTCGCCGACGTGATCGTCCTCGGCGGCTGCGGGGCCGTCGAGCAGGCGGCCAGAGACGCTGGGCACGACGTCACGGTGTCGTTCGCCCCCGGGCGCACCGACGCCTCGCAGGAGCAGACCGACGTCGAGTCGTTCAGCGTGCTCGAGCCGACGGTCGACGGGTTCCGCAACTACATCCGTCCGGGAGAGGCCTTCACGCTCCAGCACGGGCTGCTCGAGCGCGCCTTCATGCTGAGGCTGACGGCTCCCGAGATGACCGCGCTGATCGGCGGCATGCGCGCCCTCGATGCGAACTTCGGGCACGCCGCGCACGGCGTCCTCACCGACCGGCCACAGACGCTGAGCAACGACTTCTTCGTCAACCTGCTCGATATGGGCACCGAGTGGAAGCCGTCGGGCTCGAACCTCTACGAGGGGCGCGATCGGGCGACGGGCGAGGCGAGGTGGACCGCCACCCCGGTCGACCTCGTGTTCGGCTCGAACTCGCAACTGCGGGCGCTGTCGGAGGTCTACGCGTCCGACGACGCCGGGGAGAAGTTCGTGCGCGACTTCGTCGCCGCGTGGGACAAGGTCATGAGTCTCGACCGCTTCGACCGGGCCTGACCTCGGCGCCGGCGATGAGCGAACGCACAGGGGGCGGCGTCTACCTCGCCCGCCACGGCCAGACCGCCTACAACCACGAGGGTCGCTTCCAGGGCCAGCAGCACGTGCCGCTCGACGACACCGGCCGCGCGCAGGCGGCCGAGCTGGCCGAGCGCGCCGCCGGCTACGGCTTTCAGGCGCTGTGGTGCAGCCCGCTGCTGCGCGCGCGCGAAACCGCCGACATCGTGGCCGCGGTAATCGGCCTGGAGCCGAGAGACGATGCGCGGCTGATGGAGACCGACGCCGGCGACTGGACCGACCTGACGTTCGCCGAGGTGCGCGCGCGCACGCCGGAGCTGTTCGACGCGTTCGCCGCCGCCGACCCCGGCTTCGCGTTCCCCGGCGGCGAGTCCTTCGCTGAGCAGGAGCTGCGCGTCAGCGCCGCGTTGCGCGACGTCGAAGTTGGCGAGCTGCCCGCGCTGGTGGTCTGCCACGGGATGGTCATCCGCGCCGCGTTCGCTAGCCGCGCCACCGAGGGCGCCCCGCCGTTCGAGCGCGTGCCCAACGCCGCGCTCGTGCCGCTCGACCCGGTCGCGGCTGCGGGCGCCGAGCTGGGCGGCGGCGAGGCGACGCTCGCGAGCTGAGCGGCGCGGCCGCTCGATCACGCGCGCGAGTTGAGCGCCCCGGCTACTCGCCGATGCGCGCGACGCCGTTGACGTCCTCGCCGGCGACGAGCAGGAACTCGTTGCGCGCTCCCTGACCGCGCGCCTCGCGATACGGCCGGTACTCCTCGCTCTCGTAGAACTCCTCGGCAACCTCTTTGGAGGGCCACTCGATCAGCACGATCACCTGCGGGCGCGCACGCTCGCCCTCGACCTTCTCGATTGTCGCCGTGCGCGACAGGTAGCGCCCGCCGCGCCGCTCGACCATGCCGGTGACGTTCGCGACGTAGTCGCGGATCCAGCTCGGGTCGGTCACGTCCATCTCGGCCACCGCGTAGTACTTCATCGCCCCTCCACGAACCGGCGCAGCGCGCGCCTCGCGCCAGGCAGCCTGCGGCCGGCGTCGAGCTCGCGGATCGCGAGCTCGTTGGTCATCGCCGCGAGCAGCTGTGCGGCCGCCTTGGCGTCGGGCCAGCCCATCGCCTTGAAGCTGGGGATCGCGGCGGCCGCGGCGCGCTCGTGGCGCGCGGTCATCGAGACCGTCAGCGCGGCGTCGGTGCGCGCCTCGAGCGCCAGCGCCTTGATCGCGCGATCGGCCAGGCACACGTCGAGGTAGGCCTCCACGCCGCGCACGATGCGCTCTGCCCCGGGCACCGTGTCGGCGGTGGCCGCGGCCACCGCCAGCGCGACGCGCTCGTGAAAGCGCGCGTGCAGCGCGTCGACGAACGCCTCCCTGTCGGCGAAGTGCACGTAGAAGGTCCCCTTCGCGACGCCCGCCTCGGCGACCACGCGGTTGACGCTCAGGCCCGCGAGGCCCGTACGCGCGGCCACGGCGACGCCCGCGTCGAGCAGCGTCTCGTACGTGCGGTGCGTACCTCGTGAAGCTGTGCCGTTCGTGGTGATCGTGCGCGCGGGCATCCTCTTATAAAGACTATATGACCGACTGGTCATTCTCTATGACCGACCGGTCAGTCACGTGATAGGGTGCCGGCCATGCCAACACTCGATATCCTCACCGGCCCGATCGCCTATGACCAGCAGGGCGGCGGCGAGAACACGCTCGTGCTGCTTGCAAGCGGCGCGCACGACCGCCATGACTTCGACGAGCTGCGCGCGCTGCTCCCGCGGGACTGGCGCACGATCGCGCTCGACTGGCCCGGCCACGGCGAGTCGCCTCCAGGAGACGGCCTGGGCAGCGCGATGCGCCTGGCGGACGTCGCCGAACACGTTGTCGAGCGGCTCGCCCCCGATGGCGCGATCGTGCTCGGCAACTCGGTCGGCGGGTTCTCGGCGGCGCGCCTGGCGATCCGCCGGCCCGAGCTCGTCAAGGGCCTCGTGATCGTCGACGGCGGCGGCTTCGCCGGGCGCCCGCCGCACGTGCGCGCCTTCTGTGCGCTGATGGCGCGGCCGTGGTTCCTGCGCGCGATCTACCCGACCTTTTCGAGCCTGTACATGCGCGCCCGCACCGACGCCGACCGGCGCGCGCGGGACACCGGCGTGCGCACGACCAGGCAGGACCCCGGCCTGCGCGCCGTCAGCGAGCTGTGGCGCAGCTTCGCCTCGCCCGAGCACGACCTGCGCGCCCAGGCGCCGAGCATCGCGGCGCCGACGCTCGTGATCTGGGGCAAGCGCGATCCGGTCATTCCGGTGAAGGTCGGCAGGCGCATCGCGGCCACGATCCCCGGTGCGCGACTGGTCGTGCTCGACAGCGGCCATGTCCCGCACACGACCGACCCGCAGGCGTTCGCCGCGCAGCTGCTTGCGTTCGCCGAGGCCGCGTTCGCGAGCTCGAGCGCCGGCGCCGCCCGCGCGGCCTAGCGCAGGATCACGCAGCCGGTCGTCCCGTGCGCGATCAGCGTCTCATCCGACTCCACGAACAGCCGTCCCTCCGCCGTCGCGGTGCGTCGTCCCTTGTGCACGACGCGCCCCTCCGCCAGCACGCGACCGGTCGCATCGCCCATCGCCCGGATGTAGCGGACCTGCAGATCGGCCGTCGTGTAGCCGACGCCCGCCTCGAGCGTCGTGTGCACCGCGCAGCCCATGCACGAGTCGAGGATCGTCGCGGCGATGCCGCCGTGGACCGAGCCGATCGGGTTGTACATCCACTCCGCCGGCTCCATCGCGAACAACGCGCGGCCCTCCTGCACCTCCACGAGCTCAAGGCCGAGCAGGCACGCGATCGGCGGCGGTGGCAGCGCGCCGTCGACGATCGCCTGCATGCACTCGAGGCCCGGCAGCTCCATCGCGGCCGCCGCCGCCGCAGCCGGATCCTGCCAGCTGAAGCTGCGGGTGCGCGTGCGCTCGATCGCGCTCACGCGAGCGCCTCCGCCGCGACCGGCACGGAGCGGGACCGCCGCGCCGGCCGCCCGATCGCGGCGAGCGCGAGGCCGGTGGCGGCGCCGCCGACAACGCTGATCAGCCATGCCGAGTGGAAGTCCGCCGCGGTCCCGGTGCTCGTCCCGAGCACCGCCACCAGCAGCGCCACGCCGAGCGCCGCGCCGATCTGGCGGCCCATCGTCAGCACCGCCGCGCCCGTCGCGAAGCGCTCGGGCGCGAGCGAGGAGGCGCCGGCGCCCGTCAGCGTCGGGATCACCAGGCCGACACCGGCGCCGCTGATCAGGATCCCCGGCAGGTACTCCGACAGATAGGCGGGCCTGTCGCCCGTCTGTGTTATGTAGAAGACCTGGCCGGCCACGAACAGCAGCGCGCCGACCACGCCCGGGATGCGATAGCCGACACGCGCGCCCAGTCGCGCCGACGGCACGCTGAACGCGGTCGCCATCGCCGGGCCCGGGAACAGCATCAGGCCCGCCGTCAGCACGCGCTCGTGCCATACGCCCGTAAGGAACAGCACACCGGCGAGCAGCATCGCGCCGAAGCCGGCGAAGAACAGCACCGAGGCGCCCACCGCGAGGCCGAAGCTGCGCACGCGCAGCATCGCCGGCTCCACGATCGGCGAGTCGTGGCGTTCCGAGCGCCACCAGATCGCCGGCAGCCCGATCGCGGTCACGGCCAGCAGCGCGATGATCGCCGGCGAGCCCCAGCCCCATTCCTGTCCCTTGACGATCGCCACCACCAGCGAACCTATCGCGACGATCAGCGCGCCCGCGCCGAGCACGTCCGGGCGCCCGGAGCCGAGCTCGCGCCGCTCTGCAAGCGTGCGCAGCCCGAAGCCGAGGCCGAGCAGCCCGATCGGCACGTTCACGAGGAACACGAGGCGCCAGTCGGCCTGCACGAGCAGGCCGCCGAGCGGCGGGCCGGCGGCTGCGGCGATGCCACCGGTGGCTGCCCACACGCCGATCGCCACATGACGCTCGTGCGGCCCGAACTCCGGCAGCATCAGCCCCAGCGACGTCGGCAGCATCAGCGCGCCGCCGGCCGCCTGCACGACGCGCGCCGCGATCAGGACGCCCACAGACGGCGCGAGCGCGCACCCGGTGCTCGCCACCACGAAGATCCCCAGCCCGAGCAGGAACGCGCGCTTGCGCCCGAACGCATCCGCCCAGCGTCCGGCGGGCACGAGCAACGCGGCGAACACGATCGCGTAGCCGCTCAGGATCCACGACAGCGAGCCGAGCGACGCACCGCCGAAGTGCCTGCTGATCGACGGGAACGCGATGTTGACGATGAACAGGTCGAGGCTCGACATGAACACCCCGACACACACGATCAGAGATACCCGCCATTTCCGTTGCATCACGAAACGCACCATAGCAGAGGGTTGCATCATGCAACGCACTCGTCTACAATGTGTCGCGCGATGCTCGGAAACGAATACGACAGCCAGGTGTGCAGCATCGCCGGCGCGCTCGACGTGGTCGGCGAGCGCTGGTCGCTGTTGATCGTGCGCAATGTGCTGCTCGGGCTGCGCCGCTTCGACGAGATTCAGGAGAACCTCGGCATCGCGCGCAACGTGCTGCAGGCGCGCCTGACCCGCCTGCAGGAGCACGGCGTGATCGACAAGCGCCTCTATCAGGAGCACCCGACGCGCTATGAATACCGGCTCACCGAGAAGGGCCTGGACCTGTGGCCGACGATCGTCGCGCTGATGCAGTGGGGCGACCGCTACGCGGTTCCTGCCGGTGGGCCGGTGGTGCTGCTCGAACACCGCGGCTGCGGTGGCGCCGTCGACGAGCACCGCGTCTGCGCGGCGTGCGGCGCGAAGCTTTCCGTGCGCGACGCGCGCGCCGTCGCCGGACCCGGCGCGCCGCCCGATCACCCGCTGCTGCGCCGCGCAGCTCGGGCGCAGGCCGCCTAGAGCAGCCCGGCCACGAGCTGGGCGCCTTCGCGGGCCATGCGCGAGCGCGGCACCACCAGCTCGATGCCGGCGCGCTCGCCGCGATCGCGGGCGGCCGCTTCCACGTGCGAGTAGAAGCCCAGCGTGCGCACGTCAGCGAGCTCTCCGTCGCGGGAGAGCGCCTGCACGGTCTCCGCCGCGTCGAGACCGCCGTCGGTGAGATCCACCACCAGCACGTCAGCCGCCGGCGGGCCCGGGTCCTCACCCGCGGCCGTGGCCGTGGCCACCAAGCGCTCCCGCAGCCGCGGCTCATCCGCGATCAGCTCGACATCGTGGCCGGCGAGCGTCAGCGCGCCCTGCACCTGCGAGCCGAACAGCAGATCGCGGGTCAACACCAGCACCCGCCCCATCAGCTACTGCGCCCGTAGGCGGCGAAACTCCTCGCGCGCCGACTGCGGGCGCCCCCACATCTGCGTGACCTCCACGCGCCCGCTGCGCACCTCGCGCACGACCAGCTCGCCCTCGATGCCCGCTTCGTCGAGCAGGCCGAGCGCGCCGTGGACGGTCGGCGCCGCGGCGGCGTGCCCGAAGCGGTGGGCCACCAGCAGGCGCCAGTGCCAGTCGTGGTGGGAGTACGGGCGCGCGTTGCACGTGGCCAGATACAGGGCCGCCTCGACGTAGCGCGACTCGTCCGCGATCCGCAGATCGAGCTCCAGGTCGGTCCAGTCCTCGGGCAGCGAATCGACGACCTGTTGGAAGTCCTCGGCGAAAGCCATTGGCGGGAAGCCTAGCGCGGCTATTCTCGAATCAATGGCAAGCGCACACACAGACACGGTCGCGGACGCACAGACTGGCACCGCGACCGGCGCGCGAGGGAGCGCGTCACTGAGCGCCGACGTCGACGCGCTGGCGCGCGAGCACGCGGCGCTCGTGGAGGGCTGCGGCGTGCTCGATCGCTCCGCGCGCGGCAAGCTCGCCCTGACCGGGCCGGGCGCCGTCGAGTTCCTCAACGGACAGGTCACCAACGAGCTGACGACGCTGCGCCCCGGCAGCGGCTGCTACGCGGCGTTCCTCACACACAAGGGCAAGATGCTCGGCGACCTGCGCATCCTCGCGGTTGGCGCGAATGCAGACGCCGCCCCCTCGGAACTGCTGCTCGACACCGAGCGCGTGGCCCTGCAGGGGCTGTTCGACATGATCCGCCACTTCAAGATCGGCTACGAGCTCGAGCTGCACAAGCGCACGCTCGAGCGCGGGCTGCTGTCGCTGATCGGCCCGCGCGCCGACGCGCTCCTTGGCGCCGAGCGCTCACCGTCTGCGTCGCTGGCCGACGTCGAGCACGCGAACGTCGGCGTCGCGATCGACGGCATCGACGCCCTCGCGGTGCGCACGGACGTCGGCATCGATCTGATCTGCGACGCGGCTGCCACCGGCGCGCTGCACGCCGCGCTACGCGAGCGCGGCGCGGTTGCGGTCTCAGAGCAGGCCGCCGAGTGCCTGCGCGTCGAGCACGGTCGCCCGCGCTACGGGATCGACCTCGACGACAGCGTGATCCCGCAGGAGGCCGGGCTCAACGAGCGCGCGGTGAGCTTCACCAAGGGCTGCTACGTCGGCCAGGAGACGGTCGCGCGCCTCTACTACAAGGGCAAGCCCAACCGCCACCTGCGCGGCCTGCGTCTGTCCGGGCAAGTCGCCTCGGGCGAGCCGCTGGCGCTCGGCGAGCGACCGGTGGGACGCGTCGGCAGCGTCGCCCTCTCCCCCAGGCTCGGTCCGATCGCGCTCGCGCTTGTGCGTCGCGAGGCCGAGCCCGGCAGCATCGTCGACGTCGGCGAGCACGGCACGAGCGCAGAGGTGCTCGCGCTGCCGTTCGCGCTCCCGGCCGGCTGAGCGGCCCCGCCGGCGGGCACTCGCGCCGGCTACTCGCGCGGCGGGTCCGGCCGCGGCTTGCGATCCTGCAGGTGCTTGCGTATCGCCGCGTCCTGCGCCTTGACCGCGTCCGGATGCGGGGGCGTGTCGAACGTGCTGATCACGTTAGGCCCCCTCAGCGGAACGAAAGTCGGCTCGAGGTCCTCGTCATCTTTGAACGGCTGCTCTTCATTCATTGCCTTCGCCCTCGGGCGGGATGCCCGACTCCTCAGTGTACGCCTGCCACTGTTCGCCCAGCAGGTCCAGCAGCTGGCTCGCCAGCAGCGGCGAGAACGACACGCGCGAGACGACCATCCCCTGCTGGCCCTGCGGCCCGATGCGCATGAAGTCGAGCGTGAACTCGTGCGGTGTGCGCGCGAGCGAGGCGGCGTTGGCCCACTTGCCGGCGAACTCCTCCGGCGGCATCATGATGTTCGGGCCCTCGTCGGCCGGGCTCTGATCGGGGTCCTCGGGAGGCTCTGAGTCGGGCACTTGCCACCGAGCGTAGCGCGATGGCAAGTGTGATGTATGACACACACGCAACCATTGCGTCAGCTATATAGTTGCGTGCATGCAAGCAACTACTGCAGCCACGCAACCAGACCGCGCGGCGCTTACGCGCGACATGTACGCGCTGGCCAGCTATCTGATGCGCACGGCCAACGTCGGCACGTTCAACGCGATTGCCGAGCTCGACCTGTCGTTCACGCAGATCAAGGCCCTGTGCGCGCTGGAGGCAGACGGCGAAGAGCGCTCGGTGAAGGCGCTCGCGGAATCGCTCGGCGTCTCCCTCCCCGCGATGAGCCGCGCCGTGGACGGCCTGTTCGAGCGTGGCTTCGTCGGACGCGAGGAGGACGCCGAGGACCGGCGCATGAAGCGGGTGCGCCTGACCGACGCCGGGCGAACGGTGCCGCGGGCCCTCAACGAGGCGCGCCTGTCGGCGCTGCAGGAGCTGCTGAGCTCGCTCGGCGACGAGGAGGCCGGCGCGCTGGAGCACGCGCTGTCGCTGATTCTCGAGCACCGCGCGGAGATCGCCGCCTACAGACCTACCAAGGAGGGAAGCGCACGATGACCGACAGGATTCGAGCCCTGCAGATGAACGAGGACAACCGCCGCTGGTGGGCGCTGGGAGCGATGTGCTTCGCGCTGTTCATGATCATGCTCGACAACACCGTCGTCAACGTCGCGCTGCCGTCGATCCAGCGGAGCCTGCACGCCTCGACCGCATCGCTGGAGTGGACGGTCAACGCCTACACCCTGTCCTTCGCCGTGCTGCTCGTCACCGGCGGGCGCCTCGGCGACCTGTTCGGCCGTCGCAAAGTGTTCCTCGCCGGCGTGATCGTGTTCGCGTGCTCGAGCGGCGCGATCGGCTTCTCGCCGAGCGACACCTGGCTGGTCGCCTGGCGCGCAATCCAGGGCATCGGCTCGGCGATGATGATGCCCGCGACGCTGTCGATCATCACCAACGCGTTCCCACCCGCCGAGCGCGGCAAGGCGATCGGCACGTGGGCCGGCGTCTCGGCACTCGCGCTCGCGATCGGCCCCGTGCTCGGCGGCTTCCTCGTCGAGAGCGTCAGCTGGCAGTCGATCTTCTTCCTGAACCTGCCCGTCGCCGCCGGCGCGATCGTGGTGACGCTGTTCGCCGTGCGCGAGTCGCGCGATGAGAGCGTCGCGCAGCGGATCGACTTCGCGGGCGTGCTGACGCTGACGGGCGGCCTCGCAGCGCTCGTGCTCGCGCTCGTCGAGGGCAACGAATGGCACTGGGGCTCCACGCGCGAGCTCGCGCTGCTCGCGATCGCCGCGCTCGGGCTCGGCGCGTTCACCTTCGTCGAGCGCCGCCAGTCCTCGCCGATGGTCGACTTCAGCTTCTTCCGCTCGCGCACGTTCCTCGGCGCCAACATCGTCGCGTTCATCGTCAGCTTCGCGATGCTCGCGATGTTCTTCTTCATGGCGCTTTACATGCAGAACGTGCTGCACTTCTCGCCGCTGCAGGCCGGCATACGCTTCCTGCCCTCGACGCTGATGATCGTGCTGATCGCGCCCGGCGCCGGGCGCCTGGCCGACCGCGTCGGCCCGCGGCCGCTGATGACCTTCGGCCTGCTCGCCGTCTCCGGCGCGCTGTTCTGGCAGTCGCATCTGACGGTGTCGAGCGGCTACGGCGCGCTGCTGCCGGGCTTCGTGCTGATGGGCATCGGCATGGCCTTCGTGATGTCGCCGATGAGCACCGCCGCGATGAACTCCGTCGCCCAGGCCAAGGCCGGCGTCGCCTCGGGCATCCTCTCGATGAACCGCATGGTCGGCGGCACCTTCGGCGTGGCCGTGCTCGGCGCGATGGTCGCCACGCTCGGGCGCTCGAAGATCAACCAGCTGCTGCCGGCGCTGCCGAGCGGCGAGCGCGCGAACCTGACCGCGAGCCTCGGCTCGGTCGGCGTGCACGGCGTGCCCGCGCCGATCATCGCCGCGAGCGACAAAGCCTTCGTGTACGCGCTGCAGTACGGGCTGCGTCTCGGCTCGGCGGTGGCGCTGCTCGGGGCGCTGCTCGCGTGGACGCTCGTGCGGGCAAGGGTCGGCGCCGAGCGCGAGCTGACTGTCGCCGGCCTGCGTCCCAGCGAGGACCGTCACGCGGTCGACGCCGCCGAGACGGGGCTGCAGGGCGCCGAGACGATCCACGTCTGAGTGGGTCGCGGTTCTGCTAGCCGAATGCGCGCTGCTCCGTAATCCTGTGCTCAGTGGCGGGCTACTCAAAGACACCCCTCTGGAAAAAGCTCGGCATCCATGCCGGAGACACGCTGCTGCTTCTCGACTCGCCGCGCGGCTGGGGCGTGCCGGACGTGCCCGACGGCGTCACGACCGTCCTCGAGACGGGCAAGTCGGGCGGCGACGCGCCGGCTGAGATGGCGATCGCCTTCTGCCCGACCCTGGCGATCCTGCGCGAGCTCGTCCCCGCCCTCGCGCCGCGGATCTACCCGGCGGGCGCGCTGTGGATCGCGTGGCCGCGACGCGCCGGCGGCCACGACAGCGACATCCGCGACCAGGACATCCGCGACGTCGCGCTGCCCCTCGGGCTCGTGGACGTGAAGGTCGCGGCGCTGGATGAGGACTGGTCGGGGCTGCGCCTGGTGTGGCGTCGCGAGCTCCGCCACGCCTCTGCGGCCGACCCCGGGTAGGATTTGCGTCCGTCCCAGTTCCCGACCGACGAGGTTTCAGAGCACGTGGCAATCGATCTTCAACAAGTCTCCGCCATCGACGCCGAGCCCGGCGAGCTGCCCAAGACGATGGCCGCGTGGGTCATTCGCGAGGAGCGCTTCGGCGAACCGAAGGACGCCTTCCAGATCGAGGAGATCGAGGTCCCCGAGCCGGGGGCGTTCGAGGTGATCGTGCGGGTGATGGCCGCGGGCGTCAACTACAACAACGTGTGGGCCGCGCTGGGCAAACCGGTGTCGGTGATGCGCTACGGCGATCACCCGGAGTACGGCCATCACATCGGCGGCTCGGACGCGTCCGGCGTGGTCTGGAAGGTCGGCGCCGGCGTCACGCGCTGGAAGCCGGGCGATGAGGTCGTCGTGCACTGCAACCAGGCCTCCTACGAGGACCCCGAGGTGCATGGCCTTGACCCGATGGCCGCGCCGTCGCAGAAGATCTGGGGCTACGAGACGACGTGGGGCTCGTTCGCGCAGTTCACGAAGGTGCAGGCGCAGCAGCTCCTGCCCAAGCCCGCGGCGCTGACGTGGGAGGAGGCCGCGTCCTACGGCCTCGTGTACTTCACCGCCTACCGCATGCTGATCACGCGCTGCAAGCTGCAAGCCGGGCAGAAGGTGCTGATCTGGGGCGCCGCCGGCGGCCTCGGCGTGTTCGCGACGCAGATCTGCGCCGCGGCCGGTGCGCACTCGGTGGGGGTCGTCTCCTCGGCCGAGAAGGGCGAGCTCGTCAAGCGCCTGGGCGCCGTCGACTACATCGACCGCGGCGAGTTCGACGGCATGATGCGCGTCGGCGGCGAGAGCGAGGAGGAGGAGGCCGCGCGCTTCAAGGTCTCCCGCGCGTTCGCCAAGCGCGTCAAGGAGGTGCTCGGCGACGCCCCCGACATCGTCTTCGAGCACGTCGGCAAAGCGACCTTCCCGACCTCCGTGTTCACAGTCAAGACGTTCGGCAAAGTCGTCATCTGCGCCGGCACCACGGGCCTTGACCTCGACTTCAACGTCGCCTACCTGTGGATGCGCCAGAAGGAGATCCTCGGCTCGCACTTCGCCAACGCGTACGAGTGCACGAAGGCCAACGAGCTGATCGAGTCGGGCCAGATCCGCCCGGTGCTGTGGCGCACGCTCGGCTTCGAGGGCGTCGCCGAAGCGCACCAGCTGATGCTCGAAAACAAGCACCTCGGCAAGATCTCGATCCTCGTCGGCGCCGACGCCGAGGGTCAGGGCAAGACCGCCGACGGTCCGGGCGCGATCCACGCGGAGGTGGGCGCCTGATGGCCGGCACGGTGATCGTCCCGTGGTACGCGACCGGCTTCCGCGGTGACGAGTTCGAGAAGGACCTGAACGAGGTGGCCGCCACCGCCCTGCGCTACGGCGCGAGCTCCTACGCGGTCTACCGCCAGCGCGATGACCGCTACCGCTTCCAGCAGCTCGCCGCGTTCGATGAGTACCTCGAATGGGAACGCTTCTGGGAGGGCCCCGAGATGACGTTCTTCAGGACCAGCCACTCGAGCTGGTACCAGGTGCCCGTGCTCTACGGCTGGTGGGACCGCACCGCGCACGGCGCGGTCGCCAGCGGCGCGCTTGCCGGCGGCCACGGCAACGGCAACGGCGCCGGCGTCCACCGCGTCTGAGCGTCCGTCTCAGCCTTGCTCTAGGGGCGCCATCGTCAAGCCGGCGCCCTTCAGCTGCTCCCAGTAGTGCTCGGCGGCCTCCTGGTGGCCGCTGTAGACGACCGCTCGGCCGGAGGCGTGGATCACGTTGGCGATCTCCATGCCCCGCTTGAGCGTGATCCCCGGGATGAAGCGCGCGAGCGTGCGCGCGACGTGGTCGAAGGTGTTGTGATCGTCGTTGCAGACGATCACCCGCCAGGCGCCCCCCAGGCCGTCTCCCGGCCCGCGCGTACGTGGCTTCTCTAGCGTTTGATCCATGAGCGGCAGGATAAAGCCCGCGGCGCAACCGTACAATCAGTGCATGAGCGGCGAGCACTCTGCGCGACTGCCCGAGCGCGACCGGCCGTGGATGATCCGCACCTACGCGGGCCACTCCACCGCGAAGGCCTCCAACGAGCTCTACCGGCGCAACCTCGAAAAGGGCCAGACGGGCCTGTCGATCGCCTTCGACCTGCCCACCCAGACCGGCTATGACCCCGACGACGAGCTCGCGCGCGGCGAGGTCGGCAAGGTCGGCGTGCCGATCTCCCACCGCGGCGATATGGCGGCGCTGATGGACGGCATCCCGCTGGGCGAGATGAACACGTCGATGACGATCAACGCGACCGCCGCGTGGCTGCTCGCGCTGTACATCGTCGCCGCCGAAAATCAGGGGGTATCCGAGAACCAGCTGCAGGGCACCACCCAGAACGACATCATCAAGGAGTTCCTCGCGCGCGGCACCTACGCGTTTCCGCCGGCGCCGTCGATGCGCCTGATCGCGGACATGATCGCCTACACGGTCGAGCACGTCCCCAAGTGGAACCCGATCAACATCTGCTCCTACCACCTGCAGGAGGCAGGCGCGACGCCCGTGCAGGAGATCGCATACGCGATGAGCAACGCGATCGCCGTGCTCGACGCCACGCGCGAGCGCATGGACCGCGGGGGTGGCGGGCGGGATCCGAGAATCCTGGAGCAGGTGTTCGGGCGCATATCGTTCTTCGTCAACGCCGGCGTGCGCTTCATCGAGGAGCACGCCAAGCTGCGCGCGATGTCGATCCTGTGGGAGGAGCTCGGGCGCGAGCGCTACGGGGTGCAGGACGACCGCCACCTGCGCTTTCGCTACGGCGTGCAGGTCAACTCGCTCGGTCTCACCGAGGCGCAGCCGGAGAACAACGTGCAGCGGATCGTGCTCGAGGCGCTCGCGGTCACGCTCGGGCGCGACGCGCGCGCACGCGCGATCCAGCTGCCGGCCTGGAACGAGGCGCTCGGGCTGCCCCGGCCGTGGGACCAGCAGTGGTCGCTGCGCATCCAGCAGGTGCTGGCGTACGAGACCGACATCCTCGAGTACCCGGACATCTTCGAGGGCTCGAAGGTGATGGACGCGCTCGTGCAGGAGCTGCTGGAGGGCGCGCGCGCGGAGATCGCCGTCGTGGCCGAGCACGGCGGCGCGGTCGAGGCGGTCCCCTACATGAAGGCCGCGCTCGTCGACAGCCACCGCGAGCGGCTGCGCCGGATCGAGCACGGCGAGCAGGTGGTGGTTGGACAGAACCGCTTCACCGAGACCGAGGTCTCGCCGCTGACCGCCGACGCCGAGGGCGGCATCCTGGTGGTGGACCCGGCGCTCGAAGCGCAGCAGATCGAGGACCTGCGCCGCTGGCGTTCCGAGCGCGATCAGACTGCTGTTGATGAGGCGCTCGCAGCGCTGGCCGCCGCTGCCGGTGACGTCAACGCGGAGGTCAACCTGATGCTGCCGACGATCGCGGCCGCACGGGCGGGCGCGACGACCGGGGAGTGGTCGCGGACGCTGCGCGAGGTGTTCGGCGGCTACAGGGCCCCCACCGGGGTCGGCGAGGCCGCGGCGATCGGGGGGGCGGGCATCGATACAGAGCTGGGCGAGCTGCGCGCCGAGGTGGCGCGACTGCAGGAGCAGCTCGGGCGCAGGCCCAAGATCCTCGTCGGCAAGCCGGGCCTCGACGGCCACTCCAACGGCGCCGAGCAGATCGCCGTGCGCGCCCGTGACGCGGGCATGGACGTGGTCTACGAAGGCATCCGCCTGACCCCCGCGCAGATCGCCGCCTCGGCGCTGCAGGAGGGCGTGCACGTGATCGGCCTGTCGATCCTGTCGGGCTCGCACCGCGAGCTGATCCCGGCCGTGATCGACGCGCTGCACGACGCCGGCGTCAGCGCGCCGGTGGTCGTCGGCGGGATCATTCCCGAGCAGGACGTTGCAGCACTGCGCGATGCGGGCGTCGCCGCCGTGTACACGCCCAAGGACTTCGACATCACCCGCATCATCCGTGACATCGTGGCGATCGTGGGCGAGGGCGCCGAGCGGGCCACCGTCGCCGCGGGCGGCGTCTCCGCCAACGGCGCCGCGTGAGCGCCGGCACGTGGGCGTCGACGGAGCCGGTCTTGGCCAGCGCCTGCGAGCGCGCGATCTGAGCGCAGCGCCCGCGGCGCTGAACCTGCTCGAGAGCACCGCCCCCGCTGACCGCGAGCAGGCAGCCGCGCTGCTCGGCGAGGTCTCCCCCGCCGTCCTCGGGGGCGAGGCTGCGGCGCACGTGATCGGCGTGACGGGACCGCCGGGCGCAGGCAAGTCGACGCTGCTGTCGGCGCTGCTGCACGCCTGGCGGGCGCAGCAGCGCACCGTGGCGGTGCTGGCCGTCGATCCGAGCTCGCGCCGCTCGGGCGGCTCGCTGCTGGGCGATCGCGCGCGCATCGAGTTCGACCCCGCCGACCGTGGCGTGCTGATCCGCTCGACCGCCGCGGGCCAGCGGCTTGGTGGGCTCGCGTGGGCTACGCGCAGCGCCGCCGACGCGCTGGCGGCGGCGTTCGACGTCGTCGTGATCGAGACCGTCGGCGTCGGGCAGGCCGAGACCGACGTCGCGGACGTCGCCGACACGGTCGTCGTGGTCGTGCAGCCCGGCAGCGGCGACGTGCTGCAGTTCCTGAAGTCGGGGATCATGGAGATCCCCGACGTGCTCGTCGTGACGAAGGCAGACCTCGGCCAGATCGCGATCCGCGCGAGACGCGATCTGAGCGCGGCGCTGCGCTCGCTCGGCTCGAGCAGCGCGAGCGTGCTCGCCGTCTCCGCGCTGGCACCGCCCAGCGGCATCGACGAGCTGGTGGCCGCCCTCGAGCAGCACCGCGCCGGGCTCGACCTGACGCGGCGACGCGTCGCCGCGCGGCGCGCCGCGGCGCTTACGGAGTTCGCGGTCGAGCACGGCGAGCTCGGCGTGAGAGACCTCGGCGGGCGCCGCGCGGCGCAGGCGCTGCTCGACGAGCAGGATCCGGGCTCAAGCGTGCCCGCGCTCGTGACGGCGCTCGAGCGCCAGCGCGGATGAGACGCAACCTGCTGATGATGTTCGCGGCGTTCGTGCTCGCCAGCGCGCTCGCGGGCGCGCTCGGCGCGGTCAACCTCGGCACGGCGCTCGCGTTCGGACAGATGGCGTTCGCGGCCACCACCGTGTACGTGATGCTGAGGCGCTGACCCGCGTGCAGCGCCTTCGCCCGACGCCGACGAACCGGCGCGTAACGGAATCGCTCCCGGCGAGACTGTAGGACAAGCAGATGCTCGTTCTCGTGACCTTCGCAGTGCTCGCCGGCGCAGGCACGGCCCTCTCGCCGTGCGCGCTTCCAGTGCTCCCGGCGCTGCTGTCGGCCGGCGGTGTCGGCGGGCGGCGCCGGCCGCTGGGCATCGTGCTCGGCCTGTCGATCACCTTCACGGTGACGATCGTCGGGCTCGCGAACGTCGTCGACGGCGTCGGCCTCGGCGACGATCCGCTGCGCGACGTGGCGATCGCCGTGCTGCTCGTGTTCGGCCTGGCGCTGCTGATGCCCGACGTGGCCGCGCGCCTGGAGGCGCCGCTGTCACGGCTGGCGCGCTTCGGTCCGCGCACGACCGGCGACGGTTTCCTTTCCGGCCTGCTCGTCGGCGGCGCGCTCGGCTTCGTCTACACCCCGTGCGCGAGCCCGATCCTCGCGGCGGTGATCTCGGTCAGCGCGGCCTCCGGCAAAACGATCGTGATCGCCCTCGCCTACGCCGCCGGCTCGGCGGTCGTGCTGCTCGCGCTGGCGCTCGGCGGCCGGCGCGTGTTCGATCGCGTGCGCAAAGCCGGGCGCGGGCCGGCGCTGCAGCGCGTGCTCGGCACGATCATGATCCTCACGGCGGTCGCGATCATCACCAACCTCGACGTCAACTTCGACGAGTTCATCGCCGAAAAGATCCCGGACGTGAACCTCACCGCGTCGCTTGAGTGCTCGAAAACGGTTACCAGCCGGCTGGATGAGATCACGGGGCACAAAGCGAAGTTCGTCGCGGCCAACGGCTCCTCTGACTGCGAAGGCTCCGGCACGACGACGGTTCATCCGGCCGCGCGCAACGCCAGTCAGGCGACGCTGCTCGCCGCCGCCCACCAGCTGCCCGATCTGGGCACAGCGCCCGAATTCACGGAAACCCAGGACTGGTTCAACACGCCCGGGGACCGGCCGCTGACGCTCCCGTCGCTACGCGGACGCGTCGTGCTGGTCGACTTCTGGACATACACGTGCATCAACTGCATCCGCACGCTGCCCTACCTCAAGGCATGGAACGCCGCCTACGCCAAGGACGGGCTGACGATCGTGGGCGTGGAGGCGCCGGAGTTCGAGTTCGAGAAGAACGCCGGCAACGTCGCGGACGCGATCGGCCAGTTCGGCCTGCGCTACCCGGTGGTCCAGGACAACAACATGGGCACATGGAACGCTTACGGCAACGAGTACTGGCCCGCCGACTACCTGATCGACGCCAAGGGCCAGGTCCGTTACGCGACCTTCGGCGAGGGCTCCTACGACAAGACCGAAACGGCGATCAGGGCGCTGCTCGCCGAAGCCGGCTACCAGGTCGGCGGCAAGAGCCGCCCCACGGGCGTGATCATGCCCTCGGAAATCGCGACGCCTGAGACCTACATGGGCACCGCGCGCGGGCAGGGCTGGATCAACGGACCGAAGACGGGCACGCACGACTACGGACCGCCGCCCAGCGGCGCGCTGGCGCTCAACGACTTCGCCTACAGCGGCACGTGGGACATCACCCAGCAGCCGGCCGAAGCGATCTCCGAAGCGGGCGTGGACATGGAGTTCAAGGCCAAGAACGTGTATCTGGTGCTGAGCTCGCCCGGAGAACGCCCGCTGCCGGTGCAGGTACTGCTGGATGGGCATCCGATCTCGGCCGCCGAGGCCGGCGCCGACGTCCACAAGGGCGTCGTGACCGTCCGCCGCCAGCGCCTGTACTCGCTCGTGTCGCTGCCGGATGACCAGCAGCATCGCCTGTCGCTGCGCTTCGCCGACGGCGTGACGGGCTATGACTTCACGTTCGGATAGGAGCCCAAGCCGGAGCGGGCACCCAGAGTTTCCGCTCCGCGCGACCGCCGCTCGTCGGCGCGGTTCTCGCGGCGGCGCCCGCGAGAGCGCGAGCGCCGCCGCCGGCCATCAGTGTCTTTTGTGTTTTTTCGGCACGCACGTGTGGAACGTGCGCGTGTCCTCGTAGCTCGCGCCGTCGGCGGCGAACGTCAGAAGCTCGACTTTGTAGGCCCCCTTGGGCAGGCCGATGAGGTCCACCGAGGTCGCGTTCTTGTTGAGTTTGCCCTGCTTGGCGAGCGTGCCGTTGATGAACTCCTCGTAGGAGGTGATCTTCGCGCCCTTGGGGAAGCGCGGGTGGATCGCGAACGCACGTTTGCTGAAGCACTTCTTGCCGCTCGGCAGGCCGAGATTCGCCTTCGTCGAGACAATCAGCTTCTCACTTCCGCATGCGCTCGAGGATGGCGCGTTGAGGCCGCCGCCGCTGTAGCTCGCCACCCAGTAGTAGGTGCCAACGGGCATGGTTACGGGGGCGGAGGCCGCTGCGACCGCACCGGTAACGCTCCCGACGCTCGAAGCGAGCGCCGTTTTGCACGACGCTTCCTTGTAGAGCGTGTACGTCACCGTGCCAGTCGCGCTCGCCGCCTCCGCTCCCGCGATGTGGGCCTGATCGGTGACCGACGTGCCTTTGAGGACCGGAATCGAGGCGCCGCTCACGCCGCCACCGGTCTGGATCGTGGCGGTGGTTGTAGGGGCCTGCACGGTCAGCACCTCACTGCCGCACGTGCTCGTGACCGGCTGGTTTTCCAGGTTTCCGCCGTAGTGGGCCTGCCAGTAGTACGTCCCGGGCGCGGGGCTCTCCGCGGTCGACGGGCCGGCGCCGGCGCTCGCCAGTTTCGCGGATCCTGCCGAGGCCACCAGATTCTTGCATTCGCTATCGCTGTAGAGGTTGAACGTGACCGTCCCTGTCGCGGTTCCTGCACCGGCTCCCCCGAGGGTCGCCGAGTCGGTCACAGGGGTTCCCTGCACGACGGTGATCGAGGCGCCGCTCTGACCGCCACCTGACTGCGCCGTCGTGAGCGTCGTCGCGCTTCCAAACCCACTGACCGGCGGCTCCTCCAGCGCGAAATAGCTCGATCCACCAGGCGGGATCGCAGGAGAGAAGTTGACCACACCGGAGCCGGTCGCGGAGGAGCCAAACGCTTTGATGCCAGTGAACCACGACGTCGGCCCCTCATAGCCGGTCACCGGATCTCCGTTTTTGCCCTCGCCGACAGCCTCGATGTTTTCGGGGAACGTCACTCCCGCCGGCTCGCCTGCGGGAGTCGGGAAGCCACAATCACTGGTCGCCGGCGGACAGGCTTCGCCGTGGTTGATGTTTGCTTCTCCCGAAAGACTCTTTTCCACGACCACACAGCCCGCTGGGAAAGGCGCGGCGTCGTCGCAGATTCCATCGCCGTCGAAGCCGAAGAGTTCGTCTTCGGCGGACAACGGCAGCGACGAGATCGGGCTGGAGGAGTTGTTCTGGACTCCGATCAGCGCGTCGTCCGCTCCGGAGTCGTACGAACCCTGTCCGGATTCCGGTTCGACGACCTTTTCGCCGTTCGTCACGACGATCAGGAATTGGCAGCCGGTGGTATCGAGATCCACAGGGGGACACTGCGAGTAGGTGGCGGCACTGGCGCCCGACGGCACGAGCCACGCCACACCAAGTGCCAAACTGACGAGTACAAGAACCGCGCTACGTCGCATCACAACCCCCAAGTCGCCGTTGACCGAGCCTCGGCGCCACGGGACCCCGAGCCCTAAAGTTGCCCTGGAACCTACACCCTCGACCGGGCGGACGGCCGGCGCGTGGCCGGTCGGCACTCCCCCCACCGGGTCGATCGCTCGCACCCAGCATGACCCACCCCGGCTTCAACAACGGACGCGCCGAGCCGAGGGCGCTGATCACTTCTTCTTGTGTTTACCGGGGACGCACGTGTGGAAGGTGCGCGCTTCCTCGTAGATCTTCCCCTTCGAGGATGTCGTTATCAACGCGACTTTGAACGTCCCCTTTGGCAGCCCGACGAGGCTGACCGTGGTCGCGTGCTTGGAGAGCTTGGCCTTCTTGACGAATTTGCCGTTGATCTGCACTTCGATGCTCACGAGCTTGACGCCCTTGGGCGCACGCGGGTGGACGAGGAAATGGCGCTTGCTCAGGCAGATCTTGCTCGACGGCAGCCCGAGGGTCGTCGCGTTGAGCGCCACCACCAGCACCTCGCTGCCGCAGGCGCTCGCCGAGCCCACGTTCGCCGCGTCGCCGCTGTAGGTCGCCTTCCAGTAGTAGGTGCCCGCCGTCGGCTTGACCGCCGCCGAGGGTGCGCCCACTCCGCCCGTCACCGCCTCCGCGCTCGCCGCGGCCTCGGGGACGGTGCACTTGCTGTCCTTGTAGAGCGTGTATGACACCGTGCCCGTCGCGCTCGCCGCCAGCGAGCCCGCGATGCGGGCCTGGTCGGTCACGGAAGTGCCCTGTGGCACGGTCAGCGACGAGCCGCTGATGCCGCCACCGGACTGCGTCGTGCTCGTCGACGTCAGCGCCAGCACGGTGAGCACCTCGCTGCCGCAGGGGCTCGTGGAGGGCTGATGGGCCACGTCCCCGCTGTAGACGGCGCGCCAATAGTATTTCCCGGGCGCGAGCGTGACGGGTGAGGAGGCTCCCGCGGCGCCTCCGGAGACTCCGGCCGATCCGGCCGAGGTGGCGGACCCGGTGCAGCTCGAGTTGCTGAACGCTTCGTAGTTCACCGAGCCGGTGGCGCTGGAGGCGCCTGAGCCGCCGACGCTGGCCGTGTCGCTCACCGGCGTGCCCTGCGGGACCGTGACCGCCGTGCCGCTCTGACCGCCGCCGGAGAGGCTCGTCGACAGCGTCGTGTTGACCGTCAGGTCGGCGACCTCGAGCCCGCCTTCGTCGTTGAACGTGAGCCAGCCCTGGCCGTCGCTGGCGGCGGCCAGCCGGGGAAGTCCTATCAACGCGCCTCGGACCGCGGCGATTTCGCGTTCGCCGTGGAACGTGGCGCCACCGTCCGTCGATTCCAGCAGGTCGATCGCCTTGTTTCCGCCCGCAGTCGCGACGGGCCACGCCACGTAAAGCGCGCCCGTGTCAGGGTTCTCGAAGATGTCCGCGGGCAGTTCCGTGGCGAGGCCCGCGACCGGCACTGGGGCCCCGAAGCTCTTGGTCGCTTCGTTGTACTTGCGTACCTCGAGCGTGGGCGGCGAGGATTCGCCGGATAGATAGTCCGCGGAGAGCATGAACAGTCCATCCGGTCCGCTCGCCAGGCGCGGATCGAAACCAGCGGTCACCGTTTCCGGACCTTTCCAGGTCGTTGCTTTGTCGGTGGGAGTCACCGTGTTCACGAAGTAGTGGACCTGCTCGGGCGTCTCCAGTTCCCAATAGGTGACCAGAGGAAGGCCCGCGGCGGTGAAGCCGAGGCTCGGTTCCTCGGCATACACATCATTATGTATCGTAAATTCGAAGGACATTTTCGGTTCCGCGGAATTGCCGGTTTCGGTGAAGCCCTCGCCGACGTGGCTCGACACGACATCGAGGTAGTCGCTCGTCGGTTTTGCTTCGGTCGCGGTGTGATCGGGGTTGACCAGCACGTCGCCCACAGTCCCCTGCCCCGCGTAGCTGTCGATCACCTTCGGGGTCGAGAAGGATTCACCGCCGTTGGTCGAGGTCCATATCAGCGTTTCGTTTTCTTTGAAGAGGATGCTGCGCTCGCCGACGACGTAGACCACGCCGGGCCTCGTTCCGAGCACGGCAAACGCCGAATCCGAGGATTCTTCGCTCGTTGTCCCGGGGCTGGGCAGCGGCAGCGAGATCGAGTGGGTGCATGACCCGCCACGAGGGATCTTGCAGAAGAGCGTCTGCGCTGCTTCGGCTTCGTTCGCCGGCTTGTGCTCCCAGGCGATGTACGCGTTGCCGGTGACTTCGGTCACGACCGGGCCGGTCGTTTCGGGCGTGACATCGAGCGAGAAGAGGTTGTTCGCCAGCGCGGACGCCGGGAGCGCCAGCGCGCAGCAGATCGCGACGAGCCCCACCGCCAGCCGCCGTGGCGCTGCTCCCGAGCTGATCCCGACTTGGCGTGAGCTGCGACGCACCATTGTGCCCCCTTGGTTGCCGGCCTCGACGCCGTCCGGACGACGCCCTGCAGATGGGCGGAACCCTACCGCGTATCGAGCCGCCGAGAGCCTATCGCCGTCCGCGCGCGGCACCCGGTCGGAGCCTCGTGGCCTGGCTCTCGCCGAGCCGCGAGGCAGAAGAGGGCACGCAGGCGCCTACAATGAGCTGCATGGAGGGCTCGATGGCCGAGACGAGTGCGCGCAGCTGGCTGCGCTGCTACCGCTGCTGGTCGCAGGACCTGGAGGTCCAGGTCCACTACGAGGGCATCCACAAGATCGACCCCGACACGGGCGAGCGCGCGGAAGTCGTCGACGAGCTGCAGGAGGCGGTCGTGCAGTGCCTGGACTGCATGCACGATCAGCCGCACCTCGGCTTCAACAACGGCCGCGTGGAGCCGATCGAGGATCGCTGGGAACGGATGATCGCGGGCACGCCGTGGGTCGCCTCGTGCACGGTGACCGTCGACTCCGAAGACGTCGAGAGCTGCTCGGGGCCGGAGGCCGGGGACGCGCTCTCCTACGCCGCCTTCGGCGAGCACGGCGTGCGCGAGTTCTTCACGCACGTACGCTTCCACAAGCACGAAGAGGACGCACGCATCATTGTGCACCTGCTGGTCGAGCTGTACGCGCGCTCGCTGGAGGAGGCGACCGACGTGCTCGAGTCATCCGCGCGCGGCGCGCTCGCGATCACCTCGCTGGCCGAGGAGTCTCGCCCTCCGGCGGCGGGCGGCGAGACCCACGGTCACGACTGAACGCGTCAGGCAGGCGACAGTCGCATCACGGGAATGCGCCTGATGCCAGCGGTGCGCTGCTCGTAAGCGCTGTAGCCGCTGTAGACGAGCTTGGCGAGCTCGAACAGACGGTCGCGATCCTCCTCGTCGGCCTCACGCGCCACGTAGGCGCCCGAGCGCCCCATCGCTTCCAGGCGCACGTCGGGGTTGGCCTTGATGTTGTAGTACCAGGCGGGAAACTTCGCTTTGCCGTAGCTGGAGGCGATCAGGATCACGTCGTCCTTGTCGGTGAAGTACAGCAGCGGGACCTTACGCTCGACGCCACTGCGCGCACCGCGCACGCTGACCACCACGATCGGGATCATGCCGAACGTGGAGTCCACGCGCCCGCGCGTCGCGCGAACCAGCCACGGGTCGATGCGCGCGCCGACCTGCGAGGAGTACCAGGTGCCGGCCTTGGTGAGCGCGAACGCGGTCAGCGCGCGCTTGAAGCGCGAGGACGAGGCCCGCGGATCGACCCGTGGGATCGTCCCCGCCATCGACTCAGCCCAGACGCTCTTCGAGCGCCTTCAACTGGGCGTGCAGCTCATCAGGGAGATTGTCGAACTTGGCGAAGTGCTCATGGAACTGGGGCAGTTGCGCCCTCCACTCCGCGGCGTCAACGCGCAGCAACTGCGCCATCGCCTCGTCGCTGACATCGACGCCACGGGTGTCGATCCCGTCGGGACCCACGGGCGGCATCCAGCCGATCGGCGTCTCGGTCGCCGCGCCGTGTCCGGCGCAGCGCGCGAACACCCACGACAGCACGCGCGAGTTCTCGCCGTACCCGGGCCACAGGAAGCGTCCGTGCTCGTCCTTGCGAAACCAGTTGACGTAGAAGATCTTCGGCAGCTTCGCACCCTCGCGACGCCCGATCTCGAGCCAGTGGGCGAAATAGTCGGCCATGTTGTAGCCGCAGAAGGGCAGCATCGCGAACGGGTCGAAGCGCAGCTCGCCGACGGTGCCCGCCGCTGCGGCGGTCTTCTCAGAGCTCATCACCGCGCCAAGGAACACGCCGTGCTCCCAGTCGAGCGCCTCGGTCACCAGCGGCACGACCGTCGAGCGCCGTCCGCCGAACAGCATCGCGTCGATCGGCACGCCCGCCGGGTCCTCCCACTCGGGCGCGATCGCCGGATCCTGCGCCGCCGGCGTCGTGAAGCGCGCGTTCGGATGTGCCGACGGCGTCCCCGTCTCCGGCGTCCAGTCCTCACCATGCCAATCGATCAGGTGCGCGGGCGACTCCTTGGTGAGCCCCTCCCACCAGATGTCGCCGTCGTCGGTCTTCGCACAGTTGGTGAAGATCGAGTTGCGCTCGATCGTGCGGATCGCGTTCGGGTTGGTCTGCTCGCCGGTCCCCGGCGCGACGCCGAAGAAGCCGGCCTCGGGGTTGATCGCGTACAGACGGCCATCCTGCCCGAACTTCATCCACGCGATGTCATCGCCGATCGTCTCGACCGTCCAGCCCTCGAGCGTCGGGATCAGCATCGCCAGGTTGGTCTTGCCGCAGGCGCTAGGGAAGGCGCCGGTGACGTACTTGACCTCGCCCTCGGGCGAGGTCAGCTTGAGGATCAGCATGTGCTCGGCCATCCAGCCCTCGTCGCGCGCCATCACCGAGGCGATGCGCAGCGCGAAGCACTTCTTGCCCAGCAGCGCGTTGCCGCCGTAGCCGGAGCCGTAGGACCAGATCTCGCGTGTCTCGGGGAAGTGCACGATGTACTTGTTCTCCGCGTTGCAGGGCCACGGCACGTCCTCCACGCCGTCCTCCAACGGCATGCCCACCGAGTGCAGGCAGGGAACGAACGCGCCGCCGCCGAGCGCGTCGAGCGCGCCCTGGCCCATGCGGGTCATGATCCGCATGCTCACCGCCACGTACGTCGAGTCGGTCAGCTGTACGCCCACGTGGCTCTTATCCGAGCCCAGCGGCCCCATCGAGAACGGCACGACGTACATCGTGCGCCCCTTCATCGCGCCGCCGAACAGCTCCGTCAGCGCTTCGCGCATCTCGCCCGGCTCGCGCCAGTTGTTGGTCGGGCCGGCCTGCGCCTCGGTGGCCGAGCAGATGAACGTGCGGTCCTCGACGCGCGCCACGTCACCGGGGTCCGACAGCGCCAGATAGGAGTTCGGGCGCTTGGCGTCCGAGAGCCGCTCGAACGTCCCCGCCTCGACAAGCTCTTGGCAGAGGCGGTCGTACTCCTCCGCGGACCCGTCGCACCAGTAGACCTCGTCCGGTTCGGTCAGCGCGGCGATCTCGTCGACCCAGGCCAGCAGTCGCTCGTTCGTAGTGGGGGCGGGAACGGTGGTGTTCATGGGGTCCAAGCGGCTCCTCGGTTCGCGGGGATGATCGGCGCGCTGGGCGATCTACGATCGGCTGCGCTGCGGCCGGGCCAGGGGTGGCACCGGGAAACAGAAAAACGCCCTCCGCAGGGCGACCGAGAAAGCGTACAGCACGCCCCGCCGCTCGACAAGCGGACCTTCCACCCGACGATCCCTAGGCGACGACGTCGCCAGGCGTCTTGCGCGGCACGAGCACGAGGCGCTTGAACTCGGCCACGAGCACGCCGTCCTGGTTGAGCACGCGCGTGTGCACCTTGACCGTCCCGCGGTCTGGCTTGGACTGCGACTCCTTCTTCTCGAGCACTTCCGACTCGCAGTAGAGCGTGTCGCCGTGGAACACCGGCGCCGGGTGCTTGAGCTCTTCGGTCGCCAGGTTGGCGATCGCCTTGCCGCTGACGTCACTCACCGACATGCCGAGCGCCAGCGAGTACACGAGCGGACCGACCACCACGTTACGGCCCTGCTGGGATTTGGCGGCGTAGACGTCGTTGAGGTGCAGCGGATGGTGGTTCATCGTGATCAGGCAGAACAGGTGGTCGTCTGACTCGGTCACGGTCTTGGCGGGCCAGTGCTTGTACACGGCGCCGACCTCGAACTCCTCCAGGTAGCGGCCATACGGGTGGGCGCCGCTCGCCTCGCGTGCGGCCTGCTCGGTCTCGAAGGTCTGGGCGGTGTCGGTGGCGCTCATGTAGGTGGTGGGTCTCCTGTGGCAGTGGGAACGGATGAGCCTCGAGGACCAACTCTAGTGGGCGCCTGCAGTCGCTCGCCGCTAGCCGCCGGCAGCCGTCGGCGCAGACGCACCGCCGACAGCCGCCGCAGGAGCGTGCCCGACGGCCGCCGGACATGCGTAGCCAGGTTCGGGTTTGCAGCCTTCGCCGGGGAGCCTGCCCACGGGCGGCGCGGGCGAAGGCGGAGGGGACGGCGATTCGGGCGGGGTCGGAGATGACGGCGCGCCAGACTCCTCGACGGCCTGCTCGAAGGAGCTCGCGACGGACAGCCCGCAGACGAGGTCGTATGCCTGCGCGACCGCGTCGGCTGCGTCGAAACCGGTGAGCCCCTGCCCGCGCGAGTGCAGCGAGCGCAGCTCGGATGCTGCCAGCGCAGAGCCATGCAGAGCCAGGTTGCACATGTTGCGCGCGTGCGCGCTGGCGGGACGCGTGAGCGGATCGGCGGATGTGCGCATCAGCGGCGCCCCGAGCGCGTGTCGCGCGATCAGTCGCACACGCACCGACACCGGGTCGAGCAGTGGCGAGGGTCGGTTGACGAGCAGCAGCAGCATCCGTGGCACGCCGGGCGTCGGCAGCCGCAGCGCGGCGGCCACCAGATAGTCATCGCCGAATGGCGTTCCCACCGCAACGTGCAGCGAGCTGGCCGAGATTCGCTGCCCGCGGGCAGCTCGTGGGAAGCTGACCTCGACGAGCGCCAGATCGTCGGGAGCCGCGGACATGCTCACGAGCCAGGTCCGCGTAATCGAGGCTGCAGCGCCCCGCTTGGCGCCGGCGCCGCCGCTCGCACCCGCCGCGATCGCTATCGCCAGCAGCGCGCCCAGCACCAGCGCTCCACATGTCACCGCCAACGTCAGCTTGGTCAGAGGACGGCGCATCATCGATACTTTCTCCTACCGATCGTAGCGTCGCCACCCGAACCGACCCAGGAGAGCCCTTGCGCAACCCCCGCGATTTCTTCAAGCCGCTCGCCATCGACGCGCCCGAGCCGGCGCGCGAGATCCCCTTCAAGCCGTCCCGGATGATCCACTTCCTGGACTTCTCCAACGAGAAGATGGTCGCCAAGGTGCCCGACATCGCGCCCACCGTCGACATCCTGCTCGGCAACCTCGAGGACGCCGTCCCGGTCGACCGCAAGCTCGCCGCCCGCGCGGGCCTGATCAAGGTCGGGCGCGAGATCGAGCTCGGCGACACCGCGCTGTGGACGCGCGTCAACGAGCTCGCCTCGCCATGGGTGCTCGACGACCTCACGGAACTGGTGATGGAGATCGGCCACAAGCTCGAGGTGATCATGATCCCCAAGGTCGAGGGGCCGTGGGACATCCACTACGTCGACCGCATGCTCGCGCAGCTGGAGGCCAAGGCCGGGCTGCAACGCCCGCTGCTGATCCACGCGATCCTCGAGACCGCGCAGGGCGTGGCCAACCTCGAGGAGATCGCGTGCGCATCGCCGCGCATCCAGGGCATGAGCTTCGGACCGGCTGACCTCGCGGCGTCGCGGCGGATGAAGACCACGCGCGTCGGCGGCGGGCATCCCGGCTACCGCACGATCGCCGACCCCGACCCCGAGAACCCGGACGCGCCGCGCCCGAGCTACCAGCAGGACCCGTGGCACTACTCGATCGCGCGCATGGTCGACGCGTGCACGTCCGTCGGCGCGCTCCCCTTCTACGGCCCCTACGGCGACATCAAGGATGTCGAGGGCTGCGAGACGCAGTTCCGAGCCTCGTTCCTACTCGGCTGCGTCGGCGCCTGGTCGCTGCATCCCGTCCAGATCGCGATCGCCAAGAAGGTCTACTCCCCGGATCCCGACGAGGTCGCGTTCGCCAAAAAGGTGATCGAGGCGATCCCTGACGGGCGCGGCGTGCACATGATCGACGGCAAGATGCAGGACGACGCGACCTGGAAGCAGTGCAAGGTGATGGTCAACCTCGCCGAAATGCTCGCCAAGAAGGACCCCGAGCTGGCCGAGGCATACGGGCTCTAGGCATGCTGGAAGCGCGCCGAGGACCTTTGCCCGCAGCGCTCGCACTGCTGGCATGCTCGGCGGTGCTGGCGCTGGGAGCCGGCTGGGCAGCCTCGGCGCTGGGCGCCGAAGCGGCCGTGAGTCGCTCCCAGACAGCCTCGGAAGACGGCGTGAGCGCCGTGCTCACGTTTCTTGAAGAAGACTGGCTACACGTAATGCATTGCGAAACGCTATGCTCATTGCATGGCACAACTGGTAGCTAGGCTTGATGACAAACTCGTAGCAGCGGTTGACGAGCTCGTGGACAGCGGGGTGGTTGGCAATCGTTCGGAGGCCATGCGAATGGCACTTGAGAGGCTTGTGGAGGAGCATCGAAGGCGCCGGATAGGAGAGGAAATCGTCGAGGGATACGCACGTCATCCTGAGACCGACGAGGAGCTTGCCCAGGCGAAGCAGGCAACCCGTGCGCTGATCGAAGAAGAACCCTGGTGAGCGTTCCCGAGCAGGGGGACATCTGGTGGGCCGAGGCCGAAGACAAGCGCCGGCCTGTGCTGGTGGTCACGCGCTCGCAGGCGATACCCGTGCTGAAGCGCGTCGTCGTGGCGCCGGTCAGCCGAACCGTGCGCGGGATCCCGACCGAGATCGGGCTCGGGCCGCGCGAGGGTCTCGACGCCGACTGCGCCGCCTCCTTCGACAACCTCCAGCCGGTCCTGCGCTCTGCGCTGACCGAGAGGACCGGCACGCTCGGCCCCCGACGCGATGAGATCTGCCAGACGCTACGGGCTCTGGCCGACTGCTGACTCCAACTCACCGGAGGCGGCATTGCAACGCATGAGGCGCAGGCCTCCGTGTAGGGTTCCGGCGCCGATGCCGAGCCCGATCACCAGACGATGAGATTCTTCGAGTACGAGGCGCGCGAGGTCGTCAAGCGCGCCGGCATCCCCGTCACCGACTACGGCTTCACGACCGACCCCGCCGAGGCGCGCGCGATCACGCAGCGGATCGGCGGTCCGACCGTGATCAAGTCCCAGGTGCTGACCGGCGGGCGCATGAAGGCCGGCGGCGTCAAGTTCGCGGACACGCCGGACGAGGCCGAGGCCCACGCGCGCGACATCCTCCAGCTCGAGATCAACGGCCACACGCCCCGCGGCGTGCTCGTCGACCCGAAGGCGGAGGTCGAGCAGGAGTACTACGCGGGCGTCGTCTGGGACGGGATCCGCAAGCAGCCGGTGATGATCTTCTCGCCGGTCGGCGGCATCGACATCGAGCAGGTCGCCGAGGAGCAGCCCGACAAGGTCGGGCGCCGGCACTTCTCCAACATCCTCCCCTTCAGCGACTTTGAGGCCAAGGAGGTGATCGCCGCCACCGGCGTCACCGGCTCGGCGCTGAACAAGCTCGTGCCGATCGTCACCCGACTCGCAAAGCTGTTTATGTCGAACGACATGATCCTTGCCGAGATAAACCCGCTCGGGCGACTCGCGGACGGCTCGTTCGTCGCGCTCGACGCGCACATGGACATCGAGAATGAGGCGCGCGGACGCCACAAGCAGCTGCTCGCCGACCTCGGCGTCGGCGACGAGGAGACGCGCCAGGCGCGCGAGGCGACGCCGTTCGAGCTCGCCGGCGAGGAAGTCGACGCCACCGACCATCGCGGCGTCGCCGGCAACGTGACCGAGTTCGACGGCAACCTCGGTCTCGTGATCGGCGCCGGCGGCGGCTCGCTGACGCTGTTCGACGCGGTGCGCGCGCACGGCGGCAGGCCGGCCAACTACTGCGAGATCGGCGGCAACCCGTCGGTCGCGAAGGCGTGCGGCCTGGCCAAGCTCGTGCTGCAGAAGCCCGGCGTGGACAAGATCGCGGTGATGATGTCGATCGTCTCCAACACGCGCGTGGACATCGTCGCGCGCGGCGTCATCAAAGCCTGCCTCGAGCTCGGCCACGACCCCGCCGAGAAGATCGCGATCTTCCGCATCCCCGGCGCGTGGGAGGAGGAGGGCTTCAAGATCCTGGAGAAGTACGGCGTCGACTACGCCGACCGCTCCGTGTCCCTCAACGAGGCCGCCCGCCGCGCCGTCGAGAAGATCCAAGGAGCGGGCGCCTGATGTCGATCCTGATCGACTCCGACACGACGTTCATCGTCCAGGGCATCACCGGCCGCGAGGCCGTCAACCTGACGCGCGAGTGCCTGGACTACGGCACCGGCGCCAAGGTCGTCGGCGGCGTCACCCCCGGCAGGCTCGGCCGCGAGGTGCACGGCGTGCCGGTGTTCGACACCGTCGCGCAGGCCGTCGCCCACCACGGCGCGCCGATCTACGGGTCCGTCGTGACCGTCCCCCCCGCCTTCACCAAGGACGCCGTGTTCGAGGCGATCGAGAACGGCGTCAAGCTGATCGTGATCGTCACCGAGCGCATCCCGCGCCGCGACGTCGCGGAGATGGTCGAGCTGGCGACGCTGCGCGGCGCGCGCATCATCGGCCCGAACTGCCTCGGCATCATCGTCCCCGACGTGATCAAGATGGGCGGCATCGGCGGGCCGGCGAAGAACGCCGCGCAGGCCTACACCCCAGGTCCGATCGGCGTGATCTCGCGCTCCGGCGGCATGACCACAGAGATGTCATCGACGCTCAGCGCCGCCGGGCTCGGCCAGTCAACGGCCGTGTCGATCGGCGGCGACGCGATCATCGGCTCCAGCTACGCCGAGCTGATGCCGCTGTTCGAGGCCGACGAGCAGACCAAGGGCATCGTCATCTACACCGAGCCAGGCGGACGCATGGAGGCCGAGCTCGCGCGCTGGGTCACCGAGCACAACTCGCGACTGCCGATCGTGGCGTTCATGGCCGGGCGCTTCATGGACGAGATGCCGGGCATGAGCTTCGGCCACGCGGGCACGATCGTCGAAGGTATCCAGGACACCGCCTCGGAGAAGATCGCGCGCCTGGCTCAGGCCGGGATCACCGTGGCCGAGCGGATCGAGGACATCCCCGGGATGATCCGCGAGCAGATCGAGCAGAGGAGCGCAGCGTGAGGAAGGACGGGATCTTCATCGCCGTCGAGGTCGACGATCAGGCAGCTGCGGACACGGCGCTCGCGCGCAGGCTGACCGAGGCCTGCCCCGTGGACATCTTCGCGCAGGGCGCGAGCGGCGCGCTCGAGCTCGTCGAGAGGAACCTCGACGAGTGCGTGCTCTGCCGCCTCTGCCTCGACGCCTCGCCGGAGGGTGCGGTGAGGATCGTCAAGCTCTACGACGACAGCGCCGTGCTGGCATAGCCGTGCGCTGTCCCTCGCGTGATCGAGCGCGCTGGGGATCGCTCCCTTGGACCCGCACGGCGGTGTCGATCCGGCGCGCCGCGGTCCTGCTCGGGTTCGCCGCGCTGCTCTCCGGGACGCTCGCTGCGCCCGCGCTCGCCAAAGCGCCATCGCCGGCAACGCTCGCCGCGTACCTCGCCGAAGACAACACGCTGGTGCAGAAGTACGCGGGGCTTGAGGAAGGCAAACTGCCAGGGGTGTCGCTGCCGGGCGGACCGAGATCCTACATCGAGGTGAAGCAATCGCCGGCGTATGTGCTCCCGGGCGAAGTCGGCGCCAAGAAAGTCGAAGCCGGCGCGCTGACTGGCTACGCCTGGGGCGAGGTCAACCACGTCGCCACCCACACCCCCGCCGGCTGCGAGATCACGATCGCGGTCGCTTCACACGCGTTGCACATCATCGATTCCGTGATCGCGCACGAGGTCTTCCACTGTTACGAGCAGGTCATGTCGGTAGACCAGTTCAACTGGGAACGCAAGCCCGAACCACACTGGCTCATCGAGGGCGCGGCGACGTGGGTGGCGATGGACCTGGTCGGTCGCGATCAGCGCCCCCAGCGCGAAGAGCTCGGCAAGTACTTCGAAAGCCCCTCCACCCCGCTGTTCGACCGCGACTACGACGGCGTGGGCTTCTTCGCGCACATGCAGTCAGCCGGTATCTCGCCGTGGACGCGCTTCAAGCAGATCTTCGCGGCCGAAAGCAACGAAGCCGCCTACAACGCCGCGGTGGGCGGCAACATGGGGTTCCTGAACACAGAAGCGTCGGTGTTCTTCCGCGAACCGAGGGGCTGGCCGTGGGCCGAGCGCCCAGAGAGCGAGCCGGTACCCGGGAGCGTGCATTTCAAGGCGCCAACGGTGGCGATCGGGAGCTCGCCGCGCCCGCTGAAAGTCAAGCCTTACGCCGACGGCGTGTATCACCTCGTCCTCAGCGGGATGTCCTCGCGCAAGCCCGTTCTGGAAATAAAGCTGCTCAGCGGCGTCGCGCGCATCGAGTCGCTCAACGGAGAGGACGTCGATCAGCTCATCACGACCCCCCTCAAGCTGTGCTCGGAATCCAAGGGCTGCAACTGTCCGGGGCAGGACGAACACATTCCGGTGTTCCGCGATGGCAATCTCGCCGTCACGGGAACCACGACGGGAGCCGAGGTCGAACTCGTGCCGCAGAAACGCTGCGAAACGCCGCTCGCAGCGCCGTCATGCGAAACCATCCTGCCGGGATACAGCACCGCGGTCGCCAACGCGCTCGAAGTGGTGGGCAAGCACTTTGAACCGACCGGCAAATTCTCGAAAATTGAAGCGGTGAACCGCCCTGCCGGCTTCTCCTCCACCACCTGCCTGTTCCTGTTCGACGGCAGCCTCCACACACGCCCTGTCGAAGGCGCCAACGCGGAAGGGTCCGAACCGCCACCGACCGAAGAGTTCTTCTACGGCTCGATCGCCTCCGGAGTCAACGTGTCGCGCTACGCGACCGAAGCGCAGGCCCAGGCAGACCTGCAGATACCCTTCAACGAGGCGAAAAACCCCGAATACAGGGCGGTGGCGGGGATCGGCAACGAAGCGTGGCTGAGGAGCAAGCTGAGCGACGGTGGCGCTCACGGCGAACCCGAATACGAATCCGTGGGCTTCGTGCGCAAGCGCAACCTCACCGCCTACTTCTTCATCGCGGGCCAGGCCAACGCCGGTCCGACGGAAGCGCTGGGCCTGCTCCGACAGGTCGCTGCAAGGCTATGACGCGGCGCACCTCGCCGGTGCTCTGCGCAGCCGTCTCACTGGCAGTCTCAGTGCTCCTGTCATGCGCAGCGGCCGCGCCGGCCCTGGCGAAAGCACCCACCGCGCAAGCACTCGCCGCCTACCTCAAAGAAGACAAGGCGCTCGCCTACCAGTACGCCGCAATCGAGGGATCAAAACTCGGCGTCGCGCTCCCCGGCGGGCCGGCGCAATTCCTTGAAATCGTGCAGTCCCCCGACCACACCCTTCCCAACGCGAACGTCGGCGAAGCCGTCGCGGAGACCAACTGCCGTTTCAGCGCCGGAGGCCCGGCCGCCGACTGCACGATCACCGTGTCCGTGTCCGCGCATCACACCAACGAAATGCGCCTCACCATGGCCCACGAGGTCTTCCACGCCTACGAGGCCGTGATGTCCCTCAGCGAAGCCAACTGGACGCGATCGCCGAAACCCAACTGGGAGCTCGAGGGCGCCTCCACCTGGGTCGAAGCTGACGTCGTTCCCGGCCACTACGCGTTTCCGGGCAAGGAGCGCGCCGCCTACTTCAGCGACCCGTCGGAACGCCTGTTCGATCGCGACTACGACGCGATCGGCTTCTTCGACCACATGCAGTCGGTCGGGATCTCCCCGTGGTCCCGCTTCAGGGCGATGTTCGCCGCCAAGACAAACGCGGCGGCATATACGGCGGCGCTCGGCGGCGATCAGGAATTCCCCGAGACAGAGGCCTCCGTGTTCTTCGGCGAAGCCAGCGGCTGGCCCTGGGCCGAGCGCAGAGCTGCGCTGCCGCCGGCCGGAAGCACATACGCGAGACCGCGCTCGCTTGCGATCTCAGCCTCTCCAGAACCGACGGACCTCGGCGTCGCACCCTACGCCAACGGCATCTATCACCTGTCTCTGAAAGCGATGAGCAAAAGCATGCCGGTGCTGGAAATAGTCGTCAAGAAAGGCTATGCCCGCATCCGCACCACCCCCGGCACGGAAGTCGACCGCTACATCACGGGAACGCTGAGGGTGTGCTCGGACGCGACGGGATGCGGCTGCCCCTCAAACCCAGCCGGCTACCCAAAGTTCAAAAAGGGCGACCTCGCCCTCACCGGCGCAAGCACCGGCGCGGACGTCGAACTGGTCCCGCGTAAACGCTGCGAATCGCTGCTCTCCAACCGAAGTTGCGAAGGCATCCTGCCGGGCTTCGCGACTGAACTGAGCGACTCGATCAACAGCACCGCGGACAGCGTCGGCGCCGGCAAGCCGTTTGAAAAACACGAAGAAACGGGTCCCGACGGCTACTACACGTCCTCCTGCATCGGACTGCTGAAAGGCTCCTTCGTGGAATACACGGCGCCCCCGACCACCAACAGCGAAGGCGTCGAATTCCCGGGCCAAACGCAAACGCTGCTCGACGGCGTCGTCGCCAACGTCAACGTGACGCGCTACCCCACAGTCGAACAGGCCACCACGGCCTTCAAGCAGGGGGCGGTGGGCATCGGCGGAATCACCACGGTCCACGCTCTCGGCGGGATCCAGGAAGAAGCGGCCGCAGGGACCAGGGAGATCACCGAAGAAGGCGGCGGCTTCGACGGCGAGAGCGCACCGGTCAAGAACGGCTTGGGCCAGCACGAATACCTCAGTGTCGGCTATGTGCGCGTGCGCAACGTCACCGTGACCGTCCAGCTTGCCGGCAACGAAGAAGCGGACGGCGAAGGCATATATGGGCTGCTCGCGGTCGTCTCGGGCCAGCTGTGATGAAGCGCACAACGCCCGTGCCAGGTGAGGTATCGTGACTGCCAGAGCGTCGTGAACGAAAACTTCTCACTCGTCGTCATGTGCATCTTCCTGCTCGCCTCGCTGGCGTTCTTGGCCGAGCAGCTCACCTCCTACCACTGAGCCGGGCGCGAGACCAGCTGAGGCTATGCGTGCTTGCGCGCCTTCGGCGTGCGCTCGCGCTCCTGCTGGCGCTCGACGACGTTGACGATCAGGCGAATGATCTGCTCCGGACCGGAGGCCTTGGCCTGGCCGTACGCGAACGCCTCGATCCAGTCCGCGACCTTGCCTTCCTTGGCCATCACGTTGAAGAACTCGCGGCGCATGTCCACGCGCAGCCGCGCGTCGGCAGCGGGGCCCTTGGTGACCTTCGCGCCGGGCATCTCCAGGCGAAAGTGCTGCACGTCGCCGCGGCCGCGCAGTTCGACGCCGACGACCAGCTTGATCGGCTCCAGGGCCGGCACTTCGCTGACGAACCTGTTGGTCGCAAGCTCGATCAGAGTCTTGGCGTCCTCGGCCATGTGGCCTCTCCTCCTGGACCGCGGTCCGTGGCTGTCGTGTCAGATCTTATGGCGCTGCAGGAGCTTGCGTCCGATCACCATGCGCTGGATCTCCGAGGTGCCCTCGCCGATCAGCAGCAGCGGCGCGTCGCGGTACAGGCGCTCGATCTCGTACTCCTTGGAGTAGCCGTAGCCGCCGTGGATGCGGAAGGACTCCTCGACGCAGAAGCGCCCGGCCTCCGAGGCGAACAGCTTGGCCATGCCCGCCTCCAGGTCGGAGCGCGCGCCAGCGTCCTTCAGGCGCGCGGCGCGCATCGTCAACAGGCGCGCGGCTTCGACCTGCGTGGCCATGTCGGCGAGCTTGAACTGGATCGCCTGGTGCTCTGAGATCGGCTTGCCGAAGGTCTTGCGCTCCTGCGAGTAGCGCAGCGCCAGCTCGAGCGCGCGCTGGGCGATGCCGACGCCGCGCGCGGCCACGTTGACGCGACCGACCTCGAGCGCATCCATCATCTGCGGGAAGCCCTTGTTGAGGCCCGCGTCCTCGCCACCGAGGATGTTCTCGGCCGGGCACTTGTATCCGTCGAACACCAGCTCGGTCGACTCGACGCCCTTGTAGCCCATCTTGCGCAGCTGCGGCGGGACCGTGAGACCGGCGTAGGGACCGGTGTTCTCGCTGACGCCGCCCTCCTTCTCGGCGATGAAGCAGGTCATGCCCTGGTATGCCTTCGCGGCGTTGGGGTCGGTCTTGACGAGCACGAACACGAGGTCGGAGCGCAGGCCGTTGGTCACCCACATCTTCTGGCCGTTGATCTCGTAGCTACCGTCCTCGGTCTTCTTGGCGGAGGTTTTGATCGCCTGCACGTCGGAGCCGAGCTCCGGCTCGGACAGCGAAAACGCCGCGCGGATCTCGCCGGTGGTCATGCGCGGCAGGTACTTCTGCTTCTGCTCGTCGGTGCCGAACTTCATCAGCAGGTAGGAGCCGATGAAGTGCGTGTTGATCACGCCCGAGATCGAGATCCAGCCGCGCGAGAGCTCCTCGACGATCATCGCGTAGGTCGTCAGGTCCAGACCCATGCCGCCGTACTCCTCCGGGATCGTCACACCGAACAGCCCCAGCTCCTTCATCTGCTCGACGATCGGCTCCGGGAAGGCGTCCTCGTGGTCGTAGTGCTCGGCGTTCGGCAGGATCTGCTCGTCGGCGAACTGATGCACCATCTCGGTGATCGCCTTCTGCTCGTCGGTCATCTCGCTGTGCTGGGAGGCGGCTACGGCCATCTGATCAATGCTCCAAGGTCGTTTTGGCGGCTGAATGAACTAGGAGGGACCCGGCTTGCCGGGGGCACACAGCCCGAAGGGCTGGGTCGGCCGGCCGCGCCACCCTCTAGAGGGAGAATACCGCCGTGAACTTCGCGCGCGAGATCGTGGACGCAAGTCCTCCGGGGCGGCTGGCCCTGGTCGAGCTCGCGCGCGACGGCACGCGCCGGGAGTGGAGCTTCGGCGAGATCGCCGAGCGCTCGGTCCGCCTCGCCGGAACACTGCGGCAGCGCGGGGTCGGGCGCGGCGACGTGGTGATGACGCTGATCGGCAACCGTCCCGAGTGGGTGTTGAGCATGCTCGCGTGTTTTCGTGTCGGCGCCGTCGTGCTGCCGTGCACCGAGCAGCTGCGCGCGAAGGACCTGCGCATGCGGATCGACGTCGTGCGGCCGGCGCTGATCCTCGCCGACGAGCGCAACCGCGTAGAGCTGGAGGCCGCGCTGGCTGGCGCGAGCGCCGCGGCGAGCGTGCCGGTCGCGTATGTCCCCGACGACCGCCTGTTCGCCGCCGAGCCGGCGCCGGCGGTCGAGCTGGGCGGCGAGGACCCGTGTCTGATCACGTTCACGAGCGGCACGGCGGGCGAGCCGAAGGCCGTCGTGCACGCGCAGCGCTACCTCGACGGCCAGCGCGTGCAGGCCGAGCATTGGCTCGGCGCGCGCGCCGGCGAGCTGGTGTGGTGCACCGCCGCGAGCGGCTGGTCGAAGTCCGCGCGCAATGTCTTCATCGCGCCGTGGCTGTCGGGCGCAGCGGCGCTGCTGCACGACGCGCGCTTCGATCCCGAGGAGCGCCTCGAGCTGCTCGAGCGCGAGCGCGTCAACGTGCTGTGCATGGCGCCGACCGAGTACCGCGTGATCGCCAAGCGGAGCACCCTGCGTCCGCTCACGGACCTGCGCGGGATGGTCGCCGCCGGCGAGGCGCTCAACCCCGAGGTGCTGCGCGCGTGGCACGAGGCGACGGGGCTTGAGATCCGCGACGGCTACGGACAGACCGAGACGGGCCAGACGACCGGCACGCCGCTGCACAGCGACGCGCGGCCGGGCTCGATGGGCAAGGCGCTCCCGGGCATGCGACTGACGATCGTCGACGGCGAGCTGACGGTCGACCCGGCGAGCGTGCCGACGTTCTTCCTCGGCTACCTGGGCGAGCACGTCCTGGCCGAGACGCGAGCCGGCGGCAAACGCGCGTGGCAGATCGCGGATCGGCGCACGCAAGGACCGTGGCACACGGGTGACAGGGTCACCCAGGACGAGGACGGCTGGCTGTACTTCGAGGGACGCGCGGACGACGTGATCGTCTCCGCCGGCTATCGCATCGGCCCGTTCGAGGTCGAGTCCGCGCTCGTCGCGCACCCGGCGGTCGCCGAGGCCGCCGCCGTGTCGGCCCCCGACGAGGAGCGCGGCGCGGTCGTGCGCGCGGTCGTCGTGCTGCGCTCGGGCGAGTACGTCCCCTCGCCGGAGCTAGTGCGCGAGCTGCAGGAGCACGTCAAGCGCGAGACCGCCCTCAAGCGCGAGACCGCCCCGTACAAGTACCCGCGCATCATCGACTTCGCCGACGAGCTGCCGAAGACCGCCTCCGGCAAGGTCAAGCGCGCCGAGCTGCGAACGGGCGCGAGCTGAGGCGCCCGGACGCGCCCGCGAGCTCGTGCCGCACCGCGCGCTCCGCCCGCGCGGCGGCACCCTGGCGAGGCCGGGCCTCGGCGGTGTGCGCCTCGCGGGCGTCGCGAAGCAGCAGGCGCGCCATCTCGGTGACGGTGCCCGCGTCGGCGCGGCGCGAGCGCCCGGCAGTGCGAACGCGCTGCGCCGCCAGCCGACGTGTGGCTTGATCGCTGTATGTTGCCAGGGAGCTCATGCGGCCTGCGCAATCTGCTCGGTCATCTCGGAGCTGACGCGCTCCGCGTCGACCAGCTGGTCCGTCACAGCGGGCGGGCGCAGCACCAGGAACGCCGCGAGCACGCCCACGCTGACGGCCGCCGCCGCGACCAGGTATGCGAGGTGGTAGCCGCCGGTCAGCGCGCTGCTCAGCGAGTGCCCGGCGGCGCTCAGCGCGTTCGTGTGGTCGGTCGCGATCGTCCCCAGGCTGGCGAGGCCGATCGCGCCGAACAGCTGTACCGAGACGTTGATGATGCCCGAGGCGAGACCCGCGTCGCGCGCGGGCGTGTCGGACATCCCCATCGTCAGCAGCGGCAGGAACGACGCGCCGGCGCCGAGCCCGAGCGCAAGGAACGCGAAGAACAGGCCCGGGAAGTAGCCGGCGTGCACGCCCTGCTCCGCCAGCAGCAGCAGGCCGACGACGATCCCCACCAGCCCTGCCGCCAGCGTGCGCAGCGCGCCGAAGCGCTCCACCGCCCTGGCCGAGACGCCCATCGACATCACCGCGATCGCGATCGTCAGCGGCATGAACGCGAGGCCCGTGTCGATCGCGTCATAGCCGAGCACGCGCTCGAGGTACAGCGCGCCGAGGAAGAACGCCGAGAACATCCCCGTGACGAGCAGCCCGCGCACGAGGCTCGAGCCCATCAGCATGCGCAGCCGCAGCACGCGCAGGGGCATGATCGGGTTGGCCAGACGCGACTCGAGCGTGAGAAAGCCCGCGAGCAGCGCCAGCGAGGCGCCGCCGACGCCGAGCGTGCGCGCGGAGGAGAGCCCGTATTCGCTGGACTTGACGATCGCGAAGGCGCCGAGCATCGTCGCCAGCGTGATCAGGATCGAGCCGAGCACATCGACGCCGCCCGACAGGCCGATGCCCTCGTTCTCCTTGATCAGCAGCGCGCCCGCGGCCAGGGCGACCGCGCCGATCGGCACGTTGACGAAGAAGATCCAGTGCCAGCTCAGCGACTGCGTCAGCGCGCCTCCCGCGAGCAGGCCGATCGAGCCGCCGCCGGCGGACACGAACGCGTAGACGCCCATCGCCTTGGCCTGCTCGACCCGCTCGGGGAACTCGGTGACGATGATCGCCAGGATCACGCTCGAGGCCACCGCGCCGCCGATCCCCTGCACGAGCCGCGCGCCGATCAGCATCGCCTGGCTGTCCGAGACCCCGCACAGGATCGACGCCGCCACGAACAGGACGAGGCCGCTGAGGAACACCTTCTTGCGGCCGACGAGGTCGCCGAAGCGGCCGGCAAGCAGCAGGAAGCCGCCGAAGGTGATCAGGTAGCCGTCGATCACCCACGTGAGGTTGGCCTGCGTGAAGTGCAGCTCGCGCTGGATCGACGGCAGCGCGACGTTCACGATCGTCGCGTCGAGCACCATCATCAGCTGGCCGAGGCACAGCACGCCGAGCGCGATCCAGCGCCGGCGCTCCGAGGCGGGGGACTGCTCGTGGGTCTTGGATTGACGAAGAAGAGTGGTCATCGGGGTCCTCCGAGGTAGCGGAGAGCACACCATAGCAACTATCATCCATATAACAAGGATGATCTACGGAAAATTAACGATCGCTGATAATGTGATGATTGGTGCTTAGATGATGTATAGACTTCGAGACATGGCTGATCAGCGTGAATGTGCCCCCGGCTCGGCGGTGCTGCTGAGTCGCTTGGCCAAGCAGGTGTACCGGCGCACGAACGAGGAGCAGCTGGGCATGCACCTGCGCCACCTGGTCGCGCTCAGCTACGTCTCAGACCACGACGGCTGCCCCCAGCAGGATCTCGCCGACGCGTTCTGCATGGACGCCAACAACGTCGTGCTGCTGCTGAACGAGCTCGAGCAGCTCGGCTACAGCACCCGCCTGCGCGATCCCAGCGACCGGCGGCGCCATCTGGTCCAGATCACGCCCTCCGGGCGCGAGGCGCTGAGCATCGCAGAACGCGCCCAGGTGGCGATCGAGGACGACGTGCTCGCGGCGCTCGACGCGGATGAGCGCCGCACGCTGCGCGAGCTGCTCAATCGCGCGCTGCGCAGCGTCGAGCCCGCCGACGGCGAGCGCTACAGCGCGACGATCGCGTCGATCTCGACGTAAGCGCCGCGCGGCAGCTGCGCGACCCCGACGGTCACGCGCGCGGGCGGGTCATCAGCGAAGAACGACCCGTAGATCTCGTTGACCTCGGCGAACGCCGCGAGGTCGGTCATGTAGATCGTCATGCGCAGCGCGCGCGAAAGCGTCGTGCCCGCCGCCGCGCACACCGCCTGCAGGTTCTCCAGGCAGCGCTTCGCCTGCTCGGCGGCAGTCGCGCCGACGATCTCGCCGCTCTGCGGATCGAGCGGGATCTGACCCGAGCAGAACAGCAGCTCCCCGGCGCGCACAGCGTGGCTGTACGGGCCGATCGCCGGCGGTGCCGCGGATGCGTCGATCGTCTCGCGCTCGTGGGCCATCGACGAGACCCTAGCGCGAGCCGGCCCGCGCACGGGGCGCGAGTGGCGCTGAGGCTGTGACTCGAACCGGAGCCACACCGCCGCCGCAGGCAATAAGATTCCAATGGATGCACGCTCACGCACGGCGGCTCGCCACAGCGCTCGCGAGCGCATGCGCCTGGATCTGCGTGCTCGCGGCCCTGCAGCCGCTCGCATCCGCGCAGGCCCAGATCGCGTTCACACCGTGCGGCGACAGCAACAACTTCGCCTGCGGCCACCTGACCGTGCCGCTGGACCCCACCGGCGCCACGCCAGGCACGATCACGCTCGCCATGCGCCGCCACCGCGCGCCGGTCGGCGAAGCGCACAGCGCGATCATCGCGCTCGCCGGCGGGCCGGGGCAGCCGGCACTGCCGTTCGCCGAAGCGTTCGCCGAACTGCTCGGCCCGATCGCAGCCACGCGCGACCTGATCGTGTTCGACCAGCGCGGGATCGGCCTGTCCGCGCCGCTGTCCTGCCACGCCTTCGAACGGCCCGACCTGTACCACTCGTTCGGGGCGCTCGTCGAAGCCTGCGGCGACCAGCTCGGCCCGACGCGCACGCTCTACACGACCGCCGACACCGTCGCCGACATCGAGGCGATCCGCCAGGCCGGGGGCTACGAAAAGCTCGTGCTGTACGGGACGAGCTACGGGACCAAGGTCGCCGAGCAGTACGCGCAGGACTATCCCAGCCATGTCGAAGCGCTCGTGCTCGACTCGGTCGTCCCGCCGAACGGGCCGGAACCGCTCGACCGCTCGACGTTCGCCGCCGTGCCCCGCATCCTGCGTCAGCTGTGCGCCAAGCGGGCCTGCGCGCACGTCACCCCCGACCCGGTCGCCGACCTCGCGCGCGTCGTCAAACGCATGGACGAGAGACCGCTGCGCGGGCACGCGGTCGACGGCAACGGCAAGGTGCACACCGTCGCGCTGTCCTCGAACGAGCTCGTCGAACTGCTGCTCGCGGGCGACTTCTCGCCACTGCTGCGCTCCGAATTCGTGACGGCGGTCGCGTCCGCCGCACGCGCCGACACGGCGCCGCTCGCGCGCCTGACCCAAGCGGCCGAACAGGTCGAAGGCGAAGCCGAAGACTTCGACACGCCGCTGTACTACGCGACGACCTGCGAAGAGCAGGACTTCCCGTTCAGCCGCACGGCCACACCGAAGCTCCGCGTCGCGGAGGCGACCGCCGCCGCGAACGCACTGCCGGCGAGCGCGTTCGCGCCGTTCAGCGCGAGCAACGCGCTCGCTCTCAGCGATATCCCGGCGTGCGCCCACTGGCCTTTCACGACCGCCGCGCCACCCGTCGACGACGCGCCGCTTCCAGATGTGCCGACACTGATCCTCAGCGGCGCCGACGACCTGCGCACGCCGACGGCCAACGCCCGCGAAGTCGCCGCGCAGAGCCCCGACGCGCACCTGCTGGTGGTGCCTTACACCGGACACTCGGTGCTCACCGAGGAGCAGACCCCGTGCGCCAGCGAAGCGCTGCAGGCGCTGTTCGCGGCGACGCCCGTGAAACCCTGCGCGCCGGCGCCGGTCCCGGCGAGCCTGCGGCCGCCGCCGCTGCCGCCGCTGCGACTGGCGCTCGTCGCACCAGCACACGGCTACGGCGGGCTGCCCGGACGCACGCTGCACGCGATCACGCTGACGCTCGCTGACGTGATCCGCCAGCTCGCGCTGCAGCTGACGCTGAGCGGATCGCTCGAAGACCTCAGCGCGCTGCGCGTCGGCGGTCTGCGCACCGGTTGGGCGCAGCTCGCGGACGGCACGCTGAGCCTGCACGGCTACTCGTATGTGCCGGGCATGACGATCTCCGGCTCGATCGAAGCGGGATCAGACGACATCCAGGTCGGTGGCTCGAGCGCCGCGCACGGCAGCCTGCACGGCAGTCCCCGCCAGGCGCTGACCGGCACGCTCGGCGGCCTGCACGTGGTCCTGACTGCCAGGTCCCTGGCGAATGCGATCGCAACGGCAGCTATTGTCGGCAGCGATGCGCAGGCGAGCTCTTACTCTGGCGGCCCTGGCGCCCATCGCGCTGCTAGCCGGCTGGCCGAGCTTCTCGGCCGCATCGAGCCTTAGCTTCGTACCCTGCCCCACCGCCACCGGCTTCGAATGCACAACCGTGCCGGTGCCGCTGGACCGCGCGGGAGCAGCGCCCGGGACGATCTCGCTGAGCGTCGAGCGCCGGCTCGCCGGCGCCGCCCCGAGCCGCGACGCCGTCGTGGCGCTCGCCGGCGGTCCCGGGCAGGCGGTGCTGCCGCTCGGCGAATTCATCGCCCAGGCGATCGCGCCGGCGCTCGGCTCACGCGACCTGCTGATGTTCGACCAGCGTGGCACGGGCTCCTCGGATCCGCTGAGCTGCGCGGCACTCGAAACGTTCAGCACGAAGCCCGCAAGCCAGCTGTTCGAACAGTGCGCGTCGCAGATCGGACCCTCCCGGGGCGCCTTCACCACACCGGAATCCGTCCAGGACATCGAGGCGCTGCGGGTCGCCGGCGGCTACGAAAAGCTCGTGCTGTACGGCACCTCCTACGGGACCAAGGTCGCGCTGGAGTACGCCGAACGCTACCCCCAGAACGTCGAAGCGCTGGTGCTCGACTCGGTGGTGCCCACCGACGGTCCTGAACCGTTCGCGATTCCCAGCTTCGAGGCGATCCCCGGCATGCTCGACGAGCTGTGCTCGAACGCCGCCTGCGCCGGGACCACGTCCAATCCCCTCGGCGACATCGCCGGGCTCGCCGCACAGCTGAGCAAACGCGCCCTCAGCGGGTCGGTGTACGACGGTTCCGGCAAGCGTCACGCGAGCACGCTGGGCGAGCAGGGCCTGCTCGGCATCCTCGAGGCCGGCGACCTAAACCCCGCGCTGCGTGCGCTGCTGCCGGCGGCCGTCCACTCGGCGCTCGCGCACGACCCCGACCCGCTGCTGCGTCTGCACCTGCTCTCCGAGGGGCTGATCCCCAACGTGCCGATCGAAGAAGACACAAAGGGCGAAGCCCCATCAGAGCTCGACGAAGCGCTGTTCGTGACGACGAGCTGCGAGGAGGAGCCGTTTCAGTGGCAGCGCGCCGCGCCGGCTTCGACCCGGCTCGCCGAAGCCCTCGGCTTCCTGCACGCGCAACCAGCCGGCGACTTCTACCCGTTCGACGCAGTCACCGCGTACGCCAACAGCCTCGTCCCCGAGTGCTCCGCATGGCCCGACGCATCCGCGGCGCCGCCACCGCCGAGCGCGCTGCCGAACGTGCCCACGCTGATCTTCTCCGGCGAGCAGGATCTCAGGACCCCGACCGCGGACGCGCGCAGCGTCGCCGCGCTGATCCCGGACGCCCAGCTGCTGCTCGTGCCCTACACCGGACACTCAGTGCTCGGCAGCGACCTCAGCGGCTGCGCCTCGCTGGCGGTCAAGGCCTTCTTCGCCGGCGGGGTGGGTGGGGGTCAAATCCAGCCGTGCGCGGCCACCAGCGACCCGTTCGCACCCACCCCCGTGACCCCCACGAAGCTTGCCCACGTGCAACCGCCGGCCGGGTTCGGCGGTAAGCCCGGCCGCACCCTGGTGGCCGTGCTCGACACGCTCCTCGATCTCAACCGCCAGCTGATCGCGGCGACGCTGCAGGCCGACGCCGAACTGCCAAGCGGCGCGAGCTTCGGCGGCCTGCACGGCGGCTACGCCAGGCTCACCACCTCCAAGGCGATCCTGAAGGACTTCTCGTTCGTGCCCGGCGTGCAGCTCACCGCGACGTTCCCGGTGCGAAACGGCGAGCTACAGACCTCGAACATCCACGTGTCAGGCACGGAAGGCTCACCGGGGATCGTGCGCTTCGGCGGCGGCGCCGAGCAGGTCACCGGCACGCTCGCCGGCAGGCGCTTCGACGTCAGCCTCGCCAAGGTCAAGCTCTCGCGCGTCAGCGCAGGCGCATCGTCCCCGGAGGGGGAATGGCCCTCCGGCGCCGCGCTCGGCAGGCTGCTGGGCCACCGCTGGCCGGCTTCGCATCGGTCGCACCCGGCGAGCAGCCGCCTGGCGCTGTCGTTGCTGTCCTGGCTACCCTGAGCGCGTGCCCAACGCGCTAGCGCACGAGACCTCGCCGTATCTGCGCCAGCACGCCGGTAACCCTGTCGAATGGCTGCCCTGGGGGCCGACGGCGCTCGCGCGCGCGCACGCCGAGGACAAGCCGCTGCTGGTCTCGATCGGCTACTCCGCCTGCCACTGGTGCCACGTGATGGAGCGCGAGTCCTTCGAGGATCCGCGGACCGCGAGCATCATGAACGAGAGCTTCGTGTGCGTGAAGGTCGATCGCGAGGAGCGCCCCGACATCGACGCGCTGTACATGGAGGCCGTCCAGGGCATGACCGGCCATGGCGGCTGGCCGTTGAACGTGTTCCTCACGCCCGAGCAGCTGCCCTTCTACGGCGGCACCTACTTCCCGCCCGACGCGCGCCACGGCATGCCCGCGTGGACGCAGGTGCTGCAGGCGATCGCCGAGTCCTGGGAGGCGAACCGCGATGAGATCCGCGCCGGCGGCGAGCGCCTGCGCGCGCGGCTGTCCGGCGGCGCGCAGCTGACGCCCTCCAGCGAGCCACTGCGGGAGCGTGCGCTCGATCAGGCGCTGGCCACGCTCGCGGACAGCTTCGACGCGCGTCACGGCGGCTTCGGCCGGGCCCCGAAGTTCCCGCAGGCGCCCGTGCTCGAGTTCCTGCTGCTGCGCGACCGGCCAGAGCTCGCGCTCACCACCCTGCATGCGATGGCCGGCGGCGGCATCCACGACCAGCTCGGCGGCGGCTTCGCGCGCTACAGCGTCGACGCCACCTGGACGGTGCCGCACTTCGAGAAGATGCTCTACGACAACGCGCTGCTGGCGCGCGCCTACCTGCACGGCTGGCAGCGGTCACAGGATCCGCGCCTGCGAGACGTCTGCATCGACACGCTCGAGTGGGCCCTGCGCGAGATGCGCGGCCCCGAGGGCGGCTTCTACAGCGCGCTGGACGCCGACTCCGAGGGAGTCGAGGGACGCTTCTACGTGTGGAGCGTCGACGAGCTGACCGAAGTCCTCGGCGCGGACGCAGGCGCGGCGATCGCATGGCTGGGCGTCACCGAGCAGGGCAACTTCGAGGATGGGTCGGGTGGGTCTCAGTTCGCCGAGCCAGGCTTGAACGTGTTGACCGACCGCGGCACTGCGCCCGACGATGAGACGCGCCAGCGCATTCGCGCGCGCCTGCTGGCGGCGCGCGAACAGCGCGTGCGCCCGGCGCTCGACGACAAGCGCCTGGCGAGCTGGAACGCACTGATCATCTGCGCCCTGGCCGACGCCGGCGCGGCGCTGGCGGAGCAGCGGTACCTGGATGCGGCGATTGCCTGCGCCGAGTTCCTGCAGCGCGACATGCGCGACCATCGAGGCCGGCTGCTGCGCAGCTACAACCACGGACACGCAAAGATCGACGCTTACCTGGAGGACCACGCTTTCCTGCTCGAGGCGCTGCTCGCGCTGTTCGAAGCCACATGCGATGAGCGCTGGCTCCACCAGGCCACCGCGCTCGCCGAGGAGATCATCGCCCGCTTCGCCGACACCGCATCTTCCCCGGAGGGGGAGCACGGCGGCTTCTTCTCGACCGCATCCGACGGCGAGGCGCTGATCGTCAGGCGCAAGGACCTCGAGGACTCCCCCGTCCCCTCCGGCTCCTCCAGCGCCGCCGTCGGGCTGCTGCGCCTCGCCCAGCTCACCGGCAACGAGGACTACGAGCGCCACGCCGTCGGCGCGATCGCGCTCGTCGCCGAGATCGCCCCGCGCCATCCCAGCGCGTTCGGCCACATGCTGCAGGCCATGCACTGGCAGCTCTCCCCCGCGCGCCCGGTCGCCTGCGCGGTGCCTACAGGATCGCCAGGTAGCGGTCCAGCTCCCACTGCGTGACGTGCACGCGGTAGTCGTCCCACTCCTGGCGCTTGATCTCCACGTAGCGGTTGAACATGTGCTCGCCGAGCGTGCGCAGCACCAGCTCTGACTCGGCCGTGATCTCGATCGCCTCGCCGAGGCTCTCCGGCAGCTGCTCGACGCCCAGACGCCGGCGTTCCTCGCCGGGCAGGTGGTACAGGTTCTTCTCCATCGGCTCCGGCAGCTCGTAGCCCTTCTCGATCCCCTCCAGGCCCGCCTGCAACAGCGCCGCGAACGTCAGGTACGGGTTGCACGCGGGGTCCGGGCAGCGCAGCTCCATGCGCGTGGCCTTCTCGCGGCCCGGGTGATACAGCGGCACGCGCACCAGCGCCGAGCGGTTGCGCCGCGACCACGCCACGTACACCGGCGCCTCGAAGCCGGGAACCAGGCGCTTGTAGGAGTTGACCCACTGCGCGAAGATCGAGCAGATCTCGCGCGCGTGCTTGAGCTGGCCCGCGATGAACGCCTTGCCCACGTCGGAGAGGAAGTACTGATCGTCGGGGTCGTAGAACGCGTTCTTGCCGCCTGAGAACAGCGACTGGTGCGTGTGCATGCCCGAGCCGTTCTCGCCGAACAGCGGCTTCGGCATGAACGTCGCGTGCCAGCCGTACTTCATCGCGTACTCCTTGACCGTGATGCGGTACGTCATGCAGTCGTCGGCCATCTTCAGCGCATCGGCGTAGCGCATGTCGATCTCGTGCTGGGACGGCCCGACCTCGTGGTGGGTGTACTCCACGTGGATCCCCAGCTGTTCCAGCGCCAGCACCGTCTCGCGGCGCACGTCCGAGCCCGCGTCCAGCGTCGTCAGGTCGAAGTAGCCGCCTTCGTCGAGCACTTCCGTCGAGCGCGAGTCCTTGAACAGGAAGTACTCGAGCTCCGGGCCCACGTTGAACGTGTCGAAGCCCATTTCCCGTGCGCGCTCCAGCGCCCGCCGCAGAACATGGCGCGGATCGCCCTCATACGGGTGTTTCTCCGGAGTGATCACGTCGCAGAACATGCGCCCAACGCCCTGCTCCTCAGGGCGCCACGGCAGCACCGCGAACGTGCTCGGGTCGGGCATCGCGATCATGTCCGACTCCTCGATCGCGTTGAAGCCCGTGATCGACGAGCCGTCGAAGCCCATCCCCGCCTCGAACGCGTCGTCCAGCTCGGCCGCGTTCGCCGAGAACGACTTCAGCTGGCCCAGGATGTCCGTGAACCAGAAGCGGATGAAGCGGATGTCGCGCTCCTGCACGAGCGCCTTCACGTCCTCCGCGGTCTTCGGCTGCTCGGGCATCCCGGCGGACCTTAACCGATGCCCCGCGTCCGACGCTATCTACTAATGGCCAAACCGCTTACTGCCGTTGAGATGGCCGCTGGAGCGCGAAGCGGCTCAATGCCCTGCGACGGCTGCCACGAAGTCCGCGACGTCTTCGGCTTCCTTGCCCTGGAAGAGCAGCGCCGGCATGTTGCCGAGACCGATCGCGCGACCTTCCAAGATCGTGTTCAGCACCAGCGCTCTACGCTCGACTTCCGTAGAGACGTCATCCCCCACGCGGATGTCGAGATCGGGGCCGATGCGCCCGAACGACTTGACCGCCGCCAGCGTGTGGCAGACCGCGCACGTGTGCGCGAACAGTTCGCGACCCTTCTGCTCGTTGCCGTTCAGGTGCACGCCGCCGATCGCGACGCTCGCCTTGTGTTCGGCGTTGAACGCCAGCACGATCGCCGGCACGATCAGGCCGAACGCGAACACGATCACGATGCCCAGCGTGGTCGCGCGCTGGCCGGCCTTCGATTCGCCGCCCGAACCACCCGCGCTGCGGGAGCCGCGGCGCATCGCCAGGAAGAAGACGCCGAGGCCGACGAGGATCCAGAAGACGATGAAGATGATCAGCATGCGCGCGAGAAGATATCGGGTGGCGGCGCAGAACGATCGAACGACGCGTCCGGGATGAGAGCTCTCCCACGTCTAGGAGCCCCGAAGGCGGCGCGCTACCCTGAGCAGTAGACCGGCAATCAGAAGGACGTGAACGCGCCGCCGTGAACATTCTCCGTCGTCTTCCCCTCTCGCGCCTGCTGCTCGTATGCGGGCTGGTGGTCGTCATCGGCATCTCCGCGACGGCGCTCGCCTTCGCGCTCGGCGCCGGTCCGACGCCGCCGCCCAAGCCGCTCGCCCAGGCGATCCACGACGCGCTCAGCGGGAGTGGCGGGGAACAGGTGCAGGGGCTCAGCGCAAGCGTTACGCTGACCGATCACCTGCTCGAAGGCGCCAGTCTCGCCAGTGGCGGGCACGACGGCGCATCGTCCCCGGAAGGGGAACTGACCTCCAGCCCGCTCGTCACCGGCGGCTCCGGCCGGCTGTGGATCGCCAAGGACGGCGACGTGCGCCTCGAGCTGCAGGCCCAGCAGGGCGACACCCAGGTCATCTACGACGGGCACACGCTGTCGCTGTACGACGCCGCCACCAACACGCTGTATCGGTACACGGTGCCCGCGCGCGAACAGGCCGCCTCGTCGGCGACTGCCAGCGGGAGCGCCCACCTCTTCGACGACGCCTCGACCCCGGCCGAAAAGAAGGCGCTCGAACACGAGATCGCCGTCCTCGACGCGCGCCTGCATCCGAATCGACGCGCGGACACGCTGGGCGTGGCACAGCCTGAAATCCAACGCGATCCGCAGGAAGAAGTCCCCACCGTCGCCAAGATCGAAGAAGCGATCGCCCATCTGAGCAAGCACGCGAACGTCTCGGGCGCCACGCCCACCGACGTCGCCGGCCAGCCCGCCTACACCGTGCGCGTCTCGCCGAACGAAGGCGGCAGCCTGTTCGGCGGCGTCGAGCTGTCCTTCGACGCCAACAAGGGCATCCCGCTGCGGGCCGCCATCTACTCCTCGACCAGCGCCTCGCCGGTGATCGAACTCGCGGCCACCGAAGTCTCCTACGGGCCGGTGTCGGGCTCCGTCTTCGAACTGAGCCCGCCCGCCAACGCCAAGGTCGTGGAAGTCACGCCCCCGACCTCGGGCGGCGCGCACGGCGAACACAAGCCGGCGAACGGCGCCGGCAAGCCCAAGATCACGACCTACGGGCACGGTCCGACGGCGATCGCCGTGGTCGAAGGCACGACCAAGGGCTCAGCGTCCAAGAGCACGGGCGAAGAACCGCTCGAAGGCCTCCCCAAGGTCACGATCAACGGCGTCAGCGCCAGCGAGCTGCGCACCGAGCTCGGCACGCTGCTCACGTTCGAGCGCTCCGGCGTGCGCTACCTGCTTGCCGGCTCCGTCGCCCCCGCCGCGATCGAAGCGCTCGCGCGAGGTCTATAGCGGTGAGCGACACGCCGCCGCCCGTCAAGGCGCGCGGGCTAGTGAAGCGCTACAAGGACGTGCTCGCGGTCGATCACATCGACCTGAACGTGCGTGCCGGCGACGTGTACGGCTTTCTCGGCCCCAACGGCGCCGGCAAGACCACCACCCTGCGCATGGCCCTCGGCCTGATCACACCGACCGAGGGCACCGTCGAGCTGTTCGGCCGCAACCCGCTGCGCCACGGCGCACGCGCCCTGGAGGGAGTTGCGGGGTTCGTGGAGGGGCCGCGCTTCTATCCCTACCTGACCGCCCGCAAGAACCTGCAGCTGTTGGCCGCGCTCGACGGCGACGGCGCGGCCGGGCGCATCGACGAGGTGCTCGAGATCGTGGAGCTGAGCCCCCGCGCGGGACACAAGGTGGGCGGCTACTCGCACGGGATGCGCCAGCGCCTCGGCATCGCCGCCGCGCTGCTGCGCAGGCCGCGCCTGCTGATGCTGGACGAGCCCGCGACGGGCCTCGACCCTGCAGGGATGCGCGACATGCGGGCGCTGATCCGCCGGCTCGCCGGAGAAGGCATCACGGTGCTGCTCTCGAGCCACCAGCTGCCCGAGGTGCAGGAACTGTGCGACCGGGTCGCGATCGTGGATTCCGGGCGCGTCGTCTATGAGGGCGCACTGGCCGACCTGCGCCGCCAGGGCGGAGCCGGCTACCGGCTGCGCACGTCCGACGACAAGCGCGCGCTGGAGGTGGCGCGCGCCCAGCCCGGCATCGAGCACGCCACCGCCGGCGCATCGTCCCCGCAGGGGGAGCACGGCCTCAGCCTCCAGGCCGACGAGCAGCACGTCGGCGAGCTGTCGCTGGCGCTGGGGCAGGCTGGAGTCGCGATCCTCGCGCTGACCCCCGAGCTCGCGACGCTCGAGGACCTGTTCTTCAGGCTCACCGAGGGCGGCAACGGCGCCAAGCCGCAGGCGGTTGCGGTCGGATGAGCAGCGCAGTCGCGACCTCCCCCGCCGCGCTGCCTGCGCACGGGCGCGCGCGACGCCCGTCCGTGCTGACCGTCTACCGCTGGGAGCTGCGCAAGCTCGTCTCGCAGGTACGCACATACGTGGGTCTCGGCCTCATGATCCTGCTGCCGCTGATCTTCGTCGTGTTCGAGAGCGTGCGCCACGGTCACAACCGCGCCGGCAACATCTTCGCCACCGAGATCACGCAGTCCGGTCTGGCCACACCCGTGCTGATGCTGCTGTTCATGTCCGGCTTCTTCCTGCCGCTTGCCGCTGCGCTCGTCTCCGGCGACATCGTCGCCAACGAGGACGGCAACGGCACGCTGAAGACGATCCTCACGCGCTCGGTCGACCGCGGCCAGGTATTTGCCGCAAAGGCCCTCGCTGCGATGACCTACGCCGCCGCCGCCGTGTTCCTGTCGGCCGCCGTCGCAACCATCGGCGGCATCGCCTCGTGGGGCTTTCACTCCGTGAGGACGTTCTCCGGAACGGTCGTCTCCGCTCCCGAAGCGCTGCTGCTGGTGTTCGCCGCCAACGCCGTCTACCTGATCCCGCTGTTCGCGCTCGCCGCCATCGGCGTGCTGCTGTCGACCGCCACGCGCAACAGCGCCGGCGCGGTCGTCGGCACGATCGGCCTCGTGATCCTGCTGTTCATCGTCGCTCAGATCCCCGGCCTGGAAGGCATCCAGCCCTACCTGCTCACCGAACAGTTCCAAGCCTGGCAGGGCCTGCTGCGCACGCCCACCGACTGGGCGCCGATCGCGCACGCCGCCTGGGTCTGCGCGCTGTACGGGGTTCCGTCGCTGATCGCCGGCTACCTGACGTTCCTGCGCCGCGACGTCGCCGGCGGGTAGCAGCGCCAGCGGCTCCGCCTGACGACAGCGCTCGGCCTCATCGTGCGGCGAGCCGCTGAGTGAAGAACGACAGGATCTCGTCGCGCGCGGCGATCGTCGGCTGCCCCGCTTCGTCGATCAGGTGCGCGGTCACGACGCTGTGCGGGCTCGCCACCAGCTGCTCGAAGAAAGGCGGCGGGTGTGCGTTCGCCGCGCTGTCGGGCAGCACTCGCGCGACGAAGCGCTCGCCCAGCGCCTCCGCGTAGGCCGCGAACCGCTCAGCCCTGCAATACCGATCCCCGCTGAACCGGTACGCCATGACGGTCAAATCCTCCTGCTCGAGGCGCTCGCGAACCGCCGCCAGCTCCTCGGGGGCGATCTCGAGCCCGGCGGGGTCGTCGAGCGGCAGCGAAGGCTGCGACAGCACCGGCGCGAGCATCGAGCGCTCGAGCATCATCGTCAGCGCGAAGTTGCCCGTGAAGCACATCCCGATCGCGCCCACGCCCGGACCGCCGCACTGCGCATGCGCCAGCCTCGCCAGCGACCTGAGCCACTTGGTCACCGGACTCGACTTGTTCGCCGCGAACGCGCGGAACTCCGCGCTCACACACGCCCGCTGGAGCACCGCCGCGCCCTCCTCGACGCCAGGCACCGCACCGTCGCGACCGAACAGCGACGGCATGTAGACCGTGAACCCCGCGTCTCTCACCCAGCGGCTGAAGCGCGCCACGTGCGGGCTTATGCCCGGCATCTCCGTCATCACGATCACCGCCGGTCCGCTGCCCGCCACGTGCACAACCTTCGACACGCCTTCGAGCATGACCACGCGCGGGTCGAAGTCCTCGAGCGGATCGTCGTCGTTCGTGCTCGGTTTCGACATCCTCGTCACTCCTCTCGGTCGCTCATCTCCGCGCGAAATATAGACGATCGTCCGTATAGTTGTATAGAATGACGTCCGATGACTGCTTCGCCGCATGAGCCGCTCGTCAACAAGCCCTCGCAGCCGGCGCCGAGCGACGGCCGGCGGGCACGCGGGCTGCGCAGCCGCAGCGCCGTCCTCGAGCGCTCGGTGCAGATGGCCTCCCAACACGGCCTCGAAGGCCTCACCATTGGCGCCCTGGCGGCGGACCTCGGAACGCACAAGAGCAGCGTGCACGCGCTGTTCGGCTCCAAGGAGGAGCTGCAGCTCGCGACCCTTGCAGCGGCACGGGCGATCCTCATCGACCAGGTGATCGCGCCGGCGCTGCCGAGCGACGCTGGCCTGCCGCGCCTGCTCGCGATCGGCGAAGCCTGGTGCGACTACCTCGCCGCCGACGTGTTCGCCGGCGGCTGCTTCCTCTGCGCCGCATCCGCCGAGATGGACGGGCGACCGGGCCCCCTGCGGGACGCCGTGGAAGCCGTCATGCGCGAATGGCTCGCTGTGCTGCGCGCCAACATCCGGGCGGCGATCGCAGCCGGGGAGCTGAGCGCCGAGCTCGACCCCGCCGCGACGGCCTTCCGGCTGAACGCGCTCGGCATGGCCGCCAACTGGCAGCGGCAGCTGCTGGGCGACCCGTCCGGCATCGAGCACGCGCGGGCTGCCTGGCGAGCGGAGCTGGCCAGAGACCGCGCGCACGAGCGCTCAGGCGACCTCGGCTGACATGTCGATCACGGACAGCTCCACGTCGCCCATCAACCGCCGCGCCTCGCGCGGGTCGATCAGGCCCGCTCCCAGACGCGTCGTCGACTCGGCGCCGCAGGCGACGCCGAAGCGCAGGCACTGGTCGGCGGCGCGGCCTTCGTAGCGCGCCGCCACATAGCCCGCCAGGAAAGCGTCGCCGGAGCCGCTCCTGGCGACCGGCTCGCGTAGCTCGATGTGGACGCGCTTGAGCAGCTTCTGACCGTCCACGAGCACCTGCGCGAAGCAGCCGTCCGAGAGCGTCATGATCGCCTCGCGCGGCCCCAGCGCGGCGATCTCCGCTACCGCCAGCGAACGCTCCTCCTCGCTGGCGAACTCGTGTCCGACGAGCTCCTCTGCCTCGAGCACGTTCGGCGAGACGACGTCCGGCTCGGCGCGAACCGCCTGGCGCAGGGGCTCGCCGTCGGTGTCTACGACCGTGATCACGTCCAGCCGCTCGAGATCCCTGATCAGCGACGCGTAGATGTCGGGCTCGACCCCGCGCGGCAGCGAGCCGGCGAACACGACGATCGCGGCCCCGCGCGCCAGATACAGCAGCTTGTCGCGAAACAGCTCGACCTCGCGCGTGGACACCGCCGGGCCGCGTTCGTTGATCTCGGTCTGCTCGCCGGTCGTCGGGTCGAGCACCGACGTGTTCGTGCGCGACTCCTCGCGGATGCGCACGAAGTCGTTCAGGATCGACTCCTCGGTGAGCTGCTCGACGATGTGTGTCCCCGTCGCGCCGCCTGCGAACCCCGTCGCGATCACCGGCTGGCCGAGGGCCTTCAACGTGCGCGCGATGTTCACGCCCTTGCCGCCGGCCATCGTGCGCTGGTCGACGGTGCGGTGGCGGCGTCCGAGCCTGAAGTTCGGCACCGCGAGCGACTTGTCGATCGCCGCGTTGAGCGTGACCGTGATGATCATCCTGGCTCTCTACCCACCTTCCGGTGCACCTGAACGGCAGACGATGCCCTCGTGCGCACGACACGAAGGCTAGCGGACCCCGACAGCTCCCACGCCGACTCACGCAGCCGTTCGGCCTCCGCGCGCGCCGCCGCAGCCGGGTCCCCGCCCGCTGCCCGATGAGCGTCCGCAATGCTGCGCGAAGCCGACACCAGCCCGCCTGCACGGCCTGGCGAGAAAGCGGCCGCCAGATCCTCCACACGCCCGCCCTGCGCACCCACCCCCGGCAGCAGGAACGTCGCGCTCGCCATCAGCTCACGCGCGCGCTCGAGATGGCCGGGCGCGGTCGCGCCGATGACCGCTCCCACGTCGCTGAGGCCCGACTCGCCCACGCCCGCAGCGCCGAGCTCGTCCACCAGAGCCGCAATCCGCTCCCACACCGTCCCCGAGTCCGCCAGCCGCAGGTCCTCGATGTCGGCAGCGCCCGGGTTCGAGGTGCGCACGAGCACCAGCACGCCGGCGCCGACCTGGCGCGCAGCGCTCACGAACGGCTCGATCGCGTCCCTGCCCATCAGCGGGTTGACCGTCGCCAGATCCGCGCCCAGCCCCTCGATCCGCCCGAACGGGCTGTCGATGCCCCCGATCAGCGCGCCTGCATACGCCCGCGCAGTGACGTCGATGTCGCCGCGCTTGCCGTCCGCGATCACCAGCAGCCCCAGGCCTCGAGCATGCGCGATCACCGCTTCCAGCGCAGCCCACCCGGCGGCGCCAAGCACCTCGAAGCGCGCCAGCTGCGGCTTGACCGCGACGCACGCCGGCGCCGCCGCGTCGATCAGCGCGCGGCAGTGCCCGAGGATCGCGCTCGCCGCCGCCTGCGCTGGCGACAGGCCCACCGGCACCTGCGCGTCGCTGCCCGGCCACAGCGCCCCCAGATCCGGGTCGAGGCCGAGCACGATCTGCGACTCGCGCTCGGCGACCCGTGCGGCCAGGATGTCACCGAAAGAAGGCGCCGGCCTCAGCGGCCCTTCACCGCGCTCTTCAGACCACTGCCCGCCGTGAACCGCGGCACGCGTGACGCCGCGATCTGAATGCGCTCGCCGGTGCGCGGGTTCACGCCGAGGCGTGCTCCGCGCTCACTGACATGGAACTTGCCGAACCCCGATACCGTCACCTCGCTGCCACGCCGCAGCGCGTCCTCGACGGTGGCGATCACCGCGTCCACCGCCCTCGAAGCATCCTGCTTGGTCAGATCGGCGCGATCCGCCACCTGGTCGACCAGCTCGGACTTAGTCACTCCGCCCTCCTCGTTCGTGAAACCGTTGTAACGAAGCTAACACCGCGTGCGGACGAGCGCAACGGCAGGCAGACCGGCACATCGGCAACAATACGCCGATGGCGATCGGGCGCGCAGCATGGTTCGTGACGGTGCTCGTGGCGCTCGTCACGGCGCTGCTGCTGGCGCTGTCTGGATACACCGGCTACGCCGGGCTCGGCGTAGCCGTCGCCGCGTCCGCGGCGATCAACCTGCTCTAGCCACCGCGGCGTTCGGGCGAATCGCGGCGGAGGCCGTATAGCGATGGTTATACGGCACTCCCCCCCCCCCTGGGAATACTCGCGCAACGGCGATCGTATAGCGATGGTAATACGGCACTCCGCCGTGGGGTACTCGCGCGACGACGACCGTATAGCGATGGTAATACGGCACTCCGCCGTGGGGTACTCGCGCGACGACGACGACCGTGTAGCGATGGTTATACGAGCGTGGCCTCGAGCCATTGCAGCAAAGCCCGCACAGCGTGGCCTCGATGACTGATGGCGTCCTTCTGCTCGTCGCTGAGCTGAGCGATGGTCATGCGCGGGGGGCCGTCGTCGGCGAGGAAGGCGGGGTCGTAGCCGAAGCCACCCTCCCCCCTCGGCTCGTCCGCCAGCCGCCCGGAGCAACGACCTTCGAACAGGTGCTCGACCCCACTCGCCGGGTCCACGTAGGCGATCGCGCACACGTACGCCAGCGCGCTGCCCGCGGGCGCCTCGCGCAGCAGCTTCTGCAGGTTCTGCTCGTCGCTTGAGTGCTCGCCCGCGTAGCGCGCCGAGCGCACGCCCGGCGCGCCGCCGAGCGCAGCCGCCTCGATCCCGGAGTCATCGGCGATGCTCGCGCGCCCCGTCGCCGCCGCCGCGGCGCGGGCCTTGCCGAGCGCGTTCTCGGCGAACGTCTCGCCGTCCTCCGGCGGCAGCACGACCGTCGCGGGCAGCGCCTGCAGCTCCCAATCACCGGCCGGCGCGTCCCGCTCGAGCAGCCGCTGGAACTCGCGGCGCTTGTGCTCGTTGTGGGTGGCCAGCAGCAGCTTCAACTGGCCGTCGAGATCGCCTGCTCCTGAGCGGCCTGCAGACGCTCGATGCCCGCGGCCGCGAGCGCCAGCAGCTCGTCCAGGTTCGCGCGCGACAGCGGCGTGCGCTCGGCCGTCGCCTGCACCTCGACGAGGCCACCGGCACCGGTCATGACGACGTTCGCGTCGACCTCAGCGGTGGAGTCCTCGGGGTAGTCGAGGTCGAGCAGCGCAGCGCCGTCGATCATCCCGCAGGAGACCGCCGCGACCGACCCGCTGAGCGGCGAGCGCTCGAGCCGACCTTCGCGCTGCAGCCGCGCGCACGCCAGCGACAGCGCCACGTACGCGCCCGTGATCGAAGCGCAGCGGGTGCCGCCGTCCGCCTGCAGCACGTCGCAGTCGAGGTACACCGTGCGTTCGCCGAGCGCCTCGAAGTCGACCACCACGCGCAGCGAGCGCCCGATCAGGCGCTGGATCTCGATCGTGCGTCCGTCCTGGCGCCCGCGCGTGGCGTCGCGCTGCTTGCGCTCCCCGGTCGACGCCGGCAGCATCCCGTACTCGGCCGTCACCCAGCCACGGCCCTTGCCGGTCATCCAGCGCGGCACGCCCTCCTGCGCGGAGGCCGTGCAGATCACCCGCGTCTCGCCGACCGAGATCAGCGCCGAGCCGGTCGCCGTGCGCACGAAGCCCGGATCGATCGTCGTCGGGCGCAGCTCGTCCGGCCCGCGGCCGTAGCTGCGCTCAGTTGCTCCGCTGTGCACGCGCGCCATCATTCCAGAGCGCTACGGTCGAGGCATCTTGCGCGCGCTGGTGGTCTCGAACATGCTCCCCGACACCGCCCATCCCGAGCGCGGGCGCTTCGTGCGCGACCAGGTCGCCGCGCTGCGCGGGCTCGACGAGCTCGAGGTGGAGCTGTGCGAGTTCGCGCCCGGAGCACGCGCGCTCGCCGGCGCGGCGCTCGAGCTGCGCAGCCGCTTCGGCAGGGGCGCGTCGCGTACCCGCCCCTCGACGCCGCGCTTCGACGTGGTGCATGCGCACTTCGGCCTCACCGCCTGGCCGGCGCTCGCCGTGCCCGCGCGCGTGCGCGCGCTCACGGTCCACGGCACCGACGTGCGCCATCGGCGCACGCGGATCGCGACCGCCGCGGTGCTGCCACTGATCGACCTGCTCGCGGCCGCGTCCGCGTCGCTCGCGCAGGAACTGCCCGGCCGCGCAGCGCGGCGGCGCGCGCTGGTGCTGCCGTGCGGGGTGGATATGGAGCGCTTCCGCCCGCTTCCCCGCGCACAGGCTCGCGCGGAGCTGGGCCTGGACGCAGAGGCGCCGTATGCGCTGTTCGCGGCCGACCCCGCGCGCGCGGAGAAGCGCCACGATCGCGCGCTCGCGCTCGCGCTCGCTGCGGGCGTCCAGCTGTTGACGCTCGGAGGCGTCGATCCAGAGCGCGTGCCGCTGTGGGTCAACGCCGCCAACGCGGTGCTCGTTCCCTCCGAGCGCGAGGGCTTCGGGCTGGCGGTGCTGGAGGCGCTCGCCTGTGAGGTGCCCGTGCTCGCCACACCCGTCGGCATCCACCGCGACGCGCTCGAGCGGGTGCCGGGCACGCTGTGCGCGCCATTCGAGCTCGATCGCTGGCAGGCCGCGCTCGAGCCGCACCTGCGTGAGGCGGACCCGCGCGTCGCGGGTCGCGCCAGTGCGGAGCGCTTCTCGGCACACGCGATGGCCGTTCGCGTCGCCGACGCATGGCGCGCTGCGCTCGCGCGCTCCGGCTAACGGTCGGGGTAGCATGGATCCGGCGTGGATCAGATATCTGGCACGACCCCCACGGACGCGCCGGCGCAGGCGCCCGATCAGAGCCCGCCCGCCGCAGCCGCGAACGGCACCGGCTCGCCCGAGCCGCCCGGCTTCCAGCCGCGCGGGCGCGCGCGCCGCCGTGCGCGCTTCCTGCGCAAGGCGCGCGAGCTCGCCTACCGCGACCTCGGTGGCCTGGTCTTCAACCTGCATCGCTTCGGGCAGCGCAACGACGCTCTCGTGCTCGCCAAGCTGAACACGCTCGGGCAGATCGACGCCGAGCTGCGCGCGATCGAAGGCGCGCTCGGCGAGCGCCGGCCGATCACCGTGCTGCGCGAAGCCGGCATCACCGCGTGCGCCCGCTGCGCCGCGATCCACAGCAGCGAAGACAACTTCTGCCCCAACTGCGGGCTGTCGATGGGTCGCCACGTCGACCTGCCGATCGGCGGCGCCGCAGCGCCCCCGACCCCGCAGCCGGTGCCGAGCGCCCCTGCCACACCCGCCGCCGCTGCGCAGCCGGCTGCGAGCGCACCCGCGCCGGCGGCCGCGGCCGCCGCGGCGCCCGCGCCGAACCCACCCGCTCCAGGGCGCGCCCCGACACCCGCGCGCGTGCCCGACCTGGCAGGCGCAACGTCGGCGCCGGCGTCGTCATCACCGCCGTCCGCCGCGCCAGTCGGCCGCTCTCCAGCTCCGCCAAGTGCGGCGGGGACGCAACCTTCGACGCCGCCCGCACCCGCCCGCGAGGCTCCGATCGAGGAGGGCAGGCCCACCGAGATCCTCCGTCCACCGGTGAGCGGATCGTGAGCGTCACCAGCGCACCGCCTGCCGCCGGCGGCATGCCATCCGCCGCGCCGGCGCCCACGCCCGCCCCGTACGGCGAGGTGTGCCCGCTGTGCGGCGCGCCGCTGCACCCCGAGCAGGAGTGGTGCCTGCGCTGCGGCGCCGCCGCGCGCACGCGCCTGGCGGCTTCTCCGCGCTGGAAGGGCCTGATCACCACGCTCGCGGTCGTCGTGGTGCTGTCGCTGGGCGTGCTCGCCGCCGCGCTCGTCAAGCTCGCCGGCGGCTCCACTTCGACGGCGCCCGCAATCACCAGGATCGTGACCACCGCAGCCGCAGCGCCGACACCAACCACGACGACCACCACGCCCACTGCGCCCCAACCGGGCGCGAGCACCTCCGCGACGAGCAAAGTCGCGACGACCCCGCCCAGGACCACCACCGCGCGCGGGCTGACCGGCACGAACGCCGCGCCCGCACCCGCCTCAGGCGCCACCGGCAAGTCAGGCGCGAAGGTTGAAAGCGCGATCACCAAGGCGATCAGGGAACGGCTGCGCAAACTCGGTCTCGGAAAAGTGCTGCCCGCCGTGGGCGCCAGGTGACGAGCGCCGGACCGCCAGAGACCCGCGAAGCCGACATCGCAGTGGTGGGTGCGGGCGCGGCTGGACTGTATGCCGCGCTGTGCGCCGCACGCGAACACGCAAGCGTTGTGCTCATCTCAGCCACGCCGCTCGCGCAGACGGCGAGCTACTGGGCGCAGGGCGGCCTGGCGGCCGCGCTCGCGGCAGATGACAGCTTCGAGCTGCACCTGCGCGACACCGAGCTCGCAGGCCGCGAGCTGGTGAGGCGCTCGGCTGCCGAGATCCTCGTCCGTGAGGCACCCAGCTGCGTGCGCGATCTGCAGGCGCTCGGCGTGCGCTTCGACGCCGATCGCTTCGGGCATCTGGCGCTCGGCCTGGAGGGCGGCCACTCGGTCAGGCGCGTCGTGCACGCCGGCGGCAGCGCCACCGGCCGGCGCGTCGTGCGCCAGCTCTCGGCGCTGGCCGTCGAAGAGCCGCGCATCGAGGTCTTCGAGGGCGCGCGCGCACACGCGCTGTGGACCGATGCGGACCCCACCAACCCCCGCTGTCGCGGCGTCGCCTGCGACGACGGCCGCGTGATCGCGGCGCGCGCGGTCGTGATCGCCACCGGCGGCGCCGCCGCGCTGTGGGCACGCACGACCAACCCGCCGGGCTCGCAGGGCGTCGGCCTGCTGCTCGCGCACGCAGCCGGCGCCGCGCTCGCGGATCTCGAGCTGCTGCAGTTCCACCCCACGGCCGTGATCGGCCTTCCCGGACGCGAGGGCTTCCTCGTGACCGAGGCGATCCGCGGTGAGGGCGCGACCCTGCACGACGCCGACGGCGAGCGCTTCGTCGACGAGCTCGCGCCCCGCGACGAGGTCTCGCGCGCGATCCAGGCGCTGCTGGAGCGATCAGGGCAGCGATCCGTCGGCCTCGACATGCGCGCGATCGATCCAGCGCACTTCCCCAACGTCGTCGCCTCGCTGCGCGAGGCCGGGCTCGACCCCACGCGCGAGCTGATCCCGGTGGCGCCGGCGGCCCACTACACGATGGGCGGCATCGTCACCGACCTGCATGCGCGCTCGACGCTCACCGGCCTGTACGCGGTCGGAGAGTCCTCGTGCACCGGCCTGCACGGCGCCAACCGGCTCGCCTCCAACTCGCTCAGCGAGTGCTTCGTGTTCGCCCGACGCGCCGTCGCCGACGCCCTCTCCCAGCCCGCGCACGAGCAGCGCGCGCCGGACGCGCGTGAGCTGGAACGGCTGCGTGCCTTGCCCGCGCCCACCGTCGCCGGACCCGAGACGCGTGGCGCGCTGTGGCGCGACGCGGGCGTCGTGCGCACGCCGGAGGGTCTGCAGCGGCTGCTCGAGGACCCGCACCCGCTCGCCCGCCTGATCGCCCGCTGCGCACTCGAGCGCACCGAGAGCCGCGGCGCACACCTGCGCGCGGACCATCCCGAGCGTAACCCCGATTTCGACTTCCGCCACGTCGTCATTGCCGGCGAGAACGCGATCTCCTGGCAGACCTGGCACTGACGTGGCGCCGCCCTGGCGCTGACGTCCGGCTCTCTTTACATAAAGAAACTGCCCGCGATTTTTACCTCGCGATCCGTTCCGTTTGCAAACGTGTTAGCTGCTTAGGGAAGTTCCTGGGAACGTCGGAGTCTCTGGGAACAGCGGGTGTGCTCTCTGACCATCAGATCGAGCGAAAGAGGGCGAGGCGTAAACACCATGTATCAGTTCAGTAGAGCCATCTACAGGGAGCTTGCTCCCCAGATACTGGCTCCACCCCCAGGCGCACCCGCGACCAGCAACCACACTGCCGTCCTGCGCGCGTGCGAGCAGGTGATCACGCGCCTGGCCACCGACCGCCATTACTTTGCGCGGCCCGCACGCACGCTGTTCCTCGACGTTCGCAGCTACTTCCCGATGTCCGCCCAGAGCCACGTGCACCACGTGATCACCCGCTACATGCGCTACGCGCAGCTGTTCCTGGCCGAACACCCGCACGAGGGCTACACCGCGGTCAGCGGCGCGCCACCGCAATGCCGCGCGACCACCCGCAAGGGCTCAGCTTGTCAGCGCACGCCCCTGCCCCACAACGGCTACTGCCCATCCCACCAGCATCTCGCCGACACCGAGAACCGCGAGCTGGCCGCCGCGTGACGGTCGCCGCGTGAAGCTCGCGTAGTCTCCCAAGCATGCACTTGGGCGTGGACGTCGGCGGCACCTTCACCGACGCGGTCCTGCTCGACGACCACGCGCGGATCCACACCGCGAAGATCCCCTCGACCCCCTCCGAGGAGTCCCTGGCGGTGCTGCAGGCGGTGCGTGCGGTACTCGCCCGGGCGGGCGCGCACGCACAGGACGTGGAGCGCTTCGCGCACGGCATGACCGTCGCCACCAACGCGCTGCTGGAGGGCCACACGGCGCCCACGGCGCTGCTCGCCACGGCCGGCTTCACCGACGTGATCGAGCTCGCCCGCCAGAACCGGCCCCACCTCTACAAGCTGTGCCTCGCGGCACCCGCGCCGCTGGTGCCCGCCGAGCTGCGCTTCGCGGCGCCCGAGCGCATGGGGCCGGACGGCCCGCTGCGCGCGCTCGATCCGCTGCTCGCGCGCGAGCTCGTCGAGCGGCTTGCGCTGGCCGAGCCACAGGCGGTGGCGGTCGCGCTGCTGCACTCATACGCCGACGCCTCCCACGAGCGCATGCTCGGAGACCTGCTGGCCGAGCTGCTGCCCGACGCGCACGTGTCGCTGTCGTGCGATCTCGTGGGCACCTTCCGCGAGTACGAGCGCACGGCCACGACCGTGCTCGACGCCGCCCTCTCGCCGCTGCTCGCCTCCTACCTCGACGCGCTCGCGCGCGACGCTCGCGCGCTCGGCCTGTGCGAGCCGCAGATCATGCAGTCCTCGGGCGGTCTCACCGACACGGCGCGCGCGAGCGCGCACGCGGCGCTGACCGTCCTCTCGGGGCCCGCCGGCGGCGTCGGCGGGGCGCTGGCGCTGGCGGAGCTGGCGGGCGAGAGCGACGTGCTGTGCTTCGACATGGGCGGCACCTCGTGCGACGTGTGCGTGATCGAGCGATCGCACGTCACCGAGACCGCCGAGCGCACGATCGCGGGACGGCCGCTGGCGCTGCCCGCGCTCGACATCGACACCGTCGGCGCCGGCGGCGGCTCGATCGCATGGCGCGACCCCGGCGGTGCGCTGCGCGTGGGACCGGCCTCCGCGGGAGCGGACCCCGGACCCGCTTGCTACGGGCGCGGCGGGCGCGAGGCGACCGTCACCGACGCCAACCTGCTGCTCGGACGGCTGCTCGAGGACTCGCCGCTGGCTGGCGGCCTGTCGCTCGACCGAGGCGCCGCCGAGCGCGCGATCGCGCGCCTCGCCCGCGAATTGCAGCTCGAGCCGATCGCGTGCGCGCAGGGGATCGTGCGCGTCACCGAGGCGGAGATGCTGGGCGCGCTACGCGTGATGAGCGTCGAGCGCGGCATCGACCCGCGCGGCTTCGCGCTGATGCCCTTCGGCGGCGCCGGCCCGCTGCATGCGGCGGCGCTCGCGCGCGAGCTCGGCATCTCGCGCGTGCTGTGCCCGCGCGCCTCCGGAGTGCTGTGCGCGCTCGGCCTCGCCGCCGCGGCGCCGCGGCGCGACGCCGCGCGCACGGTCATGCTGGCCGGAGCCTCGCTCTCCCCCGAGCGCCTGTCGCACGAGCGCAACTCGCTGATCGCAGAGGCCGGCGGCGCGTTCGCAAGCGCGCCCGTGCGCGTGCGCGTGCGCCACGAGCTGCGCTACAGCGGCCAGTCGTTCGAGCTGCCCGTCGACGAGGAGCTCGGTCCCGATGCGCCGGCGCCCGCGCGCGCCTGCGCGCAGCCCGTCGGGCTCGATCCCGACGAGCTGCGCGCCACGTTCGCGCGAGCGCACGAGCAACGCTACGGCTACCACGACGACGACGCCGAGGTCGAGCTCGTCAACATGCGCGCGTCCGTGTGGGGTCCAGCGCCGGAGCTGCGCCCGCGGATCGACGCCGCGCCGGCGCCCGCCCGCGAGCTGCGCGAGATCGTGTTCGACGGCGAGCCCGTCGCCGCGAGCGTCCTGCGCGGCGAGCTGCCGCCCGGCACGCACGTTTCCGGGCCGGCGCTGTGCGCGCTGCCGGAGGCCACGCTGCTGGTGCCGCCCGGCTGGTCCGGCGAGGTGGACGAGCACGGGACGATCGTCATGCGCGACAGCGACCGGGACGAGCCGAACGGTAACCCGAACGGCGACCCGAACGGTCACCGTCGATGACCGCCCGCGCGATCGTTACACCCTGTAATCATTACAACCTGAAATCGTTACAAAGTGTAACCATTACAACCTGGAACGAATAGCAAAATGAACATACAAGACCCGATCGACCCGATCGAGCTCCCACAAGACCCGATCGACCCGATCGAGCTGCAGGTCGTCGCCGGCGCGCTGCGCGCCGCGTGCGAGGAGATGGGCGTCGTGCTGATCCGCTCGGCGCACTCGTCCAACATCAAGGAGCGCCGCGACGCCTCCACGGCGCTGTTCGACGCCGACGGGCAGATGGTGATGCAGGCAGAGCACATCCCCGTGCATCTCGGCGCGATGCCCGCGGCGGTCGCCGCCGTGCTCCACGAGAGCCATGCGCCGGGCGTGTCGTGGATCCTCAACGACCCGTTCGCCGGCGGCACGCACCTGCCGGACATCACCGTGATCACGCCGGTGTTCGCCGAAGGGCCCCACGCAGCAACCGCCGCAACCGCGGGCGCCGCGGACGCCGCCGGCACGGGTCGCGGCCGGGCGGCGGGCGGGCTGCTCATTGGCTTTGCGGCCAACCGCGCGCACCACGCCGACGTCGGCGCGCTGGTGCCGGGCTCGATGCCGGCCGACAGCCACAGCCTGCAGGAAGAGGGCGTGGTGATCTCGCCGCGCGTGCTCGACGAGCGCGAGCTCGAGCAGCTCGCCGCGCGCATGCGCCAGCCGCAGGAGCGCCGAGCCGACCTGCGCGCGCAGCTCGCGGCCAACCGCGTCGGCGTGCAGCGCCTGACCGAGCTCGCCAAGCGTGTCGGCGCGGATCGCCTGCGCGAGGCGACGGACGCGGTGCTCGACTACTCCGAGCGGCGCACGCGCGCGTGCCTGGCGGCGCTGGCGGACGGCGTGCTGAGCGCCGAGGACGTGCTCGAGGCGCCGGAGGGCGATCTGCTGCTGCGCGTGCGCGCGCGCATCGAGGGCGAGCGGCTGCTGCTGGACTTCGCCGGCAGCGCGCCCCAGCACGATGGCAACCTCAACTGCCCGCTGGCGGTAACACGCTCGGCGTGCCTGTTCGCGGTGCGCGTGCTGACCGATCCCGACATCCCGCCAACCGCCGGCGCGTACCGCCCGATCGAGGTGCGCGCGCCCGAGGGCACGGTGCTCAACGCCCGGCCCGGAGCGGCGGTGGCGGCGGGCAACGTCGAGACGTCCTCGCGCGTGGCCGACCTGGTGCTGGCGGCGTTCGGCCGCGCGCAGGGCCAGGGAACGATGAACAACCTCACGCTGGGCGTCGCCGGATCCCCACCCCCCGCCACCGGATCACCGCCCGGCGGCGCCGAGCCACGGCCGCGCGCCTCCGGTTTCTCCTACTACGAGACGCTCGGCGGCGGCCAGGGCGCGTGCGCCGATGCGGACGGCCCGAGCGGCGTGCACGTGGCGATGAGCAACACGCTCAACACGCCGATCGAGGCGCTCGAGCGGGAGTTCCCGCTGCGCGTGGTCGAGTATGCGCTGCGCCGCGGCTCCGGCGGCGCGGGGCGCCATCGCGGCGGCGACGGCGTCGTGCGCGAGCTCGAAGCGCTCACCGAGATGACGTTCTCGCTGATCGCCGAGCGCCGGCGCCACCCGCCGCGCGGCGCCGACGGCGGCGAGCCGGGCGCGTGCGGGCGTGATCTGCTCGACGGGCGGCCGCTGCGGTCTAAGATCACCGGCACGCTGCGCCAGGGCCAGCGGTTGCGCATCGAAACCCCCGGCGGAGGAGGATTTGGAGATGCCCGAGAACGGGAGCAGTGAGCGCGTCGGGTTCCTCGGACTGGGGATCATGGGCTCGCGCATGGCCGCCAACCTGGCGCGCGCGGGCTTCGGGCTGTCGGTCTGGACGCACACGCCCGGCAAGGCCGAGCGCTGGGCCTCCGAGCACGGCGCGAGCGCGTTCGCGACCCCGGCGGAGGTGGCCGAGCACAGCGACATCGTCGTCAGCATGGTCGTCGACGGCGAGCAGGTTGCATCGGTGCTGATCGGCGAGCACGGCGTGATCGACGCCGCGCGCGACGGCCTGCTGTGCGTGGACATGTCCACGATCGGGCCCGTCGACGCACGCCGCGTCGCAGCCGCCCTGCACGAGCGCGGCGTGGCGATGCTCGACGCGCCGGTGACCGGCTCCTCGCCACGCGCGCAGGACGGCACGCTGACGATCATGGTGGGCGGCAACGAGGACGACTTCAACCGTGCGCGGCCGGTGCTCGAGCCGATGGGCAAGCTGATCCGCTACGTCGGCGAGCTCGGTCAGGGCCAGATGCTGAAGCTGATCAACAACTCGCTCGGCGCCGCCAACGCGGCGGCGGTCGCCGAGGCGCTGCTGCTGGCCCGCGCCACGGGGGTCGACCTCGACGCGCTCGTCGAGGTCACCTCCGCCGGCTCCGGCGCGTCGATGCAGTTGACGCTCAAGTCGGGGCCGATGCGCGAGCACGACTACACGACGCTGTTCAAGACGGCGCACATGCTCAAGGACGTGCGCCTGTGCCTGCAGGAGGCCGAGACCGCCGGCGTGCCGTTCCCGGCGGCCGCCCACGCCCGCGACATGCTCGCGGCGACGACCGCACGGGGGCACGCCGACGAAGATTACGCGGCGATGATCGAGGCTGCCGAGGGGTTCGCCGGACGACGACTGTGAGCGCCCGGGAAAGCGGCTCGAATGGCCCGCTGGAGCGCGCCCCGGAGGGTGTCCTTGCGGCCGCCATGTTGGCCAGGCGGCCAAAAAAAGCCGCTATTTGCAGGCGATTTGGGATTTTCGCTCAGGTTTCGTATCTTTAATGGAGCGTGCGGTGTTCCTTCGGGGCCGGCGCGTGAAGTCAAGACCAGACGTTTCCCTCTCATCTCGTTCGCCTCACTCCCTCATGCCAATTGCTTTCAAAGAATGGGCTGTCACCGTCCGCGCGCTGGCGGAAGGTGAGCAGCTCCTAACACTCCGCAAGGGCGTGCTGCCGGCCAACGGCAAGCCGTTCAAGCTCCCGCACGAGCGCTTCTTCCTGTACCCCACGTTCGACCACCAGCCGGGCGACCTCGTACGCGAGTCCCACCAGCCCGAGCTGCGTCGAGCGCTCGAGGAGGGCGTCTGGAGCGACGGCGAGCCGCCGCTGCACACGTTCGTCTCCGGCGCGCCGCTGCAGCAGCCCGACCGCGTTCGCATCCGCGCGTGGGCGGAAGTCACCGACCACTTCACGATCGTCGACCCGCGCTGCGTGGACGCGCTGTCGCCATTCTACGTGTGGACGCCCGACTACGCCGAAAAGCGCCTCGGCTGGCGCGGACGCCAGCCGCTGCACGTGCTGCTGCTGCGCACCTACCGCATCCCGCGCCCGGTGACCGTCAAAGTCAAGGACGAGTACACCGGCGCAAACGCCTGGATCGAGCTGCAGCGCGAACTGCCGTTCGAGGGAACCCCCGTTCTCTCCGACGCCGAGTTCGAGCGCGCTTCCGAGGAGATACGCGCGATCACGAGCGAAGCCGCCGGCCAGCCCGTATTGGTCTAATCCTCCGGCTCTCCTATGGGCTGGGTCGCTGGAACGCGAGCGCTTCGCGCGCGGCCTGCGCGCCTGACTCGGGGACGAGGATCTCGCGCGGGCCGATCATCGGCGAGTAGCCGCCGATCGCGTTGCGCAGCAGGCACGGGATCCCCTCCTCCAGCAGCAGGCCGGCGATGAACTCGGCCTCGGGCTGGCCCTTGGCGTTGGCGACCTTCACCAGCGGACCCTCGGTGTATTGAGGCTTGATCTTGCGCGCCATGCGCTGGCGCTCGCTGGCCTCGTACTCGGCCTCCGTCGGGTGCACGAGCGGCATCCCGCAGGTCTCGCAGAAGCGCTCGCTGGGCGGGTGCGCGCGCCCGCAGCTCGGGCAGACGATCAGATCCCCCTCCATCACCGCACCTCGAGCGCTACCTCCCGGACCTCGCCGTGCTCGATCAGGTACGAGCGCACCTCCGGCTCCTCGCCGGCGGCGAGCCCCACGATGATCCACTCGACGCCCGGCCAGTTTGCGGCGAAGTTGATGTCCGTCTGCGACGGGTAGGGCCTGCTGCGCACGTGCGAGTGGTAGATCGCGCCGAGCGTGTGCCCGTCGGCCTCGATCCCCAGATACAGCGCCAGCAGCTCCTTCGGGTCGATCTCGAACTTCAGCGGGCTCGCGTGGATGTTGGTGGCCCGCAGCACGCGCACGGCCTGCGCCTGCCCGTCGCCCTCTGCGTCGGCAACGGCGAGCACGCCGCAGACCTCGTTGCCGGGGTCCTCGAGCGCATGCGATACGACCTCGTCGAGCAGCTCCCGCGTGATTCTCATGTCCGCCTCACGCTCCGGCAGACGATCGCTGGCGCGGCTACCACCACACGGTTGACTCGAGGTTCTCGATCTCGTCGACCGGCAGCGTGTAGATGCCGCTCGAGAGGTACTTCCAGCCGTCGTCGGCGACGACGAACACGACGTTGCCCTCGTCGAGCTCGCCGGCGATGCGCACGGCGATGCTCGCGATCGCGCCGCTGGAGACGCCCGCGAACACGCCCTCCTGGTCGAGCAGCTTGCGCGTCCACACGATCGCATCGCGGTTGGTCACGAAGATCTTGCGGTCGAGCAGCGAGAGGTCGATGATCGGCGGGATGAAGCCGTCGTCGAGCGAACGCAGGCCCTGGACCGGCTCGCCCTGCATCGGCTCGGCGGCGACGATCTTGACGGCGTCGCCGAACGTCTCCTTCAAGCGCCGGCCGTTGCCCATCAGCGTGCCGCCCGTGCCCAGACCGGCGACGAACGCGGCCACCTCGTCGAGCTCTTCGAGGATCTCCAGGGCGGTGCCGTTGTAGTGGGCGTTCGGGTTGGCCTGGTTGCCGTACTGGTAGGGCATGTAGTAGGAGGAGTCTTCGGCGGCCATCTCCAGCGCCTTGGCGACCGCGCCGTTGGAGCCCTGATCGCCGGGCGAGTAGACGATCTCAGCGCCGTACATCCGCAGCAGCTGCGTGCGCTCGGGCGTGACGTTCTCGGGCATCACGACCTTCAGCCGGTAGCCCTTGCGCGAGCAGATCATCGCCAGCGAGATGCCGGTGTTGCCGGACGTCGGTTCGAGGATCGTCTGGCCTGCGCTGATCGCGCCTTTCTCCTCGGCGTCCTCGATCAGCGCGCGGGCGACCCTGTCCTTGACCGAGCCGGTCGGGTTGCGCGACTCGAGCTTCGCCCAGATGTGCACTCCCGGCTTCGGCGACAGCCGCGACAGCTCGACCAGCGGCGTGTGGCCGATCGACTGCACGATGTCGGCATACCGGCCTCCACAGGGCCTGTTCCTCAGCCTCTCCGCCGCCATTACTTCACGGAATATAGCGGGGTATGTAGGAGTCGGGGGCGGGCGCACACCGACCGCCTACGCGACCGGCGCGCCGAGCGCGCTGGTAGGCTCGCGACGCGTCTGCAGTGCGAGCGAACCATCGGAGATCGGGGGCGGTAATGAACGTGGTCGGGTTCCTGCGGCGGCACGCGGTGTGCGGTGCGTCCATCGCGTTGATGTCTCTGGCGCTGCTCGGCTCCGCGCCGCAGGCGTCGGCGAAGAGCGGCGGCGTCTCGTTCCAGTCGTTCTACGAGTACAAGGTCGTGTTCGACGGCAAAGGCAGCTACACCCGCACGTTGAGCACCGAAGGCGGCGAGCTGCTCAAGGAAGAAGCCAGCTGGCGGTGGAACACGATCTACCCGCAGGTGCTGATCCCGACGGTTGCCTCGAGCCCGCTTCTCGGGTCCGGCTTCCCCGCCTACGGCCTCGGCCAGGAAGCCGACGGCACCTGGTCGATCACGAACACCGGCAGCGAAGACGAGGACTGCTCGCACAGCGGCACGCTCGGGCTGCCAAAGGAAGACCACGGCACCGGCGGCGGCGGCGTGACCGTCAAACGTCCCGCCGGCGGCAGCAAAGGCGTGATCTTCATCGTCGAAGCCCTCGACACCTACGAAACCACCTCGGGCGCCGGCAACGGCGCGCTCGCGTGCGAACCCGAAGACTGGTGGCACGACATCATCGAAAGCTTCGCCGGCGTCGGGACCAAGCACACCGAAGCGGGCCTGCCGGAAGTGCGCCCGCTGACGGCGAAGATCCAGCTCTCGCCGAGCGAACTCAAGCACGGAGGCGTGAGCAAGCACGTCTCGGTGGGCGCCGCCGAAACGATCCCGTCGGACTGCGGCAGCGGCGGCGGCAACACGTGCACGCAGAGCTACACGTGGTCGGGCACGGTCACCTTCACCAAGCACAAGTTCAAGAAAGGCAAGGGTCCGCACGGCTGAGCACGGGCCAGTTTGGCTGCGCGGCCAGTCGAGGGCTAGTATTCACGAGCGATGGCGACCGCGCACGACAGCTTCGACTTCGACTGGCTGGTCATCGGCTCGGGCTTCGGCGGCAGCGTGTCGGCGCTGCGGCTGTCGGAGAAGGGCTACTCGGTCGGCGTGCTGGAGTGCGGACGGCGTTTCGCCGACCACGAGTTTCCAAGCGCGACGTCCGACCTGAAGCGCTACTTCTGGAACCCGCGCCTGGGCATGAAGGGCATCTTCCGCCTGACGACGTTCAAGGACGTGTCGGTCGTGTCCGGGTGCGGCGTCGGCGGCGGCAGCCTCGGCTACGCGTGCACGCTGTACGTGCCGCCGAAGGCGTTCTTCGAGGACCGCCAGTGGGGCGAGATGACCGACTGGGAGAGCGCGCTCTCGCCTCACTACGCAGAAGCGCAGCGCATGCTCGGCGTGGTCGAAAACCCGCACGAGGACCCCGCCGACCAGCTGCTGCGCGAGCTCGGCGAGGAGCTCGGCGTAGGCGACACCTACAAACGGACGCCGGTCGGCATCTTCTTCGGGGAGTCCGGCAAGACCGTGCCGGACCCGTTCTTCGACGGCGAGGGGCCCGATCGGACCGGGTGTCATCTGTGCGGGCGCTGCATGGTCGGCTGCCAGCACGGCGCCAAGAACACGCTCGTCAAGAACTACCTGTACTTCGCCGAGAAGCGCGGCGCCCGGGTCATGCCCGAACGGACGGTCATCGACATCCGCCCGCTGGGACCGGCTGACGGCAGCGACGGCTACGAGATCGAAAGCGTGCGCTCGGGCGCCTGGCTTCGCACGGAACGGCGTGTCCAGCGCGCGCGCGGCGTGGTGGTGTCGGCGGGGCCGCTGGGGACGAACAAGCTGCTGCAGCGCTGCCGCGTGAAAGGCTCACTGCCGCGCATCTCCGCGCGCCTGGGCGAGCTCGTGCGTACGAACTCCGAGTCGATCCTCGCGGTGACGGTGCCCGAGGACTACCCGGACGATCTGATCAAACGCGTGGCGATCACGTCATCGATCTACCCCGACCCCCACACGCACATCGAGACGGTCACCTATGGCAACGACGGCGACTCGATGCACCGCCTGAACACCCTGCTCGTCGGCGACGGCACCCGCGTCACGCGACCGCTGAAGCTGATCGCACAGAGCGTGCGCCACCCCAAGCGCGTGGCTCAGGTGCTGTTCCCCAAACACTGGTCGCGGCGCACGATCATCATCCTGGTGATGCAGACGCTCGACAACGCGATCGCGCTGCGACCTCACAAAGGGCCGTTCGGCACGTTCTGGCTGAAGACCGAGCAGGACCCCGAGCGTCCGATCCCGACGTTCATCCCGATCGCCAACAAGGCCGCCGAATGGTTCGCCAAGCGCACCGGCGGGCTCGCCCAGAGCTCGCTCACGGAGGCGTTTCTGAACATCCCCACAACCGCCCACATCCTTGGCGGAGCCGTGATCGCACCCGACCCCGAGCGGGGGGTGGTGGACATGCGCCAGCGCGTGTTCGGCTACGAGAACCTGCTCGTCTGCGACGGCTCGGCGGTGCCGGCCAATGTGGGGGTCAACCCGTCGCTGACGATCACAGCGCTGGCCGAGCACGCGATGAGCCACGTGCCGGCGAAGGGCGGCGGAGTGGCGGACGCGGCCGCTGGGAGCACTGACGCGGTCAGCGCCAACGGCAATGCGGCGCAGGAGCCGGTCGCGGGCGACGTGGCGGCGTAGCTCACAGGCGGCTTCGGCCAGCGGGCAACGACGCGACCGCCGAGCCGAGCGCACCGCTCTGCAGGCGCAGAAGTGCGGCGCCGCGGAGCGAGATCAGCGCGTTGAGCACGCCGTAGCCATCGGCATGAAGGCGCGCGATCGTGCGCCAAGCGCCGCCAACACTCAGCTCTCGCTCGAGCACGACCGGCTGGTCCGGCCGCGCGAGCAGCGCCCACACGCGCACATGCCGCGAGTCGACGCGCAGGGGATCGAACGGGAAGCTGAAACCCCGTAGGAACGGCTTGGGCTCCGCGCTCGCCAGGGCGCCGCCGACGCCGGCGCTGTAGAGCCCGGCGGGTCGCTGGTATTCGACGGTGGCGCCCGTCGGCGTGGCGGCGCGCACGCCCGGGTAGGGATCGACCAGGAACTGCCATGCCACGAGGCTCACGCCGGCGACCCACAGACGGTGCAGCGCGCGCGAGATCACCTGCGCCTGCAGGTTCGCGGGCACGCCCTGCGGCGACTGCGGCGCGCTTTCCCAGTTGAGCTCCGTCACCCAAACGGGCTTGGCGCCTTCGGGAAGGACCGTGCGCAACTGCTCTGCCTGCCGCAGCAGGTCGGTGACCTTGGCGGCGTCTGCGATCGAAACGTCGAGCGAGGACGTGGCCGGCAGATCGGGGTCGCCGACGGAAAGTGGGTGGAAGTCGAGCACGTCGAAATATGCCTGGGCAGCGCAGCTCACGCGAGAACGCCTGGCGCGAGTCCTCCCCGCGCGAGGCCTCCCGGTGCCACCACCGGGGCTGCCACCCAGGCACAGCAGTTCCCGCAGGAAGCGCACCGGCTGCATGCGCCCCACGCCTTCGCGGTCGCCGTTGGGCGCGACGCCTGCGGCGACGACCACGTCGCTGGGCGCGACGGACTTCACGCCGCTGTAGAAGCCGTCGAGCATCTCGCGGTAGAGCAGCGGCGAGAAGGGGCTCCAGTGACCTTCCTCGACGACCCATTGGGGCTCCAGGTAGCGCGTGAGGTTTGGCTCGTTCCAGGCTTGGAACAGTCGCACCCGCGGCAGCACGCCTCCGGGGGCCTGCGGATCGGGAAACGACCCGTCGTAGCGGCGCGCGAGCGCAACGGCGAATTCCTCGAGCGCGGCCGGGCTGGGAGCCCAGCTGCCCGGGTACGCGTATGGCCAGCGCGGGGCGGCTTCGGCGAATGCGGGCGCGTGCGAGACGACCAGCAGTGGCGTCAGGCCGGCGGACACCGCACTCAGCACGGCGGCGTCGATCGGCGCGAACCGGTACTCCGGGCTGGCGGGATCGGCCGCGTCGAAGCTCGAGGGCGGAGCTTCGACCACGGTGGAGCGCCAGTCGACCGGGATGCGCACGACGCTCGCCCCCGCGTCGCGGACGCGCGTCATCGCCAGTTCGCGAACGCCTGCTTCTTCGTCCAGGAACAGCGCGCCTTCGGAGACGCCGCGCGTGAGCCCGGCCTGCGGAAATGGCCCGTTCAGCAGCGCCCGGTCCTGCGCGCGCGCCAAACTGGCGGCGGTGTGCGCCGCCGGCGAGCCCGGCGGCGGCTGGAAGCCATACGGGCGCGGCGGTCCTTCGGGGCCGCTGCGAGACGGCAGCGGCAGGACCGGCGGTGGCTGCAGCCACACGACCGCACTCAGCGCGATCCCGAGCGCGTGCCTGACCATCGGCAGCGCCCTAGCGATGAAGCGAGACCGCGCGACGTTCCAGGTTCAGCGTGGCGCCGGAGTTGCTGTGCAGCGTGGTGAGCAGCACGACCTTCAGGTTGCCCGCCGACTTGAGCTCGCGACGCCCCTTCGAAGTGAGCTTGAGCAGGACGGTCACGGTGCCCGGGCTGCTGGCGCTCGCAGAGCCCCGCGCCAGCAGCAGCGCCGGGGGCGGCTTCTTGTGATGCCTGCCCTTGCTCTTGTTGCTGGCCGCATACGCCGGCAGCGTGCCGCCCTCGAGGTACAGATCCTGTGTGACCGTGCCCGGCAGGTTGATCGTGACCTGGTCGCGCAGGCCGACCTTCAGGACGGACTTGATCGTCGTGTGCAGCAGCTTGAAGATCGAGCCCTGCAGCGCCGGAGGCGGAGGCGGTGGCGGGGGCGGCGCCAGGGGCAGCGGGCATGCGCCCACGGGCCGAATGTTTTCGCTCGAGTACGTGAAGACGGCACCGCCTGCGAGCGGTGTTTCGAGCGACTCGTTCGCGTACACCGTCTGGCCCAAGCTCAGCGGCGCCAGGAAGCTGCCACCGAACGTCGAGCCGGACAGCAGCGTGATCTGCGCCTGGCCACCGCCGACGCGTTCGAATTCCGTGCGATAGGGCGTGGTGTGAGCCACCTCTGTGAAGTAGCCGCCTTCAACCGTCTCGCCCGCGGAGCGCTGGCCTGAGAAGTTGGCCGAGCCCGCGCACACGGTCGCTTCGATCGACGGCAGGCCGTCGTAGACAACCGATCCGACCGTCGTGCCGGCCGGTGATTCGAGCGTCACGACATCCCCGACCTGGGGTACCTGCGACATCCAGGCGCCTCCATTTCCGGAACTCTGGAACACGGTGGTGCCGTTGCGGATGATCGACACCCGAACCGACCCGTTGGCGTGTTCGACGTGACCGCTGGTCGAGACGACGCTGTCTTCCGGCTGCGTGGTCTCGCCCTCGACGATCGACAGCGAGTACTTCGGCGGCGACGATTTGGCCCACGCCGGCCCTGCGAGCGCACAGATCGCGAGCGCGGCCATGCACACAGCAACGCCGGCTCGCCGGATTGTTGCTCTGGGAGCGCGCAAGAAAACAGTGTCGGCTCTCATGTGACGCCCAATCGTTCGCCAACAGGCGAACAGTTAGGGCTCTGCGCCGAACCTCGACACAAAGGCCACGCCGTCGAGGAAACAAGAGCGCGCCCGGCGAGGCCACGCCACGACGACGGGCGGCCCGAAACGCGCGGTGCAGCGGGTGCGCGTCAGCGAGACTAGAAGCGCCCGCCGGCCATCGCCGGCAGGATCACCAGCGTGTCAGCGTCGCCTACAACGGTGTCCAGCCCGTCGAGCACGCGCACGTCCTCGTCGTTGAGATACACGTTCACGTAGCGATTGAGCTCGCCCTCGGCGGAGAACAGCTGATCCTGGGTCGCGGGATGGTTGCTGGCGAGGTCGCGAAGCACGGCGCCGACGTTCTCGCCGGACGCGCCGACCTCCTTCTCGCCGCCTACAGACGCGCGCAGAACCGGGGGTATCTTGATCGTGGCCATGGTCGTGTGGTCCGTCCGCGCGGCAGCCTACCCGGCTGCGGCGCAGAATGCCTCGTAATCCGGGAACACGCCCATCTCCTCGTCGGCGATCTCATCGGGGTCGCGCGAGCAGATCGGGCACTCGGGGTCGCGGTGGACTTTGACCTCGGTCAGCGTCGCCCCGAGCGCGTCGTACAGCAGCAGGCGCCCGATCGCGGGCTCGCCGATGTCGAGGATCAGCTTGACGACCTCGGTCGCCTGCAGCAGCCCCATCGTGCCGGGCAGCACGCCGAGCACGCCGTTGGCGCCGCACGAGGGCGCGAGCTCGGCTGGCGGCGGCTCGCGGAACAGGCAGCGGTAGCAAGGGCCGTCGTAGGGCTTGAACACCGACAGCTGCCCGTCGAAGCCGAGGATCGACGCCGAGACCACAGGGATCCGCAGGCGCACGCTGGCGTCGTTGAGCAGGTAGCGCGTGGGGAAGTTGTCGACGCCGTCGACGATCACGTCGTAGCCGTCGATGATCTCCATGATGTTCGACGCGTCGATGCGCGTCTGGTACTTGACGACGTTGACGTCCGGGTTGAGCGCGTGGATCGACTCCTCGGCGGAGTCCACCTTGGGGATGCCGATCCGCTGCGTGGAGTGGATCACCTGGCGCTGCAGGTTGGACAGGTCGACCTCGTCGTCGTCGACGATCCCCAGCGTGCCCACGCCGGCTGCCGCCAGGTACAGCGCCGTCGGCGAGCCGAGCCCGCCGGCGCCGAGCAGCAGCACCTTCGCGTCGAGCAGCCGCTGCTGGCCCTCGGCGCCGATCTCGGGGATCAGCAGGTGGCGCGAGTAGCGCTCACGCTGTTCGGGGCTGAGCGAGCGTGGGACCTCGACCTCATAGCCGCGGTCCTTCCACAGCGTGATCCCGCCGGTCATCGAGCGCACGTGCTCGTAGCCGAGGTCCTCCTGCAGCGTGCGCGCCGCGTAGGCGGAGCGGTTGCCGGACTGGCAGTAGAGGATCAGCTCGGCGGTGCGGTCGGGCGCGGCGCTCTCGATGCGCTGCTCGAGATGGCCGCGCGGGATGCTCTTGGCGCCGGGGAGATGGCCCGTGGCGAACTCTTCGCTGCCGCGCACGTCGACGATCGTCACGCCCTCACTGATCAGCTCGTTGACCTCGGAGGGGTCGACCTCTTGTATCTGGCTCTTGACTTGGCGGAGAAGCTCCGCGCCTGACGGGCTCATTCTGAAAACTCCTAAACCAGGGTCGGGATTCAGGGACTTCATAAAGTGTAGCGACACTTGGCGTGCTTGCCGGCGACCTGATGGGCGGGCTGCCCAGGGCATACTCATCCCGCGAACCCTGTCACACCATGGTTATACAGATCTTGCAATCGCACACAAACCGCCGAAGCCTCGGCCTCAGCCGCACGACACGCAAACCACCCGCGCGTCAGGAGACGAGCAGGTAGGTGGCGCCGACGGCGCTGGGGCTGGCGGTGCTCGAGCCTTCGTAGGTGGCCTTCGCGCGCCACATGCCGACGGCGGGCGGCGTGAACGGGACGCTCGCCAGCCCGCCGCTGACGAACGCGTGGACCTCACGATAGAACTGCCAGCCGAAGACGGGATCGAAGCGTTCGATCTCGACGCTGGCCGGCCCGGACTCGGCGGGGGCGACCTTGACGTCGATCGCGAGCGCTTCGCCGGCTGCGGCCTTGCGGCTGGTGAACGAGATGCTCGTGCTGGTGATCGTGCGCGACTCGCGCTCGAGCGTGAAGCCGCCGGAGCTGCCGTTGCGCACCGCGACGACGGCGTAGTACGTGCCGGGCTGCAGCTGATGCGTGAGCGTCTGCGAGCCGCTGCCTTCGCAGTCGCATTCGATCACGTTGCCGTTCTGGCTGCGCAGCTGCAGCTTGAATTCGGCGGAGCTGGGCGCGCTGAGCTTGAGCGTCAGGTTGGAGTGGCTGGTGACTTCCATGCGATACAGGCGCAGCACCTGCACGCTGCGCCCGCTGAGATACCCGTGCGCGTGCGCGTAGTTGCCGAGCGTCTGCCCGGGAGCGGTCTCGTCGGGACCGGCGGGGGCGACCTGCAGATGGAAGCGCTGGATGCCCCTGTGCGACAGCCGGGGCGTGATCTCGAAGCTGTAGCGCCCGCCCTTGCCCGGGCCGGGGGTGAACAGCCGGTAGCCGCCGCATTCGATCCGCAGCAGCGAGGAGGTCGAGCCTCCTTCTTCTTCTTCGTTGCCGAACGAGCTGGTGCCCGGCGCGAACAGCGCGCCGCTGACGCACGCGCCTTCGGTCTCGTTGGCGAGGCTGATCAGGTAGCTGACCCCCGAGTGCAACGTCAGCGAGTAAGCGGCGTTGATGTTCTGGATTCGATCGACCTGGCCGCTGACGCCGCTGGACGGCAGCGGCGGCCCGGGCGGCTGCACGGCTGGGGTCGGCAGGAAGACTTCGAGCGTGAAGGCCGCGAGCGTCGAGTTCGCGAGGGCCGCGACCCTGATCTCGTACAGGCCGTTCTTGGCGGCCTTGAACGAGAACGACGCCTTGCCCTGCGATTCGGTCTGTTGACAGCCGACCGAGGTGAGCTGCGAGCGCACGGCGTGGTAGACGCTGATCGTCGCGTCGAGCGTGCCCGCGGCGGCCAGGTCGAGGCCGACTCGCTGGGCGGCCGGCAGGCGCAGGCTGTACCAGACGGAGTTGGTCGTGGTCCCGCCGCAGCCGGCTTCGGGTTCACCCGGTTCGATGGTGGCGCCGACGGTCGTGCCGTTGAGCGAAGCGGGCAGGCTGTGAATCACCTGCGCGGCGGCGATCGTGTCGTTGGCGGGCGGCGGCGGCGCGCTCGAGGGGGACGTGCCGGTGCCTTCGCCAAAGGCGCCGGGGGCGAGCAGCATCGCCGCTGACAGCGCGAGCACAAGCGCGCCGATCAGTACCCGCGCAGTAGCCGCCGGAAACCGTCTGCTTGTTGGCATCGCCGTAGGCTACGTCGCGGACCGGTCGCCTCGTCCGTGTTCGTCCGCCGTCCGCCGCCCTCCCCTACCCTCACCGGCATGCCCCGCCGCTCACGCAACCTCGCAATCGCGCTCGCGGCCGTCGCTGTGGTCGTGGTGGCCGCGGCGGTGATCGTGATCGCGCCGGGCTCGGGCCGGCACAGCTCCTCGGCGGGCGCCTCCTCCTCGGTCTCGGCGGGCCCGGAAACGGGCTTCGATGGGGCCTCGTTCCCGGTCGGCCGCCCCACTCCGGAGTTCACGCTGACCGACCAGTACGGCCGCCGCGTGTCGCTCGGCCAGTACCGCGGCCAGGTCGTCGCGCTGACGTTTCTTTACTCGACGTGCGGCGACACGTGCATCGTGATCGCCGAGCAGATCCGCGGCGCGCTCGACGAACTGCAGGCCGAAGGCGCGCGCCCGCCGGCCGTGCTGATCGTGAGCGCCGACCCCGCGGCCGACTCCCCGGCGCACGTGCGCAGCTTCCTCTCGCAGGTGTCGCTGAGCGCGCGCGTGCAGTACCTGACGGGCTCGCTGTCGCAGCTGCGCTCGGTGTGGCGCGCGTACGGGATCAAGCCGGCGAGCGACGGCACGGCGGTGTTCGACGAGTACGCGCCGGTGCTGCTGCTCGACCGCGCCGGTCGCAAGCGTGTGCTGTTCGAGTCCGAAGAGCTGACGCCGGAAGCGCTCAGCCACGACGTCCGCAAGCTGGATTGAGATCCCACCCACCCTGGAGATCCCACCCACCCCTGATACCCTAGCTGCGAGGTAGGAAATCTTGCGATGATGTTCTCAACCAAGGCCGAGTACGGCGTACGCGTGATGGTCGAGCTGGCGCGACGCGCCGGCGGAGAGCCGATACCGCTGGCGGAGATCGCCGCGCACGACGGCCTGCCGCTGGCGTACCTGGAGCACCTGGTCGCGCGCCTGCGCAAGGCCGGGCTGGTGGACTCGCGGCGCGGCTCGCGCGGCGGCTACATGCTCGCGCGCCCGTCGAGCGAGATCACGATGGCGGAGGTCGTGGAGGCGCTGGAGGGCTCGATCGCGCCGATCGAGTGCATCTCGCAGGCGGCGGACGGCTCGATCGTGTGCTCGCGCGAGTCCAGTCCGGACCACACGTGCCCGACGAAGCTGCTGTGGACGCGCGTGCGCTTCTCGATCGTGAACACGCTGCGGGAGACGACGCTCGCGGACCTGCTGGCGCCGGCGATGCCCGCGGCGGCGACCCTCCCACCCCTGCAAATCCAACCCCTGACGACCGGAGCCTGACCACAAGACATGGCCGACCTAGAGATCAAAGACCTGCACGTACGCACCGACGAGCGCGAGATCCTGCGCGGCGTCGACCTGGAGATCAACCGCGGCGAGATACACGCGCTGATGGGCCCCAACGGCTCGGGCAAGTCGACGCTGGCGAACACGCTGCTCGGCCACCCCGCGTATGAGATCACGCAGGGCTCGATCGTGTTCAAGGGCGAGGACATCACCGAGGCCGAGCCGCACGAGCGCGCGAAGGCGGGCCTGTTCCTGGCGTTCCAGTACCCGGTGTCGATCCCGGGCGTGTCGGTGGCGAACTTCCTGCGAATGGCGATCAACGCCAAGCGCGATGAGCCGATCCAGGTGAAGGAGTTCCGCACGCAGCTGCAGCACGCGATCGAGCTGCTGGACGTGGACAAGGCGTTCACCTCGCGCCACCTCAACGACGGCTTCTCGGGCGGCGAGAAGAAGCGCGCGGAGATCCTGCAGATGGCGATGCTCGCTCCCGACATCGCGATCCTCGACGAGACCGACTCGGGCCTTGACATCGACGCGCTGCGCACGGTCGCGGAGGGCGTGCAGCGCCTGCACGACGAGCAGGGGCTGGGCGCGCTGATCATCACCCACTACCAGCGCATCCTGCATTACGTGAAGCCCGAGTTCGTGCACATCCTGATGGACGGCAAGATCGTGCTGGAGGGCGGCGTGGAGCTGGTCGAACGCCTCGAGCGCGAGGGCTATGACCAGATCCGCCAGGAGTTCGGCGGACAGCCGGAGCTGGCGGCATGAGCGCGGCCCCGAACGGCGCAAGCGCGGACGGCGCGAGGACGAACGGCGCGACGCCCGTGCAGGTCAAGGCGGGCCGCCACCGCGAGGCGAGCCTGTACCACGCGCTGGCGGGAGCTGGCGCGGGCGACGGACGCAGCCTCGGGCAGCTGCGCGAGGCTGCGCTGAAGGCCTACGAGGACTCGGAGCTGCCGGTGTGGCGGCGCTCGGGCTTCTGGTCGACGAGCCTGCAGAGCCTCGACCTCGACGCGCTGGAGACGAGCGTGCAGGAGCACGGCGTGCCGGAGGTCGTGAGCCGCACGCTCCCCGACCGCCCGCGCGCGGGTCGGATCGTGCAGAGCGCGGGCGCGGTGGTGCAGGTGGAGCTGAACGAGGCGCTGGCGGAGCGCGGCGTGATCCTGTGCTCGCTGGAGCAGGCGTTCGAGCAGCATGGCGAGCTGGTGTCGGAGTGGTATTGCAAGCGCCTGCCGATCGACCGCCACAAGCTGGAGGCGGCGAACGCGGCGTTCTGGACGGGCGGCGCGTTCCTGCACGTGCCGCAGGGCGTGGTCGTGGAGGAGCCGTTTGAGATCGTGTACGCGATCGACCGGCCGGGCGTGGCGCAGTACGGGCGCACGCTTGTAGTGGGAGCCCCCACGAGCGACTTCCGCGTGCACGAGTACGACCTGGCGGAGAGCTTCCCGGACGGCGGCCAGGCCCTGCACGCGGGCGCGTTCGAGCTGTATCTGCAGGACGGCGCGCGCTGCCGCCTGGCGCAGTTCCAAGATTGGGGACCCGCCCGCCCGGGCGAGGTGTACGACGTGTCGACGCGCTTCGTGGGCGTCGGGCGCGACGCTTACTGCCACTGGCTGCCGGCGCTGCTGGGCGGCCACCTGGTGCGCCAGCACCTGGAGCTGGCGGTGATGGAGAAGGGCGGCGACCTGGCGTTTCGCGGCCTGTTCTTCGCGGAGGAGCACGAGCACCTGGACGTGTTCGCGGTGGATTTGCACGAGACGGGACCGTCGGGCGGTGACGTGCACTGGCGCGGCACGGCGACGGGCGAGAGCCGCGCGAGCTTCGAGGGCCTGATCCAGATCGACCCGGGCGCGCAGCAGACGCACACGTACCTGCAGATCCACACGATGATGCTCTCGCCGAAGGCGCGCGTCGACGCGATCCCGTCGGTGCTGGTGTCGGCGGACGACGTGTCGGCGTCGCACGGCGGCACCGTGGGCGAGCTGGACGAGACGGCGATCTTCTACATGCAGACGCGCGGCCTGGACCGCCCGGCGGCGGTGCGGGTGATCGTGGAGGGCTTCTTCGAGCCGCTCGTGGCGGAGCTGGCGGACGAGGCGCTGGAACAGCTCGTGCGCGACAGGGTCCAGGAGAAGCTGGCGGCGGCGCGCGAGGACATCGAGGCGTATGCCATCAGTCGCTGAGAGCGACCTTTTTATAGAGAACCCCTCCGGGGTTCTGGCGGGCGTTCGCAGTGACTTCCCGATCTTCTCCCGCACCTTCGGCGGGCGGCCGCTGATCTATCTGGACTCGGGCGCGAGCTCGCAGAAGCCGCAGGTGGTGATCGACGCGCTGGCGGACCACCTGCGCAACCACAACGCGAACGTGCACCGCGGCGTGTACGCGCTGGCGCAGGAGGCGGACGCGGCGTACGACGTCGCGCGCCGTCGCGTGGCGGCGTTCGTGGGCGGGCAGCCGAAGACGACGATCTTCACGAAGAACGCGACCGAGGCGATCAACCTCGTGGCGTACTCGTGGGGGCGGGCGCACGTGGGCCCGGGCGACGCGGTGCTGATCACGCAGATGGAGCACCACGCGAACCTCGTGCCGTGGCAGGTGCTGTGCCGCGAGCGCGGCGCGACGCTGCGCTACCTGGATGTGGACGAGCACGGCGAGCTGTCGCTGGAGCAGCTGGACGGGGAGCTGTCGCTGGGCAACGTGCGCCTGCTGGCGTTCGCGCACGTGTCGAACGTGCTCGGCACGATCAACCCGGTCGCGGAGATGACGGCGCGGGCGCGCGCGGCTGGCGCGGTGACACTGGTGGACGGCGCGCAGGCGGTCCCGCAGATGCCGGTCGACGTGGAGGCGCTGGGCGCGGACTTCTACGCGTGGACGGGCCACAAGGCGCTCGGGCCGACGGGCATCGGCGTTCTGCACGGCCGCGCCGAGATGCTCGAGCAGATGCAGCCGTTCCTGACGGGCGGCGACATGATCGCGTCGGTCGACCTCCAGCAGACGACGTGGAACGAGCTGCCGTACAAGTTCGAGGCGGGCACGCCGCCGATCGCGGAGGCGGTCGGCCTGGGCGCGGCGGTCGAGTACCTGCAGCAGCTGGGGATGGAGCGCGTGCGCGCGCACGAGCGGGCGCTGACGGCGTACATGCTCGAGCGCCTGGCGGAGGTGCCGGGCCTGCGCGTCGTGGGCCCCCCCAAGGCCGAGCGCCGGGGCGGCCTGGCGTCGTTCACGCTGGAGGGCATCCACCCGCACGACGTGGCCGAGCTGGTGGACCGCGGCGGCGTGTGCATCCGCGCGGGCCATCACTGCGCGCAGCCGCTGATGCGCTGCCTGGGCGTGAGCGCGACGGCGCGCGCGAGCGTGGGCGTCTACAACGACCGCTCGGACATCGACGCGTTGATCGACGCGCTGACGGCCGGGCGCGAGGTGTTCGGGCTGGGCGGATGACACGTGCACTCCGCCAAGCAAGAGCGTATAACTATGGCTATACACCGGCTGCGGAGTAGGTGACCGCGACATGGACGACCTGTACCGCGACTACATCCTCGACCACTACAAGCAGCCGCGCAACTTCGGTGAGCTCGAGCCGCACGATCTGGAGGCGCTCGAGCACAACCCGCTGTGCGGCGACGAGCTGGGTGTGCAGATCCGCGTCGTCGACGACCGCATCGAGGACATCCGCTTCCAGGGTCACGGCTGCGCGATCTCGCAGGCGTCGGCGTCGATCGCCTCAGAGGAGCTGAAGGGCATGACGCTGGAGGAGGTCGGCAAGCTCGACGCGGACTGGATGATCGACCTGCTCGGCATCCCCGTGTCGGCGACGCGGCGCAAGTGCGCGCTGCTGAATCTGAAGGTCGTGCGTGGCGCGGTGACGGGCGACCACGACTGGCCGGCCTGAGCGCGCCGGCGTGAGCGGGGCCGCCTGAGCAGCGACCGGGCGCGCTATGTGGCCGCGTCGATGCCCGGCGCCACGAGCGCCCACTCGTCCTCGTGCTCGTCTCCACCGCGGACGATGAACGGGCACACCAGGCAGGCGTCGCGACCGACCTGGTGAAACCAGCGGCACGATCTGCGGATCGGGCAGCGCGGAAGACGAGCCACGCCGGCCTCGGGCACGTGCTTGGCGCTGTCGAGGACTTCATCGATCAGGCCGCAGCGGGAGCCCGTCCATTGCGCGCAACCCGCTTCGACGCATGGCTCGGAGAAGCGGAACCGCTGCATCGGTGCACGCCCCCGGACCTTCTCGAGGAAGAGGTCGTCGAGCGGTATCGCCTCGTTCAGATACCCGAGCCTCGCGTCAGGACCGACGATGCCGATGAGCGAGGCTCCGTGGATGGAGCGCCCGCTTGGACAGCTGCGCTGCGGCGGGCGGCGGCTGTCCGCGGCGCCGCCATCCGGCTCGGCCGCGCCTGGCATGTCCGGGTCCTCAGCGCTCGTCGCCGCGACTCGGCGGACTGCCCGCGTCCCCGAGCTCCGAAGGACCGCCCGCCTCGCCGGGGCCATGCGTGAACGGGTCGTGACGGATGATGATGCCGTGAATACCAGTTTTGCAGGGAAATTCGACGCCAAGGCCGCACGGCACGTCCAGCGTGGCCAGGGACTGCAGCACGGCCTGCTGCACGGCCGTATCGAGCTGCTTCACCTGGTCGTCCTCGAGATCGATCCCGTCCAGAACGACCTTGAACTCATGACTCATCTGGCACCCCCCGCTCGCAGCTCAGATGATCGCGAACGCCGCGCTGCGACCATCATTCGCCTCATCAGTATTTTCCAACGCCATTATCCACGGGGGAAGGCGCTTGTCAAGCAGCGCTGAGATCATCGAGAGGTGAGCTCCTCAAGCCCTTCAGGCTCGCGCGCGATCCGGGCGGCGGTCGCCGGGAAGGTCCAGGGCGTCGGCTTCCGCGATGCGACTCGCCGGCGCGCGCGCGAGCTGGGCGTGATGGGCTGGGTGCGCAATACCGACGACGGCGCCGTGGCGGTACACGCGGAGGGGCCGCGCGACGCGATCGAGGCGCTGGCGTCCTTCCTGCGCGATGGTCCGCCGGGCGCGGCGGTCGTCGAGGTGACGGTGCAGGACGTGCGGCTCGAGGGCCACGAGCAGTTCGCGATCCGCGGCGTGAGCGCGGGGGCGTTCGTGGTGCAGCAGCACGCGGCGAGCACGCGCCACTTCGACCTGCGCCTGGAGGTCGACGGGGTGATGCGCTCGTGGGCGGTGCCGAAGGGCCCGTCGCTCGACCCGTCGGTCAAGCGCCTGGCGGTCGAGGTCGAGGACCACGAGATCGCGCACAACGCGTTCGAGGGCAGGACCAACGGCGGCGGCGTGGTGGTGTGGGACCGCGGCCGCTATGAGCAGGGCGGCAGAGTCGCGTGGCCGGAGGCGCTCGAGCGCGGGCACGCGGTGTTCGTCCTGCACGGCGAGAAGCTCCGTGGAGGCTTTGCGCTGCAGCGCACGCGTCCGGGGCCGAAGGCGCAGTGGCTGCTGCTCAAGCGCCGCGATGACGATGCGCGGCCGGGCTCCGATGTCGTGGCCGAGCGGCCCGCGTCGGTGCTCAGCGGGCGCACTCTCGACGAGCTGCTGCGCGGCTCGGTGACCTGCGACGTGTCCGGCGAGGAGTGAGGCCTGCCAGGCTCGATACAATTCCTACTCCGGAGCACAGGATTCCCGAGCCGACCGCCAGCGAGGAGCCCCATGGCCACGATTGACCGCACGAAGATCGACAAGCCCAGCCCGATAGTCGAGGACGAGCAGGGTCAGCTGCGTGCCCGCCAGGGCATCTCGCGCGAGGTCGTGACCGAGCTGTCGAAGATCAAGGGCGAGCCCGACTGGATGGCCGAGAAACGGCTGAAGTCGCTGGAGATCTTCGAACGCAAGCCGATCCCGACATGGGGACCGGACCTGAGCGGCCTGAACCTCGACGACCTGGTCCTGTACTCGCCGCCGACGGCGGGGCGCTTCAACAGCTGGGACGACGTGCCGGCGGACATGAAGCAGACCTACGAGGACCTCGGCATCCCGCAGGCCGAGCGCGAGCACCTGGCCGGCGTGGTCGGCGTGTGGCGTCAGGAGCCCGTGTACGAGGGGCTGAAGGAGGAGTACGCCAAGCAGGGGATCCTGTTCTGCTCGATGGACACGGCGATCACCGAGTACCCGGAGCTCGTGCAGAAGTACTTCATGACCAAGTGCGTGCCGGCGCAGGACAACAAGTTCTCGGCGCTGCACGGCGCGGTCTGGTCGGGCGGGGCGTTCTGCTACATCCCCAAGGGCGTCAAGTGCGACCTGCCGCTGCAGTCCTACTTCCGCATGGAGGGCGCCGGCGAGGGCACCTTCGAGCACACGCTGATCATCGCCGACGAGGGCTCGGAGGTGAACTACATCGAGGGCTGCACGGCGCAGACCTACAGCGTCAACTCGATGCACTCGGCGGTCGTCGAGATCTTCGTGCACGAGGGCGCCAAGGCGCGCTACACGACCGTGCAGAACTGGTCGAAGGACGTGTACAACCTCAACACCAAGCGTGCGGTCGTCGAGGCCGAGGGCACGGTCGAGTGGGTGGGCGGCTCGATGGGCGCCAAGTACGTGATGCTGTACCCGGGCTCGTTCCTGATGGGCGAGGGCGCGCGCGCCGACCACCTGAACGTGGGCGTGGCGGGCAAAGGCGTGCACAAGGACACCGGCGCGAAGGTCGTGCACCTGGCGCCGAACACGACATCGAACATCCTCGCCAAGTCGATCTCCAAGGACGGCGGCATCATGGGCTACCGCGGCCTGGTCAAGATGGGCCACAACTCGGCCGGCTCGAAAGCGCGCGTGCAGTGCGACGGGCTGATGATGGACGGCGAATCGAAATCCGACACCTGGCCCGACATCCAGATCCAGAACCCGCACGTGACGGTCGCGCACGAGGCGACGGTCGGGCGCATCTCCGACGACCAGCTGTTCTACATGGGCTCGCGCGGGTTCACCGAGGACGAGGCGGCGGCGATGATCGTCAACGGCTTCATCGAGCCCGTCACCAAGGAGCTGCCGATGGAGTACGCGGTCGAGCTCAACCGCCTGATCCAGCTGGAGATGGTCGGCTCAATAGGCTGAGGGACGCGATTCGCGGCGTCTGACTGCGTCCGGTCGCTCGCGTGCAGAGCACGCCACGCTCCCTGCGTCCTTGTCAGACTTGCGACTCCCGCCCCTCAGGGGCACGACGGAACAGAGAATGCGTGCGCCCGTAGACAACATCGTCGCGCCGCTGTTCCCGACGAAGCTGCCGTGGGTGAACGGCGGGCCGAAGTCGATCATCCAGCAAGGCAGGCCGATGCTGGTGGAGTTCTGGGACTTCTGCCGGCCGAGCTCGCTGCGCACGCTTCCATACATGCAGGCGTGGCACGACCGCTACGCCGCTGAGGGCCTGCGGGTGATCGGCGTGCACTGCCCCGGCTTCGAGGCGTCGCGTCCCGAGCAGGCGGTGCGAGACGCGGTCGAGCGTCTGGGCATCGCGTATCCGGTGCTGATCGACAGCGAGCTGGAGGTATGGCAGGACTACGAGAACGAGGGCTGGCCGGCGCGCTACCTGTTCGACGGCCGCGCGCGCCTGTTCGAGTATCACTTCGGCGAGGGGGCTTACGCGGAAACCGAGCTCGCGATCCAAGAGCTGCTGGATGTGCAACAGGAGCCACTCGCGCCACTGCGCGCGGAGGACGCCCCGGAAGCGGAGCTCGCACCGCAGACGCAGGACCAGGAGGGTGCGTACTCGGGGCCCTACGAAGCCGGCGGGGTGTGGGCGGTGCTCGAAGGCACGGGAACCGTAACGGTGAACGGCGGTGACACGCCCGGCGAGCGAGAGCTCACGGTCTCACACCACGGCGCGTATCCGCTGCTGGAGCACGAGCGCCATACGGTGGGCGTGCTGGACCTGCAGATCGGGCCGGGCGTCAGATGCCTGGCCACGTGCTTCACGCCGGGACTGCTCTGACCCCCAGCCGGCAGGTCGCCGGTTGCGGTTCAGGCGCGCAGCCGACTCGCGCCGGCTGGACCCACCTAGATATGGGCACGAAAGCGCGAGAAGTCCGGGGCGCGCTTCTCGGCAAACGCGCGCACGCCCTCCTGCGCCTCTTCGGAGTCGCTGAACTCGTGCAGGCCGCTGAACGCAAGCTGCCCCACGCCGGCGAGATGCTCTGTCTCTGCGTTGAACGATGCCTTCAGGAAGCGCAACGCGGTGGGAGATAGGGCGAGGATCTCATCGGCGTAGCGGCGCACCTCGACACGCAGCTCCGAGATCGGCACGACACGATTGACCAGCCCCCACCGCTCGGCCGCGGCGGCGTCGTAGCGGCGACAGAGGAACCAGATCTCTCGCGCGCGCTTCTCGCCGACGACGCGCGCCAGGTAGCCGGTGCCGAAGCCGGCGTCGAAGGAGCCGACGCGCGGCCCGGTCTGGCCAAACTCGGCATGGTCGGCCGCGATTGAGAGGTCACACAGCAGGTGCAGGACATGGCCGCCGCCGATCGCGTAGCCGTTGACGGCGGCGATGACCGGCTTGGGTATCTCGCGGATCGTCCGGTGTAGCGTCTCGACCTCGAACAGGCCGCTCTCCGACGGGCCGTAGTCGCCGCTCTCCGCGCGCTGCTTCTGGTCGCCGCCGACGCAGAACGCCCGCTCGCCGGCGCCCGTCAGCGCCACCACACCGACCTGCGAGTCCGCCCACGCGCGCTTCAGGCAGCTGATCAGCTCATCGACGGTACGCGCCCGGAAAGCGTTCAGCCGCGCCTCGCGGTCGATCGTGATCCAAGCGAGCCCGTCCTGAACCTCGTAGGCAACGTCCTCCATCCGACGAAGGCTGCCAGCGGCATCGGACAGAGCGCCGAGCGCTCGCGCCCGACGCCGTGCTTCGTCTCGCGCCCGCCCAGCGCCCTATGCCATCGTCAGCCCGCCGCTCACCGACAGTGTCTGGCCGGTGATGTAGGCGGCCTGCTCGGAGGCGAAGAACGCAACCGCCGCGGCAATCTCCTGCGGCTGGGCCAGACGGCGCATAGGCACGGCGCGCGTCATCGCCCCGATCACGCGCTCGGCATCCTCGTGGGCGGCGAGAATCGCCGCGAGCATCGGCGTGTCTGTCGGGCCGGGACAGACCGTGTTGGCCGTGACGCCTGCGCGTGCTGCCTCTCGCGCGATCGTCTTGGTGAACGCGATCACGCCACCCTTGGCGCCCGAGTAGACCGACTCCAGGGAGGACCCAACACGTCCCGCGTCAGAGCCGATCGAAACGATCCGGCCAAACCGGCGCTCGAGCATCCCGGGCAGCAGCGCGTGCGTCATCCGCAGCGCGCCCTTGAAGTTGACGTCGAGCACGCGCTCCCAGAACTGCTCATCGGTGTCGAGGAACGGCCGCAGCTCATCCCAGCCCGCGTTGTTGACCAGGATCTCGAGCGGGCCAAGCGCACCCTCGGCCATGTCGATGCCGCTCTGCACGGACGCGGGCTCGGTCACGTCGAGCTCCACGGCGATGGCGCTGCCTCCATCCTCGACGATCTCCGCCGCCACGGCGCGGGCTTGATCGCCGAGCAGATCCGCGACCGCCACCGAACGACCGTCGCGTGCCAGCGCGAGCGCGATGGCACGCCCGATGCCGCGCCCTCCGCCGGTGACGATCGCCGCACGCGTGTGCATATCGACTCACCCTATCTGCGCGCGTGCACGATCGTGCAGCAGGCGCCGCACTACCGGCGGGCCCTCGTCCTCAACGAGCACGTGCGTGCCCGGCCAGTATGGGCTCTCGCCACGCGTCGCCTCGAGGAACACGCGAGCGTAGGTCCAGCTGCCGGCATTCACCAGCTGGGCGCCCCCGCGTCCACGCCACTCCGCCGCTGCATCGCCGGGAAGCGGGCCCGGACGATGGGTGTGACCGAAGACGACGTACGCGTCGCCGAGGTCCAACCGTGCCGCGACCTCGCCCATCGCGCGCAGTCCCGCTCGCCGCAGCTCGCTCATCGAGATGTCAGCGCGCAGCGGACCGATGCCGGCGCGGTTGAGCGCTGCCACGGCCAGTGGGAAGGCCGCGGCGATGGCGCGGCTGCGCAGCCACCGCGTGGGCGCGCGGCGATCGCGGCCGTTAGGCGCGGCGGCGCCCCTGAGCGCGTCCCAGGCAGTGACGGTGGCGGCCCCGTTGAGCGCGGCTCCCGTGGGAGCGTCTCTGGCCACGGCGTCCCGCCACGCGAACATCGGCGCCCCGACGGCCTCGTAGTCGCCGACGCAGCAGAACGTGTCTGCCGGCCTGCCCAGCAGTCGGCTCATGGCGCCGGCGCTCAGGCGCTCGAGCGTCGGGACCGTCAGGTGGCAATCGAGGTAGTGGCCGTGGGTGGCGTATACGTCGGGACGCACCCACAGGCCGGGATAGGCCACGCGCATCCGCGCGGGTGAGACCCAGCTCGCGATCCGCTCGAGCGCCGGCGACGCCTGCGCAGGCTCCAGCAGCTGCTCGACACCGAGCGGCGGCGGTTCCTCCTCGACGCCGCGCTGAGCGAGCCACGGTTCGACGAGCGCGTGGTCGTGATTGCCGGCGACGATCACCAGCTCACGGTCCGTCAGTGCCCGTCCGAGATCCTCGAAGAACGGCCGCGCCGCCGCCATCGCGTCGCGCATCGGCCCGTGGCGCAGCTCGAGCACGTCTCCGAGCAGCACCACGCGCTCGACCTCGGCGACGGCGTCCAGCAGCGGCGCACGCAGCTCGGCACGGCGCAGCAGATCGGAGTTGGACGTGCTGCCGAGATGCAGGTCGGAGACGATCAGCGTGCGCATCGCTAGCGACCGACGCTCGGGTTGCTCGCGCCGTCGGGCGCCAGCGGCACTGCTCCTCGACCTGCAGAGATCAGGCGGCCCCGACCACGCCGTCCGGGCGCGATGCCCCCGCGACGGCCTCGCGTATCTGCTTGGGAAGCATGAAGCGGACGTCCTCGCGCACGACGTCGAACTCGGAGATGTCCCGCACGCCACGCGCGCGGAAGAAGTCGACCAGCTCGCTCACGAGCTCCTCCGGTGCGCTCGCGCCCGAGGAGATGCCCACCACGCGCCTGTCCGTCAGCCATGCCTCCTGCACCTCGCGCGCGGCGTCGATCAGGTGGGCGTCGGTGCCGCAATCGCGAGCGACCTCGACCAGCCGCACCGAGTTGGACGAGTTACGCGAGCCGATCACGAGCATCAGGTCGCAGCGCGCCGCCATCTGCTTGACGGCCGCCTGGCGGTTGGTGGTCGCATAACAGATGTCATCTGTGCGGGGGCCGACGATGCTCGGAAAACGCTCGCGTAGACGCTGGAGGATCGCGCTCGTTTCGTCCACCGCGAGCGTGGTCTGGGTGATGTAGGCGACCCGCTCGGGGTCCTCGAGCGCCAGCTCGTCGACGTCCTGCTCGCTCTCGACCAGCACGATCTGATCCGGCGCCTCGCCCATCGTCCCTTCGACCTCCTCGTGCCCGCCATGGCCGACGAGCACGATCGTGTAGCCCTCCTCGGCGAAGCGCACGGCCTCGCGGTGCACCTTCGTCACGAGCGGACACGTGGCGTCGATCGTCTGCAGGCCGCGCTCGCTGGCGCCCGCGCGCACGCTGGGGGCGACGCCGTGCGCGGAGAACACGCACACCGCGCCCTCCGGCACTTCGGTCTGCTCCTCGACGAAGATCGCCCCCTGCTCGCGCAGCTGGGCGACGACGTGCTTGTTGTGCACGATCTCCTTGCGCACGTACACGGGCGCGCCATGGATCTCGAGCGCGCGCTGCACCGTCTGCACCGCGCGGTCGACGCCCGCGCAGTAGCCGCGCGGCGCTGCCAGCAGCAGCTTCTCGACGGTGTTCGACACAGGTGTCATTGTAGGGGGCGCCCCGGTACGCTAAGTCCAATGAGTCAACGTCACCTCGATCGGCTTACTCCTGTAGACGCCTCGTTCCTGCACCAGGAGAGCTCCGTCTCGCACATGCACATCGGCGGGCTGACGATCATCGAAGGCCCGCCGCCGAGCATGGATGAGTTCCTCGAACAGATCCGGCGCCGGCTGCACCTGGTTCCCCGCTATCGGCACAAGCTCGCATACACCGCGCTCGACAGCGGGCGCCCGGTGTGGATCGACGACCCGAGCTTCAACCTCGACTATCACGTTCGCCACACGGCACTGCCAGCTCCGGGGAAGTGGGAGCAGCTGCAGGACCTGACGGCGCGGATCTTCTCGCAGCAGCTGGATCGCTCCAAGCCGCTGTGGGAGATGTGGCTGATCGAGGGCCTGGAGGACGACCGCTTCGCGCTGATCACCAAGACCCACCACTCCCTGATCGACGGCATCGCCGGCGTCGACCTCGCGACGGTGCTGTTCGACCTGTCGCCCGATCCTCCCCAGATCCCCTACTCCGGGCGCCCGTGGCAGCCCCATCCCGAACCGGGGACCGCGCATCTCGTGGCCGCCGGCCTGCTGGGAGCGGTGCGTGCGGGGGTGACGCTGGCCGAGGGCGCGATCGATGCGCTGGCCCACCCCGAGCGCGCGCTGTCGCAGGCGCGGGAGGCGGCTGAGGGCGTCGGCGAGATCGTCTGGGCGGGCCTGAACCCGGCCCCCGAAACTCCGCTGAACGTGCCGATCGGGCCACACCGGCGGTTCGTCGGGTTGACCAGCCAGCTCGCCGACTTCAAGACCGTCAAGAACGCCTTCGGCGGCACCGTCAACGACGTCATCCTGGCGGTGGTCGCCGGCGCGCTGCGCTCCTTCCTGATCTCCCGTGGGAGACATACAGCGGGGGTCGAGATGCGCGCGCTCGTGCCCGTGTCGGTGCGCACCGAGGGCGAGCACCACGAGGGCGGCAACCGCATCGTCGTGATGCGCGGGCCGCTGCCGATCTACATCAGCGACCCGCTGAACCGCCTGCGCTTCGTATCGAACGCGATGGACGGCCTGAAGGAGTCAAAGCAGGCGCTCGGCGCGGAGGTGATCGCGGGCGCTCAAAACTTCGCGCCGCCGACGATCCTCGCGCAGGCCTCGCGGCTGAACTTCTCCACGCGCCTGTTCAACCTGATCGTCACCAACGTGCCCGGCCCGCAGTTCCCGCTGTACGTGCTCGGGCGCGAGATGCTGCATGCGATCCCGGTGGCCTTCCTGCCCGAAAACCACGCGCTGGCGATCGCGATCATGTCCTACAACGGCCAGATGAACTTCGGACTGCTCGGCGACTTCGACGCGCTCCCCGACATCGAGTCGATCGGCGCGGACATCGCCGCGGAACTGGCCACGCTCGTCGCGCTCGCGCGCGAGTCCGCGGCCGCGCCGGTCTAGTACCCGAGCGCGAACTTCGCGTCTTCGCTCATCATCTCCGGCGACCACGCCGGCGAGAAGACCATCTCCGACTCGACCGTCTTGACGCCGTCGAGTTCGCCCACGAACTCTTCGATCTGCTCGTTGACCTGCGGGCCGATCGGACAGCCGGGCGTGGTCAACGTGAACGTCACGCGCACGTTGCCATCGGCGACCTCCACCCCATAGATCAGCCCCAGCTCGACGAAGTCCAATCCGAGCTCCGGGTCGATCACGTTCGACAACGCATCCATCACGTCGTCCTCGGTGGGCGCCGCACTGATCTCAGCCATACCGCCAGTCTAGCCGCGAGCCGGCCGGCGCCTGCGCCCCTCAGTTGTCGCAGCCGAGGCGGTCCCACATATACAGCTGTATGCACTCGTTGGCGAGCTCGATCGCACGCTCGCTCGACAGGCGCGGGAGCACGGTGTCCAGCGCCTGATCCTCGGCGACGCCAGCCTGAAACGCCTCCTCGCCGCGGAACCCTGCGGCGATCTTGAGCGCCTCCCGCCGATTCTCGCCGAGGCTCGGGAACACTCCGACGAGGAACTCGGTGTTGGGGATCGGCTGGCCCACCTCGAGCGAGGCGTGCCACGCGGCCAATAGGTGCAGGTCGTCCTCGTCGAGGTCGGCGATCGCCTTGGCGTAGTGCACCGACAGTTCCTGGTCTGGGATGTCGTCAACCCACGCGCGTACGACCTCGCCCACCAACTGGCGGCGCGCCTCGCGTCCGACGGACTCGGCGATGACGCGGATCGCATCCTGAGGCTCGATGAAGCAGAGTGGCATCGGCGACTCCCGGGGGCTCGGAACAACTTTCGCCACGCACTGTAGGCGTCCGTGTGGACGGCACTTTTCAGAGTCCGAGCGCGTCGCCTGCGCGCTCGAACGCGCCGTCATCCTGGGTCTCGCTCGGAAAGCCCAGCGTCGCCCGCTGCGCCGAGTGCCAGTTCGCCAGCGCGAGATCGAGCGTCTCGATTGGCACCGAGACAGCCTGTGCGAGCGTCGCCGCGCGACGCTCCAGCAGCAGCGGGTCGCCGATGCCAAACACGCGCTTGGCAGCCAGCGTGGTGAGATCCTCGGCGGACAGGCCGCGCGCACCCCCCAGCCGCAGCGAGTCCGCCAGCAGCTCATACAGGCCGAGCCGCCCGAGCATGACCAGCAGCTCGTAGCGCCCCATGCGGGCGAAGCCAGGAAGCGCGAGCCGCTCGAACACGCGCTCGAAGCGTCGCCCTGGGCTCCACGCGGGGTCGCCGGTGAACGCCACCGCCTGCGTGTGCTCGCCGGGGGCTGACTGCGCTGGGACGCTCGCCTGCCCGCCGCGCGCGACCCATTGGCGGTAGGCGATCAGCGTGTCGGCGCCGCGCGCGGGGTCGTGCGATGTGCGCGGGCCGAGCGGGACGTCGTCGAGGTCGGGGAGCTCTCCAGGCGGGCTCGCCAGTGCCAGTCGGATGCCCGCGAACGGATCATCGCCCTCCAGCGGGCACAGGTAGGCGATCAGGAAGCACGCCCATGTCGCGCGCTCGAGATCCTCGCGTGCGAGCGCACGCACCTCGCCGTAGAGCCCGGGGGGCTCGGCGGCGAGCGCGAGCAGCCGCCCGCTCGAGAACGCGATCTCCTCGACCAGCCGCAGCGCATCCGCGGATGCCCGCAGGCCGGGCACCAGCTCCGAGCGGTAGCCATCGTCCTCGGCGCGCCCCTCGCGGTGAATGCGCACGCCCTCGCCACGGGCGCGGCGGCGCTGCCCACCGTCACCGCTGACGCGTGCGCGCCCGGACGCTTTGGCCCGCGCCGGCGCAGCCGTGCCGGTCTGGCGACCGGGCAGCGTCTTGCTGCAGATCGGGCAGCGCTCTATGAAGCGATTGTGACGGCAGAAGGTCGGCATGACGCCGGTGGGATATACCCGTTTGCGCGCGCGCGTGCGGCGCCCGCACGGCGCTCCTTCGCCAGCGCGTGCAGGTAATCCTCGAAATCGACCTGGATCGTGTGACGCTTCGACGCTACGTAGCGCGCGCGCATGGCCGCCTGTTCGGCCTCGATGTCGGCACGCATGTCGGCCTGCGCAGGGAGCGCGTAGTCGCCCACGAGGTAGTCGCCCACCCACGCCGCCTGCGCCTCGGCCAGCGGCATGATCGCTCCCAGCGGCTGTAGCAGCCCGATGAAGAACACGTTCGCGATGTCTGGGTGGAACACGCGCCGGTACAACTCGATGTGGTTGTCCGGGGCTGAGATGAAGTCCTCGTCGAAGAACGGGAACGTGATCTTGTAGCCGGTGCAGTAGACGACCACGTCCGCCTCGACCTCGCTGCCGTCGACGAAGCGCACACGCCCGCCGTCGAAGCGGTCGATGTTCGGCTTCGGCGTGATCGTGCCGTGCTGGATGCGGTCGAGGATGCGACCGGAGACCGTCGGGTGTGCCTCGCCGAAACGGTGGTTGGGCTTGGGCAGGCCATAGCGCTCCGGCGGCCCGGCGTAGCTGCGGATCACCTGTTGAATCATCCGCTGGCGGATCTTGAACGGGATACGCGGGTCGTTTCGCATCTGATCGACCGGTTTGCCGAACACGTACTTGGGGATGACCCACACGCCCTGGCGCGCCGCCAGGTAGGTGCGCTCGGCGACGTAGGAGCTCTCGACCGCGATATCCATTGCCGAGTTGCCCATGCCCAGCACCACAACCCGCTTGCCCGCGAAGATCGAGTTATCGATGTAGGCGTGTGCGTGCAGCTGCGTGCCTGCAAACGTGTCCGCTCCGGGGAACGCCGGTTCGGGCCAGCGCGGATCCCAGTGGTGGCCGTTGGCGACCATCAGCGCGTCATAGCTGCGGGTCTCGCCGGTGTCGAGCTCGACCGTCCATACGCCGTGCTCGTCGCGCGAGGCATGCTGCACGCCCGTCTCGAACGTGATCAGATCACGCAGTCCGAAGTGGTCGACGTAGGACTCGAAATACGCGGCGATCTGAGTGTGATGCGGAAAGTCCGGATAGGAGTCGGGCATCGGGAAGTCCGAGTACTCCATGCGCGGGCGCGAGGTGTTGATGAACAGGTCGCGGTAGGCGGCCGACATTTCGTTGCGGTTTTCGAACACCCAGTTGCCGCCGACGCGATCGGACTTCTCAAAGCAGTCGAACGGGACACCGCGCTCGTGCAGCGCCTTCACCGCAGTGATCCCCGAGGAGCCCGCGCCGATCAGACACACCCGCGGCAGCAGTGCGCCCGCCGACGCCCCATCAGCTCGGTCGCCATTCATGGACGCCTCGTTCATTGTCGTGGAGCCTAGCCGTCTGACGCGGTGATGCCGGGATGAACGTGCAGGGGCGGGCCCTCGGGACCGCCGTCCGCATCCGCGTGGCCCGCCAGGCCGCCGTCCTCGGGAGCGAAGCCCTGCTCGCCGTCCGCATCCTGGCGCTGCGTCGCAAGATAACGGTCGACCATGCGCGCGCACTGGCGTCCCTCGTTGATCGCCCACACGATCAGCGACTGGCCGCGGCGGGCGTCGCCGGCCGCGAACACGCCGTCGAGCGAGGTCGTGTACGGCTTGACCGACTTGACGTTGCCGCGCGCGTCCTTCTCGACGCCGAGCTGGTCGAGCAGCTCCTGCTCGGGGTGCAGGAAGCCCATCGCCAGCAGCACCAGCTGCGCCGGCAGCTCGCGCTCGGTGCCCGCGACCGGCGCGAACGGCGGCTCGGGCTCGGCCCGCGCGATGCGCAGGCCGGCGACGGCGCCGCTGCCGTCGTCGGCGAACGCGACCGTCGTGACCGAGTAGTCCTGCTCGCCCACGCCCAGCTTGCGCGCCTCCTCCATCGCGTAGCTGAGCCGGTACTTGAGCGGCCACTCCGGCCACGGCGTGCGCTCGTCCGGCCGCTGCGCCGGCGGCTCTGCGAGCAGCTCCAGCTGAACCACCGAGCGCGCGCCCTCGCGCACCGAGTTGCCGACGCAGTCCGCACCCGTGTCGCCGCCGCCGATCACCACCACGTCCCTGCCCGCGGCACTGATCTCTTGCGCGATCGCCGGCTGCTCGGCGGTGGGCGCGGGGCCGACCTCACGCGCCACCCAGCGGTTGCGCTGGTAGAGGTAGTCCATCGCGAAGTGCACCCCGCCGAGCTCCCTGCCGGGGACCGGCAGGTCGCGCGGCACGCGCGAGCCGGTGGCCAGCACGACCGCGTCGAAGCCGCCGCGCAGATTCTCCACGGTGAGGTCGCTGCCAACGTTGACGCCGCAGCGAAGCTCGACGCCCTCGGCGACGAGCTGCTCGACGCGCCGCTGCACGACGGTCTTCTCGATCTTGAAGTCGGGCACGCCGAAGCGCACGAGGCCACCGATCGCCTCGTCGCGCTCGAACAGCGTGACGCGATGCCCGGCGCGGCGCAGCTGCTGCGCCGCCGCCATGCCCGCCGGCCCGGAGCCCACGACCGCCACCGATTGGCCCGTTTCGCGGTCCTGGCGCGGGGGCTGCGGGGTGACCCAGCCCTCATCCCAGGCGCGGTTGATGATCGCGTTCTCGATCTGTTTGATCGTGACCGCGTCCCCCTCGCGAATCTCGAGCACGCACGCCGCCTCGCACGGCGCCGGGCACAGGCGCCCGGTGAACTCGGGGAAGTTGTTGGTCGCGTGCAGCTGCGCGATCGCATCGGCGAAGCGATCGCGGTAGACGAGGTCGTTCCAGTCGGGGATCAGGTTGCCCAGCGGGCAGCCGTTGTGGCAGAACGGCACACCGCAGTCCATACAGCGCGCGCCCTGCTCGCGCAGCTCCTCGGCCGGCCGCAGCAGCAGGAACTCGTGGAAGTCGCGCGTGCGCTCGGCCGGGTCCCGTTGCGGGATGCCGTGCCGCTCGATCTGCAGGAAGCCCCCGAGCTTGCCCATCAGGCGCCCGTCTCGCTGGCCGGTTCGGGGATGCGAGCGGAGCGAGTGTCTCCCGGTTCGGTCGCGTCCAGCGGGCGCGCGGCATCGGGCCGGCCGTTGCCAGCGGCGCGTGCCGCGAGCGCCTCTTCCTCGGCCAGCTCGCGCAGCACGCGCCGGTAGTCGTGCGGCATCACCTTCACGAACGCGCCCGCCTGCAGCAGCTCGCTCCACCGCTCGAGCACGTCCGCGGCCACCGGCGAGTCGGTGCGCCGCTGGTGCTCTTCGACCATCGTGCGCAGCTCGATCGCGTCGGCCTCGGCGAGCTCTTCGAAGCCGACCATGCCCATGTTGCAGCGCTCGTTGAACGTGCCGTCCTCGTCCAGCACGTATGCCACGCCGCCGCTCATACCCGCCGCGAAGTTGCGCCCCGTGGGCCCGAGCACGACCACGCGCCCACCGGTCATGTACTCGCAGCCGTGGTCGCCGATGCCCTCGACGACCGTCCATGCGCCCGAGTTGCGCACCGCGAAGCGCTCGCCCGCCAGACCGCGGAAGAACGCCCTGCCGGCGGTCGCGCCGTACAGCACGGTGTTGCCGACGATCACGTTCTGCTCGGCCTTGAAGTGCTCGCCCATGCCCTCGCGCGGGCGGATCGCGAACACCCCGCCGGAGAGGCCCTTGCCGGCGTAGTCCTGCGCGTCGCCGTGCAGCGTGAACGTGACCCCGGGCGCCAGCCAGCCGGCGAAGCTCTGGCCCGCCGAGCCCTCGAAGTCGACCACGATCGAGTCCTCGGGCAGGCCCTCGGCGCCATAGCGCTGGGCGATCTGGCTGGAGAGGATGCCGCCGACGCAGCGGTTGCGGTTGCGGATCGGCAGCTCGAGCTTGACCCGGCCGCCGGTGACCGACGGGCCCGTGCGCTCCCTGAGCGCCGGCTGCGCGCGCTCGACGAGCTCCCAATCGAGCGCATCCTTGAGGACCTCGGGGGGCGCTTCCACACGGTGGCGCGGAGCGTCCTCGGACAGCTCGATCTGGGTGAGGACGTGGGTGAGGTCGACGCCGCGCGCCTTCCAATGCTCGATCGCGGCGCTCGCGCCCAGCAGGTCGACCCTGCCGATCGCCTCATCGAGCGAGCGCAGCCCCAGCGAGGCGAGGATCTCGCGCACCTCCTCGGCGACGAAGAAGAAGAAGTTGACCACGTGCTCGGGCGTGCCCTTGAAGCGCTTGCGCAGCTCCGGGTCCTGCGTCGCGATCCCCACGGGGCACGTGTTCAAATGGCAGGCGCGCATCATGATGCAGCCGGTGGCGATCAGCGGCGCGGTCGAGAAGCCCATCTCGTCAGCGCCGAGCAGCGCCGCGATCACCACGTCGCGCCCGGTCTTCAGCTGACCGTCGGTCTGCACAGTGATGCGCGAGCGCAGGTTGTTCAGCAGCAAGGTCTGCTGGGTCTCGGCGAGGCCGATCTCCCACGGGATGCCCGCGGCCTGGATCGACGACAGCGGCGAGGCACCGGTGCCGCCGTCGTGACCGGCGATCAGCACGCGATCGGCGTTCGCCTTGGACACGCCCGCTGCGACCGTGCCGACGCCGACCTCGGAGACGAGCTTGACCGACACCTGCGCCTGCGGGTTGGCGCAGCGCAGGTCGTAGATCAGCTGCTTGAGGTCCTCGATCGAGTAGATGTCGTGGTGCGGAGGCGGCGAGATCAGGCCGACGCCGGGCGTGGTGTGGCGGATCGAGCCGATGTAGGCGTCGACCTTGTGCCCCGGCAGCTGCCCGCCCTCGCCGGGCTTCGCGCCCTGGGCCATCTTGATCTGCAGCTCGTCGGCGTTGACCAGGTAGTGGATCGTCACGCCGAAGCGACCTGAGGCCACCTGCTTGATCGCCGAGCGGCGCCTGTCGCCGTTGGCGTCGGGGGTGAAGCGCGAGGGGTCCTCCCCGCCCTCGCCCGTGTTCGAGCGCCCGCCGAGACGGTTCATTGCGATCGCGAGCGTCTCGTGCGCCTCCCGCGAGATCGAGCCGAGGCTCATCGCTCCGGTGCAGAAGCGCTTGACGATCTCGCTCGCCGGCTCGACCTGCTCGAGCGGGATCGCGCGCGAGCCCTCGCCGTCGCCGATCTGCAGCAGGCCGCGCAGCGTGGCCTTGCGGGCGGCGTCGTAGTTGACCGCCTGCGCGTATTCGCGGTACTTCTTGAACGCCGCGCTCTCGCGCACCGCTGCGTGCGCCTCGCCGTCGCCCTGCAGGGCCGCCGCGACGTCGTCGCCAGCCGCGCGTACGGCGTGCTGCACGAGCGCGATCGTCTCGGGGTTCCACATGTGGTGCTCGCCGTCTCGCCTCCACGCGTACACGCCGCCGACCGGCAGCAGCGGGTCGAGCGCCCGCCCACCCGTCGGATAAGCGCGTGCGTGGCGCTCGAGCGCCTCGACCGCGAGCACGTCCACACCGACGCCGCCGATACGCGAGGCGGTGTAGGTGAAGTGCTTGTCGATCAGCTCCCTGTCCAGGCCCACGGCCTCGAAGATCTGCGCGCCACGGTAGGACTGGATCGTCGAGATGCCCATCTTGGAGATCGTCTTGAGCAGCCCTTTGCCGATCGCTTTGACGACGTTCTGGGCCGCCTGCTCGGCGTCGAGCGCGACCGGCGCTCCGTCCGCTCCGGTCCGCGCGATGCGTCCTTCGGCGACCATCTCGTCGAGCGTCTCGAGCAGCAGATACGGGTTGATCGCGCTCACGCCGTAGCCGATCAGCGTCGCGAAATGGTGCACCTCGCGCGGCTCGCCCGACTCGAGGATGATGCCGATCCGCAAGCGCGTGCCCTCGAGCACCAGGTGATGATGCACGGCAGCGGCCGCGAGCAGCGAGGGGATCGCGACGTGCTTGGGCCCGATCCGGCGGTCTGAGAGGATGACGATGTTGACGCGTTCGGCGATCGCCTCGCGCGCCTGACGGCAGATGCGCTCGATCGCCTTGCTCATCCCGTCCGGCCCCTCAGCGACCGGCCAGGTGATGTCAATCGTGCGCGCCGCGTAGACCTCGTGGTCGACGTGCCGCAGAGTCTCCAGCTCGCGGTTGAGCAGGATCGGCTGGTCCAGCAGCAGCTTGTGTGCGTGCTCTGGGGTCTCCTCGAACAGGTTGCGCTCGTTGCCCAGGCTGGTGGCCAGGCTCATCACGATTTCCTCGCGGATCGGGTCGATCGGTGGGTTGGTGACCTGCGCGAACAGCTGCTTGAAGTACGAGAACAGCGGCGGCGCCTGGTCAGACAGCACCGCCAGCGACAGGTCGTTGCCCATCGAGCCGATCGGCTCGGCACCGTCGATCGCCATCGGCGCGAGCAGCACGCGCAGGTCCTCCTGGGAATAGCCGAAGGCGCGCTGGCGCAGGTGCAGCGGCTGGTCGGACAGCGTGACCTGCTCGGACGGCGGCAGCGTGGCGAACGGGACGGCGTTGCGGGCGAACCACTCGCCGTAGGGGTGGCGCGTGGAGACCTCGCGCTTGACCTCCTCGTCCTCCACGATCCGGCCCCGCTCGAGGTCGACGAGGAACAGCTTGCCCGGCTGCAGACGGCCCAGTCGGCGGATCTGCTCGGGCGGGATGTCCAGCAGGCCGGACTCCGAGCCGAGCACGACATAGCCGTCGGTGGTCTCGACCCAGCGTCCGGGGCGCAGCCCGTTGCGGTCGAGCGTCGCGCCGACCACGCGCCCGTCGGTGAACGCCACCGACGCGGGCCCGTCCCACGGCTCCATGATGCAAGAGTGGAACGCGTAGAAGCCCTTCAGGTAGTCCGGCAGGTCGTCGCGGTCGCGGAACGCCTCGGGGATCATCATCATCGCCGCGTGCGGCAGCGAGCGGCCGCCGAGCATCAGCAGCTCGAGCACGTTGTCGAACGTCGCCGAGTCAGAGTTGCCGGCGGTCACGACCGGCAGGATCTTCTCGAGATCGTCGCCGAACAGCTCGCTGTGCAGCTCTGACTCGCGCGCGCGCATCCAGTTGACGTTGCCCATAACCGTGTTGATCTCGCCGTTGTGGCAGATCACGCGGTAGGGGTGGGCGAGCTCCCAGCTGGGGAACGTGTTGGTCGAGAAGCGCGAGTGCACGAGCGCGAGCGCGCTCTTCGTGCGCTCGTCACGCAGGTCCGTGTAGAACTGCGCCAGCTGATAGCTGATCAGCATGCCCTTGTAGTTGATCGTGCGTGAGGAGCTCGACACGACGTACAGGGCGGGCGGGCCCATCTTCGCGGCGGTCAGGTCGCTGATTCGGCGGATCACGTACAGCTTGCGCTCGAACGCGTCGCGATCGTGCTCGTGGTCTGGTCCTGCGCCGACGAACAGCTGGCGGATCACCGGCCGGCAGGCGGCCGCAACCTCGCCGGTGTGCTCCACGTTGATCGGCACGTCGCGCCAGCCGAGCAGCCGCTGACCCTCGGCGAGCACGATTCGCTCCAGCAGCGCCTCCAGGCGCCCGCGCGCAGCGTCGTCCGTCGGCAGGAAGCACATCAGCACGCCATATGCGCCGAGCGGCGGCAGCTCGAAGTCGACCGCCGCGCGCAGCAGCTCGTCGGGCATCTGCATCAGGATCCCCGCACCGTCGCCCGTACAGGGGTCGGCACCTGAGGCGCCGCGATGCTCGAGGTTCTCAAGCGCCGTGATCGCCCGCGTGATCACCTCGTGCGTGGGCACGTTGTCCAATCGCGCGACCATGCCCACGCCGCAGGCATCGTGCTCGAAGCGGGGGTCGTAAAGTCCGACGGCCTGTGGCGGCTGCTTGATGTGCGAGTTCATGGAAGTGCTCCCTTGGGGCGGTGCTTCCCAGGCAGAGGGCGGGCAGTCCACTTTGCGGGCATGCCCACCGTCGCGCAGGCAGGCGGGCACCTGAGGCGGAGCCGAAAGCGTAGCAGTGGAAAGGCCGCAAAAACCAGCCGCCTTACGCGACCTAAATGGTCTGCAGAGCGAGCCAAAACGCCGTGCTCAAGGGTCCGTTGCGAGCTGAGCGTCGTGTTGATGCTCGCGCTGCGGGTCCTCACGCAGCGTCTCCTCATCGCCCCACGAGCACAGACCCGCCCTTCCCGGACACGTCAGGCACAGGCCACGGTGCGGCAGCGGGCTCACGCTGAAGCTGCCGTCGGCAGCGTGCTCGATTCGCGCAGCAAGGCGCCGTTCCAGCTCGCCGCGCTCGCCGGCGCTGTAGCGCGCGCTCACACATTCGCCGGGACGCTCCAGGAACCAGTGGACGATCTCCACGCTCGCGGCCCCGCCGCGCAGCACCGCCAGCGCGTACAGCAGTCGCTGGACCGCGTAGTCGCGCTCGACCAGCGCCTCCAGGTCGACCTCCGCATCCACGCGATCGCTCTTGTAGTCCAGCACCAGGAACCCGCCGTCGGGCTCGCTCGCCAGCAGGTCGATCACGCCCGTGACCAGCGGCCCGCCGGCGTCCAGCGAGAACGCGAACGGATGCTCGCGTCGCACCGTCCTGGCCGCCGCCACGCGCGCGGCCGGCGGCGCGGCGCACGCTGCCGCGATCAGGCGCGCTATCTCGTCCCGCTCGCGCTCCCCCACGCGCAGCCCCAGCTCGCGCGCGAATCCCGCCACGTCCTCGTTCGAGGGCGGGCGCAGCCGCGCGAACTCGAGCGACTCCATCACCCGATGGATCAGCGTCCCCCGCGCGCGCGCCTCGAGACCCCCGTGCGCAGCGTCGGCTCGCGCTGCCGCGCGGTCCTCGGACAGGCCCAGCACGCGTTCCAGGTAGTACCGGTAGCTGCAGCGCTCCAGCTCGCTCAGCGACGTGTAGCTCAGCGTTGCGGGTGCGGGTGTGGGCGCCGATGTGGGCGTCGCCAGCGGGGGCGCGTCGTCTGTGGGCGTCCGTGTTTCTTCGCCCTCGAAGGCCTTGGTAGCTATGGTATCTACCGTCGGGGCATCTTGTATAGACGATGGCGCACCGTCGGCGTAGATGGAGAGCTGTTCGCCAGCGACCGCCCGTACCGCCGAGGCCGCGTCGACCGGCGAGGTGGGAGCACGGCTCTCAGCGCCCTGCAGGCGCAGGACGGTGTCGGCCGTCGCCGGCGTGTTCAGCCGGCAGCGCACGCGCACCGACCCGCCGGCATCGATCGGTAGGTCGTGCACCGCCGCATCGCCAGCGTCGGCCAGCTCGGCAACACCCGCGAGCAGCGCCGGTAGATCGGCCGACAGTGCCGGCGCGAGCCACGAGATCGCCGTCGGCGCCTGGCGTGCTGGCGGCCAGCGCTGGAAGTCGACCGCGCCGCTCAGCAGCAGGCGCTCGCGCGCGCGGGTCATCGCCACGTACAGGATCCTGTCCTCCTCGTCGGCTTCGCGGCCACGGCGCTCTTGGCAGAGCTGCTCATACTCGAGCGCAGGGCTCGATCGCGCGCCGTCGAGTCGCATCAGGCGCAGCCCGACGCGATCGCCGTCGACGAGCAGGTCCGGCGTCTGCGTGTTCGGCTGGCGCCCGAGGTCGGCGAGGCACACGACCGGAAACTCCAGGCCCTTGGCCGCGTGGATCGTCATCAGCCTGACCGCGTCCGGCTCCACTCCCTCGACGGGTGCGTCGGGCTCGGCCTTGACCGCTTCCTCGAGGTACTGGACGTGATCGAGAAACGCCCGCAGATCGCGTCCTTCGCTCGCTTCGAAGCGACGCGCGAGCCGCAGCAGCTTGTGGACGTTGGCGAGCCGACGCTCGGGCCAGTCGAGCGTAAGCACGTGCTCGCGGTAGCCGCTCGCCTCGATCGCGCGCTCGATCAGCCCGGACAGCGTCCGTCGCGAGGTCTCGCGACGCTCACCCCGCAGACGCGCGCAGAACGACGCGAGCGCCGCGTGGTCGGCCGGCGCAAGCCCGAGCGCAACGCCCTCAGCGCTGTGGTCCACCGCGGCGAGCGCCGTCTCCCACAACCCCCCGCGACCCGCACGCGCAGCGTCCGCGAGCAGCGCCAGGCAGTCGCGCGAGCAGCCCGCCAGCGGCGAGGCGAGCGCTGCGTACAGCGCGCGCTCGTCCAGCGGATTGGCGAGCGCGCGCAGGTAGGAGAGCAGGTCACCGATCTGCTGATGCCCCCAGAAGGCCCCCACGGCCGCCAGCGTGCGCAGGCCGCACAGCTGCAGCGCGCGCTCGAACACCTCCAGGTCTCCAGCCGCCCGCAGCAGCAGCACCACGTCTCCCGCGCGGGTATCTCCGCCCTGCACAAGCTCGGCCACACGCTGGGCCAGCATCCTTGCCTCCGCCTGGCGCCACAGCTGGGCGTGGGGCAGTCCCGCCGCGATCGGGCCGGCAAGGTCCTCGCGCTCCTCCCAGCCGCGAACGTCCGTCAGCAGCAGCTCCACCTCCGGCTCGGACTCAGCGTGTGCGGGCAGCGGTGGCGGCTCGCTGCGACCGGCGACCAGCGGCGAATAGTCGGAGAAGCGCTCCGCAAACACCGCATTGACGACGTCGAGCAGCGCCTCGCGGCTGCGGAAGTTGCGCGTCAAGCGCACGCTCCCGCCGAGCTCCTCCAGCTGCGCCCGCCGCATCCGAAACAGGCTCACATCCGCGTGCCTGAAGCCGTAGATCGACTGCAGCTCGTCGCCCACCGTGAACAGGTTGCCGCGGTCCAGAGCCGCCAGGATCGCAAGCTGGCGCGGGTTGGTGTCCTGGAACTCGTCGACCATCAACAGCTCAAAGCGATCCGACCACGCCGCGCGCACGAGCTCGCGCTGCACCAGCAGCTCCCCCGTCAGCAGCTCCAGATCGTCGAAGTCCACCGCCGCGCGAGCGCTCTTCAGCCGTTCGTAGGCGAGGCCGAAACCGAGCAGCAGCTCGTCCAGCAGCGCACAAGCGCGGGCGGCGTCGGCATCGTCAGCGGCTGGGGCTGCGGTTGCGTCTGCGTCTGCGTCGGCGTCGGCGTCCTCGACTGCGCCGTCGACGAGCGCCCCGGCACCAGGCGCGGGCGCCAGAGGCAGCCGTGGCAGGCGCTGACCGCGGCTGCGCAGCTCTGCATGCACCTGCTCGATCATCACGCGCACGCGGTCGATCCCGTATGCGGCCAGCAGATCCACAGCGTCACTGCGCTCGCCGGCGAGGAACTCGCGCAGCGCGACCTTGAACGCAAGCTCGCGCAGGCGCCCGGCAAGACCCTCATCGAGGATCGCGAAGTCAGGGTCGAGCCCCGCTGCCAACGAGTGGGTGCGCAGCAACCGCGCGCAGAAACCGTGGAAGGTGCCCACGAAGGCGGCCTCGGTGTCGCGAGCCGCCTCGCGGTCACCGAGCTCCAGCAGACGCGCCCGCACACGCGCGCGCAGCTCGCCGGCGGCGCGCTCGGTGAACGTGATCGCGAGGATCCGCGCGGGCGCGATGCCGTCGTCGCGGACCGCCGCGACAAAGCGCTCGACGAGCACCGACGTCTTGCCGCTTCCGGCAGCCGCCGACAGCAGCAGCGGCTCGGACCTGCGCGCGACCGCGTGCTCCTGCTCGCCGGTGAGCGCCACGCCGCCCGTCCGCGCGGCCATCACCGCTCGCAGCGGCAGATCGAGGGGTACATACATCCGCCTCTGAACGCGCACGTGTGCGGACGCGCCTGCAGCTCGCCGCGGCCCGCCTCGCCGGCGGCCGCGACGGCCATCGCGACCGCCTGTTCCACGAGCTCGCGTGCGTCGTCGTGCTCGAGCACGTCCGAGCGCACGCACTCGATCTCGATCCCGGCGTCGCCGTCGAGCACGCCGCGAGCACGCAGATCCTCGCCCGTGAGCGGCTGGTAGAAGCCGCCGACAGCCTCCAGGCGCAGGAGGCTCTCGACCGCGCGCATGTACAGCGCGACCTGCACGCTGCCGTCCCTGAGCCACCTTGCGCCCGCCGGCGCGCGCCCGCCCTTGTAGTCGTACACGACCGCCTCGCCGCTGGCGCTGACGTCGACGCGATCGATGCGCCCGCGCAGCCGTACCCCGCCCTCGAGCTCGAGCGCCGGCAAATCGCTCGCCTCTCCGTGCTCGTCGCCCTCGAGGAAGCCGAAGCCGAGCTCCAGCGCGAGCGGCTCCAGCGGGCTCTCGGCAGCGGCCGCGTGCTCCAGATAGCGCTCCAGGTCCGCCCGCAGGCGCCTGCGCACGGCCGTCCCGCGCTCGGGCGTCACCGACAGCGGGTGCTCGGCGGCGTTGTCCGCGAGCGCCCGCTCGAGCAGCTCACGCGCCCGTCCGAGGCTCGCGGGCGTCAGCCGCGCGCTCCCGGTCTCGCTGCGCAGCCCCTCGAGCGTGTCCTTCAGCGCCGCATGCGCGAGCCCGCCGCGGGCGAGCGGCTCGGGGTCGGGATCGAACGCATCCGGGCGCAGCATGCGATCGACGAACCAGCTCACCGGACAGCCGATCCACCGCTCCAGCGACGACGGCGACCACACGTGCGTGCGCAGTTGCTCGAGCAGCCGCTCGTCGCGCAGCATGCCGGCGGCGGGCGGCGTGACTTGCGGCAAGCTCTGCGCGGGCAGCCCGTCGACAGCGCCCAACGGCCTGCGGACGCGACGCTCGGAGAGGCTGTCTGCGAACAGGTCGCACACGTCGTCCACGAACAGCGACCTCGACGTCACCGCGCCTTCGTCGTCCGCCACGTGCCAGCTCAGGTACAGCCGCTCCTGCGGACGCGACACGGCCGCGTAGAACAGGTATCGCTCGGCTGCCAGCACGTCCTCCTGCTCACCGAGCCGCAGTCCCGAGACCTCTGCCAGGCGCCTGCGCTCCTCCTCCGCCAGGAACGGCTGCGGCCGCGCGCGTGCCGGGAACACGCCCTCCTGCAGCCCGCACGCGAACAGCACCCGAACCCTGCGCGCGCGCAGCGCCAGCGGATCGAGCACCGCCACCGCGCCGTCCGACTCATGTCCGCCCGCGCTGTCGCCGGCGAGCTCGATGCGCTGGAGCGAGCGCGCCAGCTCGCCCGCCGTGGCCGGCGCCAGTGCGGACGCGATCCGCGCCAGCTCCCGCAGCTCCGCAAGCGCGCGCCGCCCGGCGGCGAGCGCACCGGCATCCTCAAGCTCGTCTGCCGCCAGCACGCTCGCACTCGCGCGCCGCGGAGCGCAAAACAGCCAGTACAGCTCGCGCGCAGCACGCTCGCACAGCGCAACCGGTCCCCGCTCCTGCGCCTCGGCAAGGCGATCGAGCACCTGCAAGCGCCAGTTGCGCTGCTCCCACAGTGCCCGCGCCCGCTCAGCGTTGACGGCTCCGGTGCGCCGTGCGGCTATCTCCAAGCGGTCCGCCAGCGACGGCCCGTCGCCGCGAGCGGACGACAGCGCCAGCAGGCCCGGCGTCCGCAGCCATGTCAGCAGGTCCCCCAGCTCGCCCGGCTGCGCGGGCCTATCGCTCGGCGATCCATCCGGCTCTGTCACGCAGCGCAACAGGCCGATCAGCGCCGCGCCGATCGCGCTGTCGCTGAACGGTGTCTGCCGGCGCAGCGCGAACGGGACGCGCGCTGCCGCGAACACCTCTTCGAGCAGGCCCACGTCGACCCCGCCGGGACGCACCAGCACGGCGATCTCCTCAGCCGCGACACCGTCAGCCAGCAGCCCGCCGATCTCGCTCGCGACCAGCTCGAGCTCAGCGCGTTCGCCACCGCCCTCCAACAGCCGCACCGCGTCCTCTGGCTCGACCCGCCCCGCCCGTGCGGCGCCGGGCTCGAACAGCGAGCGCTCCAGATGGCTCAGCGCGGCGCGCGAGCGTGGCTCGTAGTAGTCGGCGCGCGCGTCGAGCTGGCGATGTTCGCTCGCAAGCGGCAGGAGGTCCGAGAACGTCCGCGCGCGGCCCGCGAAGGCCGCGCGCCCAGGCTCGTACGCCAGCGACACCGTCACCTCGGCGCCGACGATCCGGCCGAGCGTCTCGATCGCGTCCAACTGCAGACGCGTCAGATCGTCGAACCCGTACAGCAGCACCGGTGTGCCGCCCCACAGCGCGGGGCGCTCGCGCAGCGCGTCGAGCGCGCGCACGGCGCGCTGCTCCGCGTCCACGCGCCCAAGCCGCTCCAGCGCGCCGCGATAGTCGGCGAACAGCCGCTCAAGCTGCGCCGGGTGAGCCGCCGCGCCGTCCGCCGCACGCCAGCTCGACAGCGCCTGACTCAGGCGCTGGGGCGTCACCCGCCGAACCTGCAGCTCGGCGAACACCTCGCCCAGCGCACGCACGAACCCGCCCGCCGCGGACACGCCGGCGTCGATCGCGATCGCCTCGAGCACGCGCTCGCGCGCCACCGCGCCGAGCACCGCCTCGCCCGTCCCCGCACGGCGCACCGCCTCGGCGATCAAGCCCGCGAAGCGCTCCACGCGCACGCCCATCGCCGCCTGCGCACCGGCCAGCTCGCGCAGGTAGTGCTCCGCGTCCGCGCGCGTCGGCACGATCAGCAGCGGCTCCGCGCCGTGCGCCACATGCCGGCGCACCGCGTCCAGCACCAGCTGCGCCTTGCCCGCGTTCGCGGGCCCTGTGATCAGCGTGATCGGCATGTCCGCCCATCCTGGCGTACCCGCCCGACGCGGTCGTTCGCGTGCGCAACGCCTGCAACTGTGGTGACCGGCGCCACCACGGCGTGAGCGGCAAACGCGCGACCGCGTCTCCCAAAAGCAGTCCTACGCGGCGCTGCGAGCCTCGACGGTCGCGGCCGTCGTCGCAGCCTCGGCACCCGCCTCCGCCTCAGGCGGTTTGGCGCCCTCCTTGGCCCACAGCTCGTCGAACTCCACCCGCCATTTGCCCTCCTCGGTCTGGCTGAGCGCGAGGTGCGCGCGGAAGCTGCGCCCGCTGCGACCGCGGAAACCCGTCACCGCCTGCTCGGTGTAGCCCTGCCTGATGAGTTCGCGCGCGATCGCCAGCGGCAGCGTCTTGCCGGCTTTGGCCTTCCAGATCACGAAGCCGCAGCCTGGATCGTCACGCGCCCAGCACGAGTAGCCCTTGCGGTTCTCGACGATCTCATGACCGCACACCGGGCACGGCCCGAGCTTCGCGCGCGGGATGCGCACGTCTTTGAGCGTCTCGTCGAGCTCCTTGACGGTCTCCTGCGCGAAGCCGGCGATGTCGGCCATGAACTGCTTGCGCGACTCCTCGCCGCGCTCGATCTTGCCCAGCCGCTGCTCCCAGCTGCCGGTCAGCCCCGGTGAGGTGAGCGCGTGCTCGTTCAGCAGCCGGATCACGTTCAAGCCCTTCTCGGTTGCCACCAGCGCGCGCCCGTCGCGCTCGACATAGCCGACCGTGATCAAGCGCTCGATGATCGCCGCGCGCGTGGCCGGCGTGCCGATCCCCGAGTCCTTCATCGCCTCACGCAGCTCGTCGTCGTCGACCAGCTTGCCGGCCGTCTCCATCGCGCCGAGCAGCGACGCGTCACTGTAGCGCCGCGGCGGTTTGGTTTCCTTGCGCAGGCTCTCGATCTCGCGGGTCTGGACCTGCTCGTCCTCGATCAGCCGCGGCAGCTGCTGGTCGGTGGCCTCGTCCTCGTCGCCGTCGGCCTTCGTGTCAGCGCCCTTCGCATCCGCAGCCACCTCGTCGTACACGCCACGCCAGCCGGGAACGATCAGCAGCTTGCCGCGCGTGCGGAACACGTACTCCGCCGCGCCCTCGCCGCCGTCGGCCGCCGTCACTGTCGTCTCCACGCGCGTGTTCTCGAACACCGCCTCCGGGTGGAACACCGCGAGGAAGCGCCGCACGGCCATGTCGTAGATACGCCTGTCGTCCGAGCCCATTTTCTCGAGGTTGTGCTCCGAGCGCGTCGGAATGATTGCGTGGTGGTCGGTGACCTTCTCGTCGTTGACCACCCGCGCCAGCGGCAGCACGTCCAGCGCGACCACGTACTCCGCGCCCGCGCGGTACTCCGCGTGCCCGCCCACAAGCTCCGCGATCGGCTTGATCTCCTCGACCATGTCGGTCGTCAGGTAGCGCGAGTTCGTGCGCGGGTAGGTCAGCGCCTTGTGCTCCTCGTACAGCCGCTGCGCCGCCGCCAGCGTGCGTTTCGCGGTGAAGCCAAAGCGGTTGTTAGCCTCGCGCTGCAGCGTCGTCAGGTCGTACAGCATCGGCGCTTTCTCGCGCTGCTCTTTCTTCTCGAGCTTCGTGATCGTGCCGGGCCTGCCCTTGCAGGCGCTGACGATCGCGAGCGCCTCCTCCTCGGTGCCGATGCGCGGGCCCTTCGTCGTCCCCGGGCTGCCCGCGGGCGCCTGGAAGTGACCTGTGTACGTGCGCTCCGCGCCGCCTGCCTCGCCGTCGAGCGGCGCCGCCGCGAACGTCGCGTCCACGAGCCAGTACGGCTCGGGCTTGAACGCCTTGATCTCCTCCTCACGGCGGGCCACGATCGCGAGCGTCGGCGTCTGCACGCGCCCGAGCGACACAGCCCCATCAAAGGAGCTGCGCAGCCTGATCGTCGCAGCGCGCGTGGCGTTCATGCCCACGATCCAGTCGGCCTCCGAGCGCGAGCGTGCCGCCTGCTCGAGGCTCGCGAACTCCTCCGCCGGGTGCAGCGACGCGAGCGCGCTCTTCATCGCCGCGTTCGTCATCGAGCTCAGCCACAGCCGTTTGACCGGCTTCTTGCCTTTGGCCTTCTCGAACAGATACGCGAAGATCAGCTCGCCCTCGCGACCGGCGTCGCAGGCGTTGACCACCTCGTCGATGTCCTCGCGGCCGAGCTGTTTGGTGACCACCGTCATCTGCTTGCGCGAGCGCTCGTCGCGGACCTCGAGCTTGAAGCGCTCGGGCACGATCGGCAGGTCCGCCATGCGCCAGCTCTTGTATTTCGCGTCATACGCTTCCGGTTCGGCGAGCTGCACGAGATGTCCCACGGCCCACGTGATCACGTGCTCTGGACCCTCGAGGAAACCCTCCTGCTTCTTGAACGGGCCCGGCAGCACGCGCGCCAGGTCCTGCCCGACGGAGGGCTTCTCGGCGACCAGGAGCGTCTTCGACATGGCGGTCAGCGTAGCGGGCGCTCGAGCAGCCGACGTTTTCAGGTCATCCGCTGGTGCACTGACCGGTGCTCACCTGGATACCTGCGCGCTCATGTGCTTCGGCTTCGCGCAGCACGCTTTCGACCGTTTCGTTGGCCACCCCGTAGCCGCCCTGCACGCGACTGTCGACGGTCGCCGCGAACACCGTGGTCAGGACCTGCCCATCGACGTTCACCAGCGGTCCGCCCGAGTTGCCCGGGCGCACCAGCCCGCGCAGCGGCGTCAGCAGGCGCGACACCGGACCCTGGCCGTAGGCGTTCTGGGTGATCACCGTCTGCGTCACCCCGATCCTTCCCGGCTGCACGTCGAACGGACCGTTCTCGGGGTAGCCGAGGATCGCGCCCGGCGTGCCTGAGTCGGTGCTGGCAGCGAAGCTCAGCGCCGGCAGGTTCAGTTCGGGCACGCGCAGCACGGCGAGGTCGTGCTGCGGTTCGAACGCGATCGGCACCGCTGGCAGCGTCGGCGAGTTCCCCCCCACCTCCACCGTCGTGTCTGTCTCGCCGGCCACCACGTGCGCGTTGGTGACCACCGTGTCTGGTTCTGCCACCCAGCCCGAGCCCTCGATCGCCAGGCCGCATGCGGTGCCGTCGACCCGCACGACGCTGCGCGAGGCGCTCTGCACACCCGGCGCGTGCGCGATCGCGGGCTCCGGCGCGGCGACGTCCGGCGAGGGGCCGCTGATCGAGGGGATCGGATCCAGTCGCGCGAGCGCATTCAAGATCGGCCCCGACGGCGGCAGCACCTCGTTGAGCCTGCGCAGGATCACCGAGCGCTGGATGTCCGCCTGCAGCTGGGCCTGCCCAGGCGTCTGGCCCGCGACTGCGGCGACGATCCAGACGATGCCAAGCGCCAGCACCCCGCCGAACGCTGCGCCGAGCAGCCCGTCGAGCAGGCCCATGCCGGGAATGATCAGCGTGCGGCGCAGCCTGAAGCCGAGCCCCTCCAGCCCGCTGGCCAGAACCGCCCCGCCGAACAGTGCGCCGAGCAGCCCGAATGCCGGCGCGTAGGGCGAGGCGGCGCCTTTCGGAAGCACCAGCGGCGCCAAGCGCGTGCCGAGAAACGCACCGATCGCAAAGCCGCAGAACGACAGCACCCCCACGATGAACCCCTGCCTGTACCCGAAGATCGCGAGGATGCACGCAAACGCGACGATTAGCCAATCCAACTGAGTCACCTGTCATGTTCTACAAGCTCTGTGACTGAAAGCCGCAACCAGCGCCTGCGACGCGCGCGCCCTGTCCTCGTGCTGGCCGCGGTGGCCTTTGCGGCCGGCGCGATTGTGGGTGCGCGCCACACTGAGCCGCCCGGGTACGCGCTCGCGGATCAGTTCGTGACGGCGTGGACACGCGGCCAGTACACGAGCATGTACTCGGACATCGCCGCCTCCGCGCGGCATGCCACGTCGGCGAGCGAATTCGCGAGCGCCTACGAGGAAGCGCTCACCACAGCGACCGCCACACGCGAGCTGATCCTCGGCAAGGCGCGCGCCGCGTCGGGGGGCGCGATCGCGGTGCCCGTCCGCGTCGACACGCGTCTGTTCGGCGTGCTGTCGCTCGATTTCACAATCAAGCTCGAGCAAGGCGAAGCTGCTGGCGCAGGTGCGGGCCCATACATCATGTGGTCGCGCTCGCTCGCATTCCCCGGGCTGCGCCCCGGCGAGCTGCTCAGCCGCGACACCTCCCTGCCGCCGCGCGCGCCGCTGCTGGCACGCGACGGCAGTGTGCTGGCCGAAGCGCTTCCCAACACGGCCGCCGACGCGCAGACCGCGGAAGCCACCCGCAACTCCCCGCTGGGTGTCGTCGCCGACGCCGTGCTCGGCACTGTCGGGCCTGTTCCGGCCGCACGTCGCCAGGCGCTCGAAGAACAGGGCGTGCCCGCACAGGCGATCGTGGGTCTCAGCGGCCTCGAGCTCGCGCTGGACGACCGCCTGCGTGGCACCCCCGGTGGCGAGCTGCTCGCGGGAGCGCGTCCGCTCGCCTACGCCAAGCCCCATCCGGCGCCGCCCCTGCGCACGACCATCTCCCCCTCGCTGCAGCGTGCCGCGGTGACCGCGCTCGGCGGCCAGCTCGGGGGAATCGTCGCGCTGAAGCCGTCGACCGGCGAGATCCTGGCCGTCGCAGGGCTCGGCCTCGACGCCCTGCAACCGCCCGGCTCGACCTTCAAGATGGTCACCACCACCGGCGTGCTGGCGGCCAAACTCGCCACCGAGCACACGGTCTTCCCGTACGCCACGTTCGCCACGCTCGACGGCGTCAAGCTGAACAACGCCAACGGCGAGGAATGCGGCGGCTCGCTCGAACTGGCCTTCGCCGTCTCTTGCAACTCCGTGTTCAGCCCGCTGGGAGTCAAGCTCGGCGCCGCTCGTCTGGTCGCAACCGCAGAAGCGTTTGGCTTCAACCACGAACCGGGGATCATCGGCGCCGCGGAGAGCACGCTGCCGCCCGCCAGTCAGATCCAGGGGGAACTCGATGTCGGCTCAACCGCGATCGGGCAGGGCGAGGTGCTGGCCAGCCCGCTGGAGATGGCAACCGTGGCGGCGACCGTCGCCGACGGTGGGCGCCGGCCCCAGCCGACGTTCCTGCCGACTCATTCGCATCCGGGCGCGCCCGTGATGAGCGCATCCGTGGCGCGCACGCTGCGTCATCTGATGATCGCCGTCGTGCGCGAGGGCACAGGCACGGCTGCCGCGATCCCCGGCGTCACGGTCGCCGGCAAGACCGGCACCGCCGAATTGAAGACCGCATGTACGACCACCTCGGCCACTGAAACGAGCTCCACCGAACCTCACGAAGCGGGCAAGGAAGGCTGCCAGCCGCAGGGCGCGGAAAGCGAAGCCGCCAACACCGATGCCTGGTTCGCCGCGTTCGCGCCAGCGCTGCATCCGCGGATCGTCGTGTGCGTGCTGCTCGTCAAAGACGGCGCCGGCGGCGCGACAGCAGCGCCCGTCGCCCGCGAAGTGCTCGAAGCGGGGCTGGCCGAACACTGACGACGAGACGCCGGGTCAGACGTCGAGCTCGGCCGAGGCCGATTCGCTCGGGTTTTCCGGGTCGAGGATCTTCAGCTCCAGCGGCCGGTTGTCGAGCGAGACGATCTCGATCTTGTACAGCAGCACCAAGCCCTCGGCGGGATCGTCGTCGGCGACCGTGCCAGGCAGGGGTATCTGGTTTTTCGGGGGCACCATGCCGGCGCGATAGGCGAACAGGTTGCTTTCTGCCGGCGCGATCGGCGTGTAGACGTTTTCCTGGGTGTCGGAGATCGTCAGGCTGGTCGCGGCCGGGTGTTCGTTGTTGGTGTTGTTGTAGACCTGCATGAACACCGCGAACCACTCCTGGCCGGGTTCGAGCTTGCGCTCGGCGGGGGTCAGCCCCTGCAGATACGAGGCGTCTTCGCTGTTGGCCGGGTTCAGCTCGCGCGAGAGCTGAACCTCATAGATCAGCGGCCCGACGTTCAGGTACGGCGCGTTCGCTCCGGACTCGCCGGCGTACGTGCCGGTCGTGATCCGCGTGTGTGAGTCGCCACACGCGCTCAGAGCGAGCACGGCCAGGATCGCGGCCAGGATCAGTGGGAGCTTGCGCAGGCGGCTGGACATGCGACGCGGCAGTCTATCCGCCCGCGACCGTGACGCGATGGCCGCGGCCCTCCCCCTGCTCGAGGATGCCTCGCAGGCGGTACATCGCGCGCCGGTTCTTGCGCCGCAGCCACGTGCGCGCGCCGAGCCCCTCCATCAGCCGATCCGACAGCGTCGCCGGCACGGTCTCCAGCGTGAACTGCACGCGCGTGGACCCTGCAGCCGCCGGATCCAGATCGTAGACGCCGAGCGTGCGGATGCGGTTGTTCTTGCCCGTGCGGCCAATCTCGACGATCCGGTGCGGGCGCTGCACCTCGGCGAACGTCACGTCTCCCCAGCTGAAGCGGTTGCCGGGGGCCTTCACGCGGAAGCGCGCGCCGGCGCCCGTCCCAATCGAGTCGATCCTCGTCAGATGCCAGTCGACCAAGTAGTGGTCGGTGAACTCAGGGTGGTTGGCGATGTCCTGCAGGTAGTCGAACACCTGCTCGCGCGGGGCGGAAACGACTATCGAGACGGTCACCGGGTTCATCGCGAGCGCAAGTCTAATGACCCGCGCCCCGACACCTGCGCGGCGAAGCCGCCCCGAGCTCAGGCCGCGCGGGCGGTGAGGCGCACGGCGTGGCCGCGCTCGCAGTGCCTGACGAGCTCGCTCGCCATCGGCGCCTCACCTTGGCGCGGTCGGCACAGCTCGCAGACGACGCGCTGTTCGCGCCCGGCGTACAGATGGACCTGCTCGCCGGTCAGCGGCGTGCGCCCGCAATCGGCGCAGCGGTGTCGGGCGGCCTCGAGCGCGCCGAGGCCGCGGCGCAACAGCACCAGCTCGAGCTGCTCGACGTGAGTTGACGGCGAAGCCATGACGGTCTCGGATTTCGCCGTCTGCCAGCCGGCTCCTGCCGCTGGGACGCGCATCCCAGGTGGGCATTTGCGCCGCCCGCCGCTCGGGTTTGCCGGCGCCGATGCTGGGTATCTAAGGACAACGGCCGCTGCCGAGAAAGGTCGGCGACTTCTCGCCTGCGATACGATTATTCAGAACTCCAGGCGGGCTTGACAGTCTTGTTATGATCGCCACAAGTTTCCCCCGACCCGCAGCATCTCGCCCCCCCGGCAGCGACACCTGGCAGCAACTCAGAGGGAGGAGCACAGCATGGATTCACTTACTTCGGGCACGTTCGTGGGAGCCGGCTCGTTCAGCTGCGCGCACTGCGACTACACAGTCACGCTCAACGGCTCGGAGGTGCTCCCGAACTGCCCCGGCTGCGGGGGCCGGGAGTTCGTTCGCGCATCCCTGTTCAGCACCGAGCGCATAGCGGCAGGCGCCGCCGCCGGTGAGACCGAAATCGACCGCGGAGAAGGCACGCTGCTGGCGCCACCCGCCCCTGGGCGAGACGATCGCCTGGCCAAGGCTCGAGAGCTGATCGAGCAGCCTGGCGAGTACCTCTGCTACGAAGAAAACGGCGAGCAGCGCACGGTGGCGCTGACGCGCGAGTGGACGCGGGTGGGACGCAGCCTCGCTGCCGACGTGCGCTTCGACGACCCGACCGTCTCGCGCCGGCACGCGCTGATCGTGCGCCACCCAGACGGGGTGCGCCTGCTCGACGACCGCAGTCTCAATGGCGTGTTCGTCAACGGCGCGCGCGTCGATGGCAAGGCGCTCAAGGACGGCGACGAGATCATCGTCGGGCGCTACCGCCTCGCCTTCTTCAGTGTGCCCGCGGACGCGGATTCGCTGGAGGCGGACGCCGCGCCGACGTCACTGCACACCATCGGCTGAGGCGCCCGCCGACGAACTTCCAGGCGGCCGCGTCGTGAGCGCGCGACGCCGCGTAGTATCGAGTCGACAATGGCTTACACGATCGCTGTGCTCTCGCAGAAGGGCGGCACCGGCAAGACGACGACGGTGCGCACCCTCGCCGATGTCCTGCGGCGCAGTGGCGTGCGCACGCTGGCGGTCGATCTCGACCCGCAGGGCAATCTGTCGGACTACTTCGACCTGCCCACCGACGTGGCGCCGACGATCGCCGACGTGCTCGCGGGCCGCGCGTCGGCTGCCGAGGCGATCCACGAGGACATCATTCCCGCCAACCTGAGCCTTGCCGAGGCGGAGCTGATGCTCGGCGGCAAGATGGGCCGCGAGCTGACGCTCAGGCGGGCGCTGGCCGACGTCACCGAGGACTACGAGGTGATCCTGATCGACTGCCCGCCCTCGCTGGGGCTGCTGACCGTCAACGCGCTCGTGGCAGCCGATCGCGCGCTGGTTACCGCTGAGGCACAGTACTTTGCGCTGCAGGGCGTCGAGCAGGCGATGGAGGTGGTTGAGCTGGCGCGCGAGAGCCTCAACCCGCAGCTGGCGCTGCTCGGCGTGCTGCTCAACCTCGCCGACATGCGCACGGTGCACTCCCGCGAGGCGCTCGTCTCGCTGAAGGAACGCTTCGGCGATCAGGTGTTCGACTCGGTCATTCGCACGTCGATCGCCTACGCGGAGTCGGCCGAGCGAGCGCGGTCGATCCTCGACCATCGCCCCGACCTCGGCGCCGACTATCTCGCGCTCGCCGCAGAGGTGCTCGAGCGCTTGGACGGCCTCGACAGCGCCAGCGAGCGGCTCGCGCAGCTCGCCACAGGTTCTTAAGGCCGGCTACAGCGCGTCCACATAGGCGCCCTGCGCCTCAAACGACACGCGCAGCAGGCTCGCCCAGCCCTCGAGCTGCGGGGCGAGCGCCTCGGCGACGGCGCCGGTCTGCTCGTAGAAGCACCACACCAGCACGGTCGGGCCGGCGCCCGAGATGCTCGCCCCCAGCGCGCCCAGCTCGCGCGCGCGCGCGACCAGCTCGAACGAGCGCGGGAACAGGCTCGCGCGCTGGCGCTGGTGCAGCCGGTCGTCCAGACCACGCGCGAGCAGGTCCCAGTCCCCCTTGGCCAGGCCGAGCGTCAGCAGCGCGGCGTGCGCGACGTTGAAGACGGCGTCCTCCCTCGGTATCTGCGCCGGCAGCGCAGCGCGCGCCGCGCGTGTGTGCACCGCCTGCTCGGGGACGACCGCGAGCGCCTCGAGGCCCGTCGGCGGATCAAAGCGCGTGGCCTGACCGTCGGCGCAGACGACGAAGCCGCCGTACAGCGCCGCAGCAACGTTGTCCGGATGCCCCTCGATCTCGCTCGCCAGCGCCAGCAGGTCGGCGTCGAGCTCGAACATGTGGTCGGCGGCCATCAGCCCGGCGACGATCGCCGCCGCGCTCGAGCCCAGCCCGCCGGACAGGGGGATCTGCGAGCGGATCCTGAACGTGAAGCCGTCGGCGGGATGCAGCCGCTCAAACGCCCGCACGCACAGGTTCTCGCGTCCCCTGGCGACGTCCAGGTCGGTCTCGACCGCGAACTGGCCCGTCTCCTCCACCTCAACCTCCAGTGCCAGCGACAGCGCCGCGGCCATGCAGTCGAACCCGGGGCCCAGATTGGCCGATGACGCGGGCACGCGCACGACGCGACGACGACTGAGAAAAGAGGGGCCCGGCTCAGTCGGCATCCTGCCGACCTCCCCACCCGCGACTCAGAAAAGAGGGGCCCGGCTCAGTCGGCATCCTGCCGACCTCCCCACCCTCTAGGGATCACCCAGCACCGCTTCCTCGATCGCGGCCGTCTCGGCCGCGCAGGTGATCACCCTGCCGTCGTTGTTGGCCATCGCCGTCTCCGGGTCCTTCAGGCCGCGACCGGTGAGCACGCAGGCAACCTGCTCGGCGCCTTCGGCGCCGTACTTGAGCAGCCCTGCAACCGACGCCGCGGAGGCTGGCTCGCAGAACATGCCTTCCCTGGAGGCGAGCAGCTGGTAGGCGTGCAGTATCTCCGCGTCACTGACCACGCGAATCGCGCCGCGCGAGTCGGTCGCGGCGGCCATCGCGTCCTCCCAGCGCACGGGATTGCCGATCCGGATCGCGCTGGCGACCGTTTCCGGGTGCTCGATGATTTTGCCCTCAACCAGCGGCGCGGCACCCTCGGCCTGGAAGCCGAACAGCTTCGGCGCTGCGCCCATCTCGCGAAAGCCGCGCCAGTAGGAGGTGATGTTGCCTGCGTTGCCGACCGGGATGCACAGCGCTTCAAGACCGCCCTCGAGTCCCTCGTGAATCTCGAACGCGGCTGTCTTCTGGCCTTCGATGCGGAACTCGTTGACGGAGTTCACGAGCACGATCGGGTGCGCGTCGGTGAGCTCGCGCACGAGCGTCAGCGCCTGGTCGAAGTTGCCCTTCAGCGAGATCACGCGCGCCCCGTGCACGAGCGTCTGGGCCATCTTGCCCTGGGCGATCTTGCCCTCGGGGACGATCACCGCGCACGTAATGCCCGCGCGCGCGGCGTAGGCCGCGGCACTCGCCGCCGTGTTGCCGGTCGAGGCGCAGATCACCGCCTTGGCGCCGTCGCGCACGGCGGCCGACACCGCGCATGTCATCCCGCGGTCCTTGAACGAGCCCGTGGGGTTGGCGCCCTCCAGCTTCAGGCGCACGGTCGCGCCCACCATCTCCGAGAGCACCGGCGCGCGCAGCAGCGGCGTCGAGCCCTCCTGCAGGCTGACCAGCGGGTCGCCCGCGGCAAACGGGAGATGCTCGAGATAGCGTTCGATCAGCGGCACGTGGGCGGACGTATTCGGCGTGCCTTCTACCCGGGGAAGCTTGACCTTGGGGATGTCTATGCGCACCTCGCTCATACGAACTCCTCTTCGATCACACGGATGGTCCGGGGCGTCGAGCGTAGGAAATCGAACTCGCCGAGTTGTTCGATCGCCACGCGCAGCCCCGACTCGAGCACGGGATGCGTGATCATCACCAGCCGCGCGCGCTCGCCCATGCCGCGCTGCACAACCGACTTGATCGACACGTCGTGCTCGCCCAGCACCTTAGTGACCGACGCGAGCACGCCGGGCCGGTCGGCCACGTCCAGGTGCAGATAGAAGGCGCTCTCGACGTCCTCGATCAGTGGCAGCGCCAGCGGCGGCGCCGGCGGTCGCGCGCCGCCCGTCATCACGCTGACGACGTCGCCCAGCACCGCGCTCGCGGTCTGCCGGCCACCGGCGCCGGGCCCTGAGAGCGTGATCTCGGTGATCGCCTCGGATTCGACCGTGACCGCGTTGAACGGCCCGGAGACGCCCGCGAGCGGATGCCCCGCATACAGGAACGCCGGGTGCACCCGCACCGACAGACCTCCGTGGCGGCGCTCGGCGGTGCCGATCAGCTTCAGTCCCAGGCCGAGCTCGCGCGCGAACTCCATGTCGTCGGCGTGCAGATGCTCGATGCCTTCGTAGTGCACGTCGTTGAGATGCACCGGCGTGCCGAACGCCAGCCGCGCGAGGATCGCCATCTTGGCGGCCGCGTCGCGGCCGCTGACGTCGTCGCTGGGGTCGGCCTCGGCGTAGCCGATGCGCTGCGCCTCGGCGAGCGCCTCCGCGTAGGTCGAGCCGGCGGTCATCTCCGTGAGGATGAAGTTGGTCGTGCCGTTGACGATCCCGTGGATGCGCTCGATCGGCGTGGCCGACAGCGACTCCTCAAGCACGCGCACGATCGGCACGACCCCCGCCACCGCCGCCTCGAAGCGCAGCCGCACGCCCTGCTCTCGCGCCGTCTCGAACAGCTCCTCGCCGTGCTGGGAGAGCAGCTGCTTGTTCGCGCTGACGACATCCATGCCCGAGCGCATCGCCGTGAGCAGGTGCTCGCGCGCGGGTTCGATGCCGCCCATCAGCTCGACGAGCAGGTCGGCGCCGGCGAGGATCTCCTCGAAGTCGCCTCGCGTGCGCGTCAGCACGCCGCTGACCACCGGCCTGCGGCCGTTGAAGCGCTCGATCTCATCGGCGCGTTCCTCGAGCAGCACCGCGAACGCCGCGCCGACGGTGCCGTGACCGAGCAGGCCGACACGAAACGGACGCCCGGGCGGGCGGGCACCAAACGCGCCGGCGCCGGGTGCGCTCTCTGGGCTAGCGGACATCGCGCGCGGTCAGGTCCTCGTAGCTCTCGCGCCTGACGACGACGCGCGCGTCCCCGTCCCGGCAGAAGAGCACCGGCGGCCGCGGCACGCCGTTGTAGTTGTTCGCCATCGCGAAGCCGTACGCGCCGGTGGCCGGCGTGACGATCACGTCGCCTGGCCGCGGGTCGTCGAGCAGCGCCCCGCGCAGGATCACGTCGCCGGACTCGCAGTGCTTGCCCGCGAGCACACACTCGGTCGCGCCGCCGAAGCGATCGGCCACGTGCGCCTGGTACGGCGCGCCGTAGAGCATCGGGCGCAGGTTGTCGGACATGCCGCCGTCGACGGCGACCCAGCGCGAGACGTTCTGCTTGACGCTCTCGACTGTGTACAGCGTCACTCCCGCGTTCGCGCACAACGCGCGGCCGGGCTCGATCAGCAGGCGCGTGTCAGCGCCCATGCCGTGAGCGTGCGCGGCCTGCACGATCGCGCCGACGTACTCCTCGATCGACGGCGGCGGGGGCTGCTCCTCGGTGTACTGCGCGCCGAGCCCGCCGCCGAGGTCATAGATCGAAAACCCGCCCACCCGCTCGCCGAGCTTCGCAAGCTCCCCGACCTCGCGGCGGAACGGCTCCAGCCCGAGCAGCTGCGAGCCGATGTGCGCGTGCACGCCGCGTAGCGACAACCCGTCGACGGCCTGTATACGCGTGATCGCCTCGCCCGCCTGCGCCATCGCGAAGCCGAACTTCGAGTCGGCCTGGCCGGTCGAGATCTTCTCGTGGGTGTCGCCCCTGACGTCCGGCGTCACGCGTACGAGCACCGGCTGGCCCTCGCTGCGGTCGGCCAGCACGCCCTCTGCCACGAGCCCCGCGAGCCGGTCGATCTCGTCGAAGTTGTCGACCACGATCACGCCGACGCGGTGGCGCAGCGCCATGCGCAGCTCGGCCTCTGACTTGGCGTTTCCGTGTACCACGATCCGCTCCGGCGCAAAGCCCGCCGCCAGCGCCACGTGCAGCTCGCCTCCCGACGCGACGTCGCACCACAGCCCCTCGCCGGCGAACAGCGCCAGAACGGCTGTGCAGGGACACGCCTTGGAGGCGAACACCACGTGAAGGTCGGCGTGGCCGGCGTCACGACCGGCTTGCACGAACGCGCGCGCGCGGGCGCGCAGGTCGTCCTCGGCGAACACGTACGCCGGCGTGCCGAACTCGCGCGCCAGCTCGATCGTGTCGCAGCCGCCCACTTCCAGGCGGCCGCGCTCGTTGAGCCGGCTGCCCAGCGGGAAGACAGTGGAGAGGCTAGTGCCGGTGACCATGGCCGCTGATTATCGCTTGCCGCGCGGTAAAGCCGGTGTCAGTCGCTCCACCACTCATCGGGCTGCTTACCAGCGACCTGGCCGATCCGCTCGAGCTCGACATCGGTGCGGCAATCGTCGACCATCATCTGCAGCGCGCCCGCGATGCTCCGCGCCGAGACTCGCCGCGCCGCAGCAATCTGTCTGGCCTCGCCGTCGAACCGCCTCCATTCCAGCTCGACCGCCAGCCGGCGCGCGAGCGGGGCGTCGGCGGGCATCGGCGCTCCCTCTCCGTACAAGGTGATGTGCGCCTGCCAACCATGCGGACACAGCTCGCCCATCACCGCCAGCGCCTGCCACTGATCACGCACCGGCCGCGGCCGCCGATCGCGCCGGCGCAGGGATCTGAAGACGATGACGCACGCGACCGCCATCACCGCGATCACGCCCACGATCGCGACCGTTTCATACCACGGCGCAGAGCTGCTGCCCCAGCGAAAGGCGTACGCCACGAATCCGGCCGACAGCGGGCTCAACGGACCTCCACGGAGCGGCCCGTGCCGGCCCGAGGCAGCTGATGCCGTCCGCTCGCTCTCATCGCCCTTCCACGGTAGCCGAGCAGCGCGCGGTGCTCGCGGCGCGATGACCTCAGCGTTGGCGGCGCCGCGCCCGCCGCCAACGCTGTCCTCGGCGCCTACGGGAGAAACCCGAATTCTTCGGCATCGCCCTGCTCGAGGCCACCGGCCACCGAGGAGGCTCTTCCTCCGGCGTCGTTGTCGTGACCGCCCTGCGTCGACGCACCGAAGCCTTCGGCGGAGTTGAGCCAGCCTCCGCTCACCGACGCGGATTCTCCTCCCGCTTTGTTTTCCTCGCCGCCGCTCACAGAGGCGAAGACGCCGCTCGCGTGGTTGGCGAGGCCGCCGCTCACCGATGCGTCGGCCTGGCTAGCCACGTCTTTGAGACCGCCGCTCACCGACGAGTTGGCGTTGCTCGCCACATTTTCGGCGCCACCGCTCACCGATGCGTATTCGCCGGAGGCTTCGTCGCTCTGCCCGCCGGTGACCGTGGAGCCCCTGCCCGCGGCGGTGTTGCCGCGACCCGCCAAGAACGTGTACGGGCCCGATGCGGTGTTTTCGGAGCCGGCGACGATCGAGCCGTAGCTCGTGTAACCCTGAGCGGCGCCGAGCACGAGGTTGTGAGAGCCCGTCTGCGCTCCCGGGCTTGCGTCGTAGCCGATGATCAGGTTCCCGGTGCCGTTTGCGCTTTCGGTGTTGCCCTCGCCGTTGACGATCTGCACGTTTGCGGCAGAGAACTGGATCGTCGGCTTGCCGTCGACCCCTTTCGAGACGAGCCTGATGTAGGGCAAGACCGCTTTCAGCGCTTCCTGTTCGGCGCTCGAGAGCAGTGACACGCCCGCTTTGCCTTCACGACCGGGGGCGCCTTCAATTCCCTGTTTGCCTTCTTTGCCTTCCGTGCCGGGCGTGCCTGGCAGACCTGGTTCGCCCGGCTTGCCGGCGGCCCCTTCCTTGCCCACAGGCCCTTGCTGGCCCGCAGGCCCTTCCTTGCCGGCAGGCCCGGGCTTCACCTTGCCGGCGACCTGGCTCTCGAGCGACTTCAGCGCGCTCGGGCTGATCTGGCTGGTCGAGGTGATGAGGTAGTGCTTGGCGGCGAGAGCGCTACCGCCCATGGCGAACACCAGCGCCATCGTGGCGACCACGTTCGCGTAGCTCAGATGCGTTCGGATTGCCCAAGGCATGCTCGAAACCTCCTGTAGGAACAGGGGCGACCGCGACGCCACCCACGATGGATCGGCGACTCAATCAGAAGCAGCGCGGCGCACGCGCCGTCAAGCCGCGCCCAACCGAGTGTCGACTCAGGCCGCGCTCGCACGCAGCCCCGCGACGCCGCCGCGCCGAACCATCGCGCCCAGCCACACAAGCCCGATCGCCAGCAGCACGAGGCTCTCGACCTGCGGCGCGGTGAGCCCCACGAGCACCTCCTTGTTGCGGCGGATGAACTCGACGAGGAAGCGCTCGAGCCCGCTGCCGACGAGATACAGCGCGAACACCACGCCCGGGCGCACGCGGTCGCGCAGCGACCAAAGCAGGTAGGCGAGCAGGCACATCGTGACGGTCTCGTAGATCGGCGTCGGCTGCACGCGCACGCCCGGCGGCGTCGGCACGGTCCCGTGGGGGTAGCCCATCGCCCACGGCAGGCTCGAGCGGATCCCGTAGTCGCCGTCGCCGGAGACCTGGCAGCCGATGCGACCGATCGCATAGCCGAGCGCGAGCGCCGTCGCACACATGTCGAGCATGCGCAGCTGCAGCGCGTCGCGCCAGCGCATCCACGCCAGCACGGCGATCGCGCCGCCGATGGCGCCGCCGTACCAGACGAGCCCCGAGCCGGAGAAGATGCTGCCGAGCAGGTCGTGCTTGACCTGGCTGTAGTTCTGGATCAGGTAGTAGCCACGCGCGCCGATGACGCCGCCGAGCAGCGCAGCGAACGTGATCTCATAGGCCCAGTCCACCGGCTTGCCGAGCTCGCGCAGCCGCCGCGCGACGACGCAGCCGCACGCGAGGAAGCCGAGCGCGAACACCACGCCGAACGTCTTGATCGAGATGCCCAGCAGTTCGACTTCGGGCTTCACGACCGGCGCGGTCTCCGGCGGTGGCGGCGTGGCTCAGGGACGGGCATCGTTCGCGCTCGAACTTTAGGGCACCGCTATCCGCTTCTGCGACAATCAGCCTCATGGCTACACGACGGTCGAGCTTCGGCAAGGACACCGGCTTGCAGGCGCGGATGCTGTTGACGATGTTCCTGCTGGGGCTGGTGTATGTGGCGTTCGTGGGCGCGCTGTTCGCCGCGGGCGCCGCGGCCAGCTTGATCGTGGTGGTCGCTGTGGTCCTGCTGCTGGTGCAGCTGTTCGGCTCGGACAAGATCGCGATGGCCACGATGGGCGTGAAGGAGGTCTCCCCCGCGCAGGAGCCCGAGCTGCACGGGATCATCGAACGGCTGTGCGTGCAGGCCGACCTGCCCAAGCCGCGCGTGTGCGTGATGGAGACCTCGATGCCCAACGCGTTCGCGATGGGCCGCTCGAAGAAGTCGACGAGCGTGTGCGCCACGCGGGGGATTCTCGACATGCTCTCGCCGGCCGAGCTCGAAGGCGTGATGGCACACGAGCTCACGCACGTGATCAACCGCGACGTGATGGTGATGACGCTGGCGAGCTTCTTCGCGACGCTCGCCTCGCTGATCATCCAGTTCACGTTCTTCTTCGGCGGCGGCTTCGGCGGCGGCTACGGGCGCAGCCGTGACGAGGAGGAGGGGCTGTTCTTCGTGCTGATCGTCTCGGTGCTCGTGTACGCGATCTCCTTCCTGCTGCTGCGGGCGCTGTCGCGCTACCGCGAGTTCGCAGCCGACCGCGGCTCTGCGGTCCTGACCGGGCGCCCGAGCGCGCTCGCCTCAGCGCTGCTGAAGATCAGCGGCACGATGGAGCGCGTGCCCAGCGAGGACCTGCGCAGAGCGGAAGGGATGAGCGCCTTCTTCATCGTGCCTGCGCGCACGAAGAAGTCGCTCATGAACATCTTCGCCGACCACCCGCCGCTGGAACAGCGCCTGGCGGCGCTCGAGCGGCTGGAGTCCCAGCTGCAGAGCAGCGTCTGACACCGTGGGCCTACGCGACATCCTCACGGGCCGCCACGAGGTCAAGGGGCCGGCGCCGGATCGCCTGTTCGCGATCTCCACCGCCTACGTGACGCTGCAGGCCGAGCACCAGATCGACCCAGCGGGCAAGGCCGCGATCGTCTTCCAAGCGCTGGCCACGAGCGATTTCGAAACGACGCTGCGCGAAATGGAAGAAGTGGTGACCGCAACCGGCGGCGAGAGCGGCACGAAAGTCTCCTCTCAGGACGACAGCTATGGCTACCGCTGGATGGTGCTGCAAAACCCCGACGGCGCGCCCAGCGTCGAAGACCTTGCGGTCGGCATCAACGCCGTCTCCAGCTCGATCGAGACCGCCGGCTACGGCGCGCGCCTGCTGTGCGCGGTGTTCGCGTTCGTGGACGCTCGCAAGCAGCGCGTGTACTTCATCTACAACTACAAGCGCGGCTACTGGTACCCGTTCGTGCCAGCGTCCGCCGGTGAGGAGCGCTCGACCGAGCGCGAGCTGCAGATCAAGGCGCAGATGGCTTCAGAACTGCCGATCGAGCCGGAACTGGAGCGCTGGTTCCCGCTGTGGGGGATCCCGATTTGACGGGATCCCAGCTCCGCGTCAGGAGCTGACGGCTGTCTGCCAACCGGCGATCGTGACCGCGATCGCGGCGGCGACGGACACGGTCGACTCGATGTCGACCCACTCGTCGGTGCCATGGATCGCGCCGGCTACGGGTCCGTAGCAGACACACGGGCCGGTGACCGACCGCGCGTCGGTGGTCGCGGGCAGGACCTGACGCACGGGCGCTGAGCCGTGCAGCAGCTCGTGTGAGCCGCTCAACGCCGTGGCCAGGTCGTGCTGCAGCTCGTCGCAGTAGGCGGGCGCACGAAAGCCTTCGAACACGACGTCGACCTCTGGCGCCGCCGCCTGCACGGCTTCGGCGAGGAGCCGCTGTGCCTCCGTCGGCGTCAGCTCCAGCCCGAAGCCCAGGCGGATCCGAGCCTGCGCTCGAGCTGGCTCAGACGATGGCCAAGCGCCACCGGACAGGGTCCCGACGTTGAGACGAAACGGATGCTCGTGAGCCGCGAAGAACACCTCGTCGCGGCGCGCCTGATCGATCTCGCGGGATCCGCCGGCGCGCTCGTTGATGCGCCGCTCCAGCTCGCGCAGCCCGTCCAGCGCCCGCAGGATCGACGCGGAGCTCGAGCCTCCCGTGCTGAACCCCGGATGTGCGCCGCCGCTGCGCGCCGTGAGCCGTGCCCAGATCACGCCGACCCCGGCGTGCATCAGCTGTAGCCCGCTCGGCTCTCCGATCAGCGTGCCGTCGGCATCGAAACCGGCGGCCAGCACCGCCTTCATGCCGTTGCCCGTGCACTCCTCCTCGATCACCGAGCTGAACAGCAGCTCGCCCAGGGGCTGACCGCATACCTCCAGGAACGCGGCCGCGCCGATCAGGTACGCCACGAGCCCCGCCTTCATGTCGCCGGCACCGCGTCCCCACACGCGCCCGCCGGACACCTCTCCCGCCCACGGGTCGTGATCCCATTGCGCCGCCGACTCGACCGGCACGACGTCGACGTGGCCGGACAGATGCAGCGAGCGCCCGTTTCCGGTCCCGTCGATCCGTCCCACCACGCAGGTCCGCCCGCCGTAGTCCAAAGGCGGGTACCCCCACGTAGGGTCGCTGTCGTCGGCGGGCGGGTCGATCTCGATCCGCTGCACCTGAAAGCCGAGTCCCGTAAGCCTGTCGGCGATCAGACGCTGCGCCCCCTCCTCTTCGCCGGTCAGCGAGCGCTCGCCCACCAGCGCTCGCGTCAGCTCCACCAGCTCCTCGCGCCGGGCCACGACGGCCGCGCGCAGGCGCTCGAGCAGCCGGTCATCGGTGAGCAATGCGGCGCCCCTGTCACCCGGTCGCGCGCCCGCAATGCGGGCACGGCGACTAGTCCGGAATCAACCCCTCGCCGGTGAACTCCCGACCGGCCTCTTCGAAGCTGAAGTCGGCGGGCGGGAGGATCACGTCTGAGCCCTCTAGCTCATCGTCGCCGAGTAGGGCGCCGTGCGCGCGCACGTAGTCGAGTAGCGCGGCGAAGGCATCCTCGAAGCCCTCCTCGTTGCCGCTGTCGACGATCGCGAGCGCTTTGCCGCGCAACTCGTCCACGCGCTCCGCCTCGCCCTCATCGAGCCGGTACTGACCCTCGCCGGATATGCGGACGATCATGCCTGGCCCCCGGTCTCGCTTGGCTGCGCCTCGCCGGCAGCCTCGCCGGCAACCTCGCCGCCGGCAGCGTCGCCGCCGGCCGCGATCTGCGGCGCGGGTGGCTGGGCACCGGATCCAAGTTCGCTCTTCATCTTCTCCAGCTCGCTGTCGACAGCCGGCTGGCTCGAGAGCTGCTTGAGCTGGCGGTCGATGTCGTCTTCGCCGCCACCGAGCTGGGTGATGTCGTCGAACGTGCCCGCCGCTTCCAGCTCTGACACCGCGTCTGCGCGCGCTTTCATGTTTTCGGTCTTGTCGACCGCGCGCTGCATCGCCAGCCCGACGTCGGCCATCTGCTCGCCCACGCCGGTGGCGGCCTCTGAGATCCGCACCTGGGCCTCCGCTGCGGAGTACTGGGCCTTGATGACCTCCTTCTTGGTGCGGAACGCTTCGATCTTCGCGCGCAGTTTCTGCTCGGAGTCGGTCAGCTTCTGCTGCTGTTCTTCGAGTTCCGCGACCTGCGTGTCGAGGCCCTGGAGCTCCGTTTGCGCGACGTTCTTGCGTTCGAGCGCCGTCTTGGCCAACGCTTCGTTGCCGGAGGCGAGCGCCTGACGCGCCTGCGTATCGAGCTTGACCACGCTCTGCTGCAGCGAGCTCTCCTGCATCTGCAGACGCTTCTTGGCGGTCACCACGTCGGCGATGCCCTTCTTGACGTTCTGCAGCTGTTCGACCTGCTTCTGGTAGCTGTAGTCGAGCGTCTCGCCCGGGTCTTCCGCCCGATCCAGCAGTTTCGAGACCTTCGCCTTCACCACCGTAGACATGCGTCCGGTCAAGCCGGCCATCTGATCCTCCTATCGCCGTTCCACGAGACGACCGACCTGAACTCGGCCAACACCGTCAAGCGTAGCCGACCGGGGAGCCATCGCCGACCGGCAGCGCCCGAGCGCGACCAGGTGGCCGTCAGAGCCCGAGCGGGTGGCGAACCGTGAAGCCGGCGTTGGTCTGGCGCAGCGGGCGCCAGCGCGGGCCCTCCAGGTTGGCCGGGTCTTCCGCGGGGCTGGTGTCCAAGCGCAGGCCCGCCACGGTCATGTATGCGTGACCGGGGTTGGCGAAGATGGCCACCCAGCGTCCGGCCCCATGCGACCCCCACACCTCGAATTCGGAGGAGTCCTCAGGGGTGACCAGCAGGCTGGCGCCATGGAGAGCAAACGACACCGTGCCGGAGCAGTCGTAGCCGGGCGAGATGAACGAGCCGTGGCCGCCGCCATAGATGTAGGGCAATCCGATCAGCTCGTTGCCAGCCCAGATGATCTCCTGGATGACCGCCGGAACCCCCATCGGAGCGGCAGCAAGGCCGTCGATGAAGCGCGCGGTGGTGCCGGGGACCAGCAACTCCGGCCGCAGCGTCGGGCCCGTCGCAGAGGTCATGCCGTCGCCTGTAGTCAGTTCGCTGGGAATGCCCGACGCGAGATCGCTCGCGGCCGGTTCGCTCGGCGCTGCGGCGATACCGCCAGCGCTGTTGCTGGCAGCCGTGCCGGTCGTGGTACTGACTTTCGCGGGCGCCACGTAAGGGACGACTTCGCCGGTCGCCGTCTTCTCGTAGACGGGCCCCTTGTAGGCGATGTTGGGGGTCTTGGCGGTTATGGGCGCCAGGTGGAGCGGCGCGGCCGGCTTGGTGGTGGTGGTGGTCGTGGGTTCCGCCGCCGCGACGCCGCCGGCTTCGCCGGCCAGCGCGGTGGGGGCGCCGACTGCGTCGACTGCCGCAATCGACAGGCTGCAAAGAATTACGCTGAGGGTACGAACCCACACAAAAACAACCTCTTTCGTCGGCCTCCGGGGTTAGCTGACGGGCTAGCGCTGAAAGAGCCTGCGCTTCTCACGGTCCTACCGTGGGATTCGCCCCAACAACTTGGGTCCCCCGTTCCCTGACACCTGGTCAAGGACTCGGCATTCGGGCGGGCACGCTAGCAGAGTGCAAGGACGCTTGCAGGACGTGCATGGCTTTTCGCAGGTTTTCCCGCAAATGCCGCGCTTTTCTCGGGCCGGGACCGCTAGTGTGCCGGCCATGCGCACCGCCGCGCGAGGACCGCTTCTGGCCGTGCTGGTGCTCGCCGCCGCGGGACTGGCCGGCTGCGGCAAGGGCGGAGCCGAACAGCCCGGCAGCACCAGCTCGGCGCGCAAGCTCGCGCCGGTTACCGCCCAGGGAGCCGTCAGCGTGGCCACCCGCAACACGACGCGCCTCGGCGGCGCGGACGTGGCGGCCGACGCCGCGGCGGTCGCCCGCGCCGTGTATCCGGGCCTGACGGCCGCCACGCGACCGCTTGCGGTCGTGCTCGTCAACGACCGTGACTGGCTGCCCGCGCTCGCCGCGTCGGTTCTCTCGAGCGCTCCGGCCGGCGCTCCGATCCTCTACAGCGAAGGCGAAACCCTCCCTGCGGTCACCCGCCAGACGCTCGAAGCGATGCACCCGCTCGGCGCGCCAGCTCTGGGCGGCGCGCAGGTGATCCGCATCGGCACCGCAGCTGCGGTGCCCGACGGCTACCTGACGCGGACTGTGAACGTGGGCATCGGCGTGCCGACGGTCGCCGCCGCAGGCGTCGAGCGGCTGACGAGCGCGCTCGACCGCGCCAGCGCCCCGCACCAGGTGATCGTGCTTGCCGCCGACGCGGCGCCGGCGCTGGCGATGCCCGCCGCGGGCCTCGCCGCCGAGAGCGGCGCGCCGATCCTGTTCGTCACGCGCGCGCGCGTTCCGGAGCAGACAGCGGCCGTACTCGCCACCTTGCACCGGCCTTCGATCTACGTGATCGATGCCGCCGCCGTCGGCCACCACACGCTCGATGAGCTCGGCAACTTCGGCACGGTCAAGACGATCACAAGCGACGGCGCCGCCGCCACCAGCCGGGAATCCGTGCAGAACGCGATCGAAGTCGCGCGCTTCACCGACGGCACGTTCGGCTGGGGCGTCAAAGAACCCGGCCACGGCCTGGTGTTCGCCAACGCGGCGCGCCCGTTCGACGCCCCCGCCGCAGCCCTCCTGTCGGCCACCGGCGACTACGGACCGCTGCTGCTGCTCACGAGCGCGACGCAGGTCCCGCCGGCGCTCGCCGGCTACCTGGCCGATATCCAGCCCGCGTACAGCACTCCGCAGTTCCCGCCTGTGCGCGGCGCCTACAATCACGGCTGGCTGATCGGCGACGAAGGGGCGATCTCGGCGGTCATCCAGGCCGAAATCGACTCGATGCTCGAGATCCGCCCGCAGGTGCACAGCTCCGAAGAATCGCCGGTCTCACAGGTCGAATAGTGTCGCCGCAGCCCCGTCCAACAGTCGATCGCACAGAGGCGAAATTGAGTCAAGCCGAGGATCCCCGCCGTCTCAGCCGCAAGGCCAGCACCCACGAGGTGTCCGTCGAGGACGTGCGCCAGCTGATGGGCGCCTCCACCCCGCACTTCGCGCTGCAGCTGCGCAATCGCATCGCCAACCTGATCGCCGACCTGCCCGCGGATCACCCGGCGCGCGCGGAAGGCGAACGCGAGATCGCGCGCCTGCAGCGGCTCGGCTTCGAGGGCGAGACGCGCGGCGAGGGCGCCGCCGAGGGCGAGCGCCCGCTGCCATCGCTGAGCCTCACCGCTTCAGCGCCCGCCGAGGCCTGAGCGCGTTCAGCGCAGCCCCGCGAACGTGCGCTCGCGGCGGGCGTCGACGTAGCGCGCACGCAGCAGTTTGAAGCAGAGCGCCACCAGCGCGACATCGATCGGCAATAGCGCGACGTTCAGCCAACCTGGCGCGCGATTGTTCAGTGCGAGCACCACCAGCACCACCGCCGAGTGGAACACGATCGCCGGCAGCACCGACAGCATCAGCGTGTGCGAGCGAAACCCGCTCAGGTGCTCGCGCAGCGTGACCTCGATGGTGCCGATCACGACGGCGCCGATTCCCGCACCGAGCAGCGCGCCGTTGCTCTCGACACCTCGCAGGTACGCCACGACGGTGCCGATCGCGCCGACCAGGATCAGCAGCTCCGACAGCGGCAGCGGATGCCACGGCGCATGGGGGCGCTCGCCCGACGCCTTCAGGTCGCCGAGGGCGCTCGCTGCCCGCTGCGCGGGGCGCGCGGCGGGCGCCGGGCGCTGCGCGGGATCGCTTGCGCTCTGCCCGCTCGGGCGTCGCTTGCGCGAGCGTCCGCGCCGGCCGGGGTTGCGCTGGGCCACGGCGGTCGGTCAGGAGCCAGGCAGGAGTTCGCCGCGGTGCATCGCCGTCGATCGTAGCGCCTATGCTGCGTTGCGTGTCCACGTCGGCATCCCCCGCGCCGCCGCCCGCGGCAGGCATTCCGGACAGCGCGCTGCCAGGTCCATATCCGGTTGGCGAGTATGCGGCCGCGCTGCGTAGGAAGCTGCGTTCGTTCGCGCGCGTGCAGCTGATGGGCGAGCTCGTCAACCTGCGTCCGTCACGGGCGCGCGTGTACTTCGAGCTGCGCGACTCAAGCGGTGCGATCGCGTGCGCGGCATGGCGCGGAGACTGGGACGCGATGGTCGCCCGCGCGGGTGTGCCCACGGAGGGCATGCAGGTCGTTGTGGCAGGCGGCTGCGACTACTACCCAGGCAGCGCCACCTCCTCACCCGGCTTCTCCTTCTCGGTGCTCGACCTGCGCCTCGCCGGCGACGGCGACCTGCTCGCGCGGATCGAGCGCCTGCGCAAGCAGCTCGACGCCGAGGGGTTGCTCGAGACGCAAAAGCGCCTGCCGCGGCCCGTGCTGCCGCGCACGATCGGCGTGATCACCGGCGAGGGCGGCAAGGCGCGCGACGATGTGCTCGCGGCGCTCGCGCGACGCGGCTGGGCGGGGCGCGTGGTGTGGGGCTTCGCGCCCGTGCAGGACCGCCACGCGGCGCCCGCGATCGTGCGCGCGCTCGGCGAGCTGGTCTCGGTGGCCGGCGTCGAGGTGGCGATCGTCGCCCGCGGCGGCGGCTCGCTGGCCGACCTGCTGTGCTTCTGCGACGAGACACTGTGCCGCACGGTCGCGCTGCTTGGCGTGCCTGTGATCGCCTCCGTCGGCCACCACACCGATCGCACGCTGCTCGACGACGTTGCCGCCGTCAGCTGCTCGACGCCCACCCACGCCGCGGAGGCTGCCGTGCTGGTGGACTGCGTGCGAGCCCGCGCGGATCAGGCAGCAGCGGCTGCGCGCCTGCGCGATCACGGCCAGCGAGCGGTAGCTCCGCGAGCCAGTCTCCCTGCTGTCGCGGCGCGCCTGCGCGATCACGGACGCCGCGCGGTGCTCACGCGTGCGCGTCTGCTCGCGACGCTGTCGCGCGCGCCAGCGGCGCATCTCGATCGCCAGCGCACGCGCCTGCATCAGCAGCTGCGCGAGATCCGCGCTGGCTCGCGCCGGCGAACCGCGTCCGAGCGGCGCCTGACCGAACGACGCGCGGTGGTGCTCGAGCGCAAGGCCGCTTCCTTCTCGCTGGACTGCCGTGAGCGCCGCCCACGCGAGCTGGCGCAGCTCGCGCTCGCGCTCGCGGGACACGACCCGCAGCGCACGCTCGAGCGGGGCTACGTGCTCGCGCGCTCGGCCACCGGCGAGCCGATCGTCACCGCCACGGCCGCGCGCGAGGCCGGCGAGCTGCGGCTGCGCTTCGCCGACGGATCGGTTGAGGCGAGGGTTCTCGAGCGATGAGCGAGCCGCCCAACGCGGCCTCGCCGCCGCAGACCTACGAGGCGGCCGCCGCGCGCGTCGAGGAGATCATCCGCCGGCTGGACTCCGGCGAGGCGAGCCTCGACGAGACGCTCGCGCTCGTCAGCGAGGGCAAGACCCTGATCGAGCTGTGCGCCAGCCAGCTCGCGGCGGTCGGCGGCGCGCTCGAGGAGCTGCGCCTGGACGAGCTCGTCGCGCGCCTCGAAAGCGAGGCCGGCGCTTGAGCACCTGGGACACGCTCGCCGGGCTCGAGCTGGAGATCGACGACTACGCGCTCGAGCCGCTGCAGGCGACCGTGTCGAGCGAGTTCGAGCGCAAGAGCACCGTCATCCACCTGCGCGGCGCCGGCGAGGACGGGCTCGGCGAGGACGTCACCTACGACGCGATCGACCACGAGATCCTGCAGGCGGCCGGTCCGACGTTGCCGCTGGCGGGGCGCTTCACGCTGGGGTCGTTCTGCGCGCACCTGGCCGAGCTGCCGCTGTTTCCCGAGCCGCCGCAGCGCGAGGTGTCGGCCCGCTACCGCACGTGGGCGTATGAGTCAGCCGCGTTCGACCTCGCTCTGCGCCAGGCGGGCACGACGCTGCACGAGGCGCTCGCTCGCGAGCCGCAGCCGGTGCGCTTCGTCGTGTCGCTGCGCCTCGGCGAGCCGCCGACGCTCGAGCCGCTGCGCCGGCGCCTGCAGAGCCACCCCGGGCTGCGGTTCAAGCTCGATCCGACCAGCTCCTGGGATGAGCCGTTGATCGCGGCGCTGGTGGCCACCGGCGCTGTCGACTCGGTCGACTTCAAGGGCCTCTACCACGGCTCGATCGTCGACCAGCCCGCCGACCCGGTCCTCTACCGACGCGTCGCCGAGGCGTTTCCGAACGCCTGGATCGAGGACCCGGCGCTGACGCCGGAGACCGACGCGGTGCTCGCGCCCTACCGCGAGCGCTTCTCCTGGGATGCGCCGATCCACTCGATCGCGGATATCGAGGCGCTGCCGTATCCGCCGCGGATGGTCAACATCAAGCCGTCCCGCCTGGGAGGGTTGCGCAGCCTGCTCGACGCCTACGATTACTGCGCCGGGCGCGACATCGGCAACTACGGCGGCGGTCAGTTCGAGTTGGGCGTCGGGCGCGGCCAGAACCAGTACCTGGCCTCGATCTTCCACGCCGACGCCCCCAACGACGTGGCGCCAAGCGGCTTCAACCTGCCCGATCCGCCCGCGGATCTGCCGTCCAGCCCACTCGCCCCGGCGCCCAGCGCGCTCGGCTTCCGCTGGGGATGAGAAACGTCCTAAACGCCGGCGGCGGCGCAACTTCCGTGCCAGTATGCGGTTTGCGACCCCATAGGCGATAACGTCGGGGGCCGCCGGCCGGGCGCGATTCTCGCCCTACTCGGCCGGGAGGGTGGTTCCGCTCGAAGGAGTTTTGAGGTCTTGGCGAGCACAGGCGCCCACAAGCGATCGAGGTTCGTTGCCGGCACAGCCATGGCGCTGCTGCTGTTCGTGCTCGCCGCACGCCCGCTGCCCGCCGGGGCGGCTGACGCGGGCGGGACCCAGGCCGCCGGAGGTGCCGCCGGCGGCACCTCCACCGCCAAGGGCGGCGGCTCATCGACGAGCAAGAGCGGCGACTCGCCCACTGTCGAGGGCAAAGCCTCATCCCCGCATGTCACGAGCGTGCGCATCCAGAGCGTCACCTGCGTGCCCGCCCCGCACTGCAGCGGCAACCCCCACCAGGTCTCCACGCACGGCATGCTGCTGCTCGAGGGCGTCGGCCTGACGCCCGGCATGGTCGTCGCCTTCCCCCAATCCCCCGGCGCGCACATCAGCAGCGTCTCGCCGGCCGCGCACCTGCGCTTCGCGATCTCGGGCAAGCCGAGCGCCGGCCTGCTGGTGACCGTTCCCAAGAACGCCCACTCGGGGCACATCAAGATCCTGCTAAGCGGCGGGCGCTACACGAGCTCCTACGGCCCGATCTACGTCTACAGCCACGCGCTGCACCCGCCGCCGCCGCCCAAAGACCCGCCGCCCGCCGTGGGCATCGGCGCGGTCAGCGGCACCGCGTTCGAAGGCCAGGGCATGTGGATCTGGTACCTGGACAAGTCCGACGGTGGCTCGATCGCCGCGATCGCTGCGCAGGCGCACGCGGCGGGCGTGACGACGCTGTTCATCAAGAGCTCCGACGGCTCGACCAACTACTGGAGCCAGTTCTCGCCGCAGCTCGTGGCAGAAGTGCACGCCAACGGGCTGAAAGTTTGCGCGTGGCAGTACGTGTACGGCACCGAACCCGTCGGCGAGGCCGCGCTGGGCGCCGAGGCAGTGGCCGATGGCGCCGACTGCCTGGTGATCGACGCGGAGGCCGAATACGAAGGCCACTACGCCGCCGCGCAGACCTACATCGACGACCTGCGCGCGAAGATCGGCCCCAACTATCCCCTCGGGCTGGCCTCGTTCCCGTACGTCTTCGACCACCCCACCTTCCCCTACTCGGTGTTCCTCGGCCCAGGCGGCGCGCAGTACAACGTGCCGCAGATGTACTGGAAGGACATCGGCCAGTCGGTCGACACCGTGTACGCCAACACCTACATCGCCAACCGCGTCTACGGCCGCCCGATCTTCCCGCTCGGGCAGACCTACGGCGGCGTCTCCGCCGAAGAAGTTCTGCGCTTCCGCGAGGAGGCCGTCGACTACGTCTCCCCCGGCGTCTCCTTCTGGGACTGGCAGGAAGCCGGCGCGGCCGAATGGAGCGCACTGGCCGCGCCGCTGGCGCCGTTGACGAGCGTCACGCCGAACACGGAATACCCGGAACTGGGGAGTGGCAACAAGAACGACGAGGTGCTGTGGATGCAGGAGCACCTCGCGAGCGCCATCCCCACCCAGGAAACCACCGGCGTGTTCGGCGCCGAGACGCTCGCCAACGTCGAGGCGTTTCAGACCGCACACGCGATCGCACCCACAGGGGTCGTCGAAGCGGCGACGTGGGCGGCGCTGCTGGCGCTGCCCCCGGTCGCGGTGGACTGGACCGGCGCAGGGCCCAGCGCCTGATCAGCGCGACGGCAGCGTCAGTCGGTGTGAGCGGGCGATCAGCTCGGCCATCTGCTCGTCGACCCCAACCTCATCGGCGACCTCGCGCCAGCCCGCGACGACAGCGCCGACGTCCGCGAGGATGGCCTCGGCGCGCCCGCGCTTGAGGCCCGCCACGCCGGCGACGGCGCGCAGGTCGGCGACGGTGAAGCCGTCGCGCTTGCCGTTGATCGACATCTGGTGGCGGTCGAGCCACAGATTGCCCGGCTGCCACGCCCAGATCACGTCGTAGGCGGGAGCCAGCGACCACGCGCCCTCGCGGTCCATCAGGAAGGCGACGTTCTTCACGTGGTCGTCCTGGTTGCGCGCGACGACGTTGAAGACCATGCGTCTGAACTGCTGCTCGACGACAGGCGTGCCCAGGCCCAGCCGTCGGATCAGCAGCAGCAGCTGCTCGTAGCTGTAGGTGCCCGGCTCGTTGTAGCTGACGTGCTCGAGCGCGCCGACCGTCTGCATGTGCGGCTTGCCGCCGTCGGGTCGGTCGAAGCGGCGGGTCATGAAGTGGCGGCGGCCGTGCTCCTCCAGGAGCCGGCACTCGGTCATCTCGATCCCGGCCGCCTGGGCCAGCTTCGAGTACGCGTACTCGACCGTGCCCCAGCCCTGGGGGTCGGTGAGCCCGTGATCGCCGGCGCGCGCGACACCGTCGAACTTCAGCAGCCAATGCCGAAATCCCTCGCCGACCTCGACCTGGCCCGAGCGCACCTGGCCGGTGGCCTCGTTGTAGGCGATGAACGCCTTCGGGCGCGCGCCGCCGGCGGAGCTGCCGACCGCGAGGATCGCCTTCATCGCCTCCGCGTCTGGGTTCTCGCTCAGCTCGGTGACGAACTCGGCGCGTTGGGCGAGCACCTCGCTCGCGAGGCGCACGAGCGCGTCAACCCGAAGGTCTGTGCCGGCGGCGACGGTCGGCTCGTGGGCTGGCTGGAACTCCAGCGCTCCGACGCCGCGGGTGCCGACGTAGCAGAGCCGTTGCACGACGTCGAAGCTCGACTGCTCGCGCCCCTGCGAAGCCAGCCAGGCATTCACGAGCGACGTCCCCCAGCGGTCCGGCAGAGAGTCCGCCAGCAAGCCGGGCAGACCGCTGAACGCGTCTGCAGGCAGGCCCGGAAAGCTGTAGGGCTGCGCGCGCAGCGGCATCTGTACGGGCGCGATCTCGATGCCGCTGCGGACGAACGCCGGGTCGTACTGGAACGTCGCGTAGCGCGCGCCCGCATCGATCGAGACCGCTGCGATCCGCGCCCCCCAGAGCGTCACCGCGGCGACCGTCACCGCTCATCGCCCCACACCCACGGCTGCTCGCCGGACTCGGCGCGTCGATGTCCGCGACCGCTGGCGCGCCGCCGGATCTTGCGCTGCTCGCGTTCGAGCTGCGCGATCGGGAGGCTGATCGATTCGGGTATGGCGACGTCGAGGGCGTCGAGCAGCCCGAGCGTACGCAGCAGCTTGATCATCGAGGTCATCTGCACCGAATCGCCCCGCTCGGCGCGCTGCACCGTCGCCTGACCGATCCCAGCTTCGGCGGCCAGGTCGGCTTGAGTCAAGTTGCGCTCGAGGCGGTGGCGCGTCAACCTGCGGCCAAGCTCGGCGAGCACGGCAGCATCGGTCGTTAGGTCTTGGAGTCTCATCGGTTCTGATGTGTTAGGCATGATGGGCACCACAATCCATCGGATCTGATGCAAAGTATAGCACACCGATCCTCTAATAGACATCATTCTTAATGTCTTATATGCCTCTTTGCCGCTTACACATCACTATTGATGTCTATAGCTGGCCGCCATCGCTCCATTCGACGACCACGAGACGACGCCCCGTATAACCATCGCTATACGGCTCGCAGCGCACCGGGAGTGAATGCAACCCCGCCGCACGAACTCAGGGGCGGCCCGATCGAGAGCCACCCCGCAACCCCGCGAGGCCGGCCCGAAGGCCGGCCCCTAAAACGTCAGACGCGCCGGACCAGCCCAATGCGCTGGCCCGGCATGCGCCAGGTCAGACGCGCTGTATCAATGTCCCGGTACCGAGCCCGCCACCGCAGCACATCGTCACGAACCCGATCTCCTTGTCGGAGCGCTCGAGCTCGTGCAGCAGCGTGGTGATCAGCCGCGCGCCGGTCGAGCCGAGCGGGTGGCCGAGCGCCATGGCGCCGCCGTTGACGTTGACGCGGTCCATGTCGGGCGAGAGCTCGCGACGCCAGGCGGCGACGACGGGCGCGAACGCCTCGTTGATCTCGAACAGGTCGATGTCGTCGATCTGCATGCCGTTGCGCGAGAGGATCTTGCGCGTGGCGGGGATCGGGCCCTCGAGCATTTTCACCGGGTCACAGCCGACGGTCGTCTGGTCGACGATCCGCGCGCGCGGGGTGAGGCCGAGCTCCTTGGCCTTGTCAGCGGACATCAGCAGCACCGCTGCGGCGCCGTCGGAGATCTGCGAGGCGTTGCCAGCGGTGATCTTGCCGTCGGGCTTGAACGCGGGCTTCAGCTGCGAGAGCGCCTCCAGGCTGGTGTCCGGGCGGATGCCCTGGTCGGTCACGTACGTGTCCCCGTTGACGGCCATCGGCACGATCTCGCGCTCGAAGCGACCCTCCTCGGTCGCCTGGTGGGCGAGCCTGTGCGAGCGCACCGCCAGCTCGTCGAGCTCCGAGCGGGAGATCTCCCACTCATCGGCGATCATCTCAGCGCCGAGGCCCTGGCCGATGATGTTGTGCTTGGCCATCAGCTCCGGCGGGAACGCCACGCCGAACTCCTGCTGGGTCTGCGCGACAGCCGCGAACGGCAGGTGGCCCATGTGCTCGACGCCCGAGCCGATCATCGCGTCGTGCACGCCCGCGGCGATCAGACCGGTGGCGAAGTTGACCGCCTGCTGCGCCGAGCCGCACTGACGATCTACGGTCGTTCCCGGCGTCTCTATCGGCAGGCCCTCCTGCAGCCACGCGTTGCGCGCGACGTTCAGCCCCTGCTCGCCGAACTGCGAAACGCAGCCCGCGATCACGTCTTCGACCTGCGCCGCGTCGATGCCCGCGCGCTTGATCACCTCGCTGTAGACGGTCCCGAGCAGCGTGTTCGGGTGGACGTCCTTGTAGTAGCCCTTCTCGCGGTGCCCGCGACCGATCGGCGTGCGCACCGCCTCGACGATCACGACTTCGCGGCCCTCTGGTTGCCTCATCTCTGCGGTCCTCCTACGGAGTGTTGCGCGCGCTGCCGGGTCGAAGGCCCGCCCACCCGCGTCTGAATAAGATGCCCGAAACCTGCATCCGTAATTCTACCGTGCTCATCGATTGACTGGTCAGTCAATCGGGGCGCGCGTTGACCCCTCGACAAGCGCAAAGGAGACCCGTGAGCAAACGCCTCGCGATAGCCGGCAGCGGCGCCATCGCCTGCGGCCTGGCGGCCACCGCGGCCCACCATGGGCCGGTGCTGCTGCTGGCCCGCTCGGAGACGTCGGCCGACCGCGCGCGCGCGACCGTCGAGAAGACCCTCAGCCGCCTGCAGGCTGAGGTCGATCCGGAGCACGTCGAAATCGTGACCGACGCTGCGGACCTCGCGGAGGCGACGTTCGTGGTCGAGGCGGTGATCGAGGATCACGACGCCAAGGCGGCGCTGCTGACGGAGCTGAACGCGATCCTCGACGCGGACGCGATCCTCGCGAGCACGACCTCGTCGCTGTCGATCGAGCGGCTCGCGCAGGAGAGCGGTCGTCCGCAGAACTTCGTCGGCCTGCACGTCTTCAACCCGGTCACGAAGATGCAGCTGGTCGAGCTGATCTTCCCGACGACCGCAAGCGAGCAGACACGCAGCCGCGCGCTGCAGCTGTGCGAGAACTTCGAGAAGACGCCGGTCGAGGTGCCGGACGTGCCCGGGTTCGTCGTCAACCGGCTGTTGTTTCCGTATCTGTTCAGCGCGGTGCGCCTGGTCGAAGAGACCGGCATGGACCCCGCCGACGTCGACACGTGCATGCGCCTCGGCGCCGGGCATCCGATGGGGCCGCTCGCCCTGCTGGACCTGGTTGGGCTGGATGTCTCCAAGGCGATCGGCGAGACGATCGGCGAGCCGATACCCGCGCGCGTACAGGAGCTGGTCGCCGAAGGAGCCCTCGGACGCAAGACTGGGCGCGGAATCCACACGTATTGAACAAGCCGCACGTGATCGCCGCACGGCGCCACGCTGCGCTGCTCTTCACGAACATTTATCCAGCGCCAGGCGACTTTTAGGTGTCGTTCATCAAGGTCGCGATACTTGTTCATGCGACGTCAAACGTCGCATCGCACACCCGCCTCCTCCCAGTGCGCACGATCCGGTCCGCTCCCCCCGCGGGCCGGACGTGTTTAACGGCCAGGAGAGGTTTTGAGGGGCCGGCCGGGGACGGCCGGCTGCGCGGGGTTGCGGGGCTGGCTGCGACGCCGCCCGCTCAGTCCTCGGGCGTCCGTCCCTCGCGCGGCGGCACGCGCGGGCGCTCGCGGATGCGCACGGCCTCGATGCGGTTGTCGCGCACCGACTCGACGCGGATCGAGAAGCCGTTGGCGGCGACGGTGTCCCCGCGCTTGGGCAGGCGCCCGAGCTCGGCGAACACGAAGCCGCCGATCGAGTTGTAGGCGTCGCTGTCGACGGGCAGGTGCAGGCCGTAGTCGGCGAGGTCGGTGACGGCGACGTGGCCGCGCACGAACCAGTCGCCGTCGGCGAGCCGGCGGATCTCCCCCGCGGTCGGGTCGGTCTCGTCGGCGATCTCGCCGACGATCTCCTCGATGATGTCCTCGACGGTGACCACGCCGACGACGCGGCCGTACTCGTCGACGACGACCGCCAGCGAAGTGCGCTGGCGCTGCAGGTCGGCGAGCAGATCGTCCAGCGGCTTGGTCTCGGGCACGATCAGCGCGTCGTGGACGACCGGCTCGAGCGGCGTGTGCGGACCCTCCTGCATCAGCTGGCGCACCAGCTCTGAGACGTGCACGAGCCCGCGCACGCGGTCGCGGTCTTCCTCTTCGGTGACCAGCAGGCGGGAGTGGCCGCTGGACACGCACAGCCCGAGCGCCGTCTCCACGTCCTGGGAGACGTCGACCGTGACCACGGCGGGCGCCGGCGTCATCACCTGGCGCGCCTCCTGCTCGTGCAGGTGGAACACGCCCGTGAGCATGCCTGCCTCCCCCTGGTCGATCTGGCCTCCTTCGTGGGACTCGGCGATCAGGCGCTTGAGCTCGTCCGAGGAGCCGCCGCGACGCTCCTGGCTCATGTCCACGCCGAGCAGCCGCAGGATCCGATCGGCGACGGCGGTCAACGAGACGATGAACGGATGAAACAGCGCGCTGAATGCCTGCAGCGGCCGTGCGACGCGTCGGGCGACGGCCTCGGCACGATCGATCGCGTAGAACTTCGGCACCATCTCGCCGGCGATCAACTGCGCGGAGGAGATGATCGCGAAGGCGACGACCACTGCTACCGCGACGGCCACGCCGTGGCTGATGGTGTCGCCGAGCGCGCTCTTGAGGATCGACGCGAGCGCAGGCTCGCCGAGCGCTCCGATGCCGATCGAGGTCATCGTCACGCCGATCTGCACCGCGGAGATGTACTCGTTGACGTTCGCCAGCTGCTGAAGCGCCAGCGCCGCGCCCTTGGCGCCTTCCTCGCGCAGCAGTTCGAGCCTCGCTTTGCGCGAGCGCACGAGCGCGTACTCGGCGATCACGAAGAAGGCGTTGATGGCGACCAGCAGCGCCGCGAAGATGAGCTTCAGGCCGTTCACGCGCGACCGGCAGTCCCCGACGCGCGCTCGCGCGCGCTCATGCGGCCCCGACCGATGCGACCACGGCGCAGGTGGCCGGTCGGGGCGATGCTACTTCGGGGGAGATCTTCGTCGTCGTTCATCGCGCTGGTCGACGGCTCAAAGGTAGCAAGGGCGCTGGTCGGACGCGAGCGGCCGCCCACGCGAGGCGGTCGATCTGGGCGGCGAGCTGGAAGTCGGCGTCGGTCAAACCGCCCTGGGAGTGCGTCGAGAGCGTCAGGCGAACCTTGTTCCAGCCGTGCACGAGGATGTCGGGGTGGTGGTTGGCGGCCTCGGCCACCTCGGCGACGCGGTTGACGAACGCGAGCGCCGCGGCGAAGTCGGCGAGCGTCCACTCGCGCCAGATCGCATCGGCCCCGTCCTCCCCGCGCTGCCACTGCTCGACTCGCGCGAGCCGCTGCTCGATCTCCTCGCCGCTGAGCGTCGCCATCGCTTCGAGCTTAGCTCCACGGCCGGTGCGAGCACGGGCGGCGCGCGTCCGCCGACGCTCGCGCGCGTACAGTCCGTGCATGCGGATCGTGAGCCTCGTCCCGCACGCCACCGAGCTGCTGTTCGCGCTGGGCCTCGACGCCGAGGTCGTGGGCGTCACGCACGAGTGCGACTTCCCGCCTGCGGCCGCCGAGCGCCGGCGCGTCACGCGCGACGTGCTGCCGAGCGGCCTGAGCGCGGCGGAGATCGACGCGGCGGTGCGCGAGCGCACGCTGCAGGGCGAGGCGATCTACGAGCTCGACCGCGATGCGCTCGCGGCGCTCGCGCCCGAGCTGATCGTCACACAGGCGCTGTGCCCGGTGTGCGCCGTCTCCTACGAGGAGGTCGCCGAGGTCGCGAAGTCCTTGCCCTCGGCGCCGCGCGTGATCGCGCTCGACCCGAGGACGCTGGGCGAGACGCTCGGCGACGTGCGCACGCTGGCGCAGGCGACCGACCGGCGCGACGCAGGCGTTGCGCTGATCGCTGCGGCCGCAGCGCGCATCGACCGCGTCAAGCTCGCCGTGCGCGCGCAGCCGCGCCCGCGCGTGGCGGCGGTCGAGTGGCTCGATCCGGTTTACGTGGCGGGCCACTGGACGCCGCAGCTGATCGAGCTCGCCGGCGGCGAGGACGTGCTGGGGCTTGCCGGCGAATCGTCGCAGACGATCTCCTGGGAGGAGCTCGCCGCGGCGCGGCCGCAGGTGCTGCTGGTGATGCCATGCGGCTACGACGAGCGGCGCGCGCAGGCCGAGGCCGTCGCCTATGCGTCAGAGCTGGCCGGTGTCGGCGCCGAGCGGATCGTCGCGGTCAACGCGTCCGCCTACTTCTCCAGGCCCGGCCCGCGGCTGATCGACGGCCTGGAGCTGCTCGCGCACGTGCTGCACCCCGAGCGCGTCGCCGAGGCGCCGGCGGGCGCTCGGGCGATGGCCGTGCGATGACCTCGCGCCGGGCACTTTCGCGCATCGCGGCGGCAGTCGCCGTCGGAGCGCTCGCCGGTCTGGCGGTCGTGGGCACGCCGGCGAGCGCCGGGCCGAGCGCACGGCGCGCCTCGCCACCGCTCGCCGGAGAGGTCGTCGGCATCGATCCCGGGCACAACGGGCGCAACTACACCGACCCGGGCTACATCGACCGTCCCATCTGGAACGGACGCGAACACGAGCCGTGCGACACGACCGGCACGGAAACCGACGGCGGCTACACCGAGGCGCAGTTCAACTTCAACGTCGCCGAGTACCTGGCCGGCGACCTGCGCGCCGAAGGCGCCACAGTCGTCCTCACACGCACGACCAACAGCGGCGTCGGTCCCTGCGTGACGGAGCGCTCGGAGCTCATCAACCGCGCGCACGCGAACGTCGCGATCGACATCCATGCCGACGGCGGACCGGCGGACGGTCGCGGCTTTGCGGTGCTCGAGCCGGTCGCCGATGGTGCAAACGATGGCGTGATCGGCGCGTCTGACGCGTTCGGTCACGTACTGCTCGAGCGCTACCACGACCTCACCGGCATGCCCGTGAGCAACTACGACGGAACCGGTGGGGTCTCCTACCGCGACAACCTCGCCGGCTTGAACCTCACGACGGTCCCAAAGGTGCTGATCGAGTGCGGCAACATGCGCAACTCGACCGACGCGGCGCTGCTCGTGCGCCCGTCCTTCCAAAGGCTCGCCGCGCGCGCGTTTGCGCAGGCGATCGCCTCCTACCTGCAGGCCGCGCGCTGAGCCGCGCCCGGGCGCGCGGAGGCGGTACGCGCTCGCTCCCAAGCCATACACGTAACGTACACGTGTCGTGTGTATGATTGATGTATGAGCACAGTGCGAACGAACATCGAGATCGAGGACGACTACGTGCAGGCGATCATGGATCGCTACGGCGTACACACCAAGACGGCGGCCGTCGATCTTGCCCTGCGCCACCTGGCCGGACAGCCGATGACACGTGAGGAAGCGCTCGCGATGCAAGGCGCGCACGCGATCAGCGAGCCGCCCGCCGACGTGCCTCCACACGCAGCCGCGTGATCCTCGCCGACACCTCGGCCTGGGTCGAGTACGACCGCGCGACCGGCAGCCCCGCTCACCGCCGCCTAGCAAGTCTGATCGAAGCCGACGGGGCAATCGCGGTCACCGAGCCCGTCATCATGGAGGTTCTTGCTGGCGCGCGTAACGAGCAGCGCGAGACCGATCTGCGCCGCCTGCTCGGGCGCTTCGATCTGCTCGGCTTCGACGCGGTGACCGACTTCGATGGCGCCGTGCGGATCTACCGCCGGTGCCGAGCCAAAGGCGTCACTCCGCGGGGAATGCTCGACTGCATGATCGCAGCCGTGGCATCGCGCCGAGGCGCGACCCTCCTCGCTCACGACGTCGACATGGATCGAGTGGCACGCGTGATCGAGATCAAGCTCGACGACGCGTCGCTGCGGGCATAGGCGACGACGCCGTGCCTCTCAGGCGAGGCCGCGCGCTACCTGACCAGCCGCACCTCCGCCGAGGTCTCCTTGCGCAGGCTCTTCGAGAAGTAGTTGCCGCCTGGTGTCAGCCGGTGGTGGGGAAGCAGCACCAGCGCAAACCCGTGTTCGGCCACCCACGATGCGAGCGGCGGCTGCGGGCACCCGGCCAACATCCTGAACGTGGCGCGGCTGGCGACGGATCCCAGCATCTCGCGGGCCTCGAGCAGCTCCAGCTCCGCTTCCTGGCGGACCGCGACGTTGTACGGGCCCTCCCCGCCGGCCCGGCCCCATCTCGCGGGCCGTGCCTGCGGCGCGAGCGTCACGACCGTCAACTCGCACCCGGAGTTGGCCAGCTCGGCCCCCTCCCGCAGAGCCGCCGTGCCCGCGTTGCTGCGCTCGAAGACGATCGCCACCAGCCGGGCCGCGCCGGCGCCGGCATCGACGTGTAGCGAGCCCTCCGCGAGAGTTGTGCCGATCCCGGACATGCGGGAGACGTTACCGGGCGCTCAGGGCCCGGGAGCTTCCCGCGTCACGGGAATCCCCACGGGTTCGGCTTCGCTGGACTTCGCCGTGGCGATGGAGCCGGCGACAGCCGCGGCGGCGATCACGCCACAGCCGGCCAGCGCCAGCGCGGGCGCGCGCATCCGATCGCCGAGCCGGATCAGCAAGGCGACGAGCACACCACCGATGAGCCCGCCGACGTGCCCGCCCCAGGAGATGCCGGGGATCGTGAAGCTGATCACCAGGTTGATCAAGATCAGGCCGCCGATACCGCCCATCCTGCCCTGCATCAACGGCAGCTGACGGGCACGCAGCTCGACGGCGAACGCGCCCATGATGCCGAACACCGCGCCGGAGGCGCCTACCGTGACGGCATGTGGCGAGACCAGTAGCGCGCCGAGCGAACCGGTCAGCAACGACACGGCATAGATCGCGCCGAACTTGACGCGTCCGAGCACGGGCTCCAGCTGCAGGCCGAGGATGTACAGGACGTACATGTTGAATCCGATGTGCAGCAGGTTCTCGTGCAGGAAGCCGCTGGTGACGATCCGCCACCACTGACCGTGGGCCACGCCCAGGTGTGGGAACCCTTGGTAGCTGCCGAGCAGAGCGCCTTCTTCGTAGACCTTGTTGGTGGGCTGGCCGCTGATCGAGATGTTGCCCTCGGCGAGGAACGCGATGACGTTGATGACGATCAGCGCGTAGGTGACCTGCGGCACCCTGCCCAGTTCGCGCATGCGCACGACCTTCGTGCGCTGGCTGGCGCACTCCGGGCAGCGCATGCCGACCGGCGTGGTGGTCATGCAGTCGGGGCAGATCGGCCGTCCGCAGTTGGAGCAGGAGACCCCCGTCTCGCGCGAGGGGTGGCGATAGCAGGTGGCCATGTGCGCGTTCAGAGCCTATCTCGACGGCTGGCGCACGCCGGTGGCTGACCGGCCGTTTGCGCTCAGCGGTCGCCGAGCAGCTTGCGCGCCTCGCGCCCGAGGTCTGCGACCGCGCGCTCGGCAGCTTCGCGCACGCCGTCGAGGCTCGCCGGAGAGCCGTGCGCGCGCCTGCGCGCGCGCAGCAGCACCAACGCCGCGCCCGCGCTCGTGCCGACCAGCAGCGCCGCGGCCGGACGCGCCCAGTTGCGCGGATCGCGCATCGCCGACAGCTCCCACGCCTCGAGCTCGTCGGCGGCCATCTCGGTGATGCTCGTCAGCGTGCTCTCCAGGCGCTCGGCCAGATCGGCGGGCGGCTCGACGGGCGCGAGCGCTTCGCGCAGCAGTCCCTCGAAGTTGGGCGCGGCCTCAGTCATGGACGATCTCCTCGAGCTGCTTGATCGCGCGATGGATCAGCACCTTGGTCGCACCGTCCGAGCGCCCCAGCGCGCGCGCGATCTCGCGGTTGTCCATGCCCAGCGCGAAGCGCATGATCAGCGCCTCGCGCCGGTCGTCGGGCAGCTGCTGCACGCCGTCGAGCACGCGACTCAGCTCGTCGCGCCCCTCGACCAGCTGCTCGGTCGTGTGCATCGCGGTGAGCGTGGTCGTGTCGTCGATCGGCGACACCGGCTTGCGCGAGCGGTCGCGGTAGAGGTTGGCGGCGAGGTTGTGCGCGATGCGGATCAGCCACGGGCGCAGCGGCCGTCCGTCGGATTCGCGCTGCGCGCGCTCGAAGTGGCGGTAGGCCTGCAGGAACGTCTGCTCGGTCAGGTCCTCGGCGTCGTGGTGATCGCCGACGCGGTAGTAGGCGTAGCTGTACACGTCGCGCAGGTGTGCCCGGTAGAGATCTGAGAACTCCTTGTCCAGCTGCGCCTTGGGCTTCTGGCTGGCTTGCTCGCTCACTCATCGCAGCCTATCCCCGCGCCGGAGTCGAGCCCCATCCGCCCGCTCACGCGGCGCGCGATATCTCGCGTCGCGGCGCCTGCGGCGCGAGCGCCGGATCCGTGGCCTCGGCGCCACCCAACCAGTCCCACTGCAGGCTGACGCACGCCCAGATCCGCTCGGTCACGCCGGCGGCCAGCGCCGGCGAGCAGCTCTCCACGATCGGGTAGCGCAGCGGACGACCGACGCGCAGACGCACCTTGCGCGGGCGAATGCGCCAGCCCCTGCGCACGGCGTCGCTGCCGATCACCGCCACTGGGGCCACGGGGGCGCCCGTTTCCAAGGCGAGGCGCCCGATGCCGCGGCGCGGATCGCTCAGCGGCCCCGAGCGCACGCGCGTGCCCTCGGGGAACACCACCACGCAGTCGCCGCGCGCGAGAATCGCGCGGGCGGTCGCCATCGCGTCGCCGTCGCCCGCGCCGCGGTCGACCGGAAAGGCGCCCAGGGCGTTCAGCACCCATGCCTGCCAGCGCTTTTCGAACAGCTCGCGCTTGGCCATGTAGTACACGGGCCGGCGCACGAGCGTGCCGATCACGAACGGGTCCAGGAAGCTGCGGTGGTTGGAGGCCAGCAGCAGCGGCCCGCTGCGCGGCAGGTGCTCGCGCCCGATTCGCTGCAGGCGGAAGTACACGAGGAAGAACGGCACGAACAGCGCACGCACCACCCGGTAGATGACCGGGTTCACGCCGCGCTGCAGCGAGCGCTCGTGAAACGCGGCGAGGTCGACCGTCGCGCCGACGGCCGGCTGCTCTGACGCGACGAGGGCCCGCTGGCTGGGAGTCTGTGCCATGCCTGAGATACACCGCCCGCGAGGGCGCCGTTACAGTCGCATCGCGGCGCCTATTCGAGCGGCGTCAGATCTGCGCCGCTGGGCGTCGCCGAGAACCCGGGGTGCCTCGGCAGCTTGGCGAACACGATCCACTGTGGCCGGACGCCGGCGGCGACTCGGCCGGCGCCGCGCGTGGCTGCGTTTGTGAGCGGCGGGCGATTCACCGGACCATGACGAATTGTTTTATTGAGTGCACTATTTGCTAGGTGCTCCGGCATCGTTCAGTACGCGCGGTCCCACGAGACCCCTGCTCGTCACAAGAATGGTCGAGACACCGCTCCTGCCGGGCGGTGGCCCTGCGGACGGTTCTAATTGTTGACACACTAGGTCAGCGAGCTGCGTTCCAGGCGCCCTGGCGACTCGGTGCCTGGGTGTAGTGGTAGATGCAAAACACCCTTCTCCATAGGCGACCGTTATGGGCCGTGTCACCTAGCAAGCCGCAGGCGGATTGCCTTTCCGCTCGCGCTCGCGGGGCAGGAAATACGTGACCTCCCTGTCGCTCGGATTGAGGTCGGCTACAGGATGCAGGCGTGAATACCTTGTATTTCGTACACGATTGCCGGATGGCAACTGCAGACGCAAGGGTGTGGAGATGTAAAGCGGATAAAGGTAGTCCATCCCACTGCCGATTCGAGGCTGCGATGCCAGCCAGCCAATCCATCAATATGAAGCCCGGAGAGCTGAACCAACTTGGCCAAGCTCTGAACGAGCGAACGGCCGATGTCGTAGCTGCGATGATGCGCCGCACGCAAGCATCGGGCGGATTGCTGGAGGACAGCGTCGAAGAGCGCTTCGCCCGTGTCGGGGCGGTGTCCACCACGGCTGTTGCGCGCTGGATGTCCGGCGAGAGCCCCGGCGTCGCACGGGAGGTCGGTAGAGAGTCCTGGCAAATCTTCGCGCAGTTGGCTGCGCAGCGATCCGCGCCGCTGAATGAGGTGACCAAGCGGTGCCTGCGCTGGTGTGACGCCGCGTGTGAGGTCGCCGCGGACTGCGCCCGGCGAATGCAGCTCTCGCCAGAGACACTCGAGCACGCATACGGAATGTTGAGGCGCAGCCTGAACGTCACGCTCGTGCGCATGTGCGAGTCCTTCGAGCATGAGCGTAAACGCGCCGAGAGCGACCTCGAGAACCGCCAGCAGGAGCTCGCGTTTCTGGCCACGCACGACACACTCACGGGACTGCCGAACCGTGCGCTGATCCTCGACCGAGTCGAGCAGATGCTTCGACGCGCTCAGCGCGACAGGACGGCAATCGCCACGCTGTTCATCGACCTCGACAACTTCAAGAACGTCAACGACACGTTCGGTCACGAGATGGGTGACGAGCTCTTGCGCGGCGTCGCTGCGAGGCTCGGCGCCACATTGAGAGGAAGTGATGCCGTCGGCAGGCTTGGCGGCGACGAGTTTGTGGTGATCGCCGGAGACCAAGCGCTGCAGCAAGGCCCAGAGGTAATCGCAGAACGTCTGCTGGACAGCTTGAAACGGCCGATCCGCCTCGGCGAGGATGAGACGCCCTTTACGGTGACCGCGAGCATCGGCATCGCGTGCGGCCAGCGTGAGAGCGCAGGTGAGCTCCTACGCGACGCCGACATCGCCATGTACCACGCCAAGAAGGAAGGGCCGAACCGCTACGCCGTCTTCCAATCGGGGATGCACGCAGTCATACAGACCCGAGCAGAGTTGGAGATCGATCTGCGCGCCGCACTCGACGACGAGCAGTTCTTCCTCGTATACCAGCCCACATTCAGCCTCCAGAGCATGACCCCGACCGGCATGGAGGCCCTGATCCGCTGGAACCGGCCGGGCGAGGAGGTCCTGCAGCCAGAAGAGTTCATCGGCCTGCTCGAAGAAACCGGGATGATCATCGAGGTCGGCAGATGGGTGCTCGAAGAGGCCTGCCGCGAAGCGGTTCGTTGGAGGGTAGAGGGCCACCCCGCCGCGGTCGCCGTGAACGTCTCCGCGCGGCAGCTCGACAGCGATGACTTCGTTGCGCACGTCGAGCAGGCGCTCGAACGGACCGACCTCGAGCCCTCGATGCTCACGCTGGAGGTCACCGAGACCGCGCTGATGAAAAACGTCGACGCGACGGCGGCACGTCTTTGCGCCGTCAAGGAGCTCGGCGTCAAGATCGCGATCGACGACTTCGGAACCGGATACTCCTCGATGGCGCACCTGCAGAACTTTCCCGTAGACGCGCTGAAGATCGACCGCTCGTTTGTCGCCAAGATGACGAGCTGCCGGCAGAGCGAGACGATCCTGCAGAGCCTCGTCGCGCTCGGGCGCGCGCTCTCCATCGAGACACTCGCCGAGGGCATCGAGCAGACACATGAGCTCACCGCCCTGCAAGACCAAAGCTGCGACAGCGGGCAAGGATTTCTGCTCGCCAGGCCGCTCGACGCCGCCGACACAAGCGAGTTTCTCGAACAGGCACTGGCGCCGGCGCCGGCGCCGAGCATCGTGCTCTAGGTCGGAGCTGGCGAGCCACGACTCAGCCGTCAAATCCGGCTCCCGGTCCGCGAGGCGTGCGGCAACGATCTCAGCCGGTGCGCTGAGACAGACCACCAGCATTCGCTCCGCACACGTGGCGCTGATGACCGCATCAAGCTCAACGGCATCCTCGGTTGTGGCGGCGACGAGGAACAGCCGCCGCCCGGCTTGACGTTGCAGCGCAAGCACTGCCTCAAGCTGAGGCGTCCACTGGCTCGCCGGGAGTAGGGGCGAACCCAACGAGAGCTGCTCGCTCTCTATCGCGCCGTACTCCACGCCCTCGATTTCAAGGAGCGTCATCAGCGCCTCTAGCACCGAGGACTTGCCGGCTCCGGGAGCACCAATCAAAATCAGAGCCGCTACCACACCGGCAGTATTGAATGCGATCATTCCCTCTGATGCGTCGCGCTCCTGCTCTTGCGTCACTGACCGTTGCGGCCTTGCTTGCTGGGTTTGGCGGGACGGCGCCGACCGCTGACGGCGGGACGATCGTGTCGAAGGCGGCTTCCTCGGCCCCGAGTGGGTTCGTCGTCCAGCCCGAGATCGCGGACCCGTTGTGCAACGGCGGGCGCGGAGCTCGTCTGCCCGGAGGGTCGGGCGGGGACTCGGTCGTCGCGAGCGCGACGATGGCGGACGGCTCCACGTTGATCGCGCTCACCAATGTCTATCCGGGGAAGAGGTCTGCCGTTCTGCGCTCCGTCACGCGCACGTGCGCGTCCAACCGCGGGTTCGGCGACGACGGTGCCGCGACGATCACGATCCCTTCCAGTCTGCGACCCACCGATCCGGCAGAAGACGGCTTCCCTGCCGAAGGCATGTGGGTAAACGCGATCGCGCCGAGGAACGGCGGTGGCGCGATCGTGGCCGGCGTCTATGGAGGCGACTGGGTGGTGGGTGAGGTGACCGCGCGCGGGACCGTAGATCAGACGTTCGGGAGCCACGGCTGGGTCCTGCTGCCGCTGCCCGGGGAGGTGACGGCGATCCTTCAGGAGCCCTCCGGGCGGATCGTGATCGCCGGAGACAACGGCGGTGGCGGCTGCTGCACCGTGAACTGGGCGGCGGCCCTGTCAGAAGGCGGCCAGCTCGAAGATGGATTCGGGGAACATGGGCGAGCGGTGCTGCCGACGGGTGAGGATTCAGGAGTCCGCTCGCTGGCACTCGAGCCGAACGGTGACATCTTGGCCGAGATCGGCTACGGAAACATGGGCTGCTGGGGTACAGCGCTCGCCATGCTAACGCCGTCCGGAGCGCCCGAGCCGATGTTCGCGGAGCGCCTTGCGCAATTTTGGGACGCACACCGCTTCGGCGCCTTCATCGGCGATGTCCACGTCGACGGTGAAGGCTTCACTCTGGTCGGCACCGGGCAGAAACCGTGCTACGACGAACCTCCGGGCTCCACAGCGCGGGCCACGGGTCTCATAGCCCACTTCCGGGCGGACGGCACGCCCGCCGGTCCCACGGTTCGCTTCCCCTCCCAAATGTATGGGTCCGTGCAGGTCCTGCCCGACGGCCGCGACGCGATCCTCGCCGCGACCCCATACGCCGACCCAACCGACATCACACTCACGGCGCTCCGTCCCGACGGCTCAACGGACCCTCGGTTCGGCAGCCACGGCAGCGTGCGGATCCGCACGCCCTGGCACGGACCGAATGCGACACTCTCGACCACGGTCTCGATAGACGAAGCGAGTCCGACCGAGATCGTCATCATCGCGACAGAACCCGAACGTAACCAGATGCAGCTCATCCGCGTGCGCCTCTGACCAGCAGCCTCGCGCCGAGGCCCGCGTCGCCACCGTCGTCCGCACGTATCGAGACAGCCAAACAGGATGCCCGCTTGCACCGCGGCGCTACGATGCGAGCGCACGCCGACGTAGCTCAGCTGGTAGAGCACCGCTCTTGTAAAGCGGATGTCGCCGGTTCGATCCCGGCCGTCGGCTCTGCTTGGAAGCGGCCGACCGACGAACGCGACGACGGGTTTCAGGGCGACCCGGGAGGCCGGAGAATGACTTGACCTCCCGGGGGTCGCCCTCTACCCGGATGACCTGTCGGTCTTCCGGTGTTCGCTATCGGCTCCGCCGCGCCGGCGCTTGAGGCGAGCGACGACTGCGACCACGGTGCGTGAGTCCCGCTGCGCCGTTCATACTCCCCGTATGGACACCCAACACGCCAGTGAGCTCCTCGCGCGGGAGCGTGCGCGTATCGAGCATGCACTCGGCGGGCTGACCCCGCGCGACCGCGAAGCTGCTCCCGACCCGTACGAGGCCGCCGACGTTGGCGAGGATCTGTTCGACGCGGAGCTGGCAACAGCCCAGGCCGAGCGGCTGCGCGATGAGCTCGCCGCGATCGAGCGAGCCGAGCAACGCTTGGTCGATGGCACCTACGGCGTCTCCGTCGAGAGCGGTGAGCCGATCCCGGATGCCCGCCTGGAGGCGATCCCGTGGGCCGAGCGCACGGCCGAGGAGCAGGCCCGCTACGAGGCGACGGGCGGCTGAGCGGGCTGCGGCTCGGCCAGCGCTAGAGCGCTGCGGGCGCCGGCCACGGCACTCGCGCCGGCTACGCGCAGCGGCTCGGTGCTGCGCATCGCGCGGCAGAAGATGAAGGCTCCCTCCAGCAGGCACAGCATCGAGAGCGCCAGCTCGCACGCTGTGTCGAGCGGGATGCCCGCGGCGCTGAAGTACTGCGTGGCGCCGGTGATCCACCCATCGAAGACGTCGGCGCACGCCTCGCGCAGCTGCTCATTGGTGCTCGCGACCTCGAGCGCCACGGTCGCTATCGGGCACGCGTCCGCGTAATCGGTCTCCACCAGCGTCTCTGCGGCGCCGCTGAAGAAGTCGCCGACCGCCGTGGGGACGTCGGGCGCCTGCATGGCGATGGTCGCGAACAGCTCGATGTAGAGCTGCCCCGATGCGCGGATCGTGTCCGCTCCGAGCTGCTGCTTGCCGCCCGGAAAGAAGTGGTACAGCGATCCGAACGGTGCGTTTGCGGCGGCGAGGATCTGCTTGATGCCGATGCCCGCATACCCCTGGCGGCGGAACAGCTGCGCGCTCGAGTCCATGATCCGCTCCCTGGTGCCCGCCACCTCAAACCCCTCCCCGCCCCGTTCACGCTTGCAGCTCAACACACGCTCGACCACTAGAGCGATCTATCTATTTCGAGGATAGCGGCCGCGGCTCGAGGCTGCGACTACGATCCGTGGAGTGCGCATGCCGTGGCCCAAGACGCGCGTTGCGACGATCGTCAGCGCGGTTGCGATCGCGCTGACGATCGTCGCCGTGGTACCCCGCCCCGGGCTCGCGGCGACGCCGCCGGTCCCTGAGACGTTCGCGGGCACGGCGCTGTGGGTGACTGAAGTCGAGCCTCCGCAGACCGGCCAGGCGCTGGTCGCGCAGGCGGCGAGCGCGGGCGTGCGGACGCTGTACGTCAAGGCCGCCGACGGCACGACCGTCGAGCCGCAGTTCTCGAGCGCGCTCGTCAGCGAAATGCGCGCTGCCGGCGCGACGGTGTGCGCGTGGATGTTCGCCTACATCCAGGAACCAGCCGGCGAAGCGGCGGCCGCGGTGGCGGCGGTGCGCGACGGTGCGCAGTGCCTGATCGTCGACGCGGAGAGCGAACAGGCGAAGCTGTATGGCCCGGCGCAGGCGTTCGTGCGCGCGCTGCGCTCGGCGCTTGGCGCCGGCTTCCCGATCGGGCTGGCCAGCCAGGCGGAGGTCTCTCAGCACCCCAAGTTTCCGTACTCGGTGTTCCTCGGGCCGGGGGGCTTCAATGCGTTTCTGCCGTTGGTCTACTGGCGTGACTTCGGCGTCAGCGTGGAAACCGCCGACGCCGCCACGATCGCCGGCGACTCGATTTACGGCCGCCCGATCCTGCCGGTGGGACAGCTGTATGGCTCGCCGACGCCGGCGGAAGTGCTGCGCTTTCGTGCCCTCGCGCGCGCGTACGGTGAGCCGGGCCTGAGCTTCTTCGATCTCGAAAGCGCGCAGCCGGAAACGCTCGCCGCGCTCGGCGCGCCGCCACCCGCACTCGCCCGTAAGGCGATCGTCGCGCCGACGCTGCGCGCCGCAGCCGACGGCGATCAGATCGTGCAGGCGCAGGAGCTGCTCAACGCCGCCGGAGCGCACCTGCCGGTGGGCGGCTTCTTCGGCGCCGAGACCGCCCGTGCCGTTGCCTCGTTTCAGGCCCGTCGGCACCTCCCGCCGAACGGCGTGCTCGGCCCGGCCACGTGGAGGGCGCTATTGCATTTCCGTCCGCGCGAGCCGTCGTGGGCGAGCGCATCGCCCGACAGCGCGCAGTGAGCGCAGGCCTCAGGGCAGCCGCAGAGCGGCGCGGCGTCTAGGCGTACAGCGCGTCGATCGCGCGCTCGTACTTCGCGGCGATCGGCTTGCGCTTGAGCTTCATCGTCGGCGTCAGCTCATCGCCGCCGGGCAGCCAGTCGCCGGCGACGATCTCGAACTTCTTGATCTGTTCGACGCGCGCGAGCTTCTCGTTGGCGGCGTCGACCGCCTGCTGCACGGCCGCGCGCACGCGCTCGTCGCGGGCGAGCGACTCGAGCGTTGTGTCCTCGATGCCCTGCTGCGCGGCCCACGCGGGCGCAAAGTCGGCGTCGAGCACGATCAGCGCGGTGTTGTACGGGCGCATGTCACCGATGCAGCACGCCTGGCCGATCAGCGGCGAGCTGCTCTTGATCGTCGCCTCGATGTTCGCCGGGGACATGTTCTTGCCGGCGGCGCTGATGATCAGCTCCTTCTTGCGATCGATGATCGACAGGTAGCCGTCCTCGTCGAAGGCGCCGATGTCGCCGGTGCGCAGCCAGCCGTCCTCGGTGAACGCCTCGGCGGTCTTCTCCGGCAGGTTGCGGTAGCCGAGCATCACGACGTCGGATTTGACGAGCACCTCGCCGTCCTCGTCGAGCTTGATCTCGATGCCGGGGGCGGGCGGGCCGACGGTCCCGAGCTTGATCCTCGCGGGCGGGTTGACGCTGCCGGCGCCACACGTCTCGCTCATGCCCCACAGCTCGGCGAGCGGCAGCCCGATCGCGTGGAAGAACTCGAGCACCTCGACGGGCGTGGGCGCGGCGCCGACGTTGATCGCCTCGACCTTGTCGAGCCCGAGCATCTCGCGCAGCCCGGCGAAGATCTCCGCGTCGGCCTTGGCGACCTGCTCGGCGAGCTCGGCGGGCACCGCAACGCCTGCCTGCTCCATGCGCACCTTGCGCACGGCCGCGTCGAGCGCCGTCTGCAGCGCCTTCTGGCGCTCGTCGGGCTGGGCGGCGACCATCGTCTCCAGGCCCGCCTTCAGCTTCTCCCAGATGCGCGGCACCGCGAAGAACCAGCTCGGGCGCACTTCCGGCAGGTAGGAGAGCACTTCGCGCGGGTCATCGCAGCACGTGATCTGCAGACCGAAGACGATCGGTATGTAGTGGTGCGCGTTGCGCTCGGCGACGTGCGCGGCGGGCAGCCACGAGACGACGCGGCCGTCGCGCGGGAAGTCGATCAGGTCCTCGATGCCTTCGACGGTCGCGAGCAGGTTGCGGTGAACCAGCTGCACGCCCTTCGGCGGACCGGTCGTGCCGGAGGTGTAGATCAGCGTGAGCACGTCCGTCGCCTTGATCTGCGCGACCGAGGCGTCGACGTCGAAGTCGGGGTTCGAGCCCTCGACGTCGGACAGCGCGAGCGTCCCGAGCGGCGCCTCGCCGTCGACGACGATCACGTACTCCAGCTCCGGCAGCTCGCGGCGCGCCTCGCGCACCTGCGGCAGGTACTGCTGCTCGCAGATCAGCACCTTTGCGCCCGCGTCGGCCACCACATACTGGATCTGATCTGGCGTGTAGGTGTTGTAGATCGAGAACGGCGTCGCGCCGAGCATCATCGCGGCCAGGTCGCAGAGGTGAAACTCGGGGCGGTTGCTGAGCATCAGCGCGACGCTGTCGCCACGCTGCACGCCGAGCTTGGCGAGGCCGCCGGCGAGCGCGTCGACGCGCTCGCGCAGCTCGCCCCAGGTGATGGTAAAGGCGTCGCCGCGCGTGCGGATGGCGACCTCGTCGAGGCGCTCGGCGACGGTGATGCGGAAGGCCTCCGCGATCGTCGTGGCGCTGAGCGCGGCGCGCGCCCCTGTTGCTGACTCCGTGAGCTCGACCTCCATCGCACGTCCCTCCTCTGTGGTTCACCCCATCCCCATGGGGTCTGACCCTGTGGACCATGCACAGGCCCCATCGATCATACCTGCCGGCTGGCTAGTCTCAAACAAATGCGCACGGGCGAACTGGGGTACTGGTGGCGCTCGCTGGGCGGCCCGCCGGCGCCGAGGCCGCCGCTGCCGGGACCGGCAGACGCCGACGTGGCGATCGTGGGCGCTGGGTACACGGGCCTGTGGACCGCGTATTACCTGAAGCGCGCGCGGCCGTCGCTCGAGATCGTGGTGCTCGAGCGCGAGCACGCGGGCTTCGGCGCCTCGGGGCGCAACGGCGGCTGGGTCTCCGGCTTCTTCTCCGGCCCGCCGCGCGTGTACGAGCGCCATGCGGGACGTGTGGCGTACGCGGCGCTGCAGCGGGCGATGTTCGACACGGTCGACGAGGTCGGCGCGGTGCTCGCGGAGCACGGCATCGACGCCGACTTCGTCAAGGGTGGGCACCTGGCGGTCGCGCTCGGCGACGCGCAGGCGCGGCGCCTGCGCCAGGGGGTCCGGGACAGCCGGGCGCACGGCCTCGACGATCACGACCTGCGAGAGCTCGGCGCAGATGAGCTGCGCGGGAGGCTGCGCGTCGCGGGGGCCAGCGGCGCGACGTTCTCGCCGCACGTCGCGCGCGTGCACCCGGCGAAGCTGTTGACCGGCCTGGCCACAACGGTCGAGCGCCTCGGCGTGAGGATCTACGAGGCCACGCCGGTGAGCGCGATCCGCCCGCACGAGGCGCTGACGCCGGCCGGCAGCGTGCGCGCACGCTGGGTGGTGCGCGCGACCGAGGGCTACACCGCCGGCCTGCCCGGCCTGAGACGCGCACTCGTGCCGATGAACAGCTCGATGATCATCACCGAGCCGCTCGGCGCGGCGGCATGGCGGGAGATCGGCTGGGACGGACGCGAGGTGCTGAGCGACGGCGCGCACGTGTACGTGTACGTGCAGCGCACCGAGGACGGGCGCATCGCGATCGGCGGCCGCGGCGTCCCGTACCGCTTCGGCTCGCGCACGGACGGCCGCGGCGAGACCGCCCCGTCAACGATCGACAGCCTGCGCGCGAAGCTCGGCGCGATGTTCCCGCCGGCGGCCGACGCCGGGCTCGAGCACGCCTGGTCGGGCGTGCTGGGCGTGCCGCGCGACTGGTGCGTGTCGGTCGACGCCGACCCGGAGTCGGGGCTCGCGTGGGCGGGCGGCTACGTCGGCGAGGGCGTCGCCGCCGCGAACCTCGCCGGGCGCACGCTGCGCGACCTGCTGCTCGGCGAGCCGACCGCGCTGACGACGCTGCCGTGGGTTGGAAGGGCGCCACGGCGATGGGAGCCCGAGCCGCTGCGCTGGAGCGCGATCCGCGCGGTGTACTCGCTCTACCGCCGCGCCGACCGCAACGAGCAGCGCAGCCAGCGGCCGTCGCGGCTGGGACGGCTCGTGGACGCGGCGTCCGGGCGCGAGTGAGCGGGCGTTCGCGACCTGGGCCCTGTGACCGACCCGTGTGAGTCAACGCCGCCCGCCGGCGGCAGCGGCGTCGCGTGCCGCGCGCTCTCTGGAAGACTGTTGGCGTGAGCTTCCAGACGCTGCTGTACGACGCCGAGGCGGCGATCGCGACGATCACGCTGAACCGCCCCGAGCGGCTGAACACGATCGTGCCGCCGATGCCCGACGAGCTGGAAGCGGCCGTGCACGCTGCGGTGGCAGACCCGCAGGTGAAGGTGATCGTGCTGCGCGGCGCGGGGCGCGCGTTCTGCGCGGGCTTTGACTTCGGCGGCGGCTTTCACCATTGGGACGAGGCGCTCACCACGGACGGACGGTGGGACCCCGGCAAGGACTTCGCGATGGCCGCGTCCGATCAGGGCGTGGTGCCCAAGTTCATGAGCCTGTGGCGCTCGCCGAAGCCCGTGATCGCACAGGTCCACGGCTGGTGCGTGGGCGGCGGCAGCGACATGGCGCTGTGCGCCGATCTGGTGATCGCCAGCGAGGACGCGCGCATCGGCACGCCGTACTCGCGGATGTGGGGCTGCTACCTGACGGGCATGTGGCTGTATCGCCTGGGCCTGACGAAGGCGAAGGAGTACGCGCTGAGCGGCCGGCCGCTGTCGGGCCTGGAGGCGGTCGACGCGGGCTTGATCAACGCGGCGGTGCCGTTCGCGCGACTCGAGCATGAGGTGCGCGAGCGCGCGGAGCAGCTGGCCGGCATCCCGGCGTCGCAGCTGGCGGCGATGAAGCTGGTGGTAAACCAGGCATACGAGAACATGGGCCTGGCCTCGACGCAGACGCTCGGTCCGATCCTCGACGGGCTGATGCGCAACACGCCCGACGCGGGCGCCTTCATCGCGCTCGCCGAGCGCGAGGGCGTTGGCGGCGCGGTCGCGCGACGCGACGGCCCGTTCGGCGACTACAGCCAGGCGCCGGCAGCCGATCAGCCGAACCCCGAGAACTCCTACCCGTGAGCGACGAGCCGCCGCTCACGCCGTACGCGGCCCGCAACCGCATGGTGTGGGATCGGCAGTCGGCCGAGTACCAGGCCCAACACGGGCCGCAGCTGGCGGCGGCGGGAGGCACGGCGTGGGGCGTGTGGCAGCTGCCGGAGTCCGAGCTTGAAGTTCTCGGCGACGTGCGTGAGAAGGATGTGCTCGAGCTCGGTTGCGGCGCGGCGCAGTGGTCGATCGCATTGCATGCGGTCGGCGCGCGCGTGACCGGGCTCGACAACTCGTCGGTGCAGCTCGAGCATGCCCGCGCGCTGATGGCACAGGCGGGCGCGGAGTTCCCGCTGGTGCATGCGAGCGCGGAAGCAACCCCATTTGCTGACGCGTCGTTTGACGTCGTCTTCTGCGACCACGGCGCGATGGCGTTCGCGGATCCCCAGCGAACGGTCCCCGAGGCTGCCCGGCTCCTGCGCCCCGGCGGTCTGCTGGCGTTCTCGATGAACACCCCGATCCTCGACCTCTTCTGGCCCGTGGGCTCGGACCATCCGGGCGAGCGCCTGGCGGTCGACTACTGGGACCTGCGCATGCTCGATGAGCCGGGCGAGCCGGTCGAGTTCCAACTCCCATACGGCGCCTGGATCGCGCTCTTCCGCAAGCACGGATTCCTGATCGACGCCCTGATCGAGCTGCGACCGCCGCCCGACGCGACGAGCAGCTACCGCAACGAGCAGGATCACGCCTGGGCGCGGCGCTGGCCGATGGAGCACATCTGGCGCGTCAGGCGCTCGCCGTCCTGAGGCTGGAGCTCACGCCTCCGCCACAGCGGCCTCGCTGACGCTGTCGCCACGCAGCCGCAGCCCGAGGACGGGGAAGATCAGCGTCGAGAGCACCGCCGCGCCGACCAGCGCGGCGGCGGTGGAGGCGCGCATGTGCCCGGAGCTGACGGCGAGCGTGGTGATCGCGAGCACGAGCGGCAGCTGCGTCGAGCTCATCAGCGCCAGCGCGGCGCGCTCGCGGGCGTCGAGCACGCGGCGGTAGAGCAGCAGTGCGGGCGTGCCGCGCACGACCAGGAACAGCAGGAAGAAGAGCACCATCTTCAGTACGCCGGATGCCGTCGCGAACAGGGCTGAGACGTCGAGCTTCATGCCGCTGGCGACGAAGAAGAACGGCACGAACACGCCGAACGCGACCGCCGTCAGCTTGGAGTCAAACGACGGCAGCTCGTATGTGCGCAACACCTGGCGCGTGATCACCCCGGCGGCGAAGCCGCCGAGCAGCAGATCGAGCCCGAGTTCGGAGGCGATCAGCGCGAGCGCGAAGACCAGCACGACGATCCATCGCACGGCCAGCTGCGAGCTGCTCTCCAGAGTCCGCTCCAGCAGCGGCAGCGTGCGCTCGGCCGAGCGTACGGCAAAGACCGCGACCGCGACCGCCAGCGCGATGAATGCGACCAGGATCAGCGCGTTGTGCAACGTGCTCTGGGTCGACAGGATCAGCGTCAGCAGCAGGATCGGGCCGAACTCGCCGACCGCGCCCGCCGCTAGCAGATAGGTACCGAAGCGCGTACGCAGGCCACCGCTGTCGGACAACACCGGGATCAGCGTGCCGATCGCGGTCGTCGACAGCGCCGAGCCCGTGTACAGCAGCGACAGCACCACGCCGGCGCTCGCGAGCACGCCGCCGATCGCGTACGCGATCGCCAGTGACAGCAACCAGCCGGCGATCCCCAGCCGCAGCGGCCGCCCGGCGATCCGGCGCAGGTCGATCTCGTAGCCGGCGAAGAAGAACAGCAGCCCCAAGCCGAGATCCGAGAAGAACGAGATGAACTGCGTGGCGTGCAGGCCCAGCACCCGCGGCCCGAGCACGATCCCGAGCAGCAGCTCGACCACGACCGCCGGCAGGGGCAGTCCGCGACCGGCCGCCAGCGCCGCGATCGTGCCGGCGAGCGCTGACGCGGCCACGATCGCCAGGAACGTGCCGGGATCCACATTCGCGACGGCGGCAGGCAGGGCGAGCACGTCTTCAGCACCGCCCCTGATCGCGCCCGGCATTCACCGCTTGGCGACCATATCGCGCACGCCAGACCACCTGATCCCGACCGCGAATCACCGTGTCCGTAGGGCCAATGACCGCATCGAATCGTGCCGCTTTGGGTTACGGGGCTAGACACGCAAGCGTCCTCAACGACGAACCGCACGACAAGGAGAAGGCACAACATGCGTTCAACAAAGCTGATCGTGGCGCTGCTCGCCACGGCTGCGTCGCTGATGCTGGCGTCCGCCGCCGCGTCGGCGGCCGGCGGGCACGCAACCAGGCCCGGCAGGCACTCTTCGGGAGGCTGCCGCGTCAGCCTCAGCGTCGCCCCGCGCCTCGCCACCGAGGGCGAATTCGCGCTCGCGTACGGGGTGCTGTCGTGCCGAGAAGCCAAACAGCTGGTGACGCTGTATGAGAGCTCCGTGGGCGGCACGCCCGGCTACACGTCCGTCGGCACAGCCGAAACCGAAACGGGCGGCAAATATCACCTGAACACCCCCGTCCTCAGCACGAACAGCTCCTTCTACGTGGTCGCCGACGGCGCCCAGAGCGCACGCAGGGCCGTCAAGGTGGCTGCGCAGGTCGAACTGAAGGGTCCGCCGGAAGGCGTCGTGCCGGACACGCTGCACACGGGACGCCGCAACAAGGTGGAATTCACCGGCACGATCAGCCCGGCGGAGGCTGGCGCGTCCGTGGTGCTGCAACGCCAGAGCGCGATCGCGGGCAACGAATGGCACCGCATCGGGCGCCCCGTGCCGGTCAACAAGGAAGGCCACTTCTCGATCGACCACACGTTCGTGGTGCCGGGCGACGCGAACATCCGCGTGGTCGTGCGCAACGGCGGGCGCAACGTGGTCAGCCCGTCGAACATCCTCAGCTACGAGATCGTGCAGGCACAGAACCCGCAGCTGACGATCGAAAGCTCCGCCAACCCGATCTCCTACGGGCAGTCGACGACGATCAGCGGCGTGCTCGCCGGCGGTGCGAACACCGCGGTCAGGCTGCTGGCGCGCGCCGCCAAGCAGGTCGGATACACGCCGGTGAGCGAAGTCAAGACCAATGGCTCGGGCGACTACACGTTCGCGCCGCAGACGCCGCTCGTCGACACCTACTACCGCGTCGAGGGCGCCGGCAAGTCCTCGGCGGTGCTGTTCGAGGGCGTCAAATACGTGCTCACCGCGAACGCCTCCGCGACGACGGTCCCGGCCGGCAAGGCGCTGGAATTCAAGGGTACGGTCACTCCGGAAGAGAAGGGTCACGTGGTCTACCTCGAGCAGCTGAACGCCACGGGGGGGAACTACCACGTGATCGAGGTCGGGATAGTCGGCGAACACTCGGAATACTTGATCGCGCACACGTTCTACAGAGAAGGAACGAGCATCGTGCGAATCAAGATCCCAGGCGGTCCGCAGAACGCGACGACCGACAGCACACCGTTCACCATCACGGTGACGGCGCCGGTGCCCTCGGCGCTCACGCCCGAGGCGCCGGGCAACTCCACGCAGCCTCCCGAAGGCCAGATCTAAGCCGGGGGAACGCCTCGGTGGTGACCTGTGGCCGTCCCCGACAGGTGGGGGCGGCCACAGGCAGCGCCGTCCCCCTCCTTGGGTGCGGCCACAGGCGTGGCCGCACCCCTCCGCGGGAGCGGCCACGGGCAGCGCCGCCCCCCGTGGGGAGCGGCCACGGAACAGCGCCCTCAGGCGGCCACGGCGCGCGACTGCAGGTGCGCGCCGACCTTGCGCTTCACCCGCTGCAGCGCGTTGTCAACGGTCTTGGTGTCGCACGCGAGCCGGCCGCCCACCTGCTCATAGGAGTAGCCGTCGAGGTAGAGCGACAGCACGCGGCTCTCCAGCTCCGAGAGCGCGGTCGACAGGCACCCGACGAGCGAGCGCAGCTCCTCCGAGGAGATCACCTGGTTGACCGGGTCCTGGACGGTCGGTCCGGGCAGCATCTGGTCGAGCGTCGGCACATCGTCGCCGCTGCCCGCGGGCGTCGAGGAGAACGACACGTACTGGTTCAGCGGCGTGTGCTTGTTGCGGGTCGCCGTCTTGACGGCAGTGATGATCTGCCTGGTGATGCACAGCTCGGCGAAGTTGCGGAAGCTCGACTCACGGTCCGTGCGAAAGTCGCGAATCGCCTTGTACAGGCCAACGAGCCCCTCCTGAATCAGATCTTCCGAGTCGCCGCCGGCAAGGAAGTAGGAGGAGGCCTTCAGGCGCACAAAGCCGTGATAGCGCCGTACCAAACGGTCGTAGGCATTGCGATCGCCCTGCTTTGCGAGGGCAATCAGAAACGAGTCCTCGACCTTAGGTTCAGAGTTAGAGTTATGGGAGATTCGTGCCACGAGCAGATCCTTTCTTTGAGACCACCTCCCTGGCGGCCGCAAACGTGCTCAGTGGCGCACTCCTCCCCTGGCGCCAAAGCTATGTAGTTGTTCGCTTTACCTAAGCTTTTCTCAACCTTAGGTTCAGCGTTATGTTGGCGGAGCCTTACACAGTTATGAAACCTTGTCAAGCCCGCCGGGTGCGACTTTGCAAGATCTCGTACAGGATGGCGGCCGCGGCGGCGCTGACGCCCAGCGACTCGATCCGCCCCAGCAGCGGCAGCGCGATCAGCTGATCGCACGCGCCGGCGACCCGAGGACGCAGACCGGAGCCCTCGCTGCCGAGCACCAGGACCACGCCCGATCCGCGGTAGTCGGGCGTGTCGTAGGCCACCGACGCGGGCCCACCGGCGTCGCCGCCGGCGCTGGCGCCGTAGCACCAGCAGCCGGCCTTGCGCGCGTCAGCGAGAAAATCGGCGAGGTTGCGCACCCGCGCGACCGGCAGATGCTCGACGGCGCCGGCCGACGCCTTGCACACCGCGGCGGTCACCTCGGCGGCGCGGCGCTCGGGGATCGCGACCCCGGCCGCGCCGGCGCACTCGGCTGTGCGGCAGATCGAGCCGAGGTTCTGCGGGTCCTGAATCTGGTCGAGCGCCACGACCAGCGGGCTCTCGACCGCCAGCAGCTCGTCGGCGCCGGCGTAGTGATAGGGACCGGCGTCCGCGCACATGCCCTGATGCGCGTCTGAGCCGCAGCGGCGCTCGATCTCCTCGGCGGTGACGGTTCGGACCTGCACGCCCGCCAGCCACGGCTCGCGCGCAGCGCCGGCGGTCGCCCACACCTCCCCCACACTGCCCGCCCGTTTTCCGCGCAGCGCCTCCCTGACGGGGTTGCGGCCGTAGAGGATCACAGCGGGATCAGGTCGAAGCCGCCGGGTCCGTCGCGAACCTCCCAGCCCAGCGCTGCGATCTGATCGCGCAGCTGATCCGCGGCGGCGAAGTCGCGGTCGGCACGCGCCTGCTCGCGTTGCGAGGCCAGCTCGCGAACCTCTGGCGGCGCCTGCGCGGTCGCGGCAAGCAGGGACTCGAGCCCGAGCACACCCAGCATCTCGCGCAGGTGGGCATCGCCGGGCGAATCCCACTTCCCACCGGTCGCCTCACGGATCCACTCGTTGAGGACCGACAGCGCCTCGGGGGTGTTGAAGTCGCGGGCGAGCGCGTCGAAGAAGCGGTCGCGCAGACGGTCCAGATCCTCGGGCGAATCGCCCTGGGAGAGCCGGCGCCCGGCCTCGCGGATGCGCTTGACGTTCGCCTGCGCCTGCTCGAGCGCGGCCTCGGAGAACGCCAGCGGCTGGCGGTAGTGGCCGGAGATCAGGTACATGACCACCGCCTCGTGGCCGTACTCGCCAAGCACCTCGTGCAGCAGCGCGATGTTTCCCACCGACTTGGCCATCTTCTCGCCGGTGAACTGGATCATGCCGTTGTGCATCCACAGTTTCGTGAGCTCGCGCCCGCGTGCCGCACGCGTCTGCGCGGCCTCGTTCTCGTGGTGGGGGAACACCAGGTCAGAGCCGCCGCCGTGGATGTCGAAGCCGACGCCCAGGAACTGCTCGGCCATCGCTGAGCACTCGATATGCCAGCCTGGCCGGCCGCTGCCCCAGGGCGTCTGCCAGCAGGTGTCCTCGCCGGGCTTGTGCGCCTTCCACAGCGCGAAGTCGAGCGGGTCCTCCTTGCGCTCGGTCAGCGGGTCGGCTGCCGCGTCTTCGCCCTGGTCCATGTTCTCGAGCTGGCGGTGCGAGAGCGTGCCGTAGTCGGGGTCTGAGCGCACGCGGAAGTACACGTCGCCGTCGACCGCGTATGCGTGCCCGCTGTCGATCAGCGTCTGGATGTACTCGACGATCGGACCGATCGTCTCGCCGGCGAGCGGCTCCTGATCGGGGCGCCCCAAGCCGAGCGCGTCGGTGTCAGCGCGGTAGTACACGGTCATCTCTGCTGCCAGCTCGGCGCTGGGGCGGCCCTGAGGGCGCGCGGCGTCGTAGATCTTGTCGTTGACGTCGGTGATGTTGATCACCAGCGTCGTCGCGTAGCGCTCGTGCTCGAGGAAGCGCTTCAGCAGGCTGAAGACCACGAACGGGCGCGCGTTGCCGATGTGGATGCGGCTGTACACGGTCGGGCCGCATGCGTAGATGCCGACCTTCCCGGGGTCGCGTGGACGCAACGGGACGATCTCGCCGCTGAGCGTGTCGTGCAGAACGATCTCGCGCATCGCGGGGCACCCTAGCGGGCGCGGCAGGCGGCGATGCTCGCCAGAGCACTGCTCACAGGACCCGCTCTCGCCGGTACTTTGCAAACAGCGCAAGCGCGTAGCGCCCAGCGGGGTGTGCACGTGCGCGTTCGACAAGCGCCGCCAGATCGCGCGAGAGGATGTCGGGTTGCGGAAGCGGCACGCCATAGGCCGGGGGCATCAGCAGGGAGGCGGACAGCGCCGCGAAGGTCAGATCGGCGGCACCGAAGCGCTCGCCGCACAGGTACGGACGGCCGTCCGCGAGAAGCTGCGCGACGAAGTCGAGCTCGCGCCAGACAGCGGCCTCGTCGGCAATCTCGATCCCCGGTCGAATCTCGAGCGCGCGCTGGATGAAGCGAGCGATGAGCGGCCATCCATAGCGAATCGCGCGGTCCTCCCAGGCGGGCACGCCCTGATTGTTGAAACGCAAGGCGAGCTTGCGCTGGGCGAGCATGTGAACGTACATCAGCCGCCGCCCCTTCGGCCCGAGCTCCTGATCGAAGCGTCGACACAGCTCGTCGACCTCGCGGCGCGCCTGCGGCTCCTCTGGAAACAGCCTGTGCTCCGCCGGCGTGCGCGCATCGACCCAGGCGAGGATCTCCTGCGACTCACCGATCGCGCGATCGGGCGTCACGAGCACGGGAACCGTGGCGCCACCACCCGCGCGCCTGGCGGCGAGCTGATGGATGCCCTGGACATGACGCTCCTCGCGATAGGGCATCCCGGCCCGCTCCAGAGCCCACCGCGCCTTCTCGCAGTAGTGGCTGATCGGGATCGTGACGAGCCGCAGCACCCCAGGGAGTATGGCCGCGCCGCTCGTCAGCTGACCAAGCGGCTGCTGGCGGCCGGCGCGCAGATGAGGGCGAAACTGCCATGCTGGGCGTGTGAAGGATCGAGCTCGCGAGCGTTATGCAGCGCAGGTCGACGGGCTGCGGGCACTGGCCGCGCTCGTCACGATCATGTGGGCAGTCGAGCTCATCAACTCGCTCGACAGCTACCGGCTCGACCACGACGGGATCGTGCCGCGAAGCCTCGCGCACCTCGACGGCATCGTCTTCGCGCCGTTCCTGCACGCGAGCTTCTCGCACCTGCTCGGGAACACGATCCCGTTCGTGATCCTCGGCGTCGTGATCGCGCTCGCCGGGGCGGGACGCCTGCTGCTCGTGAGCGTGATCGTGGCGCTCGTCAGCGGGGCCGGGGTCTGGCTGACAGCGCCCGGCGGAAGCGTGACGGTGGGCGCGAGCGGCGTCGTCTTCGGCTACGCGACCTACCTGATCAGCCGCGGGCTGTTCAATCGCCAGGCCCTCGAGATCGGGCTGGGCGTCGTCGTCCTGCTGCTGTTCGGTGGAGCGCTGATCTCCGACCTGATCCCGCACACGGGGATCTCCTGGGAGGCGCACCTATTCGGGGGGATCGGCGGGGTGCTCGCCGCGGGCGCGCTCTCGCGCCCGGCGCGCAGCCGGCCGAGCGCGGCCGGCGCCACAGGCCTGCCCGCGTCGCTCGCTGAGTCGCCCGGGCGCCGACCTGGCCCGCGTGAGGATGGCTAAGCTGAGAGATGATGATGACGACCGCCGAGCCGATGACAACGCGCGCCGCGCACTACACGGCGCTGCTCGAGACGATCGACCGTCAGGGTGCGACCAAGCTGCACGCGAAGGAGCGCGAACAGCTGCTGGAAGCCGCCGACGCCCTGCTGTTCGGTGAGCCCGAGAACCGCAGATTGCTGCGATCGGCAGAGGAACTGATCGAGGCCTTGGAGGAGAGCGAGCGCTGGTCGGCCGAGAGCTGTGACCAGTTGCGCGAACACCTGTATGGCTGCGATGCCGCAGCCGGCGCCACCTAGCGCCCGAGCTGGTCGAGATCGTCGTCGACCGCCGTTGACTCGACGTCGGCCGGCCGTACCCCGCGATCGCGCGACGCGAAGCGGCCCGCCGTTGCAGCGAAGCTCGTAACGCGGCCGGCGTAGTGGCTTGAGATCCAGCGCCGCGCCAGCTTGCGGGTGGGCGGGAGCAGGAGCAGTGCGCCGAAGGCATCCGTGACGAACCCGGGCACCACGAGCAGCGCCGCCCCCAGAAATCCGAGCGCCCCCTCGATCACGGCGCCTCCAGGCGCACGGCGCTCAGACACGGCCTGCGAGAAGCGCTCGATCGCCGCGCGGCCCTGGATACGCAGCAGGCGCGCGCCAAGCACCGAGGTTCCCAGCAGCAGGAGGACCGCCAACAGCCAGCCGATCGCGCGCCCGACCTCGATGAACACGAACACCTCGAGCACGGGCACACCGATCAGAACGAGCAAGAACATCCGGCAGGCAGCCTACGCGTCCGAGCGTTGTGGCCGTCAGTAGACGAACGCGGACAGCGCACGCGCGATATCCGCCGCTCGCAGCGGACCGAACCGCAGCGTCCATGCGCCATCGAGCTCCTGGCGGAACGTGTGCGGCACGCCGTCGCGCTCCAGCTCGTCACGATGCTGCTGTGCCCGCTGATAGCCCGATCCGCCCTGGAACGTCGCGTCCAGCCCGTACCGCCCATCGTCCACCGGCCAGATCGTGAGCCGGTCGGGCACCGGGCCCGCCCTGGTTGGGAGCAGGGCGTCCGAACTCACCTCTGGGTCAATGTCCACGCATCCATTGTGCCGCCTGATAGCCGATAGCCGTCCCATCCAACTTGTGCTCGTCGGAACAGCACAGGATGAAGGTGCGCGAAGTGACACGACTCATAGAAGCCGACGGCTGGCGGCTCGAGCGTCAACGCGGCAGTCACCGTATCTACCGCCACCCGGACAAGTCCGGGACCGTCACGATCGCAGGCCGTCCGGGCCAGGACGTCCCAGCCGGTACCCTTGGGAACATCCTTCGACAGGCAGGATTGAAAGGATCGCGACGGTGAGCGAATACCTCGTCATCTACGAGCGGGGACCGGCTGGCTGGGGCGCGTACTGTCCCGATCTTCCCGGCCTGGGCGCCGCCAGCTCCACCCGCAAGGAGGTGGAACGGCTAATACAAGAGGCAATCGAGCTCCACATCGAGAGCTTGCGCGAGCACGGCGAGCCAGTGCCACCACCGACGAGCGCGGCCAGCACAATCGCCGTGAGCGCTGCGTAGACACCGATCTGCGCCGTGAGCGGAGCTTCCTGCCCATAACCAGTGCACGCCGCCACGGGCGAACGTGAACGTCAGTCAGCTGGTGGCACGCAGCCCCGCGACAGCCAGCGCCGCGACGCCCTCGCCGCGCCCGACGAACCCCATCCCCTCGCCGGTGCTGGCCTTGACGTTCACGCGTGCGAGGTCCAGCGCGAGCACCTCCGCAAGCCGCTGCCGGATCGCCTGCCGGTGCGGCGCGAGCTTCGGCGCCTCCATCACCACCGTGCAGTCCACGTTGACGATCTCCAGGCCGTCGTCTTGCAGGCCCTGCACGACGCTCGCGAGCAGCTGCATCGAGTCGGCGTCGCGCCAGCGCTCGTCCGTGTCGGGGAAGTGCTCGCCGATGTCGCCGATGCCGGCGGCGCCGAGCAGCGCGTCGATCACCGCGTGCGCGAGCACGTCGGCGTCGGAGTGACCGTCGAGGCCGCGCTCGTAGGGGATCTCCACCCCACCGATCACGAGCTTGCGCCCGGCGGCCAGACGGTGCGAGTCAAAGCCAATCCCGACGAGGCTCATCGGGCCCCGGATTCGCTGGAGCCTGCCGGCGAGCCGCTGGGGCTGGTGGCGCCGATCGGCTCCAGGCGCCGGGCGCGCCCCTCAAACACGCACAGCTCGCGCACGCCCACGGCGTCGAGCTCGGCGAGCGCGCGCTCGTAGTCGGCGCCGACGTCCTCGGGGCGGTGGGCGTCGCTCGAGAGCGCCACGGGCACGCCTGCGTCGACGCACATCTCCAGGAACGCGCGCGCCGGGTACAGCTCGCCGGCGGGCTTTCTCAAGCCCGCGGTCGACACCTCGACGGCGATGCCAGCTTCGGCGATGCCTTCGACGGCGGGCTCGTAGTAGCGGCGCAGGTCGCCTTCCGGCGTGCGCCTGGGGTGGGTGGGTCCCCAAATCTTCACGAGGTCGGGGTGCGCGGCGATGTCGAACAGGCCGCTGCGCGCCGCGTCGCCGATCGCCTCGAAGTAGCGCGTCCACACCTCCTCGGCGCTGCGGGCGCGGCTTGAGTCCCACACGCTGTAGTCGTCCATGTCGACCGCGCCGTCGCGCATGAAGTGCACCGAGCCGACCACGTAGTCGAAGTCGCGCGCCTCCAGCAGGTTGGCCGTGCGGTCCTCCGCGCCGGGGACGAAGTCCGCCTCGATGCCCAGCCGCAGGTCGGTGTGCTCGCGCACGAACGCGCAGTACTCGTCAAGATCGTCGTGCGCGTAGGTTTCCCAGAAGGGGTGGCGCCAGACCTCGAGCGCCTGCACGAAGCGGTAGATGTGTTCTGAGACCCCCAGCTCGGCGATCCCGCGTTCGTCGGCCGCCGCGCGGTAGCGCTCGACGTTCGCCTGCGTGTGGTATGCGGCGACGTCCGCGTCGTGGCCGTCGGGGCGCAGATGGAGGTGGTAGTCGGTCAGCATCGGAACGGCTGCGATTCAAGCAGGATTCAGCAAGGCTTCCGGTGTCAGTCCTGGGAAGCGGCTCGACCGGCGAGGAGCAGCTCGGCCACGCGCAGGTCCAGCGGCGTGGTCACCTTCAGGTTCTCGTCGCTCGCCTGCACCACGATCACCCTGCCACCGTCACGCTCGATCAGCCACGCGTCGTCGGTCGCCCGCGCGAGCTGATCGGAGTGGACGTCCAGGGCACGCTCAAGAGCCGCGCGGCGGAACACCTGCGGCGTCTGCACCGCCCACAGCTCGCTGCGGTCGAGCGTCTCGTGCACGGCGCCCGCGCTGTCCACGCGCTTGACGGTGTCCGTGACCGGCAGCGCCGCGATCGCCGCGTGGGCGTCCCGGTCGCGCGCGAGCGCCGCGATCACCGACTCGGCGAGCGCGGCCGTCACCAGTGGGCGGGCAGCGTCGTGGACGAGCACGAAATCGGCCTCCTCGGGCTCGCCACTGTCCCCTCGCTGTCGCGCCGGCCCCGCGGCGTCGAGCGCGCGGCGCACCGAGTCCGAGCGCGAGGCTCCGCCGTCGACGGTGGAGACGCGGTCCACGGCGGCGAGCTCTGCCGGCCGCTCGGCGCCGGGCGGCATGGCGATGACGATCCGCTCGACGCCGCTCGTCGCCAGCAGCGCGTCAACGCTCCACGCGACCAGCGGGCGCCCCGCGAGCTCCACAAGCGCCTTCGGTCGCCCGGCTCCGAGGCGCTCGCCGCTGCCGGCGGCCACGATCAGCGCGACGGTCATCGCTTGGGGCGCTCGCGCACGCGGCAATTGGTGCTGCCGCGTGCGCGAAAGCCTCGCTACTTGGCTCCGGCGGCCGCCATCTGGTGGTTGGCCGAGTCCTCTAGCAGCTCGTCGAGGTAGCTCTCGGCCTCCTCCTCGTCCTTGTCGAGCGCGTACATCAGCTCGGAGGCGAGGATCTTCTTGGTGCGCGTGAACATCTGCTTCTCGCCGGTCGAGAGGCCCTTCTCGCTCTCACGCAGCGAGAGGTTGCGCACGACCTCGGCGAGCTCGTAGATGTCACCCGTCTTGATCTTGTCGCGGTTGTGCTTGAACCGGCGGTTCCAGTTCTTGGGCATCTCCGAGACGTCATCGCGGAGCACATCCAGGACCTTTTTGACGGTTTCCTCGTCGATGACTCTGCGCAGCCCCGCCAGGGCGGCGTTCTCGGTGGGAACGCGTACGGTCATGTCGTTGTGGAGGATCTTGATCGTGAGGTACTCGCGCCGTTCGCCGAGGATCTCCATCTCCTCCTTCTTGAGCACCTTGCCGGCGCCATGATGGGGGTAGACGACGTGATCTCCGAGCTCGAACTCGATGAACTCGACTTCGCGGGTTACCTCGAGCTCCTCCGTGAGCGTTGCTTCTTCAGTTGCTTGTGCGGGAATGGTGTCCTCCTTCGTTGCGAGCGACCGGTAGGTCGGCCCTTGATTCAAGTCTGTAGGTAACGGTCCACGAGGTTCAGCTCCTGCAGCCTGCGCAGGCCCTCGCGGATGTCCTTCGCGCGGATCTCCCCCACACCCTCGACTGCCTCGAGATCCGCGTCGTTGGCGGCGAGCAACTCGTCCAGCCCGCCGAACTCGGCGACGATCTGTGCGACCACCAGCTTCGGCAGTCGCGGGATGCGTCCCAGAACGCGATAGCCGCGTGGCGAGACCGGGTAGTCGAGCGTGTTCAGCTTGCGGTCGTAGCCGAGCAGCTCTGCCAGGCGCCCGAAGTCGAGCAGGTCCTGGTGCACGAGCCGCCCGATCTCCTCAAGCGCGGCTGCGAACGCTTCGTCGGAGTAGCTCGACAGGTAGTCGCGTACCAGGGCCGACTTCTCGGCTGCGGCGCCGACCATCGTCTCCTCCAGCTGCATCTCGATCAGCCTGCCCTCGCTGCCGAGCTCGACGATGTAGCGCTCGATCTCGACCGCCATGCGCGTCACCAGCTCGGAGCGCTGCAGCACGGTGAGCACGTCGTGCAGCGTCGCGCCGCCCTCGAACTCGAGCGCCGTCAGGCGCGTGGAGACCTGGTCCAGGCGCGTGCGGAACTTGTCGAGCGTCGCCAGCGCCTGGTTGCCCTTGGCGAGCACCACGGGGATGTCCTCGAGGATGTACTTGACGCCGTCGACGTACACCGAGACGACCTCGCGCCGCTGGGAGATCGCGATCACGAGCGCGTCGGTCTGCTTGGACACGCGCTCGGCCGTGCGGTGCCTGGTGCCGGTCTCGTGCGAGAGGATCGTCGGATCGGGCATCAGCTGGACGTTCGCCATCGTGATCTTCGTGGCGTTCGCGTTGAGGATGATCGCGCCGTCCATCTTCGCCAGCTGGTAGAGGAACGCGGGGGTGTAGTCGATGTCGAGCTTGATGCCCCCGGAGTTCAGGAAGCTGAGGTCTTCGGGCTCGCCGATCACGATCAGGCCGCCCGTACGCGCGTGCAGGATGCTCTCGATCCCCTCACGCAACGCGGTGCCGGGCGCGATCATCTCCAGCGCCCTCATCAGGCCCGGATCCGGTCGTACCTCGTTGTCTAGGTCTTCGCCGGATCGTGGAGCCACGATCTACGATTCTAGGGCAATTAGCAATCCTTTAGCGGCTCGTACACTGGGCACATACCCCGCCGGCATGGCGCGATCTGCTGCATCAAGCGCGTGCGAACGCTCAGCTCGAGCCCGCGGCGGGCTCGGGGGCCGGACGCAGGGCGCGCTCCCCGGCGCTCGTCCGGCGATCTTCGACACGGGCGAGCGCGGGCCCGGTGGGCTCCGGGACGGTGTGCGGCCGGCCGCCCGGCGGACCCGCCCCCAGCGCCGCCGCCAGCGCCTGACGCAGCGTCGCCACCTCGCACGCCGCGCCGCCGCTGTCGGCGGGCGCGATCACGTCGCTCAGGCCGTGCTTTGCGGCCTCCTGCAGGCGCCGCTCGGGGTGCCCGACCCAGCGCAGCTCGCCGGTCAGCCCCAGCTCGCCGAAGCACGCCCGTGGGGTGCCTCTGAGCGCCACGCCGCGGCTTGCGCTGGCGACCGCCAGCGCGACCGCCAGATCACAGCCCGGCTCGTCGACGCGCACGCCGCCGACGACGTTCACGAATACGTCGGCGCCACCCGTGCGCACGTTGCCGTGGCGCCCGAGGATCGCGAGCACCAGCGCCAGACGGTTGCGGTCGAGCCCGGAGACCACCCGGCGCGGCTGCTCGAGCTCTGAGGGCGCCACCAGCGCCTGGACCTCCACGAGCAGCGGCCGCGAGCCCTCCATCGCCGCCAGCACCACGCTCCCCGGCGCGCGCGTCGCCTCCGCGACGAACCTCGCCGAAGCATCGAGCACCTCGACCAGGCCGCCGCTGCGCATCTCGAACAGGCCCGCCTCGTTGGTCGAGCCGAAGCGGTTCTTGAGCGAGCGCAGCTCGCGGTAGGGACGCTCGCGCTCGCCCTCGAACTGCAGCACGCAGTCGACCAGGTGCTCCAGCACGCGCGGACCCGCCAGCGCCCCCTCCTTGGTGACGTGCCCGACGAGGATCACCGCCGTGCCCTGCGCCTTCGCCAGCTCCATGATCCGCGCCGCCACCTCGCGCACCTGCCCGACCGAGCCCGGCGCGCCCGACAGGTCCGCGGCTCGAAGCGTCTGCACGGAGTCGATCACGCACGCCTGCGGCGAGTGCGTGCTCAGCGCGTCGAGCACCGCGTCCAGGTCTGTCTCGGCGAGGACCGGCACCTGCAGCGCCGGGTTGGCCAGGCGTGCGCTGCCGACGTCGATCGGCCCCGGCTGCGAGGGGCCCAGCCGCTCCGCGCGCAGCCGCACCTGCTCGGCGGACTCCTCGCCGCTCACATACAGCGTCTTGTGGCCGGTCTGCTGCAGGTGCCCGAGCACCATGTTCGTGAGCGTCGACTTGCCGATCCCGGGCGAGCCGCCGAGCAGCACCAGCGAGCCAGGCACCAGGCCGCCGCCGAGCACGCGATCGAGCTCGCCGATGCCCGTCGACATGCGCTTGACGGGCGCCGCGCCAACCTCTCCCAGGGGAACCGGCACGGCTCTCGGATCGGCGGCGAGAGCGCCCCCGGGGCGTGTCTTGCGCCCGGCACGAGCGCCCTGCGCTCGACTTGGCGCCAGGCGCTCCTCGACGAGCGTGTTCCACTCGCTGCATTCGGGGCACTGGCCGTGCCACTGCGCGGACTGGAAGCCGCACTGCGAGCACACATGGACGGTCGTACGCACCATCGCCCCAGGGTACGTGCCGGCGGGGACGGCTCAGGCTGGCGCGGCTACGCGCCGGCGAGGCCTACGGCTCGTCGGGAGCGGCGATCTCCGGTCCGTCTCCGTCTGCGTGGCCATCGCCCTCGGCGATCTCCTCCGCACCGGCGCCTTCGGCTCCGACGCCGACCGGCGTCTTCTGCTTCTTCGGCTGGACGATCGACAGGCGCACCTCGCCCTCTTCGTCGCCCTCTGCCGGGTCGACCACGACGGTCGCGCCGGGCGTGAGCTGCTCGCGCAGCACGAAGTCGGCGAGCGGGTCCTCGATGTAGCGCTGGATCGCGCGGCGCAGCGGACGCGCGCCCATCGCCGGGTCCCAGCCCTTGTCGACCAGCAGATCCTTGGCCGGCTCGGTCAGCTCCAGCTGCAGCTCGCGTTCGGCCATCGACTCGCGGATGCGCAGCAGCAGCAGCTCGACGATCTGCTTGATCTCCTCCTTCTGCAGCTTGTGGAAGACGATCACGTCATCGATGCGGTTGAGGAACTCCGGGCGGAAGACCTTCTTCAGCTCACCCATGATGCGGTTCTTCATGTCGTCGTAGGTGATGCCCGTCTCGTCGTCGGAGACCGCGAAGCCGAGCGGCGTGTTGCGCGCGATCTCCGCAGCGCCGATGTTCGAGGTCATGATCACGATCGCGTGGCGGAAGTCGACCGTGCGCCCCTGGGCGTCGGTCAGGCGGCCGTCCTCGAGGATCTGCAGCAGGATGTTGAACACGTCCGGGTGCGCCTTCTCGATCTCGTCGAGCAGCAGCACGCTGTAGGGCTTGCGCCGGATCGCCTCGGTCAGCTGACCGCCCTCGTCGTAGCCGATGTAGCCCGGGGGCGAGCCGACCAGCCTGGAGACGGCGTGCTTCTCCATGTACTCGGACATGTCGATCCTGACCAGCGCGTCGTCGTCGCCGAACAGGAACTCGGCGAGCGTGCGCGCGAGCTCGGTCTTGCCGACGCCGGAGGGGCCCAGGAAGATGAACGAGCCGGTCGGGCGCTTGGGGTCCTTGAGGCCGGCGCGCGAGCGCCTGATCGCCTTGGAGATCACCTCGATCGCCGGGTGCTGGCCGATCACGCGCTTGTGCAGTTCGTCCTCCATGCGCATCAGCTTCTGCGTCTCGGCCTCGGTCAGCTTGAACACGGGAATGCCGGTCCACATCGAGACGATGTCCGCGATCTCCTCTTCGCCGATCGACGGGCGCTCGCCGGACTCGCCGGATTCCCACGCCTGCTCGAGCTCGCGTTTCTTGTTCGTCAGCTTGCGCTCCTTGTCGCGCAGCGCGGCCGCCTTCTCGAACTCCTGAGCCTCGATCGCCGACTCCTTTTCGCGGCGCGTGGACTCGACTTCGCCCTCGAGCTCGCGGTTGGCAGGGGGTGAGGTCATCGACTTGATGCGCATCCGCGAGGCGGCCTCGTCGATCAGGTCGATCGCCTTGTCGGGCAGGAAGCGGTCGGAGATGTAGCGGCTGGCGAGTTCGCCGGCGGCGCGCAGCGCCTCGTCCGTGATCTGCACCTTGTGGTGCTGCTCGTAGCGGTCGCGCAGGCCGGTGAGGATTTCGACCGTCTGGTCGATCGTCGGCTCGTCCACGGTGATCTTCTGGAAGCGCCGCTCGAGCGCGGAGTCGCGCTCCAGGTACTTGCGGTACTCATCGAGCGTGGTCGCGCCGATCGTCTGCAGCTCGCCCCGGGCGAGCGCCGGCTTCAGGATCGAGGCGGCGTCGATCGCGCCCTCGGCGGCGCCCGCGCCGACGAGGTTGTGGAGCTCGTCGATGAACAGGATGATGTCGCCGCGCTGGGTGATCTCCTTCATCACCTTCTTCAAGCGCTCCTCGAACTCTCCCCGGTACTTGGAGCCGGCGACCAGCGCCGCGAGGTCGAGCGTGTAGATCTGCTTGTTCTTCAGCAGCTCGGGAACCTCGGAGCTGGTGATGCGCTGGGCCAGGCCCTCGACGACGGCGGTCTTGCCGACGCCGGGCTCGCCCACGAGCACAGGGTTGTTCTTCGTGCGCCGCGAGAGGATCTGCATGATCCGCTCGATCTCGGTCTCGCGCCCGACGCACGGGTCGAGCTTGCCCTCGGCGGCCAGCTTGGTCAGGTTCCTGCCGAACTGGTCGAGCAGCTTGGAGGACTTCTTGCCCTCGCCAGCGCCGGCGCCCGCGCCGGCGGCCGCGCCGCCGGACTGGCTCTGGCGGCGCCCGCCGGGGCCGGAGAGCATGCGGATGACCTCGTTGCGGATCTTCTCGGAGTCGGCGTCGAAGTCGAGCAGGATGCGCGCGGCGACGCCCTCGTTCTCACGTACCAGCCCGAGCAGGATGTGCTCGGTGCCGATGTAGTTGTGTCCCAGGCTCAGCGCCTCGCGCAGCGCCAGCTCGAGCACCTTCTTGGCGCGCGGCGTGAACGGGATCTGCCCGGAGGTGACCTCCTCGCCGGAGCCGACGATGCGCACGACCTGCGCGCGCACGCGCTCGACCGTGATGTCCAGGCTCTCCAGCACGCGCGCCGCCAGACCCTCCTCCTCGCGAAGCAGCCCCAGGAGGATGTGCTCGGTACCGATGTAGTTGTGCTTGAGCGTCCGCGCCTCCTCCTGCGCGAGAACGACCACCTGCCGGGCCCGTTCTGTAAATCGCTCGAACATGGTGTGGTTCCTTCCTGCTGGGACGATGCCTCAAGAGCTTCGGGGCCCCAATGACGCCTTGCGGAGCAGTCTACCAACCGGCCACCCTGGCCTAACCGGGTCATCGGCAGCGCCGGGGTGCTGCTTGATCGCCGGGCGCGTGATCGGCACGCGCAACGGGGTTCGCGGCGAGGGCCGCAATGCCTGCTCACGGGGCGAACATGCGCGCCGCCGCCGGGGGCTCAGTCGCGCATCGCCGGGGGCTCAGTCGCGCATCGCCGGGGGCTCAGTCGCGCATCGCCGGGAACAGCACGACCTGGCGGATCGAGTCGCGCCCGGCGAGCAGCATCACGAGCCGGTCGATGCCGAGACCGACGCCGCCCGCCGGCGGCATCCCCTGCTCGAGCGCCTGCACGAACGCCTCGTCGTAGGGCTGGACCTCCTCCTCGCCCATCCTCGCCAGCCGCTGCTGTGCCGCGAAGCGCTCGCGCTGGACGTCCGGGTCGATCAGCTCGCTGAACGCGTTGGCGATCTCCATGCCGCCGGCGAACGCCTCCCAGCGCTCGACCAGGCCGGGCTTGGCGCGATGCTGGCGCGCGAGCGGCGAGATCTCGGCCGGGTAGTCGAGCACGAACGTCGGCTGGCGCAGCGTCGGCTCGACGTACTTGGAGAGCAGATCGTCGGCCAGTGCAGGCCAGCTGATGTCCTTCGTCGGCATCTCCAGGCCGCGCTGCGCGATCGCCGTCGCGAGCGCCTCGGCGTCCGCATGCGCGGTTACGTCGATCCCCGTCTGGCGCTCGATCGCCTCGACGAAGCCCACCCGCGCCCACGGCGAGGAGAAGTCGATCTCGCCGGAGTAGCCGGCGGCGGCGGCCGCGCCCTGCACGAGCGCTTCCAGGCGCTCGGCCTCGACCGTGTAGTCGGCGTACGCCTCGTACCACTCGACCATCGTGAACTCGGGGTTGTGCTTGTGCGAGAGCCCCTCGTTGCGGAAGTCCTTGCCGAGCTCGTACACGCGCTCCAGGCCGCCGACGAGCAGGCGCTTCAGGTACAGCTCGGTGGCGATCCGCAGGTACAGGTCGCGGTCGAGCGCGTTGTGGTGGGTCGTGAACGGTCGCGCCATCGCGCCTCCGTACAGCGGCTGCAGCACCGGCGTCTCGACCTCGACGAACCCGTTCGCGTCCAGATACGCGCGCACGGCGGAGATGATCCGCGCGCGGTCGATGAACAGCCGCCGCGCGTCCTCGCTGGCGATCAGGTCGAGCTCGCGGTGCCGATAGCGCGTCTCCACGTCTGACAGGCCGTGGTGCTTGTCGGGCGGCGGGCGCAGCGCCTTGGCGAGGACCTGAAAGCTCTCCACGCGCAGCGAGATCTCGCCGTGGCGGCTGCGTATGGCGCTGCCGTCGACGCCGATCAGGTCACCGAGGTCGAGGCTCGTGAGCACGTCGAAGCGCTCGCGGCCGAGCACGTCCACGCGCGCGTGCAGCTGGAGCTTGCCGGTGCGATCGATCAGGTCCAGGAACGCCGCCTTGCCGGCGCCGCGGCGCGCGGCGATCCTGCCCGCGACGCGATGGCGCTCGTCGGTTTCCTCGCCGGGGGCCAGGCGCTCGTAGGCAGGCAGGATCGAGGCGATCGGCTCGGCGCCCGCGAACGCATACGGAAAGGCGCTCTCGTCGGACTCACGCAAGCGCTGCGCCTTCGCGCGGCGCTCGGCGATCAGCTCGTTCAGGCCGTGCCGGCCGGACTCGCCCGGCCCCTCAGCCGCCGACCGGTCCTCGCTTGCGCTCATGCGGCGAGCTACTCGAGGCCGACGTCGATCTTGGTGATCTTGAGCTTGCGCGCGGGACCGCGCGGGACCTTCACGGCGACGGTCTCGTTGCGCTTGTGCCCGAGCAGGGCGCGGCCGACGGGCGACTCGTTCGAGAGCTTGTACTCGTTGGGCTTGGCCTCAGCCGAGCCGACGATCGTGTATTTGACCGACTTGCCGGTCTTTTCGTCCTTGACGTGCACGACCGAGCCGACCTGCACGACGTCGGTCGACAGGTCCTTGGCCTGGATCACCGTCGCCATCCGCAGCTTCTCCTGCAGCTGGGCGATGCGGCTCTCGACCATCGCCTGCTCGTTCTTGGCGTCGTCGTACTCGGAGTTCTCGGAGATGTCTCCGAATTCACGCGCCTCCTTGATGCGTTCGGCGACCTCGCGGCGCTTCTCGGTAGACAGCAGCTCGAGCTCGTCCTTGAGCTTCTGCAGACCTTCTGGGGTGAGGATGACGTCCTTCGGCATGTGACACTCGATCGCGGTTGGTGGTCCGGTCGCGACACACAAAACCCCGCTCGAGCGGGGGCTGTCGCCGGCCGGCAGGCATCAGCGAGCGCAGCAGTATAGCGGGGGCGAGCGCCGCCGTTGGACGCTCAGGAGACGAGCGCCGACGGCCGGCGCGCAGCACCCAGCAACTCCCTTGCGCGGGCCAGCGTCAGCGCCGTCTGCAGCGATTCCTGCAGGCTCCTGGCGGCGCTCGGCTCGAGCGCCAGACGCGGCACGTACCAGGGATAGAACTTGCGCAGATAGCGCGTCGCACGCTGCTCGCCGAGGTGCTCGACGGCGCGCTCGATCGTCCAGCTCAGCTCCGCCAGGACCTGCTCGCGCGAGGGCTGGCGCTCGCGCGAGTCGGCGTCGTCACCGGGCTCGCGAAGGAGCTCGGCGAACAGCCACGGGTTGCCGAGCGCGCCGCGCGCGAGCATCACCGCGGCGGCGCCCGTCTGCGCGAACGCCTCCCTGACGCCGTCGGCGTCGTCCATGCCGCCGGTCAGGATCACGGGCGCCGGCAGCGACGCCACCAGCCGCGCCGCGAGCTCGTAGTCGGGCGTGCCTTTGTGGTGCACCGCCGCCGAACGGGGGTGAAAGGCGATCGCCGCGACGCCCGCCTCGTCCACCAGCCGGTGCGCGAGCTCGAAGCCGCTGTCATCGCCCGGGCGCAGCCCGGAGCGCAGCTTGACCGTCACGGGCACGCCCTCCCCCGCGCCCGCCGCGTCGCGAGCGCCCTCGACGGCCGCGCGCGCGACTGCGACCGCGAGGTCGGGGTCGTCCAGCAGCGCGGCGCCGGCGCCGGTCTTGCGCACCTTCGGCACCGGGCAGCCCATGTTGATGTCGATCGCGTCGGCGCCGCGCGCGACGACCACCGCGGCCGCCTCGCGCATCACCGCCGGGTCTTCGCCGAACAGCTGGATCGCGACCGGGCCGCCGACACGCTCACGCGGGTCGATCCGCAGCATCTCGCGACAGGTCTTCTCGTTGCCATGGTGGATCGCGTGCGAGGACACCATCTCCGACACCGCCATGCCCGCGCCATAGCGCTTGGCCTGCAGGCGCACGAACCAGTTGCCGATACCCGCCAGCGGCGCGAGCAGCACGCGGTTGGGGACGCTCAGCGGGCCGAGCGTCCAGCTTTCGTGCAAGCGCGGAGTTGCGGACATCAGGCCATTATGGGGTTTAGGAGGGCGCCTCCGGCGCCGGGGATGGACGGGCTACGAAGGGCAGGCGACGGTGCAGCCGATCGCCTTGGCGGCGTCAGCCAGCCTCGCGTCATAGGTCACGACGCATCGCAGTCCCGTGCCAAGCGAGCGTGCGCTCGCAAGGTGTATGGCATCGAGGGAACGCAGCTCTGGCGGCGTCATCTTGCCGGCGGCCATGAGGATGCGATCGTTGACTCGCAGCAACTGGATACGTTTCAGTACCTCCTCACCGTGCTCGACGGCCTCTGATCCGAGCGGGAGCAGAGCGCGAGTCACCTCGGTACGGGCGAGGGCACTGACGACCAGGGGCTTGCGTGACAGGTAGCGACGGAGCGGGCTCGACTCTGGCTCGCTCACCGCCAACTTGACGATCGCCGACGAATCGACGTACGTGAGGCGCTGAGCGCTACCGCTCGTCACTGCGCAAACGCGCGAGGATGCGCGAGGGAGCCTCTTGCCCACCCGCCAGGACGAGCGGCTCGGGGAGGTCGTCGAGCTCACCTGCTGCCGGAACCAGATCCCCGGTAGCGCGAAGACGCTCGAGCCGATCGTTGGGCAGTGGTCCGAGCAATGCCACCGGCCGCCCACGATCGGTGATCTCGATCGCCTCGCCCGTTTGAACGCGACGTAGCAGCTCGCTCGCCCGCTGGCGAAGCTCTCTCACGCCCACGCTCGACATGTGCTAGTTGTAGCACATTAAGATGGAGCTACAGCCTCAGCGGTTGCGCTCGTGCAGCAGCCGCAGCCCGGTCAGCGTGAGCAGGTCGTCGACCTCCTCGATCTCCTCCGTGTACGGCACGACCAGCCGCGCGAGGCCGCCCGTGGCGATCACGGCCGTGCGCTCGCCGAGCTCGTCGTACAGGCGGCGCAGGATCGCGTCGATCGCGCCCGCGTAGCCGAACACGACGCCCGAGCGGATTGCGTCGATCGTGTTCTTGCCGATCACGCTGCGCGGCGGCGCGAGATCGACCTTGGGCAGCCGCGCGCCGCGTTCGGAGAGCGCTTCCAGCGATATCTCGATGCCTGTCATCAGCGCGCCGCCGACGTACTCGCCCTCGCGCGAGACGACGTCGAAGGTGGTCGCCGTTCCGAAGTCCACGCACACGGCCAAGCCGCCGAAGCGCTCGCGGATCGCGACCGCGTTGACGAGCCGGTCGGCGCCGATCTCGCGGGGGTTGTCGTAGCGGATCGCCATCCCCGTCTTCGTGCCGGGGCCGACCGCGAGCATCTCGTGGCCCAGATAGCGACCGGCCATGGCAGTCCACTCGGGCTCGAGCTGGGGCACCGTCGATGAGACGATCGACGCGTCGAGGTCGCCGAACCCGTAGCCGCGCAGCTCGAGCAGGTTGTGCAGCGCGGCGCCGAGCTCGTCGGCGGTCGACTGGCGCACAGTCGCAAAGCGCCAGTGCTCGAGCAGCTGCTCCCCGTCGTAGGCGCCGAAATGCGTCTGCGTGTTTCCGACGTCGACGGCGAGCAGCATCGGCGACCATTATGCTCGCCGGCACGATGGCGAGCACGCGCCCCAAGCTCTACGTACAACCCGGATCGCACCCGTGCGCCGCCGTCGAGGCCGCGCTGGCGCTGAAGTCGATCGACTATGACCGCGTCGACCTGCTGCCGATGAGCCAGCTGCTGATCGGCCCGCTGCGCTTCGGCGGCACGACCGTGCCCGGTATGCGGATCGGCAGCGAGCGCATCGTCGGCTCGCGCGCGATCATGCGCCGGCTCGATCAGCTCGCGCCCGAGCCGCCGCTGCTGCCCCCGCCCGGAGACCCCGCATACGCGCGCGTGCTCGAGATCGAGCGCTGGGGAGATGAGGTCTTCCAGGGTGTCGCCCGGCGGCTGATCCCGGCCGCGTTCGTGCGCCGCCCGGCGGCGATGGAGAGCTACGTCGGAGACGCCAAGCTGCCGCTGCCGACCGCTTTGCTGCGCCCGTCGCTGCCGCTGACCGCGCGGCTGCTGTCGCTCAAAAGCAAGGCGCGCGATGGCAGCGCGCACGCCGACCTGGCGGCGCTGCCGCGTCAGCTCGAGCGGATCGACGGCTGGATCACCGAGGGCCTGCTGGGCGGCGAGCGCCCGAACGCGGCCGACCTGCAGATCGGCTGCACGATCCGCCTGCTGATGAGCATCGGCGATGTGCGCCCGCTGATCGCCGGTCACCCCGCGGCACGACTCGCCGACTACTTCCCGCCGATCGCCGGCGAGCTCCCGCAGGGCGCGCTGCCGGCCGAGTGGCTGCCGGCGCCCGCCGGCGCGTAGCGCCTCGGGTTCCTCGGGTTCTCAGCCGCGAACGACGACGCTGCGCGTGATCGTCAGCGGGGCGCCTTGTGCGGCGGCGAGCGCGATCTTCACGCTCAGCGCAAGACGCCCGTGGACGCGCAGCGCGTGCCTGGCCTTGGCGTCGAGCGAGACCGTGAACGTGAGCGTGCCCGCGTGCAGCGAGGAGCGGACCAGGCGACCTACCTGTACGTGCGCGGAGTGACCGGCGCCGGCGAGCGACGCGCTGCGCGCCAGCAGCTCGACTTCCAGGCGTCCGCCTGCCGCGGCCTGCGATACGTCGATCGAGCCGTGCACCGAGGCGCCGTGCTGAGTCGCGCCGAGCGTGATCGCCGAGGACTCGCCGCCGGCGAGCAGCGAGCCGAGCGGCGTGCCGCCAGCGGCCGGTGCGCCGCCTTGCGCCGGAGAGCCAGAGCCGGAGGACGTGGTGCTCGAGCCGGACGAGCCCGTGGTCGTGGTGCCGGTCGTCGTCGTGCCGGTGCCTGTCGGGGTGGCGCCGGTCGCGGCGGCTTCGACCACGATTTCGTACTTGGTGTAGTTCTCGCCTGGCCCACCGTTGAAGAGGGTCGCGCTTTCGAATTTGTAGTGCCCAGCGTGTTCGAACTTGCACGTGCCTTCCCAGCCGGTCTTCGCCGGCGTGGGGCTCACCGGCACGCCGGCGGAGCAGGTTGGGGCGGCGCCCGAGAACACGAGGTTAACGGCGACGCTCGTGTTGTCGACGAACGTGACGACGCCACCTTCGGCAATCGTCGTGACGCTCGCTGGTGGTGGGTAGGACCCCGAGGATGACGTCCAGCACGGCCAGTATTTGGCAACGCAGTTTTCGTTGACTTCGAGCTTGACCACCGAGGACGCGGCCAGAGCGGGAAGCACCGCGACGGCTGCTCCCAGCAGCGCGACCAATCCGAACAGCAAACGCTTGCGCAATCTCATGGCGAACCCACCTCTTCCTCGTCCTCGTTGTCCGATGATCGGCCGGCTCGGCCGACTGCCCGGCGGCGTTCTCGCCACCGTCACCCTGCAAGGACCCCGGCTCGCGCCGATTCCTTCCCGCCGGGCCAGAGCACCGGTGCCGGCGCTACAGTCGCGGTGGCGGATGTGGGCAACGCCGTGCGTTGGCAGACGCTCCGCCGAGCCCATGCGCACCCTCGATCCGCAATCACTGACTCAGCACGTGGACCGCCTGTACCGCGCCGCGTGGGCGCTGTGCGGGTCGCGCGAGGATGCCGAGGACCTCGTGCAGGAGACCTTCGCGCGGGTGCTCTCGCGCCCGCGCGTGCTGCACGGAGACGACGAGCTGTACTACCTGATGCGAGTGCTGCGCAACACGTTCCTGACGAACCTGCGTACGGCCTCGCGGCGACCGGTGACGGCGGCGGCGATCGAGGACGTGGTCGCTGCCGACCCGAAGCCGACGAACCGGCCGGAGCAGGCGTACGAGGTGCAGGAGGTCTACGCCACGATCGCCGAGCTGCCCGACAACTTCCGTCTGGCGCTCGTCGCGGTCGACGTGCTCGGCCTCTCCTACAAGGAGGCCTCGCGCGCGCTGCGCGTGCGCGAGGCGACGCTCACGACGCGGCTGTTCCGCGCCCGCAAGCAGGTGGCCGAACGGCTGGGACCGGACGAGCCACAGCGAAAAGACGGCCCGGGCGCGGGCAAGCAGTCGGTCGGCGTCGCCGGCACGGACGACGGCGCCGGCGCCGGCGACAGCGCGGACGGTCGCGCAGCCGCGCCGAAAAGATCGCAAGACGCGGAGATTCAGCGGGAAGACACGGGCTCCAGCGGAGTCCTATCGAGCGAAGGAACATCATGAGCGAGCAACCCCCCCACACAGAACCCGAGATCGTCGAGTTCGTGCGCTCGATCGACGTGCGGGCGCCGCAGGAGCTGCACAGCCGGATCGAGGCGCTTGTCGCAGAGCGCGCGCCCGCTCACCGGCACCGTGCGGCTCCCACGCGCGTGGGCTTCGCCGGCGCGCTTGCGCTCGCCGTGGTCGTGGTCGCGCTCGTCGTCGCCCTATCCGGCGGCAGCGGCTCAGGGTTGACGCTGCCCAAGGCGGTCGCGCTGACCCTGCGCCCCGCGACGATGGCGCCGCCGGCGGAGAATCCCCACAACGGGACGGAGCTGGCGGCGGACGTCGAAGGCATTGCGTTCCCGTACTGGGAAGACCGCTTCGGCTGGCGCTCGACGGGCGCGCGCATGGACCATCTCGACGGGCACACCGTGCAGACGGTCTTCTACGCGCATGGCCACAATCAGTGGATCGGCTACGCGATCGTCGCCGGCAAGGCGCCGCACGTCAGCGGCGGAGTCGTGCGAGAACGCGCCGGCACGCCCTACCGGTTCCAGTCAGAGGACGGCGCCAGCGTCGTGACGTGGCTGCGTGCCGGGCACCTGTGCGTGGTCGCCGGACGCGGCGTGAGCAAAGCCACGCTGATGGCGCTCGCAAGCTGGCACGGCGAGGGCATGCTGAGCGCCTGAGCGGAGCCGCCGGGCGCAGCCCTGCAGGCGCGAGCCTCAGCGCTCAGCGGTCCTGCAGATCCAGCGGCGGCCCGGCCCAGCGCACGCCCTCGTCCAAAGGCAGTGCCGCGAGCGCGTCCGCCAGCCGTCGGCCGTCAGGCGCATGCAGCTCGAAGTCCAGCTCGAGCGCCGGGATCAGGACGAAGCGGCGGGCGAGCAGCTGCTCGTGGGGCAGCGTCATGCGCTCGTGTGTGAGCTCGAGCTCCCCGAGCAGCAGGATGTCGATGTCGATCGCGCGCGGACCGTGGCGGACGGCCTGCTCGCCGCGACCCAGCTCCCGCTCCAGGCGCTTGACGGCGTCCAGCAGCGCCAGTGGCTCCAGCGCGGTGCGTATGCGCACGCACGCGTTCAGGAACGCCGGCTGGTCGGGGACCTCGCCGACCGGATCGGTGTCGTACGTCGAGGAGCAGGCGAGCACCGCGACGCCGGCGCCGGGTAGGGCGTCAACAGCCGCCTGCAGCTGGGCGCGGCGCTCGCCGCATCGTTCCCGCAGGGGGACGTTGCAGCCGAGCCCCAGCAGCCCGACACGTTGCTCGCTCGGCACTAGCCCTCGGCTTCGCGCCAGACCTCGACCGAGACCTCGGCCACGCTCAGCGCGATCGGGGGCTCCGGCTTGGCGGCCTTCACCCACACGCCCTCGAGCTCGTAGTCGGCGAGCAGCCGGTCGGCGATCGTGCTGCACAGGCGCTCGAGCGTCTTGTGCGAGCGCTGCTGAGCGATCAGCGCCACGAGCTGACAGACCTCGGCGTAGTCGACGGTGTCCTCGATCGAGTCGGTGACCGTCGCGTCGGTTTCGCCGATGTCCAGGCGCAGGTCGAGCACCAGCCGCTGGCCGACCTCGCGCTCGGCCTCGGTGACGCCGTGGTTGGTGTATAGCGAGAGGCCCGTGATCTCGATCGTGACCGACTCTGCGGTCTCCTCGCGCTCCCCGTCGAGATCGCCGTCGTCCTCTAGCTCGTCTGCGTCGTCCCCCTCACCGTCCATCGCTCGCCCAAGGTAGCAGCCGCCACGGCAAGTGCATCGCGCACGGGCGCTACGTCGTGCACGCGGAACACGCTCGCGCCGCGCTCGAGCGCGAGCACGTTCGTGGCGATCGTCCCCGGCAGCCGTCGCGCCGGCTCCAGCGGCTCGTCCTCGCCGGCGGCGTCGGCGGCGATGCGCCCGAGGAAGGTCTTCCGCGAGGTGCCCACGACCAGCGGGCGTCCCAGCTCGGTCAGCTCGCCGAGACGCTCGAGCAGCTCGAGGTTGTGCGCGACCGTCTTGCCGAAGCCGATGCCGGGGTCGAGCAGTATGCGCTCCTCGTCCACGCCCGCGCTCACGGCAAAGCGCAGGCGCTCCTCCAGAAACGCCTTGACGTCGTCGACGACGTCTCCATAGCGTGGGTCGCGCTGCATCGTGCGCGGCTCGCCGAGCATGTGCATCAGGCAGCAGTCCACGCCCGGCTCGGCGATCACCTCGACCATCGCGTGGTCCGCGCGCAGCGCGCTCACGTCATTGACGATGCTCGCCCCGGCCGCAATCGCCGCGCGCGCGACCGCGGCCTTGGAGGTGTCGATCGAGATCTGCGGCGGGGCGGCCGGCCATGCTTGAGCCGCGATGCCCTCGAGCACCGGCAGCACGCGTCGCAGCTCCTCCTCAGCGGAGACAGGCTCGGCGCCGGGGCGGGTCGACTCGCCGCCGACGTCGAGGATGTCCGCGCCCTCGGCCACCAGACGCACGGCGTGGGTGATCGCGGCGTCGGCACTGAGGAACACTCCGCCATCCGAGAACGAGTCGGGGGTGACGTTGACGATCCCCATCAGGCTGTATCGGGGGCGCACGGCTGCAGCCTACGTGCTGCGGAGCCGCCGCCGGTCGCGGGCGAGCCTCAGTGGGTCACGGTGAACGCGGCGCCCTCGGTCGCGCTCGAGCCTTCCGGCGAGACGGCGACGGCGGACAGGCGGTAGGAGCCGCGCGCGAGGGTCTTCCCGGCTACGCGGCCCGTGAACCGCAGCGCGTTCGTGCCGACGGTGTCGGTGTGGGTGAAGGAACCCAGCGTCTTGGAGTAGCTGCACCGTTTGGCGCCGTGCTTGTGGTGCTTTGGCGCCGTTGCGCAGACCCGCGATTTGCCCGAGCCGTGATACATGCCGGCGAGCTTCTGCTGCACCGTGAACGTCGTGGTGGCGGCCTGGGTGTCGGTGTAGATGATGTACGTGCCGCTCGCGGACGCGCTCACGGCGCTCGGGCCGGAGTGCGCGGCAGGAAAGGCGCTCGCGGTCAGCAGCAGCGAGCCGAGGACGGGCGGCACATGCGGCGTCGCGGTGCCACTCAAGGCGATGGCTGGAAGGGCAGTGACCGAGCTGGACGTGATCGCGAGGGACGCGGTGTCGGTGCCGGCAGCCGTGGGCGCGAAGTCATATGTGATCGTGCATGTGGCTTCAGCGGCGAGCGTCGACCCGCTGCAGCTGTCCGCGGTCTTCGTGAACGCACCGGCGCCCGATCCGCTGAGTGAATCACCGGACACGGACATCGGCGCCGGCCCTTTGTTCGTCACCACGATGCTCTGCGGCTCGCTCTTCGTACCAACGGTTTGCCCGGGAAACGTAAGGTCGGGGCTCGAGACGCTGGCCGCAGCGCCCTCGATCACGAACGCATCATAGCTATAGCCGTGGCCCAAGCCGATAGCCGCAGAAGGGAAGGACAACACCTGATGGGAGAGCTGAGCCGAGTCGCCCAGATTGCCGAGTTCCCCGTAGTCGTTGTAGCCCCAGCCTTCCACCGTCCCGTTCGTCAGCAGCGCGAGCGAGTAGTAGCCACCGGCGGAGATCGCTGCAACATTCGAGACGCCCGGGATCTGCTCGGGTGGGCGATCTTCGGTGTCGGTGCCGTCACCCAGTTCGCCCTCTCTGTTGTAGCCCCACCCCTCGATGGTGTCATTCTTCAGCAGCGCCAGGGCGAAATATCCGCCGGCCGAGATCGCGGTCACGTGTTCGACCCCTGGGACCGGCTCAGGCGTGAGCTGTTCTTTCGCGCTGCCCGTGCCGAGTTCGCCGTAGTCGCCGTATCCCCACGCCTCGACTGTTTCGTTCTTGAGCAGCGCGAGCGCGAAGTCACAGCCCGCAGAGATGCGTTCCACGTGTTCCAAGCCTGGCACCGGCACAGGTGCTTTGCGCTCGGTCTTGGTGCCGTCGCCCAATTCGCCGTACTCGTTGTAGCCCCATGCCTCGACAGTGCCATTTTCAAGCAGCGCATAGCTGGCGTCACATCCAGCGGCGATTTCCTTCACATTCGACAGGCCCGGTACGACTTCCGGTTTGGCGGTTTCCGTATTTGCGCCGTTGTTGCCGAGCTCGCCGTACCCGTTGTAGCCCCACGCCTCGACGGTTTTGTTCGAGAGCAGCGCGAGGCTGTGGTACTCGCCCTCCGCGACGGCCGTAACGCTGGAGAGGCCCGACACGATCACCGGCGACCTACGTTCGGTCTTGGTGCCGTCGCCCACTTCGCCATACTCGTTGTAGCCCATTGCCGCGACGGTCCCGTTGGAGAGCAGCGCGAGCGTGGCGTAGTAGCCGGTCGCCACGGCGACGACGTTTGGCAAGCCAGGGAGCATTCCGGGGCCGTATCGATAATCACCGCTGGCTGGCCCTTCACCGAGCTCACCGTAGCCGTTGTAGCCGGTCACGTAGGGGATCCCGGCGGGAGCCATCGCGCTCGCGGCACCCGGCGCGAGCGCCCACGTCAACAGCAGCATCGCCCCCAGCGCCACCACAGACTTGATCGACATGCCCAGCCCCCCAACCGCATCGAGTTACGCCTCAGTACAGGGAAGCCTCGCACCCCCGCCGGACGGACGCCTCAGGCTGGCTCGGGGCGCTCTTGATCGCTTGCGCGAATCTCAGCGGTCCCCCCGGCGAGCCCCGGCCGCGGCAGCGCGCGCGGTGTTTCGCGCTCGGCGCGGTCGACGGGCGCGGGCGGCGCGGGCAGTTGCGGCTTGGTCTCCTCCTCGATGCCGAACACTTCCTCGTCGGTCTTGCCGGCGAGCAGCGCCAGGAACTCCTCCTTCTCGATCGTCTCGCGCTTGACGAGGATCTCGGAGATGTTGTTGAGGTCGTGCTGGTGTTCGGTGAGGATCGTGCGCGCGCGCGTATGCGCGGCCTCGATGATGCGGCGCACCTCGTCGTCGATCTCGCGTGCGATCTCGTCGGAGTAGTCGGGCTCGGTCGAGAACTCGCGCCCGAGGAACGGCTGCCCGTGGTCGTGGCCGAACACGCGCGGCCCGAGCTTCTCGCTCATGCCGAAGCGCATCACCATCTGCTTGGCGGTGGCGGTGACCTTCTCGATGTCGTTGGAGGCGCCGGTGGTGATCTCGCCGAACACGAGCTCCTCGGCTGCGCGTCCGCCGAGCGTCATCGCCATCGTGTCCTCGAGCTCGGCGCGCGTCGTCAGGAAGCGGTCCTCCTGCGGCATCGAGATCGTGTAGCCGAGCGCCTGGCCGCGGGAGATGACCGAGATCTTGTGCACCGGGTCGGAGTGCTCGAGGAAGTGGCCGACGAGCGCATGGCCCATCTCGTGGAAGGCCGTGATCAGCCGCTCTTTCTCGCTCATCACGCGCGTCTTCTTCTCGGGGCCGGCGATCACGCGCATGATCCCCTCCTCCAGCTCTTCCTGGCCGATCTCGCGCTTGCCGGTGCGGGCGGACAGCAGCGCCGCCTCGTTGATCAGGTTCGACAGGTCGGCGCCGGTGAAGCCGGGCGTCTGGCCGGCGAGCGCGTCGATGTCGATGATCTTGGCGAGCGGCTTGCCGCGCGTGTGCACCTCGAGGATCTTCGCGCGGCCCTTGCGGTCGGGACGGTCGACGGCGATCTGGCGGTCGAAGCGGCCGGGGCGCAGCAGCGCGGGGTCGAGGATGTCGGGCCGGTTGGTGGCCGCGATCATGATGATGTTGTCCTTTGCCTCGAAGCCGTCCATCTCGACGAGCAGCTGGTTCAGCGTCTGCTCGCGCTCGTCGTGGCCGCCGCCGAGACCCGCGCCGCGGTGGCGTCCGACGGCGTCGATCTCGTCCATGAAGATGATGCAGGGGCTGTTCTGCTTGGCCTGCTCGAACAGGTCGCGCACGCGCGAGGCGCCGACGCCGACGAACATCTCGACGAAGTCAGAGCCGGAGATCGAGAAGAACGGCACACCCGCCTCGCCGGCGACGGCGCGCGCGAGCAGCGTCTTGCCGGTGCCCGGCGGCCCGTACAGCAGCACGCCGGTGGGGATGCGCGCGCCGAGCGCCTGGAACTTCTTTGGGTTCTCCAGGAATTCCTTGATCTCATGGAGCTCCTCGACGGCCTCGTCGACCCCGGCGACGTCGCGGAAGGTGATCTTGGGCGAGTCAGCGGACATGCGCTTGGCGCGCGACTTGCCGAACGACATCACTTTCGAGCCGCCGCCCTGGACCTGGTTCATCAGGAAGATCCAGAAGCCGAGGAACAGCGCAAACGGCAGGATGTAGGTGAGCAGCCCCAACAGCGCGCTGCTCTTTTCCGATTCGACGTTGAATTTGACGCCGTCCTTTTCGAGCGTCGCGAACAGCGCCGGCGAGGCCTGTTCGATGAAGCCGATTTCGTAGCTTTCTTTGTTGCCCTTGGCGTTGAGCTTGACTTCGAGCGCCTTGCCCTTGTTCTTGAACTCGACCGATTCGACTTCGCCTTTGGGCAGCTCGCTGCCGACCAGCGTCTGGTAGCTGTGCGAGCGTTTGTTGCTTGAGGGCGAGTTGACGAGTTTGACGGCGAGGAACGCCAACACCACGACGATGAGGATTGGGAATGCGGCGCTCTTGAAGAAACGGCTCATGGCTAGTTCCTGAGGGTCCTGGCACCGTCTGAAGTCGTGGCCACCAGTGCCCTAGCGTACCATGCAGGGTCCGGCTTTCCGGCAGTTAGGGACGGCGCGGGCCGGCTGGGGGCGTGTCGATCTGACGCTCCAGCGCGGCCACAAACGGCAGGTTGCGGTGACGCTCGGCGTAGTCGAGGCCGTAGCCCACGACGAACCGATCGGGTATCTCGAAGCCCACGTAGCGAGTCGGCAGGTCGACCTTGCGGCGCTCGGGCTTGGTCAGCAGCGCGCACACCTCGAGCGTGCGGGGATTGCGCGAGCCGAGGTTGCGCAGCAGGTACTGCAAGGTCAGGCCCGAGTCGACGATGTCCTCGACGATCAGCACGTCGCGGCCTTCGATCGCCGCGTCCAGGTCCTTGAGGATGCGCACGACCCCGGAGGAGTCGGTCGCCGAGCCGTAGGAGGCGACGGCCATGAAGTCGACCTCGACGGGAATGTCGATGTAGCGCATGAGGTCGCTCAGGAAGAACACCGCGCCCTTCAGCACGCCCACGAGCAGCAGCGACTTGCCGGCGTAGTCGCGCGAGATCTCCTCGCCCAATTCGACGACCCGCCGCTGCAGATCCTCGGCACTCACGAGCACCTCGCCCAGCTCTGGCTCGCCTGAGACTGGCACGGTGCTCGCCACGCCAGGCAGTCTAGTCCTCGTCCGGCGGCTCACCGCCGCGCGCCGCCGGACCGCGGCCTCGCGGCTGCAGCTTGACCATCTCCAGCACGCCGCTGTGGATCACAGCGCCCGCCTGCCCGCCCACGTGCAGCTCCGCGTCGCCACCGCGACGCCCGAGCGCGAGGATCTCCTGCACGCGCTCGCCGGCCTGCGGCACGTATGTCCCGGTGGCGTCCTCGGCCAGGCGCACGACCACCAGTCGCGCGAGCGCCGCCGGCAGCTCCTGCAGGCGCGCGAGCGCGATCCGCGGACGTCCTGCGAGCTCCTCGGTGACGAGGCCGTCGAGCAGCTCCGTCTCCTCGCGCAGCAGCGACGCCGTCCGCAGCACGTTCGCCTCGGCCGCCGGGTGCACCGCGCGCAACGCCGGCACGAGATGCTTGCGCACGCGCGCGCGTGCGAAGCGCTCGTCGTCGTTGCTTGCATCCTCGCGCCACTGCAGGCCTCGCTCCTGGCAGTAGGCGGCGGTCTGCTCGCGAGTGACGCCAAGCAGCGGGCGGATCAGCCGGCCCTCGCTGGCGACCATCCCCAGCAGCGCGCGCCGCCCGGGGGAGGCCGCCAGCCGGTACAGGATCGTCTCGACCTGGTCGCTCGCCGTGTGCCCGGTCGCGATCAGCGCGTCGCGTTCGTGTGCGAGGCGCGTTGCGTGGGAGTAGCGCAGCTCGCGCGCCCACGCCTGCAGGTTGCCGGGCGGCTTGCCGGCCACCTCGGTCTCGCCGGGTGCCTGGGTCTCGCCGGGCGCCTGGGTGACGCCGGGCGCCTGCGCGTCGTCGTCGATCTGCCCGTCGCCGGCGACACGCACGATCTCGAGCTCGACCCCGAGCTGCTCACACAGGGCCGCGCAGTGGCACTCGTCGGCGTCTGCCTGCTCGCCACGCAGGCCGTAGTTGACGTGCAGCGCGCACAATGCGGCAGGGCCGAGCAGCGCCACCGCCACGTCGAGCAGGCACGTCGAGTCGCGCCCGCCGGAGAGCATCGCGACGACCGGCCGATCGCGCGCGAACAGGCCGCCGGCGCGCACGGCCTCGCGCACCTGCTCGCAGATCGCCATCGCCGCCCTACGCCTTCCGGGCCGCGGCGGTGAACAGCTCGGTCGTCTCGGAGAAGCCCTTCAGCCGGACCTCGCCGATCCGCTCGAACTCGAGCCAGTCCACCCCCGCCGCCGCCTCCACGACGGCGCGCGTGACCAGCACCTCGCCGCCGCCGGCGCGCGCGACCACGCGCGCAGCCTGGTTGACGTCGGCTCCGAAGTAGTCGCCGTCGCGATACAGCGCCTCGCCGTAGTGGATGCCGATCCGCGGCAGCGGGTCGCCATCGGAGATCGCGGCGCGCAGCTCGACCGCCCAGCTGGTGAGCGCGGCCGCGTCGGAGCCCACCACCATCACCTCATCGCCCAGCATCTTGATCACCCTCGCGTCGACGGGCAGCGTCTGTTCGACGGCCTGCACGAAGCGCTCGACCGCGCCCAGGGCCGCCTCATCGCCGCGTTCGATCGTCAGCCGCGCGTAGCCCGCCAGGTCGGCGAAGGCGATCGCCACCCGCAGGCGCCCCTCCTCGAGCGCGTCGTCCCCCAGGTCGGCCTCCATGTGGCCGATCATGTCCTGCTCGACGAACTGCGCCAGCAGCCGGCCGTGGAGATAGTTCATGAACGGCGCCGCGAACGGCAGCACCTCGCGCGCCAGGCCCTCCATCTCGTCGGCGATCTCCACACTCGGCACGCCCGAGCGCATCAACGGCTCGTGCACGTACAGGTGGATCAGGCGCACCTCCGCGTCGGCGATCTGCGCGACCGCCTGGCCGTACACACGCATCAGCTGCAGGAACGCGGGTAGCGGCAGGCCCGCGTCGAGCACCGCCGCGCCGTATTTGAGGATCTGCACGTCTTCGTCGGAGAGCCCGTCCAGCGGCAGCGCGCCCAGCCCCATCGCCGCGTGCAGCCGCTCGATCAGCTTGGCGTCCAGCCCGCTGACGCGCACCGCCTCACGCAGCGGGTAGCGCGGCCCCGGCCTGCTCCACAGGTTCTCGAGCGGGCCGACGGCGAGCTGGCCGTTCTCCCCGGCGCGCTTGATCTGCGCGAGCGTGTGCCCGCGGGCGCGCAGCCTGGCGACGACGCGCGCGTACGCGGCCGACGCTGGCGTCCAGCTCCCGTCATAGCCGGGGATCAGGCCGCCGTCGACCCAGCGTCTGACCGTCGCCGGCGAGACGCCGGCGCGCGCGGCGACCTGTGCGAGCGTCAGCTCGCCCATCTCGCCGGCGGGGTCATCGACGGGCTCGGCCACTCAGGCGCGCGACGCGACGGGCAGTGGGTGGGCGGGCATCCCGTCCAAAGTCTAAAGTCGCCGCCGTTGTCGCACAGCGCCCCCATCCACCTGCGTCCCACCGCGCCGCTCGCTGAGCGCGTGCTGCTGCCCGGCGATCCCGGACGCGCGCTCGCGCTCGCTCAATCGCTGCTGCAGGAGCCGCGCATGTTCAACCACCACCGCGGACTGTGGGGCTACACGGGCACTGCCCCCGACGGCGAGCCGCTGACGATCCAGGCCACGGGCATGGGCGGCCCGTCGGCGGCGATCGTGCTCACCGAGCTGATCGCGCTGGGCGCCCGGCACGCGATTCGCGTCGGCACGTGCGGCGCGCTCGCCGCCGGCCTGGCGCTCGGGGACCTGGTGATCGCGTGCGAGGCGATCTGCGCCGACGGCACCTCGCGGGCGCTCGGCGCGAGCGAGCGTGCGGCCGCCGACCCCGCGTTGACCGACGCGCTCGCCGAACGCGTTCCCGCTGCACTGCTCGCCACGATCGTCAGCGTCGACCTGTTCTACGGAGGCGACGAGCGCGCGCAGCATCCAGATGCGGTGGCGGTCGAGATGGAGGCGGCGGCGCTGTTCGCGACGGGAGCCGCCACGCACGTGCCGGTGGCGTGCGTGCTGACGGTGTCGGACACCTTCGACGCGCACGGAGTGCGTACGCGAATCGACGATCACCAGATGTTGGATGCGGCCGAACGGATGGGCCGGGCCGCGATTGCCGCCTTGAGCGCGTGACCCCTCAGGCCTTCCGCGGCTTCGCTCCGCTCGCTTTCGGCTTCGCCGCCGGCTTGGCGGGCTTCGCCGCGCTCGGCGGCTTGGCGGCCTGATCGAGCCTGTCCGTGAGCCGACTCAGCTGGTCCTCGATCGCGGACAGGCGCTCGGCGATCTCGGGGCCCTGCGCATCGCTAGGGCCCCGCGTGCGGTCCAGTCGGTCGACGCCCTCCTCGATGCCCTCCAGGCGCAGGGAGACCGAGCGCAGGCGCCGGGTCAGCCGTTCAATGTCGGCCGCCGACGGAAGGTTCAGCGCACCCATCGCGACCTCCTGGGCTTGGACGGCCTTCTCGCGCGCGTCGAACACGCGCCCGATCGCGCCGGTGAGCAGCGGGTTTTCAAGCAGATCGGACAGCGCCCTTCCGAGCCGATCCTCGGCGCCGCCGCCCATACGCTCGCGCAGGCTCTTTGAGAGTTGGCTCGCATCGGACATGCTCGGTGGACTCCCGGTGTCGATTCGGATGGCCCCGCGGTGCGAGGCTTCGGATACTGCTCGGCCCTCGGCCGAATCATTGGAAGGATACGGTGAAGCGATGCCCCAGCAGCTGTTCGTGTTCATCCAGCTCGAGTTTCCGTGGGCGCTCGGCCCGGCGGACGGCCGCTATCTGATCCGCAACAGCGCGGACCGCGAGCCCGAGCGCGTGGTGGTGCTCAGCACGTTGCAGGCCGGACACCAGCCAATCGCCGGCTCCATCACCGGACAGCGGCGGCGCTCGCCGCTCGGGCGTCTGCACATGCGCGCGCGCCCGGTGCCACCGGGACCGGAGCCGGCCGCGGTCGCCACGACGCGGGTCACCGTGATCGACCCGATCTCGCTTGCCGCCGAGAACCAGGCACGCGCGTGGCTCGCCGAGCTCGACCGTGACCGCGAGGTCGGCGCGGCGGTCGCGGTGATCAACCGCGTGATCCATTCGCACCGCATCGCGGCGGCCGATCCCTACGTCCACGAGGTCTCCCCCGCCCAGGCGCTTGTGATCCGGGCCGGGTGGGGCGAGGGCGAGCAGGTCGCCGACGGGCGCTGGCTGCACGCGCGCGCGCTGCCGTGGACGGGTGGACACGGATCGGGACACGGCCCGGCGCGCTCGCGGCGCAGCCCGCGGCGCGATCGCTCATGGGCACTGCGTCCGCAGGAGCGCCTCGCGGCGCTGCTGGGCGCGCGCAGCCCGGCGTTGCTGTGCGAGGAGCTCGCGCTGCGCGCACGCCACGATCTCGATCACGGGCGCCTGGCGCATGCTGCGCTCGAGCTGGAGCGCGCCTTCGCGCTCGCGGTGCCGGAGCTGCATGCAGAGCGACGCCAGGACCTCGCGATCCGGATCGCCGAGCTCGAACAGCTGCGCCCGGGCGTCCAGGCGCAGGCACAGGCGACGCTGCCGGGCGATGACGGTGGCGACGGCGCGGCCGGCACGGCTGCGACCGCCCCTGTGGACGGGCTCGACGAGGATGTCCTGTCGCACGCGCTCGGGCGCTTGGAGGCGGCGCTGCGCGCCCGCACGGCGGCGGGGGTTTAAGCTGGTGGCGATGGACCCGACGACGACAGCGATCGGCACCTGGAGCGGCGGACGCTTCATGCACTTCGGCGAGCCGCTCGAGGACGCGCGCCTGCACGCGTTGCTGCGTCCGGGCGACGGCATCGACACGGTGATCACCGCCGACGTGTACGGCGCCGGCGCGGCCGACTCCGCGCTCGGCGCTGCGCTCGACGGTGTGGACCGCGACAGCTACTGCCTGATCGGCGCGATCGGCCACGACTTCTACACGGGCGAGCGCGACGGGGCGAAAGGCTTTCCGCGCTTCACCGACCCGCTGCTGCGTGAGCCGCGCGAGTACGCGCAGTACATCCGCATGGCCACCGAGCGCAGCCTCGAACGCTGCGGCGTCGAGCACTTCGACGTGCTGCTGCTGCACAACCCAGACCGCGTCGGCTATTCGAGCCCTGCCGTGTGGGAGGGTATGCAGGCGGTCCGCGAGGCGGGCCTGACGCGGCTGCTGGGCGTGGCTCCCGGCCCGGCCAACGGCTTCACACTCGACCTGATCGACTGCCTCGAGCGCTTCGCCAGCGAGATCGACTGGGCGATGATCATCCTCGGCCCGCTGGAGCCGTGGCCCGGCGAGCTGGTGCTCGACGCTGCGGTCACGCATGACGTGAGCCTGATCACGCGTGTCGTGGACTACGGCGGCCTGTTCCACGACGACGTGCTTCCCGGCCACGCCTTCGCCGACTTCGACCACCGCAAGTTCCGCCCCGACGGCTGGGTGGCGGCCGGTCGCGAGCGACTCGAGCAGATGCGGCCGTTCGCCGCGCGCCACGGCCTTAGCATGCTGCAGCTGGCGTGCGCGTGGAACCTCGCGCAGCCGTCGGTGCGCTGCGTGGCACCGACGCTGATCCAGGAGCAGGGAGCAGACGCGCGCCCGGTCGAGGAGAAGCGCGCGGAGCTTGCGGAGCTGACGACACTGGTGGCCGCGGACCCGACGAGCGGGAGCCCGCTGAGCGCCGAGGAGGTCGCGGCGATCAGAAGCCTGGGCGACAACACGGGCTGCATGGCGCTGAAGGGGGCGAGCCTCGAACATGAAGGACCGGTTCGCCCCGACCGCTGGGGCATCGACGCGGAGCTCGCGGAGCTCGCCCGCCGCTGGGAGATCGATCCCGAGCGCGACCTGCTGCCGGTGGTCTGAGATTGCCGGTCGTGGTCTGAGACGTAAGACCCGCAGGGAGATCGTTACACCTTGTAATGATTACAGGGTGTAACGAGTACGGAACGGGATGATTACACCCGGCGACCGAGCGCAGCGGCACGGGATGATCACGCCGGCGAACCGAGCGCAGCGACCAGCGCCTCGAGCTCCGCGACCACGTCGCCGCTGAGGCGGACGCTAGCGAGCTCGTCCAGCGGCGTCGCCCCCTGGGTGACGATCGCCACGGCGCCGCCGGCGTCGTGCGTCAGCAATGGCAGCCGCGCAACCGGGTGCACCTCGAGCGAGGAGCCGATGCACAGCAGCACGTCCGCGCCTTCGCACAGCTCGCGTGCGCGTTCGAGCGCCTGCTCGGGCAGCATCTCGCCGAACAGCACGACGTCGGGCTTGATCGGCTCGCCGCAGCGCTCGCAGCGGGGAACGCCGTCCGTCGCGCGCGCCAGGCGCGCGCGCACCTCCTCGAGTGCGACGCTGCCGCGACAGCTCAGGCACGAGCAGCTGGCGATGCTGCCGTGGACCTCGACGAGCGCGCGCGTCCCCGCCCGGCTGTGCAGCATGTCGATGTTCTGCGTGATCACCGCGTCGAGCAGGCCCCGCTGCTCCAGCGCGACGAGCGCGCGATGGGCGCCGTTGGGCTGCTTGGCGCCGAGCGTGGCGAAGCGCTCGCCGTAGAAGCTCCAGAAGCGCACGGGGTCGCTGCGGAAGGCGTCGATGTGCGCGACCTCCATCGGGTCGACGTTCTCCCACAGGCCCGTACCCGGTGTGCGGAAGTCGGGGATGCCCGACGGCACCGAGATGCCGGCGCCGGTCAGCGCTACGACCGAGCGCGCGTCACCGATCAGCTCCGCGAGGCGCGCGACCTCCGGGGTAGGCCCGGCAGCTATGTCCACGACAACGGACGGTGTATAGCCATCGCTATACACCACTCGTCGCGACAAGACACATACCCTCCTCAGCTCCCGGTGAAACGCGGCGCGCGTTTGCCGAGGAAGGCGGTGATTCCCTCCTTGGCGTCGGCGCTGGCGAAGACGGCGGCGAACGCGCGCTTCTCGGCCTCGATGCCCTGGTCGAGGTCGCCGGCGGCGGATACGCGCTTGATCTGCGCGACGGCGAGCGGCGCTTGGGCGGCGAGCTTGCGCGCCCACTGCAGGGCGGTGTCGAGCAGTTCGTGGTCCTCGACGAGCCGGTTGGCGAGGCCGAGCTCGAACGCTTCGTCGGCGAGGATCGGGTCGCCGATCAGGTTCATCTCCAGCGCCTTGTTTTCGCCGACGAGGCGCGGCAGACGCTGCGTGCCGCCGAAGCCGGGGATGATCCCGAGCTTGATCTCGGGCTGGCCGAAGATCGCGGAGCGCGCGGCGATACGCACGTCGCAGGCCATCGCCAGCTCGCAGCCGCCGCCGAAGGCGAGGCCGTTGACGGCGGCGATCGTGACGATCCCCTCCGAGCCGAGCTCGCGGAAGAGGGCGTGGGCGCCGTTGATCAAGTCCGCGCCCGAGGACTCGTCCATCGTGGTGAAGGCCTTGATGTCGGCGCCGGCGCAGAACAGGAACGGGTTGGAGGAGGCGATCACGAGCGCGCGCACGGGCGGGCTCGACGCGCTCTTGACGTGGCGCCAGACCTTGCCGAGGTCTTCGACGACCTGCGGCGAGATCGAGTTCATCTGGCCGTTGGCCAGCCACGCGATCGCGACGCCGTCGGCGCGGGTCTCGAGCTTGATCACCTCCGCGGGCTGCTCGGCGTCGGGCTGCGGGTAGGCGTAGAAGCCCTGCCCGCTCTTCTGCCCCAGCCGTCCTTGGGCGACGAGGCGGCGCAGGATCGTGGGCGGTGTGAAGCGCTCGCCGTAGCGCTCCTGCGCGCTCTCCATGCGCTCGAGCACCGTGTCGAGGCCCTCGCTGTCGGCCTTCATGAACGGCGGCATCAGGCCGCGGCGGGGGTCCAGGCCGGCGCCGGCCATCATCCCGAAGTCGATGTCGCGGTGGGTGGCGACGCCCTCCTCGAGCACGAGGCACGCCTCGAGGAACGTCTTCAGCGACAGCAGCTCGACGAGCTCTGCCACGTCGGGCTCGTTCTCGCCCGGGATGTTGGGCTCGCCCTGCGGGTCGTAGAAGCCGTCGCCGCCGGTCTTGGCGCCGAGTTTGCCGTCGGCGACGAGCTTCTGCATGCCCCTGGGAACGTAGAAGCGTTCCTCGCCGTAGGACTCGACGAGGTGCTCGGCCACGTGCAGGACGGTGTCCAGGCCGAGCAGGTTGACGAGGTAGTACGGACCGACGGGCGTGACGCCGGCCGCGCCGACGCCCTCGTCGATCAGCTTGATCGACAGGCCCTTCTCCTCCTGCTCGCGCCAGATCTCGGCGATCCCCGAGTTGAGGATGCGGTTGACGACGAAGCCGGGCACCTCGACGCACGTGATCGGCTGCTTGCGGATCGCCTGCGCGAACGTGATCGCCGCGGCGACGGTCTCCGCGGAGGTCTCCTCGCCCTCGACGATCTCGATCAGCGGCATGATCGAGGCGGGGTAGAAGTAGTGGAAGCCGACGACCTTCTCCGGGCGCAGCGTCGCTTCGCCGATCTCGGTGATCGACAGCGAGGACGTGTTCGACGCGAGGATCGCGTGGCCGGGGGTGGCGGCGTCGAGCTCGGCGAACACGCCCTGCTTGATCTCCATCCGCTCGGGCACCGCCTCGACCACCAGGTCGACGTCACCGAAGCGCTCATACGAGGTCGTGCCGTGGATGCGCCCGAGGATCTCCTCGATCTGCGCCTCGGCCTGCTCGGCGGTGATCTTGCCCTTCTCAGCCAGTTTGCCGACCTGGCCGGTGGTCACGTTGCGGGCCTCATCGAGCCCGGCCTGCACGAGCGCGTCGTCGATGTCCTTCAGGACGACCGGTATTCCAGCTGCGGCGATCGTCTGGGCGATCTGGCCGCCCATGGTGCCTGCACCGACGACGGCGGCCTTGAACACGAACATGCTTTGGTCTCCTCTGTTGGCTGGGGATCCGGGAGCCTAGCGAAGCCGGCTGGGCGCGCCGGGCCGGCCCCGGCGGCGCCACGTCGGCGCCCGCCGTCGCTGACTAGCTGACCGTTCACACGACGCGCACCGCACACCCGCGCGTCGCAGCGGCTTCCACCCCTAGGTCGTTTTCACGGTGACCGACTGCGAGCGCGTCTTGCCGCAGGCCTTCGCCTGCACCGTCAGCTGATACTGGCCCGCCGCTGCCGGCAGTGTGCCAAGCCAGCCGGGCCAGACGAGCTGGTTGAGCCCCCTGGGGACGTTGCGGGTGACGACGGTGCTGGCAGTGCCGCCGAGGGGCGAGACGAGCAGCTCCGCCTTGGCCGGGGCAGAGACGTGGAAGGACACCACGATCGGCTTGCCCGCGTGGCCGGGCGAGGGCCTGGCGAGGACGTGCGTCAGCGACAGCGAGCAGGAGCCGCCGGCGCCTCCGCGAGAGCCTGATCCACCGCCTGATCCACCACCTGAGCCGCTGCCGCTGCCGGAGCCGCTGCTGGGCGGTGTCACCGAGAAGGACCAGACGTTCTGGTGCGTTTTGTGGTCTTCCGAGTCGCCGGTTTCGAGCGTCTTTTCGAGTGTCACAGACGTCGGCGCGGTGGTGGAGACGTGCAGTTCGTTGCCACCCACCGCTTCCAGTGATTCAGCCATGTAGTGGCTGCTCGTCGCGAAGCCGGTGTAGTTCGCGCCGCAGTCGTAGTCTTCGTTGGTCTCGGTCGCGTCGGGGATCGCCAGGTTCAGAAGCAGCTCATGGCCGCTCCTCTGACCGCTGACCTCGACGCTGAACGGTTCGCCGGACACCGGCGGTTCGCAGTCGAATGAGCCTTCCTTGCCGTTGACGCCGGACAGGTGCCAGTGCGCGTCGGTGTAGAAGCCGCTGCCGCCGCCGCTGGCGTCACCGGCTCGGTTGACGCTGAAGAAGAAGCTCAGATCGACCAGGTAGTAGGCGTCGCTGGTCGAGGTGACTTCGTCGGATTGGAGTTCGCCGTGATCGACCCTGATCCCCTCGGCGGTGCCCTTCCAGAGGCCGCCCGCCAGGGCATTGGCAGGCGCCTGCGCAAGACTCCAAGCGCTGAGCGCCAACAGCACGACCAGGAACGCCCCAGCTGCGCAAGCCCGCCGCGATGCTGGCGACATGTATCGCACGCTCATCCTGGATCCAGTCTACATCCGGGCACCTCTAGCCGTATGCGATCGTGAAGTGCAGCGTGCTCGTTGCCGAGCGTTTGCCCGACGCGGTCGCGGTGACCAGGAGCGTGTAGCTGCCGGGCGCCAGCTTCTCGTGCTTGGAAATGAGACCCTCGAAGTGCACCTTGTTGGTCCCTGCGTGCGCGGAGAACGTCAGCGTGCCGGCGAGGACGGTGCGGGTACAGCGGTGCTTGTGCTTGTTCTTGTTGGTCTGTGCCTCGCACTTCTTTCCGACCTTGCGCCCACCAGCCGACTCGGTGAACGTGAACGTCACGCTCGCCGACTCGTTGAGGCCGAAGGAGAACGTCGTGCCGATTGGGGGCTTCTTCTTCTGTTTGCTCGCGCCGGTGCTGATCTGGGCGAGCAGGTGGCCCTCGCGCCAGGTTCTTGCGGTCTCGCTCAGCCCGCTCACGATCGGCGCCGTGAGCGCGCCCGAGATCGGCACCGTGACCGGCGCCGCGACGACGGTGTAGCTGACGCTCCCGGGAGTTGCGCTGAGGGCGTCACTGTCGATGACGCTGACCGTGAACGTATGCGCCCCCAGCGTCCTCGTTTCGATCGGCGCGCCGTTTGCGACCGTGCCTGAGCAGGTGACTGTGGTACCGGGCGCGGTGGGACAGGAGTATTCCGCCGCGACGACCTGACCCTGGGTGTAGGTCGCGCCGTTCACCGGCGAGGAGATCGAGATCGACGGTGGCTGCTCGAACACGTACGCCGCGCCCTGTTCTTCGTGTTTGCCCACCTCGTGGCCGGGCGCGCCCGCAAGCACCGTGTCGCCGGAGACAGCGACCGCTTCGCCCAGATGATCCTCCGCGTTGCCGTTGCCGGCGGTCAGCTCGGCAGTCTCGTTCAGCGAGCCGGTCCAGCCCGAGGACGGCATGATGAAGACGTACACCGCGCCCTGACGCGTATTCGTGACCGTGCGCAGGGGCGCACCGGCGAGCACCGTGTCGCCCGACACCGCGACCGCGTCGCCGAGATGGTCGTTTGCGGCGCCGTTGCCGGCTGTCAGCTCGGCCGTCTGGGTGAGCGAGCCGGCCCAGCCCGAGGCGGGCATCACGAAGACATACGCCGCGCCCTGGTCGGCGTGTTCGCCCACCTTGTGGCTCGGCGCACCGGCGAGCACCGTGTCGCCCGACATCGCGACCGAGGTGCCGAGCCCGTCATTCGCGGCGCCGTTGCCGGCTGCCAGTTCGGCCGTCTGGGTGAGCGAACCGGCCCAGCCCGAGGCCGGCTTGACGAAGACATACGCCGCGCCCTGGTCTTCGTGTTCGCCCACCTTGTGGCCGGGCGCACCGGCGAGCACCGTGTCGCCCGATACCGCGACCGAGTGGCCGAGATCGTCATTTTCGGCACCTTTGCTGGCTGTCAGCTCGGCGGTCTGGTGCATGTTCGCCCACCCGCCTTTGGGCATCGTGAACACATACGCCGCACCCTGGTGTTCATGGCCGCCCACTTTGCGCTGCGGAGCGCCAGCCACGATTGTTTCGCCCGAGACCGCGACCGATTCGCCGAAGAATTCGCTCACTTCGCCGTTTTCGGCGGTCAGTTCGGCGGCCTGCTTCGGCGAGCCGGCCCAGCCCGAGGCGGGCTTCACAAACACGTACACCGCACCCTGTTCGTTGTGGCCTGTGATGACTTCGCGGTCTGGCGCACCGACGACGATCGTGTTTCCCGAGACCGCGACCGCTTTGCCGAATCGTTCTCCCGGTTGTCCTTTTTCGGAGATCAGTTCGGCGGTCTGGGTCGCGTTGGCCCAGCCCGATTCCGGTCTCGCGAAGACATACGCCTCACCCTGTTCCATATTGCCGCCGGTGGGGTGGAAGGGCGCGCCGACAACGATCGTGTCTTCCGAGTCTGCGACTGACAATCCGAGTTCGTCGCCTTCTTCGCCGTCTGAGGCGCTCAGCTCGGCCTGCTGGAGAAACGGGTCGATCTGCAGCGGGTAGGAGGCGCCGCGATCATCGACGCGGATCAGCAGCTCGTCACCGGCGAGTTCAAGCCAGGAGTGCAACACGCGCCCGCGGGCGTCGGTGGCGAGCAGGCCACCGTAGCGAAGTGCGACCCCGCGCCCGTCGAGCAGCAGCGACCCGCCTTGCAGGCTGGCCGCGAGATTGCCGGAAAGGGCGAGCGAGAACGTCAACGGCCCGCTCCCGGCGATTGGGCGCGCGGAAACGTCAAACCCCTGCTCGAGGCCCAGCGGACCGTTGGCAAACCACTCCGTCAGCGACCCATGCGCGTAGCTGACGCGGTTGGCGCTCGCGCGCGGAGTCGTGGCCGCCGCGGACACCTGCGCGCTCGCGTAGCCGTAGGCCGACAGCGCCATGCTCAGCCGTGCGCCGCCGGAGGCGACCGTCACGCCCCGGCGCGAGAACCCCACACGCAGACCCTGCGCGGGGTTGACCGCCTGTAGGCCGCGGACGCGGTAGGCCGGCTGATCGCGCCCCAGCGCGGATGAGACAGGGCCCTGAGCGGCTGCCGGCAGGCTCGCCAGGCCGTGACGGGCCGTCGTTGCACGCCCTGCAGTTGTGCCGGTCGGAGCGACGAGCGCGCCCGCACACCCGAGCGCCGCTGCAGTGCCCAGCAGCCCACCCACGACCGCAGGCCGCCGCCAGTGGCTTCGCCTCTGCGTCGATTCTGGCCTGGGCACCCCAACCCGCAAGGCGAGTGCACCCAGTGTGCCGCCACCCCCCATCGCGGCCAGCATATACCCGCACCCGCCGTCAGCGGCTCAGCACGGCCCCTTCAGCGTGAACGTCGCGAGCGATTGCTCTTCGAAGTTGAGGGTCGGCGTGACCCGCAGAACCAGGTGTGCGCCATGGTGGCAGAGCGGCTCGCTCACCGAGGCGACACCCGATCCTTGCGGACCGGCGCCCGAGTGAATGTCCTCGCAGTCGAATGACCTGGACGTGCTGCGTTCGCAGCCAAACGCGTAGCTCGGGTCAAAGACGGAGTGCAGCGCGCGGTTGGCTTGCACGACGAACGCGGTGACGTCTTCGCTTTCGCCGCAGCTGAACGAGAAGCTGACGCGCCCGGGCCGCAGGCGCTTGGCTGCACCTCGGCACAGGGGCGTACTGGCGTCGCCGGCTGCGCTGGCTCTGTGCGGCAGGGCCGGGCTGTCCGGGACAGCAAAGCCGAGCGGCAGCACGCCCAGCGAGACCACGCACCAGACTTTGGCGGTCACCCTTTGGCGCCCCCGACATCTCCGACTGGCAACGATCTTGCGCTACACGACCGCCGCCGCCGGCTCCTCCACGCGTCGCGGCAGCAGCGTCTCGCGGGCGATCACCAGGCGCTGGATCTGCGAGGTGCCCTCGTACAACTGCATGATCTTGGCGTCGCGGAACAGCTTCTCGACGGGGTAGTCCTTGATGAAGCCGTAGCCGCCGTAGACCTGCACGGCTTCGGTGGCGACCTTCATCGCGGTGTCGGCGGCGAAGCGCTTGGCGTGCGATGAGACGAGCGTGTTGCGTTCGCCGTTGTCGAGCATGAACGCCGACTTCCACGTCAGCAGGCGCGCCGCCTCGATTTCGGTGGCCATGTCGGCGATGATGAACTGGATCGCCTGGTGCATCGCGATCGGCACGCCGAACTGCACGCGTTCCTTGGCGTAGTCGGTCGCGAACTCGAACGCCGCGCGCGCGATGCCGGTGGCCATCGCGGCCACGCCCGGGCGTGTGCGGTCGAGCGTCATCATCGCGAGCTTGAAGCCATGGTTCTCCTCGCCGAGCATGTTCTCGGCGGGCACCTCGACGTCGTTGAAGGAGATCGTCGCGGTGTTGGACGCGCGCTGGCCGAGCTTGTCCTCCTTCTTGTCCACGACCACACCCCAGTCGCGCTCGACGACGAACGCGGAGATGCCGCGGTGCCCGGCGTCCTTGTCGGTCTTCGCGTAGACGGTGTAGTAGTCGGCGTAGCCGCCGTTGGTGATGAAGCACTTGGAGCCGTTGAGCACGTACTTGTCGCCCTTGCGCACGGCGGTGGTGCGCATGCCGGAGACATCCGAGCCGGCGTCGGGCTCGGTCAGGCAGAAGGACGCGAGCAGCGGCGCCTCGGTCAGCATGCCCAGGTACTTCTTCTTGGTCTCCTCCGAGCCGCCGAGCGCGATCGGCGCGGTCGCCAGGCCGTTGCAGCCGAGCGAGGTCTGGATACCGGAGCAGCCCCACGACAGCTCCTCCTCGATCAGGCAGCCGTCCAGATAGCTCGCACCCGCGCCACCGTACTCCTCGGGTATGTGCGAGTTCATCAGGCCTACCTCCCACGCCTTCTTGATGACCTCCGCGGGCCATGTGCCGTCCTTGTCGTACTCCCAGGCGACCGGGCGTATCTCCTTGACCGCGAAGTCGTGCGCCATCTCGCGCAGGTTCTTCTGCTCATCGGTGAGCGTGAAATCGACCATTCTCGGATCTCCTTACGGGCTGGAACGGCTGGCGAATGAGACTAGATTGACTGGTCAGTCAATCGACGGTTCAAGGGTAGCGAAGAGCCAGCCGATCGGCAAGAATCAAGGTTCGTGCACGCGCTCGCCTCGATCGCGGTATTCGCCCTGATTGAAAACGGGCTCAGCTTGGTGGTGTTCGGGACGATCGCGTTCTCGCTGCTGATGTCGCTGGCGTTCCTGCTCACGCGCGGCAGCGGCGACAGCGCCTATGACCGCATCGGCGCCGGTGGCATCTCCCGCGAAGGCGACGACGACGGCGGCGTGTCCGCGGCGGCGCCAGACTCGCCGGCGGCGCAGGCCGAGCGCGAGCGCGAGATCCGCCAGATGTTGGGCGCGCGCAGCGAAAGGCTCGTGCGCAGCGGCCAGCCGGCACTGGATATCGACGCGGAGCTGGCGCGACTGCTGGGCGCGGCATCGTCCCCGGAGGGGGAGCAGGCGACGAACACGCGCGACGCCGGACTCGTGGCGGAGGTTCGACAGCTCGTGGTGGCGCGCAACGAACGGCGTGTGCGGCAGGGCATGGAGGCGCTGGACGTCGACGCAGAGGTCGCGCGAACGCTCGACGAGCTGGAACCGTGAACAGGGCCGCAACACAATCGTGGTGCCGTCGGGTATAACGCGTCCATGACCAACGCGCGCCGCTTTCAGCTCGATGAGCTCACCATCCGTCCGGGTACCTATTTCAACCCACAGACGGAGATCATGATCGTCGTTGATGACACGCCCGAGGTCGACCACGAGATCTTCGAGAGCGACGACTTCGAGGGCGACGAGTGGGTACTGATCTCCGAGGAGGCACCGCTCGACGAGCCCAAGCGCGACGAGCTCGTGGAGCGCTTCCAGCTGTCCCACGGAGCCGGCGATCTGCCGCCGGAGGATGACGTCGACGACGAGCTCGACGAGGACGAGGAAGACGACGAACTCGACGGGGTCGAAGAGCTCGAGCTCTAACCGAAGTGAGCCGGCGGCACGGGCCGCTAGCATCCTCGTGATGCGCGTCAAGCGTCTCGCGGCGCTCGCCCTGGGTGTGCTCGCCCTCGGCGCCGCCACGTCTGGAGCCGCCCTCGCCGATCAGCGGATCGCGGCTCGGCAGGCGGACGCTCTCGGCCCGGTCCGCGTCCACGTTCGCGCCCGGACCGCCGCCAGCCACGGTCCGAGTGTCAGCGCGGTGCTCGCGAGCCTGCTGCACGGCAGCACGATCAGCGACAGCGCCTATCGCCAGGACTACTCCGCCTACGTTGCCGCGAAGAACTCGCTCGGCAAGCTCAGCGGCACGCGCAGGGAAGAACTGGGAGCGGTGCTGGCCAACGTCCAGGCGATGGCGGCCGCCGGCGAGCTGGTCCCGTCGCGACTGCCGGCGGTGTTCCTGACGCTCGAACGCAACCGGCAGTGGTGGACGACCGAACCGCTGCTCGCAGGCGACGAACGCGTGAGCTTTCCCGGCAGCGAGATCGTCTGGGAGCACTACCCCGGCCAGGGCGTCGAGATCCAGTGGCTGGCGACGTTCGGCGAGGCAAACGGCTACTACCTCTCCGGCCACGAAAACGCCAACCTGCGCCAGCTCCTGGCCGAAGTCATCCCGCTGGCGACCCAGCGCGCGGGCGGGATCGCGTGGGAGTACATGTTCCACTTCGACGGCGGCGCGCCGCCGTGGACGAGCGGCCTGTCGCAGGGAACCGCGCTGCAGGTGCTCGCGCGCGCGTGGTCGCGCTTCAAAGAACCGGCCGACCTGACCGCCGCGCAGCAGGCGCTCGGCATCTTCCAGACGCCGCCGCCGCAGGGCGTGCGGGTCACGACGCCAGCGGGCGCGATGTACGCGGAGTACACGTACGCGCCCAGCGACAGGATCCTCAACGGCTTCATCCAGTCGCTGGTCGGACTCTACGACTACACGTCCATCACCAAGGACCCGCTCGGGCTGGCGCTGTTCGACGCCGGCGACGCGGAGGCGCGCGCGATCACGCCCCTGTACGACACCGGCGCGTGGTCGCTGTACGACCAGTTCGGCGAATCGGACCTCAACTACCACGAACTGCTCGCCGAATTCCTCCAGCACCTGTGCGAACGCACGAGCAAAGGACCGCCGCTGACGCTCGCCGCCCCGCCCGCGGGCCCCAGCCCCGCCCCGCCCGCGCCTGCGACCACGCCAAGCACCACGACGTCCACGGCCGGCACCGGCGGCGCCAGCGCCGCCGCGCACACCGCGCAGGCGAGCGATCAGATCCCTGGAGATCAGATCTACTGCACGACCGCGCAGCGCTTCACCGCCGACCTGCACACGCCGCCGGCGATCGCGCTGCTGTCCAAGACCCTGCCCGGCGGCGCGCGCGCCGGCGTGCAGCTGTCGCTGTCGAAGATCGCGACCGTGAGCATGACCGTGCGCCAGGGCTCCAAGGTGGTGTGGAGCAACACTGCGGAGGTCGAACGCGGCAGGCCGAAGCTGCTGTGGCTGACCCCGGCCAAGGGCGGGACGTTCACGGTCGAGCTCACTGCGACCGACCTGGCGGGCAACCTCGCCACGACGAGCGGCACGCTCGTGGTCAGCCGTCATTAGCTTCATGCGCCGCGCCTAGACTAGGCGCGAGTGACTTCCATCGAGACGATCCGGCAGGGCAAGCAGCGGCGATGACGAGGCTCGCCCACGCGTGGCGCGCGCTTGCGCCCGAGCAGCGGCTCGCGGCGCTCACAGCGCTCGGGCTGTTCGCGTCGATGTTCCTGCCCTGGTACAGCAAGACCGACACGCTGGTCGTGCGCGACACGGCGAAGGCCACCGAGACGAGCCTCAGCGCCTTCCAGGCGTTCTCGTTCGTGGAGGCCGCCGTGCTGCTCGTCAGCGCCGGCGTGCTCGCGATGCTGTTCGCGCGCGCCGAGCGGCGCAACTTCCAGCTTCCCGGCGGCGACGGCGTGATCGTGATGATCGCCGGCGGCTGGGCGGCGCTGCTGATCTTCTACCGGCTGCTCGACAAGCCGGGGCTGCAGGGCAACGAACGCGTGACCGCGACCGTCGGCGTCGAGTGGGGGATCTTCATCGCGCTGCTGCTCGCGCTCGGCCTGCTCTACGCCGGCGGGCGAATGCGCGCGCTGGAACGGCCGGCGCCGCCAGTGCGGCGCGCCCGGGGGCGTCGAGCGCACGAAACCACAGACCCCGAGACGATCTGGGATCCCTCGCCGCCGCGGGACCCCCAGCCGCGGCGACGGTCGCGCCCGCGCCCAGATCCCGCCGCACGCCCCGTCGAGCCACCGGCGCCGCGAGAGCCGGGCCCGAGCTCAGATCTGGATACAACGGTCGTTGCGCCCGGGCGCATCCGGGCGGGCGGGCCCGCGAGACCAGTCACGCCGGTGCCAGCGCGCGAGCATGCGGGCAGAGCGCGCTATCCACCGGCCCCGCCCGGATCCGCTCGCGAAGGCGAGCAGCTGTCCTTCGAGGATCCGCCGACCGGCTCCGATTAGGCCAGCGCGCTCACTCGCCGGCGATCAGCGCCGGCCGGATTCGACGGGAGATCCTCGTCGGAGCTCAGCGACCGTTCGAGGGTGCCGACGAGACGCTCCGCCTGACCGCGAATCTCATCGACGGCGGTCGTCTCCCACAGCTCGCCCCGACGTAGGGCACCGAGCGTGAGCACGCGCTCATCTGCGTCTCCGCGCGAGTCGAGCAGCGCGCCATCGGCGGTGGTCCGCAGTCCGAGCGCCAGCGGGTCGGGGCTTGCCAGACCGTCGGCGAGCAGCGTGTCGAGCAGCTCGTTGCCCGAGCGGCGGATATCCATGCCAGCACCCGTACACACCACCACACGCTGACACGTGAGGCTGCGCACGCGCCCGGAGCGGCTCGGCGCGACGTCCACCTCCACGCCGGCGCCGGTCGAGCGGGCCGCCAATACTCGTCCGGCCAGACATCGCACCTGTGCGCTGGCCAGCAACTCGCGCAGGCGAGAGCCGGCCACCGGCGCCATTCGATGCCGGCGGGCGTCCCACGTGCGGCGTCGCTCACGCAGGAAGCGCCTGCGCTCCCTCGGCCCGAGCACAGCCCACAGCTGCGGGGTTACGGCGCGCAGGCCGTCGATCGCGTCGCGCCAATCGTAGCCGGCGCCCTGCATGATGCTGACGTGCTCTGTGAGCCTGCGCTCGAGCGCCGCCAGTGAGATCCGGCCGCGCGGCACCGCCGGCGGCGGCGCGGGCGCGCGCAGGCCGGGAAGGTGGACGTACGGGAGCTGCCCGCCGCGGGAGATCGCCAGCACCCAGCCGCGCCCGGAACTGAGCGACAGCGCCGCATCGACGCCGCTCAGCCCCGTGCCGAGCACGAGCGTGAGCCCCTTCGATCCGCCGGAGCTGAGCGCGCCGGGAGCCCACGGGTCATAGACCACGCGCGGGTCGCGTGGCAACTGCGCCATCGCTGCGACGCCCGGCGCGCCCGTGGCCAGCACAACCCGGTCGCACGCGATCGGAGCAGCGTCGGCGAGCCGCAGCGCGATGCCCGTACGCGTGCGCGACGCGCCGAGCACCTCCCCCGCCACCAGCTCGAGCGTACGCTGCGGCAGCGCATGCGCGCGGCTGTCGTCGAGCACATCCCGCAGATATTCGCCGTAGACGCCACGCGGCAGATAGCTCGCGCCGCCGATGCCGCCGAGCCGCTCGGCCGCCCACTCGGCGAAATGCGACGGCGCGTCGCGGAATGCGCTCATCCTCTCAGCGGGTACGTTCAGCAGATGTCGCGGATCCTCGGTGGCGTACGCCACGCCCGGTCCAAAGCGCCCGCTGCGCTCGATCATCACGACGCGCAGGCGCCCGTCGAACCGACGTAGGAGGTTCGACGCGACCAGCGTGCCTGCACACCCACCACCGACGATCGCCACCAGCGGCGGCTTCCGTGCCTGACTGCTCATAGCTGGCTTCCTTTCCTAGCTGTACGGCAGCCCATTGTAGACTAAGTCTACTGGTTTTGTGCTAATATTTTCCAGGTGACCGTTCAAGAGGCAGCCGTTTCAACGTAGATGCCCCCTCGGAGGACTACCGAATGAGCTTCTCGCTTCTCAGCTTTCCCAACCCCGTGAACGAGGTGACGGCGCGCGTGACCGCGAGCGGCGTGGTGCTGCTCGGTGCGCTTGCGCTCACGCTGCAGCTGCCGTGGCTGTCGGTCGTGCTGGCGGTGGGCTTCCTGCTGCGAGTGATGTCCGGCCCGCGACTCAGTCCGCTCGCCCTCCTCGCCAGCCGCGTGATCGTGCCCCGACTTCCCTGGGAGCCGCGACTGGTAGCCGGCCCGCCCAAGCGCTTCGCACAGCTGATCGGCCTGTTGTTCTCGCTGGCGGCCGCGTCGCTGTTCTACGTGTTCGCGCTGGACACAGCCGCATACGCCGTCCTCGGCGCGCTGGTGCTGGCCGCCGTCTTGGAGTCGGCGTTCGGGATCTGTCTCGGCTGCCGGGCGTTCGCGCTGCTGATGCGCGCCGGCGTGATCCCGCCGGAAGTATGCGAGAGCTGCAACGACATCTGGGCGCCGCGCACACCGCCCACGGCCAGCTTGCCGTCGCGCTAGCGACCCGCGGGCATCGCCGTCTCGGCTGCGATCACGCCGGCGGCTGGCGGCTCAGCAGGCATGAGCCTGAGGAGGCACGTCGTATCGGAACAGCAGCGTCGCAAACGTATGCTCGGCCGCATCGAGGTCGGGAGGACTCTCATGGCCGGCGATCTGCTTGCGCATCGCGGCGTGGATCATGCTGAGCAGCAGCTCGGCGTGCAGTGGCGGTGGGGCGTCCGCGCGAGTGTCGTGCAGGAGCGCCAGCAACCGGTCGCGGTGACGGCTGCGTGCTCGCTGCACCGCCGGGTCGTGCGCAGTGGCGAAGAAGTGCATCCACAGCGCGTCGGGGTGGGTGCGCATCTCGATGTAGCAGGCGCGCAACGACTGGTACAGGCACGCCTGCCAGGTGGGCGCCGCGGCCATCAGCTCTCGACTGCTCTCGAACACGCGATCGAGCGAGCCCTGGTAGGCGGCCAGGGTGCTCGGATCGGCGTCAGCGCCGTACCGCATGGCTATCGAGGCTCCGCCACGGGGGCGTATTGGAACACCATCAGACAGAAGCTGTGCAGGTCCTCGAGCAGGTCGGGAAGCTCCTCGGCGCGGCCGTGGGCCACACGCTTGTAGATGGCGTCGAAGATCGCGGCCGCGAGCCCGTCGGTGGCGAGCGGCGGCGGCGGCGCACCGCCCTGCTCGAGCGCACCCTGCGCGAGCAGGGCGGCGAAGTCTCGCATGCGTCGTTCGCGGTGCTCGAGCGCCCGGGCGCCGACCGACAGCACGTCGACGATGCATACGCGCGCGAGCTGCGGCTCGCCGGCGATGCACTGCAACAGGGTCTGCAGGAACAGGCGCAGCCCGGCGGAGCCGTCCACGGTCTGCTCCCACGCGGCGCCCAGGCGCTCGAGCAGGCAACCCGCAGCCACGTCGTATGTCTGCAGATAGAGGTCCTCGCGCCCGGCGAACTGCTCGTAGAACGTACGCCTCGACACGCCCGCCCTGCTGGCGATGCGCTCGACCGAGCTGCCGCCGTATCCGTACGCGGTCATCGTCGCCACCAGCGCGTTCATGATCCGCTCGCGCTGATTGCTGACCACGAAGCTGCGCGTCAGGCCGTGTCGCCCCGACGGAAGCTGCAGCTCGCGCGGCGAGTCCCGCTTGCGCCTGCGTCCGGCCATCCCGCCTCCCTGCCCACGCTCAGCCACGACCACAACAGTATCGGCACATATGCGCAGCGTAACATATTCTGCACAAAACCAGTGGACTTTGTACTATTGTTTTTCGAGCGGCTGGATACGAGGCTCGGTGAGCTTCCACGGCCGCGACACCGGTGACCCACCACGCAGTCAGGAAACAGACTTGATGCCCTCACTCCCTCGCTCAGCCCTCAGCCCCTCAAGACCCGCCAACGCGACGCGCTGGGCGCGGCGTCAGGCGCTCGCCTGCAGCGTGCCGCTCGTGCTGGCCACGATCGGGGTGGCACCCGCACAAGCCGCGAGGGCTCGCACCGCCGCGGTCACACTCACGAGGGTGGTCGTCGATGCCTCCGCCATCACGATCGCAGGTCGCGTCCAACTTCCAGTCAACACCGCCAGCGAGCGACGGCGAACGCTGGTCTGGCTGTCGCTCGTGAGCGTCACCGGCACGACCGCGAAGAGCGAGACGTTCACCGCCAAGCTCGACGCCGCAGAGCGGTTCTCGGTCACACACATCACCAGGTTCACGGGGGCGCTTGGACTTGGCGTGCTGGTCAAGATCGCCGGCAGAGCCTCTGGCAAGAAGCGCGTCGAGACCATCAACGTCGCAGGCTCCGGGCAGTCAGGGAGCCCCGCGAGCACGTCGGGCACCTCGAATCCAGGCTCCTCGAAATCGGGCTCCTCCACATCCGGCTCATCGCCAGGGTCCTCGAAATCCGGCTCTTCCGGCGGCTCCCCCCCGGGCGGCCCGGAAACCCCGGCGGAAAAAACCCCGTCGGAAAAGGAAAAAGCCCCGGCCCAGCCTTCGAATCTGGACGGCACGTTCAAGCTCGTGCCCGGTACGGATGTCGCCGGCGCGATCGGCGGAAGCTGGTTCGAGATGCTCGATGCGGACGAAGCGAAACGCGAACCGCTCCAAAATGGAAACTCACCACTGGCGAACAAGGACTACACGCCGCTGTCGCCCGGCACGAGCGGCGGCCTGCAGACGTTCGCCCGGCAGGCGCCACCAAGCCCCGCCTTCTCCGAAGAGAACGACGGCAGAGAAGTGGGCAACGCGCTCGCCGACGAGATCATGCAGCCTCAGAGCTTCTTCGGGTTCGACTTCAGCGTCGTCGATCAGGCGAGCGACCCGCAGACCAGCGAAGCGGACCCGCTGCCGAGCGTCGTCGATGACGCCGGCCAGCTCAGCGGTCAGACGACCGCCTGGGCCGTGGGCTGGAATGGGCAGTGGTTCAACCAGGGCTCGCCCAAGCCCAACGGCGCGTTTCCAGGCGGCACGACCGCGGTGTCTGGCACCTACAACGCGGCCACGGGTGCCTACGTCCTCGAATGGAAGAGCCTGATCGTCGGGGGTCCGTTCAACGGATTCCTGGGCTCGTGGCATCTGGAAGGCACGTTTGTCCCCGCCAGCTGACACCGCGCAGACCGTTTGAAGCTTGCACTTGCGACCGAATCGCCGGTGCGGTAGCGGCTTGGCTGTCGCCGCGACAACAAACCCAAACGCCAGCCATAGAAAGGATACACAAATGGGTACAACCCCAACCGCAATCAGACAGCGCGTACCGCTGCCCTGGACCGTTCTACTCGCGCTGGTCGTGAGCGTCGGAGCACTGGCCGCGTTTGCGAGCGCCGCCGGCGCCACGACGCTGACAGGCTCTATCCAACTCACCAAAGGCGCGACCAGCGGGCCGACCCCGTATGCGGGCTCCTGGGTCGAGCTGTACGAGACGGCCGACCCGTCGGTGTTCTTCACCAACCCGTCCTCGCCTGCGGCAGACCAGAACTACACGCCGCTGGTGAACGGCACCGAGGGAGTGGATCTGGGCCTGCCCGCACAGGGCATCGCAGACCCGGCGTTCGACGGCAGCGGCAACTCGCTGACGAACACGATTCTCACGCCAGAGCCGTTCGCGGGCGTCAACTTCAGCGCCTATGTGACGGTTAATGACGCCAAAAAAGGCAAGGTCGGCAAGAAGGGCCTGGCGATCAAGGTCGCGGGCGGGAAAGGAGCGACCGTGGCTGTCACCTCGGCCGATCTGACCGGATGGACGATCGCCTACGGCGGCAGCTCCTACGACACGCCGGGCTCGACACCCAACATCGACAGCGGCAACCTCACCGGCTCGCTCACCTGGACGAATCCGTCGAACCACAGCTTGGGCGGCACGATCACGCTGGACTGGAGCGTGCCGATCATCAATCCCCCGGGCAATCCGTTCGACGCATTCACCGCCCAGTGGCAACTGCAGGGCACCTACGTACCGTCCTAGCGTGAGCTAGGAGAGACGGCCCCTCTTCTGCCAGCCCCCGAGCAACCTCCGGGGGCTGGCAGTGCGGGCAGTGGGCTTTGAAAAATACCCGCATAAAGCTCATCAACTTAGTACGGATCTCGATAAGCTGTTGGCGATGGATAGCCCTGCGCATCCCGGCATCGCAACCGCGTGCGGTGACGGCGCCGAGCCGCCGACGAGCGCGCTGCGGCGATCGCTCGCGCGAGCGATCGCCGGGTGCCTGCTGGCCCTGATCGTCTCCTGCGCCCTCGCAACCCAGGCGCACGCCTCGGGCAACGCTTCGGCGGCCGCCGGCTTCATCGAGAGCGCGCAGAACAAGGATGGCGGCTTCGGCGCCAAGCGGGGGCAGGGCTCAGACCCCGAAGCCAGCCTGTGGGCGGCGACCGCGCTGCTGGCAGCCGGCAAGAACCCGGGGGACGAGTGGGTCAAGGGCGGCGCGAGCCTCGATGAATACCTGGCCGCGCACAGCTCGGCCTACACCTCGTTGTCGCAGCTGGGTCTGCTGGCGATGGTGCAGAGCGCCGCGCAGGGCTCATCCTCCTACGGCGACCCGGCCGCCAAGCTCGAGAATCGCCTGACCGAAGCGGCGGCGCGCCAGGAACCAGCCGGCGGCGCGCTCGCGATCCTCGGCTTGCTCGCTGTGAATACCGGCGCGGCGCGCCAGACGGCGACGGCGGCCGCGCAGGCGCTGCTCGCCTCGCCCACCTCCGATGGCGGCTGGGGCAGCGAAGGGCTCTCCGACAGCGCCTCCACGGCGCTGGTCCTGCAGGCGCTCGCCGCCTCCGGGGTGGCGAGCGCAAGCACCCCCGCGGTCCAAGCCGGCGTCGCCTACCTGCACAAGGCGCAGGCCAACGACGGCTCGATCGCCGCGTCGATCCGCACCGACCAGGCGATCGCGAGCGGGTCGGTGACCGCCACCGCCTTCACGATCCAGGCGCTGAACGCGCTCGCGCTGCCGACGCTGAGGACGCCGACCGGCAAGTCGGTGCTCGAAGGCCTGACCCAGTACCAGCAGCAGGGCAGCGGCGGGCTGACCTCGGACGGCTCGCTCTACAGCCAGATCCCGCCCTCGGTGACCGAAACCGCCGAGGCGTTCGCGGCCTTCGACGGCATCGCGTTCCCGCTGGCGAGCGTCGTGCGCGTGAGCACCGGCCCTCCCAGCAAGACGGCGTCCGGCAAGTCCCCGGCGTCGGATCACGTCAGCTCGGGGACCGCCGCGCAGGGGGTGAGCGGGGCGTCGAGCAGCGCCAGCGACCAGGGCGCCTTCAAGCACGCGACCGCCACCGCCACCGTGGCGGCCTCGAGCACGGCCAGATCCCGCGCGGGCACCAAGGCCGCCGGCGCCGCCAGGAAGGCGAAGGCGCCCGCCAGGCAGCCAGGCGCCAGCGCGGCCGCGGGCGCCAGCTCGGTCAGCGGCGAGGTCGTCGGCGATGCCAAGCCGGCGAAGCTCGTGAGCGTCGCCGGCCAGAGCGCGGGCGGGCTCAGCGCCGCCGAGAAGGCGACGCTGCTGCTCGCGGCGCTGCTGGTGGGGTCGGCGCTGCTGGGAGGGTTCCTGGACGCGCGGCGTCCGCGCGGCGACGGGCGCTCGCTGGCGGCGGTAATCGTCGCCAGCGCCGCGAGCTTCCTGGCAGCCGCGCGCGCCCGCGGCGCTTTCCTGCCGGTCGCGGTGCTGCTCGTCGGCGGGGCGCTGATCGCGTTTCCGTTCGCCACCAGCATGTTCGCGCGGGCGCCCAAGGGCGCCCGCATGATCGCCGCGTTCGAGCCCTACATGCGACCGGCGCGGCTGGCCTCCTATGACCTTGACGTGCGTCAGCTGGGCGAAGGGTTCACCCAGGCCGCCGCCAAGGGCCCCGCACTGCTGTCCCCGCACGCCGACGCCGCGGCAGCACAGAGCCAGTTCGCCGCGAGCGATCCGCAGCTGACCCAGTTCGACCGGCAGTGGCCGCAGGCGCAAGGCACCCTCACCGGCCTGCTTGGCACGATCCAGGCCAATCGCGAGAACTACGAAGCCGTCGCCGCGCTGCCGCGGTTCACGCTGTTCCCGTGGTTCTTCATCGCGCCCGGCGCGATCCTGCTGCTGCTCGCCGCCGCTGCGCTGCTGATGCCCGGCGCGTGGAGCACGCTGCGCTGGGCGGTCGTGGCGCTGGGGATCGGGCTGATGATCGCCCCGCTCGCATTCCAGATGTGGAGTCGCGCCCCCAAGGGGGCGGAGATGGTCAGCGCCTTCCGCGCGATCGAGACGCGCAGCCTCGTCACCAAGGTCCAGAACGACTTCGCGACGATCACCACCGGCGAGGGCGCGCTGGGCAGCGAACTCGTGCCGGCGCTTGAAGAACACCGGCTGAGCACCGCGCAGATCGCGAAGGCGCTGCCGGCCGTCGCCACGCTCGAAGGTCGCTGGATCGAGATCCTGCAGAGCCTGACGCCGATGATCGGCGTGATGAGCGACAACGTCGCCAACTACCAGGCGGTGGCGGCGCTGCCCGGGCTCGGCGTGTTCCCCTGGCTGTTCCTGAGCGCGGGCGCGCTCGTGCTGATGCTGCTCGTGCTCGGCGTCTCCGCAGCTCGCCTGCCGATCCGCCGCCGCCTGCGAGCCGTCGAGCCACAAGCCGCATGAACCCGATCCCCACAACCCACGCCAAGGAGCACCATGCCTGAAAGCCCGACCATCGCGCGTCGCTCATCCCGCTGGTCGCACCCGTTCACGCTCGCCATCGCCACTGTGGTGGCCGTGGGCGCGCTCGCGATCGGAGCGGGACCGACCGCGGCCGCCACGCCGCTGAGCGGCACGCTCGCGATCGCACCCGGCAGGTACGTGCCGGCGAGTAAGGGCAAGGCTGCGCACTACACCGGCTCGTACTTCCGGATGCTGCTCCCCGGCGCCACGGACAAGTACTTCAGGAACCCGAACTCCAAGGCCAAGGACAAGACCTACACGCTGTTCATCCCCGGCAGCGAGCGCGGCCTGCGGCTCGGGGCGTTCCAGCCGCCGCCGACGCCGGCGTTCGCAAGCGACGGCTTCGCGCTCGCGAGCAGCATCGTCAAGCCGATGACGTTCGCGGGCATCGACTTCAGCATCTCCACGGCTCCCACAGATGCCCAGAGCGGCCAGGCGGACGTCGCGCCGAGCCTGAGCGTGACCGGCGATCAAGTGACCGGCAACCTCAGCGCCTGGACGGCCGAGTGGAACAGCATCTACTTCAACCAGGGCGCGCCCAAGCCCGGCTCGGAACCGTTCCCCGGACCGACGAAGCCGGTCATCGGCACCTACAACAGCCGCACCAAGGCCTACCAGATCATCTGGTACAGCCTGATCGTCGGCGGTCCGTTCAACGGCTTCACCGGCTACTGGCACCTGCAGGGAACCCTGATACCGAGCACCTGAGCGACGCGCCTCACGGCGACGATCGACCACCGACATGAGCATTCCCCACAGCACAGCCCCACTCGCCGCCGACCGCGTCAGCCAAGCGCTGTCGGGGATCTCCGAAGCGCTCAAGCAGCCGGTGCACATCGTCGCGCTGCTGCTGCTGGCGATGCTCGCGTTCGAGCTCGGGCGCATCGCCATGGAGGGCTGGCGCAGGGTTCGACCGGGCGCGCCGCCGCTCGAGCAGATCGCCGCGCGGGCGATGGCAGACTCGGCTGACGCCAGCGCGCTGGCGCGCTGGGCGCCCGGCCCGTTGGCCGAGCGGGCGGTGCTCGGCCTGGCCGAGGCCGCCCACGCCGGCGGGCGCGACGCGATCGAGAACGCGCTGGCGAGCTACGAGCTGCAGATCCAGCGGCGACTGGACCGCACGCGCGTGATGGTACGGGCCGGCCCCGCGGTCGGTCTGATGGGGACGCTGATCCCGCTCGCCCCCGGCCTAGCGTCGCTGGGCAACGGCAACTACACGCAGCTGGCCGGCGATCTGAAGGTGGCGTTCGCGGCGACCGTCGTCGGAATCCTCGTCGGCACCGGTGCCTTCACGCTGACGCTCGTGCGCACGCGCGTGTACACCGAGGATCTGGCGTCGCTCGAGCGAGCGGTGGCTGCCCGCGAGCCACAGGCTCCGCCCCACCACCGCGTGGCCGCCGCCGTTGGGGAGCACGCGGCATGAGTCGCGTCGGGCTCGGACGCCACGGACAGCTCGACTCCGACGCCGGGGACCCGCTCGACGGCCTCGTCAACATGTTCGACCTCGGGCTCGTGCTGGCGGTGGCCTTCCTGCTCGCCGGGCTCACACTCGGCACCGCCAAGCAGAGCCATAAGACGCAGAAGACGAGCTCCAGCGAACAGACCCTCACCACACCGTCAGCCCACAAGTCGGCGTCCGGCCAGGGTCGCGCGGTCGGCCAGGTCTACCAGCTGCCCGACGGACAGCTCGTGCTCGTCAAGCCCAAGAGCGCCAGCCCGTGACGGCTGGCACCGGCGGCGGGCGGCCGCCGCCTATCATTGCGCGGACGATGCCCGCCCCAACGTCCCCGGCGCCCGCCTCCGTCGCAGATGTCGCAGCGGGCCTGCGCGACGTCGGCTACCTGCCGGGGGAGTCCACGGCGCTGGTCTCGTTCCTGGCGACGCGCCTGGGCAAGCCGGTGCTCGTCGAGGGCCCGGCGGGGGTCGGCAAGACCGAGCTCGCGAAGGCGCTCGCCTCCTATCTCGGACGCGAGCTGGTGCGCCTGCAGTGCTACGAGGGTCTGGACGAGGCGAAGGCGCTGTACGAGTGGAACTACCGCAAGCAGCTGCTGCGGATCCAGGCCGAGGCTTCGGACACCGGCTGGGATGCGGTGCAGGAGGACATCTTCGGCGAGGAGTTCCTGCTGGCGCGGCCGCTGATGACCGCGATCGCCTCCGAGCAGCCGGTGGTACTGCTGATCGATGAGATCGACAAGACCGACCAGGAGTTCGAGGCGATGCTGCTGGAGGTGCTGTCGGACTTCCAGATCTCGATCCCCGAGCTCGGACGGGTCGAGTCGCGCACGCACCCGGTCGTGCTGCTGACGTCGAACAACTCGCGCGAGCTGACCGAGGCGCTGAAGCGCCGCTGCCTGTACCTGTGGCTCGACTACCCGGAGCTCGAGCACGAGCTCGCGATCGTGCGCCTGCACGCGCCCGACCTCTCAGAGACGGTCGCCCGGCGGCTGGTCGAGGTGATCGGCATGGTGCGCGCGCTGGACCTGAAGAAGCCGCCGTCGATCGCCGAGTCGATCGACTGGGCGCGGGCGCTGCTGCTGCTCGGCGTCAAGGACATCGACGCGGACACGTTCACGGAAACGATGTCGGTGATCGTCAAGCACCGCACCGACATGGACGTGGTGGCCGACCGCGTGGGGCTGAAGCTTCGTTCGCCCGCCGATGTCGCCTGAGACGCGATCGTTACAAGATTAAACCATTACAAAGTTGAACCATTACAAAGTTGAAGGTTCGATGAACGTGAGACACCATGCGGCGCCCGGTCCCGCGCCCGGCGCGGACCTGGAGGGCTTGCCCGCGCGCATCCTCGAGCTCGGCGAGGAGCTGCGCCGCGAAGGCGTGAAGGTCGGCACCTCGGAGATGCTCGACGCGTTCGAGGTGCTGCGCGAGATCAGCTGGACCTCGCAGGAGGACTTCCGCGAGGCGCTCGCGGCGACGCTCGCCAAGAGCCAGGAGGACCGGCGCGTGTTCGAGCTGGTGTTCGACCGCTTCTTCTTCCGCGCCGTCGAGATCGCCGCCGCGCGGGAGGGCGTGCGCGAGGGCGAGCACGCAGCGCTCGAGGATCTCAGCGACGAGCAGCTCGAGGAGCTGCGCGCGCAGATCGCGGCCGCCCTGCGCGACGGATCGGAGGGGGCGATGCGCGACCTCGCGCGCATGGCGATCGCGGCGTTCGCGCGCCGCCAGGAGGGCTCGGGGGTGATCGGCGTGGACGTGCAGCGCATCCGCCGCGCGCTCGGGCTGCGCGCCGAGCCCCAGCCGGAGCTGCCGGCGGAGGATCCGCGCCACGACGGCCTGCCGCGCGATGCGCTGCGGCGCTTCGAGGCGCTGCTGCGCCGCGAGCTCGAGCGCGCGCAGATCGAGCGCACGGGCAACCTGCCGCCCGCGCGCCCGCTGGGAGAGCTCGACCGCGCGCTGCCGTCCGGTCCGCTCGCGGACCTGGCCGCGGTGCACCGCGTCGTCGCGCAGTTGCGCCGGCGCCTCGCCACGCAGGGCATGCAGAACCGCGGCCACCGCCGCCACGCGCACGTCGACGTGCGGCGCACGATGCGCGCGTCGCTGCAGACCGGCGGCGTGCCGGTGGTGCTCAAGTACCGCCCGCGACGCCCCAAACGACCGGAGATCTACGTCCTGTGCGACGTGTCCACGAGCGTGACCTCCGCGTCGGTGTTCTTCCTGTCGGTGCTGCACGCGCTGCACGACACGTTCCGCAAGATGCGCTCGTTCGTGTTCATCGAGCGCATCTCCGAGGTCACGGACATCTTCGAACACGAGCGCAACTTCAAGGCCGTCAGCGAACGCATCTCCGGCGACGCGGGTGTGGCGGACATCTCCGGCTACACCGACTATGGACGCGTGTGGTCGGAGTTCCTCGCGCAGGTCGAGGACGACCTGCATCCGCGCGCCACGGTGATCGTGCTCGGCGACGCGCGCACGAACGGGCGCGACCCGCGCGCCGACGTGTTCGCGCAGATCGCCTCGCGCGCCGGGCGCACGTTCTGGCTGAACCCCGAGCCGCGCCTGTACTGGAACTACGGCGACTCGGTGATCGCCGCCTACGAGGAGTTCTGCACCGCGTTCGAGTGCTGGACGACCTCCCAGCTGGAGGACTTCGTGCGGGCGCTCACGCGTCCGGTGGTCTCCGCGTAGACATCCGCGGCTCCGCAAGGGCGTGCCCATCGTCGCGGGCAAGTTGCAGGCCACGAAGGATGCTCTAGTGGGTATGATCTAGTGGTAGACTAGTGGGTATGGCTTATGTTGTCGCGCGTCCCAAGGGGCGCTTTGAGATTCGGGAGTCGCTGCACACGCCGGACGGTCCGCGGGCGCGCAGTCTCGCCGGGTTTGAGGTTCTGACCGACGCGGTTCTCGCCAAGGCCGCCCGGCGGGCGCAGCGGCCCTTTGACGTAGAGGCGGTACTTGCGTCGGGGCGCCGAGCCGGGGCGTTGGCGAGGGTCGACGTTGGAAGAGGGGGCGACGATTCACGCGAGCGCTTCGTGGAGACCTCGCGTCGGATGGCGCGAGCTTTGCAGCGCCCGCCGACCCTCAGGCCGGTCGATCCTGGGGCGGCGTTGATCGACCTGCTGGGTTTCGCCGATGCCGTCACTCGCAACCAGCCTCCCCGGCCGCCTGCGCCGCTGGAGTTTCCGGTGCTCTCGCGGCTCGTCGAGGGCCACCGCGGCTCCCCACACCACGCCTGAGGATGAGCGCCACCGGGAGCCTGGGCACTCTTGCCGGGAGGATCGTGGCGGTCCACGAGATGCTCGACTCGATGGGCGTGGCCCATCAGTTCGGTGGCGCCGTGGCCCTCGCCTGGTATCGCAATCCGCGCGCAACGACAGACGTCGACCTCAACGTAACCGTGTCGCCCGAAGATGCGGATCCCGTGCTGGGCGCCCTCACCCATCTCGGCGTGACCGTCTCCCCCGCCGATCGAGCTCTGATCAAGCGAGACGGTCAGGCGCGGCTGGACTGGGACGGGTCATATCTCGATCTCTTCTTCGCCACGTTCGAGCTTCACCGGGAGATGGCCGTGCGCTCACGCCAGGTCAGCTTCGGCCCCGTGCGGATCCCGATCCTCAGCCCAGAGCATCTGATCGTGTGCAAGGTCGTGTTCGACAGGCCCAAGGACTGGCTGGACGTCGAAGAGATGATCGCCTGGGGCACGGCGATCGACGCGGGTGAGGTGCTCGGCTGGGTGCGGGAGATCCTCGGCGAGGATTCCGAGCAGTACGCGCGGCTCGCCGCGCTATTGGAGCGCGCGCCGACGGCGTAGACACCCGCGCCGACGTCGATCGCGCGCTAGCATCAGCGCGAGCGACGGACAGACACCAGGGGGGCTGGCGGGAAGGCCGGCTGAGATGACGCACCGGAAGCGATTCCACCGGCGTCGACCCTTAGAACCTGTGGGGTAATGCCCGCGAAGGGAGCGAAGTGCCCACCGAACTGCAATCTCGCGAACGGCCCTCGTTGCGGCGGCGGGCGCAGGGCGACGGGCTCGCGCTCGAGCACGTGAGCCTGACCTACCGGAGCGGACCTGGTGGCGGCGTGCAGGCGCTCAGCGACGTGTCGGTGCACGCCGCGCCGGGCGAGCTGCTGGCGGTGGTCGGCCCGAGCGGCTGCGGAAAGAGCACGCTGCTGGAGCTGATCTGCGGACTGCAGAGCCCCGACGCCGGCTCGATCGCGTGCGCGCCGGCCGTGCTGATGCCACAGCGCGACCTGCTGCTGCCGTGGCTGAACGCCGTTGACAACGCGGCGCTGGCGCTGCGCATCGCCGGGGTCCCCCGCGCGCAGGCGCGCCGCCGCGCGGACGCGCTGTTCGCCGAGCTCGGCCTCGAGGGCTTCCAACACGCGCGGCCGCACGAGCTCTCCGGCGGCATGCGCCAGCGCGTGGCATTTCTGCGCACGCTGCTGTCGGGCAAGCCGCTGCTGTGTCTGGATGAGCCGTTCGGCGCGCTCGACGCGATCACGCGCAGCGAGATGCAGGAATGGCTCGCGGGAACGCTCGCGCGCGAGCCGCGGTCGGTCGTGCTCGTGACGCACGACGTCGAGGAGGCGATCCTGCTCGCAGACCGCGTAGCGGTGCTCTCGCACCGGCCCGGACATGTGATCGCGCAGCTGGACGTGGAGCTCGAGCGTCCGCGCAGCCGAACCGACCCGGGTGTCCTCGCGCTGCGCGAGCAGGCGCTGGCCGCGCTCGGGATGGGCGGAGCACGATGACGGCTCGTGGCACGCGCGCGCGTGGCGGCTGGCGCGGTTGGAGTGGGTGGGCCCCCCTGCTGTTGACCGCGGCGCTGCTCGGCGCGTGGGAGCTGTACGCGGACTTTGCCGGCGTCGAAGAAGACCTGCTGCCGGCGCCGCACGCGGTGGCGAGCGCCCTGTGGAACAACAGCGAACTGGTGTGGCGGAACTTCGCGGTGACCGCCGAGCAGGTCGTGTTCGGGCTCGCCCTGGCGCTCGCCGGCGGCTTCGCGCTGGCGATCGCGATTCACCTGTTCCCGCTGCTGCGTCGCGCCGTGTACCCGCTGGCGGTCGGCTCGCAGGCCGTGCCGATCCCGGTGATCGGGGTGCTGCTGGTGTTCTGGTGGGGCTTCGGCATCTTCCCCAAGCTGGTCGTGATCGCGCTGATCTGCTTCTTCCCGGTCGTGGTCAGCACCGTCGACGGCCTCGCGGCGGTTGATCCCGAGCAGCCCAAGCTGCTGCGCACGCTCGACGCCTCGCGCTGGCAGGCGTTCCGCTTCGCCGAGCTGCCGGCGGCGCTGCCGGCGGCGCTCAGCGGCGCGCGCATCGCGCTGGCGGTCGGCGTGATCGGCGCGTTCATCGCCGAGACCAGCACGCCTACGACCGCGGCCTACTCGGGCCTCGGGCGCGAGATCATCACCGACGCCGGCGGTTTTCAGACCGCGCGCGCGTACGCTGCGACGGCGGTGCTGTTCGCGTTTGCGATCGCCTGCTTCTACGCGCTTGCCCTCGCCGAGCGCAAGCTCGTCCCCTGGAAGACCCGACCCCGAGGAGAGACAACTTGAGGAACGTACTCGCAAGACCCTGCCGCATGCGGCAGGGTCCCCGGCCGCACATGTGCGGCCGGGCCGGCCGGCACATGTGCCGGCCGGGACAGCAGAGGTCACGCCGTGCGAGCGTGGTGGCGCTTACCGCGTGCCTGATCTGCACCGGCGCGCTGTCGGCCTGCGGCGCCAAGCAGGACGTGATCTCGGCGGCGAGCACGAAGCCGTTCAAGGTGATGCTCGACTGGTTCCCGAACGCCGACCACGCGGCGCTGTACTCGGCGATCGCCCACGGCGACTTTCGCGCGGTCGGCTTGAACGTCGAACCGGTCGTGCCGTCCGAAACCGCCGAACCGCTGAAGCTGCTCGCCGCCGGCAAGGTGGACATGGCGATCTCGTACGAGCCGCAGCTGCTGCTCGCGCGCGATCAGGGCCTGAAGCTGGTGTCGGTCGGAGCGCTCGTGCAACGCCCGCTGACGTCGATCATCGCGCTGCCCGAACAGCACGTCTCGAGCGTTGCCAGCCTCGCGGGCAAGACCGTCGGCACCGCCGGCATCCCCTACCAGGCCGCCGAGCTGCGCACGGTGCTGCAGAGCGCCGGCGTGAACCCGGCGACGGTCAAGGAAGTGAACGTCGGCTTCAACCTGGTGCCGGCGATGCTCTCCGGCAAGGTCGCGGCGACGCTCGGCGGCTACTGGAACTACGAGGCGATCCAGCTGCGCCTGATGCACAAGCATCCGATCGTGATCCCCGTAAACGAAGCGGGCGTGCCAACGTACGACGAGCTGGTGCTGGTCGTGCGCGAAGACGAGGCGCGCACCCGCGGCCAGGACCTGCGCGCGTTCCTGCAGGCGCTCACGCGCGGCGAGCGCGAGGTCCGCGCCGATCCCGCGGCGGCGGCGGCGCTGATCGTCAAGGCCAACCCCTCGCTCGAACCGAAGCTGCAGCTCGAATCGATCGAGCAGACGCTGCCGGCGGCGCAGCCGGCGAGCTCCAGCGATCCGTTCGGCTGGCAGGCACCGTCGGCGTGGGGCGCGTTCGCGAGCTGGATGTACGCGCACAAGCTGCTCGCGAACAATCCCAACGACACCGGGCTGCCGCCGTACACCAACGAGTTCTTGCCGGGGCAGGGGATCTAGGGGCGGGCGCCGCGCGGCACTGGATCGCGCGGCTCGCGGCCAGGAGAAGGTTCGAGCCCTGCTGGCTCCACTGACCTGACGTGGTCGACCAGCGGGTCGGTTCGAGGTTCGATTGCGTCGCGAGCATCGAGTCGCGCTCATCAGGCACCGGCGGCAAGCAAGTCGTCGACGAGTTGCTCGACGGATATCAGGGTCACGTCGCCGCGCTGCTCGGCTGCCTGCATCAGGTCGTTGCGGAAGCCGCTGCGGCTGAAGAGCACGGTCTGGGGGCCATCTTTGGCAAATCGGATTCTGGCCTCGCGCATCGCCGGGATCTTGTAGGCGTGCAGATCATCGAGCACCTTCAGCGCCATGGGCTCCTTTGTCCACTTGCACTCGCCGACTATGGCCACCACCGAGCGTGCGAGCCCAACCACGTCCACCTCCTCGCTCATCCGGGTCTTGGCGCGACGCTGCTCGTTGAGTGCATTACCCCACCAAGCCCCCACTCGCGTCGCTCGACCGGTGCGCAGCACCCACTGGCGACATAGCGCCTCAAACGTCGGCGAGACGTGGTCGGCGATCTGCGGCTCGATCTCCTCGCGATACAGCACACTCGGCGCCAGTCCCGTCTTGAGGTCCTCTTGGTAGGGGAAGACGAACCGAAACCAGAAGCGCATGAAGCCGTCACTGAGGCTCCAGCGATGGTTCCGCTCTTCGTCGCGGGCGGTAACGGGTGCGTGCCTTTCGACTATATGCATGCCCCGCAGCGTCTTCAGGTAACCCTGGATGTCAGGCGTACGGCGTCCGAGTGCAGTCGCGAGGTCGGAGAGCGATTTCTTTCCGGTCGCGAGCGCCTCGAGCAGCGAGTAGTAGACCCCGGGGGAGCGCAGCTCCTCCTCCAAGACCTCGCGCGGGTCGTTGAACAAGGGTCCCCGCGGGTCCAGAACGCGCGCGAGCACCCGTTGCCGAAGCGTTCCTCCTCTGCCGAGCTCGTCGAGGTACAAGCTCATGCCTCCGGCGACCGCGTAGCGCTCTATCTTGTCGGTGGCGCTTGTGTCCGCGCCAAGGTACACCGCTGCCTGGCCGAAGTCGAGCGGATCGACGACGAGGCTGGTGAGCCGTCCTCGAAGCGGTCCCGTCAGCAGCCGCTCCATCTGGCCGATGTAGCTGCCGCACAGCACGAGCTTCAACTGAGAGGCATCGCGCTCCTCCATCACCGCCTGGATGCTCGTGAGCACCTCGTCGCGGTCGCTCTCGCTGGCCGGCAACAGATAGGGGAACTCGTCGATCACCGCCAGCGTCGTCTCCCGTTCGGCCAGCGTGTACAGCGCCTCCAGCAGCGAGGGGACGCCGTCCAGCGCAGGACGGACCCCGAGGAGTGGCTCGAGCTGGGCGGCGAACCGATCAAGCTGCGGAACCTGAGCGCGCCGGTCAGCGACCAGAACCACCGCGGGCTTGCCGTCAGCGAAGCGGCGAAAGAGCCACGACTTGCCGACTCGGCGCCGGCCATAGAGCGCCAGCGCGTTAGCCTCCCCACTGCTCCACCAGTCCTCCATCCGAGCCAGATCGGCCTTGCGGTCGAGAAACCGATCGCGGGCTGGAAAGCTGAACGCATCCATTAGGTTCTAGAACATTAGCTGCTGGCGCCTAAAATAGCATGCCGCCGATCGCCTCGGCATCAGTAGCTCGTAGAACGTTAGGTGTCAGACCCTAAAGTCACTGCTATAGCCGGATACTCGATCGCGGGGCGCTGTCCGCCCCGACGCGCCGGCAGGGGCGCCTTACACGAGACGAGCGCAGCCTCGTAGACTAAGCCGGTGGCGTGCATCGGACTACTGACCGGAGGTGGCGACTGTCCGGGATTGAACGGGGTCATCCGCGCGGTCGTGAGGCGGGGTCTGACCGAAGGGCATGACTTCCTCGGGTTTCGCCGCGGCTGGGCGGGCGTGCTCGAGGATGACGCGATCGCGCTGACGCTGCAGAACACCGCCGGCATCCTGCCGCTCGGGGGCACGATCCTGGGCACCTCGCGAACCAACCCCTACACCGACGGTGGCGATGGCACGGCGCTGGTTCGGCGTGCGCTGGAGCAGCGCGGCGTGGACGCGCTGATACCGATCGGCGGCGAGGACACCCTCGGCGTCGCGCTGCGGCTGCACCGCGATGGCGTGCCCGTCGTCGGCGTGCCCAAGACGATCGACGACGACCTCGCAGGCACCGACGTGACGGTCGGCTTTCAGACGGCTGTGCAGATCGTCACCGACGCAATCGACCGCCTGCGCACGACCGCGGAGTCCCACAACCGGGTGATGGTCGTCGAGGTCATGGGGCGGCACGCCGGCTGGATCGCGACCTACGCGGGCATGGCCGGCGGGGCCGACGCGATCCTCGTACCCGAGCGGCCGTTCGACATCGAGGAGGTCGTCGCGCATCTGCGCCACCGCCACGAAAGCGGCCGCAGCTTCTCGATCGTCGTCGTCGCCGAGGGGGCAACGCCGCGCGAGGGAACGCTGCAGACCCTCGAGGGCACGGGCACGGACGCCTTCGGGCACGCGCGGCTCGGGGGGATCGGCGTGACGCTCGAGGGCGAGATCGAGCGGCGCACAGGCTTCGAGACCCGCGTCACGATCCTCGGCCACGTGCAGCGCGGCGGTACGCCGGTGGCGTTCGACCGCGTCCTCGCAACGCGACTCGGCGTGGCGGCGATGGACGCCGCGGCAGCCGGGCGCTTCGGCTCGATGGTCGCCGCACGCGGCAGCGAGATCGTCGAGGTGGCGCTCGAGGATGCGCTGCGCGAGCCCAAGCTGCTGGACCCCGAGCTGTACGAGACCGCCGAGCTGTTCTTCGGCTGAGTCGCCGCGCACACGCTCTTGCTTCACTGATCTGACCATGGCGCAGGCCACACCAGCGGGAACCATGCGGGCGATGGTCTTCGAGGAGGTCGGGCGACCGCTGCGGGCGGTGCAGCGGCCGATCCCCAAGCCGGGCCCCGGCCAGCTGCTCCTGCGTGTCCAGGCATGCGGGGTGTGCCGCACCGACCTGCACCTGCTCGATGGCGAGGTCGAGATCGCCTCGCCGCCGCGCATCATCGGACACCAGATCGTCGCAACGGTGCAGGCGCGCGGTGAGGGAGCCACGCGCTACGAGGCCGACGGCGAGCGCCGCGTCGGCGTCCCGTGGCTGGGCTGGACCGACGGCGACTGCGCCTACTGCACGAGCGAGCGCGAGAACCTGTGCCCGAATGCGCGCTTCACCGGGCGCGACCTCGACGGCGGCTACGCCGAGTACGTCGTCGCCGACGAGCGCTACTGCTTCCCGATCCCACCGGACTACACCAGCGAGCAGGCGGCTCCACTGCTGTGCGCCGGACTGATCGGCTACAGGGCGCTGCGGATGTGCGGCGACGCTCACCGGGTCGGCTTCTACGGCTTCGGCGACGCCGCGCACATCCTCACCCAGATCTGCACCTGGCAGGGACGCGAGGTGTACGCGTTCACGCGACCCGGAGATGATCGGGCGCAGGACTTCGCACGCAAGCTCGGCGCCATCTGGGCCGGCTCATCCGAGGAGCCGCCGCCGCAGCTGCTCGACGCGGCGATCATCTTCGCTCCGGTGGGACCGCTCGTGCCGCTCGCGCTGCGCGCGGTCGTGCCCGGTGGGACGGTCGTGTGCGGTGGCATCCACATGAGCGACATCCCCTCCTTCCCCTACAGCATCCTGTGGGAGGAGCGGGCGCTGCGCTCGGTCGCCAACCTCACCCGCCGCGACGGCGAAGAGCTGCTGGCGCTCGCGCCGCGAGCCGGCGTCAAGACTCACGTCACGACCTATCCGCTCGAGCGCGCCAACGAGGCGCTCGCGGATCTTCGCGCCGGGCGCTTCAGCGGGGCGGCCGTGCTCGTGATGTGAGTGCCGCGAATCGGTCGCCGAAGCCCGGCGACAGGATGTCGGAACGATTCGGTATCCGGTCGTTCGGTGGTGTATTGTCTGTAGGGCCAGCTGACATGTGCTGAGTGAGGAATGATGGCGAGCGTGAGCCCAGAGAAGACAAGGTGGATGCGGGGTCCTTCGACGCCGCTGCGCGGCGCGTTGCTCGGACTGCTGCTCGAACGTCCGGGGCATGGTGGCGATCTCGCAAACCGTCTCGCCGCGCGACTCGGTGAGACCTGGCGGGTCGACACCAACGATGTCTACAGGCTGCTCGAGCAGCTCGAGAAGACCGGACTTGCGGTCTCTCGCGACGAGCCCAAGCGCAACAACCACCGTCGCACGCATCTCGTCTACTACCCGACGGAGGAGACCCCGGAGGCACTGACGTTGTGGATGGAGACACTGCTCCCGCGCGAGCCGGTCCGCCTCGGGCTGCAGGCGAAGCTGTCGGTCGCGCGCGAACAGGACGCGCACCGGCTGCTGGCGGCGCTTCGCGCGTACGAGCGCGAGTGCCTGATGCTGGCCCAGCTCGTCAGCCCGACCGACGGCCGCGGCCGCTCATGGACCGCCCTGTGCCTGGACTGCACGCGCGACGCCGTCTATGCGCAGCTCGAGGTCGAGATCAACTGGGCCTCGCGCACCCGCCAGCGCATCAACGAGTTCCTGGAACGCAGCCGCTAGCGTCACCGCTGCGATGACGCCGCTGCTCTCCTTCCTGAACGTCAGCAAGCGCTATCCAGACGGCGGCCGCGAACTACTCGTGCTCGACCGCGTCACGCTCGAGATCGACGCCGGCGTGTCGGTCGGCGTGTACGGGCCGCGGCGCGCGGGCAAGTCGACGCTGCTGCGCCTGGCAGCCGGGATCGCGCTGCCTGACTCCGGCACGATCCGCTTCGAAGGCCGCGACATCGCACAGATGCCCGGCAGCGAGCGCGGCCGCCTGCTGCGTAGCGAGATCGCGTTTATCGCCGCCGCGGACTGGCGTGCGACCCCAGGCGAGAGCGTCGTTGACCACGTGGCCACCTCGCTCGGGAGCGAGGGGCTGACGATGCGCGAGGCGCGCCGCCGGGCGATGCACGTGCTCGACCGCGTCGAGATCGCCGCGGGCGCAGAGGAGCTGACGACGTCGCTGTCGCAGACCGAGCGCGCGCGCGTGATGCTCGCGCGCGCACTGGCTCGCTCGCCGCGGCTGCTGGTGCTCGACGAACCGGCGCTGCTTCCGAGTCTCGGCGAGCGCGACAGGTTCTATGCGCTGCTGCGCTCGGCGGCGCAAGAGCTGGGCGGCACGCTGTTGATGGCCTCCGAGGAGATGGCGGCACTGCAGGGAGTCGGGGTGATGATGTCGATCGGCGACGGCGAAGTGGTCTCCCCCGAAGAGCGAGGCACCGTCGTGCAGCTGCCCGGGCGCAGGCGCACCCAGGCGGAGCGTTCCGGGCCGTGAGCACGCTCGAGCTGCGTGAGGTCGTCAAGCACTACTCGACCGACGTGGAGACGATCAAGGCCGTTGACGGCGTGTCGCTGACGGTCGCCGGCGGCGAGCTCGTGGCGCTGTACGGCCCGAGCGGATCAGGCAAGACGACGCTGTTGATGCTGGCGGCGGCGCTGAGCACGCCGGACAGCGGCAGCGTCTCCTTCGACGGGCGCGCACTCGGCGATCTGTCCGAGCGCGACAGCGCCCTCTACAGGCGCAGGGACGTTGGCTTCGTGTTCCAGGCCTTCCACCTGATGCCACACACCTCGGCGCTCGACAACGCGACGATCAAGCTCACCGGCGATGGCTGCACGCTGCGCGAGGGCCGCCGCCGGGCGATGCCGTGGCTGGAGCGTGTGGGCATGGCCGCGCGGGCCGACTACACACCTGAGCAGCTGTCGATGGGTGAGCGACAGCGGATCGCAATCGCCCGTGCGCTTGCCAACGAGCCGCGCCTGCTGCTCGCCGATGAGCCAACCGGCAACCTCGACTCCAAGCGCAGCCGGGAGATACTCGCGTTGATGCGCGACATCTGCCACGAGCGGAGCATCCCCGTGCTGCTCGTCACACACGACCTCGACGCGGCGCCGTTCGCCGATCGCGTGCACACGCTGCGCGACGGTCACATGGCCGACGGGATGGACCCGGAGCTGGCAGCGACCACGTCGTGAAGAGGCCGCTGAACCCCGCGGTCGCGGGGGTACGCCTGAGCATGTTGGTGCACCTGTATCGGGTGCGCTTGCGCTCGCACGCCGTCCAGGAGCTTCTGGCCGGCAGCGGCATCGCGGTCGGCGTGGCGCTCGTGCTCGGGGTGCTGGTCGCCAACGCCAGCCTGACCGGCTCGGCGGAAGACCTGATCCATGAGCTCGTAGGATCCGCGCAGGTGCAGCTGGCGGCGCGCTCGCAAGCCGGGTTCGAAGAACGACTGTTCACCGCGAGCAGCCGCCTTGCCGGGGTGAAAGTCGCCGCGCCGGTGCTTCGCGAGAACATCGCCGTGGTCGGCAAGCGCGGACGCCAGTCGGTGCAGCTGCTCGGGGTGACGACTGCGGTCGAGCATCTGGGCGGTTTCGGCACGCAGAGCCTTGGGCTGAACGGCTTCCACTTCTCGGCCGGTCTGATCCTGCCCGCAAGTGTCGCCGAAGCGATCGGCGCCGAACCGGGCGATCATGTGATCGTGCTCGCGTTCGGCGCGGAGCACACGGTCAGTGTGGCCGCCGTGCTGAAAAGCTCGCCGTTCGGGGTGATCGCTTCGAGCCCTGTGGCGGTGACGGCGCTCGCGAACGCCCAGGCCCTGACCGGATTGCAGGGACGCGTTACGCAGGTGCTGATCGAGCCGCACAGCGGCGCTGCTCGCCTCGTGACGGGCGAGCTGCGCACGCTCGCCGCGGGACGCGTGAGCGTGATGGCAGCCGACGACGAGCTACGTCTGCTCGCCGAGGCGGTCAAGCCGAACGACCAGTCGACGACGCTGTTCGCTGCGATCAGCGTGATGGTCGGCTTCCTGCTGGCGCTCAACGCGATGCTGCTGACGGTGCCCGAGCGACGGCGCTTCGTGGCGGACCTGCGCATGCAGGGCTATGACTGGCGCCAGATCGTCGTGATGCTGGCCTTTCAAGCAGCCGTCCTCGGCGTTGTGGCTTCGGCCGTCGGCGTCCTGCTCGGAGATGTTCTCTCGCGCGCATTCCTGCACCGCATACCCGCGTACCTGACGACCGCCTTCCCGATCGGCACCCAGGAGGCCCTGCACATCTGGACGATCCTGCTGGCGGTCGGCTGCGGCGTGCTCGCGACGATGCTCGCGTCGCTGTCGCCCGCGCTCGACCTACGTCCCGGTCGCCCGACCGACGCGGTGTTTCGCGATCGCTCGGGCCGCGGCGAGGTGCTCGCGCACGGAACCCCGCTGCGGCTGTCGCTCCTCAGCGCGGCGCTGCTCGTGCTGATCACCGCGGTGGTGCTGGCCGCTCCGGGACTGACGATCGTCGGCGGCATGGTGCTCGCGCTGGCGACGCTGCTCGCGATCCCGAGCCTGTTCGCCGCCGTCGCGCGCCTGCTGCGCTGGGCCGGCGAACGCGTGCCCAGCAGCTCGCTGATCGTGGTCGTCTCAGAGCTGCGCGCCGTCACCACCCGCTCGGTCGCGCTCGCAGGCATCGCAGCGCTCGCGGTCTACGGGAGCGTCGCGATCGGCGGCGCGCGCGCCGACCTGGTCCGCGGCCTGGACGCCAACTTCACGGAATACCTCGGCACCGCGCAGCTGTGGGTGACGACCGGCGGCAACGACCTGACCACGAACGCGTTCAACGCCGGCGACGCGACTGCTGCGATCTCGCGCGCCCCGGGCGTAGCGTCGGTGCGCGTCTACCAGGGAGGGTTCCTCGACGTCGGCGCTCGGCGCATGTGGATCATCGCCCGGCCCGCGGTGGACAGGTCAATGATCCCGGCCACACAGCTGCTGCACGGCAACCTCGCGCACGCCACGGCGCTGCTGAGCGCGGGGGGCTGGGCGACGATCTCGGAGGGCTTCGCCGAAGAACGCCGGCTCGCGGTCGGCCGATCCTTCTTGCTGCCCACCCCCAGCGGCACCGTACGCTTGGGCGTGGCGGCGATCACCACGAACCTCGGATGGTCGCCCGGCGCCGTGATCCTCAGCTCGCGCGACTACAGCCGCTACTGGCAGACGGCACGGCCGTCGGCGCTCGAGGTGAATCTGCGCCCTGGCGTCAGCGAAGCGGCGGGTCGGCGCGCCGTCGTACGTGCGATCGGCTCGCGGCCCGGCCTCGGCATCCAGACCTTCCACGAACGCCAGGCGCAGTACGCGGCCGACTCTCGCCAGGGGCTGTACGCGCTCAGCGAGATCTCCGAGCTGCTGCTGATCGCGGCGGCGCTGGCGGTCGCCTCGGCGCTCAGCGCCGCCATCTGGCAGCGGCGGGCGCGGCTCGCGTCGCTGAAGATCCAGGGATATGCGACGGCGCAGCTGTGGCGGGCGCTGCTCCTGGAGAGCGTGATCGTGCTCGGCGCCGGCTGTGCCGTCGGCGCCGTCGCCGGCATCTACGGTCACGCGCTGGCCAGCCGCTGGCTGCGACTGGAGACCGGCTTCCCCGCGCCGTTTGCGATCGGGCTGGGCAGAGTGCTGGTGACACTCGCGCTGCTCGCGGCGATCGCGCTGGTGGTGATCGCGGTCCCGGGGCTGGCTGCAGCCCGCGCGCCGGCACGCGCGAGCCTTCAGGAGTGACTATGTATCGCTGCTCAGGCAAACGAAACTGTTCTGGTGGTTGCTGCCACCCGAACTCAACTCGCGCTCGCGAGTGCGTTCGCCGGCGCGGCATCCAGATACTGGCTCGATGTCTTCCCGCTCGTCGGACGCGAGGTGCGCCACTGGCGCAAGCAAGCGCGCCAGATACCCGACCCTGAGCTGCGCGGGCACGCGCTGAGCACGCAGCGCAGCGAGCGCGGCAACCTCGAGGGCGCAGCCGCGTTCGCGGTGCTCGTCCCGCGCGCACACCGCGAACGCGTCGTGCGCGCGCTCGTGGCCTTTCAGACGACCTACGACTACGTCGACACGCTCGCCGAGCAGCCGAGCGCAGACCCGGTCGCCAACGGCCGCCAGCTTCACCTCGCGCTGCTGACCGCCCTGGACCCAGAAGCCGACCATCCCGACTACTACGAGCATCATGCTGGCAGCCGAGATGACGGCTACATGAGAAATCTGATCGACACCTGCCGGTTTGCCTTCGGCGCCCTGCCGTCGCACGCGGCGGTGGCCGAGGCGGCAGTGCGCTCGACGGAGAGGATGGTCGGATATCAGAGCCTCAACCATGGAGCGACGGGCACGGGCCGCCGCTCGCTCGCAAACTGGGCCGTCGGTCTGACCCCGACCGACAGCGGTCTGCGCTGGTGGGAGACCGCCGCCGGTGCCGCATCGTCGCTGAGCGTCTTCGCCCTGATCGCCGCCGCCGCGCAGCCGGCCCTCGGCCCGGGCGAGGCGGCGGCGACCGAGCGCGCGTACTTCCCCTGGATCGGTGCCCTGCATGTGCTGCTCGACAGCCTGATCGACCGCTCTGCCGACATCCGTGCGGGCCAGCACTCGCTGATCGACCACTACGCCTCGGCCGAGGAGATGGCCAGCCGCCTGAGCGCGATCGCGGCGCGCGCGATGCGCGCGACCGAGCTGCTTCCCCACAGCGTGCAGCACGCCACGATCCTCGCCGCGATGGCGAGCTTCTACCTGTCCGCGCCGGCGACCTCCACGCCGGGAGCGATGCTCACAGCACAGCGTGTGCTCGAGACGATGGGCGCCGTGACGACGCCGACGATGGCCGTGCTCAGGGTGCGCCGCGCCGCCGATCGGCTGCTCACCGACAAGCGTCTTGAGGATGTTCGAGCGAGCACTTGAGAGTCAAGTATTGGACTTTCCCCTTGCCCGCTTGCTGCGAGCGCGCGATCATCGTCGAGCGTGAAACTGGATTCATGTGTAAGCCATGCATGGCGCGCCAGGTCCAGCTCCCGCTTTCGTCTCGCCAGTGACCGAGCCGGGCGCCCTAGGCGCCCGGCTCGTGATTTGCGCCTACAGACAGTCATATGACCGCCAGCGCCATCACCATCGAGTTGACCCGCGCGCAGGTGGATCAGCTCCTACGCCGTCGCTCGCAGGGAGGCGGCGTCTCGAGCATCCTGCATGGACTCGCCGATGGCCCGCTGACGTCGAGCTATCCGGCGCTGTCGGCCAGCCCGCGCCTGTCGCAGTCGTTGCTGCTGGGCCTGCTCGTGCTCTCCTGCTTCCCCACCGACGGAGAGGCGCTGGCCGTGACCGAGGTGGCAGGGCGCCTGGAATTGAGCCCATCGACGACGCATCGCTACATGACGACGCTGCTCGCGGTCGGCCTGCTCGAGCAGGACCCGCGCTCGCGCCGCTACAGCATCCCGCTCAGCGCGCAGCAGGCGCGCGAGTCGCGCGCCTGAGAAGCTGCCCAGCGGGCCCCGCGACCGCTCCGTAGAGCATGTGCGTGGCGGCCAGGCCGGCCCACTCGCCGTACGGGGCGAAGAAGTCGCGCACCTGTTGCTCCTGCGCGCGGGCGCGCGGGTCGCCACCGCTGAGCAACCGTCCCACGAGCTTTAGCAGCGTCAGGTCCCCTGCAGGCACCTGGTCGTGACGACCTTGACCGTAAAGGGCGAGCATCTCCACGGTCCACGAGCCGATGCTCGGTATCGCCCGCAGCCGCCGCCAAGCGCGCTCGTGCTCGTCACCGTGCAGATCCACGCGCCCGCGCGCGACCTCGCGCGCGGCGCGCACCAGCGCGAGCGCGCGCGCAGCGGCCAGGTCGAAGGACTGCAGCAGCGCGGGCGCGGTGCCCGCCAGCACCTCCACCGCCGGCAGGTCCCGCAGGCGGCCCTGCACGCCATCCCAGTCTGCGCCGCGACGGCCCAGCGCGCCAACCACGCGACGCTCGATCGCGACCGCGTGCTCATACTCGATCAGCTGCTGGCAGATCGCCCAGGCAAGCGCCTCGAATGGCTCGGGCCGACGTCGCACGCGCAGCCACGGGCGCCCGCGCAGCGAGCGCCCGATCAGTGGATCGCGCGCGAACCTGCGCAGGAACCCGCGCAGATCCTCGTCTACGCCCAGCGCGAAGCGCATCCGCTGAATGCCGTACGCCGCGGCCTGTCTGCTCGCTGCGCGCGCGCCGAACAGCACCGTATCCGGCGCCGGCTGGGCGACCCGCACCACGACCGGCAGATCGCCATCGTGCAGCAGGCGCTCCAGCACCCCCGCGCGGTGGCGCAGCAGACCGTCACCCCCGCCCCCGCTCGGCAGCCGGAACGGCCCGGCCGGAGTGACCCGCACACGCAGCTCCGCCGCGTGCTCCAGCGTCGCCGCCTCAGCGATCGCCGGAGCCGCCCAGCAGGTGTACGTCGACGAGCAGCGAGCGACTGCCGACTATCTGGACCAGCTCGACGGCCTTGGCCGCGCCGCGGCGGGAGTCGAGCCCACCGGTCCGGCGGCCTTTGGCGAGCGCGCGTCCGGCGCCCCGACCTTTGCCCAGCGCAGCGGAGCGCTGCTGGCGGCGATGCGCGAGCCCGACGACCGCGGCTCCAGCGACGAACCCGCCCGCGGCCACCGCCACGGCCTGTACCGCCGGCATCACCAGCCCCGCGGGCCGGCGCGCGTCCGGCAGCGCGCCTGACGAGCTCCGCGCGTGCAGCGCGCGCGGCTCGTCGACCAGAACCCGCAGCGCGTCGAGCACCTCGCCGTCGCTCGCGTCCACGTCCGAGCCCGCGAGCTGCGGCGAGGTCGGCTGCGGTGACTCGCTCACGCTGGGGAGTGTAGAGGGCCGCTCAGACCGCGTCTACAGCGCGCGCTCGTACACGCGATAGCGACGCACGATCTTGCCGCCCATGCCCTCCATCGCGCGGTTCATCGGCTTGTTGATCTCCAGAATCCAGCCCATCTCGCCACCCTTCTGCGGCGTGCGTTCGGCAGCGTCGAAGTGCATCTGGTAGAAGCGCGCCGCCACGCCGGTGTGCTGGTAGGCGGGCTTGACGCCGAGCGCGAACACGTACACGGCGTCGATCTTGCGCCGCGCGCGCAGGGCCGTCAGCCAGCCGAACGGCAACAGCCGGCCACGTGGGCGCAGCTTGGCCAGCACCTGGTTGTAGTCGGGCAGCGTCAGCGCTGCGCCCACAACCTCGCCGGTGTCCTTGCGTTCGGCCACCATCGCCCAGTTCTCGTCGAGGATCGGCTTCAGCTTCTTGGCGTAGTGGCGCACCTCACGCTCGGTCAGCGGCACGAATCCCCAGTTGCGTTCCCACGCGGCGTTGTAGACGTCCAGGAAGCGGTCAACCTCCACCTCCAGGTCCTTCTTGCGGAAGTTGCGACACACGATCCCATGCTCGGACTCGACCTTCGCGGCCATCTCCCAGATCGCCGGGTGGACCTTGTCGCGCCCGGTGATGTGCAGGCTCCACATGTACAGGTCCATCACCTTCGACAGGCCCACGTCCTGCTCGAGCAGCGACTGGTAGTAGCGGTGATGCCAGGGGTTGAGGATCAGCGGCGGATGCTCGAAGCCCTCGATCATCAAACCCGCCTCATCGTTGGTCGTGAAGCTCATCGGGCCGATCATCGTGCCCGCGCCGCGCTCGCGCAGCCACGACTCGGCGGCGCTCAGCAGCCCGCGTGCGGCCTCGGGGTCCTGCTCGCACTCGAACCAGCCCCACAGTCCCCAGTCGTTGCCCTGGAACTCCTGCAGGTGGCGATCGATGTGGGCGCTGATGCGCCCGACGGCGCGACCGTCGCGCCAGGCGAGGAAGTACTGCGCCTCGGCGTGCTCGAAGAACGGGTTCCTGCGCTGATCCAGCTGCTCCTTCAGATCCGTCAACAACGGCGCCACCCAGTTGGGCTCGTTACGATAGAGGCGCCACGGCAACTTGATGAACGTGCTCAGCTCGCGTCCGCCGCGCACGGGCCTGATCTCAAGTGCCATCGCGGCGAAACCCTATATGCCAACCTCAGTAGACGTCTTCGCAAAGGTCCGCGGCCACGAGCGCGAGGAGCTCCTGCGCGCCGCGCGCGAAGCCGACCTGATGCCGTACTTCCGCACCGTCGAGTCGCCGGCGATGCCGGTCGTGGAGATGGAGGGCGCGCCGCGGATCATGCTCGCGTCGAACAACTACCTCGGGCTGACCGGCGACGAGCGCGTGATGAAGGGCGCCGAGGATGCGCTGCACCGATACGGCACGGGCCTGACGGGCTCGCGCCTGCTGAACGGCACTACACCACTGCATCTGCAGCTGGAGCGCGAGCTGGCCGAGTGGATGGAGACCGAGGACGCGATCGTGTTCACCACCGGCCATCAGGCGAACGTCGGCACGCTCGGCACGCTGCTCGGTCCGGGCGACACGGTGATCGTCGACTCTGCCGACCATGCGTCGATCCTTGACGGCGCGCTGATCTCCAAGGCGAAGATGCGACCGTTCCGTCATGGCCGCATCGACAAGCTCGAGCGTGCTCTGCAGCGCGCAGAGCAGGACGGCGGCGGCGTGCTGGTGGTGGTCGACGGTGTCTTCTCGATGGAGGGCGACGTCGCTCCGCTGGTCGACATCACGGAGCTGTGCGCCCGCTACGGCGCGCGCCTGATGGTCGACGAGGCGCACGGCGCGGGCGTGCTCGGCGCGCGCGGCGCGGGCGCCAGCGAGCTGCTCGGGGTCGAGGACCGCGTCGATCTGCGTATGGGCACGTTCTCCAAGTCGCTCGCCGCCTGCGGCGGGTTCGTCGCAGGACCGGCCGAGGTGATCGACTATCTGCGCATCTCCTCGCGAGCGTTCTTGTTCACGGCCTCCGCCGTCCCCGCCGCGCTGGGCGCAGCGCTGGCGGCGCTGCGGATCGTGCGCTCGGATGAGGGGCCCGCGCTGCTTGCGACGGTGCTCGAGCGCGCGCGCTACCTCGATGACGGCCTGCGCGCGCTCGGCTACCGGACGCTCGGCGGCGAGCCCGTGCGCACGAGCCCGGCGGCCGACGCGCCGCTGCAGATCCTCACCACGCCGATCGTCCCGATCCTCGTCGGCGACGACTGGAAGGCCGCGCTGCTGTGGCGCGCTCTGTACGACGGCGGCGTATTCACGAACTGCGCGCTGCACCCCGCGGTACCGCCGGGCGGCGCGCTGTTGCGGACGAGCGTGATGGCCACGCACGATCAGGCGACGCTCGATCGCGCGCTCGAGGTGTTCGCGCGCGTAAAGCCGGAGTTCGAATCCGAGCACGGGCCGCTGCCGGGACCTGACGCAGCCTGACGCGAGCGCTTGCTTGCCGCCGCGGCTGAGCGTCAGCTCCTTGTCCATTTCTTCACAAGTCTCGCCGGCATCGAAAAAGGTCGCTTCTAGCGTACGAAGCGCCGGTCGCGCTGTTGACCGCCGACCCCGTCCTGGCATAGCTTCCACGTGCGCTCTGCAAGACCGTTTTGGGGTTCGCCCCCCGCCAAGCCGTTGGGAGAGGGGCAACGTGGTGGGACAGCCGCATTGATCGCGGCGGACCTCGCACGGCCGCGCAGGCGCGTATCCGAAATATCCAACAGCAAGCACGTTTTCGCCGGGCGAGGCTCGTGGCGAGAACGGGGAGAGTGCCATATGAACGCGACAGCGACGGTTGCCCTTGCCGGTCCACAGCACATGCGCGCGCTCGAACGCGCCAACCAGGTTCGTCTAGCCCGGGCGGAGCTCAAGCGCCGCGTGGCGATTGGCGAGCTGCACGTGGCCGAGGTGATCCTCGAATGCCCGTGGGAGGCCCAGAGCATGGCCGTCGCGGACCTGCTGATGAGCCAACGCCGCTGGGGCCAGACCCGCTGTCGCAAGTTCCTCGCCCAGGTGCCGATGTCCGAGAAGAAGACGATCGGCTCGATGACCGAGCGTCAGCGCCGCACCCTGGCGGCGATGCTGACCTCGGTGAATCGCGGCCGCGCGTGGACCGCAACCCCCTGGCTAACGGACAGCCTGACGACAGCTTGAGCTCCCACCAGCCGGCGAGCATGCCGATCAGACCGAGCCGCGGGCGGACCTCCCAGACACCGCATACCCCCTGACCGAGGTCGCGCACCGGTAGTCGCGCCCACCTGTAGCGGCCGGGTTCCAGCTCCATGCGCGCGAGCTGCTCGCGCGCGCGGCGCTCGCGCTCGACGCGTTCGCGCACGCTCGCGCGCAGCTCTCCTACGGCGGCGGCGAGCTGGTCGCGCACACGCTCGAGCTGTCCGAGATCGAGCAGCGTCGGCCCGCTGCTGAGGGCGGGCACGTCGGCGGGCGCGGATGTGTGCGGGAAGCGCTCGGCGACGATCGCCGCGCGCTCGCGCTCGAGCCGTGCGATCTGCGCTCGCAGGGAGGCCCTGGCGGCGCGCTCGCCGACCCCGTCGGGGAGCACGCGAGCAGCGCTCGCAAGCTCCCAGCCAGAACGGTCGCAACCTCCAGCATCGAACAGCGCCTGAACCGGGCCTTCTCGATCGCTCAGTTGCTGCTCGTGGTAGGTCACACCCGCCTCCTCTCCGGCAGACCGCAATTCTACCAGCGCGTGTGCGTGCGATGACGCAGCTAGAGCTGTTCGAGCGCGGCGCGGCACGTCCACAACGCCTCCTGCGCATACAGCGCCGGCACACCATCCACCTGCACGGCAAACAGCGTCAGCCGTGTGCTCCCCGCGCGCGGCTCGTGCCCGTGCGCGAGCTCGCCAAACAGGACCGCGAGCGCTGCCGAGGAGTCCGCTACGACCAGCCGCCCGCCCGGCAGCGGCGGAGCGTCCGCGGAGCGGCCCAGGGGCTCGCCCTCGCCACTGGCGCGGATGCCCAGCTGGCCGTGCAGCGACTCCGAGTCGAGCGCCCACACCGGCACGCCGGTGTCCAGCAGCGCGATCAGCAGCACGTCCGCGAGCAGACCCGATGGGAGGAAGCCACCGCGCAGCATCCGCTCCATCACGGCCGCCTCGATCGGCGTGCGCATGACGTCGGGATCGAGACCGATCTGGCGGAAGAACACGCGGTAGGCCGCCGGCACCGGCTCGCGGCGGACGCTTACCGCGCGGGCGCCGCGAAAGCGGTTGGACAGTTCGCGTAGGCGCGAGCGGATCTCCGCAGGGGAGTCTCCGGTCAGCGGTTGGCGGCGGGTGTGCAGCGCCTCGCCGACGAGCACGCGCAATCCTGGCAGCTCCTCCTCGATCTCGCGCGCGCACCAGCCGGCAGCGGACTGCCCGCCGTCTGCAGCGGGGTCCGCGGCGTTGCTCACGCAGCCGGCTCCCGCAGCGCGCGCGCACGCGATGCGCTCAGCAGCTCGCCCACGCGCGCGCGCAGGCTCGCAAGCGTGGGGCTCGACAGCAGCGCCTTGCTCTGCACGACGCCTCCTGGGTAGACGAAGTTGACCTGGGGACAGCTATAGACTTTGTAACGAGCCGCTGCGCCGCCTTCGAGGTCGAGGCCGACAGGCAGCGTCAGGCCGAGCATGCGCACCAGCCGCCGCACCGGGCCGCGTTCGCCCCTGATCGCCACCGCCGCGAAACGGACGGTCGGGAACTCAGGCACGAGCGCCTGCATCTCGCCGAGGACCTGAGTACACGAGCCCGCGTCCACGAAGAACGCGAGCACCACCGGTCCCTGTTCGTAGAGCTGGCACACGTTCAGGATCTGCGCTCCACGCTCGGCGCATGCCGGCACGCGTCCTTCCACGCCCTGGTTGGCGTGCGTGGCGACGTCCGCCGCACCGTTGAGGTTGCCCAGCGCCAACGGCACCGCGAACGGCGCGACCTTCTGGCCGGGCGCGATCCCGGTCAGGCCCGCGCGGTGTACGAGCAGCGAGCTGACCACGATCGCCACCAGCAGCACGACCCCGAGCAGGCCCGCGTAGCGCCCGTATCGCGGGCTGCGCGCCTTCAGCCGGCTGCGCGGCGCTCCAAACGCACCTGCCGTCGTCGCTTCCTGCACCCCGCCCCACCGATATCGGGCGGGCGGCTCGGGTGGCGGGGGCGGCTCGGGTGAGACGGGCGGCTCCGGCGGGCTCACGGCCTGACCCACGCCTGACGCGCGCGTCGCCTCACGCGCGCGGGACGCTTGCGCGCACCGCCTTCCCCCTCCGGGGACGATGCGGCGGCGGCGTCCGCGATCACGAGCGTCGCGGGAAGCGCGACGAGCACACCCACGAGCGACACGCTCAGGTCGATCAGCGTCACCAGGCCGAAGTCGCGCAGCATCGTGATGTCCGAGAGCACCAGCACGCCGAAGCCCGCGATCGCGGTCGCCCCGGACGCGGCCACTGCGGCGCCGGTGCGGCGGTAGCTGCGGCGCAGCGCCTCGACCGTGTCGTAGCCGGCGAGCTTCTCCTGGCGGTGGCGCTCCGACAGCAGCACGCTGAACTCGGTCGAGATCGCGATCACGAGCGCGCCGAGCGTGACCGACATCGGGTTCAGCGGCACCCTCACCGCGAACAGGATCAGCGCCGACCAGCCGGTCGCGAGCACGATCGGCACGAGCGGCACGAGCGCGCGGCGACGGTCGCCGCGGAAGGCCACGAGCAGCACCAGCGCGACGGCGGCGAGCCCGACGAGCAGCGTCTCCAGCCGCCGCCACGGGTCGGCGACCTGCGATCCCGACTGCGCGGCGAGCACCGACAGACCGACGAGGCTGGCGTGCACCCCGGCCGGAGGATGCAGGCTCGAGCGCATCTGCTCGATCAGCTGCTGCTGCTGGGCGAGCCCCATCAGGCGGATGCCGAACGCGAGCGTCGCCACGCGCCTGCCGGGTGTTATCACGTCCTGTGAAAAGTACGACGGGATCACGCTCAACAGGCCGTTGATCTCGCGCTGCGAGAGCTTTGGCGTGCTCGCCGAGCCCGACACCTGCCCCTCGAACAGGTCGGGCAGTGAGAAGGCCGGGCACAGGCGCGCCCGCGCGCAGCCTCGCGCTGAGCTGTAGCCGAAGCGCGCAAGCACCTGCTTCTGGTAGCCGATCATCCATTCGATCGTCGCCGGCTTGGTGAGGTCGTTGCCTTCGACCATCAGCTCGATTTCGCCGCCCACGCCGGTGATCCGCTCGACGGTGTCGAGGTTCTGCAGCGAGCCGAGGTTCTGCGGAACGAGCTTTGTGATGTCGGTCTGCACCTTGGTCTGCGTGTCCAGGCCCCAGCCGAGCGCCGCCAGCGCGAGGCCAATGCACAACACACGCCCAGGGCGTCGCACCGAGCCGACGAGCGCGGCGTGCGTGACCAGGCGCGTGAGCGGGTTGTCCGCCAGCAGCTCGCGCGCACCCCGCCATGCGGCCGCCAGCGGACCTTCCGTCAGCGCGCCGACACGCCCGCCGCCCGTGGCGAGGCCGCCCGCCGTGAGCGAGATGACCGCGGCGCCGGCCGTCAGCGCGCACAGCAGCGCGATCGCCACACCGAGCACGAGCAGCACGCCGAAGCCGCGGACCATCGGCACGGGTGACAGCAGCAGCACGAGCATCGCGGCAGCGCTGGCGGCGCCGGCCGTCGCGATCGTCGGCGCACCGGCCGCTGCCGCGCGGCGCACGACCGATGGGCCGTCGATTGGCACACCGGGCTGCGCCGCCTCGCCGCGCTCGAGCTCCTCCTCCACGCGCGCCTGGAACTGGATCGCGTAGTCGACCGCGAGCCCCACCAGCACGGGCAGCACCGCGATCGAGGCCATCGTCAGCGACGCGCCCACCGCTGACAGCGCGCCGAACGTGAGCGCGGCCGCGAGCAGCGCGAGCGCCAGCGGCAGCAGTCTTGGGCGGCCGAAGAACACGAGGCCGAGCGTGCCGGCCATCACCAGCAGCACCGCTATCAGCAGCAGCTCGATCGAGTGGCTGATCGAGCTCGTCAGATCCGAGACGATCACCGGCTCGCCGGTGACGAGATAGCTCTCCCCGTGGGTCAGATGCCACTGCGGCATCTGCACCGCCTCGCGGATCAGCGCGATCGTGCGGATCCTCGCCGCTTCGGAGAGCCCCGCCTTCATGCGCACGGACACGAGCGCGGCGTCAGGGCTGGGGAACAGGTAGGCGAAGCGCGACTTGGGGGTGCCGGCGGGCTTGGTCGAGTCGAACACCACGTTCGAGACGAAGCTCGCGTCTTCGATGCTCGGCAGCGCTTCCAGTCCGTGTTCGAGCGCCTGCGTCACGAGGCTCGACTTGAATCCCGCGAGAATGACCTTGCTCGCCTGCCGCCCAAGCGTGCGGGCCTGTGCGGCCGGCAGCCCGCGCGCGAGCGCCGCACGGTAGACCGAGCTTTCGGCCTGCTTGGCCTGGGCTTCGGCCTGGCGCGTCTCGAGCGCGAGCTGTTTGTTGATCTGTTCGGCCGCCTCGTTGAGGAATGTGCCCGGCCCGAACACGACCTTGACCGTCTTGGCACGCGCGAGCCGCCCGCACGGCCCATTGACCCCACCCTCGGACGCGAGCGCCTGCGTCGGCACGTTGCCCGACAGGCAGCCCTCCAGGCCGAGCAGCCGCTCCAAGTCAGAGCTCAGCACGAGCTGCTGCAGGTTGCCCTTCACCAGCACCGCGATCGGCTCTTCCCCAAAGCTGCGGTAGAAGCGCTGCGTCGCCTGATACTCAGAGCTGGAGCTGGACACGAGCGTGCTCGTGGCCGCGGTCGGGCGCAGCCGCAGCGCCAGCCCGGCGGCGCCCAGCCCGAGCACCACCGCGATCGCGAGCACCAGCCGCGGCCGCCGGGCCGCACCGCCCGCGAGGGCCGACAGGAGTCGTGAGGCGTTCACAGAGAAAGGCTAACCGGGCCGGGGATCGCAGCGACCCGCACGGCGACGACGATGCGACGCCGGCTTCACTCCATCCCTAGAGGGCCAGCCGATTCGCCTGAGAGGAACTGGCGCACGAACGGGTTCTCGGAGGCGAACAGCTCCTCCGCGGGGCCGGATTCGACGATCCGTCCCTTCCACAGGACCGAGATGTGCTCGGCGACGCGCCGCGCGCTCATGATGTCGTGCGTGATCACCACGTAGCAGCCGCCGTGCTCGGCGTGGACCTCCTTGATCAGCTCGCACAGCAGCGCCGTGCGCACAGGATCAAGTCCCGAGTCGGGCTCGTCGAACAGCACGATTTCGGGATCGAGCACGAGCGCCCGCGCGAAGCCCGCGCGCTTGCGCATCCCGCCGGAGAGCTCGTTGGGCATCTTCCCGCCCTCGCCCCCCAGGCCGACCTCGCGCATCCGCCGGTTGACGATTTCGGCGATCTCGTCCTCGCCCTTCTCGGTGTGCTGACGCAGCGGGAACGCGACGTTGTCGTAGAGGTTCAGCGAGCCAAACAGGGCGCCGTCCTGGAACAGCACGCCGAACTTCCGGCGCAGGTCGAACAGCTGCGCGTCGGGCAGGCTCGGGATCGACTGCCCGTGCACGAGCACGTCGCCCTCGTCGGGATACAGCAGGCCGACGATGTGCTTGATGCAGACCGACTTGCCGGTGCCCGACGGGCCGATGATCATCGAGATCTTGCCCTCGGGCAGGCCCATGTTCAGACCGCGCAGCACGTGGTTGCGCCCGAACGACTTGTGCACGTCGATGAACTCGATCGCGTCGGGGGCGTTCGACGGGCGGATGATCCCGGTGTGGAACTCGTACTCATCCGCCTCCCCCTTCGGGGACGATGCGCTTGCGCCCGCACCACGCGCGGGCTGCTCCGCCGCCACGTCAGCCTCCGATCGGGGCTCGTGGGTTGGTGCCCCAGAACACCTCGGTGCCGAGCATGCCGATCAAGTTCACGAGGATCAGGTTTAGCACCATCGACTTCGCGGTCGCCTTGCCCACCCCTACGGGCCCGCCACTGGCGTTGTAGCCGTAGTAACAGGCCACGAGCACGATCGCAGTGGCCATCGTCATGCCCTTGATCACGCTGAACAGGAAGTCCGTGGGATTCTGGAATTGCCAGAAGATCAGCAGATACCCCCCACTGGACGTGAATCCGATCTGGTCGACGACGGCGATGTATGACGCCAGGAACGCCACGCCGATCGCGCCTATGTACATGAACGGCAGCACGATCCACGCGGCCAGCATGCGCGTGGCGCACAGGAACACCATCGAGTCCACGCCCATCACCTCGAGCGCGTCGATCTCCTCGGAGATGCGCATCGCGCCGAGCTCGGCGACGATCCCGGTGCCGACCTTCGCGGCCATCATGTAGCCGAACGCATAGGGCACGGCCTCGCGCAGGTTGCACCACGCAGCGAACACGCCCGCGTAGTTGGGCGTGCCGGTCGACTGGTTGAAGTAGGCCGCCTCGATCCCGCATGGCCCGAGGCCGGTGATGAACACGAGCGACCAGATGACGAGCGTCGAGCCGACGATCAGGATCCCCGCCTGGCGCAGCGACTCGCCGAAGAACCGGAACACGCGCAGGCTCCACACGTCGCGCACGATCGTGCCCGTGAAGCGGCCGATTTCGCCGCCGGCGGCGAGCCATTCGCGCGGCATCGCAAGCAGTTCGTTCACTTGATCACCAGGATTTGCGGGTGCGTGGCGAGCAGCGTCTGCGTGAAGACGTAGTTGAACGCGCCGATGCCGAGGAACGCGATCACGACCGCCTCGTTGACCGCGCGCCCGACGCCCTCGGCGCCGCCGGAGGCGGTCATGCCCTTGTAGCAGCACACGATTGCGATGATCGCGCCGAAGACCGTCGTCTTCAGCACCGAGCCCCATAGGTCGGTGACGGACGCGTTGGCGAACAGCGTGCCCCAGAACGGCCCCAGCGGCTGGTCGTTCGCGAGCGCCGCGAGGATCCCGCCGAAGATGCCGAACAGCAGCGCGTAGATGTCGAACAGGCCGGTGACGACCATCAGCGCGAGGAAGCGCGGGACGACGAGGTTCTTGACGGGGTCCACGCCGAGAACCTGCAGCGCGTCGAGCTCCTCGCGCACCTTGCGCGCCCCCAGGTCCGCGGTGATCGCCGTGCCGGCGACGCCCGCGAGCACGATCGAGGTGATCAGTGGGCCGATTTCGCGGATCGCCGCGAGGACGAAGAAGCCGCCGAGACGATCGAGCGCGCCGAAGATCCTGAGGAAGTCCGCCGCCTGCAAGCCCGGCGCGCCGTAGTTGATCGCCACGGTCGAGATCAGCAGCGGGAACCACACGAGACGCAGCGTGAACAGGAACTGGGAGACGAGCTCCCCGCCATAGGGATACGGGGGCCGCAGGGCAGACCAGATGGTCCGACCGGTGAGGATCATCATGTCCCCGAATTCCTCGAGCACGTGCCTCGCGGTGCCAAACACCGGCTCGGCAACGTTTCGTACCATCTCTCCCTGCCCCTCCTCGGGTCGCGATCAGTGGTCCGCAAACTCTACGCGATGCGCCACCGGCACGCCGTTGGTGGTTGGCGAGCGCGCCCGCCAAGGCCGTGACGGCACGCCAGTCCCGCTGGTATCGTGGCGCGATCGTGAGGGGAGGGCGCAAAGGCTTCAGCGTGGTGTCGCATCGCGCTCGTGACGTCCCCCGGCGGGCGCCGCGGACGTCCGCGCTGGCGCCCTGCGCGTGCGCACTGCTGATCGCCGGCTGCGGCGGCGGCGCCCGCCAGGACGCGAGCGAACCGGCGGGCACGTTCGCGATGAAGGTCGTCCACGCCAGCTTCCCGAGCGCGCAGTCGATCGCACGCCAGACACGCTTCGCGCTGGAGGTGGAAAACGCCGGCACCCGTACGGTGCCCGACGTGGCCGTCACGATCAACTCGTTCGACTACACCTCGACCTATCCCGGACTGGCTGCCGACAAGCGCCCCGTATGGGCGATCGAACGGGGCCCCGGTACGGTCGCCTCGCCGCCGGTAGAAAGCGAGCAGGTCAGCCCGCCTGGAGGCGGCCAGACGGCATACGTCAACACCTGGGCGCTCGGCGCGCTCGCGCCGGGCAAGACCCGCACGTTCGTCTGGCGCGTGGTGCCCGTCAAGGCCGGCAGCTACACGGTCCAGTACACCGTCGCCGCCGGGCTCTCCGGCAAGGCCAAAGCGCGACTGGCCTCCGGCGCTCCGGTGCAGGGGCAGTTCGCAGTCGACATCGCGTCGGCCCCCAAGCTCACCCACGTCAACCCGGCGACCGGCCGCGTCGAAGCGGGCGCGTTCCCCGCCAGTCCGTAGAACGTCCGGACGCCGGCTACCCGTTTGGCCGGCTGTCGAAAGATCGGCCCCTCCGATTTCGCCATTGGGTGATCCCCTTCGGCCAGGTTGGGACTACGATTGCGTTCGGCTTCGCATGCCGGAGCTGGCGCATCACACCCTTTCTTTCAGGAGGAATCGACCCCGACCATGCCTAGGACCCGTCAGCAGAATGTCACCGCCGCGCAGTGGAGCGCCAACGGAGCCGCGCTCGGGTCGCCCGACCTGACGATCGCGGACAACCAGGTCTTCGGAGCCAACGTCTTCTCTCCGGCGCTGCAGCGCCACCGCCTGCCCAAGCACGTCTATAAGGCGCTGCAGCGGACACTCGCGCGCGGCGAGGCCCTCGACACCTCGCTCGCCGACGCGGTCGCACAGGCGATGAAGGAATGGGCGATGGAGAAAGGCGCCACGCACTACACGCACTGGTTCCAGCCGCTGACGGGCTCAACCGCCGAGAAGCACGACTCGTTCTACGGCCCCGCGGGCGACGGCACCGCGATCGCGGAGTTCTCCGGCAAGGAGCTGATCCAGGGCGAGCCCGACGCCTCCTCGTTCCCCACCGGCGGCATCCGCGCGACGTTCGAGGCACGCGGATACACCGCGTGGGACCCGACGAGCCCCGCGTTCATCCTCGAGAACCCCAACGGCGCGCTGCTGTGCATCCCCACCGCGTTCACGTCCTGGACCGGTGAGGCGCTCGACCACAAGATCCCGTTGCTGCGCTCGATGGACGCGCTCTCCGGCGCCGCCATCCGCGCGCTGGACCTGCTCGGCGTCGACGGCGCCGCGCGCGTGTTCACGACGATCGGCTGCGAGCAGGAGTACTTCCTGATCGACGAGCAGTACTACTTCGAGCGCCCCGACCTGCTCACCACCGGGCGCACGCTGTTCGGCGCCAAGCCACCCAAGGGCCACGAGCTCGACGATCACTACTTCGGCTCGATCCCCGAGCGAATCCTCGCGTACATGCTCGAGGTCGAGCTCGAGCTCGCCAAGCTCGGCGTGCCGATCAAGACGCGCCACAACGAGGTCGCCCCCAACCAGTACGAGGTGGCGCCGATCTTCGAGAACTCGAACGTCGGCGCGGACCACCAGATGATCACGATGCAGATCATGCAGAACACGGCCCGTCGCTACGGGCTGATCTGCCTGCTGCACGAGAAGCCGTTCGCCGGTGTCAACGGCTCGGGCAAGCACAACAACTGGTCGATGGGCACCGACACCGGCCTGAACCTGCTCGACCCGGGTGACACGCCCGCCGAGAACCTCCAGTTCCTGTTCTTCTGCACGGCGGTGATCCACGCCGTCAACAAGCACCAGGCGCTGCTGCGCGCGTCGATCGCGAGCGCCGGGCAGGACCATCGCCTCGGCGCCAACGAGGCGCCGCCGGCGATCATCTCGATCTTCCTCGGCGCCGAGCTCGAGAAGGTGTTCGGCGCGATCGAGGCCGGCAAGGTGCAGCCCTCCAAGCCCGGCTCGTTCCTCGGGCTCGGGACGCCGGTGCTGCCGAAGCTGCCGTTGCACGGCGGCGACCGCAATCGCACGAGCCCGTTCGCGTTCACCGGCAACAAGTTCGAGTTCCGCGCGCTCGGCTCGAGCTCCTCGCCGGCGTTCCCCAACACGGTGCTCAACACGATCGTCGCCGAATCGGTCGACGATCTGACCGACAAGCTCAAAGCCGCCCTCAAAGGCTCTGGTGCGACGCTCGAGAAAGCCGTCACGGCGGTCGTCAAGGACGTCTGGGCGGCGAACAAGCAGGTCGTCTTCGACGGCGACGGCTACTCCGAGGCATGGCACAAGGAGGCCGAGAAGCGTGGGCTTGCAAATCTGAAAAGCACGCCCGACGCGCTGCCGTGGCTCATCGACAAACAGACCGTCGCGACGTTCAAAAAGTACAAGGTGCTCTCCAAGCGCGAGCTCGAGTCGCGCTACGAGGTGTTCACCGAGCAGTACGTCATCAACATCAACATCGAGGCCGAGACCGCGGCCTCGATCGCGCGCACGATGCTGATGCCGGCGGCCCTGCGCTACCTCAACGAACTGAAGGCCACCGGCCTGGAGGAGCTCGTCGGCGAGATCGAGCCACTGGTCAAGGAGCTGCACTTCGCGCAGCTCAAGCTCGAGGACGCGAACCTCGACGAGAACCACCCGGATGACTCGATCATGAAGGAGGCGATCTACATGCGCGACACGGTGATCCCGGCGATGGAAGACGTGCGCCAAGTCGCCGACCGCCTCGAGAAGCTCGTCGCGGATGACCTCTGGCCGCTGCCGAAGTACTCGGAGATGCTCTTCATCAAGTAGGGCCCGACCGGGACGCGCGGCCCGCCGCCGCGCGTCCCGGCAAGTTCTCTCGCCCGCCGCTCAGAGCAGGAAGTGGCGGCGGCCGGTGCGCTGGCGGTAGGTGCAGTCGAGCACCTGCGGGCAGCGCCGCAGCCAGCCGTAGTCGTAGCCGGGCTGGATCCCGACGACGATCGCGAGCTCGTAATCTTCGGGGCCGAAGCCGGAGGCGTCGCGGCGCGGGTCGGGGTCGATGCCGTGGATCTGCTCGCCGTCGACTCGCAGCACCCGCACGAGCGGGTCGTGGAAGTCGACCTGCACGCCCTCCTCCTGCAGGCGCGAGATGATCTCGACCGCGGGTGAGTGGGTGCAGTCGGCGACGCCCGGCTTGTAGGTGACCCCCACGACGAGCACACGCACGTCGCGCAGGTGCGCGCCGGAGCGCAGCAGCAGCTCGTGCGCTCGCTGGGCGACGCGGCGCGGGCGAGCCGCGACGGTACGCAGCGCCTCCTCGGTCAACGTTGCCGGGCGTCCACGCTCACGCAGCGGCTGCAGCAACTGCTGCGGGTCCACACCGACGGAGTGACCGCCGACCCCCGCGGAGGGATAGTGCGCCATGAAGCCAACCGGCTTTGTCGCCGCCGCGTCGGTGACCTCGATCGGGTCGAGCGAGTAGGTCCTGCAGGCGTCCGCCATCTCAAACGCGAGCGCGATGTTGACGGCGCGGAAGCTGCTCTCGTACAGCCTGACCATCTCGGCGGCCGCGGGCGAGGAGACGCGGTGCAGCTCATGGCAGAGCGGACGCAGCAGCTCCGCGGCGTGCGCGAAGCACGTCTCGGTCACGGCACCGACGACGCGCACGCTCGACGCCCGCTCACGGTCCGGCGCCGTGCCGGCGTCGATGCGCTCCGGCGAGAAGGCGACGAACACGTCCTCGCCCACGCACAGTCCGCGCTCGGCGAGCGGCTCGACCAGCAACTCGCGCGTGCTGCCCACGTGGGTGGTGGACGTCAACACGAGCGTCTGGCCGGCACGCGCGTGTCTCACGATCGCGGCGCACGCGCGGGTGAGCGCGTCGTAGCTCGGATGCCCCTGTGCGCCAACCGTGGCGGGCACGCAGATCAGCACCCGGTCCGCCGCGTGAACTGCCTCGAGCTCGTCGGTCAGCACGAACTCCTCGTCGCCCAGATGGGCGCGCAGATCGCTGCGATCTGCGCCGGCGACCTCGGCCTGTCCGCTACGGATGTCGCTCAGCCGACTCGAGGAGCTGTCGATCCCCACGATCCGAAAGCCCGCGCGGCGCAGCGCGATCGCGCTCGGCAGCCCCGCGTGGCCGAGGCCCACCACCGCCACCAGCGGTTGCCGGGCCCCGGCTTCACGCGTGATCCGCGCGCCGCCCGCCGCCGTCGCCCATGTTGGCTCAGCGAGACGTGTGCGCGCTGTCTCCTCGTCCTGATCTCTGACAGGTGCATCGAGCAAGAACTGCGGTGTCATAGTCAAATCCCCCTACTAGCTTTGGCCGTCGCCGGCAGTGTGCACCCTCGCCAGTCGACTGCGGGGAATGTTCGACGCTTAATCGAAGCCGGCGTCCGAGCGGGCGTACAAGATGCCGGCCGCGGCGGGCAATCGGCCTGCCCGAAGGGTGCAAACTCAGTTGGCGACGATCGTCAGGAAGTCGCGCGTGTCCGGTTCGAGCAGCTCGCCGGCGATCCCGAGCTGGCCGGGCACGACCGGCGTCGGGGCCGGACCGCTGGGATGATGGATATAGAGGTAGCCCGCGACCCAGTCGGGGTTGATGTCGAGCTCGATCGCGCGCACGGCGCCGGCATCGACGAGCGCAGCGGCGAGTTCGCTGGGCAGCAGCCGCTCGCCCGCGGCCCACACGAGCTGTCCGCCGGAGGTGACCCCGAGACCGGAGCGAGCCACGGCCATCCGCCCTTCGACGGTTCCTCCCCAGCATGCGATCACGCAGCCTGCTGTGCTGACGGCGGGCAAGCCACGATCGACAAGCAGCTGCTGGTTCTGCAGGACCGAGAAGACCGACTGGTGAGCGCTCGGAACGCCGGCGTGCCACGCCCCGATATCGGTGGTGCCGTCGGTATAGGTGACGATCGACGCGAGCCCGGGCTTGAGTGGCACCGCGACGTGGCCGCCCGACATGAACCCCACGTTCGGGTAGCTGAGCTTGAAGCCACCGTTGAACGCCGCAACGATGAGGTGGATCTCGCGCGGCGTGATCTGATCGCCGTACGTCCAGCCGGACACGCCGCCGTCCAGCGAGCCGGCGTGGAGGTTGAGATGCAGGAGCCGCTGCTTAAAGCGCATGAGTGTCACGCCGGCGCGCTGGGCGAGCCACGCCGCTGGTTGCCCGCGAACCTCCGCGACGATGCTCCAGCCCGTCGTCGTGGCCGCGGGCATGCTCACCAGCAACCGTGACGGCTGGGGCGCGGGCGCCGGGCGCGTGGGCGCCGGTGCCGGTGGGGGCACCGCGCGCCGTGTGTGGACGCCGTGCGCGGCGGCGGGCGCACCGTGCGCGCCGCTTGGTTCTGATCGACCGAGGCTTGGGCCGAGGACGGCTGCCACGAGTATGAGCGCGACGAGGAATACGAGCGCGCCCATGCGCCTGCGCCGATACACGCTCGGGCGCATGCCGAACGTCGCGCTCACGACAGCGGCGTCAGGAAGTAGACCCGTGCCGGCGAGACCGGCTCCCACGAGAAGACCGACCACGAGCGCCCGCCATATCTCACGATCCCATGGCGCGGAAGCCGCGCGGGCACTGCGCCTCCTGCGATTCGCGTCGCGCCGGAGAGCACGTAGGCGGGCCCACCGGTGGTGCCATGCAGCACGTCCACCAGATCCTGGTAGTGCGTCTGCAGTGGCTTGAAGCGGGCCGCGATGTGCATCGCGATGCTGCCCCACGCCGCGAGCCGTACCGAAGCGCAACTCGCGGCCGAGGCAGTGGACGAGGGAGTGGGCACGAGCAACGCGACACGGAGAGCGCCGCTGGGGAACGCACCCGCGCTCAGCATCTGCGCCCAATAGGTAGCGCCCCCCACGTCGACAGGCGCGCCGGCGCTCACGATGGACGGCGCGGGCCGGAGCGTTCCCATGAGAAACGAGCCGTTGCGGTAAAGGTCAACCGGAACGCCGATGAACCGGCTCACCAGCTTCACGTAGCCGATGTCGTCCTGCACGGACATCACGTACGTGCCGATCGTCCTGCCCCTCCACCTCAGCGCACCAGAGACCGGCGCGATCACATCTGGTCCGCCGACGTCAGCGATGACACGGCCTGCCTTTACGACGCGTAGCCGCACGATGTGCCAGTGAGGGGCATAGACGATCGCGTGCACAGCGGCGTAAACCGCCACTCCGTTGTTGCTCGCCAATGCGCTGAGGAGCGCTTGCGAGCCTGTGACGTGCGCGATGTCCGCACTCACCTCGCGGCTGTGCACCTCACCCGCGTAGATGCCCTGCGCCACGACGCCGTCGACACTCGCGATCGTGGCCGCGCTCGCCGACCCGCACGCGGAGGACGCGGCGCGCGAGGCCACGCCTGGCAGACCGCTCGCCGGCGCACCGCTCGCGGCGGCCAGCCGTGCGGACGCTCGCCGCGCCGGACCGGGATCGGCGTCGAGCGTGGCGCCCATGACCGCGCCGGCGACGATGATCGCGGTGAGGACCACCATCAGCCGCCGGGCGATCGGTCGCTTGCCTGCGCCAGACATGGCCTCAAGCATTGACCACGGCCTTAAGTTCAATATCAGCGACGAGTGAGAGCTGTCACATTTATGAGATCGTTTTCAGCTTATGGGGCCCACACCGCCGCCGGAGCGGCGCCGAGCCCGAGGCGCGTTGGCTGCGCGCCGGCGCAGGCGCCGCTGCGCCAGGATCGAGATCAGGCACACGGCGAGCACGAGCACAGCGACCAGTCCGGTTATGGCAAGGCCCGGGCTGGCGATCAGAAGCACCGTCGCGGCTGCCACGCCGAGCCCGACGTCCACCCGTGCAAGCCTGCGTCTGCGCCGCGCCTGGCGGCGTCGCGTGCGTAGCGCGGCGATATCAGCCGGGGGCGGCGCGAGCTCGGTGGGTGTCTGCCCCGATGGGCGCGTCGCGTTCATTGCTTGATCGTGCGAAACAGACGACGGGGAACGAGTTTCATGATGAACATCAGCCAGCGTAGGGAACGGGGCGCCCATACGGTGTGTGCGCCGCGATCGAGCGCGTCGACTGTGACCGCGGCGACGGCTTGTGGAGTGCTCGCCAGGGGCGCCGCGTCGAGCCCTTGCGTCATCTTCGTCCTGACGAACCCTGGTCGAACCACCAGCACACGCACATCGTGCTCGTGGAGCGCATCCCCGAGCCCCTGCGCGAGTGAGTCGAGGCCCGCCTTGGATGCTCCGTAGACGACGTTCGCCCGCCGCGGGCGCTCGGCCGCCACCGACGACAGCACCACGAGCGTTCCCCCTCGCGCGCCGCACAGCTCTCGCGCCGCGTACATCAGCAGCGAGCCAGCTCCCACGAGGTTGACTTGCAGCACAGCCACTGCCGCGGGGATGTCCGCCGGCAGGCCACCGCGCTCGCCGAGCACGCCGACGGCGAGGATCACGATGTCGGCGCCGCCCAGCTCCTGGAATGCCTGCTTCAGCACCTGCTCGTGGCGACTGAGATCCAGCGCATCGAGCTCGAACGTGAGCACGCGCTGGCACCCGGCCGCGCCGAGCGCCGCGGCCGCGGCGCCGAGCGCGGCGGCGTCACGCCCCACGAGTGCGACCTCGCGCGGGCTCTGGGACTGCAGCTCGCGCACGATCGCCAGCGCGATCTCAGAGCTGCCGCCGAGAACGAGCACGCGGCGCCCGCCGGAGCCGGAGCCTCGGCTCATACGCTCGCACCGCAAAGACCGAGACGCAAGGCGAGATCCGAGCGCAGGACGCCGTGTGGATCGACTCTTGCACGCTGTGCGTGGAAGCGATCGAGCTGGGGATACATCGTGCTCAACGCAGCGCGGCCCAGGCGGGCATCCTTCGTCAGGTACACGCGCCCGCCCGCGCCTGCGACCAGCTCATCGAACTCCTCGAGCGCCGCGTGCAGACCTGGCGCCGCAGCCGGTATGTCGAGCGCGAGCGTCCAGCCTTCCAGCGGGAACGAGAGCGGTCCGCCGAAAGCCGCGCCCATGCGCTTGAACACCGCGAGATACACAGGCAGGCGACGGGTCCGGATCAGCCCAAAGCAACGCTCGAGGGCGTCCTGGGCGCCGGTGGGGATCGCGAACTGATACTGGATCAAGCCAGCCGAGCCGTAGAGCCTGTTCCATCTGCCGAGGACATCCAAAGGGAAGAAGTACGGCGCGAGCGCCAACGGACGGCCACGCTCACGCTGTGGCGCCGCGGACCAGTGCAGCGCGTTGAGCGGGCGTACGCTCGACGGGCGCAACAACGCGGCGGGGAAGCCGCGTGGGACCTCGAGCACCGGGCGGCGCGACAGCACGCCCGGGTATCCCGCTGCGGCGACGCGGCGCCTGCGCACCGGCGGGGTGAGCCCGTCGGCGGGCAGCGGGTCGGCGCGGCTGACGATCGCGCGGCCCATCTTCGTGCCCTCCGCCAGCAGGTCGAGCCACGCCACCGAGTAACGATGGCGCTCCTCGCCGCTCATCAGCGTCAGCGTCTGCTCGAGGCCGTCGGTGCGGTCCGTGTCTGCGAGCACCCACGGGGAGGACAGCGGCTCGACACGCACGGTGGCCTCGACAATCACACCCGTCAGGCCCATGCCTCCCAACGTCGCGTAGAACAGGTCTGGGTCGTTGTCTGGCGTGAGCTCCATGACCTCACCCGCGGGCGTGCACAGCGAGAGCGAGGCCACGTGCCGGGCGAAGCCTCCATCGCAGTGGTGGTTCTTGCCGTGGATATCGCTCGCAATCGCTCCCGCGAGCGTCACGTGGCGCGTGCCCGGGAGGACCGGAAGCGTCAGGCCATGCGCGGCGAGGCGCGCCATCAGCTGAGCGATCGTCGCACCGGCCTGTGCGGTGACAAGCAGCCTGTCGGCGTCGATCGAGACGACACGATCGAGCGCGGTCATGTCGAGTACGGTGCCGCCGCCGTTCTGAGCCGCATCCCCGTAGCTGCGCCCCGCACCGCGCGCGATCACGCCGGCGCGGGTGCTGCGTGACGCCAGCGCGTCGAGCACCTCCGCGTCGCTGCGCGGCGCGAGCACGCGACAGCTGCTGTGCGAGGTGCGTCCCCATCCGCTCAGCGAGCGGAACGCGGGCGCCGCCGGCGCCCGCGTGCTCAGCTCAAGCGCCGACATACACGCCACCGAGGAACAGCACGCTCCATGTCACGCCGAGGGCGAGCAGGATCCGATCGCGCAGGATCAGTTCCTCTGGCGCTTGACCGCCGCCCCTGCCGATCAGCATCGAGTAGCGCCCCAGCCACAGCACGAGCGGGACGATCGACAGTCCGTACCAGGCGATGTGGCCTGGCCTTGTGAACGCCCATGACGTGTAGGCCACCCCAGCCGCAGTCGCAGACGCCGCGAGCGCGACACGCAGCTGCCCGAGCGAGTAGCGGCGCAGCGTCGCGCGTGCTGGGCCGGACCCGGAATGCGCGCGAAGCTCGGCGTAGCGCTTGGCCGCAACGAGGAAGATGGCGCAGCACGCTGTCACGATCACAAACCAGCGCGACAGATAGATGTCGGTCGCCACGCCGCCGGCCAGAGCGCGGATCACGAACCCGGCCGCGACGACCAGGATGTCGAGCACCGCGACCCGCCGCAGCCATAGCGAATAGCTCGCCGTCAGGGCCAGATAGCCGCACGCGAGCGCCCCCAGGCCGGGGGTGATCGCGCTCGCAAGCGCGATTCCAGAGACTGCGAGCGCCGCGGCTGTCCACAGCGCCGCGCGCGGGGAGAGCTCGCCTGCAGCCACCGGCCGCAGACGCTTTCGCGGGTGCCTGCGGTCCTGCTCGCGATCGCGTACGTCGTTGACGAGGTAGGCGGCGCTCGAGATCATGCACAGCACCACAAGCGCGCCCGCAGCCTCGGCGGCGATTTCCGGGCGATCGATCCACCCGGCCGCGGCGGGGGCAGCGAACACAAGCATGTTCTTCATCCACTGCCGAGGCCGGCACGCGCGCAGCACCACGCGGCCCGAGATCCCGGCTTCTCGGCGCAAGCCCGCCGGCGGCTGCGGTGCCACCGCCTCGCGGAGAGCCCTTCCAGCGGCCGGTTTGTCCTCGGCCAATGCCTCAAGCGGCACGATGGTGAAACCTCCAGTATTTAAGTTAATCGGTGACAGTCGGACTGCCGCACGAGCGACGCAAGCATTCCACACCCCCACTCTTTCACTCACATAAAGCTCAGCACTGCATGTGTGAGAGTATTCTCAGTGAGAATCCACTCACTATTCGGGCGAGCTCGGCCACCACCGCCACCTGTCACTACAGTCTGCGCATGGCATTGAGCGGCACGGCGGACAGTCGACTCACACCCGCCGCCCGCCGCGTCGAGCACCGACGCGGCCCCTCGCTGCCGATGCGACTGCGGCGCATTGCGCTGGTCGCAGCGCTCGTCGCGCTGCTTCCCGTCGTCCTCGACTACTGGGGCGCGATGAGCGAACCATCGAACTCGAGCCTCAGCATCCGCAGCGTCGAGTGGCTGCGCGACAACGGCGCCGCGGGACTGGTGGCACGCGTCGAGTCGATCTACTACACGCTGACCGCGCCGAGCAAGGGCGGACCGACCCTCCGCGCGCTGCCCAAAGTCGGCTACGGAACGAGCGGCGTCGGCCACCCCGCGGCCGCCGCCGAAGGTCGTCCCACCCGCGTCGCCGCCCTGGTCCACCCCGCCCTGCCCGGCGAGGGCGTGTGGCATGCGACCCGCCCCAGCCTCGCGGCCGACCCGCCTTTGCTCGTGACGACGCTGCGCGATCAGCCGGAATACCCGCGCGTAGTGGCGGGCCTCGCCTGGATCGACACCAAGCGCACGACGCTGACCCTCAATCCCGGACGCCTCGAGCCGTCGGTGCCGATCCCCCGAGGACCCATGGACGTGCCGATCGCCAAGCGCCCGCGCCTGCTCGCGACCTTCAACAGCGGCTTCAAGCTCGGCGACTCGCACGGCGGCTTTGCCGTGGGCGGACACACCTACGCTCCGTTGCGCGATGGCCAGGGCACGCTCGTGGGGTACGACAACGGCAGCGTCAACGTCCTCGACTGGCGCTACGGATCGACGATCCCACCGGGTGTCGCCTTCGCGCGCCAGAACCTCCCGCTGATAGTTGAAGAAGGCAGACCGAGCTCAAACATCGCCAACAGCAGCGAATGGGGCGCCACCGTCGGCAACGCGATTCTCGTCTGGCGCTCGGCGATTGGGATCGACAAGCACGGCAACCTGATCTACGCCGCGGGCGAAGACCAAACGGTCGCCAGCCTTGCAAGAACGCTGATACGCGCCGGCGCCATCCGCGCGATGGAGCTCGACATCAACTCCTACTGGGTGACGTTCATCACCTACGGCGCCCCCGGGGCCGAACAGCCGAGCAAGCTGCTCGAAGGCATGGAACGCCCTGCCACCCGCTACCTCGAACCGGACGATCGGGACTTCTTCGCGCTGTACTCGCGCTGAGAGACGGACTTCGCTGCAGAAGCTCTCACACGATCTTCACGCCGTTCTTATCGAGCTCATGTGTAGTTTGCGGGGATGGCGGCAGGCCGACCAGCCACCGTCCCTCCCAGCAGCCTGCAAGCCGAACGACCGTCAGCGGCACGGCGCACAGGCCTGCTCGCTGTCTCATCCTGGGTCGTTGCGCTGACGGTTGCGGCGCCGCTGAGCGCCGCCTACCTGGTCCTCGCGCCACCCAGCGGCGATCTTGCGGCCGCGACCTACCGCAGCGCGCTGTTCACGCGCGCGGGCTTCGTGTTGTGGGACAACAGCTGGTACGGCGGGCACTACCTCCCCGGATACTCGCTGCTGGCCCCGGCCCTGGGGGCGCTGCTGGGCACGCGCCTGCTGCTGGCGCTGTGCGCGATCGCCAGCGCCGGGCTGTTCAGCGTGCTCGCGCAGCGGGCGTTTCCCCGCGCCGGCGCCCGCGCCGCCAGCGTCTCGTTCGCGCTCGGCGTCGGCGTCGGGCTGCTGTCCGGTCGCGTCGCGTACGGGCTCGGGCTCGCCGTCGGCATGCTCGCCCTGCTCGCGCTCATCTATGCCCCGCCCGCGGTGGCGCTGGCGCTGGCCGCGCTCACCACCCTCGCGAGCCCCGTCGCCGGAGCATTCCTCGCGCTCGCCGGACTCGCGTACGCCCTCGCCAGCATTCTCCCGAGCGTCCGCGACGGAGGTGCCCGCGGCGGCAGGCACCAAGGCGCGCGCGCGTGCCGGCGCGGCTTGGCGCTGGCCGCAGCGGCGTTGCTCCCGGCTCTGGGTATGACGCTCGCATTTCCGGAAGGCGGCTGGCAGCCGTTCGCGCCTGGGATGTTCTGGCCCGTGCTCGCCGGGGTCGTGCTGACCGCGCTCGCGCTCCCCCGCTTTGGCGGCACGCTCGCAGCGGGGATCCGCCAGCCGCTGACGTGGGGAGCCTGGCTGTACGCGCTGGCGCTGGTCGGCGCCTTCGCCCTGCACACCCCGGTCGGCGACAACGCCGTGCGTCTGGGGGCGCTGCTCGGAGCGCCGCTGGCCGTCGGAGCGCTGTGGCAACGGCGGCGGCTGGTACTGGCTCTGCTGGCGCCGGCGCTGCTCTACTGGCAACTCGAAGCTTCGATCAGCGATGTGGCGGCGCTCGCCGGCACTCCGTCGGTGACCGCCGCCTACTACTCCCCGCTGGTGGCAGAGCTGCAGCGGCTCGCGCACGACAAGCCGCTGCGACTGGAGGTTCCGCCGACCGAAGGCCACTGGGAATCGGTGTATCTGCCCGAAGATCCTCTGATTCTTCTGGCCCGTGGCTGGGAGCGCCAGCTCGACACCCGCTACAACGCGCTGTTCTACCGTCCCGGGCTGAGCGCATCCGCCTACCGGTCATGGCTGAGCCAGAACGCGGTCTCCTACGTGGCGCTGCCCGATGTGCGCCTCGACGTCGCCGGCGTACAGGAGGGTCGGCTGATCAGGCACGGCCTGCCGTGCCTGACCGAAGTGTGGCGCTCGGCCGAGTGGCGCGTGTTCGCCGTGCGCGGCTCCACCCCGCTCGCGCAACCGCCGGCGGTGCTGACAGGAGTTGGAGCCGACAGCTTCACGCTGCGAGCCCCGCGCCCGGGCGCGTTCACCGTGCGGGTGCGCTTCACGCCGTACTGGACGCTGCTCGGAGGACGGGGCTCCGTACATCGCGCTACAGGCGGCTGGACGGAGGTGGACACGCGACGGGCCGGCGTGATCCGCGTCGGCATCGAATTTGCGTAGAGCGCGGTCCGGCCAAGCTCCCACGGCGCGGCTCACTAGCATTGCCTGCGATGCCTGAGCGCGATTACCTACAAGCGATCTCCGAGCATGTCGTCGTCTACGACGGCGGCATGGGCGCGACGCTCGAGCAGTTCGACCTCACCAGCGAGGACTACGGCGGCCTGCAGGGCAAGTGCCACGAGGCGCTCGTGCTCAACCGGCCGGACGTGATCGAGGGCGTGCACACCTCGATGCTCGACGCCGGCGCCGAAGTGCTCGAGACCGACACGTTCCAGGGCTCGCGCATCAAGCTCGGCGAGTGGGGCCTGGCCGACTACACGCTCGAGATCAACACCAAGGCCGCGGAAATCGCGCGCAAGGCCGCCGGCGAGCACCGCTTCGTGGCCGGTTCGATCGGGCCGACCGGCTACCTGCCCGCCTCCGAGGACCCATCGCTCGGGCAGATCCGCTTCGGCGAGCTGGTCGAGGTCTTCACCGAGCAGGCCGAGGGGCTGATCGACGGCGGCGCGGACCTGCTGATCATCGAGACCGCGCAGGACATCCTCGAGGTCAAGGCCGCCGTGTTCGGCGCGCGCGCCGCGTTCAAGAGCGCGGGGCGCACGCTGCCGATCCACACGTCAGTGTCGCTGCTGCCCAACGGCGGCAAGATGCTGCTCGGCACCGACATCTCCGCGGTGCTGACCACGCTCGAGGCGCTGAAGGTGGACGTGATCGGCCTGAACTGCTCGACGGGCCCGGAGGACATGCGCGACGCGATCCGCTTCCTGGGTGAGTACTGCCCGGTCCCGGTCGCGTGCATCCCCAATGCCGGCCTGCCGCTGCAGGGCCCGGACGGCGAGACGATCTTCCCCGAGAAGCCCGAGCCGCTGGCGGAGGCGCTGCAGGAGTTCGTGGAGCGCTACGGCGTAGGCATCGTCGGCGGCTGCTGCGGGACCACGCCCGAGCACATCCGCGCGATCGCCGAGCGCGTGGGCAAGCGGCCGGTCGCGGCACGTCCGGCCCCCCGCGCTCCGCACCTGTCCTCGATGATCGCCGCTACCCCGCTCGCACAGGAGCCGGCGCCGACGATGGTCGGCGAGCGCGTCAACTCGCAGGGCTCGCGCAAGGCCAAGGAGCTGCTGCTGGCGGACGACTACGACGGCCTCGTGCAGATCGCAGAGGACCAGGTCACCGGCGGCGCGCACGTGCTCGACCTGTGCGTGGCGCTGACCGAGCGCCAGGACGAGGACGAACAGATGCGACTGGTCGCCAAGAAGGTCTCGCTGACGCAGCCCGCGCCGATCCAGGTCGACTCGACCGAGCCGGAGGTGATCGAACGCGCGCTCGAGCAGATCCCCGGCCGCGCGATCGTCAACTCGGTCAACCTCGAGGCCGGGCGCGCGAAGCTCGACCGCGTCGTGCCGGTGGCGCTGGCGCACGGCGCGGCGCTGATCGCGCTGACGATCGACGAGGTCGGCATGGCCAAGACGGCCGAGCGCAAGGTCGAGATCGCAAAGCGCATCCGCGACCTCTGCTGCGAGGAGCACGGCCTTGACCCGCAGCTGTTGATCTTCGACTGCCTGACGTTCACGCTGACGACCGGCGATGAGGAGTGGCGCCCTTCGGCTGTGGAGACGATCGCGGGGATCAAGGCGATCAAGGAGCAGATCCCCGACGTGAAGACCTCACTCGGGGTCTCGAACGTGTCCTTCGGCGTCTCCCCCGGCGCGCGCGCAGTGCTCAACTCGGTGTTCCTGCACCACTGCGTCCAGGCCGGTCTCGACCTGGCGATGGTCAACCCCAACCACATCACGCCCTACTCGGAGATCCCTGATGTGGAGCGGGAATTGGCCGATGACCTCGTGTTCAACCGCCGCGAGGACGCGCTGGAGAAGTTCATCGAGCACTTCGAGTCCAAGGGCCCGGAAGACGCGGCTCAAGGAGCGGCCGACCCGACCGAGGGCATGGAGCCCGAGGAGGCGCTGCACTTCCACATCCTGCGCCGCCGGCGCGACGGCGTCGAGGACTGGATCGACAAGAGCGTTCAGAAGATCGGCGCCGTGCCGACGCTCAACGAGGTGCTGCTGCCGGCGATGAAAGAGGTCGGCGACAAGTTCGGCGCCGGGGAACTGATTCTGCCGTTCGTGCTGCAGTCGGCGGAGGTGATGAAGCGCGCGGTCGCGCAGCTGGAGAAATACCTGGACAAGATCGAGGGCTACACCAAGGGCACGGTCGTGCTCGCGACGGTGTTCGGCGACGTGCACGACATCGGCAAGTCGCTGGTCAACACGATCCTTACCAACAACGGCTACACGGTCGTGGACCTCGGCAAGCAGGTGCCGATCCAGACGATCGTCGACGCCGCGCAGGAGCACGAGGCGACGGCGATCGGCCTCTCCGCCCTGCTCGTCTCGACCTCCAAGCAGATGCCCGCGTGCATCCAGGAGCTGCACGCCAAGGGCCTGTCCTACCCGGTGCTGATCGGCGGCGCGGCGATCAACCGCGCGTTCGGCTATCGCGCGCTGTACCCGGGTGGCAAAGACTCAGACGTTGTCTACGAGCCGGGCGTGTTCTACTGCAAGGACGCGTTCGAGGGCCTGGCGGTGATGGACCAGCTGATCGACGAGGATGCGCGTGGCGCGCTCGTGCAGAAGCTGCTCGCCGGCGCCACCGAGTTCCGCGCCAAGGGCGACGCGCCGGTCGAGGAGGTCAACCTCGCCGATGACTCCGTGCGCTCGCTCGCGCGCACGGACGTGCCGGTCCCGACGCCGCCGTTCTGGGGCGTACGCGAGATCCCCGTGGACATGGACGAGCTCTACCGCCACCTCGACACGCACGTGCTGTTCAAGCTGCACTGGGGCGGGAGGGGCGTCAAAGGCGAGGCGTGGCAGACGCTGTTGCGCGAGGACTTCCGCCCGCGTCTGGAGCGGATGTGGAAGGAGCAGACGTATCTGCACCCGCGCGCGCTGCTCGGCTTCTTCCCGTGCTACTCGCTCGGCAACCAGATCGTCGTGCTCGATCCCGAGGATCGCGAGACCGAGCTGACGCGCTTCGTGTGCCCGCGCCAGCCCAAGGGCGATCGCATCTGCCTGGCCGACTTCTTCCGCCCCGCGATCGACGGAAAGCCACCGGCCGAGCTGGATGTGATCTCGGTGCAGGCGGTGACCGTCGGCAGCGAGGTGACCGAGCTGATGGCAAAGCTCGAGTCAGACGGCGAGTTCGCCGAGCAGCTGTTCGTGCACGGTCTCGGCGTACAGACGGCCGAGGGCCTCGCCGAGTGGCTGCACTACGAGACGCGCAAGCTGCTCGGCATCCCCGAGAGCCAGGGACGCCGCTACTCGTGGGGCTATCCGGCTGTGCCCGAGCAGTCAGAGCACCTGAAGGTCGAGAAGCTGCTCGGCCTCTCGCAGATCGGGATGAGCATCACCGACGGCTATGCGCCCGAGCCCGAGCAGTCGACGCTCGCGCTCGTCGCCCACCACCCGCAGGCGATCTACTTCGGCACGCGCCAGGGCCGCCTGCTCCCCGACGGCTCCCCCGACGATCTGATCCGCGGCTCAAACCGCGACCCGTCGCTGTTCGGCGAGCTCGACGACGAGGACCCGCCGGACGGCGCGGTGGAAGCTGAGGACGAGCCCGCGCTGGCGGGCGAGGGCGCGGCCTAACCGCGGGCGAGCAGCTCGATGCGGTTGCCCCACGGGTCCTCGGTGTAGAACCGGCGAACGTTCGCGAGCGCATCGTCCCATGTCACCTGCGCGCCGGCGGCCGCCAGGCGCTCAGCCAGCGCGTCGAGCGCGCCAGCCTCAACCAGAATCGCTGGATGGGCCTTGCGTGCGGACACGAACCCGTCCTGTACGCCGATATGCAGCTGCTGCGAGCCGACGCTGAACCAGACCCCGCCTCGTGCGCGCAGCGACTCGGGCTTCTCCACCTCCGCGAGCCCGAGCAGCTCGCCGAAGAACCAGCGTGCCTGCTCCTCGCAGTCAGCAGGAGCGGCCAGCTGCACGTGGTCGAGAGCGACGACGGTCATCCGCCAGCGCGCATCGCGCTACGCGTCGCCCGCCGCGGCGACGTCAGACCCGGCAGGCGATCGTTGATGCGCAAGCCGGACGGTGCCGTTTTCGTCGAGCACGGCACGGACGCCCACCGACTCGAGCGCCACGAGCTCGCGTAGGACGTTGTCCCTCCCCACCAGCCGGCAGGAGAGACGAAACGTCGGCTCCCTGCCGGCGTGCGATCGAACGTCGAACGTGATCCTGTGCGACAGCGGCGCGAGCCGCATCGTGAGATCGAACGCCTCGGCTGGAGTGAAATCGTAGCCACTCTGGTCGACGTCGCTCGTCACCCACGCGGCCACGCGCCGCCCGGACAACATCGCGCTGAGCTTCGCGCGAACCTTCTCTGGATCGGCGTCGAGCGCGATCAGGACGCGCGTCGCGACGCCATCGTCCGCGCGCGTCAGCCCCAGCAGGACGTGCTCGGTGCCGATGTAGTTGTGGCCAAGCGCCAGCGCCTCGGTCAGCGCGAGCTGCAGCACCTGCTTCGCGCCGGGGCTGAACGGGAGCGGCCCGTTGCCGCCGTGCGCACCGAGATCACCACTACCCACAAGCTGGGCGCGAACCCGCTCCACGGTTACGCCCAGGCTGTCCAGAACGCGTGCCGCCAAGCCCTCCTGCTCGCGAGCGAGCCCCAGCAAGATGTGCTCGGTGTCAACGTGCGCGTGCGACAGTGAGCGCGCCTCCTCCTGTGCCAGCACAACCACTTGCCTGGCGCGTTCTGTGAAGCGCTCGAACACCACTTGAGGTTATCGCCGCCGTCCGGCGATCAGGCTCCGCTCAGCTGATGCTCGTGCGGTCAACCGACGCGCCCAGCGCCGCCGCCCGCATGCTGGGCTGGGCCAGCGCCATCGCCAGGATCTCCTCGCCGAGGAGCGGCTTGGCGAAGTGGAAGCCCTGACCGAAGTCGCAGTCGATGTCCTTTAGGCGAGCGAGCTGGCCGTGGTTCTCGATGCCCTCGGCGACGGCCTTGAGCTTGAAGATGCGGGCGAGCTGGACGATCGCGACCGTCAGCTCGGCGACCTCGGGGTTGGGATCGGCCAGAAAGGAGCGGTCGATCTTGAGGATGTCGACGGGCAGCTGGCGGATGTAGTTGAGCGAGGAGTAGCCCGTGCCGAAGTCGTCGATCGCGAGTTGCACGCCGAGCGCGCGCAGCGCCTGCAGCCGCAGCAGCGTCAGCTCCATGTCGCGCATCATCACGCTCTCGGTCAGCTCGAGCGTCAGGCTGCTGGGCACGATGCCGCTCTCCGCCAGCGCCGCGCGAACCTCCTCGATGAACTCCGGGCGCTGCAGCTGGCACGCGGAGACGTTGACCGCCATCGACAGCGCGGGCACACGCGGGCAGGCGCTCTGCATGTGCGCGGCCCAGGTGCACGCCTGCCTGAGGATGTGGCTGCCGACCGGCACGATCATGCCCGTGTCCTCGAGCAACGGGACGAACTCGAGCGGCGCGACGGTGCCGTGATCGGGGTGCTCCCAGCGCACGAGCGCCTCCATGCCGGCCATGTCGCCCCTGGCGAGATCCATGATCGGCTGGTAGCGCAGCGTGAACTCGCCGTCGTCGAGAGCGCGCTGCAGATCGGTCTTCAACTGCAGACGCGCGAGCGCCTTGGCGTGCATCTCGGGCTGGAAGACCTGGTAGTGCGCCTTGCCGTTCTCCTTGGCCATGTACATCGCCGCGTCGGCGTTTCGCAGCAGCTCCTCTGCGTCCGCGCCGGAGACCATGTTGCGGTCGCTGAACGCGATCCCCACGCTGCTCGCGATCGTGACCTCGCGGCCGTCGAGCGTGATCGGCGTCTCCAGCGAGCTCATCACGCGATGCGCGATCTCGACCGCCTGCAGCTCGCTCTCGGTGTCGTGGATCAGGACCGCGAACTCGTCGCCGCCGAGCCGCGCGGCCGTGTCGACCGGGCGCATGCAGTCCTCCAGGCGACGCCCGACCTCCTGCAGCACCATGTCGCCGGCGGCGTGCCCGAGGCCGTCGTTGACGTTCTTGAAGTCGTCGAGGTCCAGGAACAGCACCGCGACCGGCAGACGCTCGCGGCGGCGACCGGCCAGCGCGTGCGCGACGCGGTTCCCGAACAGCGCGCGGTTGGGCAGCCCGGTGAGCGTGTCGTGAAATGCCTGATGTTCGAGTTCCGCCTGGGCGCTGGCCTCGGTCAGCGCGACCATCTGCACGGCGAGCTCCTCGTTGCGGTGCACGATGCCCGCCATGCGCAGCAGCACCAGCGCGAACATGAAGCCCGACGAGCCGACGAGCACGTCCAGGTCGACCGACTCGTGCAGCGCGTCGCGCGCGAGGATCAGCAATGGCACCGTGAAGCTCGCGCACGTCAGCAGCGCCAGGCGCGCGCGCGTCAGGTGCGCATCGGCTTTGGGGCCCGGCGTCGAGAGCAGGCGCATCGAGGGATGCAGCGCAGAGGTGCCGATCAGCGTGTAGTAGATCGCCCAGCCCGTGTACAGGATCGCGTCCGTGCCGGTGCCGCCGTGGAGCAGCTTCGCGCCGTAGATCGCATCGCTGAGCAGCAGCACCACGGCGCTCGCGAGCAGGAACGCGAACGCCGGCTCGCGGCGGTGGCTGCCGGCGGCGACGCGCGCGACGACACCCAGCACGAGGATGTCCATCGAGGGATAGGCGATCGAGGTGAGCCGCCCGAGCAGCGACAGCGACTGCCCGTCGCCGTAGGGCGCGATCAGGTAGACCCACAGCAGCGTCGCCAGCGCGGTCGTGACGATCAGCGCGTCGATCAGGGCGGCGCGGTCGCGGTCCTCTCCGCGTTCGCGGATCAGCAGCAGCATGCCCGCCACCAGCAGTGGGTAGAAGGCCAGGTGGAAGGGGTCGGCGATCGACGGGAACGGCATCGCGCCACCGAACAGCCGTTCGTAGTTGTACGCGAGCACGTCGCTCGTCACGAACAGCGCCTGACCGACCGCCAGCAGATACCAGGGCAGACGGCTGCTGTCGGCGTTCCTGCGCGCGCCGACGATCAGCGCGACGACGCTCGAGCCGCCGATCAGGTTGAACACGAGCCCGCTGCGCAGCCACGCGGGCCCGGAGATGTGCGCGAGCGCATAGCCCCCCGTCAGGAGCGCGATCGCGGCCATGTACGCCCACCACGCATGTCGCACCAGGCGACCCTGCGCAGCGGCGCCGTCGCTCACCGGCGGCTGGGAGTCGCTGGTCGAAGCGGCCGCGGCGGGCATCGCATCACGCTTCACCTGAGATCGTCGAGCGGATCGCGCGCGCCTTGTAGACCGTGGTCGCGGGGCGGGGCCCGCGCAGCCTCGCGAGCTCCGCGCGCACCAGCCGGGTGTCGATCAGGCTGGCCGCGCGCCAGCCTTCGCGCCCACGGGAGTGGGCGGCTCTGGGATCCACGGCGCTCTGCGCCGGGGCAGCAGGAAGTGCGCTTCTCACGGCCTAGCTATCGGCCGGATGTTCTAGATACTAAAAGCCTGCAACTAGGACTCTTCGCGGGGCGGCGGGCGAAACAGGATCCGCTTGACCTCCCCCGCCGTGCCACCGCCGAGGCGCAGCGCCGTCTGGAACCCCTCCGCTCCGAGCTCGCCGGCGTCAAGCGCGCGACGCAGCTCGTTCAGTGCGGCGAGGTCCTCCTCGCGCACCTGCTCACGCGCGGTCTCGAGCAGGATCAGGTGCCGCGGGCGCTTGAGCGCAGCGGCCATGCGCACGAACGGCTCGCGCTCGCCGACGTCGAGGCTCTCGGTGGCGAGCACGACCGTCTCTCGGTTGTCCATGCGCTTGGACACCGCCGCACGCAAAAGCTCCTCGGCCCGCGCCTGCAGCTCCTGCTCGCCGACGCGCCCGGCGAGCAGCGCGCGCACCTTGGCCAGCGACAGCAGGCAGGCGCGGTCCTCGATCAGCCGCGTGACGAAACGGTCGCGCTCCTCCTGCGAGGCGCTGACGACGACCAGCAGGCTTCCCGGCGAGTAGCGCAGCCGGTCGGCGGGCGCGAGCACGCGACAGTGAACGGTGAGATCGACGGGTCGCGGCGGCGCGCCGTCGCGGCGCGGGCGATCCGAGGACCATCCGGTCCGCTCGTCGTCTGAGATCTTGACGCTGCGCGCCGGAGGTCGTGAGGCCATACCCCCATCATGCCCTAAACGGGCGCCCGCTCCGGCGCACACCGCGCTGCGCTCAGTTCGCGGACCTCGACGAGGCGGCGATCAGCGCGAGCTTGGCGGCGCGATCGAGCTGTTTGATGCGCGCCTCCTCGCGCCGCGCAGCCGTCCGGTCGGCCATCGGCAGCGCGATCACGAGCTCGACCGGCAGCCGGCTGGCGGTATAGCGACTGGCTATGCCTTCACGGTGGTGGGCGAGGCGACGCTGCACGTCGGTCGTCCACCCCGTGTACAGGGAGCCGTCCGCACAGCGCAGCAGGTAGACCCAGGCATCAGTCATTTCGAAGTCATACGCCGCGCACGTATCGAAACCTGCTTTTCCCAACAGGTGGGCCAGCTGAGCGACACTATCCCGACATTTGAAACTGCGACATCAAGAGTCGCTATGCCAGATCGCCTTGCGCTGATGCCGAGGGTGCGGGCAACGGACCTAGTTTGACCGGCGTGGCGTGCATCGTGCGCAGGCGCACCTCGCGCCAGGAGAGACCCTCGTTGAGCAGCGCGGGCACCCCCATGATCAGCGCGGTGGCAAGCTCGACGGCCTGCAGCACGATGCCGTAGGCGATCGCGTCGGGGGTCGAGACGTGGTAGGCGCCGGCGAGTACCGCCACGCAGGCGGCCTGGAAGACGCCGACGTTGGCCGGCGTGGCGGGCACAACCGCTGTGACGTTGACCGCGAACAGCACCCCGGCGGCGGCGGCGACGCCCGCGTGGGAGTCGAGGCCGAGGGCCATCAGCAGCAGCCAGCAGGCCAGCCACTGCAGCGCCCACGCGCCCAGCTGGGCGACCGTGGCCAGCGCGGCCCGGCGGGGCTGGCCGAACACGCGCAGGCCGTCGCGCAGGCGCAACAGCGAGCGGCGCAGCCCGACCAGCAGCGCGTGCATGCGCCGTGAGCGCGACAGCGTGGCGGGGGCGAGCAGCACCGGCGCGAGCGCGAGCGCGATCAGCACGGCAAGCGGCGCGAGCGCGATCAGCAGCAGCGCCCGATCGTGGCCGTCGAGGACGCTGACGCTCGACAGCGTGACGCCGCCGAGAATCGCCAGCGCGAGCAGGTTCAGCATCGTCTGCGAGACGATCGTGCCGAGCACCACCGGCAGCGTCTCTCGCGCGCGCCCCAGTCGCCGCGCGACGATCAGCGCACGCGAGGGCTCGCCGAGGCGCGCGGGCAGCGTGGCGGACATCAGCACGCCGATGAAGGTGCCCTGCATCGCGTCACGGCGTTTGGCGCGACGCCACGTCGGCGCGGCGGCGAGGATCGCGTGCCAGGACAGCGCGCGAGAGAACATCGCCAGGCACATCAGTCCCACACCGGCGGCGAGCAGGCCGGGCTTGGAGGCGAGCAGCGAGGCGGCCACGCGGGTGAGGCCGACGCGCTGCAGCACCACCGCGGCGAGCGCGGCGCCCGCCAGCGAGCTGGCGGCGAGCCCGAGCCGGCGCAGCGTGCGCACGCGGCGCGGACGCCCGACGAGCGGCGGAGCGGCAGGAACCAGTGGCGGCAGGTGCTGGGGCGGAACGCGCGGCTGCAGATCGGCGGGCGCGAAACCGTGACGCAAGGCGGTGCGCGCGAGCGCTCCGCTGCGCGCGCGGCGCCTGGCCTGGGCGCCGGCGGCGACCGCCTGCTCGTAGCAGTCGAGCACTTCGGCGGCCACGTGCGGCCAGGCAAAGCGCTCGGCACGCTCGCGTGCGGCGCCGGCCATGCGCGCCCGCATGGCCGGATCGAGCGCGAGCCGGCGCAGGGACTCGGCCAGCGCGAGCGCGTCGCCGGGCGGCACGAGCAGGCCCTCGATCCCGTCGCGCAGGACGTCGCGGTAACCGGGGATGTCGGACGCGAGCACCGGCGTACCGGCGGCGAACGCCTCGGTCAGCACCATCCCGAAGCTCTCACCGTACAGCGAGGGCGCACACAGCACGTCCGCGCGGGCGAGCTCTGCGAGCTTGCGCTCCTCGGAGACCTTGCCTAGCGCCTGCACGCCGCGATCGTCGAGCATCATGTGGGCGACCTCGTCGCTGCCGGCGCCGACGAGCGTGAGCGTGGCAGGGATCTGATCGCGCAGCGCCTCGAACGCGCGAAGCAGCACCGGCAGACCCTTGCGCTGCACCGCCTGGCCGACGAACAGGATCCGCAGCGGGCGCTCCGGTGCCGGCGCCTCAGCGTCGAGCGCGCCCAGGCGCTCGAGCTCGGAGCGCTCAGGGAGCTGGACGCCGTTGGGGATGATGCGATAGCGCCCGCCGTAGAAGCGCCGCGCGGTCCACGCAGCGGCCTCGGAGACGGCGATCCGCGCGTGCAGGCGGTTCATCCGCCTGCGTCCGCCGAGCGGGCCGGCGGCGAGGCCGTTGGTGAGCACATTCTCGGAGTACGTGTGGAAGGTGCCCACGAGCGGCAGCTCGCCGGCGCTGCAGAGCGCATCCCACGAGAGGATCGGCACGACCGGCTCGTGGATGTGCAGCACGTCGTAGCCGCCGTCGCGCAGCTCGCGGCGCATCGCGAAGACGGCGTGCGGGGTCATCGCCATGTTCGAGACCGCGCCGTTGGCGGGCAGGCCGATGGTGCGCCCGAGCGAGACGAAGTCCTTGGGCACGGCGCGCCGCTGCGGGCGCGCGCCCCGGTGCAGCCGCCGCGAGAGCGCATCGTCGGGGTCGAATGGCGCGAGCACGCGCGCTTCATGCCCGGCGGCGGCAAGCTCTGATGCGAGCGCCTCTATGTGGCGGGTGACGCCACCTGGGTAGGTCCACGAGTACGGCGAGAGCAGCGCTATCCGCACGTCCCACACTCTATCCGCAGGGATGGTCGCGGCGCGCCCCTGGCGGCGTGGAGAGGCCATCTACAATCTCGGCATGACGACATCGAATGCAGCTCGGCGGGGAGCATGGACGCCCGAAGAGATCGCCCGTGAGGAAGCGGCCACCCGCGCGCGCGCCGCGCGTGACCGCATGAAGACCCCGCAGGAACGTCTGGAGGAGACGTTGCGTCTCAGCCGCTTCGCGAGCGAGTTGAGACAGGGCGTGGCCGCCGATGTTCGAGCCCGATGAGCTGCTTCTCAGGCTGAGCGGCGCACAGGTCGAGTTTGTCGTCATCGGAGGCGTGGCCGTCGGCGTACACGGGTTCATACGGGCCACGAAGGACCTCGACATCGTCCCGGATCCCGACCCAGCGAACCTGGAGCGGCTCGCCGGCGTGCTCACCGAGATCGGGGCAAAACACGCGGACATTGGCGACCTGGAGCCGAATGAGTTCCCCTACGATCCGACCGATGCGCACCAGCTCGCCGGTGGCGCGAACTTTCGCCTCGATACCGCGCTCGGTGCTCTGGACATCATGCAATGGGTAGCCGGAATCAACGCCGATCTCGCTTACACCGAGCTCGCCACCGAGGCCCTAACTGTGGGATTTCGGCACACCGAAGTTAGTGTTTGCAGTCTCGAGCACCTACGCAAGATGAAGAGCGCAGCCGGACGGCCACAGGATCTGGAGGACCTCAAACGGCTCGACAACCCATAGCTGCGACGAGAACCCATCGGGTGCGATAATCGAGCCATGAGCGCGCGCCACTTCGTCAAGTACACGTTCCTCAAGCTCGACCCGGCGTGGCGGCGGCGCGATGACGAGCACCGCGCGCAGGACAAGCGCGAGTTCGCGGCCGCGTGCGGGGACTTCGCCGACGGGCACATGCTGCAGAGCCTCTCGCTCGTGGGCACGCGCGGCGACGCCGAGCTGCTGCTCGTGTCCGAGGCGGAGAACCTGGACCGCATCCACGAGTTCCACGTGGTGCTGGGCCAGAGCGGGCTGATGAAGTGGGCGCAGACCCCCCACTCGTTCCTGGGCATGCGCAAGAGCTCGGAATACTCCGAAGACGAGCGCACCGTGCTGCGCGGCTTCCGCGGCCGCTACGTGTTCGTGTACCCGTTCGTGAAGTCGCGCGAGTGGTACGCGCTGCCCGCGGAGGAGCGCTGGCGGATCATGCAGGGCCACATCGAGGTCGGCCGCGAATACCCCGGCGTGGACAACCACACGACGTATTCGTTCGGCCTCGACGACCAGGAGTTCGTGGTCGCGTTCGACACCGACGACGTCGGCACGTTCCTGGACCTCGTGCAGCAGCTGCGCACGACCGAGGCATCGCGCTACACCGTCCGCGACACCCCCAGCTTCACCTGCATCAAGATGTCGCTGGAGCGGGCGCTGAACGCGCTCGACGGCGAGCCCGTGTCGCTCGAGGCGCTCCCCTCTGTCTAAGCGCGCGCTCGCCCGCCTGCGCGCGGCCGACCCAGTGCTGGCGGGCCTGATCGACGCGGTGGGGCCCCTCGGCGACTCGCGCGAGGGCCGGCCAGAGCGCGAGGACCACTACGGCGCGCTCGTGCGCTCGATCACCGGCCAGCAGCTCTCGGTCCTCGCCGCACGGGCGATCTACGGCCGCCTGACGGCGCGCTTCGACGGGCGCCCGCCGACGCCCGCGGAGATCCTCGCCGACGACCCCGAAGAGCTGCGCGCGGCAGCGGGGCTCTCGCGCGCGAAGGTCAGCTACCTGCGCTCGCTCGCCGAGCACGTGCTCTCCGGTGAGCTCGAGCTGGAGCGCCTCGACGAGCTCTCCGACGAGGATGCGATCGCGGAGCTCGTCGCGGTCAAGGGACTGGGCGTGTGGACTGCGCACATGTTCTTGATGTTCCACCTCGAGCGCCCGGATGTGCTGCCGGTCGGCGATCTCGGCGTCCGCCGCGCGATCGAACGCGCCTACGGCCTCGATGGCCTTCCCGATGCAGCCACGATGGAGGCGATCGCCGACGCTTGGCGGCCACATAGAACGCTTGCGTGCAGGTATCTGTGGCGCTCGTTGGATAACGAGCCGGGGTAGTCCCCGCAGCCGCGTCCTACTTCCGAGCAGACTTCTTAGCGGCCTTCTTGGCGGATTTCTTCGCCTTCGGCCCGTACTTCTTGCGGGCCGCTTTTTCGCAGGCGACGCGCTTCTTCTTGCTCTTCTTGTCCTTCGTCCTGCACGCCTTCAGCGCTTTCGCGAGCTCCGCTGCCTTGGTGACTTTGAAGTTCTTGACCCCACCGCAGCCTTCGACGGCGATCTTCGTGTTCAGCGATTTGAATGCGCCGTTCTGGCCTGTGATTTCAGTGGGGAGGGCGAGGTTGAATTTACACAGGTTGTACGTCGGCGCCAGTTTCGAGTCCGGCGTCAGCGCCGAGTGCGGGCCGGCGGGAAAGATCGATTCGAACTTCGTGAACGGCGCGTCCGGGTTGGTTTCAAAATGCGAGTAGGTGATCCCTTTTTTGATGTCCGTTTTGCCGTCGAGGATCAGTGTGATTCCTTCGCCCTGCAGCACGAACTCGACGTCGGGGAATGCGGCGCCTCCGTGGGAGACCAGGTAGGCGGGACCCTTGAGCGGATTCTTGAACACCGGCGTGTGAACGATCCCTTCGCCGATCACCGAGCCTTCATCGCATGCGGCGGGATTGGCGTTGAAGACCACTTCCAGGCACGCTTTTTGAATCGTCGTCAAACGCGAGGGCAGCGCTTCCGGAAGCGTCAGGTCGACCTTATGGAGGCCAGCTTGCCCCAGGCCAGGTGATTCGACCGTCACGACGAACCTCGTGCCGCCGAGTTTGCTGCCTTGACCGGCAACGGTCGCGGTCAGTTTCGGTTCGAACGGAAGACTCCCGCAGCCGCCGACTTTGAACGCCGGCGAGGCTTCAAAGCTGGTGCCTTCGTAACCGGTCAGCTTCCCGTTGATCGCCAGTTTTTCGCAGTTCGTCGGGTTGAACTCGAAGTTCGGCCGGTCGACTGTGACTTCGAGTTCTTTGATCTGCGAGGGAACTCCCTTGAGTCTTTCGGGGAGTCCTTCGAAGCTCGCTTCGGGAAGCGGCTTGAACTGGACTTTTCCGCCTTCGTCCGATTCGACCGGGTAGAACTGGGACGCTTCGGTGTTGATCGTCGCCGCTGCGGTGAACTCGTTCACGTTGATGCTCGACCGCACCACGATCTTGCCGACCTGGAACGGTCCGACGTTCGTGGCATCAGTCACCGATGAGAGGCCGAATGGCGCGCCGTTGTACGGACCGGTCAGGTAGACCTTGCCGGAGAGCGGGTACGGGGCGCTCCCCAGCCCCGAGCGCGCTACCGACTGGCCGATTTCGCTTTCCGGGCTGCAGTTGCCTTCCGCGGCCTGCGGTTCGGGGCACAGGGGCACCGACGCCAACACCGCAGCCAGGCCCGGCGGTAGCTGCATCGAGATCGTCTTCAGCGCCGCATCGCCGTCGGGCCGGCGGATCCTCAGCTTGAATGGCGTGAACGCGGCCGCCTGCGTGTTCGTGCTTTCCGCTTCGAAGCTCGGTTCGAACGGCAGCGTCGCTCCGGGGCACGGCGCGCCCCCGGGACCCGACGCGATTTCAAATGTCGGTTCTGCCGTCCGTTCCGCCGTGTTCGAGGAGTTCGTGAACGTAGCCTTCGACGTGTATGTGTTGCACCTCGCCGGCGTGGTCTGCGACGCACGCGGGCTATTCCACAGGTGCAGCGTGAGGGTTTCGAACGGAGTCTGCGGCGTGTTCTTGAAGTCCGAGATCAGCTGGCCGTTTTCAGGGTTGATCGAAACTTCGCCCGCGAGCTTGACGAGGACCTTGGACTTCTGTTCTATTTCCCCGTTAGGAAGTTCTATTTCTTCGTGCGGCGCTTTGTCCGTGGCGATGAGATACAGGACGAGCGGCGACGCGAACGGGTTGGTGTCCTGTTCCGCTAGGTACACCCCGCCTGTCAGTTCGCGTTCGAGCAGCGGCGTCTTGATGTTCACGCTGCCGATCTTCGCTGCTTCCAGACACTGGGCCTGCGCCGGCGTGAAGCCCTGCGTTGCCAGTTCGCCTTCAAGCGCTGATCCGGTCTCTTTCTTCAATTCTGCGCTGGAGTGTTCCGGAAAACCTTCCTTGACCGCACCGATGAAGCCAGCTTGTTCGACCCCGCACGCCGTGAGCCCGTAGGCCGCGGCCGGGCTCGTCTGCAGGCCCACCGGCAGTTCCAGCCTGGTCGAGCTCACGGCCGCCTCGGCTTTGTTTTCGTAGCTCGGTTCCATCGTCCCGGTCTGCGGCACGCTCACCGTCACGTTCAGTCCGGTCGGCGTGCTCGCATCGCTGGTTTCAGGCTTGACGGAGATCGTCGGGTTGAATTCCAGTCCTGCGCATCCTTCTGTTTCGAACGCGCTGAAGAGCGGTTCGCCGCCTTCGCCGAGTTTCCACGCCTCGTGGCGTTTGGCGAGCGTGCTCGCGTTCCAAACTTCGCCCGTCACCGTCGTTTTGTTCGGGCCGCAGTGCGTCGGGAGCATCAGGAACGGTTCCACCTTCGCCGCCTTCGCTGGCGTGCCACATTCTTCGATCAGGCCGGCGCGTTCCGGTATGTGGTTCAGGCAGACCCACCCACGCGAGATGTTGTGGCGTTCGTCGGCGGGCTCCCCCCAGAATGTTACTTTACTTCCGAGGACCTGCACCGTCTGCGCGGCATAGTGCACGCTGACCGTCACGCCATAGTCGTCGCCGGTGCGGACGGACGTGTCAAGCACTACCGGGACGTGGAGGATCGAGAAGCCGAACCGCGCCGGTTCCCCTGGGGAGGGTTCGAGGTTGAAGAGCGGCACTACATAGGTCGCGTAGTCTTCTGACTCGGCGCTCGGGTCGTAGGCCGTCACGCTCGCGACGCCGACGACCGTTTCGTTGGGACAGCCGTTTGTGAACACTTCGGCATCCGCGCCGAACTCGCTGCTCGTGCACTGCTTGACGGCGTTGACGTTGCCGATCAGTCCAGCGGGAAGCTCGAAACTCAGTTCCTTCTCCAGCGCCGCTCCTCCGTCCGGCGCGATGGGGAAGAAGCCTCCTCCCGGGGTGAATTCGTTGGGGCCATAGCTCTGGTTGAGGTTGAAGGTCGTCGTCAGCTGGAACGGATGTGACCCCGCCTGCCTGTCCTCTGCAAAGCTTTCGGTTTCCGGGGTCATGTTGAACTCTTCGATACCGAAGCTCGCCGGGACGTTGCTCAGCTTAAGCATCTGTTCGACCGATTCGGCTTCTGCTTCGCCACCGCTCACGGTGACAATGTTGTCGTGCGAATCTACCGGCAGTTTGCCTTCTTCTTCTACTTCGACTGCAATTTTCAGTTGCAGCAATTCGTACGGGGGCAGTTTCCCGGTATAACTGCAGTCGATTTCCGCGCCTGTCGTCTTTGTGCACGTGAGCTCTTCCAGCCGCGTAGTTTTTATGAGTCCGCTGCTGATGCTGTTGATGGACCTTGCCACGCCTGTCGCGTGGACGCCATCGGGCAGCTTGTCGGTGATCACGACCGTGCTGTTGTGCGTCCCGCCGTTGATTTCCGCGTCACCGAGGTTCGTGGCAGTCGCAATGATCACGCCCTTCCCTCCCGGCGGAAGGTACTCTGGCGCTGTGCGCGATTCCAGCGACCAGTGCGCGTTTGCCGCGCCCAGCGCCGGACCTGCGCACGCCAGCGCCGCCAACAGCACGAAAGTCGCGACGAGAGCATACAGCGGGGACCGTACGCGAAAGGCGCGCGAATGACTCATCGGCTCTTCCTATCGTCTGCGGCGTTCTTCGCGTTCGACGTGCTCGGTCGGTAGCTCTTCCTCGCCTGCTTTTCGCACACGAGCCGCTTACTCTTCTTCTTGTCCTTGCGGCACGCCTTAAGCGCTTTTGCAAGCTTTTGCGCCCGAGTCAACACTGGCGACACGACCTTTTTTTCCGGCAGGACTTCCTGTTTGGGCAGGACGAGGTTGCCCGCACCGGAGAAGACAGCGGTGCCCGACGCTTCCGCCGCCGAGCCCGGAGAGTAGGGCGCTTCGGAGCCCTGGCATGTATCGCTTTCTTCGCACTTTTCACGAGGTGGCGTTACGGCGGAGGGGCACGGCGATCCGGCTTCGCACACGTGCGCATCGTAGATGTCAAAGTTGGTGTCGAAGTCCTGCGGCGCGAGCCTTTCAGCCGTGAGGAAGAACACGTCGTTGCCGCTTTCGCTCGCTTCGATGAATGCGGATTCGTGCGGAGATGCTCCAGAGGAGATGAGGCCCACGCACCCGCCCGCACTCCCGCACCCCCCGACCGAGCCGGGCTCGTACTCGTAGACGTTCTCCACGCCGACGTTCTGTTCGTCGCCTTCAACCATCTCGTTGCGTAGCGGTGTCGCGAGTGGGACGAGGGGGTCGGCGCTGTCGAAGAACAGCCTGCCGCTGTCGGAGAGGTAGCGTGACTGCCACTGCGCAGTGTTTTCGCCCGAGTTAGTCCACCCAGGGATGTTCCCAGCGAGCCAGTGATCGACGGCGGCATGACCTTCTTCTGAGGTGTGAACGGACCAGATTTCCGTCCGATCCACGACCAGCCCGAGTCCTTCGGCGGTCCCGCCGAGCGTTAGCCCGGGATCGAATACTCCGCTGGGCCGCGCGCCGGTCGGGTTGCACGAAGCGCACACGAGACTTTCGGGTTCGGAGTCGTGTCGGGCGTGGTAGAGAAAGACCTCCTCGTCGAGTCGTTCACCCTTCCTCTTGCTGCTCATGTCTTCGTTGTCGTATCCGGTCAGGCTTCGCTCCGACATGAACGCCAAGTAGCTCCCGTCCGGCGAGACGCGGGCGGTCAGGTAACCGAAGTCTCCCGGAGCAACGATGCCCCAATCGGGTGCGTCTTCGGAGGAAAGGGCGGCTATGAACCTGGTCGGTTCCCATTCTTCGGTCGCTTCGTCGTAGTGCCGCACGTAGAGATTGCATGTCGTCCCCGCCGGCCGCGCCGCATCTTTGGGCCCTTCGCAGTGCCCGCGGGCTGCGCCGGGCGCGAGCACCCCGTTGGCGACGAAGTAGACGTAGGAGCCGTCTTCGCTGGCCCCCATGACCCCGCCCCCTCGTTCGTTTCGTTCAAGCATCACGATATCCGCGCCTTCGTCACGGAGTGCCGTGAGGTCGGTCAATGAGGCAAGCGTGAGGTGACCGGCGCGAATCGTGATTTCGGCGACGTAAAGGTCAGGTCTTTGTTCTTGCGCGCCTGATTCGGGGGTCAGGCGTTCATTATCCGTGAAGAACACCTTCGACCCGTCAGCACTGGCGGTCTGGAACACGGCGCGCGCGTTCTTGTTGTTCCCCGTCCCTCCCAGCACTTTGTCGAGCTGCAGTGTTTCGGCGGACGCCGTTTCTCCAGTCTCGCGGACCTCGAGATGAACCGCCTCCTTGCCTTCTTCCTCGGTTTCTTTGTAGGTCCAGAAGACACGGTCGCCGTTATTCGAGATCGCGTGCCTGACGTCGTCGGGTTCGTCGAAGTTGTTGACGTCGGAGCCGACCCAGGCTTCTTCCTCTTTGCGCACCCGTGTACCGTCTTCGAGGACGCTGACGAGCTGGTTTTCGCTCTTGGAGACCTTTCCGCCCGTGGCGGTCTTGGCCCACTCGTACAGACCTTCTGCGCCGTTGGGGTTAGCTGATAGGAAGACGACGTGGCTGAGGTCCGGGGTGGCGGCCTCCGGCAAGATGCCAAACTTGTCCCTGCCTGCAATGGTTCTGCCAAATGCCGGACCCGGAGCGTTCAGCTTGGTCACGAGCGGGACGTAGCCGGGGTTGTCCATAGCTTCGCCATCTTCGCGCGCAGCAGTGTAATCCGCCTGTTCGGAAGCTTCGGGTGTCAGCTGTGAGTCGTCGCGAATGTACGGCGTGTTTTCCTGGGGCCCTTCTTCTTCCTTTGCGGATTCTCCTGCTTCTTTCATCAGCGGTGCGAGCGGAGGCGACGCGAAGGGCCCACTCACCCCCGGATACGGTTCTACAAGAGCGAGTGCCAACGTCGTCGAGAACAGCCGATACTCCTCTGCGCTTCCTGGATCGGGGCCGGCTCCGGTTTCGTTGGGTGTCGTTATGTCACGTGAGGACCACGCCGCCTGCCCCGGTTCACGGGTCGAGAGGATCTGGTTTACTTCCGGACCTCGGTTACCTTCGACTTCGGTGCCGGCGGGCATCGGCCCGTCCGCCGCATAGGTGAGGGCATCGCCGTTGGCGGACGCCTGGATCGTTCCGCCAGCTCTTCTGATCGCTTCTGGTTCGGCGCCGGCCTTGTCCGGCGGAGAGACCATCTCCCACGCTCGGCCGTCCGGAAGCAGCCCAAGTGACGCGATCTCGGTGAACGTCTGTTCGGGGCTGCGCGCCTTGCCGTCAGCGTTTTCCGCGACCACCCTGTAGTAGTAAGTCCCGGGCGAAAGGCTCGGCAGTTCGAGGGTCACGGTGTGCGACCCGAAGCCTTCCCCGACCTGAACCGGCGCCGTCTTCGCGCACGTTCGCGTCGACGTGCAGCTTTCGGTTCCGTATTCGAAATAGTATTCGGTGGCCGCACCGACCGGGTCGATCTTCGCAGTCAGCGTCTCCGAGTCGGAGAGCGTCGCGGAGCTTGTGGCCGAGACCCCTTCAACAGTGGGCGCCCCGACGCCTTCAAGCTCGAAGACATCGACGTCGTCTGAGACTGCGTCGGCTACGTAGACCGTGCCGGTCGCGGCGTCGACTGCGATCGCGTCGCCTTCCTTGAGACTAGGGGCACCGAAGCGCTGTATCGGTTCGCCCGTTTCATGTTCACCGTTGTCGGATTCTTCAGGACCGAACTCCGCGACGGTACTCGTCTTCTCGCTTCCCGTACCGGCCACGTTGACGACGTAGACGTCGTTACGTTCGGCAACTTCGTTGGCTGGTCCACTTGCAAGATTGACGGCGAAGGCACTCGCGAATTCGTAGTCGAGAGCCGGGATCAAGATCTTGCCCGTCCCCGCTTCGCGCTTGGCCGCCACGGTATAGCTCTTGACAACTACTTCACCCGCGGCTTCGCGGGCGTTGTTAAGCGATGCTTCTTCTTCAGTGAGGAGCAGGCCGAGGGGCGATCCGACTAGACCCTCGCTCATGGCGCTCTCCCCGAGGTAGAAGTTATCGCTCGCGTCGACGGCGAACCCCGACCGCAGCGGCGGCGTATCTTCAGATCCGGGGGGCACCACCACCTCCGACTCGCCTTCATTGGTCATGGCATCGTTGAACCTGTAGATGGTTCCATCCTGTTGATACACAAACAGTTGTCCGGTGGCGTCGATCGCGATGTTCTCGATCGACGCGAATCTCGTTTCCTTGGCGGCGCCGAGTTTGAATCCTTTGATCGTCGCGACCGGTTCTCCTTTGGCGCCGAGCTTTTCGATCGTGTGTGCCCCCGTCACGACGTACACGTCGCCGCTCGAAGGATCCGTGCCTTCTGTCGAGTTGTCCACCGCAATCGCTCCCGGCGACGTCACCTTGGTTTCCCTCAGAGCCTTCTCGTTGACGAGTTCTGTCCCATTGAGCACGGGTTCGAACACATCAAGCCGCTTCTGCCCAGTATCGGTGACGTAAACGTCGCCGGTCGCGTCGCTCACCGCCACGCCAGCGGGATGCAGGAACCCGAACCCGAAACTGAACACGTGCCCGCGCTGGCTGAGCGCCAGTGCGGGGGAGCTTGCGAGCAGGGACGTGCCGAGCAGCGCACAGAACACCGCGGCCGACCGGCCTGCGAGTCGAGGACAACGCTTGCCGAGCGCAAGGACGCCCAACGCGTGACCACGAGCGTCTCGTGCGCGAGCGCGCCGAGGGCAACCACCACCACTGATCCCTGCTCGCCTCATCGCGTCTCCCGCTCCATCCTCGCTCTGCGCCCATCCATGGACCTCTCCCCTACTTGGCCTTGACAGAAGTGTAGCCGGTCTCGGGGGGGTGTCAAGCAGTAACCCGCACGAGGCCATCCGCCGATCGCGCCTGTCACTGGCGCGACGCAAAGAGAAGAGCGTGCGTGAGACCTGATGGCCCCACGCACGCTCTTGACTACGAATCGCTAGCTGGACTAGCTATCGATCTACTGCTCGCTACGATTTGACCTCGACTGCCACTGAGCTGGTGGTCGTCGTAACGCCCGCTTCCTCGATGGAAGGCGCGGGTCCGGCCCAACCTGCTTCAGTCAGCACTTCGGTCAGGAGACCGTTTGCGCCGACGCCTTTCTCGAACTTGGATTTGGCCGTCGTCGAGAGCACGTTCACGCTGCCCGCTTCGAATACGCCGGTGTCCTCACCGTACGTCCGAAGGAACACGACGCCACCGCAGTTGAATTCGGAGGAGAACAGGTGCCCTCCGCTTTCTTTTTCGGCGACGACGGTGTTACCGACTTCGCCGACCACGGGTGCGTACGTCGCAGGCCCGGTTTCTGCGTTGAGGTAGCTGATCGTTTCCGGGTTGTCGAGCAGTTTGGTCACGAGTTTGTCGGTCTTGATGTGGCCCGATACACCAGACGGTTCACTGTTCGGGCCTTCGCTTTTACAAGGCAGGCCTTCGAATTCGCAGCCGGTGAAGGTGATCTGGAGCGTGGCTGTCTTGTCGCTCGTGTATTCGCCCGCACCGGTTGACGCTGTGCATTTCACGTCACCCGGACCAAACGCCGGCGTCGAAAGGGATGCCGCACCACCCGAGGTGGTGTACGTGAGTTTGAGTTTTTCGGCTACGCCTTTCTTCGTCACTTCTTTTTCGCAGTTGGCGTTGTATTTGCCCTTCTTCTTGGCAACACAGGTCGCTAGCGGTTCGAGTTCCGCGACGCCTTTCTTCGAGACTTCTTTTTCACAGCCGGCGTTGTATTTGCCCTTCTTCTTGGCGTTACAAACGTAGTAAGTCCCGGCTGAGGCGCTCGATGCGACCACCGCGGTCAGCGCGAAGGCTGCCAAGGCGGCGATCACGCAGATCCCCAACATTCTAGTGCGTTTCATCTTGTTCCACTGCTCCTTTTCCCTCTAGGAATTAGATCGACTGGACCCCGAAACTCCCCCTCGTCAGGACAGAGACGCCCCGAATCCAGCCTCAACGGTTGTCTGTACCCCAGCCAACGCGCTGTACACATGACCTTGGCAGAAAACGGTTCTTACGTCAAGGTCAAGCCCATTACGGCGTCGAGACATCCCGCGAACTGCTCCCTTGCAGGAGCCTGTATCTGGCGGGAGGCCTGGGCGATCCGCACCCCTTGCGACGCTTGACATCATGTCGCGGCGACCGTACCACAGGGGGCAACCTGCCGTCAACCCCCGCGCCGGTAACTGATTCACGCCTCGGCTGGCCGTACAGCCAGCGAGAAAGCGAGAGGCTCAGCCGGCGCGGCCGACGGCAACCGTGCGATCGGCCTCGGCGACTATCTCCCATCCCTGCTCCGCGCCACCGCGGAAGTGGCGTGCGACGACCGCGGTAGGGCCCGGCAGCCCCCGCCCCCCGGGCTGATCGGCGCGGGCATCGTGGAACACCGCGCGCCCGGCCGGGGCGAGGAAGCCTCGCCAGCAGGACCAGTCGAGCTCGCAGCCCGCCTCGGAGTGGTCGCCGTCGATGAACAGCAGGTCGACCGCCCCCTCCCAGCCGGCTGCCACCTCGTGCGATAGCGCCACGTGCCAGCGCACGCTCGGCGCCTCGCTTCCGCGGCGGCGTGCGGCGCGCGCGACGGCGCGGCGCGTGGCCCACTCGCTGGCGCCCCAGCCGCTCGGCAGGGCATCCGCGTGCGAGCCGAACGGGTCGATCAGATGCAGCTCGGCGCCGGCATCGAGCGCGTCGCAGAGCACGAGCGCGGAGGCGCCCTCGTAGACGCCGATCTCGACCACGCGCCGCGCGCCGCGCGCCGCGTCGAGCAGCACGCGCGCGTCCTGCTGCGAGTGCATCGTGCGCGGCGGGATCAGCCCGAGCCCGAGCGCCAAAGCGCGGACGCGCACGTCATCGCGCAGTTGCGCCGGGGTCAGGCTCCGCAGCGCCTGGGGCAGGATCGCCATCGTGAGCGCCAGCCTATGCGCACTCAGCTCTCATTGCGCGCGATCCACTCGGCGAGGAACGGCTCAGCGATGCGGTACTCGCCGCGGCCAACCCGCGACAGGACTTCCGCGCCGCTCAGCGCACCCAGCGCCGTCTGCACGGTTGGTGTCGGGGGCAGCGCATGGCGGCGCCGGTAGTCGCTGCTCAGCGGGCGCCCCGGCTGCTCCACGGACAGCGCCTGCAGGACCCGGCGCTGCGCGGACGCTGCGCGCGACCACAGCAGGCTGAAATGGGCGTGCTCGGAGCGCAGCACCGCGTCGAGGGCCAGCTGCAGACGCTCACAGTCGGCGAGCTCGCCCGGCGGCGTCTGCTCCCACAGGAAGTACAGAAGCTCCTGGGTTGCGTAGGGATGTCCTCCCGTGAGCTCGAGCGCGCGTTTACGGGCGCCCCCGTCGAGATCCTTGCCCGTGCTGGCGAATTGCCTGCTCGCGTAGCGCTCGAACAGCTCCGGCGGGATCGACCCCAGCTCGAGCTGCTTGGCGCTCCGCCAGAACGGCTCGTTCTCGTCGTTGAAGATCCGCTCCATCATGTGCCGCCTGCTGCCGAGGTACACGTGGGCCACCTCGGGCTGCTCCTGGAAGACCGAGCGCATCAGCTTCGGCAGGCCCGGGTCGATGTCGACGACCTCCTGGAACTCGTCGAACACGAGCGCGACCGGCCTGCCGCGCTCGCCGGCCAGGCGTCCGGGCAGCGCGAGCAGCCCTTCCAGCGTCGCGTCGATGTCCTGCCTGTCGGCGCGCGCGTCGAAGCCGAACGAGACGGAGCCGTCATCGGGGTCGACCGTCACAGTCGGTTTGACCCTGAGGCCGGCAAACACCCGCAGGCGCTCGCGAGCGCGAAACAGGCGCGAGGCGATCTCCTCGTGAATCGCCTTCGCGAGGCTCTCCGCGAGCTTCTCCTTGGTCGGCGTTCGCATCAGGTCGACCTGCGCGACGAGCACCCCCTCGCGCACCAGCTGCTGCGCTACCCGCCAGATCAGCGAGGACTTACCGTAGCGACGCGGTGCGAACAGGACCACGTCCTGGCCATTGCGCATGTCGGCGGCGAGCTCGTCGATCTCGCTTTCGCGGTCGGTGAACGCCTCGTCGAACGCCAGCGCCCCGAAGCGAAACGGGTTCCTCTGCTCATCGCCGCGATCCGCCATGAGCTAAGTATGCCAACAAAGATAATGTTCCTCAACATAATCCTTGATGCAATAGAAAAAATCATCCCGCACGACATAAACGCGCTGGGGAGGCTCGCGGTTGTGCTCGGGAAAGCGCTCGCGCTCGCGCTCGCAACAGCGCGCGCCTGGCCACATAGCACAGCCCCACGCAAGGCCGCCCACCACACCAGCCCGCACGCCGCTCAAGGCGCGTCGGGCGGACCGTCAGACCGCCGAGACCTGCTCCTCCTCGGCGACGCGGAACGACGAGCCGCAGCCACAGGCCGCGACGACGTTGGGGTTGTTGACCTTGAAGCCCGCGCCCTGCAGGCTCTCCTCGTAGTCGATCGTCGAGCCGCGCACGAACTGCAGGCTCTCGCCGTCGACGAGCAGCTTCAACCCGTGGCTCTCGAACACGACGTCGCTGTCGCGCTGCTCGTCGAACGCGAGCTGGTACTGAAACCCCGAGCAGCCACCGCCGCGCACGCCGACGCGCAGGCCCGCCACGCTCGTGTCAGCCTGCTGTGAGGCCAGGAACTCATGCACCTTCTCGGCGCCCTTGTCGGTGATCTCGATCATCGCTTCGCTCCTGTGGACGGCTGCAAGACTTTCCAAAGTATAGCGGTGACGCAGCCCGGTGGTGTATCAGTTTGATCCGGAGGTGGGGTAGGGTGCGACCGTCGTGAAAAGGCTGACGGTTCTCATCGTGGCGGTGGCGGTTGTTGGTGGCGCGGCGCTGCTCACCGGGCATGGGCGAGCGACCGCCTTCTCTCCGCCGAACCACAGCTGCCCGGCGGTCCCGACGCTCAGGAGCTTCAAGCCCGGCTATCCGATCCTGATTCAGACACGCAATGTGTCGTGCGCGCAAGCGTTGACCATGGTGCAGGCAATGGAGTCGGGCGTCGGCGTAACGTTCGTCGGCAACCCCAAAGGTCCGGCCTCCCAGTTCCGCTGGAAGCTCTACGGCCTACCCGGCTGGACGTGCTTCGGCGACGGCAGCGGCTTTCCCGGTCACGGGGAAGGCGGGGACTGCTCAAAGGGAGCCGCCACCGTCGAGTGGTACCACGCCTAGACCATCCGGAGGGAGGTCGCCGAATGGCGGAGCTTTCGCATGAGAGGCATGGCGCACCCGGTGGCTCCCCGAGCTGGACCCCGGCCCCGCCCGCGCCTCAACGTCGAGACCTTCTACCCTAAGGGCAGGTGCCCTCCGCCGAGGACATAAAGCAGCGCATCGAGGCCGCGATCGCAGGGGCGCACGCCGAGGTCGAGGACTACACCGGCGGCGGCGATCACTTCCGTGCGAGCGTCACCGCGCCGGCATTCGACGGTCTCAGCCGCATCGAGCAGCACCGCCTCGTGTATGCGGTCTTCGGCGCGGAGATCGGCGGCGCGATCCACGCGCTCGCGCTCAAGACCCAGGCCCCATCCAAGATCCCCACCAACTGAGAGCCAGGAGCTATCCATGTCCGCCAGTCAGTTCCAGCCACTGCCGATGTCCGCCGGCGAGCCCACCCCGGCGCCGGCGCCGAGCGAGGCGTCCAACCCGATCCGCGAGGCGATCGCCCAGGCGATCGCAGAGCACAAGGTGATCCTGTTCATGAAGGGCACCCCCGAGGCGCCCGCGTGCGGCTTCTCCGCCCGCACCGTCGCCGCGCTGCAGGAGCTCGATGCGCCGTTCGCGGCGGTCGACGTGCTGCCCGACCCGCGCATCCGCCAGGAGCTCTCGGCGATCTCGGACTGGCCGACGATCCCGCAGCTGTTCGTCGGTGGGGAGCTGATCGGCGGTTGTGACATCGTGATCGAGATGTTCGAGTCAGGGGAGCTCGCGCAGGCGTTGCTGTAGCGTCCCGCGCCGCATGACACCCGTCGCGGTCGCAACCGACAGCACCAACTACCTTCCCCGCGCGCTCGCGGATGAGCAGGGCGTCCACCAGGTCAGCCTGTACGTGGGCTGGAAAGGCGAGCCCGAGCGCGAGCTGCAGATGGACGGCTTCGACGCCTTCTACAAGCGCCTGCGGGACGACCGCGAACTGCCGAGCACCTCACAGCCGTCGATCGGCGACTTCCTGACCGTGTGGGAGCCGCTGCTCAAGGACGGCCGAGACGTCGTCTCGATCCACCTCGCGGGTGGCATCTCCGGGACCTGCGAGGCCGCGCGCCAGGCGCACGGGCTGCTCGCCGAGCGCGGCCTCGGCGAGCGCGTCGCGGTGATCGACGGCGAAACCGCCTGTGGCGGCACGGGTCTGCTCGTGCTCGCGGCCTGCGCTGCCGCGCGCGCCGGCGCTGACTTGGACGCCGTCGTGGCGCACGTGCGCGAGGCGCGCAGCAAGCTGAGGATCTGGTTCTGCCTGGACACGCTCGAGTACCTGCGCCGCGGAGGACGCGTCGGCAAGGCGCAGGCGTGGCTGGGCGGCACGCTGAAGATCAAGCCGATCCTTTCGCTCGAGTACGAGATCGTGCCAGTCGAGCGCGTACGCACCGCAGGGCGCGCGTTCGAGCGCATGGTCGCCTACGCGCAGGAGCTCCACGACAGCGGCTCCGACGGCTGGGTCGTGCAGCACATCCAGGCGCCCGAGCAGTCTCAGCGCCTGATCGAGCGCTGCCGCGAGATCTTCGACTCCGAGCCCGTGTTCACCTCGGAGGTCGGACCGGTGATCGGCACCTACACCGGTCCCGGCCTGATCGGCGTCGGCGCGATCCCCCGCGCACTGCTGGCCTGATCAGCCGCGGCGACGCCGCCGGCGGCGCAGCACGCGCGCGCCGATCATCAGCCCGACGACAGCCGCGCCGACGGTGATTTCGGTGCGGTGGCGCTCGACATGGGCGCGCCAGTCGGTCAGCCGCGTGACCTCGCCGCGCAGCCGCTGCACCGACACCGCGAGCTCGGTGCGGTTGGCCTCGATCGAGCTGCGGATCTCCGCCGGCGTGCGCTGCGCCATCAGCTCTCGCTCCCCGCGCCGGCGGCCGGATACGGGACGCTGGCGGCGACGCCCGCGCCCGTCTCGACCGGCACCGCGCCGGAGCCGACGCTCTCGCGGATCTTGCGGGCCTCGTCGATCGCCATGCTGGGCACCGGCGGCGAGCCTCTTTTGACCGCTTTGGCGGCAATCAAGCCAGCGAGCACGCCGAGCACGACAAGGATCACCGACATCGCGAAGAAGCCCCAGAAGTAGGTGAATTTGTTGCCGATCGGCAGGTAGTAGTAGAGCAGCCACGCGCATCCGACGAGCGCGAACACGAGCGCGGTGAAGAAGAACACCCCCGCGGCGGCCCCGACGACGGCGCCCTTGACGAGCTTGGTCGCCTTTTCGCTCATCTCGACCTTGGCCAGCTCGATCTCCTCACGCACGAGCAGGGTCGCGCGCTCGGTCACCTCGGCGATCGCCGTGGCGATGTTCTGGGTCTCCTCCGCGCTCTGGCCGGGCCCCGGCCGCGCACCCGCCGACGGTGGTTGCGAGCCGCTCACTCCGGCGGCTCCTCGTCGAACACGCGCCTCCACACAGCTGCCGCGGCGCGGTTGGCGATGACGCCCGCGAGCGCGCTCACGCCCATCACCAGGCCCTGCCACATCAGCCGCTTGACCATCTCGTTCTGCATGTTCGCGCAGTCTATTGCTCCAGCCCGCCGCAGACCGTCTCCACGACCAGCCACTTGGCGCGCGCGAAGTAATCGTCGTCCTGCGGCAGCAGGCCGAAGATCCAGCCGGTGAGCAGCTGCTCGATCGCCCCGTAGAACGCCATCGCGGCGAACCGCGGTTCGATCTCCGCCTTGAACACGCCCTGCGCCTGCGCCTGCGCGATCATCCCGCCGATCAGATCGTAGGCCTCGCGGATCGTCGCGATGTGCGTGTTGCCGAACGAGTTCGCCGCACGCGTGACCTCGACGATGATCACCTTCATCAGATCCGGGTCGTGCTGGTAGCTGTCGACGATGAACGACGCGATCGCCGCGAGCTTGTCCCTGACGGGGATCGCTTCCCCATCGACCTCGCGGATCAGCTCGAGCATCACGTTCCAGCGCTCGAGGAACAGAGTGTCGAGCACCTCGTCCTTGGAGGCGAAGTAGTGGTAGACGAGCCCGTAGGCGACGCCGGCCTCGTCGGCGATGTCCGAGACGCGACACGCGTGAAAGCCCTGGCGGGCGAACACGCGCACCGCCGCGTCGAGGATCAGCCGGCGCTTGTCGGGCGCCTTCGCGCGCGGGCCGATCGCGGACCGGCCGACTGCCCGGCCGCCGCTCATACCGGCTCCGCGACCGGCCAGCGGTAGGCCTCGGGGCGGCGGTTGGCGAGCGAGGGCAGGCGCGTGCGAATCTCGCGCTGGCGCTCGAGGTCGAGCTCGGCGACGATGTGCCCCTCGCCGTCGGGGGCCTGCGCCAGCACCACGCCCCACGGGTCCACGATCATCGAGCGCCCGCCGGAGTGCTGGTCGCCGGGATGCTCGCCGAACTGGTTGGCGGCGATCACGAACACCTGGTTCTCGATCGCGCGCGCGCGCACGAGCACGCGCCAGTGATCGCGTGTCGTCGTCAGCGTGAACGCCGCCGGCAGCACGATGATGCGCGCGCCACGCACCGCGAGGATCCGATACAGCTCGGGGAAGCGCAGGTCGTAGCAGATCGACAGCCCGAGCTCGACGCCGTCGGCGGTCTCGGACAGCACGATCTCCTCGCCCGGCTCCTCCAGCTCAGACTCGCGGTAGGTGTGCCCGCCGACTTCGACGTCGAACATGTGCATCTTGCGGTACAGCGCGCGCACCTCGCCGCTGGGGCTCACGTGCACGGATGTGTTGGCCAGCTTCGACTGCCCGGGGACGCGCTCGAGGATCGAGCCCGCCACGAGATCGACGCCGAGCTCGCGTGCGATCGCGCGCGCCCAGCCGACGGCCGCGCCGTCGAGCGCCTCGGCGCCCGCGCGCTGGTCCTCGTGTGAGCCCATCGCCGTCCACTTCTCGGGCAGTACGATCAGCTTCGCCCCGTCGGCCGCGGCGGCACGCGTGAGACGGTCCGCGTGAGCCATGTTCGCGACCTGATCGGCGCTGGAGTTGAGCTGGACTGCCGCGACCTTCAAGAGCGCATTCCCTCCCGCGGGATCCGCTCCCGCAGATTCCCTGGAGGAGCCACCAGGGCGTAGATTGACTGGTCAGTCAACAGCGCCAAGCATAACGCCCGCGCCGCGTCAGGAGGCTGTGCGTCCGCTGTGGCGGCGCAGCGCCGCGAGCAGCAGCTTCGAGTGCATCGCGCCGATCAGCTCGCGCAGCGGCTCGGTGCCGGCGGCGACGATCTCCATCGCGCGCTCGACCTCCACCTCGCCGGCGAGGCGGTCGAGCAGCGCGCGCACCTCCTCCTCCACCAGGGGCTCCAGCGCCTTGCGGTAGCGCAGCGTGTCGTACACGGTGAACCCGAGCGCCTCGTCGTAGCCGCCCGCGCGGAAGTTGGCGATCGCCTCGATTATCTTCACGTCGTCGCGGTCGTAGCCGCGCTTGCTGGGCGTCAGCACGCCCAGGTCGGCCAGGCGCGCGAGCACGTTGCGCGGGACGCCGTAGCGTTCGTGCACGAGCTTGCGCGAGACGCGGCTGCGGTCCTCGGCGGTGATCAGCGCCCGCTCGAGGATGCGGTCCTCGAGCTCGATCAGCGCGCGCAGGCGGTCGGGATCCTCTTCGAGCGCGCTGCGGATTACGCGCAGCGGCATGAATCGCTCCTCCTGCAGGCGCTTGATCAGCACGATCCGCTGCACGTAGTCGGGCGGGTAGTAGGCCATGTTGCGGCTGGTCCTGACGACGTCCTCGCCCGCGCCGAGCAGCCCCTCGCGCAGGTAGTAGCGGATCGTGCCCGCGCTCACGCCCGAGCGCTCGGCCAGCTCGCTCATCCTCAGCAGCGGCGGATGCGCGCTCACGCTCGGAAGCTGGCTCCTGCCGGAGCCTCGGCGGGCCCCGCCGCCGCACCCGAGGCGAGCAGGACGGCGAGTTGCTCCTGGGTGTAGCCCGCCGCGAGCAGCACCTCCTCCGTGTGCTCGCCCAGCGCCGGCCCCGGCAGTCGCGCGTGCTCGCCAGGAGTGCGGGTGAGCTTGACCGGCACGCCCAGCTGGCGCACCGGCCGCTCGGCCCCGGGCTGCTCGAGCTCGACCACCATCCCGCGCTCGCGCACGAGCTCCGAGGAGAGCGCCTCGTCGAGCTCGAGGATCGGCTCCAGGCAGCAGTCGTGCTCGCGGGCGAAGGCCTCCCATTCGTCACGTGTGCGCGCCTTGAAGATCTTCTGCACCTTCTGGTGCACCTCCGAGCCCGGGTGTTCGAACTGAGCGGCGATCAGCTCTTCGTGGCCCACGCCCCTGCACCACGCCTGCCAGAACTTGGGCTCGAGCGCACCGAGGGACACCCAGCCGTCGGCACACTCGTATGGCCGGTAGCAGATCAGCGATCCCGCGAGCGGGAGATCGCCCCGGCGGGGAACCATGTCCTCGGCGAAGTACGCCGCCGCCACCATCGCCAGCCACGACAGCGCTCCGTCGGTCATCGAGACGTCGACGAGCTGGCCCTCGCCCGAGCCGGGCCGGGCAGCCGACCCGTCGCGCTCGCGCAGCGCGGCCATGATCCCGAACGCCGCCATCAGCGCGCCGCCGCCGAGATCCGCGATCTGCCCGGCGGCCTGGACGGGCTCGCCGCGGTGCTCGCCGGTGAGCCCCAGCAGGCCGACCAGGCCCAGGTAGTTCATGTCGTGGCCGGAGGCGCCCCGCTTGGGGCCGTCCTGGCCGTAGCCGCTGATCGCGCAGTACACGACACCGGGGTTCTCGTCGCGCATGCGCTCGTAGCCGACCCCCAGGCGCTCGAGCACGCCCGGGCGGAAGGACTCCAGCACCACGTCGTATTCGCGCACAAGCCTCAGCAGCGCCTCGCGCCCGCCGTCGCTCTTGAGGTCGAGGCGAATCGAGCGCTTGTTACGGTTCAGCGACAGGAACAGAGCCGATGCGGCGGTCTTGTGGGCGCCCTCATAAAAGGGCGGCGACCAGCGGATGTAGTCGCCCATGCCGGTGTCCTCGACCTTGACCACGTCCGCGCCGAAGTCCGCCAGCAGCAGCGAGCAGAAGCCGCCCGGCAGCAGGCGCGACAGGTCGAGGACGCGAATGCCCTCAAGCGGGAGGCTCACGCCGAGCTCCCCCCGCGTTGCGGGATCGCCAGCATCGCGCGGGCCTCTTCGACGGTGGCCGGCCTGCGTCCCACGTCCTCGGTCATCTGCCTCGCCTTCGCGATCAGCTCGCCGTTGGAGGAGGCCATCTCGCCGCCCGGCAGGTACAGGTTGTCCTCCAGGCCGACGCGGATCGAGCCGCCGAGCGTCAGCGCCGCCGACACGAGCATCCACTGGTCGCGCGAGATCCCGATCACGCCCCAATGCGAGCCCGCGGGGATGTTGTCGACCATCGCCGCGAGGTTGCGCGCGGTCGGCGGGATCCCCCCGACGACGCCCATCACGCAGTCCACGTGCAGCGGCTCTTTCAGCACGCCCATGTCGATCAGCGGCGCGAGGCTGCCCACGTGGCCGACGTCGAAGCACTCGTGCTCGGGTTTGATGTGAAGCTCGTTCATCGCCTCCAGCAGCTCGATGATCTCGCCGAACGGGTTCGCGAAGACCATGTTGAAGACGAACTGCTTTTTGGACTTCGAGTACTTGGCGTAGTTCATCGAGCCCATGTTCAGCGCCGCTACCTCCGGGCGACACGCGCGCAGGTATTCGATGCGCTTGGCCACCGGCACGCCGATCGTGCCCGTCGAGTAGTTGACGATCGCCGCGTCGCCCACCTCCGCGCGGATCGCGTCGGTGATCGCCTGGAAGTCCTCGATCTCATAGCTCGGCGTGCCGTCCGGTTTGCGCGCGTGGATGTGGATGTGCACGCCGCCCTCGTCCACGATCCGCCGCGCCTCCGCCGCATACTCCTGCGGCGTGTACGGGATCGCAGGGCACTGCTCGCGGTTGGCGATCGCCCCCGAGATCGAGCACGTGATCACGACCGGGTCATCGAGGCTCATCGGCGCTCCTTACCTTGTATCGCTTGACGACGAATGTATAGCCATAGTTATACGGCCGACGCAACGAGTCATACCGGCACGACCCCATGTCGCTTCCACGGCCGCTCGATCTTCTTGCCGGCGGACATCTCCAGCGCCCGGCAGATCGTCTCGCGCGTCTCGCGCGGGTCGATGACGTCGTCGATGACGTCGTTGCCGGCGGCCACGTACACGTCGAAGATCTTGCGAAAGCCCTCGATCAGCTCGGCCTTCTTCGCGGCCGGGTCCTCGGCGGCGTCGACCTGTTTGCGGAAGGCGATCTCGACGACGCCCTCGGCGCCCATCACGCTGATCTCGGCGCTCGGCCACGCGACGATCAGGTCGGGCTCGTACGCGCGCCCGTTCATCACGTAGTAGCCGGCGCCGTAGGCCTTGCGCGTGATCACGGTGATCTTCGGCACGGTCGCGTTGGCGACCGCGTACAGCATCTTGGCGCCGTGGCGGATGATGCCTTCGGCCTCGACCTTCGTGCCGACCATGAAGCCGGGCACGTCCTGGATGAACACCAGCGGGATCGCGAACGCGTTGCACAGGTTGACGAAGCGCGCGGCCTTGTCGGCGGAGTCGTTGTCGAGGATCCCGCCGAGCTGCTTGGGCTGGTTGGCGACGATCCCGACCGGGCGGCCGCCGAAGCGCGCGAAGCAGGTGATGATCGTCTTCGCCCACTGGCCCTTCATGTCGAAGTACTCGCCGTCGTCGACAATCCGGCGGATCACCTCGTACATGTCATACGGCTTGCGGTTGGACTCCGGCAGCACGTCCAGCAGCTCCTCCTCGCGCCGGTCGATCGGGTCGCTCACCGGCAGGATCGGCGCCTTCTGTTCGCAGTTCTGCGGCATGTAGGAGAGGTACTGCTTGATCCGCTCGATGCACTGCTCGTCGTCGGCCACCTCCATGTCGCCGACGCCCGACTTGCGGCAGTGCACGCGCGAGCCGCCCAGTTCCTCCTGCGTGACGTCCTCGCCGACGGCCGCGCGCACCAGGTGCGGCCCCGCCAGCGCCATCGAGCCGCGGCCCTTGACCATCGGCACGAAGTCGGCGAGACCGGGGATGTAGGCGGTGCCGGCGGCGCACGGGCCCATCAGCGCCGCCACCTGCGGGATCACGCCGCTCATCACGACCTCCTCGCGGAACAGGTGCCCGGAGCCTGCGAACATCGCGCCCGCCGCCTCCTGCACGCGCGCGCCCGCGGAGTCCAGCAGCCACACGAACGGGATGCGCTCGCGCAGCGCGAGCTCGCGCAGGCGCGTGACCTTGAGCTCGCCGGTCATGCCCATCGAGCCGGCCATCACCGTGAAGTCATACGCGCACACGGCGGTCAGCCTGCCGGCGACCTTGCCGTAGCCGGTGATCACGCCGTCGGCCGGCGCGTCGACGCCGTCCATCGCGCGCTGGGAGAAGTGCGGTTTGCCGTGGATGCCGAGCTCGACGAACGTGCTCTTGCCCGTGCCGGGATCGGTGTCGATCAGCAGCGCGATGCGCTCGCGCGCGGTGAGCTTCTCGCGCGCATGCTGCGCGGCGATCTTCTCCTCGCCGCCGCCCAGGCGAATGCGCGCGCGGCGCGCCTCGAGGTCCTCGACCAGCGGGCGCAGCAGCGAGCTCGGCGGCGTCGCGGGCGCTTCGGGCGGGGCGTCGGCGGGCGGCGTCGCGGCTTTGCGGGGGCTCATCAGCGACCCTTCCACTGCGGCTCGCGCTTCTCGAAGAACGCGGTGACGCCCTCGACGATGTCCTCCGTCGAAAGTGCCAGGCTGAGCTGCGCGCGCAGGTAGTCGAGGGCGTCGTCGAGCGGCATGTCGAGCTGGCGGCGCATCGCCTCCTTGCCCAGGCGCATGATCACGGGCGAGCGGCCGGCGAGCTTGCCCGCCCAGTCGGCGACGAGCGCGTCGAGCTCGGCGTCCGCGACGACGCGGTTGACGATGCCCGCCGCGAGCGCCTCCTGCGCGCTCCAGCGCTCGCCCAGCAGCAGCAGCTCGTTGGCCTTCTTGCGCGGCACGTTGCGGTAGATCAGCGCCATGATCATGAACGGGAACGTGCCGACGTTGATCTCCGGCGTGCCGAACGTGGCCTCCTCGGAGGCGAGGATCAAGTCGCACGCCAGCGCGATCCCGAGCGCGCCCGCGAGCACATGGCCGCGGACCGCGCACACGGTCGGCTTGCCCAGCGCTCCGATCAGCTTGAACAGGCCGACGAAGCGCTCGGAGCCGAAGTGCTTGTCCACGAGCGGCGCGTCGGCGCCAAACCCGCCGAGGCTCGCGCCGGAGGAGAACGTCTTCGCGTGCGAGGACGCGAGCACCACGCAGCGCACGTCCGCGTCCTCGCGCGCGCGCTCGAACGCGGCGATCAGGCCGGCGAGCAGCTCCGGCGAGAGCGCGTTGCGCGTGTCCGGGTCGTTGAGCGTGATCGTCGCGATGCCCGCGTCGGCGACGTCGTAGAGAACCTTGTCCGTTGGCACCGGCGCATCCTACCCTGATCGCGTGCGGGTGGGAAGTAGGGAGCGCTACTGTTTACTTTTGCGTGGGAGGGAATGGCGCCTTGACCGTCACTGGGACCCCCGGCGCGAGAATGTCCGCCTGGGCTGAGCCATACTCCCCATCCGCCCGCCTTAGAACTCCCCATTTGTCCGGCGGCGTATTCCCCATTTGTCCGCCACCACGGGTACCCTGAAGCACATGCCCACATCCTTCATAGACCGCCATATCCGAGCGACTGTCGTGGAGGCACTCGCCGAAGCGAGGGCGGTCTGCCTGTTGGGGCCACGGCAGGCTGGCAAGAGCACCCTAGCCCGCGCGATCGCCGGACAAGAGCACCCGGCGCTGTACCTGACCCTCGATGACGAGGCCACTCGCCGCTCGGCATTGGAGGACCCGACCGGATTCGTTGCGCGCATATCGGGTTCGGCGGTGATCGATGAGGTTCAGCGCGCGCCCGATCTGATGCTGGCGATCAAGGAGCGCGTCGATACGAACAACGAACGTGGCCAATTCTTGCTCGCAGGCTCGGCCAACCTCCTCACCCTCCCGACGATTGCCGACGCGCTGCCCGGGCGCGTGGACTACGTCCACCTCTGGCCCTTCTCACAGGGCGAGCTGATCGGCCGGCATGAGAGCTTTGTCGACCGTCTGTTCGCCGGCGAAGCCCCGCCCGTCGAGGACGCGGAGGTGGGACGCGAGGCATACGCAGCGCGCATCGTCGCCGGTGGCTTTCCTGATGCTCAAGACCGGACCGGACGGGGTCGCGCGCGCTTCTTCACAAGCTACGTGTCAAGCATGCTCGGCCGTGACCTCCGGGACGTCGCGAATGTGCGGGATGAGGCCAACGTCGAGCGACTTCTGCGGATCGTCGCGGCCCGCTCAGCCGCTCTTCTCAGCTCGCGCGCGATTGCAAGCGAGCTCGGCGTGGACCACAAGACCGTGTCGGCGCAGATTCGCATCCTGGAAGACCTCTTTCTAGTAGCGCGTCTGCAGCCGTGGCACGTGAACCTCGGCAGCCGCCAGGTGAAGACTCCGAAGATCTACATGACCGACACTGGGCTGCTCGCGCACTTGACCAACGTCAACGCCACGAGCGTCGTCCGGAGTCCGACCTCCGCAGGCTCGATCTTCGAGACATTCGCCGTGATGGAGTTGGCGAGACAGCGCAGCTGGGCTGAGAACCCCGCCACTCTCTTTCACTATCGAGACAAGCAGCAGCGCGAGGTCGATGTCGTCCTCGAGCTCGGCAGCGGCGAGGTCGCCGGAGTCGAGATCAAGACAGCCGCGGGCGTTCGACCCGGAGACTTCGCGGGACTCAGCTATCTGCGCGACAAGCTCGGCTCCCGCTTCAAGGCAGGTGTCGTCCTCTATACCGGGAAGCAAGCCCTCAGCTTCGGCGACCGGCTCTCTGCCGTGCCTCTGTGCGGGTTGTGGGCGTGATGTGGCGAGGGAGATCTCTGGCCCTAGCCTAGCCGCGCGCGACGAACACATCGGTCGCGGCCAGCGTGAGCGTATGGCCGGCGCGCGCGAGCGTCGCCTCGGACACGCGCTGCGGCAGCGCTGACACGAAGCGGTAGGCGATCATGCCGCGGACGTCCACGCGTGCGCGCAGGCGAAAGCCCGGCGCGGGCGACTGCACGTCGGACGCGTGGGCCGGTCCGTTGTCGGTCTCGTCGATCTCCTGCACGATGACCGAGCTGCCGCGCTGCAGGCTGTGAAACGTCGGCAGGTAGTACTGGATCGGGGCAGAGCCGTAGAACTGGACGGCGGTGATCGCGCGCTCGCGTGGGGCGTGGGCGAGCTCGCTGGCCAGGCCCCGCCAGTCTTCACGTTGCAGGTTGGGGCTCACGTCGACGTCGACCGAGATCACGAGGAACGCCAGCGCGATCGTCGCGGCGATCGCGATCCCGGCGCGACCGGTGCCGGGCCAGACGACCACCACGGCGATCAGCGCGGTCAGCGGGACCATCGCGCCGACGACGTTGCGCGGCGCGAGGAAGTCCTCGCCGAGCACCGCCAGCAGAACCGGGATCAGGACGCCGCAGGCGGCGATCGACAGCGGCACGAGCGCCGCGCGCGGCGACTGCGGGCGCGCGCGCATTTGCCGCAGGCCGAGCCCGAGCCCGGCGAGGATCGGCAGCGCGACGAGCAGCGCGACCGCGTGGCTGAGCGGTTTCGGCACTTCGCCGACGCCGGTGTCCGGTCGCAGGCCGGAATAGCCGCTGAGGTAGTACTGGGCGATCGCCTCCAGCCGCTGTTTGAGCGGCCATTCGGCGATCCATTCCGTGTTGCGCCCGCCCTGCGCGAGGATCAACGGCACGAGCGCCGCGCCGACGATCGCCAGCGCGCCGGTCGCCGGCAGCGCCGCCGCGCGCGTGCGTCTTTCCCACAGCAGCCAGAGCACCATCGGGATCAGCAGGAACACCGCGAAGTACTCGCTGAGCAGCGCCAGTGCGCCCGCCACCGCAAAGGCCGCCACGCGCCCGCGCGTGGGCTCGCGCTGGACGCGCAGGAAGCAGAGCATCGCGAGCGCGGCCATCAAGACGAACAGCCCGTACGCGCGCGCCTCCTGGGAGTACCAGATGAACAGCGGGTTGACCGCCACGAGCGCGGCACAGACGATCGCGGCACGGCGGCCGCGCGCGCCTTCCAGCTCGCGCCCGATCGCCCAGGCGACGGGCACAGCCGCGATGCCGGCCAGGGCGCTTGGCAGGCGCAGGGCGACCTCGCCCGTGCCCAGCACGCGCGCAGCGGCCCACACGAGCACGTACCACAGCGGCGGCGTGTTCTCAGTGTGCGCGACCTCTCGCAGCGTGGCGAACAGGCTCGGGTGCAGGACGTTGACGGGCGTGAACGCCTCGTCGAGCCAGAAGCTCTGCAGGTCGAGCGTTGACAGCCGCAGCGCGGCGGCGAGCAGCGTCAGTGCGGCCAGCGGCCACCACCGGGGCAGCCGCGTGGCGGTGCGCTCGCTCATGCGGGCGTGAGCCTACCGACGCCTTCCGACGCCCGCGCCGCTCAGCTCACAGCGTCACGGCTTCTGAGCTGGGCACGCGGCTCTTGGCGTGTGCGATCAGACGACACCGCGTCGCGGCCTTGCCATGCAGGTGGCGACACGCTCGCAGTGCGAGCTTGAGCTCGCGCGCGGCACGCCGTCGTTCGATCTGTTTGAGCTGCGCTTCGGTGATCGTCTGCTTGGGCGGCGGCGGCGTCACGTGCACGGGGATGTTGATCGCGAGCGTGTCGACGCGCACGGCGATCGTCGCGCCTTCGGCGCTGAACGTGAACCTGGCCCGCACGGGCAGGCCGTTGGGGGCGATGAACACTTCCAGTTCGAGCTTGGGCGGCGGCGCGGGCTTGGCCGGGGCCTTCGGGCCGCTCACGGGCGAGGTTTCGAGCAGCGAGTTCAGTGGATGTTCCGGCTGCTTGGACTGCGACTTCAACTGTTCCAGGAACGGCGCGGGATTGAGCGTGGCGTTGAACTCGATGACGCGCTGGCCGTCGACGGTCGCGGGACCGGACTCTTCGAGGCTGAGCGCGCCGTTGAGCTCTTCGATCAGCTTGCTGTAAGTGCCCTGCTGACCCGCTTGATCGTTGTCGAGGATGCCGCCGGGGTCGAGGCCCGAGCCTTCCTTTCCTTCCTTCCGCGGGCTGCTGACCCAAGGACGCCCGCCGTCGATTTCCCCGGCGGTGCTCCGGTAGCTGTAGGCGGTGTCGCCGATCAGCCGCGTCTGCACCTCGGGAAGGCCGAGCAGACCGCCGACAGCCGTAGCCTCGGGCGGGGAGTCGCTGGCTTCCCCGTCGCCGGCGATCAGCAGGATGAACGGCACGCCCTGGCCGAACAGGCCGCCGAGCGAGACTTCCTCCTGAAAGGAGAAGCGCTCGGAGTTGGCCTGCAGCTGCGCCATCTGCTGCTCGAGCGCGACCAGATCGGGCGGGAGCGCGGCTGCGCGAGCGGGGGCAGCCGGACACAGGAACGCCACCAGGAGCGCCAGCAGGGCAACTGCTCCTGCCTGCAGCGCGGTCGGTCTCCGTACGCCTTCCATGCCATACCCCCCTCTCGCGGTCGCCGTCGCGCGGCCCGACCGCGGCGGCCCGGCCGAGGCGCATTCTGCCATACGGCATTGTCCCTTGTGGGGATCTGGGCGTCGCGAAAAGTAGACAGCTCTACTGTTTACTTTTCGAGCGAGCTACGTTAGCGTCTCGGGTCCACCGCGCCGGCGCACCCCGCAGCGACCGGCCACGAGACCCAGCAAGGAGACCGCCCCCATGGCCGCCACCGCCGAGAGCGTCCTGAAGCCAGACTTCAAGAGCCAGCGCAAGCACTTCATCTTCACCGACGAGCACGAACAGCTGCGCGAGTCGATCCGCAACTTCGCGATCAAAGAGCTGGCGCCGCACGCTGAGGAATGGGAGGAGACGACGTTCCCGGACTCGGTCTTCCCGCGCATGGGCGAACTGGGCTTCCTGGGCTTGGACAAGCCGGAGCAGTACGGCGGCCAGGGCGGCGACTACTACACGAGCCTGGTGCTCGCGGAGGAGATCACCAACGCGAACTCGGGCGGGCTGGCGATGGGCCTGGCGGTGCACACGGACATGGCGATGCCGCCGATCCTGGCGTTCGGCACGGAGGAGCAGAAGCAGGAATGGGTGGTGCCGGCGATCAAGGGCGAGAAGATCCTGTGCCTGGGCATCACCGAGCCGGACGCCGGCTCGGACGTGAAAGGGATCAAGACGCGAGCCGTAAAAGACGGCGATGACTACGTCATCAACGGCTCCAAGACGTACATCACCAACGGCCACCGCGCGGACGTGATCGTGCTCGTGACGAAGACCGACCCGGACGCCGGCTACGACGGCTTCACGCTGTTTCTGGTGCCGATGGACGCGCCGGGCGTGATCCGCGAGAAGCGGCTGGAGAAGCTCGGCATGCACGCCTCGGACACGGCGCTGCTGGCGTTCCAGGACGTGCGCGTGCCGGCGTCCGCCGTGCTCGGGCAGGTCGGCAAGGGCTTCTACCACATCATGTGGGAGCTCCAGGGCGAGCGCCTGATCGGCGCCGCCGGCATGGTGGCGGGTGCGCAGAAGTGCTTCGAACGCACGTTGCAGTACGCGCACGAGCGCAAGGCGTTCGGCCGCGAAATCGGCAAGTTCCAGGTGATCCGCCACAAGTTCGCGGAGATGGCGACGAAAATCGAGTCCGCGCGGCAGATGACCTACATCACGGCGTGGCGCTTCAACAACGGCGAGTACCCCGTGCGCGAGATCTCGATGTCCAAGCTGCACGCCTCGCGCGTGCTGTGCGAAGTGGCGGACGAATGCATCCAGATCCACGGCGGCGCGGGCTACATGCGCGAGTACGGCGTCGAGCGCGTGTGGCGCGACGCGCGCCTGAACCGCATCGGCGCGGGCACCGACGAGATCATGCTCGACGTGATCGGCCGCTCCTACGGGCTGTGAGGCGACGGCGGCCGCTCAGCCGGGCGGCGCGAGACGACGAGCGTCGGCGCGAGCCGGCGGCGGAGGCTACGATTCACGAGCGTCGATCCCAGGGCGGCTGCGAGCGGGGGCCAGATGCCGATGGTGACGTTCATGCGGTGCTCTGCGTAGTGGCGCATCAGCTCGGCGTTGCGCGCGTCCTCGTCGTCCGGGTGGCGGGCTTCGATCGCTTCGACTTGGCGCCGCCGCTGCTGATGCTCGGCATCCGAGGGCACCGCCGGGCGCGGCGTCAGGCGCCGGCTGAGCACTTGCGTGGCGACCCGCGCGAGCGCCACCGCGAGCGTGCGCCACAACGCGATCCGCCTGCCGGTCCTGCGGTCGACAGTGCGCACGCCCATGATCCACGCTCCCGGCGTCCCGACCTGCTCGCCGAGGACGGTCACCGCCGGCCCGAGCGCGCGCGTCCAGCGTGGCGGGCTGGCAGCCTGCTGGCCGGACTTGCGGGCACGCCATGCTCGGCGCCAGTAGAGGACCGCGGGGAGCGCCATCACGGCCGTGTCGATCAGATCGGCCAACGCTCTCCTCGCCCGCGGCGCAGGCTCCAGGGCGGCGTCGATCGCAGTCGCCTCGTCCATCGCCAGAGGATCATCCTCGGTCCTCACGCCGCATGCGGCCCCGCTTTGGGGCCGCACATGTGCGGCCCCGCCGGTAGGCGCATGCGCCTACCGGAACAGCTCCACAGCGATGGCTGCGACGCCCCGCCCGGCTCAGTCGACCGAGCCACGCGGCACGACCCACTCGGTCGGCTGCTGCGTGACCGTCGCGATCAGCTCGAAGTCGGCGTCGTAGTGCAGGACCGTCAGCCCCGCCCGCTCGGCCGCGGCCGCGACAACCAGGTCGGGGACGTTCGCGCCGCGGTGCTGACCTTGGTCGGCAAGCAGTCCCTGAACTTCCAAGGCGCGATCCATCACCGACTGATCAATCGCGACGTGAGCGAAGCGCAGGCCGATCTCTTCTCGCCGAGCTCTGTGCTCCTTGCCGGAACGGGCGCCGAACAGGAGCTCGAGGTCTGTCATCGAGCAGATCGCCAGCGTCCCCGACATGATCATCGGCTCGATCCGCGCCGCCACGGGCGCCTTCGCCGTGCGGGTCAAGACGCTGTTGTCTACGAGATGATGGGCGGCGGCGGCCACGCGCGGTCCATGATCTCGGGGTTGCTCAGATCCTCGTTCTCCTTGAGCCACGCGATCAGCCGCTTGCCCGCCTCGCGCCGCACTACCTCGCGCAGCGCCTCGTCCACTGTGTCCTTCACGCCGCGCGTCCCCAGTATCTCCCTGGCTTTCGCGAGCATATCCTCATCAATATCCAATGTTGTCCTATGCACGCAATCAATATAGCCTGATGCGGCAATATCAGGCATACAATCTCCCCTGTCGATCCTGATGGCGACATCCTCCCCCCCCTTCTCCGACGAGCACGAACAGCTGCGACAGTCGATCCGCGGCTTCATCGACCGCGAGCTCGCGCCGCACGCGGAGCAGTGGGAGCGGGAGTGCTGGTTCCCTGACGAGGTATTCCCGAAGCTCGCCGCGCAGGGCCTGCTCGGGCTGAAGTACCCGGTCCAGTACGGCGGGCAGGGCGGCGACTACCTGCACGAGGCGGTCATGTGCGAGGAGATGGCGCGCGTGGGCTCGGGCGGCACCGCGGCGGGCATCGGCGCGCACATCAACATCGCCACGCCGCCGATCTGGAAGTTCGGGACAGAGGAGCAGAAGCAGCGCTACCTGGTGCCGTCGATCCGCGGCGAGCTGATCGGCGCGCTCGGCATCACCGAGCCGGGCGCCGGCTCGGACGTCGCCGCGATCGCCACCCGCGCCGAGCGCGTTGACGGCGGCTGGGTCGTAAACGGCGAGAAGACCTACATCACCAACGGCGTGCGCGCGCACTTCATCGTCACCGCCGTGAAGACCAAGGATAAGAGCCCACCCACCCGGCACCACGACATCTCGTTCCTGATCGTCGACCGCAGCGACGGCGTCGAGTCCTCGAAGCTCGACAAGCTCGGCTGGCACGCGTCGGACACCGCCACGATCAGCTACCAGGACGTGTTCGTGCCCGAGGAGAACCTGCTTGGCGAGCTCAACGAGGGCTTCAAGCTGATCATGGCCAACTTCCAGTGGGAGCGCCTGGCGATGGCGCTCGGCGCCGTCGGCGCGATGACGCTCGCGTGGGAGCGCACCGCGCAGTTCGCGCGCGAGCGCCAGGCGTTCGGGCGGCCACTGTCCGGCCACCAGGCGATCCGCCACAAGCTCGCCGACCTCGCCACCTCCGTGTACACCTGCCGCTGCGTCACCCACGACGCGCTGCGGCGCTTCGTCGCCGGCGAGGACCCGCTGCAGGAGGTCACGATGGCCAAGCTGCTCACGCAGCGCGCGTGCTTCGAGCTGATGGACGCCTGCCTGCAGATCCACGGCGGCGCCGGCTACATGCGCGAGTACTTCATCGAGCGCGCCGCCCGCGACGCGCGCCTCGGGCCGATCGGCGGCGGCAGCGACGAGATCATGCGCGAAATCCTCGGGCGCACGCTCGGGCTGTAGCGGCACCGCCAGGCAGGAACACCCGCAGCCACCGCACCGTCCGCACGCACCGGCGCCCTGCGCGCCCGTGGCGCCCACGCTCGAACACCCGTCCAGAGTTGTCTTGCAGCGCTAAGGGTCACGTCCTGACGGTCCGATGCGTCCGACGTGGAAGCCGTACGTCTCCGCCGCCTGCTCCTCACGGGCGCCCTCGTGCTCGCCGCCTGCGCGGGGGGATCGCCCGCGCTCGCCGCGCAGAAGCACGCCCACAGCTCGGCGCGCCACGTTGGCTGCGCGCACGCGGGACTGACGCCGACGGCGAGCAACGTCACCCTGATCCGCGCCGCCACGCTGTGCCTGGTCAACCGCGAACGCGCCGCCGCCGGCGAGCGGCCGCTGCGCCCGAACGCGCGTATGCGGCGCGCCGCGCAGACGCACAGCCAGAGCATGGCCTTCGACGACTACTTCGAACACGTCGGTCCGGGGGGCGTGACGCCGCTCGCGCGACTGCGCGCCGTCGGCTACATCTCGAGCTCGCGCGTCGGCTACGAAGTCGGCGAGAACATCGCCTGGGGCACGCTCTACCTGGCCACGCCGCGCGCGATCGTCGCCGCCTGGATGGCCTCGCCGGGGCACCGCGCGAACATCCTCGACGCCAACTACCGCGAAACCGGCATCGGCGTCGTGCCGCACCCGCCCGCGTCGCTCGCGCACGGCCAGCCCGGCGCGATCTATACGCAGGACTTCGGCGTCATCATCCGCGGCTGACGGCCGGCTCGCCGCCCTGTGGGGAGCACTCAGAAGACGATCGTGCGCCCGTCGTGCACGAGCACGCGGTCGTCGAGCTCGCTGCGCACGGCGCGCGCGAGCACCATCCGCTCGAGGTCGCGCCCCACGCGCTCGAGGTCCGCGACCGTGTAGCGGTGCCCGACGCGCTGCACGTCCTGCTCGATGATCGGCCCCTCGTCGAGCTCCTCGGTCACGTAGTGGGCGGTCGCGCCGATCAGCTTGACGCCGCGCTCGTACGCGTGCCGGTAGGGCTCGGCGCCGGCGAACGCCGGCAGGAACGAGTGATGGATGTTGATCACCGGACAGCCGACTCGCGCCAGGAAGTCACCGGAGAGGATCTGCATGTAGCGCGCGAGCACGAGCAGCTCGGCGCGACCGGCAAGCTCGTCGAGCGCCAGCTGCTCGGCCTGCGGCTTGGTCTCGCGGGTGACGGGGATGTGCACGAACGGAACGCCCAGCGCCTGCACGTCGTCGCGGAGGAGCTCGTGGTTGGAGATCACGCACGTGACGTCCATGTCCAGCTCGCCGCGGCGATTGCGCCACAGCAGGTCGAGCAGGCAGTGGTCCTCGCGCGAGGCCATCAGCGCGACGCGGCGGCGGTCGCGCGCGTAGGCGATCCGCCACTGCATCGCGAACTGCTGCGCGAGCTCGCCGAACGCCGCCTCGAACGCGGCGCGATCGTCGTCGATCGCCGGCAGGTAGAAGGCCGAGCGCATGAAGAAGCTGCCGTGCTCGGGATCGGTGGAGTGCTGGTCGGAGGTGACGATGTTGGCCCCCTGCTCGAACAGGAAGCGCGAGACCGCCGCCACGATCCCGGGCCCGTCGGGACAGGAGATCAAGAGGCGCGCCGTGTGGTCGGCCCCGCGCCCGGTGTGCGAGCCGAGGTATGCCATCAGTGGCTGACCGCCGCCGCCGCGAGCTCTGACACGAGCTTGTCCTCGTAGAAGCGCTCGAGCGCAAACGGCGCGATCAGCTCCGGCGTGCGCCCGCTGTGGATCAGCTCGGCGAGCGTCCTGCCGACGATCGGCGCGGCCTTGAAGCCGTACGTCCCCCAGCCGGCGCTGACGTGGAAGTTCTCGACCGCGGTGCGGCCGAGGATCGGGCTGTAGTCGGGCGAGAGGTCGCACAGCCCCGCCCAGCTGCGCAGCAGCCGCGCGTGCTCGAGCTGCGGGAACAGCTCGAGCGTGTGGCGCGTGAGGTCCTGCAGGAAGTTGAGCGTGCCCTGCATGCGATAGGTCGTCCACGGTTCGATCTCCGAGCCCATCACGAACTCGCCGCGATCGGACTGGGAGATGTACACGTGCATCTGCGAGGAGACGATCACGACATCCAGCAGCGGCTTCACCGGCTCGGTCACGCACGCCTGCAGGATGTGCGTCGTGATCGGCAGCTCGATGCCCGCCAGCGCGCACACGAGCGTGCTCCAGCCGGCCGTCGCGCTGATCACCTGACCGGCCTTGACCGTGCCGCGGCTCGTGCGCACCGCCGTGATGCGCCCGTCGCCGGCCCGCTCGAAGCCTTCGACCTTCGTGTACGGGTGGATCTCCACGCCCGCGCGGTCGGCGCCGCGCGCGTAGCCCCACACGACCGCGTCGTGGCGGATGATCCCGCCGGGCGGGTGATAGAGAGCGCCGAGGATCGGGTAGGTGACGTCCTCGGAGACGTTCAGCTGCGGGCACAGGCGCTTGACCTCGGCCGCGTCCACCAGCTGCGAGTCGATCCCGTGCAGGCGGTTGACCTCGGCGCGGTTGGCCATCACGAACATCGCCCGGTCGGAGTGCGCGAGCGTCAGGTGGCCGCACTGCGAGAACAGCACGTTGAAGTCGAGCTCCGACGACAGGCCTTCGTAGAGCTTGATGCTCGCGTCGTAGAAGCGCGCGCCCTCGGGCGTCTTGTAGTTGGAGCGCAGGATCGTCGTGTTGCGCCCGGCGGCGCCCGAGCCGATGTAGCCCTGCTCGAGCACGGCCACGTTCTTCACGCCGAGCTGGCCGAGGTAATAGGCGGTCGCAAGGCCGTGCGCGCCGCCGCCGACGATCACCACGTCGTAGGAATCGCTCAGCTCGGCGGGCCGCCGCCACATGCGCCCGGGGCGAAAGATCTCACGCATCGGCCGACTCCACCAGGTGGGTCAGCGCTTCGGCGCCGACGGGCCCGCCGCCGAGCTGCGCGGCCGCGTCGGCGACCACCTGCCACAGGTACTCCCCCAGCGCCCAGCCGACGAGCACGAGCAGCCGGCCGTCTCGCTCGACGAGCACGTAGCCGGGCGTGCGCGCGACCGAGCCGGGGCGAAACGCGCACGGCGGCGCGAGCGCCGGGCGCACGTCGATCGCGCAGAAGCGCGCGAGCAGCTCGCGCGCCTGCGGTCCGATCAGCGACAGTGCGGCCAGGCCGCACGTGACGTCGAGCACGCTGACCGTGCCCTGCGCATCCGCGGCCGCGCGCGTCACCGCATCGCGGACGGACACGCCGACAGCAGGGTCGCTGAGCACGAGCACGCGGCCGGGCGTCACCGGGCACCACCACGTCCCGTCCGAGTCCTCGCTCGCGGAGCGGCCGGCGAGCCCGGGCTCGAGCGTAAGCCCGCTGGCTGATCTCTGATCGGTCGCCTGCGCGACGATCCGCGCGAGCGCCGCGGGCTCGGCCTGGAGCTCGAGCTTGGCGAGGCTCGAGCGGTCGACGAAGCCGACCGTCTTGGTCAGCCGCCCCCACTCGGTGCCCGGCTCGCTGTAAGCGTTCGGCACGTTCCAGCCCTCGACGCGCGCGATCCGCGCGCCGGCGGCGACGGCGAGGCGTTCCATCGGCGAGCGCGCGTGCAGCTCGCGCGAGGACGTGGCGTCGGGGCTGAGGAACGCGAGGCTCATGGCTCCCTCGGGCTCCCTCACGAGCGCAGCAGCTCCCCGGCGGGGTCGTGGAACGGCTCGGTCACGACCGAGGCCGCCACGCGCGCGCCGTTGTCGGAGATCGCGATGATCTGGCCGTCATTGGCAAACGCGCTCGGCACCCACGCCATGCCGATCACGCGCTCCAGCTGGCGCGAGCGGCGCGCGCTCGTCACCTGCCCGGCGGCGCCGCCGCGCGCGTCGAGCACGACCGCGCCCTCGGTCGGCAGGTGGCCGTTCGAGACCGTGAAGCCCACCAGCACCGTCTCGGCGGGAGTCTCGGCGGCGTGCGCGAGCGCCCAGCGACCGATGAACTGCTCGTCCTTGTCGAGCTTGACCGCCCACGGCATGCCCGCGCCGTACGGCGTCGACTCGGAGTCGGTGTCCTGGCCGACGATGATGTGCTGCTTCTGCAGACGCAGGATGCGCTGGGGCTCGAGGCCGAACGGACGAATGCCGTCCGCCTCGCCGGCGCGCAGGATCGCGTTCCACACGTCCTCGCCATACGCGGCGGGGAAGTGGATCTCATAGCCGAGCTCGCCGACGAAGCCGATGCGCATCAGCAGCGCGCCTGCGCCGGCCACGCGGGCCTGGCGTGAGTCGAGGTACGCGAACGCCTCCGGCGAGCAGTCGGCGTCGGTCAGGCGCGTGAGGATGTCCCGCGCGCGCGGACCGGCGAGGTTGACCGCGCACAGCGCCTGCGTGACGTCACTGAGCTGCACGTCGAGCTGCCAGTCGGCGAGCCACCACGAAAACCACTGCTCGACGGCGCCCGCGCCGCTGGAGGTCGTCGTCACGTAGAACGTGTCCTCGTCGATCCGCGTGATCGTGCCGTCGTCCATGATCCGGCCGGCGTCTGAGGTCAGCACGCCGTAGCGCACCCGCCCCGGTTTCAGGTTGGAGAGCCGGTTTGGGTACAGGCGATCAAGGAACTCCCCCGCCTGCGGGCCGCGCACGAGCAGCTTGCCGAGCGTCGAGACGTCGATCAGGCCAGCGGCCGTGTGCACGTTCAGCGCCTCACCCTCGGGGTCGCCGTAGTCATACGCGCGCCGCCAGTCGCCCGCCCATTTGATGCTCGCCCCGAGCTCACGGTGCGCGCCGTGGATCGCAGAGCGCTTGGCCGGCTCGATCGGCCGACCCGCGAGCGCGCCGAGCGGCACCGTCGACCAAGGCGGGCGCGCGGTCGTCGTGCCGATCTGCTCGAGCCCCTGGCCGGTCTCTGCGGACATCAGCCGGATCGATGACAGCTGGCACATGCGCCCCTGGCACGGGCCCATCGTCACGGTCGTGAAGCGCTTGCACAGCTCGATCGAGTCATAGCCCTCCTGCACGCCGCGATGGATGTCCTTGGCGGTGACGTCCTCGCAGAAGCACGTGAACGCCTTGCCCTTCGCCTTGCTCTTGCTCGGCCCGCCCGGCGCGAGCGCCGGTGGGACGGCCGTGTCGGCTGCCTCGGCTGCTTCGCCGTGGATGGCGTCGAGCGCGAGCGCGTCCAGCTCGGCGCCGCGCGCGACCGACACCTCGTCGCCGAGCCCGAGCGCGTGCGCGGCTGCGAGGCCAGCACGCTCACCGGATGTGGCCGCCGAAAGCTCGCGGCCGGCGCCCGCGCGACCGGCGCCCGCTTGGCCCTCACCCACCTGACCCTCGCCCGCGAGATCGCCTGCCGCCCACACGCCCGGGGGCAGCTCCGCGAGGCGGAAGTGGCCGCGCTCGGGGTCGTACTCGGTGCGCCCGCCGGCCTGAGACAGCAGCGCCGTGGCGGGAGCCTCACCGCCGCAGACGAGCACCAGGTCGCAGCTCAGCTGGCGCTGACCAGCGCCAGAGGCGCCAGACGCGCCGGGAGCGCCGAGGCCGGCCACGTCGGCGACCGGCGCGAGCGTGACGCCCTCCACCGCGCGCCGCCCGCTGGCGCCCGTGATCGTCCAGCCTTGGAGCAGCTCGACGCCCTGCAGGCGCAGCGTCTGGGCCAGCGGCGACGGCGTCGGCCGCAGGTCCGCGACGGCGAGCAGCTCGACGCCGAGCGCTCGTAGCGCACGCGCCGCGAGCAGGCCGCGATCGGAGGTGCTGGCGAGCACGGCGCGCGTGCCCGGCTTGACCCCGTACAGCGCCGCCAGCCGCCAGGCGCCGCTCGAGAGCATCACGCCGGGCAGGTCGTTGCCTGCGAACACGAGCGGCTGCTCGATGGCGCCGGTCGCATACACGTGCTGGCGCGCGCGCACCTGATGCAGCGTGTCGCCCTGCCACACCGGGACGAGACCGTCGAAGTGTCCGAGCGCGGGAGCCGAGCAGAGGATCTCGACACCGGCCTCGCGCGCCCGCGCGGTGAGCGCCCGCGCCTGCTCGTGGCCGCCTTCCCACAGCAGGCGCCCGCCCGGCTCGGGCCCCTCGTCGGCGAGCACCACGTCGGCGCCCAGCTCGGCCGCCGCGATCGCCGCGCTGAGTCCGGCGTGGCCGGCGCCGACGACGAGCACGTCGGTGTGGCGACGCCGGTACTCGGTGCGCCACTCGCGCTCGGCCTGGCGCTGGGGCAGCCGGCCGAGGCCGGCCGCGTGGCGCAGCACCCACTCGTACAGCGGCCACAACCGCCGCGGCCGGATGAACGTCTTGTAGTAGAAGCCGGGCGGCGTGAACGGGCCGCCGAGCACGTCGGTGACGGCCATCGCGTCGAGCTCGAGCCCGGGCTCGGCGTTGAGGTGCTCGACGCGAATGCCCTCGCGCACCGGCTCGGTGCACGCGCGGATCCCGGGCGCGCCGTCGACCGCCACCATGCAGTTGGGGCAGTTGCCCGCGCAGCACATCAGGCCGCGGCGGCGGTGGTACTTGAAGCTGCGCGAGAACGTGCGCCGCCCGGCCGCGAACAGGGCCGACCCGATCGTGTCGCCGCGCAGCGCCGTGACCGGCTTGCCGTCGAACGTGAAGCTGAGCGTCTCGCTGCGCTGCACGCGCTCGCCGGGCTGCGGCGGCAGCCGGCTCATCGTGCGAGCTCCGCTCGCCGGGCGCCGGCGCCGCTCACGCCGCCCCCTCGGTCGCCACGCCGCCGTCGTCGAGCTCGCCCGGGAGCCACACGCGCAGCACGTGGTTGGTGCGCGTGTCGCGTTCGGCCTGGAACCAGGTGCGGCAACCAGAACGGTGGTACCACCACTCGCGCTGCACGCCGGCGACGTTGCGACGGAAGTAGTTGTACTCGCACAGCTCACGCAGCGACGGCGCCTCGGTTGGCCGGCTGCTGAGCTCTCCGCCGAACGCGAAGTCCGCGACCTCGCGGACGCCGCAGTGCGGGCACTCAAGGACGAACGACATCGGCGGCATACTAGACACCCGTAACGCAAAGCGCAATACTGTTGCCGATGGCGCAACACCAATCGAAGCCGGCGCGGCCGGTCGCCTCGGTCGCGCGCGCGCTGGCGCTGCTCGACGCGCTGCGCGAGAGCGAGCAGGACCTGGGCGTGAACGAGCTGGCGCGGCGCATCGGCGTCAGCCCGAGCACCGCCTCGCGGCTGCTCGGCACGCTGGAGGGCGCCGGCATGGTGCAGCGCGACGGCCAGGGTCCGTTCAGGCTGGGACTGGGGCTGGTGACGCTCGCCGACCGTGTGCTTTCACGCCTGGATCTGCGCGCGCTCGCGCGCCCGGTGCTGGTCGAGCTGATGGAGCGCACCGGCGAGACGGCGACGCTGTCGGTGCCGGGCGAGCGCGAGGCGATCACGGTCGACTCGGTGCCATCGCAGTCGAGCGTCGTCAGCATGGCGCGACTCGGGCGCCCGAGCGTCGCGCACGCGACCGCCGTGGGCAAGGTGATGCTCGCGTTCGGCGGCGGGCCGCTGCCGCGCGAGCGCGACCTGCGCGCCCTCACTGAGCGCACGATCACGGACCGCGCGCGGCTGGCGGCCGAGATCCTGGCGGTGCGCCAGCGCGGCTACGGGACGGTGTTCGGCGAGCGCGAGATGGATGTCAACGCGATCGCCGCCCCGGTGTTCGACCGCGCCGGCGGGCTCGCGGCGATCCTCGGGCTGCAGGGTCCGGCCAACCGCCTGCAGGACCCGACACGCCTGCTCGGCGACTTGCGCGACGGCGCGGCGACGCTCACGCGCGCGCTCGGCGCGGAGCGCTGAGCGAGGCGATGCTGCGCCTGCTCGCGAGCGTGCCACGGGTGCTGACGCCGCTGGCGCTGCTCGCCGCGGTGCTCGGCCTTGTGATCCCCTCCCCCACGCTCGCCGCCCACTCCGACCTGCTGCTCGCGCTGCTCGTGCTCGCGACCGCGCTCGGCATCTCGTTCGCCGACCTCGCGCGCCTGCGCGACCACGCACGCGCGGTGGTGGTCCTGTCGCTGCTGCCGCTGCCGCTGCTCGTCGGTGCCGCGTGGCTGCTCGGGCGCCCGTTCACGCCGATCGTGCGCGACGGGCTGCTGGCGGTCGGCCTGTCCTCCTCGGAGGTCGCCGCGGTCGGGCTCGTCGCGCTGGCCGGCGCCGACGCCACGATCGCGCTCGGTGTGGTGACCGGATCGCTGATCCTCGCCGCGCTCGTCGGGCCGGTGGCGATCGGCTGGCTGGCGGGCAGCACCGTGCACGTCAGCTCGGGACACCTGCTGATCCGCTTCGCGCTGGTGGTGCTCGTGCCGCTGCTCGTCGGCGTCGCTGCGCGCAGCCGTGCGGCGCTCGCCCCACGTTTCGCGGCCACCGACGCGGCGCGCGAGGGTCTGGCGGCGCTGACCGTGGCTGTGCTCGTGTACGCGGCGCTCAGCGGCACGCACGGCGCCCACCACCTCGGCGCAGCGCTGCTCGCGAGCGTGGCGTTCCTGGTCGTGTGCACGTGCCTGGCGTGGCTTTGGCGGCGCGTGGACGCGCGCCGGGCGAGCGCGATCCCGGGCGCGTTCACGATCGGCATGCGCGACTTCGCCGTCGCCGCGGCGCTCGCCACGCAGGCGTTCGGCGCGTCCGGCGGCGCCGTGCCGGGGGTCTACGGGGTGGTGATGCTGGTGGCCGCGGCGGTGGCCGCGGGGCGGTTTTCGAGCGGCTAGCTACACCCCGGCGGTACGGCCCGGGATCCAGCTCGTGCCGGCGAGCGGCACGCGCGCCATCGCTGCGGCCTCGATCGTCAACGCGACGAGGTCCTCCGGCTCGAGGTTGTGCAGGTGGGACTTCCCGCACGCGCGCGCGAGCGTCTGCGCCTCGAGCACGAGCGTGCGCAGGTAGTTGGCCAGGCGCCGCCCGCCCGCGACCGGATCCAGGCGCGCGGCGAGCTCATCCTCCTGCGTCGAGATCCCGGCGGGGTCGAGCCCCGCCTGATAGTCGTCGTAGTAGCCGGCGGCAGACCCGAGCGCGCGATAGGCGTCGTCGTGCTCGGGGGCGTTGTCGCCGAGGGCGATCATCGCCGCCACGCCGATCGAGACGGCGTCCGCGCCGAGCGCGAGCGCCTTGGCGACGTCCGCTCCCGTGCGGATGCCCCCGGAGACGATCAGCTGCACCTCGCGGTGCATGCCGAGGTCCATCAGCGACTCGACCGCCTGCGGGATCGCGGCGAGGATCGGAATGCCGACGTGCTCGATGAAGATCTCCTGCGTGGCGGCGGTGCCGCCCTGCATGCCGTCGAGCACGATCGCGTCGGCGCCGGCCTTGACGGCGAGCGCGACGTCGTAGTAGGTGCGCGTGGCGCCCACCTTGACGAAGATCGGCACGCGCCAATCGGTGATCTCGCGCAGCTCCTCGATCTTGATCTCGAGGTCGTCCGGTCCCGTCCAGTCGGGGTGACGGCAGGCGCTGCGCTGGTCGATGCCGACCGGCAGGTCACGCATCTGCGCGACCCGGTCGGAGATCTTGTGCCCGAGCAGCATGCCCCCACCGCCGGGCTTTGCGCCCTGGCCGACGACGACCTCGATCGCGTCCGCGCGGCGCAGGTCGTCGGGGTTCATCCCGTAGCGCGAGGGCAGCACCTGGTAGACCAGCGTGCGCGAGTGCTCGCGCTCCTCGGGGGTCATGCCGCCGTCGCCGGTCGTCGTGCTGGTGCCGAGCTCGCTGGCGCCGCGCCCGAGCGCCTCCTTCGCGGGCCCCGACAGAGCGCCGAAGCTCATCCCCGCGATTGTGATCGGGATGTCCAGGTGCAGCGGCTCGCGCGCGAAGCGCCCGCCGATCGTCACGTCCGTGGCGCAGCGCTCGCGATAGCCCTCCAGCGGGTAGCGCGAGACGCTCGCACCGAGGAACAGCAGGTCGTCGAAGTTGGGCACGCGGCGCTTGGCGCCGAAGCCGCGGATGTCATACATCCCCTCGCGCGCAGCGCGCTGGATCTCGGCGATCGCATTGCGGTCGAAGGTCGCCGACTCGCGCAGGCCTGGGTGCCAGCCGCCCGCGGGCGTCGCGCCCGTCTGCGGTGACACGCCGTTCGCGCTCATCTAGTAGCTCCCGAGGTTGTCGACATGGAAGTTGTAGAGCTGGCGCGCCGATCCATAGCGGCGAAAGTCGGTCGCGTCGACCTCGTCGATCTCGGCGCGCTCCAGCAGCCGCGAGAGCTGCTCGACGTGCTCGGCACGCATCTCCTTCTCGATGCAGTCGGCGCCGAGCCCGGCTACCGCTCCGCGAACGTACAGGCGCGCCTCATACAGCGAGTCGCCGAGCGCTTCGCCGGCGTCGCCGCACACGACGAGCGCGCCCTTCTGCGCCATGAACGCGCTCATGTGGCCGACCGAGCCGCGCACGACGACGTCGGCTCCCTTGAGCGAGATCGCGCAGCGCGCGGACGCGTCGCCGTGGACGACGAGCAGTCCGCCGCGCGCGCTGGCGGCCGCCGACTGGCTCGCGCTGCCCTCGACGATCACGCTGCCCGACATCATGTTCTCGGCCACGCCGACACCGCAGTTGCCGCGCACGCGCACGGTGGCCAGCTTGTTCATGCCGGCGCAGTAGTAGCCGACGTGCCCGTCGATCTCGACCTCGTGCGCAGCGTCGATGCCGACCGCGATCGAGTGCATGCCCGCGGGGTTGACCACGCGCACGCGTTGCGGCTGCAGGGCGTCGTGGAGGCGCTGGTTGAGCTGTCTGACGCTTTCGCTGGCAAGGTCGACGGACAGCACGGCCTCCCGGGTGGCATCCGGGGCTGGCATCACGCGACCAACGTCGTTCCCCAGCTATAGACGCGACCGGGATCGGGCTCCCAGCTGACGGCATCCTCGGCGCCGGGCAGCACCGCGATCGCGCGGTACTCCGACGCGATCGCGACCCACTCGTCGGTCTCGGCCATGATGGCGGGCTTGCACGCGATCGGATCGCGCAGGACCGCGAAGCCGTCGGCGCTGCCCACGGCGAACGTGTAGAAGCCGTCGAGGTCCGCCAGGCAGCCCTCGAGCGCCTGCTCCAGGCTCGCGCCCTCGCGCAGCCGCCACGTCAGATAGCCGGCCGCGACCTCGCTGTCGTTGTCGGTCTGAAAGTGGATGCCCTCGCGCCGCAGCTTGCGCCGCAGACGATTGTGGTTGGACAGCGAGCCGTTGTGCACGAGACACAGGTCAAGGCCCGTGGAAAAGGGGTGCGAGTGCTCGGTCGTGACGCGGCTCTCGGTCGCCATGCGCGTGTGCCCGAGGGCGTGACTGCCGTCGATCTGCTCGATCGCGAAACGCCGCACGAACTCACTCGGCCGACCGGCCTCCTTGTAGATCTCGATCGAGCTGCCGGCGCTCATCAGCCGCAGCTCCGGGTGATGCTCGGCCAGCCACGACTGCACGTGCTCGGGCTCGGCCTCGACGACGAACACGGCGTGGGTGGCGCGCACCCGCGGCGCCGAGGTCTCGCCGAGCGCCTCGGCCAGCTCTTCCCCGATCGCCCCCCAGTGCGGAGCGCTCTCGGCGCCGCACAGCGAGATCTTGCACGACCCCGCCGGGGCAGGATCGCGGTAGAACGCGACCCCTGCGCTGTCCGGCCCGCGGAAGGACAGCTGCTCGAGCATCCGCGCGAGATGCTCGCCGAGCTGGGCCTGCAGCGCCGGCGACTTGGTGTACAGCCCTGCGATTCCGCACATGTGAATCACTGTAGACCGCCGGCCCGGCCGCGCACATGGCGTCCGCGCGCACACTTTTGCCGGAGAATGTGGCGCCTCGCGCTACAGCCCGGAGGGAACCCACACGCCGAGGCGCTTTTGCTCGCGTCGCACCGTGTGCAGCGCCTCGCGCAGATCCCCGCGGGCGATCGGCGCCAGCGCCCCGGGGTCGATCAGGTTGTCCGGCGCGAGCCCCGCCGCGATCAGCTCGGCGTGGTGCTCGAAGCGCAGGCGGGTGATCACGCCGAACGCCTCCCGCAGCGCGTCGGCCACGCCCCGCTCGATGCCCCCGGCGCTCGCGACCGCATCGATGCGGTCGAGCGTCGGCGAGATCGTCACGCCGTTGGCCAGCGCGTGGAAGCGCACCAGGTTCACCAGCGGGATGATCGCGCCGCGCTTGAGGTCCAGGCGCCCGGCCGACTCGCCGCGGCGTTCGACGGCGAGGCTGCCGCGGAAGCCGAGCGCGACCGGATAGCCGGTCGCGGTGCGCGCCATCAGGCGCATGAAGTTCGGATGTTCGCGCGCGGCGCGAATCCGCTCGCTGAGCGTAGCCGTGATCGCGAGGCCGCCGGCGCAGGGCCGGAAGTCGAACGCGACCGACGCGCGGATCAGATGGGACTCGCTGGGAACTCGCAGGCACTCGTCGAAGGTCTCGATCCAAGCTGCCTTGGACATGCGCCACAGGCGGTTGCCCGCGAGCACGTCGTTGTTGTCAACGCCGAACCCGCACCGCGCGAGCCCTGCATTCACCTCGCGACCGAGGCGAGCGAAGTAGGCGTCCACAGCGTCCTCTTCGCCAGCGGGCGGGGTTTCATACGCGAGCGCGTTGTCCTGGTCGGAGGACAGCGTGAACTCCCGCCGCGCCGCGCTGCCCAGGTCGAGCCATGCCCACGCAACCGGAGCCGGCCCGTTGTTGGACAGCGAGAAGTCGATCAGCCGCACCGTCAGCGCGTCATGCTGCAGGCTCAGCACGCGCCCGATGTCACGCGGCGGCACCCCCGCGTCGACGAGCAGGCGAAACAACTGCGGCAGGTGCGTCGCGGCGCGTGCCAGCACGTCCTCGTCGGCCGCGCCGAGGATCGTGTGGCGCAGCGCGATCGGGCTGCGTGCGTCGAGGCCCAGGAGGTCAGCCGCGGAGAGCATGCCGCACACCCGCTCGCCGTCGAGGACCGCCACGTGCTCGACTCCGGCGGCGAGCATGTCGACCGTCGCCTCGACGGCGAGCTGCCCGACGGGCACCGTCGTGACGGGCGCGCGCGCGATCGTGCTCACCGGCGCCTCTGCGTCTCCATGGCCGCAAGCCACCCAGCCACGCAGCTCGGCGTCGGTGATCATCGCCAGCTCGTCCCGGCCCACGCGCACGAGCAGCGCCGCGGCGTCCTTGCCCGAACCGAGTCGCTCGGCGGCCTTGCGCAGCGGCTCGTCGGGCTCGCAGAAGACGGCCGGACGCATGATCGCCGACACGGGGGTGGTGCCGACGTCCAGCAGCCCGTGCACGGTATGGCCGCTTCGCGTCAGGCGCGTGCGCATGGTCCTCGCCACATAGCTCGCGCCCGCCTCGGTGGCGAGCACACGGCGGGACGCCTGCGCGCTCAGCAGCGCGCAGACCGACGGCTCGCGGGCGCGCACCGTGAACACCGGGGCCATCCCGCTCAGCAGCGACGGGTGACCGAAGCACTCGCCGGGCTCCAGCACCACGACCGGCTCGCCCTCGTGGACGAGCTCCATCGATCCGGCGCAGATGACATACAGGCCCGCGGCTGGAACCCCGTCCTCGACGAGCACGAGCTCGCCCGTCTCGAGCGCAACCTCGCTCGTCTGCGCGGCCACCGCCTCGATCTCGGCGGGAGCGAGACCGTCGAAAGGCGGCTGTTGCGAAAGAAATGTGTCCAGGTGCTCCATGTCGCTCCCAACAATTGTGTTCACATCTCGCCTGGGAGATCCCCCGGCCACCTGGCAATCTGCCACCGACACACACAACGTGATCGGGAGAGCATATGGCGGATGAGACAGGCTCCGGGACCTACGACGAACTCGATTACGAGGGGGGTGGGCTGCCGAAAACCATCAACTGGTGGGGCGCCTTCGTAATCGGCCTAGCGGGCACGATCCTCGTCACCGGGATCGCGCCCACGATGGTCACCTCGCTGGGCGCCGCGGCGGTGCCGCTGATCTTCGTGATCACGGTCAGCGGCTACGTGCTGTGCCTGTTCCTGGCGGAGCTCTCGGCGATGATGCCCGAGCGCTCCGGCGGCTCGCCCTCATACGCGTATCCCGCCTACAAGGACCGCTGGCCGCGCTTTGCCGAGCATGTCAACGGCTTCACCGCATGGGCGTACTGGCTGGGCTGGTTCCCGGTGGCGCCGCTGAACATGATCCTCGCGTCTTTCTACATCGTCGAGCGCTTTGGGCTCTCCGAAAAGGGCTTCACGCCGATCGACACGCCGATCGCGTGGTGGACGCTGGGCATCTCGGTCGTGGGGCTGATCCTGCTGTTCATCCCCTCCTACCTGGGGCTGCGCTTCGGCACGTTCTTCGCGACGACGCTGGCCTTCCTGTCGATGATCCCGCTGACGTTCCTGGCGATCTCGTGGATCTTCCACCCGAGCGTCGTGCACTTCGGCGAACTGTTCCACTTCCACCACGTCGACGGCAGCGGCTTCTTCGCCAGCCAGTTCGGCCACGGCTGGTTCGTGATCGCGCTCGCCTTCTCGTTCCTGCTGACGTGGAACGTGATCGCGATGGAGGCGGCGGCGTGCTACATCGGCGAGACGCGCGACCCCGACCGCGACGCGAAGATCGCGATGAACGCGGAGGGCGCCTATGGCGTGTTCATCTACGTGATGATCCCAGTGGCGTTCGTGATCGTGCTTGGCACCAAAGCGCTCGGCAACACGGCGCTCGTCGATCCGAAGACGATCTTCGTGACGTTCGCCTCGAAGGTGTTCGGCACGGGCACCGGCGGCGAAGTGCTCAACTGGCTGATCGCCGTGATGCTGATCATCGCGCTCGTGCTCTCGGCGCTGAACGCGATCACCGGGACGGCGCGCTCGCTGCACCAGATGTCGGTAGACGGGCAGTTCCCGCGCTTCTTCCAGGCCACCAACACCCACGGCGTGCCGCACCGGTCGATGATCTTCAACGTTGTGTGCTCGATCATTGTGGTGCTGTTCGGCGGCGCCGTGCAGATCTACACGTTCTCGAACGTCGGCTACCTGGCCTCGTTCATACCGGTGCTGATCGGCTACTACCTGCTGCGCAAGGAACGGCCGAACCTGCGGCGGCCGTTCAAGCTGCCGGAGTGGATGAAGTACGTCGCGCTCGCGCTCGCGGGGCTGTATGCGTTGATCTACTTCTGGGGCGGGCCAGTGTACGCCGACTGCTCGTGCAACGCCGCCGGACACAAGACGCTCGTCTACTACTTCCTCGGCTTCGCGGTGCTCGCGTCCTATTACCCTCTGTACCTGTGGCGCAAGGCGGGCGACAGGAAGAAAGCGGAGGTCGTGGCCGCTTCGGCCGCCGCGGCTCCCGTCGAGGGCGCGAGCCCGTGAGCAGCGCCGCGCGGGCGGCGGTGGAGGTGAGCACGGTGGCGGAGCCGGGCTTCGGGCGCATCATGCTCGCCTCCGAAGGGCGCGAGATCCCTGACACCGCGATCGCCCGTGTGGCCGAGCTGGCGGATAGGTCCGGTCCCACCAACCCAAGCGTGCACGTATTCTCGATCGCGCGCGTGCACGGCGTGGCGTTCGGGTTCCCCAACCCGGGGCTGATGCCGACGAAGCCCGAGTGGGCCGAGCAGCGTGCGATCGTCGACCGCGCGATCAAGCGTCTGCGGCGCATGGGCCTCGATGCCGAGGGCCACGTGCTGGCGACGCGCAAAGTCACGGCAAGGATCTGCGAGGAGGCGATCAAGGAGGAATGCCAGGCGATCGTGATGGCCGCCGACCCGGATCGCGGCCGCATCGTCGGGGACATGCTCTGGAACCAGGAGCCCCAGCGGGTCAGGCGGCGGGCGAAGGTACCGGTGTTCCTCGTGCCGGTCGAGGACTGAAGTCGACGCCACGGGCGCGGCGCGGGCGTCGCGTCAGTCCTCACCGGCCGCGGCAGTCTGCGGCGCACCCGGGCGCCCGTGCAGCCGCGCGAGCTTGATCGCCAGCTCGAGCGAGAGCAGGTCGTCGTGGTCGAGCTCGACGCCGGTCAGCTCCTCGATCCGTGCCAGACGCTGGCGCAGGGTGTTCGGGTGGATGAACAGGGCGCGCGCGCTCTCGATCACGCTGCGGCGCTCGGCGAGGTAGCGCTCGAGCGTGTCCAGCAGCGACGAGCGCCGGCGCTTGTCGTAGGCGATCAGCTCGTCCACGGCCTCGCGCATCCTGTCCCGCGGCGCGGCCTCGGCGGCGATGTGCACGAGATAGCGGTAGGCGCCGAGCTGCGAGTAGGCGATCGCGCCACCGTCGTGCAGCAGCGCGCGACCGATGGTGGCCGCGTCGAGCGCCTCGCGGTACGCGCGCGTAGCCTCCGCGCCCGACTCGCGCAGCTGGCTGACGCCGATCGCCGCCCGCGTCTGCTTGCCGAGGTCGTGGCACGCGCGCAGCAGCTCCTCGACGCGCTCGGGTCTGCCGGCGCCGAGCGGCAGCGCGGCCCGCACGGGACCGGGTCCCGCCTCGACCGCCGCGCGGGGCTGCAGCGCGGCGAGCCCGCGGCCGAGGACCTCAGCCGCCTCGCGCCACTCCACGGACGCCGGCTCGATGCCCCCTGCCGGCTCCGCGCAGACCATCACATAGGGGTTCGTCAGATCGCACCGCACCTCGGCGGCCTTGGCGACCGCGAACGACGTCGCGCCGGCGGCGAGCGCCTCGAACAGGTCCTTGACGATGTTCGCGTTCGTGAGGCTCTCGATCAGCTCCGCGCGCTTGATCGCGACCGCCGCGATGTGCGCGATCGCGCGCGCGAGCTCGGCGTCCTCGCCGCTGAACTTGCGCCCGGGCGGCGAGCCGGCGCACAGCAGCCCGAGCCGCTCGCCGCCGGCGGTCAGCGGCGTCAGCAGCAGGTCGCCGATGTCCAGCCCCGGCCACATCCCGCGCGCGGCCGCCCCCGCGCCACGGCCGTCGAGCGCGTCGATCAGGAAGCCCGCGGCCGAGAGCTCGGCCGGCGAGGACACCGTGGCCGGATCGGAGGTCAGCAGCGCCAGCCCGTTGTCCTCGGGATCGAGGCGGTAGACCTGGCAGAGCTCGGCCTCGAGCAGCCGCCGCGTGCCCCTGGCGACGATCAGGCCGAGGTCGTCGGCGTCGGTCGCGGACGCGACTTCGCCGCCGATGCCGGCCAGGCGCGTCAGCGTGTCGACGCGCCTGCGCTCGCGCTGGTAGAGCTGGGCGTTCTCGATCGCGCCGGAGACGAGCGAGGCGATGTGCACGAGCAGCTTCAGCGTGTCCTCGGTGAACTCGCGCGGGGCCTCGGTGTGCAGCACGATCACCCCGAGCGTGTCGCTCGAGCGCGACAGGATCGGCACGGCGACCATCGACTGGAAGCGCTCCTCCTGCAGCAGTGCGAAGTACTTCATGCGCGGGTCGTCCATCGCGCGCTCGCGGATGAACTCGGGCGTGCGATGGCGGGCGACCCAGCCGGTGAGACCCTCCTCGATCGCCATCTGCACGCGGCCGACGGCGTCGGCGAACACCTGCGAGGCGGCGCGGATCGTCAGCTGGTCGTCTTCGAGCAGGTAGATGAAGCAGGCGTGGCAGTCGGTCGCCTGCGTCGCCAGGTCGACGATCCCCTGCAGCATCGGGCCGAGCTCGACCGACGACGATACGAGCTTGATGACGCCGTATAGGGTGCGATTCTCCTCGCGGAGATCGTGTTGCTCGGTGACGGTGGACATATGTGCGTAGTGAACATGCTACCCGCCGCTTACAGGAGCTGGCAGCCATTGCCGCACCCGTGTCGCGGCCGCTATACCTTCATCCGATGACCGCGCCGCCAGAGAACGCCGACGACGTGCGGCGGATCGTCAAGGACGCGGGCATCGAGTTCCTGTTCGCGCAGTTCGTCGACATGCACGGCAAGCCGAGCGCGAAGCTCGTGCCGGCGCATCACCTCGACGACCTGCTCGACGACGGCGCCGGCTTCGCGGGCTTCGCCGCGGGCGACATCGGCCAGGGCCCGGACGATCCCGACATCGTCGCCATGCCCGACCCGCGCAGCTTCACGATCCTGCCCTGGCGCAAGAACGTGGCGCGCTTCGCCTGCGACGTGACGGTCGAAGGCGAGCCGTGGCCATACTGCCCGCGGACCATCCTGCGATCCGCGCTGGAGCGCGCAAAGGGGCTCGGTTATGAACTGAAGGTCGGCGCCGAGCTCGAGTACTTCCTGCTACGTCGCGGAGCGGACGGGAAGCTCGAGCTCGCCGACGCGCTCGACACGCTCGAACAGCCCTGTTACGACATGCGCGCGCTGACGCGCAACCTCGACTTCGTGACGGAGGTCTCCAAGGCGATCACCGAGCTCGGCTGGGACAACTACGCCACCGACCACGAGGACGCCAACGGTCAGTTCGAGCAGAACTTCGCCTTCGCCGAGGCGCTCACGACGTGCGACCGCGCTGTGTTCTTCCGCTACATGGTCGAGTCGCTCGCGCAGGAGCGCGGCCTGATCGCCACCTTCATGCCCAAGCCGTTCGCGCACCTGACCGGCAACGGCTGCCACTTCCACGTCAGCCTCTGGCGCGATGGCGAGAACGTGTTCGAGCGCGACGCCGCGGAGGACCCGCGTGGTCTCGGGCTGTCCGAGCTCGCCTACAGCTTCCTCGGCGGCCTCAAGGCCCACGCGAAGGCGTACATCGCGCTCACCGCCCCCACCGTCAACTCATACAAGCGGCTGTCCGTCGGGGCGCCCACGAGCGGCGCGACGTGGGCCCCGTCCTACGTGAGCTACGGCCACAACAACCGCACGCAGATGCTGCGCATCCCCGCGCCCGGACGGATCGAGGACCGCACCGTCGACGGCGCCTGCAACCCCTACCTCGCCGCCACCGCGATGATCGCGGCGGGCCTGGACGGGATCGAGCGCGACCTGGACCCGGGTGAGCCGAACGCCGCCAACCTGTACAAGCTGAGCGACGACGAGCTCGCCGCCGCGGGGATCGAGCTGCTGCCGGCCAACCTGCTCGACGCGACCCGCGAGCTCGAGCGCTGCGACGCGCTGCGTGCCGCGCTCGGCAAGACCGGCGGGCGGGGACCGCATGAGGACTACATCGACTACTACGTGGAGGTCAAGCGCCGCGAAGTCCAGGCTGCTCACGAGCAGATAACGCCGTGGGAGCTCGAGCGCTACCTGCAGCTGTTCTGAGCTCCACCGCTAGCGCGACGGGTAGGCGAGCAGCGCCTCCAGCCGCCTACCCGCGGTGGTGAGACGCCGCACGGTCTCCGGATGGCGCGCGTCGAGATGCGTGGCCAGCACCACGAACACCTGGGCCGTCGTGAGCGCGTCGCCGACCGCGTCGTGCGGGTGATGCGAGGGCAGGCCAAGCGTGGCTGTGAGCTCGGCGAGCGACACCCGTCGCGGACCGTTGCCGTCTCGCTCGTGCAGCCAAACCAGCCCGAGCACGCTCGTGTCGACCATCGGCCCGCGCAGGCGCACGCCCTGGCGGCGCAGCGCGGGGCGCAGGAAGCCACGCTCGATCGCGGCCACGTGGACGACGGGGATCCTGCCCGCCATCACCGCGAGCAGCGGCTCGATCGCGACGTCCAGCGGCGGCGCGTCGGCGAGATCGGCGGCACGCAGCCCGTGCACGCGGATCGAGGATTCGCTGATCGAGCGCAGCGGACGCACGCGCCCGTGCACGGCGGAGCCCAGCTGGACGCGTCCTTCCTCGATCGGAACGGCACCGAACGAGACGATCTCGTTTTCGCGCGGATCGAGGCCGGTGAGCTCGAGATCGACCGCGCAGAAGCTCGCGTTGCGCCACGGCGTGCGCCCGGCGGGCAGGCGTGTGCGCTTGTATGCGATGGCGCCCGCACCCGCAGGCGTGCGCCAGAGCCTCATCGCACCCCGAGGTTCAGCTCGGCGGCGATGCGCTTCTGCACCGAGGCCACCGCGCGAAACGCCTCCTTGAGATAGCTGCGTGTCAGCGCGCTGAGGTCATCCGGGTTCAGATGGTCGTCGGGCTCCAGTCCGGCGCGGAGCTGGCCCACCTGATGGTCCATGCGCAGCTCGGTGAACAGCTCGAACGCGTCTTCGAGCGTGTGCACGTCGGGCGCCGGCAGCGTGCCCGCGTCGCCGGCTGCGCGCAGGCGCTCGAGCGTCGAGGCGCTCGTCACGCCCGCGGCCATCCCCGCCCAGCGCGCGAGATCGACGACCGGCAGCAGACCGCCGGTCTTGAGATCGAGCCGCCCCCGGTGCTCGCCGTCATGCTCGACCACGAGCCCCCGCAGGAAGCCCGTCGGCGGCCTGTGCGAGAGCGCGAAGCGCGCCAGCAGGTGCAGCAGCTCTGGCCGCGTAGAGGCGGCGCGAAACGTGTCCGACACCGGGGCGCCGCTGTGAATGCCCCACACCGGCCGGCTGTCCACCAGCACCGAGACGAGAATCAGCGCCTGCTCGCGGGTGGGATGCTCGATCCAGCTGCGGGCGACCTTCTGCCACGACTCGACGGAGCGCACGAACAGCACGTCCGAGGCGGTGGCGCCGTGGCTGTCGACATGGATACCGCATTCGCCCAGTCCCGCGGCCACGTCGCGGGCGAGCGTGTGAAGATAGGGACGGATGGACTCCTCGGCGACGTCTCCGTACCAGACGATCGCGCTGTCGGCATCCGACCCGGGCGTGGCCTCGCGTCGCGATTGACTGCCGAGCGCGAGCCACTGGAACTCAGCAGGCGGCTCGCCGACGGAGCGCAGCGCGAGCTCGATCAGCCGGCGCGTGAGCGCATCGAGCACGACCGAGTAGATCGCGGCGATGTCCGCCGCCGCTGCGCGCGCCTCGTGCAGCGCCACGACCGCCGGTCGCAGGCCATCCGCCGCGCGAGCGAGGTCCGCGACGCTCTCGGCGCGCGCGATCGCCCGGCGCAGATAGAACGAGGACAGCGTCTCCACGGCCAGCAGGTCGACCGCTTCGACGACGCCGATCACCTCGCGGCTGGCGGTGATGACCGGGAAGTGACGGACCCCGCGGTCGAGCATCTCCAGCAGCACGTCCCCTCCGAGCCTGTCCGGCTCGACCGTGTAAGCGGGCGCGCTCATCACCGAGGACACCGGGTCCTCGTAGGAGACGCCGGCGGCGACCACGCGCGAGCGCAGGTCGCGGTCGGTGAGGATGCCGAGCGAATCGCCGAGCTCGACGACGATCGACGTCGCCGGGGCGGCGGCCATTTTCGCAGCCGCGTCACGAATGCTGGTCGCGGGCGAGCACAGCAGCGGCGGGTCGCGGATCAGCGCCGCCACAGGCTGGTTGGCGGGATCAGGCGCGGGCTTGCGCGGAGCAAGCACGGCGGCAGTTCGTGCGTGCGTCTCCAGCAGTGAGCGCGCGACGAAGCCGACGCTCTCGGGTCTCGCGAGCATTGCGCGCGCGACCTCCGCAGGGATGCGATAGCAGAGCGTGTCCTCCTGCGCGCGCGCCGCGAACCCGGGCGGCAGCCCCGAGAGCATCGACGCTTGCCCGAACAGCTCGCCCGGAAAGAGCAGGTCGAGCACGCGGTCCTCGAGCACGATCTCGACCGCGCCGGTGCGCACGACGCGCAGGTACTCGATCGGATGCGCGCCCTGCGCGAAGATCGTCGAGCCCGCGAGGAAGAACTCCACCTCGGCGGATGCTGCTGCACGCTCGACGTCAGCTGGCTCGAGCGCGTCGAACGGCGGGTGCGCGCGCAGGAAGTCGGACACGTCGCTGAGCGCCGGCGGCACGCTCGAGGCCGGCGCCGCCGCTGGGCTTGACAAAGAAGGCGAATCGTGAACAGCCACAGTCGTGATCGTACGTCGCGGTCCCGTTCGACGTCTGTGCCTCGACGGCGACCTTAGATGGTTGACTGCATCTCGGGGTGCGTCCAGGCGTGCGCGGTCGCGCCTTGCTGCCAGCCGATCTCGCGGGGGTCCTCCATCGCCGCGGGATTCTCCAGGATCAGGCGCTCGTGCACGGCGGCGAGCGCCTCGTGCAGCTGATCGGCGCTCGCGAACTCGCGCGGGTCGAGCGGCTCGAGTACATCAACCCACACCTGGCAGCCGACGCGGCGCGCGCGCAGTGGCACGATCAGCGCGTCGGCGCGCCAGGCCAGCTGCGCGCTGCCCTCGGCGAGCGTCGCGGTCTTGCCCAGGAAGCTTGTCTCGCGCGGGCCCGGCATGTCGAAGAAGGTCAGCACGTGCTTGCGTCGTTCGAGCAGCGCCTGGATGATCCGGAACGACCCTTTGGCCGGTACCGGGCGACTCTTCGTGCCTTTGCGCCAGCGGGCGACACGCCGTCCCCAGTAGTCCGGGCTCGGGGTCTCGAAGAACCACGGGCCCGGGACGAGGTAGGAGTCGGGACCGTTGAGCGGCGGAGCGGAATGCAGGCGGTAGTACGGACCCAGATGACAAGTGCTCAGCAGCACGCCGCGGCCGCTCGCCAGCACCGCGCGCAGGCGCGCAGCCGACTCGCGATCGATTTTCGCCGACCACGGTCGCGCCCAGAAGAGCGCGCTGTCGATCTTGTGCTCGATGAACGCCAGCCGCGCCAGCTCGCGCGCTTCATCGGCACGTGGGGTGCCGGCGACGATCGCCTCCATCGCCGCGATCGCGTGCTCGCGCTCGCGCTCGCTGCCGTCCCAGATCTTCTGGCCGCGTCGAGCGGCTTTGCCGACGGCGATTCGCGTCGGCAGCACGCTGCGCAGCCACGGCGAGGTCTTGGCGCGCACCCGCAGCGGGGCGGGCGGCATCCGCGGCGCCGCGAACAGCTGCCGGGCGGCCGCGAGCCGAGCATCGAGATCGAAGCTCTGCTCTGAGGTTCCGAGGACCGCCGGTGGCTGATCGACCGCCGGCTGAGCGTCTGCGGCCGCAGCGGGCGCAGCGCTGGGAGGGCTCTCGTGCACAGCTGTGGCAGACAGCTCCCCCAGCAGGTAGCTGACCAGCGCGGCAGGCGTGACGTGGTCGAAGATCAGCGTGGTGGCGAGCCGCATCCCGGTGGTGGCGTTCAAGCGGTTGCGCAGCTCGACAGCGGTCAACGAGTCGAACCCGAGCTCCGTGAATTCGCGCTGCATGTCGATCGCCTCGCCGGCCGGGTGCCCCATGACCGCGGCGATCTGGGCGCGGAGCAGCTCGACGAGCGCTGTCTCGCGCTCGGCCTCGGGCATCGCGGCCAGCCGCCCCGTCATTGCGCCCGCCGGCTCGCTCACGCGCCGCCGAGGCGCCGACACGAGCCCCGCGAGGACCGGCGGCAGCGACCCCAGCCGGGCCTGCGCGCGCAACGCCGCCAGGTCCAGCGGGGCCGCGAGCACCATTGCCTCGTCCACGCCGACAGCGGCGTCGAACAGCGCGAGCCCCTGCTCGGAGGAGAGCGCCCCCATGCCCGAGCGCGCCAACCGCGAGCGGTCGATTTCGGTCAAGCCGCCGGTCAGCTCGCTGGCGGCTTCCCACAGGCCCCAGGCGATCGAGGTCCCCGCGAGCCCGCGCGCGCGTCGGTGCGCCGCCAACGCATCGAGGAACGCATTGGCGGCAGCGTAGTTGCCCTGCCCGGGCCCACCGAGAACGCCCGCGGCAGAGGAGAACAGCACGAACGCCTGCAGGCCCAGATGCTCGGTGAGCTCGTGCAGGGACCAGGCGGCATCGGCCTTGGCGCTGAGCGTTCGGTCGATGCGCTCGCCCGTCAGGGAGCTGATCACACCATCATCGATCACGCCCGCGGCGTGCACCACCGCACAAAGCGGATGCTCCGGGGCCACGTTGCCGAGCAACCGCGCGAGCTGCTCGCGCTCAGCCGCGTCGCACGCGGCCAGCGTCACCTCGGCCCCCAGCGATTCGAGCTCCTTGCACAGCTCGACGGCGCCTGGCGCCTCAGCGCCCCGACGGCTGGCGAGCAGCAGGTGACCGACGCCGTGCTCGACCACCAGGTGACGCGCCAGCAGAGCTCCCAAAGCGCCCGTCCCACCCGTGATCAAGACCGTGCCAGATGGATCGAAGATGCGCCTATCGCGTGCGCGCTCCGTGCCGCCCGGCAGTCGTGCAAGGCGCGGGACGAGCATCCCGCCCTGCCTGATCGCCAGCTGCGGCTCAGCGCTGGCGAGCGCCCCGGACAGCGCCCGCCAGGAGGCCTCCTCGGCGTCTACGTCAACGAGCTGGAAGCGCCCGGGATTCTCCGCCTGGGCCGAGCGCAGCAGGCCCCACGCTGGGGATTGCTCGAGGCCGGGCAGATCCTCGCCCGCACGCGCGGCAACCGCGCCTGTGGTGATGAATGCCAGCCGCGAGTCGGCAAACCGCTGATCCGCGAGCCAGCCCTGCGCCAGCTCGAGCACACGGTGGGTGAGCGCGTGCGCCGCGTCGAGCAAACCCTCAGCGCCCATCGCGCCGCCGCTCGCGCGCTCGGGCGCACAGTCCACGAGCACCTGCCCGGGCATCGAGGCGCCGCCGTCGACATCCTCGGCCAGCGCCTGCAGGCCGTCATAGCTCGCGGCGGGAGCGCCGGCGCGAGCGAGCGACTCGGCCAGGGTGGAGCCCTCGGCGCCCAGTATCGCCACCCCTCCGTTGCCCTGCTCCTCGAAGGGGGCGGGCGCGATCCAATCCATCGCCAGCAGCGGCGCGCTACGCCCACCGCCAGCCGCGCGGAGCTGCTCCGCCGAGACCTCGCGCATCACCAGCGAGCCGATCGACGCGACCGGTGTGCCGGCGTCGTCGGCGAGCACCACGCGGGCCGAATCCGCTTGCGACGCCAGAACACACACCCGCAGCGAGGCGGCACCCGAGCTGAGCACCTCCACCTCGCCGAAGGAGAACGGCAGGCGTGTGTTCCCCTGGTCGGCGCGTTCACCCGAGTCGGCGCGTTCACCGGGATCGAGTGGCTCACCCAGATCGCGCTCGAGCGCAGCCAGCGCGACGGTGTGCAGCGCGGCGTCGAGCAACGCCGGGTGTACCCCAAAGCCGGGGGCCTGCTCGCGCTCCTGGCCTGCCAGCGACACCTCCGCCAACAGCTCATCCCCGCGTCGCCAAGCGGCCCTCAGCCCTTGGAATGCGGGCCCGTATTCGAGGCCGCGTTCGGCGAGGCGCTCGTACAGGCTCTCAACCTGCACGGGCTCTGCTCCTGGCGGCGGCCAGGGCTCGCGGGCGAACGCCGCGTGCCGCTCGAGCATGCCGTCGGTGCTCGATCGGTTCGCGCTCGCGGCAAGCACGCCGCTCGCGTGACGGGTCCAGTCCTGCGCCGGCAGGCCGCCGTCCACAGCGGGTTCCTGCGGCCTCGAGTGGACAGCCAGCGAACGCCGGCCTGACTGGTCGAGCCCGCCAATCGACAGCTGCAGCTCGACCGCTCCGTCCTGCGCCAGCGTCAGGGGAGCCTCCAGGATCAGCTCGTCCAGCGCTCCGCATCCAAGCTGGCGCCCTGCGTGCAGCGCAAGCTCCAGGAACGCCGCGCCCGGCAGCAGCACCGTGCCCTGCACCGCATGGTCGGCGAGCCACGGGTGCGCCGCCAGCGACAGGCGCCCGGTGAACAGCCAGCCGCTGCCATCGGCCAGCCCCACGGCGGCGCCCAGCAGCGGATGCCCGGCCGAGGACTGGCCGATCGAGGGAAGATCCGATGCGCCGGCGGATGCGTCGACCCAGAAGCGCTCGCGCTGGAAGGCATAAGTGGGCAATTCGACACGGCCTGCGCCGGAGTCCCTGAAGACCGCCCCCCAATCAACGTGGACGCCGCGCGTCCACAGCTCCGAGAGAGCGCGCATCAGCGTCTGGGCCTCGGGACGCCTGCCCCGCAACACCGGCGCGAGGACGGCAGCGGCTCCTGCGCCCGGCGCCTGCTCGTCCAGACCGAGCAGGCACGCCTGGCTCATCGCCGTGAGCACGCCGTCGGGTCCCAGCTCGAGGAAGTTGCGCACTCCCTGTGCCTCCAGCCAGCGCACCCCGTCGAGGAAGCGCACGGGGTTGCGCACGTGGCCAACCCAGTACTGCGCCGAGCACACCTGCGCGGCGGGCAGCGGCTCGCCGGTGAGGTTGGACACGATCGGGATCTCGGGTGCTCGAAAAGTGATGGCGCTCGCGACCTCGGCGAACTCCTCGAGCATGTCGTCCATGCGTGGCGAGTGGAACGCATGCGAGACCCTCAGGCGCTTGGTCTTCGTGCCTCGCGCCCGCCAGCTGTCGGCCAGCCGCAGGACGACATCCTCCTCGCCGGAGATCACCACCGCGGCGGGCCCGTTCACGGCCGCGATGGCGACCTGCGTCTCGAGACCGTCGAGCATTTCGAGCACTTCTTGCTCGGAGGCCTGGATCGAGACCATCGCTCCACCCTCGGGCAGGCCTCCCATCAAGCGACCGCGCGCGGCCACAAGCGCGCACCCATCACTCAGCGAGAGCACACCGGCGACGTGCGCGGCCGCGAGCTCGCCGATCGAATGACCGATCAAGAAGTCGGGGCGCACCCCGAGGCTCTCGACGAGCCTGAACAGAGCCACCTCGAGTGCGAACAGCGCCGGTTGCGTGTAGCGCGTGTGGTTCAGCAGCTCCGCCTCGGCGGAGCCTTCGTCGGCCGCCAGCAGCTCGCGCAGCGGACGATCCAGATGACGATCGAGCTCGTCACACAGCTGATCCATCGCGTCTCGGAAGACGGCGGATGCTCGATAGAGCTCCCGACCCATGCCGCCGCGCTGCGCTCCCTGGCCGGTGAACAGGAACGCAGTCCGGGCACCGGCAGGAACGGGAGCCCTTGCCTCGATCAGCCCCGGCGAGCGCTCGTCAGCCGCCAGCGCGCCGAGCGTGTCGAGCAGGCTCTGGCGCTCGCCGCCCAACAGGATGGCGCGATGGGCAAAGGCCGAGCGGGACGCCAACGAGAGGCCGACGTCGGCGCCGCCCAGTTGCGGATGGGCGAGCAGATGCTCGCGCAGGCGCCTTGCCTGCGCGAGCAGCGCGCGCCTGCTCTTGCCCGAGAGCAGCCACGGCAGCGCCTCGACCGCGAACGCAGAGCGCGCGCCAGCGTCGACGTCGGCGGCGGGGAGCCCGAGCCGAACGTGCCCGTTGGCGCGAGCGCCCGCGGCGTGTGTCACTGGCTGCGAGGCCGGGGGCTCCTCGAGGATCACATGTGCGTTGGTGCCGCTGACTCCGAAGGCGGACACGCCGGCGCGGCGAGGTTCGCCGTTCCCCGGCCAATCCAGCTCTTCGGTCAGCAGCGACACTGCCCCGGCCGACCAGTCCACGCGGGTGGTGGGCTGATCGACGTGCAGGGTCCTGGGCAGCGCGCCGTGACGCATCGCCTGCACCATCTTGATCACGCCTGCGACACCGGCCGCGCCCTGCGTGTGACCGATGTTCGACTTGATCGAGCCAATCCACAGCGGTCGCTCCGGCGGGCGCCCCTGCCCGTAGGTAGCAATCAGCGCCTGCGCCTCGATCGGATCGCCGAGCGTGGTGCCCGTGCCGTGCGCCTCGACCGCGTCGACCTGGCTTGGTGAAAGGCCCGCGCTCGCGAGCGCCTGCAGGATCACGCGCTGCTGGGAGGGCCCGTTGGGGGCTGTCAAGCCGTTGCTGGCGCCATCCTGGTTGATCGCACTGCCCCGCACGAGCGCCAGCACCTGATGACCGTTGCGCGTCGCGTCAGACAGCCGCTCCAGCACGACCACGCCGACGCCGTCAGAGAAGGCAGTGCCGTCGGCGGCCTGCGCAAACGGCTTGCAGCGCCCGTCGGGTGCAAGGCCGCGCTGGCGGCTGAAGCTCACGAACGACTCCGGCGTCGCCTGCACCGTCACGCCGGCGGCCAGCGCCAGCGAGCACTCGCCCGAGCGCAGCGACTGGCATGCAAGGTGCAGCGCCACGAGCGAGGACGAGCACGCCGTGTCCACCGAGAC
>JBEKWH010000003.1:0-191245 GCA_049513255.1 Solirubrobacteraceae bacterium
GCCCGCGCGCAAGCACTGCCACACTGGATCGAGCACTACAACGAGCGCCGCACCCACTCAGCGCTCGGCAACCGGCCACCACGCGCCCGCGTTCGGGACGTCACCGGGCACAACAGCTAGCGGCGAGCGCTCGCGCGGAACGGGCAGCTCCGCAGCACTGGCGTGCCTGAAATCGTGTGGGAATAGTGGCGTCGACGCCAGCGTCCAGGTCCCGACACATCCCAGGCGGATGCCCCACGCTTGCGCTTCGCTGGGCGAGCGAGCGTCCGACCGAGCACCGAGGAGACGAGCGGAACGGACGAGGAGCACTCGTTCGTACTGCAGCGTGCGAGATGCTCGCTTACGCAGGCGAATGCGACCGTCTGAGCTTCCGCGCTCTCGTGCCTCGTCCCACGCGGCAGCGGGCGAGTGTCTTCTGAGACGCTCGGATCGCGTGCGGACCAGCAGTGCGAGCGTAGTCAGGGCGAGCTGCGTTTGGCGCCGCGGATGGACTCACTTGCTTGGGCGAGTGTCGGGAATGTCTCTTTGCGCGAAGGCTCGGAACTCTATCTAGCCGCCTATAGCACCTCGCATGCCGGTCCTGCAGGGCGGGGGCCGGGATTGGCGCTGACGGCGATCGGCTGTGCGGATGCCGACAGCAGTGTCTCGGTTAGTTCTGTGGAGCCGGCAGGCTTCGTGCCGACACAGAAGTCGGGATAAGTCAAATATTCTCCGACGTTCACGAGCGCATATTCGTAGCTGTCGTGTGCCCAGGCAAGCACGGTCTGGCCCAAGCCGATGCCGTCCACGCGTGCCGAGCCGGAGAACGTGACGACCGTTCGCATGTTGCCCGTTGCGAGGTTCAGCACGTCGATGCTCTCGCTTTCGCCCTCGCCGGCCGTGACGTACGCGATGCGTCCTTCGGAGAGTGAGGCAGCGACTCGCGTGCTTTCGCTGAAGCTAGCGACTGGGCGGCCGACTGGCGTCTCAGGGCCGCCCCACCATCCAAATTCGACGAGGAACGGAGCCTCGCCGCAGGTGCCGGTGACGAGCACGTCGCCTTCGGAGTCGAGCTGGGTCTCGCCGTTAAAGTAGCCGCAGCTACGTTCCTCAGGTGGTGGGCCCACGCGATAGAGCGGGCGTGCGTTGCGTGAATCAAGGACCTCCACCCGCTCGCCACGGCCTGCGCCGACGTGGTAGGTCAGCGCGACCCGGGGCCCCGCGGCCGCCAGCGAGATGGCGCCGCTGGGCACCCTGCCGACCACGTGGAGGTTTCCCGTGCCCAGGCGAACCCGCACCAGGAACTGGGCGTAGCCCGGCCGCCGGCGCAAACAGCTCGCGCGCACGACGGCGTAGAGGTCGCCGTCCGTGACGGCCTCCAGCCGATCACTTTCCTCGTTGTCGGCTTCGATCGGTGGACAGCGGCGCAGCCCCTGGACTGCCCGCAGTCGCCGCCCGATCCTCCCAACCTTCGGTCCTGACGCCTCGCCAGCGACCACCCAACCAGCTTCCACGCGGACCGCCGACAATTCGGCGTCCGGGACAAGCAGACGCGTGCTGGTGGCCGTGCTCAGATAGACGCTTTCTTTGTCCGAAGAGATCGCCGCCCAGAGCAGGCCGGCACTCACGACGCTCGGGCCGCGAGAATAGCCGGGAGCCTGCACCGCCGCCTGCGCCTGTGCGACACCCCCCGCCCACAGCGCCGAGAGAGCTCCAATCGCGAGAAGACGAGCGTCCACCATGCGCCTGCGCCGGCCATCTCGCGCGCGTTGCTCGCCGACACCTCGATGCAGGGACACCGAAAGAGTGTTGCACTCGCGGGCGGACACGTACGGGCGAGTCTCAGTCTCCACGCGGGTCGTTGCTCGAGACCGCCGACGAGCGCTTTGCAGCGAACAGGAGGCGTGTTGGGCACCGGCCACGAGACGAGCGGTTTGGACGAGGAGCGAGCGCCACGTTTCGCGAGCTCCAGGGTGTCGCTTTCCGCGCAATCCGGGACTCCAGTGGGGGCCACCTCAGATGTCCTAATCGAGCGAAAGCAGGGCCCAGGCCACGATTCGAAGCGGTGCTCAGTCTCGAACGGACTGCAAAGCCCCAGACGGGGCGGTGCCGTTACGGGCTCCGCGGGTTGTCACCCGGCGTTGGAAGAGCGTCGATCCCTGCACACCGCGCGGACCGGGTCCCAGGTGGGTGGTGTGGATAGGCGTGAGGCGTGCTTGAAGGCAGGTCGCCCGACCAAGCCCCGTGTGGTGCTGGCCGCGCGAGGAGCGTTGCATGATCACTTGTCGCGCCATACACGAGGTGGCGGGACGCCGGGAGTTCCTCCGGGAGTTCGCGCGAGTGATCGTTGTGACGCGTCAGCAGTGGGCGCCGTCGAAGACACGGCGCAGTTGGATCCCGACCGGCCGGTATTCAGACGGCTGCAAGAAAGTCAGCGGTGTGCGTCGGTTTCGACTGCGCTCGTTCGACGTATGAGCGGCGGCAGTTTCCGTGCGGGAGGTCGTCGACCCGCCGTTCGGCGCACAATGAGCAACAACGATGAGGAGGCAGGAATGCGTTTCATGGTTCTGGTCCACGGTAGCCCCGAGTCAGAGGCGGGCGCGATGCCGAGCACGGACGCGATAGCAGCGATGGCGAGCTACAACGAGGATCTCGTCAAGGGGGGTGTGATGCTGGCGGGCGACGGGCTGCTCCCGACTTCTGAGGGCGCGAAGGTGCGCTTCAGCGGCGGCGAGCGCACGGTGATCGACGGTCCGTTTACTGAGGCCACGGAGCTGATCGCGGGCTATTGGATTTGGGAGTGCGCCTCGCGTGAGGAGGCGATCGAGTGGCTCAAGCGGGCTCCGTTTGACGGTGGCACGGAAGTTGAGCTGCGCCTGGTCGACGAGGAGCGGAGGCCGCCCGACCAGACACGGGGTTAGCTGTGGAGTCCTCCGCGACCAATCGCGCGGTCGATGCCGTCTGGCGGATCGAGTCGGTTCGCCTAATCGCTGGCCTGACGCGCATTGTCCGCGACGTGTCGGTGGCCGAGGACTTGGCGCAGGACGCGCTCGTCGCGGCTCTAGAGCAGTGGCCGCGAGAAGGGATCCCGGTGAACCCAGGTGCGTGGCTGATGGCTACTGCGAAGCGCCGGGGTATCGATGCGCTGCGCCGTCGCGTCACCCTCGAGCGTACGCAGGAGCTGATTGGGCGCGAGCTGCAGATGCTGCAGCAGCTCGACCAGCCTGATCTCGTCGCAGAGGTCGATGAGGTCCAGGACGATGTCCTGCGGCTGGTCTTCATGGCCTGCCACCCGGTCCTCTCACGCGATGCCCGGGTCGCGCTGACGCTGCGCCTGCTCGGCGGTCTATCGACGCCGGAGATCGCCAGGGCCTTCCTTGTCTCGGAGGGGACCATCACCCAGCGCATCGTCCGCGCGAAGCGCACTCTCACCCAGGCCCATGTGCCCTTCGAGGTTCCCGGCGGCGATGAGATGGCCGACCGAGTTTCTTCGGTCCTCGAGGTGGTCTACCTGGTGTTCAACGAGGGCTATGCCGCGACTGCCGGTGAGCATTGGGTCCGACCGGAGCTCTGCCAGGACGCGCTGCGCCTCGGGCGGGTCCTCGCGGCGCTGATGCCCCGCGAGGGCGAGGTCCACGGCCTGCTGGCCCTGATGGAACTGCAGGCCTCGCGGCTGCGGGCGCGGGTCGGGCCGCACGGCGAGCCGGTGCTGCTCGCCGATCAAGATCGCGCAGCGTGGGACCACCTGCTTGTGCAGCGCGGTCTGGCGGCGCTGCGGTGCGCCGAGGAGCTCAGCGGCGCGCTGGGCCCCTACACGCTGCAGGCAGCGATCGCCGGCTGCCACGCACGGGCGCGCAGTGTCGAGGAGGTCGACTGGCCGCGGATCGTGGCGCTTTACGACGGCCTGGCTGCACTGACCGGCTCCCCGGTCGTTGAGCTCAACCGGGCCGTGGCAGTGACCATGACCTTCGGCCCAGAGGCCGGCATGGAACTCGTGGACGGGCTCGCCGCCGAGCCCGTGCTACGCGGATACCACCGACTCCCCAGCGTGCGCGGCGACCTACTCGTCCGCCTCGGCCGATTGGACGAGGCGCGCGAGGAATTCCTGCGCGCAGCCGACCTCTGCAACAACACCCCGGAGCGCCAGCTGCTGCTCTCGCGGGCGCTCGCGTGCAGCACCTGAGGCGGCGCTCGCCCAGGACTGGCAGGAGGTACAAAGCCCGCCTCCGCGCGAACGCGGGAAGCGTGCCGCCGGGTCAAGTCAGATCCTCGGCAGCGGCAAGGACGCGGATCGAGGCGTCCTCTCGCCGCGCGATCCTTGGGCGGCGGGCGTCGCCTTGTCCGCACTGTGGGCACGCTCAGAATCTTTTGGCCGGGACGTGTCGGTTTCGCGCGGGCTCGTTCGACGTGTGAGCAGAAGGCAACAGTCATTCGCAACCACTCGAAAGGAACCGACCCATGCCGGCCTACAGGCGAACCACTGAGAAGAGCGAGAGCGACATGGATCAGCCCACGGCAGAGAACACGTTGAAGCAACTCGGGCAGCTCGTCGGCGGATGAAGAATGCCAGCGAAGGTCTCTGCCGGTTATCAGATCAAGCGCTCACACGAGAAAGGTCCGCTAAATGGCTAGATCAGTGCTTTATATGTCCATGTCGCTGGACGGGTACATCGCTGGCCCCCATGACGAACCAGGCAACCCCGGCGGTGATGGCTTCATGCGACTGCACGAGTGGTATGGGTTTGCTTCCGACGCTGGGCCAACCGCTGAGACCGCTGATGCGTCGGGAATTGGCACTCAATTTCTCAAGGAGATCAGAGGGACCGGCGCGGTCCTCGCCGGTCGCCACACAGTGGAACAGACAGATCACTGGGGCGGTGATCACCACGACGGCGTCCCAATCTTTGTGCCGAGTCGCCGGCCGCCGAGTACATCGGTCTCCAAGTATCCGTTGGTGACGTATGTCACGGATGGGATCGCCAGCGCGATGGCCCAAGCGAAAGCCGCTGCAGGTGATCGCAACGTGCTGGTCCATGGTGCTTATACGGCGCAGACGGCTCTTGAGGCAGACGTGCTCGACGAGTTGCAGATACACCTAATCCCGGTGCTGTTCGGCAGCGGTCGCCGCCTTTTCGATGTGTTGCCGGCGAGGGTCGAGCTGGAGATCGTTCGAGTGATCGACACTCCCGAGGCCACCCACATCCGCTATCGCATAGCAGACAGCGCCAGAGCCAGGGGCGCATGACAGCCAGTGCACCCCATCCGCGGGTGGCGTAGCGGAGATGTGGCGCGGCTCGGGCAAGACCATGCTCAAGTCCGACCTTGGCGGCATGAGCCGGTCCGGCTCATCCCGCCGCCCAGAAGCATCCACGCTGCTGCCAACCAAGCCGTCGATACGGTTCCCCTGCGCAGAACGAGACCGGCCATGAGACGGTTGGACCAGATGACCTGCCAGAACGCGAACCCGGGTCTCTCGGCCGAAGCCACGAGAGACCCGCTTCTCGCCAAAAGCAGGCACGTCGCCGGTCCGAGTCAAGACGCATGCTTGGACGAGCTCGAGTCGTCCCGGCGTCCGTTCGGCAGACGCTCGCTTGCACAGGCGTGATCTCGGCCTACTTGTGACTGATCAATCACAGGTAGTGTGCCATAATGAGCCTGTGCGTTCCGCCGAGATAATCGCAGTGTTGCGTGACTTGGGCTTGCCCCACGGTGAGCTCGCGGAGCGGGCCGGCATGGCGCGCGAGACGTTGTCGCGCTGGGAGACCGGTGCTCAGCGCCCGAGCTTGGAGGACCTGGAGAAGGTGGTCACGGCAGCTGGCGCAAGGCTGGATGTTCAGGTGGTCCTGCCCGAGCCAAAGCTCGTCGAGCTGGTAGGTGAGCAGCTGGATATCGCGTCGCCTACCGAGCGGTTGAAGGCGGTGCTCGGGAACCGCTGGCGGAGTTGTCGCGATGCGCTGCGCGCTACCCACCAGACGGGTGAGCTGGCCGTCGTGGTCGGACCGGTGGCGGCCGCTCTCAGGGGTGCGCCCGAGCGTCCGGGGTCGGGGCGAGTTGACCTGCTCGTGCCTGCGGAGCAGCGCGAGGAGCTGACCGAGTGGTTGCTGCGCGCTGATGCGTGGCCTGATGGCGTCGAGCAGGCACCGAACAGCGGCGAGCGGCGCGAGCGCTGGCGGGCTGGCCGAGGCCAGCTAACGGTCCGCTCCCAGGCAGCCGGGATCGATGACATAGCTGCGCTGCGGGATCGCGCTTACCCTGTGCTGCTCAACCGGGAGGATGCAGGTCGTGTTCGCGTCGCCTTGGTCGAGGATCTACTCGACCTGGTCGAACACTCGCCCTGGCCCGAGGACGCACTGTGCCGTGCCGGGCTGCGCGCCGTGCTGGCATCCGGACGCTACTCGTCACGTACGGCGCGCAAGGAGCACTTGGCATCAGCGTGATCGAGATCGACGATCGCCATCGCGAGCTCCTGCGAACCCTGGCCGGCGCCGGGGTTCAATTCGTGCTGGTAGGTGGCGTGGCGCTGCAGCTGCGCGGCTTCTCAGGCGCCACTCGCGACCTGGACATCACGATCGCGATCGATGATCTCAACACGCGCCGACTCGATCAAGCGCTCGAGGCACTCCGAGCGAAGCCATATCTCACGGGCGAGCGCGGCGTCGCCTACAGCACTCGCCTCGGCCAGCTGGAGGTGATGCGCTGGACCGACGGCGTCGGCGACTACGACGCCTGGACGCGCGAGGCAACCAAGATCGAGCTCAAGCCCGGCTTCGATGTTCAGGTTGGCAGCGCATCGCACTTGCTGCTCGCCAAGGAGGACGCCGGCCGCGAGAAGGACACCGACGCCCTGCCGCTCATCCGCGCCGAGCTACTCGCGAGCGGCGCCCTGCAAGCGAGCGATGTACGTGGGCCGGTCGCATCGTTGCCCACAGAGGTGACGCCCGACTCGCGTGTCGAGCAGGTGCTTGGCCCCCGACCGACGCGACGCCGCACGCGCGGTCTGTGGGATCACGGCGCACAGCTGATCGCCGAATATCGTGAGCGTTGGAGCGTGCCCGACGATGGTCCACTGCTCGGTACACCGCCGTCGGTCGGCGAGTCGCAGGCAGTTGATCGCGAGGCGCTCGATCGGCAACTGGAGCGTCTGCGCCGACTAATGGCTAGAACGAACAAGCCCCGCCCATAGATGATGTCCTTGCGTGATCGACTGAGAGACGAAGATGGTTCACGTTGAGTTCTGGCGTCCGGGCAGCGAGATCGGCCGATCCGAGTGCGTCGCCACGCTCACGCAGGCCGGGCACCAGCAACCTCAAATTGCGGGCCGTGAGCCGCACGTCGTCGATCTCGAGCGCGTGGTGCTCAGTGTCAGCACCGGCAAGGCGATCCGCTGGGAGGACGATCCGGAAGAGTGGGCGCGGAGCCTGACCGGCTCCTACCGCTCCGCGTACCTGCTCGCCGAGATCGCCCACGACGATGACCCCAGCCGATCGCAGATCGGCCAGCAGGATCCTGATGAGCAACGCCTCGTCGTCCGACGAGGAGAGAAACCGGGACTCCGAGAATGTTTAGGCCCATGGAGCCAGCCGTGGGCCCAAACCCAGCCAGATTGAGCCCAAATCAGCCGGTTTCCATAGATCGGCTGGGAGCCTAGATACTACGAATTTGCAGGGAAAACGGCCCAAATTCGCCGGGGCGACGTGGCGCTTCACACGCGAGAGGTCGCAGGTTCGAAACCCGCCGCGCCCATTGCGAAGTGCCTGCAAATCTGCCTGATTTGCTGATTGGCGGGGCACTCCACGTCAGCGAGAAGTTGAACGCCAGACGAACCCGGCAGATGTGGTCTTTCGCGCCGGAGCGGAAGCGCGTGGGCGAGTTCCAGCCCTACTGCTCCTCGCCCAGCTCACCCAGCCGCTCGATCGCCGCCCTGAGGTGCGTGAGATATCGCTCGACTGCCGTTTGCACGGAGGGCTCGGCCGCGTGGTCGGGAAGTGTGCGCAGCAGGTTGAGCCGGCTCTGCGCCACCCACTCCGAGACGTCGGGCTCGCCCAACCACCGCTCCGCCGCTATCCATGTGCACCTCATCTGGCGCGGCCAGTCCCGGGTGCTGCTTGGGTACGGGTTTGGTGGGCATAGCCGATTCTTGTCGGCGTCATCGTCTCGGCGCGCCTCGACGAAGCCGATGAGGGCCGCGTTGAAGCAGGGCGATAGGAGTCGCACCTGCTGGAGCACGATCCGACCAGGCTGGAAGATCGGCGTGGCGGGGGCGTTGTTCAGGCCGATCGCCGTGCAGTCCACGTGTAGGACGTCGGGACCGGTCTCGGTCTCCCCGTGCTCGAGCACGATGCGGTCGGCCTCGATCCGGCGCACGCGGCCGAGCCTGACGACGTCCTCGATCTGCCGCAGAGCCTCGAGTTCGCGGGCGCTGAGCATCGTGCCGCGGTACATCGTCGCCGGCCACGCCGGGTCGATGCGTACCAGGCGCCCCGAGGCCTCGAGCCGCTCGAAGAGCTCCTCGACGTCCGCCGCCTGCGCGCCGGCCTCGGCATCGAGCGAGAGCCCCTCCATGATCGCGCCGACCTGCTCAAGCGGCTGGAAGTGGCGGCGGTCGTAGAACCACGCGTCGCGGGGACGGATCCAGCGGATCCGATCTGGCTGCACGTCGTTCTCCAGTAGCCAGGTGCACGCGTCTGCGGCCGTCTTGCCGGACCCCAGCACTGTGTAGGAGCAGGCCGGTGGCGCGGCTGCGGGCAGGTCATTGATCGGCGCGAGCCGTGCATCGGCCGCCACCTCAAACGGGGCGGTGTGGGTTGCGGGGATCGACCCTTCCAGGTATCGAGCATCCACCACCTTGTGACGTACCGCCACATCGTGGAGCGCTCCGGTGCTCAAGTCCCTGACCTGCTCACCGTCGCTGCCAAAGCCCAGGTGCTCGTGGCGGGCGAGTATGCGCACCCGGCCTGTCTGTGTCAGCCGCCGGGCAGCCTCGGCGAAGTACTCGAAGACCTCCGCGCCGGTCGCCCGCTCGTAATACCCCGCGTTCTCGCCGACCTGGTCGATGCGGTCCTCGCCGAGCGCGAGCGAGTTCACGCCGTAATACGCGGAGGGGGTATGCAGACGGACGAACGGATACGCATCAACCCAGTGACCCCCCGGGGCCTCGCGACGATCGATCAGCGTCACGTCGACGTCGGCCTCGGCCGCCAGCGCATCGGCGAAGGCAAGGCCGCTTGCCCCTGCCCCTATGACCAGATAGTCGGTATCGATGAGCATCAGAGCACCTCGGCGATCATCGCGGCCGCGCGCGCGGCCCCGTCGGAGGCGACTGGCCGGTACTCGACGTCGCGGCCGAGCTCGGCCGCGATCGCCTCAGCGATCGCATCTGGTGGCGAGTCGTCGAACTCCATCCGGCGTCCGGCGCCGTAGCGACTCAGACGGTGGTGGACGTGGAAGCTCTGCTCGAAGTGGTGCTTGAGGGGGAAGTAGATGAACGGGCGCTGGTTGGCGGTCAGCTCCATCGCGGTCGTCAACCCGCCCTGGACGACCGCGAGGTCGCAGGCGGCGAGGTGCCGGTAGAGGTCCCGCACGTAGGCGCGGATCTCGAGCCCGTCGCATGTTGGTAGCGAAGCGGGGTCGATTCGCGGTCCAGCGACCGCGATCATCCGCAGCTCCGGGACCAGGCGCTTGGCCTCCGGGAAGCTCGCGATCACCCGGTGCAGGAGATCTGCGCCGACGCCCGAGCCCCCGACCGTCACGATGCACACGCGCTCGTCGGGGCGGTAGCCGAGCTCGGCGCGCAGCGCGTCGCGGTCGCCGAACGCCGCCGGGTCGAAGCCGGTGACGTAGCCCGCGAAGCTGTAGTGCTCCTCGGTCCAGCCGCGAATCGCGGGCAGCTCGGGGCCGAAGCGCTCCGGGACGATGTCCTCAGGCTCGCCGACGAACACGGCGCGGTCCCGCACACGCGGGTAGCGTGCGATCTGCTCGATCATCTCGGCGTTGTAATCAGCGGTCAGAAACGCCTCGCGCGCGCCGCCGTCGGTCATCGGCAGCCACCCGACGAAGTCCGTCAGCCACACGTACGCGGCGCTCTTGAGCTCCGGGTTCTCGTGTAGGAAGTAGTCGAGCTCCCACGCCTCGTCGCCGATCCATACGTCGTACTGCTCTGACGCGACGAGGTCGTGGAAGACCATGAAGTTCGCCACCAGGATCTCGTCCATCCGTCGCCACGCCTGGAAACAGTGCAGGTCGTGCTCGGCCGACTCCGACTCCATGTGGCCGGACTCGTTGGCGAGCTCCTTGCTTGCGGGATGGATCCGCTCGCCGCGTCCCTCGAGCACCGTCGTCACCGGATGTTGCGCGAGCCAGTCGATCTCGAGGTCGGGGTGGAGCTTTCGCAGCTCGTCGGCGATCGCGACGTCGCGTTGTGCATGGCCAAGGCCGATCGGCGAGCAGACGTAGAGCGCGCGCCGCCCACGCGCCCGCGCGCGCCTCCAAGCGGACGTGGCAGCCCGGCGGCCGTCGACGAACTCGCGTAGCAGCAGGTTGACCTTCACCGGGTCGCGCGCCGAGGGGATATGGCCAGAGCGCTGCAGCGTAACCAGCTCGCCCCCGGTCGCCTCGGCGAGCGCAGCGCCCTGTGCATGCGGGCGGACCAGGTCCTCGTCGCCGTGGATCACGAGCGTCGGGCAGCGCACGCGCGAGCAGATGTCCCTGAAGCTCTCGGTGCTGCAACGCAGGCCGATCCCGCGGGTGGTGTCGGCGAGCGTCGCTGGATCAGTCTCGAGCGCCCAGCCGATGCAGTCCTCGATCTGCTTGCTCGAGTGGGGCTCGTTGAAGCACTTGGCGAAGAAGAACTCGAGGAACCCGCGATAGTCGCGCTGCCAGTAGTAGCTGTTGTACTTGGCCCACGCATCGTCGGTCTCGAGCGGCTCGTCGAACGGCACCTCGCGCTCCGGATGACCGGGCGCGAGCCCGACCGCAGGGCCGATGTAGGCGACGCTGTCGACTCGCCCGGGGTGCTCGGCGGCGAGAATCGTCGCCCACAGCGCGCCGCACGAGAGCGCCACGAGCGCCGCGCCCTCGGTGCCAGTCGCGTCCATCACGGCGAGCGCGTCCGCGGCGAACTCATCGGGGACGTACGCGTCCCCGCCCACCGGCCGGTCCGAGCGGCCGTTGCCGCGCCCGTCAAAAGTCACGACCCGGAAGTGACGCGAGAGGTAGGGGATCTGCGCCTTCCAGAAGCGCGAGTGGATGATCGACCACGTCGGCAGCAGCAAGAGCGCCTGATCGCCCGACCCGTACACCTCGTAGTAGAGACGCACGCCGTCGCGCTCGGCATACCCGGTCTCGTCCGGATAGCGAGCGCGCGTCTGCTCCCGGGGCAGGGCGCCCGCGAGGCCCGCGGGCGCCGCCGTCTCCTCAGGAGCCGTGCTCACGGGCGCGCCTCGAAGACGAGGTTGAACGGCGTCTCGGCCACCCGGCGAAAGCGGCTGAGGCCACCCGTCCTGACGACGTCGCCGATCCGCGCCTCCCCCGCCTGCGCGCCGAGCGCGAGGCCGACCTCCTGCGAGAGCGACGCGGGCGTGCACAACAGCGTCGAGAAACCGTAGTACGCGCGCCCCACAGGGTTGAGGTTCTCCTCGACGCGATCGCCCGCGTGGGGCTCGACGATCATCCAAGTTCCATCGCCCTTGAGCGTCGAGCGCACATGGCGCGCGGCCCCCACCGGATCCCCCATGTCATGCAGGCAGTCGAACATCGTCACCAGGTCATAGTCGCCGCCAGTGTACGCCGCCGCCGGCGCCACCTGGAAGCTGACGCGATCGGCGACGCCGGCCTCCTGCGCCCGCTCCCGCGCCGTCGCGATCGAGCCCTCGTGGTAGTCGGAGCCGACGAACGTCGAGCTCGGGAACGCCTTTGCCATCAGGATCGTCGAGGCGCCGTGCCCGCAGCCGACATCGGCGACGAGCGCACCCCGCTCCAGCTTCTCGACGACGCCGTCGAGGGCGGGCAGCCACTCGGCCACGAGGTGGGCGTTGTAGCCCGGGCGGAAGAACCGCTCGCAACCCTCGTGCACGTCGTGGACGTGCTCGTGCCAGCCGAGCCCGTCGCCGCCGCGCGCCTTCTCCACGATCTTCGGCGAGTCGATCACCGATCCGAGCGCGATCTGGAAGAAGCCCGGCAGGTAGGCGGGGCTCGACTCGTCGGTCAGCGCGACGCTTTGCTCCGGCGGTAGCGAGTAGAGGCCACTGTCGGGATCGTAGGCGATGAAGCCCCCGGCCGCCTGCGCGTTCAGCCACTCCCGCACGTAGCGCTCAGCGGTGCCCGTGCGCTCGGCGAGCTCCGCCGGCGAGAGGCCTCCCGTCCCGGCGAGCGCGCGGTAGAGGCCGAGCTTGTCGCCCATCACGACCAGGGCCGCGTTCAGCGTCGCACCGACCTCGTCGACCGCGCGAAACACGAACTGCATCAGCTTCTCGCCGTCGACCGCCACGGCTTCGTTTGTTGCGCTCATCAGAGACCTCCTGGTTGGTTGACTCACGACGACCGTACGCCAGCGGCGTCGCCGCTCGCTTCCGGGGGCCACCTAGTCTTTGCCGGCGTGACACCAGGTGCCAGAATCGGCCGATGCTGGTTGGGCGCGAGCGTGAGCGAGGTGAGATCGAGCGCGCGCTCGAGCGCGCGCGATCGGGCGAGAGCGCGACGCTCGCGCTCCTCGGTGAGCCGGGCATCGGCAAGAGCGCGCTGCTCGAGCACGCTGCCGGCCAAGCCGGCGGGATGCAGCTGCTACGGGCGCGTGGGGTCGAGTCAGAGGCGCAGATCCCGTTCGCGTCGTTGCTCGAGCTGCTGCGCCCCGCGCTTGGCATGCTCGAGGGCATCCCGCGGCCGCAGGCGCTGGCGCTCGAGGGCGCGTTGGCGCTGAGGCCGGCGCGGGCGCGAGACCGCTTCGCGGTCGGCGCGGCGACGCTCAGCCTGTTCGCCGTTTACGCTGAGCAGGGCCCGGTGGCCGTGCTGATCGACGACGCGCACTGGCTTGATCGCGCCAGCGCGGAGGCGCTGCTTTTCGCCGTCCGACGGCTGCTGGCGGATCCGATCGCCGTTCTGCTTGCGGTGCGCGATGACGAGCCGTCGTTGCTCGACGGCGCCGACCTGCCAACCGTGCGGATCGGAGGACTCAGCCGCGACGAGACCGCGTCATTGCTTCCCACACTCGCGCCCGAGATGGCAGCGCAGCTGCATGAGGCGACCGCCGGCAATCCGCTTGGCCTACTCGAGCTTGCCCGCGACGCGGATGAGCTCGCACTCACTCCAGGCGGAGCCCCGCTGCTCGTCTCCGCGCGGATCTCACGCGCCTTCCTGCAACGGACGGGCGACCTCGATGAACGCGAGCGCCAGGCGCTGCTGCTTGCGGCGACCGGCGACAGCGGGGACCTCGCCGTACTCGAGCGCGCCGCCAAGCGTCTGAACATCGAGCTCTCAGCACTGGCCGCCGTAGAGCGAACTGGCCTCATCACCGTGCATGCCGGTTCGGTCGAGTTTCGCCATCCGCTGGCGCGCTCGGCGATCTACGCCGACGCACCACCCGCGGCAAGGCGCGCCGCCCACAGGGCGCTTGCCTCCGCCCTGCCCGATCGCGACAGCGACCGCCGCGCGTGGCATCTGGCCGCCGCGGCCGTGGGTGTCGATGAGCAGGCATCCGCCGCGCTCGAGCAGGCCGGGTCGCGAGCGCGCGACCGGAGCGCCTACTCGAGCGCTGCGCTCGCGTTTGAGCGCGCCGGGAGGCTGACCTCCGATCGCAACCGTCGCGGGCGGCTGGTGTTCGCCGCGGCGCAGGAGAGCTGGCACGCAGGTTTCGCTCGTCGCGCCGTCACGTTGCTCGACGAGGCCCGCGCATCCGCCGGCAACGACGCGAGCTCGCTCGACATCGACGAGCTGGCCGGCCACATTGCGACACGGCAGGGCCCTGTGATGCGAGGTCACGCGATCCTCACGTCGGCAGCCGAGCACGCTGACCCCGAGCGTGCGATCGCCATGCTCGCCGAGGCCACCGCCGCCTGCTTCTATGCCGGCGATCCCGCCGAGATGCTGGCTGTCGCCGAGCGGGCGTGGAATCTTGTTGCGGACTGCGCTTCGGTGCGCGCGCGCTTCCTGGCCTCGATCGCGATCGGGATGGCACGCGTCGCCGGCGGCGACGCGGCCGCGGGGTCGGAGGCGATCCAGGAAGCCGTCGCTCTCGCCAATCGCTCACCGGAGCTGCTCGCGGATTTGCGGCTGCTCCCGTGGCTCGCGACTGCGCCGATCTTCCTGCGCGAGGCCAGCACCGGGCGCGCGCTGCTGGACCACGCGCTCGAGGGCGCGCGCATGCGCTCGGCGGTCGGGGCACTGCCGCTCGTCCTCGGCTTGATCGCCCTCGACCATGCCACCACCGACCGTTGGGCGGTGGCGGAGGCCACATACCTGGAGGCGATCGGTCTCGCCCGGGAGATGGGGCAACGGACAGACCTCGTATTCGGGCTCTCGGGGCTCGCGCGGCTGCAGGCTCGCCGGGGCCGTGACGCGGAGTGCCGTGCCAACGTCGCAGAGGTACTCCAACTCTGTGGGCGCGTTGGCACGCGACTGCACGAGGTGTGGGCGATCGAGGCGCTCGGCATGCTCGCGCTGGGCCTGGGCGAGACCGAGCAAGCCGTCGAGCATCTGGAGCACCAACGACGACTCGTGGATGAGCTTGGGATCACGGACCCCGACCTCTCGCCGGCACCCGAGCTGATCGACGCCGCCACCAGGCGGGGCCATCATGACGAGGCACGCCGATTGGCCGACGACTTCAGCGCCGCAGCTGACGCGAAGGGACAGCCGTGGTCGGTTGCGCGCGCTCTGCGGGTGCGCGGCCTAGTCGCCGAGGACGCGTCATTCGCGTCGCTGTTCGAGGAAGCCCTGGCGCAACACGCTGGTACGCCCGATGCGTTCGAGACCGCACGCACGCAGCTCGCGTACGGAGAGCGCCTGCGACGAGCGCGCAACCGCAAGCTGGCCCGCGAGCAGCTACGCGCCGCGCTCGCGACGTTCGAGCTGCTGGACGCACGCCCATGGACCGACCGCGCCCGCACCGAGCTTGCGGCAACCGGCGAGCGGCTGCGGCGCCGTGACCCAAGCACGATCGACGAGCTGACGCCGCAGGAGCTCCAGATCGCCCTGCTGCTAGCCGGCGGGAAGACAACCCGCGAGGCCGCCGCGGCGATGTTCCTCTCTCCGAAGACGATCGAATACCACCTCCGCCACGTCTATCTGAAGCTCGACATCCACTCGCGCGAGGAGCTGACGCTGGCGCTGAGCGCGCAAACGCCGGCCCATGCGGGCGCACGAGACGTGCGCGGGGTCCGCGGACCAAGCCCAATCTCGTCCGGTCTCGGCTCAGAGCGCGCGCAAGCCATTGAGCAGACGAGTGATTTCGGCCTCGATCCGGGCTAGCGCTCGATCTGCCTCGGGGTCGGTGGCGGTGAGCAACCCCTCGTCGATGAGCGCGGCGAGCACGAGGTGGGTGGTGAGTGACGTCGCTGCTGGCCGGCTCACCGGCGTCGACGGCGGCCTGAACGCCATCCTTCAGCGCTGCGATGTTACGCGCTGAGGACCGGTAGCCAGTCCGCCGGCAGCGCGCTGGGGACCTCGGGATAGTCAGGCACGACCCTGCGTGCAAAGGACGCCGCCGGACGTCCCGTAACGAGACGGCCAACGTCCTCCATCGCGGTCATCACTCGCATCGAGGAGCCAATCTGAAAGCCAGCCGCACCGAGCTCCGCCCCGCCGATGACGCCCCTGTCGAGCAGACGAGATACTCAAGCGCCTTGGCGATCGCGAGCGAACCCTGCACCAAGCAATACGGCAGCTCACACGAAGGCTTTGGCGACGGCCTCGAGTAGGCGGCCAGCGTGCAACGGCTTAACGACAAAGTCCTTCGCCCCGCTGCGGATTGCCTCGACCACCTTGTCTTCTCCCCCGAGAGCCGAGCACATGATCACCTTGGCGGTTGCGTCCAGCGCGAGAATTACGCGGAGCGCCACGAGGCCGTCCACGTCGGGAAGCGTGATATCGAGGGTGGTGAGGTCGGGGTGAAGCTCCTGGAAGCGTGCAACGGCCTGGTAGCCGTTGGAGGCTTCTCCAGCGATCTCGTAGTCTCCTGCCTTGAGTGCATCAGTTATGACCTTACGCATAAATGGGGAATAATCCACTACGAGAATGCGAGCCATGGTCAGATCCCTTCGACTTGGGAGGCAGAGACATAGTGCGAAGGGCGGCGTCGGGCACGCATTCCGTTCGCTTCGAGACCCGCTGCCCTTTTAGTGAAGTTGGTTGTCGTACTACACGGGCAGTATCGGGCGGCGACCGTTGGACGTTAAGGGCGACAGCCGTTTGTTCGACAGTAAGGCAACCGACTTATCACGAGCCCCACACTGTTGCCGGGCCTGGCTGGGGTTGCCTATCGGCGCCGGGATGCGGCGAGCGACCAGCGCTTGGTGCATGCAAGCAGCGAGCGACGCTCGCCAAGCGCAACACCAGCTCCTTCGAGGACACCGGAATCGATCTCCTCGACCCGTGGCCGCTGTGATGAGAGGCAGTTGAGCGCCTGCACGTGGAGGTCGTGTGAGGCCGCGCGACCTCTGGCCAGTCAAGTCCCACTTTCCAACCCGGACACCACCCACACCGCTTCGCCCGCCGACCTTCAATGGGTTCTGCGGGCAACAGCCGTAGTCGACGGCGCGCATTGGAGAAAACCACGGATCTCACATTCGGGCGACTACGGATGATGAGCTGGCGCCAACACTGATTACATGGCAGTTGCCGTGAGACCATATGCGCGGAACGAGCCAGTTGCATCGACGGAAGCGGGCGAGCCGATGGTCACCGTCGTACTCAGCCACCGTGAGGCTCGTGCGCTGGCTCACGCCGCGGAGCTTCTCCGCGCTGCCTGCTCTAGCGCGAGTCTCCCTCGTGACGACGGCACGCTCGACCTCGCCCACCTCCGACTCCTCAGCGCGATCGAGCGACAGGAGAGGCACGTGACGTGATGCTGCTGGCTGAGGTGATCTGGGCGGCAGGCGGCATCGTGCTGATCCTTGCGCTGTTGGCGACTGGCGTGTGGGTCTTTCAGGGCGAGGAGGAGCAAGGCGAACTTCGATCGGCGAGCGATGCGTGCCAACGCCGCGTCCCGTGCGGCGCGTCCACACGGGAGACAGCCGCTCGCGGTCGAACACGCGAGCACCGGCCGCAACGTCAACGGACTGTGTGTGAAGCCACCTCTCGTGCGGCTCCGCCCACCCGCGCCCGGGGCCCGCTGTAGCTCACGCGTGCGCTCCGGCGCGAGGACCGCGCACCGACCCGCCGGCAAATGCGGCGTCGATCGTGTGCGCGGGCACTCGTGGCCTGCTGTGCTGCGCGCCCGCCGTGCGCTCGCGCTGGATCGCGAGGAACGCCGCGACCACCTCGGGGTCGAACTGACTCCCCGCCCCGTCCTGGATCTCGGCGAGCGCTCGCTCGACCGGCCACGCGGGCTTGTACGGGCGATCGCTTGTGAGCGCGTCGAAGACGTCGGCTACGGCAACCACTCGCCCGACGAATGGGATCGCCTCGCCGGTCAGGCCGGCTGGATAGCCGGCGCCATCCCAGCGCTCGTGATGGCTTTCGGCGATGACCGCGGCCATCTGCAGCACAGGCGAGCCGCCACCAGCGAGTAGGCGGGCGCCAAGCGCGGCGTGGGTCTTCATGACCTCGAACTCCTGCGGGGTCAGCTTTCCGGGCTTGAGCAGGATGCAGTCGGGGATCGCGATCTTGCCGACGTCGTGCAGCGGCGCGGCCTCCCGCAGAAGCGCGATCCGCTCGCGGTCGAGCCCGAGGCGGGTTGCGATCTCCACCGACGTCGCCGCAACGCGCCCGGTGTGCTCGAAGGTGTCGTCGTCGCGATACTCGGCGGCCAGCGCCAGCCTGTGCAGCATTTTCGCGCGCGAGTCTTCCAGCTCACTTGTTCGCTCGGCGACTTCGGCCTCGAGGATCTGCGCGTGGTTGGCAAGCCGCTCCTCGGCTTCGTGTTGGACGGTGATGTCGCGCGCAGTCGCGAAGATCACGCCCTCGGATGACGTGGCGGCGCTCCATTCCAGCCAGCGGTAGTCGCCGTCGGCGCAGCGAAAGCGGTTGCGAAACGCGACCGTCTCGTGCGATCCGCCCGTCAGCAAGCAGTGCTCGGCGGCGGTCGCCTCTTGATCGTCGGGATGCACGAACTCGGCGGTCGGTCTCAGGTACATGGCCTCGGCGGAGTAGCCGAGGATGCGTTCACATGCAGGGTTTACGTTTGTGAATCTGCCGCTTTGATCGATCGTCGTCAGGAGATCGAGCGATGACTCGAAGCAGCGCGCGAGATCCGCTTCCAACCTGCGGCGATGATCGACGTAGCTGCCGAGCAGCAGGCCGAGCAGCAGAAACGCGATCGCCCAGCAGAGATCGCCGAGCACGGTCGCGTCGAACATGGCAGCTGTGTAGTCGTAGGTGCCGATCAACGCGAGCCCGACAAGCGCGCCGGCCAGCCCGCCGCGAAGGCCGAACCGGAGCGCGAGCAGCGCGATCGGCAACGTGTAGAGCACTTCCAAAGCGTCGGCCGGGCGCGTGTCCTGCGCTTGGACCACGTAGAACCCCACGAACAGCACAAGTGCGGCCACGATGGTCCGTGGGCCGTCGAGCGTCTGCCAGTAGGACGATGAGCGTGGACGCTCCAGCTGACGACGCGCGGTCATGCGTCCTCATCGTGTGCGACCACTCGCCGGGGTGAGCATTGCGCGCGCATTGGACACATATCCCAGTGATCGGACTTCTCTCGCTTATTGAGGTTGCGGCGTCGCTGCCGCCTGCTACACGCTGCTCCTCGCCGCAACAGCGCCAGGCAGGCGCTCGGCGACGAGCGAGCTGCGCTTCACGATCGCCCACCAGTTGGGCGCGCCACGAGCGCTCACACACGAGCCTTCGAGAGGCGCACGGTCGTGCTTCCGGGCGAGACGCACAGCTGCACCGCGTCCATCATGCGCGCCATCAGCGCGAAGCCGCGGCCGCTCTCCGCAGTGGGGGCGCCGCCGACCGCGGACGCCACGAACGTCCCGTAGTCGCGAACAGCAACGGTGAGGAGGTCGCCGTGCGCGCGGACGCTGAGGTGTATATGACCTTGCGCGTCCGGTCGCCCGTGCCTGATCGCGTTGGTAACCGCCTCGTTGACGGCAAACGCGAGCTCGTAGCAGCGATCGGCGTCGAAGCCGAACGCCGCGGCGGCCTCGTGCACGTATTCCCTCGCGACACCCAGCTTCGAGGGCCGCGCCGGTAGGCGCAGCTCGCTCGCGTCCGCGACGCTGGCGTCATCGGTGATGTAGAAAAGGCTCATCCGCTCCTCCGACATTCTCGATCGTGTCGAAGCTCTTTAGGCACTACCCGGGGAGCAACCGTGGCTAACGCTCACCCTTCCTTTATGGCAGCGCTCCTGTTTGCTTGAGCGTTGCCGGCGGCAACTGGACGTTCGTTCTACTCAGCAGCGGACATACGCCGCGACGTAGCGCAGGCTGCCCACACGCCGGAAGCCGTGGGGCACGTCGTTGATCGAGTGCGGATCGTGGCTGTTGTTGCCGAACGGCCCGTACTCGTTGTCATACAGCGCGCGCTTTCCGCCCTGCATCACGAATGCGACACCGCGTTCGCGCGCACGGGCCGTTTCGCTGTCGCTGCGTGCGAGCACGTCGCTCACGCTGCCTGGCCCGAGGTCGAGAATGATCAGCGGCATCAGCTTGTGGTTGGGCACGGATATCGGCCCGCAGCGTCGACCCGCGCTGACCGCCGGGGTGCGCAGCAAGGAATGCACATCGGACTCGACGTCCAGGCGCAACTGCAGCTCGCTGACGGCGCCCGCCGGGTGCAGGTGCACCGCGGACCACGCGCCGGCGGCCACGAGCGCAGCGACCGTCACGGCGACGAGCGCCCGTGACACACGCACACGACGGGTGAGCACGCGCAGCAACTCAGCCGCGAGGTAGCCGGCGAAGCAGATCAGCGCGACCGCCGCGAGCGCGAGATAGCGGCTGACGACCGCGAAGCCGGCGAACGAGGTGATCACGAATGAACCGACGCCGCCGAGCGCGAGCGCCAGCGGCGCTCCATAGCGGCGCAGCGGCAGCCGACGCATGGCCAGGCCGACGCCGGCGAGCGCGCCGATCAGCACCGGCGGCTTGGCGAGGTCGAGCAGACCGTCGAGTACCGCGCCGGGGATCTGCAACGGCGGTTTTGAGCGCGCGAGTTCCTCTGCGTGGCCGGTGGTGAACGTGAACGAGAACGTCGGATCGCCGGTGACGGTCAGATCGAGCAGCGCCCACAGGAGCGCCGGCAGGGCGACGATCGCGAGCAGCCGCAGGCGCCTGTCCCAGGGCGCGTCATGCCCGACCCACACCGCGTAGCCAAGCAGGTACAGCCAGGCGTCCGGGCGCAGCAGGCCCGCCAGCACGAGCAGCACCCACACGACGCCGCCGCGTCGCGGGCGCTCGGCCTCGAACACCGCCGCCCACACGAGCAGTCCGATGTAGGGCACGTCGAGAAACGCAAACTCGGCATAGAACGCGAAGTGAAAGCGCGACAGCAGCAGCACGCAGGCGAGCACCGCGGCCAGTCCCCCGAACGCGGCGCGCGCGAGCCGGTACATGCCGGCCACGAGCACGAGCAGGGAGAGCACGCCGACGAGCGTCATCGCGCGCGGGCCGGCCGCGCCGAGCGCCGCACACAGCGTCCCGAACGCCACCCACAGCGGGTGCTCCGTCGGGGCTCGGTAGGCAGCAAAGCTCGGCAGATGCCCGGCGAGGATCTGGTGGCCCCAAACCAGCGCCCAGGCCGAATCGAACGTCGGCGCCACCGGGTAGGCGACCCACAGCGCTAGCGCGATCGCCGCGAGCGCCGCGAACGCGAGCCACACGGCCAGCCACTCGCGCTCGGCACGTGCCCTTGATGGGGCGCCGGGCGCTTCGTGCACCGCGGTGGCACTCACCGGGCGACCTCGATCAGCACGATCGTCCAGGGCAGCGGCGAGCGCACCTCGCGAACGCGGCCGTGCTGGCTCGCCAGACGCACGAACGCCCGCCGCGAGAAGTGATTGACGTGGCCCGGCGGATTGCCGAGCCAAGCGAGGTACGCGCCGCGGAGCACATTGAGCACCCGCCACAACGGCTCGCGCGGGACCGACACGAGCACGGCGCGCCGCGCCACGCGCACGAGCTCGGCGAGGGCGAGCGCCGCCGTGGGCACCTGCTCGAGCAGCTCGATCCCGCAGACGACGTCGAACGCGCCGTCCTCGAACGGAAGCGCGCACGCGTCGGCAACGGCGAAGCTGAGATTCGGCTCCCCATTGCGCTCCCAATCCGCGCTCAGCGGCTCGCGATCGACGGCGAGAATCTCGAGTGCCTGCCAGCGCCGCGCCCAGCGCTGCGCGAGCACGCCCTCACCGCAGCCGACGTCGAGCAGCGAGCCCGGCGCGGCGCTCGCGAGCAGCCCATCGAGCGATGCCAGGAAGCGACGCGTGAGCAGCGCCGCGAGCGGATTGCGGCTCGCGTACTTGTCATACGCGTTGCCCACGTGGGGCGCGAGCGAGGCGGACGGCGGCACCGCGGGACGATTCTGTCAGCATTCCCGCCCGATGACGCGGGTGCTGGTTGTGGGGGGTGGCGGTTTCATCGGCGCTCACCTCGCGCGAACGCTGGTGGATCACGGCGCGGCCGTGACGGTGGTGGACGCGTGGTGCTCCTACGGAGCGCCGGCGAGCGACGAGCGCGAGCTGACGCTCGCATGGCGGCGCGAGCACCTACTCGAGGGCGCAGACGTGCGAACGCTGTCAACCGAGGACACCGGCGCACTCCGCGAGCTGATCCGTGGTTGCTCCCCCGAGATCGTCGTGCAGCTCGCGAACCTGCCGTTCGCGCAGCGCGCGTTCGAACGACCCGACGAGGCCCGGCGCGAGATCCTCGGCACGACCGAAGCGCTGCTGCGGGCGCTTGCGGACGCGCCCGAGCTCGGCCACGTCGTGTACGTGTCCTCGAGCATGGTCTACGGCGACTTCGAGCGCGAGCCGATGCCCGAGCACGCCGCATGCAGACCGCGCGAGCCGTACGGCCGCTTCAAGCACACCGCCGAGAGCCTCGTGCGCAGCCACGGCCTCGCGGCCGGGCACACCGTCACGATCGTGCGGCCGTCGGCGGTCTATGGCCCGGGCGACCTCGGCGGGCGATTCGTCCAACGGCTCGTTGGAGCAGCGCACAGCGGCGCGACGCTGACGCTGACCGCCGGTGGGCGCACGCGGCTGGACTTCACGTTCGTGGAGGACCTGGCGGACGGGCTGCGCCGCGCGGTCCTGCACCCGGCCGGCGCCACGGCCACGTTCAACATGACCTACGGCGAGGGGCGCTCGCTCGAGGAAGCCGTCACGATCGTGCGCGAGCTCGGCTACGCGATCAACGTCGAGCATGGCGTCGAACGCTTCCGGTTTCGCCCGCGACGCGGGACGCTCGACATCTCGCGCGCCCGCCGGGTGCTGGGCTACGAACCGCGCCACTCGCTCGAGCGCGGCCTCGAGCGCTACCTCGCGGCAACGCTCCCGGTCGCCGTGTGAGCACCGAGACGCTGCGCGCGCCCGCCGGCGCGATCCCATTCTTCGCCGCCGAGCGCGAGTTCGCTGCTCACGAGCGTGACTTGCTGGAGCGCATCAGCGCGGTGCTGAGGGGCGGACAGACGCTTCAGGGCGAACAGGTGAGCCGCTTCGAGGAGGAGCTCGCGCGGCGTGTCGGCCGCGCACACGCCGTCGCCCTCGGCTCGGGCACGGACGCGCTGTTCTTTGCGTTGCGCGCGCTCGGCATCGGCCCCGGCGATGAGGTGCTCGTGCCGGCGCTTTCGTTCATCGCGTCGGCGTCGTGCATCGTGCGCGCCGGCGCGCGACCAGTGTTCGTCGACGTCGACGAGCGCTACCTGCTCGACCTCGACAGCGCGCGCGACGCTGTGAGCGCCAGGACCCGCGCGGTGATTGCCGTCGACCTGTTTGGTCAGACACCCGACCCGCGGCGGCTCGACGAGTTCGCGCGCAGGCACGAGCTCGCGGTGATCGAGGACGCGGCGCAGGCGCTCGGGGCCGCGCACGCGGGCGCGATCGGTGCGGTGAGCTGTTTCTCGTTCGACCCCACGAAGCCGCTCGCGGCCGCCGGCAGCGGCGGCGCCCTGCTCACTGACACCGCTGAGCTCGCCGCGCGCGTGCGTCGCCTGCGCTGGCACGGCCGCGATGCGTCCGGACGTTACGCCGAACTCGGCTACAACTCCCAGCTGCCGGAGGTCTCTGCGGCGGTGCTGCGTCACAAGCTCGAGCGAGAGCCCGCGTGGCGCGCCGCGCGCCAGCGGATCGCCGCGCGCTACGGGGCGGCGCTCGCGGCGGTATCGGCGATCCAAGCGCCCGAGCACGACGACGACGCAACGCACGCGTTCAGCAAGTACGTCATTCGCAGCGGCGATCGCGACCTGCTGCGCGAGCGGCTGGCGCGCGCGGGCGTGCCGACGCGCATCCACTACGCGCGCCCGCTGCACCGCGAGCCGCTGTTCGCCGGCGCGCAGGCCGCCGCCGACGCGGGCGCACCCACGTGCCCGAACGCCGAGCGCATCGCATGCGAGGTGCTGTCGCTGCCGATCCATGCGTTCCTGCACGAACACGAGGTCGATCAGGTCGTGGCTGCGCTGTCGCTCGCCGCCGGGGGCACTGCGCGCGGCTAACCTGCAGCCCATGCAGTACCGCTCGCGGCAACGACCATCTGGAGGTGGCCCATGCAGTACGTGAACCTGGGCGCGACAGGCCTGCGGGTCTCGCGCGTGTGCCTCGGCATGATGAGCTTCGGCAACGACAGCGACAGACCGTGGGTGATCGACGAGCAGGCCGCCGAGCCGATCGTGCGGGCGGCGGTCGAGGGCGGCATCAACTTCTTCGACACAGCCGACACCTACTCGCAGGGCGCCAGCGAGGTCGCGACCGGGCGACTGCTCGGCAAGCTGCTGACGCGCGAGGAGCTCGTGATCGCGACCAAGGTGTTCATGCCGATGACGCCCGGCGAGAACGGCGGCGGGCTCTCGCGCAAGCACATCCTCAGCGCGATCGACGCGTCGCTGCAGCGCCTGGGCATGGACTACGTCGACCTCTACCAGATCCATCGCTGGGACCCGCGCACGCCGATCGAGGAGACGATGCAGGCGTTGCATGACATCGTGCGCGCCGGCAAGGCGCGCTACATCGGCGCCAGCAGCATGTTCGCGTGGCAGTTCGCCAAGGCGCAGCACGTCGCTGAGCGCGCCGGGCTGACGCGCTTCGTGTCGATGCAGAATCACTACAACCTCGTCTACCGCGAGGAGGAGCGCGAGATGATCCCGCAGTGCATCGAGGAGGGCGTCGGCGTGATCCCGTGGAGCCCGCTCGCGCGCGGCGTGCTCGCCGGCAACCGCACCCGTGCCGGCGAGCGCCTGACGACGCGCGCCGGCAGCGACCAGTTCACCGACTACCTGTACGACCAGCCGACCGACTTCGACGTGGTCGACCGCGTGGTCGAGGTCGCGGGCGAGCGTGGCGTTCCGCCCGCGCAGATCGCGCTCGCGTGGCTGCTGCACAAGCCCGGCGTGACCGCGCCGATCGTCGGCGCAACGAAGCTCGAGCATCTGCAGGACGCGCTCGCCGCCGAGTCGCTGACGCTCAGCGAGCACGAGATCGCACGCCTGGAGGAGCCCTACGTGCCGCACCCCGTGCTCGGCCACGGGTAGGCGCGGCCGGCTCAGCGCTTCGGCTTCTCAGCGCTTCGGCTGCAGTGCGACGACGGGGATCTGCCGCGTCGTCTTCTTCTCGTACTCGGCAAACTGCGGCATCAGCTCGGTCTGCCTGCGAAACAGCCGCTCGCGCTCGTCGCCCTCGGTCACGATGGCTTCTACCTCGAGCGTGTCGCTGGCGACCTCGACGGTTGCCGTCGGGTTGGCGCACAGGTTGTGGTACCAGGCCGGGTGCTGCGGTGCGCCGGCCTTCGACGCGAAGATCACCAGCCGGTCGCCGTCTTGCTGGTAGACGACCGGCGTCGTGCGTTGCTGCCCGCTCTTTGCTCCCGTCGTCGTCAGCAGCAGCACGGGTGCGCCCTCGAACTGGCCGCCGACCTTGCCTTCGTTCGCGCGGAACTCCTCGATGACTTTGCTGTTGAAGTCGTTCAAAGCCGGACCGGCAGCGTCTTCAGCTGGTTGATGAACAGCGATTCGACCGCCGCGGGCGAGCCGGCGATCTCGATGCTCGGATAGCGCTTGAGCGTCTCTTCGATCATCACCCTGAGCTCCAGGCGCGCGAGCGCGGTGCCCAGGCAGAAGTGCCGCCCGCCGGCGCCGAACGCCTGGTGCTCGCATTCGCGGCGCAGGTCGAAACGGTCGGGGTCCTCGAAGCGCGTCTCGTCGCGGTTGGAGGAGACGTACCACATGACGACCTTGTCGCCCTCGCGGATCTTCTGTCCATGCAGCTCGGTGTCGCGCGTGGCCGTACGGCGGAAGTGCGCGAACGCGGGGAACATCCTCAGCGACTCCTCGACCGCGGCGGGGATCAGCGAGGGATCATCGAGCAGCAGCTGCATCTGCTCGCGGTCTTCCATCAGCGCGCGCATGCCGCTGCAGTAGGTCGCCTTGGTGCTGTCGTTGCCGGCTGCCATCAGCAGGAAGAAGCCCATCACGATCTCGTGTTCCTCGAGCTTCTGCCCGTCGACTTCGGAGTGGACGAGCACGCTCGTGAGGTCCTCGGTGGGGTTCTGCAGGCGCGCGGCGATCAGCTTGCGGCAGCGCTCGAAGATCTCCGGGAGGTCTTTCTCGACCGCGCCCTCGAAGCCGTCGGGGTTCAGATCCGGGTCAGCGGCGCCCAGCGTCGAGTTCATCAGCCTCGCCCAGATCGCGTCGTCCTCCTCGGGGACGCCCATGAAGCTGCCGATCACGCGCGAGACGACCGGCTGGGCGACGTCGCTGACGAGGTCGCAGGTCTCCCGACCGTCGAGCCGGTCGAGAACCTTGACGACGATCGCGCGGATGGCATCCTCGTGCGCGGCGATGCGCCTGGGCGTGAAGCCCGCCTGGAAGAGCGCCTTGAGACGGTCGTGCTTGGGCGGATCCATGCCGATGAACATCGCGCGCGCGAGCTCGATCGGGAAGCCGGCGGCCGCCACGAGCACACCGCCGCGTTCCGAGGAGTAGGTCTTCCAGTCACGGCTGACCGTGTAGACGTCGTCGGCGGTCGTGACCGACCAGAAGCCTGCCTCCTCAGGGAACAGCTCGAAGCTCTCGGTCCAGTGGATCGGGCACTTGCTGCGCATCTCCTTGAACAGCTCGTATGGCGGTCCGTCCGTCCACAGCTCTTCCTCCGTGAGTTCCACCGACTCGATGTCGCGCCCGACCGTCGCCATTTTCGATCCTCCAAGATTTGCCCACCGGATGGTCCGCCGCATCATACTGGCTGGCTGGCCAGTTTGGGAGCGGGCGCGCCGTGCCAACTGCAGCCACCGTCAGACTGCTGCGTGGAGTGATCCGACCGACGCCTCAACCGAACGTGCCCGGCCGCGGGATCGTGGCCTCGTACGGCATACGGTTCTGGGCGCTCGTGGTGCTGATCGGCCTCGGCGCGGGCCTGGGCGGCGCGGCGCTGATCGAGCTGCTGCGCGCGGTTCAGCACCTGGCGTGGTCCTATCACTCGGGCGACTTCCTGGACGCGGTCAAGCGCACCTCCTCGACCAGGCGGGTGCTGGTGCTGCTGATCGGCGGCGTCGTGGCGGGGGCGGGCGCGCTGGCGCTGTCGGGCCACAGCCCGGGCGAGGTGTCGGAGTCGCTGTGGCTGCGCGGCGCGCGGGTGCCGTTCTGGGCGAGCATCGCGCGCGGAGTGCACTCGATCGTGATCGTCGCGCTGGGCGCGTCGCTCGGCCGCGAGGCTGCGCCCCAGCAGTTCGGCGCGGCGGTGGCGAGCACGGTGAGCGAGTGGGCGCGACTGCCGCACTGGCAGCGGCGCCTGCTGGTGGCGTGCGGCGCGGGCGCGGGCATGGCGGCGGTGTACAACGTGCCGCTGGGCGGTGCGCTGTTTGCGCTCGAGGTGCTGCTGGGGACGCTGACGCTGCCGCTGGTGCTGCCGGCGCTCGCGACGTCGCTGATCGCCACGGCGGTCGCGTGGGTCGCGCTGCCCACCGCCCCGACGTACACGATCCCGAGCTATCCGGTGAGCGGCTCGCAGATCGTGTGGGCTGTGATCGTGGGGCCGATCGCGGGGCTGGCGGCGATCGGCTGGATCCGCCTGATCGCGCTGGCGCACTCGCTGCGACCGTCCGCGTGGCAGAGGCTGGCGGCGCCGATCGTCGTGTTCACGGCGCTGGGCGCCCTCGCGATCGCCTACCCGCAGCTGCTTGGCAACGGCAAACCGGTCGTGCAGCTGGCGCTGGTGGCGCAGCTGAGCGTGGCGCTGCTGGCGGTGCTGCTGGTGCTGAAGCCGTTGGTGACGGCGGCGTGCCTGGGCAGCGGTGCGCCGGGCGGGCTGTTCACGCCGACGCTCGCGTATGGCGTGCTACTGGGTGGCCTGCTGGGCGAGGGCTGGGCGCAGATCTGGCCGGGCGCGCCGCTGGGCGGCTACGCGATCATCGGCGGCGCGGCGGTGCTCGGCGCGTCGATGCAGGGGCCGCTGGCGGCGGTGGTGCTGCTGCTCGAGCTCACCCACCACGCGGACGCGCTGATGGTGCCGATCCTGATCGCGGTTGTGGAGGCGACTGTGCTCGCGCGCGTCCTCGGAGCGCCGTCTATCTACTCGGCGCGCCTGTCGGCGCTGCCCGAGGAGGTGCACGCCGCGGCCGCGCGGATCGCCTCCGACGCGGAGATCCCGCCTAACCTGGGCCGATGACTCAACAGCGCCGTCTCGTGCTGGCGACGTGCGTCGGGCTCGCGCTGATCGTGGCGGCGGCCGGCTCGGATTTCCTGGTTGGCTCCTTCTGGGAGCGCCATTCGCTGCTGACGTCGCTGGTAGCGAATGTGCTGGTGGTGGCGATCACGCTGGCGGTGGTCAACGAGTTCGTCGAACGGCGCGATCGACGCCGCTGGAACCTGCTGGCGCAGAGCGTGCTGTTCGCGCTGACGCAGAGCGCGCGCGCAACGTGGAGCGGGCTGGTCGAGGTGCTGCGGCTGGGTGAGGTGCACAGCGGTGCGGTCGAGCCGCTGCTGGAAGGCGCGGCGCTCGCGCGCGACAGCGAGCGCGTGTCGCAGGCGATCCGCGAGCTGCTGGCCGACGAGCAACGTCGCGCGGTGCTGCAGCGCGTGACCGTCACCCAGGCCGACTATGCCTCGCAGGTGATCGCGCGATGGGCTTCGGTGATGGTCAACGCGAGCCCGTACGCGGCGGTGCTGAACCGCCACGTCGAGCTGGCGAGCAGGCTCGAGTGGCTGAGCAGCGTGCTCACGCACAACGAGCCGCCGGAGGGGCAGAGCACGCGCGACCGCGTGCTCGTGCGCAGCAACGTCGCCAGCGAGCACGCCGAGGAGTTCGGCGACGACGAGTGGCTGCACGATCAGATCCTGGCGGTGATCAACCTCGCGACCGAGCTCGACTACCGCTCGCGCGAGCTCGCGTACGCGATCGTGCCGCTGGGCTGGTGGGCCACGCGCACGGCGGGCCTCGCCGGCCGGGACGCGGAGCACGCGCAAGGGGCACCCGCAGACTGAGAGCGCCACTGGTTTTGCAGGGCTGTTTACGAGCGCCGTGAGCTGGTACTACTCACGTATGCCCCGCGCGATGTGGACCGGCACGATCGGCTTCGGGATGGTGACGGTCCCGGTGAAGCTGTACAGCGCCGTGGACCGCAAGACGGTGCGCTTCCACCAGCTCTCGGGCAAGACCGGCGTGCGCGTGGCGCAGAAGCGGGTTGACCCGTCGACCGGCGAGGAGGTCCCGTACGCGGAGATCGTCAAGGGCTACGAGCTGGCGCCGGACCGCTACGTCGTGATCGAGCCCGGCGAGCTGGAGGCGCTCGAGCCGCAAAAGACGAAAACAATCGAGATCGAGGAGTTCGTAGATCTCTCACAGATCGACCCGGTCTACTACGACCATCCCTATTACCTGGCGCCGGGCCCGGGCGGTGTGAAGCCCTACCGGCTGCTGCTGGAAGCGATGCGCGAGACCGGCAAGGTGGCGATCGCACGCGTGGTGATCCGCTCGAAGGAGCAGCTGGTGGCGGTGCGCCCGATGGGCGACGTGCTGGGGATGGCGACGATGCTGTTCGCCGACGAAGTGCTGTCGCCCGATCGCCTCGATGAGGTGGCAGAGGCGGCGGAGGTGAAGACGACCAAGCGCGAGCTGGACATCGCCAAGCAGCTCGTCGACTCGCTCGCCGGCGACTTCGATCCGCAGGCTTTCCGTGACACGCACCGCGAGCAGGTGCTCGAGCTGATCGAGCGCAAGGCGCAGGGCAAGGCGATCGCCGTGCAGCCGGCGCCCGAGGAGGTGGCGGCGCCGGCGCCCGACCTGATGAGCGCGCTGAAGGCGAGCCTCGACGCGGTGCGCGCCCGCGAAGGCGCGGGCAGCGGTGCCAAACCGCGCAAAGCCGCCAAGAAGCCGGCGACGACGAAGGCTGCTGCTGCTGCTGCTGCTGCGAAAGTCGCGGCGAAGAAACCCGCCGCAAAGAAGCCAACCGCCAAGCGCTAGGTGGGGAGCCCGGCCCGCGCGGCGCGTTCGCCCCGGATGACCGCGTTCGCCCGGATGACCACACCGCGCTCGTTGTTTGTTCTCGCGACGACCGTATAACGATGGCTATACGGAAGTCGCAGGAAGACACTGGCCAGCCCGCCCCTCTGAAGCGCTATGTCGCCAAACGCGACTTCACAGCGACGCCGGAGCCCGCCGGCGCTCCGCCGCAGCCCGCCGGCGCTCCGCCGCAGCCCGCCGGCAAGACGCCGCAGCCCGCCGGCGCGCCGCGGTTCGTGATCCACGAGCACCACGCGACGCGGCTGCACTGGGATCTGCGCCTGGAGCGAGACGGCACGCTGGCGTCGTGGGCGGTGCCGAAGGGCCTGCCAGAGGCGCCGGGCGAAAACCATCTGGCGGTGGCGGTGGAGGACCATCCGCTCGAGTACCTGGAGTTCGAGGCGGAGATCCCGAAGGGCCAGTACGGCGCGGGCTCGGTGACGATCTGGGATCGCGGCACGTATGAGTGCCTGAAGTGGGAGCCGCGCAAGGTCGAGGTGGCGCTGCACGGCGAGCGCGTGGATGCGCGCTATGCGCTGTTCCCGATCGACAAGGGCGAGCCGCCGAAGAACTGGCTGATCCACCGCATCGACCCACCGGCGGATCCCGACCGCGAGCCGCTGCCGGCGCGGATCGCGCCGATGCTCGCGCGCGCCGGCCCGCTGCCCGCGGAGGACGACGCCTGGGCATACGAGGTCAAGTGGGACGGCGTGCGCGCGATCGCGTACTCGCAGCCGGGCGAGCTGCACGTGGAGAGCCGCAATCTCAAAGACATCACCGACGCCTACCCGGAGCTGTTCGGCCTGGGCGCGGCGCTGGGATCGCACAGCGCGGTGCTCGACGGCGAGATTGTGGCGTTCGGTGCGGACGGGCGCCCGAGCTTCGAGGCGCTGCAGCAACGTATGCACATCGCGAGCCGGGCGCGGGCGCGCAAGCTGGCGCAGGGCACGCCGGTTACGTACGTGATCTTCGACCTGCTGTGGCTGGACGGCCACTCACTGATGCGCGAGCCCTACAGCGAGCGCCGCCGCCGGCTGGCCGAGCTGGCCTTGAACGGCGAGAGCTGGCAGACGCCGGATCACGTGGTCGCAGAAGGCAAGGTGCTGCTGGCGGCTGCGGCGGAGCAGGGCCTGGAGGGCGTGGTCGCCAAGCGCCTGGACTCCGTGTACCAGCCGGGAGTGCGCACGCGCGACTGGGTGAAGGTCAAGCGTGTGGGTCGCCAGGAGTTCGTGGTCGGTGGCTGGATGCCGGGCAAGGGCAAGCGCAGCCGGAGCATCGGCGCGCTGCTGCTCGGCGTGTACGAGGGTGATGGACAGCTGCGCTACGTCGGCCGCGTCGGAAGCGGGCTGAGTGACAGCGAGCTCCAGCGCCTCTCCGACCTGCTCGCACCACTGACGCGCCCGACGTCGCCGTTCACCAGCGGACAGCAGCCACCCCGGGGCGCGCTGTTCTGCGAACCCCAGCTCGTGGTTGAGGTCGAGTTCGCGAACTGGACCGCCGGCGGCAACCTGCGCGCGCCCATCTACAAGGGCCTGCGCGAGGACAAGCCAGCCCGGCAGGTCGTGCGCGAGGACGCGGTCGTGGACAAGCAGCGCGGCGCCGGGTCGGCGGAGACGACGGTCGAGGGCCGCAAGCTGAAGCTGTCGAACCTCGACAAGGTCCTGTATCCGCAGACGGGCTTTACGAAGGGCGACGTGATCGCGTACTACGCGGCGATCGCACCGGTGCTGCTGTGTCATCTGGCGGACCGTCCGCTGACGGTCACCCGCTGGCCGGACGGCGTGCGGGCGAAGTCGTTCTTCCAGAAGCAGGCGCCGGCGCATCGCCCGGAGTGGGTGCGCACGGCGACCGTAACGAGCGCGAGCAAGCCGATCGACTACACGCAGGCAAACGATCTGCCGACGCTGGTGTGGCTCGCGAACCTGGCGGCGATCGAGCTGCACGTGCCGCTGGCGCGCGCCGAGGCGATCGAGCGCCCGACGGCGCTCGTGTTCGACCTCGACCCGGGCGCGCCAGCGACGATCGTGGAGTGCTGCCACGTGGGCCTGCAGCTGCAGGGGATGTTCGAGCACCTGGGCCTTGAGAGCTTCGCCAAGACCTCAGGCTCGAAGGGACTGCAGGTGTACGTGCCGCTGAACTCTCCGGATGTCACGTACGAGCGCACGAAGCCATTCGCGAAGGCCGTGGCTGAGCTGCTCGAGAGCGCCGCGCCCGACACGGTGGTCTCGCGCATGACCAAGTCGCGCCGCACGGGCAAGGTGCTGATCGACTGGAGTCAGAACGACGCCAAGAAGACGACCGTGTGCGTTTACTCCCTGCGCGCGACCGAGCGCCCGACCGTCTCGACGCCGCTGGACTGGGACGAGGTTCGCGCGGGGCGCGACTCCGGCGATCCCGCCAGCCTCGCATTCGAAGCCGGACAGGTGCTCGAGCGCGTGGCCGAGCGCGGAGACCTGTTCGCGCCGGTGCTGTCGTTGGTGCAGGAGCTGCCTGGCTAAAGTTACGAGTTCAACATGCCGAATCAGCCAAGATGCTGGCTACGGTGCGGACAGCTGCCACCAGCGTCAACGGCCGTGAGGTCATCGTCGCGATCGTAGGCGGCACCCTGCTTACTTTGGCCCTCACCCGTCCACGACTTGGATGGATGGAGAAGCTAACCGAGGACTCCGACCCTGCCCGAGTCTGGTCCGAACGCGCTTTGACGTTCTTCTCGCTTGTAATGGCAGGCTATGCCGCAGTGACACTCCTAGACGCACTACACAAGCAGCTCGGTCCGGAATCCGACGCCCTCTTGGAGGGTGCTGGCATGTTCTTGTGCGTTTACGCGTGGCTCGTCCACTTCGAGCCGTTCGTCCGAGAGTGGCGTCTGCGCGGCGGATCCGGTGCAGCCGCGCTCTATACGGGGGTCTTGGGCGCAGCCGTCATTATTGGCGGCCTTCTCACCGAAATAGCTCTCCAACCCTCGCTCACCCGCATGGATGCTGCACTAGCGCCGACCGCCGCAATTATCGTCGCGACGGGATGGGGCGTCTACAGGTGGGGACCCGACTACCACATGCCCGTCAACGTCCTACGCAGGAAGGCGGGTCCGCGAAGGAGCGCAAAAAGCTCGGACACACCGAGCGCCGATAAGCGGTGCTAACCGGAAAGCACCTACTCGAACCCCGGCGCGCTCCACCCCGGCATCACGTCGGGCAACCCATCGCTGACGCGATCGGGGAAGCGCGCGGGGCGCTTCTCCAGGAACGCGGTGATGCCCTCGACGGCGTCGGCGGACTGCCCGCGGGCGACCATGCCGCGCGAGTCGGCGCGGTGGGCGAGCATCGGGTGCTCGGCGCCGAGCATCCTCCACATCAGCTGCCGGGCGAGCGCGACGGACACGGGCGCTGTGTTCTCGGCGATCTCGCGTCCGAGCGCGCGGGCGGCGTCGAGCAGCTCGCCTTTCGGGTGCAGGCTGCGCACGAGCCCGCCCTCGAGCGCCTCCTGCGCCGAGAACACGCGGCCGGTGGCGACCCACTCCATCGCTTGGCTGATGCCCACGACGCGCGGCAGGAACCAGCTCGAGCAGGCCTCGGGGATGATGCCGCGGCGTGCGAACACGAAGCCGATGCGCGCGTCCTCAGCCGCCAGGCGGATGTCCATCGGCAGCGTCATCGTCGCGCCTACGCCCACCGCCGGCCCGTTGATCGCCGCGATCACGGGCTTCTTGCATTCGAAGATCCGCAGCGTCAGTTCGCCGCCGTTGTCGCGCCTGGCGCCTGCAACGGCCTCACGCTTGCGAGCGTCGAACGTGTCGCCCCCGCTCGCCAGGTCCGCGCCGGCGCAGAAGCCGCGGCCCGCGCCCGTCACGATCACCGCCCGCACCTCGTCGTCGGCGTCGGCCTGATCGAACGCCGTTCGCAGCTCCAGCCCCATCTGCGCGGTCCAGGCATTGAGCCGCTCGGGACGATTCAGCGTGATCGTGAGCACGCCGTCGGCCAGCTCGGTGTTGATCTGCTCGAAGTCCATGGCGCCGCGGGATCATATGCCCATCCGGCGTTCATGCCGCGCGCTATCGTGCGTGCAGAGGCGTGGGGGTTCAACATGTTCGCCGGCGACATCCAAGGCAGGTACACCGAGCCGCGAGGCTATCGGCGCCAACCGGGGCCGTACCAGCCGCCACGGTTCGTGACACTGAAGCGGCTGGCGATGGCGGCCGCGAGCGCGTTCCTGTCGATCAACCTGTGGACCGGCGCGCCGCTGCTCGCGCTGTGGATCGGCTCTCACAGCTCCGACGACGCCGTCCTGAGCATGCGAGCGGTGTTCGTCGTGGTGCTCGTGCTGGCGGTGCTTGTGTTCGTGATGGCGCTGGCGCTGGCCTGGCTCAACAACACCTACGACGAGCTCGTCGGGCGCCCGCAGACCGAACGGCGCATGCCGTGGCTGCGCAGCATGCGCGGCGAGGCGGAGGGCCACATCAGCGCGCGCGTGGGCATCACGCTGCTCGAGCGAATCGTGATGACGAGCGTCTACCTCGCGGTCATCTCGCTGCTGATCTGGTTCTTCTTCTTCGCCGGATCTTCGCTGCCGAACACCTTCTAGAGCTCGCGCCCACTCAGCTGCCGCTCATACGGCCCGCGCCCGGTCAGGCACACCGCGCCGCAGCGCGCGGCGAGCGCGAGGGCGTCTGGCAATGCGAGGCCGGCGCCCAGGCCGTAGGTGAGCCCCGCGGCGAACGAGTCGCCGCAGCCGTAGGAGTCAGCGCGCTCGCCGGGCGGCGCGACGGCGGCCCACCTGCCGGTCTCGCCATCGCGATGCCGGTAGCGCCCGCCGCGCTCACCCTCCGTCCACACCACCAGCTCCGCCTCCTCGAGCGCGTGGGATGCCGCGCGCAGCTCGATCTCGTCATCGCCGCTCAGCACCAGTGCGTCGAGCGCAACGCCGTGACCGAGCGCCTGGCGGGCGCGCGGGCTCGCGACCAGCACGCGCGAGAGTGAACGCGCGATCCGCAGCTCCGCCAGATCGCCGGCGGTGAAGTACGTGGCGTCGATCCCCTCCAGCGTGCCCCAGCGGTCCTGCGCATCCTGGCCGCGCGGTTCCAGACGCGGCCCGAAGGTGGTGATCGTGCGCTCGCCCTGATCGTCCACCAGCGTCACCGCCCGCCGGCTCGGTGCCGCGACGAGCGACGCGCGCACGTCGACGCCGAGCTCGCTCAGACGCGCCACCGAGCGCTGGCCGTAATCGTCGTCACCGAGCTCCGTGACGAGCGTCGCGGAGCCGGCGAGGCGCGCCAGCTGCACCGCCGCGACTGCGCCGCCGCCGGCCGGCTCCTCGAACGGGTCGCTCGCGTGCACCACCTCGCCGGCGCATGGCACGTGCTCGACACGGGCGAACTGCACCCACTCGACGTGGCCCACCACGGCCACATGCAGATGACTCGACGACACGCGCGCCAGTCTCACACACACACCTATGATCGGCTCACTGCCCACCCATCCCGCACACCTGCCAGCGCAGCCGGCTCTCGCGCGCGCATGCGAAGGACAATAGGATCCCGCGGCAATGACCCCGTTGGTGCTCGTCGAGGAACCCGCGCCCCACGTCGCGCAGCTCGCGCTCAATCGACCCGACCAGCTGAACGCGATGACTGCCGAGCTGTGCGAGGCGCTGCACGTGGAGCTGCGCCGGATCGCCGCTGAGCGCGCGTGCCGAGCGGTCATCCTGACCGGCGCCGGCCGCGGCTTCTGCGCGGGCGTGGATCTGCACGGCTACGGAGCGGCGCCGGGCAACGACGAAAGCGACCTGCCGCGCGACCGTCTCATCAATCAGGAGCACATGTCGAAGCTCGTGCTTGGGCTGCGAGAGTTGCCGCAACCGGTGATCGCCGCCGTCAATGGCCCTGCGGCGGGCCTCGGCTTTGCGCTGAGCCTCGGCTGCGACATCCGCTACGCCAGCACCAAGGCCGTGTTCCGTGCCGCGTTCATCAACATCGGCGTGTCCAACTGCGACATGGGCACGAGCTGGCTGCTGCCGCGCCTGATCGGAGCCGCGCGCTCGCACGAGCTGATGCTCACCGGGCGCAGGTTCGACGCCGAGGAGGCGCTGCGGATCGGTCTGGTTGCCGACGTCGTCGCCGAGGAGCAGCTGCTCGAGCGCGCGGTGGCGGCCGCCGAGCAGATCGCTGCGCTCGCGCCGTGGGGCGTGCGCCTCACCAAGCGGGGGATGTGGAGCGCCCTGGAGATCCCATCCGAGCGCGCGGCGGTCGAGTACGAGGACCGCCAGCAGATCATGGCCACGTTCAGCAACGGCCTCCCCGAGGCGGTCGGCGCGTTCCTTGAGAAGCGCCCCGCGAGCTTCGCCGATTAGCGACATGAGCGACCTGTTCGACGTCTCCGGCAAGACCGCGCTCGTGACAGGCGGCTCGCGCGGCATCGGCCTGATGATCGCCCGCGGCTTCGTGCAGGCCGGCGCGCGCGTGATCGTCTCCTCGCGCAAGAGCGCCGACGTGCAAGCCGCCGCCGAGGAGCTCGGCGCGCTGGGTGAGTGCCACGCGATCCCCGCGGACATATCGACACAGGAGGGCGCGCAGGCGCTCGCCGCCGCGACGCGAGCGCGGTTCCCGTCGCTCGACATCCTCGTCAACAACGCCGGCGCCGCATGGGGCGCGCCGATCGAGGAGTTCCCTGCGCTCGGCTGGCAGAAGGTGCTCGGCACGAACGTCGAGGGCGTCTTTCACCTCACCGTGGCGCTGCTGGCAGAGCTGCGCGCCGCCGCCAGCGCCGAGGATCCCGCGCGCGTGATCAACATCGGCTCGATCAACGGCCTGCAGCCGCCGCTGGTCGAGAACTACAGCTACAGCGCGAGCAAGGCCGCCGTGCACATGCTCACCCGCCATCTCGCCAAGCGCCTGGCCGCCGAGCACATCACCGTCAACGCGATCGCGCCCGGGCCGTTTCAGAGCAAGATGATGTCCTACGCGCTCGATGACCCCGAGACCCGCGAAGCGATCGAAAGCGGCGTGCCGCTCGGGCGCATCGGGCGCGCGGACGACGTCGCCGGCCTGACGCTGTTCCTCGCCTCGCGCGCCGGCGCGTACATGACCGGTACCGTGATCCCGCTCGACGGCGGCATCACCGGCTGCAGCTGAGGAGGATCGCGCTGTGCACCGTGGAGGCGGCCGACGCGAGATCATGCTACCTCAAACGAGGGAACATAGATATAGGTACCCTGGTCTTCCTCCGGTGATACGCTGAGATCGCGATGGCAGACACGAGACCGACAGCACGGCCCAAACGGGCCTCGCGTACGAAGGCGGCGGCACACACGCGCTCCGGCGCGAGAGCCGAGACCGCTCCACCCGCCGAGACCAACGGATCCGCCTACGACCTGACGGTCGAGCAGCTCGCCGCCGAGGTGGGCATGTCGGTGCGCAACATCCGCAACCACCACACGCGTGGCCTGCTGCCGCCGCCGGAGGTCAGAGCGCGCGTCGGCTACTACAGCGCCGAGCACGTCGCGCGGCTGCGACTGATCCTCGACCTGCAGGCCGACGGCTTCAACCTCGCCGCGATCGAGCGGCTGCTGAGCGGCTCGCACGGGCTCGCCGAGCGCCTGCTCGGGCTGCGCCGCGCGGTCACCACCCCGTTCGAGGCCGAGTCGCCGGAGATCATCACCGCCGAGGAGCTGGCCGCGCGGTTCGGCGACGTCGACCCCAAGGACGCCGAGCGCGTGCGCCGGCTGAAGCTGCTCGTGCCGCTCGGCGACGGGCGCTTCGAAGTTCCCAGCCCGGCGCTGCTCGCCGCCGCCGAGCAGGTCGTCGCGCTCGGCATCCCGCTGCACGCGGCGCTGGTGCTCGTCGAGAAGGTCAGCCACGACTGCGAGTCGATCTCGCGCGCGTTCACCAGGCTGTTCCTGCGCGAGCTGTGGGAGCCGTTCGACCAGGCCGGCCAGCCCGACGAGGGCTGGGACGAGCTGATCGCCGGCGTCGGCTCGCTGCGCCCGCTCGCCTCCGAGGCGCTGCTCGCGCTGTTCAAGCAGCGCATGACCGCCCAGCTCGAGGACGCCTTCGGCAAGGTGCTCGAGCACCAGGCCAAGCGCAGGTAGCGCGCGGCTCGCGGCCCTATGGCACGAGCACGATCTTGCGGTGTGAGCCGGCCGCCAGGCGCTGCCACGCCTCGCCCACCTGCTCGAGGCCGAGCGGGTCGACCTCCACCTTGATCTCGCCGCGCGCGGCCACCTCTGCCATGCGTTCGTAAGCCTCGCGCTTGACCTCCGGCGGCGCCGCGAAGTTCGTGTGGCCCATCAGCACGAGCATCTTGCCGCGGATCGCCGCCGACGGGATCGTCGCCTCCGCGCCCGCGCCGGCGCCGATCTGCACGATGCGCGCGCCGAAGCTCGCCGCGCCCAGCGCCGCCACCAGCGGCGCTCCCCACAGCGGGTCGATCACGACGTCGATGCGACCGTCGCCCGCCTGCGCGAGCGCCGCCGACAGGTCCTCCGGCTCATCGAGGCGCACAGCGGCGTCCGCGCCGAGCTCAAGGCAGCGCCGCAGGCCCTCAGGCGAGCGCGCCGCCGCGACTACACGCGCGGCGCCCAAGAGCTTCGCCGCCTGCACCGCGATCTGCCCCAGCACGCCGCTCGCCGCCAGCACCAGCACGTGCTCGCCAGGCTGCAGCTGCGCGCGCCACGTCAGCCCCAGCCACGCCGCCAGGCCCGAGATCCCCAGCGCCACCGCCACGCCGTCGGGCACTCCGTCGGGCACCGGATACGTGTGGACTGGATCGATCAGCGCGCGCTCGGCCATCGACCCGAACGGCGCGATCGGGCCGTCGAAGTACACGCGCTCGCCCGCGAGCGTCCCCACGCCCTCGCGCCCCGCCACACACGGCAGCGGCGGCTTGCCCGCATAGAAGCGCCCCGCGCAGATCGCCACGTCGACCGGGTTCAGGCCGGCGGCCAGCACCTCCACGACGGCCTGCCCGGACACCGCCGAGGGCTCCTCGAACTCATCCGCGCTCGGGACGCCGTACTCGTGCAGGACCGCAGCTCTCATCGCGAGCTCATCCTACGACGCACGCGGCGCAAAGCATGCGTATGCGCGATAATCGCGCGCTTGCGGATTTGCTTTTGTGGCGTGCGGGGCTCCACCCCAGCGCCTGGCAGGGACTTCGTGCGCTACGGCGGGCACACCTCGTGTCTGGCGCTCACCCCCGACGGCGCCGACGCGCCGACGCTCGTGCTCGACGCCGGCGCCGGGCTGCGCAAGGTCACCGGCATGCTCGCGGGCGCGCCGTTCACCGGCACGATCCTGCTCAGCCACCTGCACTGGGATCACACGCTCGGGCTGCCGTTCTTCGTCGCCGCCGACCGCCCCGACGCGACGCCGACCCTGCTGCTGCCCGAGCAGGAGAGCGGCATCGATGCCGCCGGCGTGCTCGCCGGCGTGATGCGGCCGCCGTACTTCCCGATCAAGCCCACCCAGCTGCGCGGGCGCTGGACGTTCGCGTCCGTCGCGCCCGGCGAGCACCAGATCGAGGGCTTCACAGTGCTCGCGCGCGAGATCCCGCACAAGGGCGGGCGCACGTTCGGCTACCGCATCAGCGACACGCACTCAACGGTCACGTACATGCCCGACCACTGCCCCACCGCGTTCGGCCCCGGCGAGCACGGCTTCGGCGAGTATCACCCGGCGGCGCTCGCGCTCGCGCACGACGCCGACGTGCTCGTGCACGACGCGCAGCTGTTCCCCGAGGAGCTAGCCGCCGAGGCCGACTTCGGGCACGCCGTCGCCGACTACGGCGTCGAGCTGGGACGCCTCGCCGGCGCGCGGCAGGTGATGCTGTTCCACCACCGCTACACGCGCACCGACGACGAGCTCGACGGCCTCGCGCAGCGCCTGGCGGGGGACGCGCCCAGCGTCAGCGTCGCCGCCGAGGAGACCGTGCTGGAGCTGTAGCTGGCGGGGGCGCTCGTGTCGGCACATACTTGCGCGCGATCACGGGTATCACCGCTCGATGACCGCACTGATCGAGCGCTACGGCGCGCTGGGCGTGTTCCTGCTGATGGTGCCCGAGAGCGCGTGCATCCCGGTGCCCAGCGAGGTCACGCTGCTGTTCGCCGGAGTGGCCGTCAACCAGGGCTGGATGAGCTTCCCGCTGGCGGTGCTCGCCGCCACCGCGGGCAACCTGCTCGGGTCGCTGCTCGCGTACGCGCTCGGCGCCAGCCGCCTGCTCGTCGGCGTGCCCGGCGCGGGCGTCGTGCTCGCGCGCTGGGAAGGGCTGTTCGAGCGCCACGGCACGCGCGCGGTGTTCGTCGCGCGGCTGCTGCCGCTCGCGCGCACGTTCGTGTCGCTGCCCGCGGGCGCGCGGCGCGTGCCGCTCGTCACGTTCGCGGTGTTGACGACGCTCGGCTGCGCGCTGTGGGCGGTCGCGTTCGTGCTCGCGGGGATGCTCGCCGGGAGCGCTTGGACGTCGATCAGCTCGCTGCTCGGGCGGGTGCTGTTGGGGGTGGGGGTGGTCGTGCTGGTGTTGAGCTTGTCGCGGCGGCACAGTCGCGGATAAGAAAGGAAAAGTAAATGTAGGAGAAAGACCTATATAGATAGTATAATTGCTATCCAATGAAGAGGGTGCGCACATACTCGCCCGTGACCGTCGAAGCGGCGCGGCTTCTCGGCGCCCGTGTCCGACTGGCCCGCCGTGAGCGCCGCTGGACGCTGCAAGAGCTCGCCGAACGGGTCGGCGTAACGCAGGTGACGATGCGCAAGGTCGAGCGCGGCGATCTGACGGTCGCGCTGGGCGTCGCCTTCGAGGCGGCAACCGTTGTCGGTGTGCCCCTCTTCCACGAGAACAGCGCTCGTCGCTTACTCGAGCGCGGCCGCATCGATGACCGTCTCGCAGTGCTGCCAAAGCTCGTGCGCAAGCCGGCCGAGGTGGACGATGACTTCTGAGCCACAGCAGGCGTTCGTGTGGATATGGCTGCCGGGAGCCACCGAGCCGGTCGTCGCCGGCCGCCTGGACGCCGCCGGCGAGCTCGTCACGTTCACTTACGGGCGCAGCTATCTCGAACGCGAGGACCGGATCGCTCTATACCTGCCAGAGCTGCCGCTGCAGCGCGGCCCGATCTCACCCCTGGTCGGCGAGATCACCGGCTGCATCGCCGACGCCGCGCCGGATGCGTGGGGCCGGCGAGTGATCCTCAATCGGATGGTCGGCCGAGACGCACTCGACACGACCGAGCTGAACATCTTGATCTACCTCCTGGAGTCCGGCTCGGACCGAATCGGAGCTCTCGACTTTCAGACGTCGGCGTCGGAGTACGTCGCGCGCGAGACAGCGAACGCGACGCTCGCGGAGCTCGCCGAGTCCGCCGAGCGTGTCGAGCGGGGCATCCCGCTCTCCCCCGCGCTCGACCAGGCGCTGCTGCACGGCACCTCGGTGGGGGGCGCGCGGCCAAAGGCGCTGTTGAGTGACGGAGCACGCCGGCTGATCGCGAAGTTCAGCTCGACCACTGACACCTACCCGGTCGTCAAGGGCGAGTTCGTCGCGATGGCGCTTGCGCGTCTGGCGGGCCTGAACGTGGCAACCGTCCATCTTGCGCACGCGCTCGGCAAGGACGTGCTGCTGATCGATCGCTTCGACCGGTCGCTGAGCGGCAGCCGCCGGGCGATGGTCTCGGCGCTGACGATCCTCGGGCTCGACGAGGTGGCCGCGAGGTACGCGAGCTACGCCGAGCTCGCGCAGCTGATCCGCTCTCGCTTCACCGACCCGGTCCCCACGCTGCGCGAGCTGTTTGCGCGCATCACGTTCAACATACTCACTGGCAACAACGACGACCACGCCCGCAACCACGCCGCGTTCTGGGACGGCGCCGAGCTCACGCTCACGCCCGCGTACGACATCTGCCCGCAACCACGCGCGGGAGGCGAGACCGCTCAGGTGATGACGATCGGCGAGGATGGCTACAGGATGAGCCAAGTCGCCGGTTGCGTCGCCCGTGCGTCGACGTACCTGCTCTCAGAGCCGGACGCACGCGAGATCGTCGATCACCAGATCGACGTGATCGAAAGCCACTGGGCCGAGGTGTGCGAACGGGCCGCGCTGACGGAGGTCGATCGCGCGCTGTTCTGGCGACGGCAGTTCCTCAACCCGTACGCCGTCGAGGGCTATCGGTAGTCGAGTCGGCGCACGAGATCGCCGCCAGATGGGCCCTACCGTATGGTCGAGTGCCTACGTCGTGCCTGCGGTGAGATACGCGACGCTCGCGTCGCCGCTGAGTCCAAGGTGTCTCCAAGTTTCAGCAGTCGCCGACCTTCAGTGGTGAGTCGCAAAATCCACGATGACCCGGAGAGCCGGGAACGCACTGCGCCCGATAGTGATCGCCACCGCGGACTTCTTAACGCGGCCCCGTACGCGGATGATCTTGACCACCTTGGTGTTCAGTCGTGCGGTGCCTCCTGAACTGCGCGAAACAGCTTTTAGCTCACGACCGTTGAACAGCACTCGAGAAGGATTGCAGCTGCCTGGGACTAGGCTATGGTTGGGCGCATGGATGAACTGTTCATCATGAACGTGGCCGACGCACCAGCCATGAGCCACTCGCGCCGGGCGACGATCATCGACTTCGAGGACGACGACTCGCCCTGGCCCGACACCGGCGTCAACATCCAGATCATGCAGCCGGGACAGCCAAACTGCCGCTACCACTCAGAGCCGGTGCAGGAGGACTTCCTGGTGCTGCACGGCGAGTGCATCGCGATCATCGAAGGCGAGGAGCGTCCCCTACGCCAGTGGGACTTCCTGCACTGCCCGGCCGGAGTCGAGCACGTTTTCGTGGGAGCGGGAGACGGCCCGTGCGCCGTGCTGATGATCGGCTCAAGGCGCAAGGACGAGCCGCACTACCCGGTCAACGAGGTGGCGGCGAAGTACGACGCGTCCGTCAAGATCGCGACCGATGAGCCGGCCGAGGCTTACGCCGACTGGCGGACGGAGCCGCGTCGCCCGGCGCAGAATCCTTGGCCGCTGGGCAGCTAGTCCGATCTCGACCCACCCGGGCAGTGGCGCGCTACCCCCGCTCACTGTCCAACGTAGCCATCCCATGCTCCGGGTAGCGCTCGCCCGCCGCGGCGTCGGGCGGGATCGCGCGCTCGAGCGCGGCAAGGTCCTCGTCGTCGAGCTGCAGCCGCGTCGCCCCAAGCGCCTCGTCCAGCTGCGCGCGCGTGCGTGAGCCGACGAGCGCGACGATATCCGCCCCACGCCCGAGCACCCAAGCGATCGCAACCTGCGCGGCAGTGGCATCCTTGGCGTCGGCGACCGCGCGCAGCGCGTCCACGAGCGCGAGGTTGTGCGCGAGATTGTCACCGGCGAAGCGCGGCGCGTGGGCGCGGAAGTCGCCGGCTGAGAGCTCGCGGTCGGCGGCGAAGTGGCCGCTGATGAGCCCGCGGCTGAGCACGCCGTAGGCGGTGATCGCGACGCCGTGCTCGCGGCACGCGGGCAGGATCCCGTGCTCGATCCCGCGTGAGATCAGCGAGTACTCGATCTGCAGGTCGCAGATCGGATGCGTGGCGGCGGCGCGCGCGATCGTCTCGGGGCCGACCTCCGAAAGCCCGATGTGGCGCACATAGCCGCCCTGCACGAGCTCGGCGATCGCGCCGACGGTCTCCTCGATCGGCACGTCCGGATCGAGGCGCGCGGGGCGGTAGACGTCGACGTAATCGACGCCGAGCCGCGTGAGCGAGTGCGCGAGCGCGGTCTTGACCGCGGGCGGGCTGGCGTCGTACCCGAGCCACGCGCCGTCGGGCCCGCGCTGCGCGCCGAACTTGACGCTCAGCTTGTACTCCGCGCGCGGGCGCCCGCGCAGCGCCTCGGCGATCAGCAGCTCGTTGTGGCCCATGCCGTAGAAGTCGCCCGTGTCGAGCAGGTCGACGCCGGCGGCGAGCGCGTCGTGGATCGTGGCGATGCTCTCGGCGCGATCGGCCGGCCCGTACACGCCGGACATGCCCATGCATCCGAGCCCGACCTCCGCGACCGTCGGGCCGCTGCCACCCAGCTGTCGAGCCTTCATGGTCGTGCGATTCTCGCGCGGATCGCCGCTTCCTCTGGCGCCGCGGGGTTGGCGCCGTTCGCGCAGAATCCCGATCCGGTCTGGTTGCCGCCGGCCGGCAGCGCCCCGTTCTCCGCCTGCCACAGCGGCGAGACGGGGCCGGCGACGTCGTAGTAGTCGTTGATCGCGAGCTGGACGCTGCTCTCGCTGTGCGTCGCCCCTTGGACCTCGCTCGGCGTGGCGACGCCGAAGTGGCCCTTCCAGCAGGCCCACGGCGTCTTCGCGATGTCGACGAGCGGCGTCGTGCGCGCGCGGAACGCGAGCCTGCCGGGTCCGCACACGAGCCAGTCGCTGACGAGCCCTTTGAGCCCATTCGCGTAGCGCGGGCGCGCACCGCAGCCGGCGGGATAGCTCGGGTGCCCGCCGTAGGCGGCCTGCACGACCGGGTGTCCTTCGTCGAAGCTCAGCAGCGGGCTGCTCCAGGGGAAGTATTCGCCCTCGTTGCTGTGGTGGGCCATGTAGATCCACTGCGGCTGCCTGGTCTTGGGGTCGACCAGCACGGTGACGTGCTCCCAGTCGCCCTGGTGCAGGTCGGTGTTGGCGACGTCGCCGGCGAGCGGCGCTTCGTTCATCAGCTCGGGCGTGGCGAGCGTGGGGTAGTAGTTGTACTGGTAGAAGAACCAGTACTGCAGGCCCACCAGGCCCGTTCCGATCATGTGGTTGCGCGCCGGCCAGTTCGCCGGGTTGGCTCGCCCCGCGTAGAAGAAGTAGATCTGCGCGGTCTGCCACGGGTCGAGCACGCCGGGGTCCTCGAGTCGTTCCTGCAGCGTCGGGATTGGCGCGCTGCGGCCGCGCTGTCCGCGCACGAACGCTTCGAGCTGCCCCGTCGGGTCCTGGTCGAGCGCGGGCGTGGCCGGGAATTCCAGGTAGTCGTCGGGGCTGCTCGTCTGCGGCGCCAGATCGGTGAGCGTCGGGTGCTCGAGCGTGCAGCGCGCCGCGCCGTCGCTGTGCAGGCACGTCGGCTGCCCGTCGCTGCCGACGTCTTCCAGCAGCGCGCCGACCGGCACCGGCCAGAAGGGATCGGTGTCGGACACGAGCAGCGTCGGCTGAAAGCGCTTGGCCAGTTCGGCGATCTCGGGCGAGGTCTGTTCGATCGGCGGCTCGCCGTCGCGGGCGCGACCGCCGGGCGGCGCCGGCCCGGCGAACACCCCGCTGCCGAGCTGCGGCGCTTCGTAGCCGTTGCTCGGGCGCGGCGGTGGCACGCCGGCGCACGGCTCGCGCCTTTCCTTCAGTTCCGGCCTGATCCACGCGGCGGTGTGCGTGTCGATCCCGAGCGCCCGCAGCGCGAGCGTCGGCAGCGACGGCCGCGCGCCGGTGTCGAGCGTGAATTCCGTGCCGGTGCTGGTCAGCGACTTGATCGTCGCCGCTGGAATGAACTCGACGCGATCGTCGAGCGAGGTGGCGTTGGCGAGCGGCGTGCACGAGATCAGATACGCGCCGTCGCCGCCCCGCGCCAGGTAGCCGCCGAGTCGCTTGCCGCTCGTCGTTTCGACGACGGTCTGCGAGAAGCTCACCGGCGGCATCGCCGCGTAGGACAGCGCCACCAGCGCGTAGATCGTCAACAGCACCCACGGCAGCGGCGAGCGCAGGAACTCGAACGTCGAAGCCGGCAGCGAGCGCTTGCCGTACCAGCGCCCGAACGTGCCGATGCCCATCCACGTGAGCACGAGCAGCCCGATCGGCGCCGAGGCCACCATCGCGACGACGACCACGCCCAGCCACAGGACCCCGTGCGCGAAGCGCCCGCCGCGCAGCGGGTTGACCTCGCGCAGCGCCAGCGCGGCGATCAGCGAGAACGCCGCCCACGGCGCGAGCAGCGCCCACCAGTAGCCGGGGTGAATCTGGTCGATCAGCGTCTTCGCGAACCTGCCCGCGACGAGGCCGAGCGCGACGGACAGCACGCCGACGTTGAAGCCCGCGATCACCCGCACCAGTCCTTCCTGCGGCGTCGGCTTGCGGCGCGTGCGCGGCGCTCGCCGGATGCCCTCGCGCCGCTCGCGCTCGCGCTCCTCCTTCGCGCTGATGCGATCGGTGTCGACGATCGCTTTCCACGCGTCCGCGTGCTTGTCCCAGCGCCCGAGGTGAACGGCGTACGCGAACGCGCACATGACGGCGAACACGACCACCATCACGAGCACCGCGCGCACGCCGGTCGTGAAGACGACCTGCCCGTCGATCGCCGGCAGCGACGCGGCGATCGGCAGGCGCACCGCGTCGAGCCGCACCCACGTGACGAGCCAGCCGATCGCGTACACGTAGCCGAGCAGCGCGACCGACACCGCGGTCACCTGCAGCACATCGGACACTCCCGGCCGATGGTCGTCCATAGTCCAATTATCGGGCCGCGCACGGCGGCGTGCGAGTGCGCTGTGTCGCAGCCGGCCTCGTCGTATGTCCACATCGCTGGAGCCCCTCGCTGCTATCACGACCAGGACGCCATGTCGACCCACGATCTCCAGGCGCCCGCGAGCGCTACCGACTGCGCGCTCCCAACGAGCGGGACGTCCCCGCGCGCCACGACGCCCGCGCGCATGCCCCGCGGCCTCGTCGCGCTGCTCGCGGTGGCCAGCGGCGCGACCGTCGCCAACCTCTATTACGTCCAGCCGCTGCTGGGCACCGTCGCGCACGCCCTCAGCGTGTCCGACGGCACCGCCGGGCTGCTCGTGACGTGCGCGCAGGTCGGATACGTCGCCGGCCTCGTGTTCCTGGTCCCGCTCGGCGACATCGTGGAGCGCCGCCGACTGATCAGCACGATCCTGCTCGGCACCGCGGTGGCGCTAGCGGCGTGCGCGGCGTCACCGAGCTTCGGCGTGCTCGCTGCGGCGCTGATCGCCGTCGGCGCGCTGTCGGTCGTCGCGCAGATCGTCGTGCCGCTCGCCTCGACGCTCGCCGGCCCGGACGAGCGCGGGCAGGTGGTCGGCACGGTCATGAGCGGACTGCTCGTCGGCATCCTCTCGGCGCGGACGTTGAGCGGACTGGTGGCGCAGCTGGGTGGCTGGCGGCTGGTGTTCGCGCTCGCTGCGGGCGCAATGCTGATCCTGTCGGCGACGCTCGGGCGGATGCTGCCGAAGATGCCACACACCGATCCGGTGCGCTATCGCGCAGCGCTGAGATCGGTGATCACGCTGATCGCGCGTGAGCCGGTGCTGCGCCAGCGCATGGTCCTCGGCGCGCTCGGCTTCGGCGGCTTCTCCGTGCTGTGGACCTCGATCGCGTTCCTGCTCAGCGCACCGCCGTACGGCTATGACGAGCTCGTGATCGGCCTGTTCGGCCTCGCCGGCGCGGCCGGCGCGCTGATCGCACCGGTCGCCGGCAAGCTCACCGACCGTGGCCACGGCCGGCTCGCGCTCGGCGGCTTCCTGCTGGTGCTGCTCGCCAGCTGGGCGCTGCTGGCGCTCGGCCGGTCCTCCGTGGTCGCGCTGATCGCGGGCATCGTCGTGCTCGACCTCGGCGTCCAGGGCGCGCACATCAGCAACCAGGCAGCCATATACGGCCTGCACGCCGAGGCCCGTAGCCGCCTCACGACGGCCTACATCGTGTCGATGTTCCTCGGCGGCATCGTCGGTTCGACGCTGTCGAGCACGCTCTACGCGGCCGACGGCTGGAGCGCGATCTGCGGCCTCGGCGCGGCGCTGGCCGTGATCGCGATCCTGGTCTTCCTGGCGACGTCGCGCCTTGCCCAGCCAGCGCTGTCGGAGCGCGGCTGAGACGGGTCCAGGCTAGCCCTCGTCGGGCTCGGCCGGTTCGGCGGGCGCGGCGTAAGCGAGCGCGCCGTCGAGCAGCAGCCGCGGCCCGAGCGGGCGCGGCAGCGCGATCCGCACGGGCGTCTCGGGGTTGCGCGTGGCGGTCTGAAAGCCGCCCGGCCGCGGCGACACGAAGATCCGCAGCACGAGCTCGCCGTCGTCTTCGTAGATGTCGGGCGTGAGCACACGACCGTCGGCGCTCTGACCGCTCGCGAACGCCTGCTCGGTGACCAGCAGGCGCAGCTCGGTGTCGGCTTCGGTGATCTCGCGCGTGGGGTCGGGGCGCCACGAGGACGCGCGGATGCCATCGCGCGTCGCACGCAACGACCGCACCACGCTCGACCCGGCGATCGTCCACGCGCGCCGGCGGGACTTCTGCTTGAGGGTCACCGTCCCCAGCTGCGGCGGCAGGCCATAGGCGAACAGCACCTCGTCGTCCGTGCGCGCGAGCTCACGCCAGCCCTCGAGGCTCACGGGCACCGCCGGCGGCGGCGGCGCCCCGCGCTTCCACAGTGCGCGCGCGGCGCGCTTCGGGATCGCGCGCTCGGTCAGGTATGCGAGCAGGCCGGCCACCACCGGGTCCTGCAGATCGAGCGGAGCCGGCGGCCCGGCGAGCGCGCTCGGCGCGAACGGCAGCCCGACGCCGTCGCTGATCAGCTCCGGCTCGCGCGGCGCGGGGCGCGGCTCGAGCACCGCGGCACGCTCCCAGTCTCGCTCGCTCGGGAGCTTCGGCTCGCGCGCCGGCAGGTCGCTCTGAGAGTCTGGATCCGACACGCCCGCGAGGCTACCGGTGCGATCAGTCGGGGCGGTCGCCGATCCAGTACCGCGGGCCGGGACCGAGCCCTGCCGCGCGATCGTGGGGATTGGCGAGCTTGCAGCGCTCGAGCGACAGGCAGCCGCAGCCAATGCACTCCGTGAGCCCGAGCTTGAGGCGCTCGAGCTCGGCGATGTTGCGGTCGATCCGCGCCGTCCAGGCGCGCGACAGGCGCGACCAGTCGCGGCGTGTCGGGGCCTGACGCGCGGGCAGCTTGGCGAGCTCGACGCCGATCTCCTCGAGCGTCAGCCCGACGTGCTGTGCGAACACGATGAACGCGATCCGGCGCAGCACCGGGCGCGGATAGCGGCGGTGGCCCGATCCGGCTCGCTCTGAGGTGATCAGGCCGCGCTGCTCGTAGAAGCGCAGCGCCGAGGCGGCGACACCGCTGCGTCGCGCGACCTCGCCGATGCTCAGCAGCTCGGGCACGCGCAGAGCAAACCACATCGAGCCCTTGACTTCAAGCTAACTTGAACTACTACCCTGCGATCACGACTGCTCCGAACAGCGAAGGAGACACGATGAGCGAGACACGCACCCCGAGCATCGAGATCACCGAAGAGGTCACCTCCTGGCCGGGCGTCGAGGCCGGCCTCGGCCGCCGCGGCGAGTTCGCGTTCAGGGTCGGCCGCCGCGAGATCGGGCACCTGCACGGCGATCACTCCGCGCACTTCAACTTCCCGCGTCCGGTATGGGACGAGCTGAAAGCCGCAGGGCGGATCGTCCCCCATCCGGTGTTCCCGGATCGCCAGGGACCGGCCGCGCGGAGGATCGAGGGCGATGACGACGTGCGCGACGTGATCGCGCTGCTGCGGCTCAACTACGAGCGGGCGAGCGCCTAGGCTCAGGCGGACGTGCGCGAGCCGCGCACGAAATGCGCGATCGCGTCGGCGACGAGCTCGTCGAGTTGCTCTGGGTCGACCATGCCGGCGCTGACCAGCGCGGCGATGCCCTGGATCGTCGCGTACAGGACGAGGCCGACGCGCTCGGGCTCGCCCGGATCGAGCGCGCCCTCCGCCTGGCCTTGTTCGATCAGCTCGAGCATCACCGCAAACGCGCGCGCGGCGGCGTCGTGCAGCGCACCCGCCGGCTCGCGGTGCTTGCCGGCGAACATCAGCTCGAGCAGCGCGGGGTCGCGCGTGGCGAAGCGGATGTACGCCGCGGCGGTCGCCTGCAGGCGAGCCTGGAAATCCTCGCCGGCGCCGTCGAGGGCGCCGCGCAGCTCGGTCCCGAGGCGCTCGAAGCCGGACTCGGCGAGCGCGTCGAGCAGCGCCTGGCGATCGGGGAAGTGCCTGCGCGGCGCGCCGTGGCTGACACCGACCTCGCGTGCGAGCTCGCGCAGCGACAGGTCCTGCACACCGCGCTCGCGGACGGTGCGCTCGGCCTGCGCGAGCAGCGCGGTGCGCAGACTGCCGTGGTGATACGGGCGCTCAGCCATCGCTCCGCAGCCTACCGTATGAAGTTGTCGTTGACATCATTGTTGGCATAGTCTACATTGTTGCCTATGACTACTTCAAGCACCACACCCATGCCTGACATGACCGGCCGCAACGTGATCGTCACCGGCGCCAACAGCGGCATCGGGCGCGCCGCCGCGAGTGCGCTCGCGGGCGCCGGCGCCCGCGTGATCCTCGCCGTGCGCAACACCGACAAGGGCCGGGCGGCCGCCGCGAGCATGCCCGGCGAGACGGATGTCCGCCGGCTCGACCTCGCGAGCCTCGCCTCGATACGCGAGTTTGCCGCCGGCTGGGAGGGCGAGATCGACCTGCTGATCAACAACGCCGGCGTGATGGTGCCACCGCTGGGCCGCACCGCCGAGGGCTTCGAGCTGCAGTTCGGCACCAACCACCTCGGCCACTTCGCGCTCACCAACCTGCTGCTGGAGCACGTCACCGGTCGTGTCGTGACTGTGGCCTCCGGCGCCCATCGCTTCGGCCGGATCGACTTCGATGACCTCAACTGGGAGCGCAAGCCCTACAGGGCCTCGCGCGCCTACGGTCAGTCAAAGCTCGCCAACCTGCTGTTCACGTCCGAGCTGCAGCGACGGCTGAGCGAAGCAGGCTCGACCGTGATCGCGACGGCCGCCCATCCCGGCTATGCCGCGACCAACCTGCAGTTCCACAGCGGCCGCCGGTCGCTCGAGCTGCTCAGCGCCGTCGGCAACCGCCTGATCGCCCAGGACGAGCAGGCCGGCGCACAGCCGACGCTGTACGCCTCGGTCGCGGACGTCCCCGGCGACAGCTACGCCGGACCGGACGGCTTGATGGAAATGCGCGGCAAACCCAAGCTCGTGGGCCGCTCGGGCGCCGCCAAGGACATAGACGTCGCCCGCCGCCTGTGGGAGGTCTCGGAAGAGCTCACCGGCGTGCGCTTCCCCCTCAACGCGGCGACCGCAGCATAGCCTCAGGACGGGACTCGCCCAGGACGGCGGGCACGATCGCGATCGCCGCGGCGATCAGGGCGGCGGCGATCCAGAAGGCGAGGTGATACCCGCTGGTGAGCGCCGCCGCAGTGGAGTGACCCTGCGCGATCAGATGTCCGCTGCGCGACGTGGAGAGCGTCGCGAGCACTGCCAGCCCGAGCGCGCCTCCGACCTGCGCGGTCGTGTTCACCAGCCCTGAGGCCAGACCGGCGTCCTGCGGGCTGGCTCCTGACATCGCCACGTTCATGAGCGCGGGGAAGCACACGCCGGCGCCGATGCCGAGCAGCAGCATCGAGGGAAGCACGTGCGCGAGGTAACTGCCGTGGACGGGCGCCCGGGCGAGCAGAATCAGCGCGAGCATGATCAGCGCGAGCCCGGGCACGAGCATGTTGCGTGCACCGAAGCGGGTGACCAGCCGCTCGGAGTAGCGGATCGACAGGGTTCCCATCGTGAGCGTGACCGGCAGGAACGCGAGCCCGATCTGAAGCGCGTCGTAGCCGAGCACGCGGCGCAGGTACAGCGCGCCGAGGAAGAACACGCCGAACATGCCCGCGACCGACAGCACCTGGATGAGGTTCGCCGAGGCGACGTTGCGCGAGCGGAAGATCCGCAGCGGCACGAGCGGCTTGCTCGCGGTCGCCTCGCGCGCGAGGAAGCCGAGCAGCAGCGTAAGCGAGACCGCGCCGAGCGCGAGCGTGCGCCCCGCGCTCCAGCCGTCTTCGGCGGCGGGCTTGACGATCGTGTAGACGCCGAGCATCAGCGCCGCGGTGATCAGCACCGCGCCGGGAACATCGGCGCCCTCGCTGACGCCGATGCCGGGGTCGTGCTCGAGCAGGCGCCTGGCGAACACGGCGGTTGCGAGGCCGATGGGGATGTTCACGAAGAAGATCCAGTGCCAGTCGATCGACTGCGTGATCACGCCGCCGGCGAGCAGGCCGACGGATCCGCCGGCGGAGGCGACGAACGCGTACACGCCGATCGCCTTGGCCTGCTCGCGAGGCTCGGGGAACATCGTCACGATCATGCCGAGGATCACCGCCGAGGTCATCGCGCCGCCGACGCCCTGGATGAAGCGTGCCGCGATCAGCAGCGACTGACTGTCGGCGAGGCCGCACGCGAGCGACGCTGCGGTGAACAGGCCGACGCCGGCGAGGAAGATGCGCCTGCGCCCGATCAGGTCGCCGAAGCGCCCCGCCAGCAGCAGCAGCCCGCCGAACGCGATCAGGTACGCGTTGACGACCCACGCGAGGCTCGAGGTGGAGAAGTGCAGGTCGTCCTGGATCGACGGCAGCGCGACGTTGACGACGGTCACGTCGAGCACGATCATCAGCATCCCCACGCACAGCACGTACAGCGCGAGCCAGCGCCCGTCGCGCGGCTTGGCCTCGACGGCCGCGCTCATAGGCCGGCCCCCGCGCTCTGGAGGAGGTAATCGGTGAGCGCGTCGATCATCTCGTTGGTGCCGTGCTCGCGCTGCTCTGGCGTGTCGTGCCCGTCGAGGTACACGCCGTGCTCGGTGAGCGTCAGCCGCGCGCCGTCGCCGTGCGCCTCGATCTCGATCGTTGCCAGCGACACGGAGATGCGCACATCCTCGCGATGCATGTCGTAGGCGTGGATGATGCGGCGCCCGGGCACGATGTCCTGGTAGACCGCGTCGAAGGCGTAGGTCGTCCCATCGGGCATCTTCACCGTGAAATGCTCGCGCCCGCCGACGCGGAAGTCCAGCGAATAGTCCGGTTTCTCGGGCGGTCCGAACCACCGCGCCTTGGCGGCCGGGTCGACCCATGCGTCGAAGACCCGCTGCGGCGAGGCGTCGTAGTTCCGCTCGATCACGAACGTCGAGTGTGTGGTTGACCGCTCGACGGCGGCCTGGTCGGACTGGCTCACTGCACGCTTCCTTTCTTTGGCTGATCCTGATCCTCGGCGAGGTACTCGCCGAGCCGATCGAGGCTTTCCTCCCAGACCGTCCGCCGGTCGGAGATCCATCGCTCCGCGGCCCGCAGTGCGGTGGGCTCGACGGCGCAGGTGCGCACCCGCCCCAACTTCTCAGAGCGCACGAGCCCGCTGGCCTCGAGCACGTGCAGGTGCTGCACGACCGCCGGCAGCGACATCTCGAGCGGTCGCGCAAGCTCGCTCACGGAGGCCGGTCCGCGGGTCAGGCGATCGACCATCGCCCGGCGGCTGGGGTCCGCGAGCGCCTGGAAGAGCAGGTCCATGCCGCGGTCGATGGGTGCGCATTGCTTAAGCACTCGCTTAAGTATTGCACAGTCAGAGGTGGAGACAAACGCCGGTTGAGAGCGAGGCTGAAAGTTTCAAGCGGATGCCAGCGAATGACGATAATTGCGATAGATGGGAGCGTTCACCAGCTCAAACCACCAGGCCGGTCACAACATTCACGCCGGCTACGGCACCGGTAGCCGGGAGAGCCTCGGCCTGCTGCTGAAGGTGCTCAACGAGCACCGCCCAGGCGTGCTCGAGGATCTCAACAGGGTCGCCCATTTCGCGATCGCGACCGCCGAAGGGATGGGGCTCCCCGAGTCCGAGGTGGAGCGCGTCGAGATCGCCGCGCGCCTGCATGACGTCGGCAAGCTGGCGATCCCGGACGCGATCCTGACCAAGGCCGCGCCGCTTGACGGCAACGAGTGGGCGATCATGCGCACCCACTCTGAAATCGGGCAGCGCATCCTCGCCGCCTCACCGTCGCTCACGCATGCCGCCAAGCTCGTGCGCCATCACCATGAGCGCTACGACGGCTTCGGCTACCCCGACCGACTTGCCGGCGAAGACATCCCCATCGGCGCAGCCATCATCGCCGTATGCGCGGCCTTCGTCGCGATGATGAAACATCGGCCGTTCAGCGACGCGATCACAGTCTCGGAGGCGATCGCCGAGTTGCGTCGGTACTCGGGAACGCAATTCGATCCACGCGTCGTGGACGTGTTCTGCGAGCTGCTGCGGATGGCGCGATCCTGACGCGCGGCGGAGAACCGAGCCGCGCAGGCGCACTGCTGGTCGTCAGGCATCCTCGAGCTGCGCGTGCACATGCCAGTGCCAGCCTTCGCGCAGCGCGACCATCGCAGCTGGCACCTCCTGATCCCAGCCCCGATGCAGGACCACGGCGGCGAACAGCGCCTCGACGACGAGGTTCGGGTGCTCCCTCGCGGCGAGGTCGATCACCGCATAGAGGTCAGCGGGCTGGGTCAGCTCGTAGAGCTTGTCGAGCCCGCCCTGACCGGCGTCGAGAACCTCGATCAGATCTGCATCGGCCGTCGCCGCCCGCGCCTCCGCGAGCGCGACGAGGGCGTGCCTGTCCGCCGGTGAAAGCGCGTCGACCGCGGCATCACGCTCCTCCTCGGACATCGACGCGAACTCGTAGAGGAATCCCAGCAGCCAGTCCTCGCCGTCGGCATCCACCACGGAGACGAATCTATCAGCGCGCATCACGTACCCTTTCCGCGGATGCGGCGATATGTGCCGAGCGGTTGCGATGCTCCGAGCTCGGTCGTCGCACGTCGGCGGCCAGCGCTTTCAGCGCTCATCGCGGGCATCGCAGCCTTGACGGTCATGATCCCATCGGCGGGCACGATGCCGGCTTGGGCAGCGACGGGGGTACCCGCCTGGCCTGCCGCGAGCGAGCTGACGCTGCCCTCCGGCGCAGACCGCGCGCGGGGCGCGCAGGCCGCCAACCTCGCTTCGGTTGCGTGCACCAGCCCGGTTAGCTGCACGGCCGTGGGCTCCTACACCGACGCCAGCAAGAGCTCGCAGGCGATGGTCGCGGCCGAGACGAGCGGCGTTTGGCGCCAGGCGAGCGAGCTGACGCTGCCCTCCGGCGCGAACACGACGGCGGGGCAGCAGAACGCCGAGCTCGACTCGATCGCTTGCACCAGCGTGGGAGCTTGTGTCGCCGTCGGCTCCTATACCGACGCCAACGGGGCCAAGGACCATCAGGCGCTGATCGTTACGGAGACGGGCGGCGTGTGGGGACAGGCGAGCGAGCTCATGCTGCCCACCGGCGCGATTGCAGCCGCGGGCGCCCAGAACGCACAGCTCGACTCGGTGACTTGCACCAGCCCGGGAAACTGCGTCGCCGCCGGCTCCTACACCGACACCGGCAGTAGCTCGCAGGCGATGGTCGCGACCGAGACGGGCGGCGTTTGGGGCCAGGCGAGCGAGCTGACGCTGCCGAGCAACGCGAACACGACCGCGGGCGCGCAGAACGCGCGCCTGGATTCGCTGACGTGCACCGGCCCTGGGAGCTGCGTCGCCGTCGGCTACTACGCCGTCACCGGCGGCGGCCAGCAAGCGATGGTCGTGACTGAGACCGGCGGCACATGGGGCCAGCCGAGCGAGTTCGCGCTGCCCACCAACGCGCTTGGGGTCGGACCCCTCTACCCAGCGGGCGCGCAGTGCGACGGCGCTACCTGCCTGCAGGCCGCCAAGCTCGATTCGGTGGCGTGCGCGAGCGTCGGCAACTGCACGGCTGTGGGCGAGTTCGCCGACGACAGCATCGAATGTGTCGAAGAGGCATCGCCAGACTCTTGCGGCGTCGTCCACGAGGCGATGGCAGCCACCGAGACGAACGGGGCGTGGCAGCCGACGGTCAGCGTGGGCGCCAGCAACACCAGGATCGCTTTGAGCGAGCTCGAGTCGGTGGCGTGCACCGGCCCGGGCAGCTGCGCAGGCGTCGGCCAACAGGCCTTCGTCGAGGCGTTCATGGAGGGAGCGACCTACGAAGACCATCCAGCGATGCTCGCCGCTGAGACGGGTGGCGTGTGGGGTCATGTGAGCGCCGCCACGCTCCCCCCCGGCGCCGCGCCATTTCAACAGCCGCCCAGCTTCACCCCGACCCCCGGCGGCCCCGAAGGACCCGGGGAAGACGCCAATCTCGATTCGCTGGCGTGCAGCAGCCCGGGCGACTGTGTGGCCGTCGGCTCCTATACCGCCACCGACGGCAGCACGCAGGCGATGGTGCTGAGCTCGGTCCCGTCGCTCGCGCTGCTCACGAAGCAGACGATCAGCTCACGCAGACACAGCGCGAAGTTCAGCTTCACGGCCGAAGGTGAAGCAAGCGGCTTTCAGTGCGCGCTCGTGCGCGTGACGCGCGGTAGGCACAAGCGAGCCCCCGCGCCGCGCTACTCGAGCTGCCGCACACCGAAGCGCTATACGAAGCTGACGCCCGGCGTCTACGTGTTCTATGTCCGCACGGTCGGCCCGGGCGGCATCGAGGAGACGCCCGCCAAGCACCGCTTCACGATCCACTGACGGCGATCGCCGGAGCGCGGCTAACCGTCGGCGTTGACGCGCTCGATCAGCTCGCCCAGGATACGCTCGGCGTCGGCATTGGCCACCTGGCAGGTCCCGGCCGCCTCATGTCCGCCGCCACCATAGGACAGCATCAGCGTGCCGACGTCCGTCTTGCTGGAGCGATCGACGATCGACTTGCCCATCGCGAAGACCGTGTTCTGCTGCGCCAGGCCCCACAGCACGTGGATCGAGATGTTGCAGTCGGGGTGCAGCGCGTAGATCATGAAGCGGTTGGTCGGGTGGATCACCTCGTCCGCACGCAGGTCGAGCACGACGAGGTTGTCGTGGACGCTCGAGCGCTCGAGCAGCTGCGCCTGCGCTGCGGCGGCGTGCTCCTGGTAGAGCGTCACGCGCTCGACCACATCCGGCAGCTCGAGCACCTCCTCGACGCTGCTGTGCAGGCAGGCGTCGATCAGGTCCATCATCAGCTGGTAGTTGGAGATGCGGAAGTCGCGGAAGCGACCGAGGCCCGTGCGCGGGTCCATCAGGAAGCTGAGCAGGATCCAGCCGGTCGGCGTCTTGATCTCATCGAGCGAGAACAGCGCGCTGTCGGCCTTGTCGACGGCCTCCATCAGCGACTCGCTGACCAGGCTGAAGCGCTCGGCGCCGCCGAAGTAGTCGTACACCACGCGCGCGGCCGACAGGGCGCCGGGGACGATGATGTGGTTCTCGGCGGTCCCCTCCAGACGCAGCGTCTCGCTCTCGTGATGGTCGAACGCCAGCCGTACACCGGGGACGTACGGGAGGTTGGTCGTGATGTCGCGGTCGGTGAGCTCGATCAGCCCGTCCTGCATGTCCTTGGGGTGGACGAACTTGATCTCGTCGAGAATCCCGAGCTCCTTGAGCAGGGCGGCACAGACCAACCCGTCGAAGTCGCTGCGGGTGACAAGGCGACACTTCTCGACGGTGTATGTGGCCATCAGCGCTCTGCTCCTCTATCGCGGGGACGTTCACAGGAGCGTCGGCAACTTCAGCGCAAATCCTGAGCTCCGAAACTTCCGCTGCGATTTCACAGCTTGCGCGCGCTGACCGCCGTTCCGTAAGCGCAGATCTCCGTCCAGACCGAGCCGAGCTCGGAGGTGTCGAAGCGGAACGCGATGATTGCGTTCGCGCCCTTGGCCTCCGCCTCAGCCACGAGCCTGTCCGTCGCGTCCTGACGACCGGCCGCGAGCATCTTGGTCATCCCCTTCAGCTCGCCGCCGACGAGCGACTTCAGGCTCGCGCCGATCTGGGAGCCGACGTTGCGCGAGCGGACCGTCAGTCCGAACACCTCACCGAAGACCTGCTCGATCTGGTAGCCGGGGAGATCGTTCATCGTCGAGATGATCACCGCGGCAACGCTACCAGCCTCAGGATCCAAGAGATCGATAGCTTGGCTTGGCGATGAGATCCGAGGCGCCGTCGCGCACGGCGGAATACATGGCGCTGTTCCGCGCGCTCGAGTCCGCGCAGCCGCGCGGCAGGCGCCTGTTCGAGGACCCTGCCGCCGTGTCGTTTCTGCGCGCGCCGCTACGCGCTGCGGCGCTCGCCGCGAGGTTCCCTCCCGCGCATTCGCTGATCGTCGCGTTCATCGACCGTCGCTGGCCCGGCCCGCGCCTGTCGGGCGTGGTGCGCACGCGAGTGATCGATGACTTCGTGACGGGGTCGATGCGCGCCGGCGCCAGCCAGCTGGTGCTGTTGGGCGCCGGCTACGACACGCGCGCGACCAGACTGCCGGCAGCGGCGGCGAGCGCCGTCTTTGAGATCGACCATCCGCTGACCCAGTCGCGCAAGCGTGCCGTCCTCGGCGACCGCTCCGAGCACATCCGCTACGTCCCACTCGACTTCGAGCGCGACGCCCTGCAGCCCGCATTGATCGCCGCGGGGCTGGACCCGAGCCAGCGCGCGTGCGTTCTCTGGGAGGGCGTGTTCAGCTATCTCACGCCGGAGGCGATCGACGTGACTCTCGGCGCGCTCGTCGCGGTGTGCGCGCCCGGCAGCCAGATCCTGCTCACCTACATCGACGAGCGATTCCTCGACGCGTCGGGCACGCAGCCTGGTGCGTGGCTGACAGCCGTGCGCGATGCCGGCGAGCCATTTCAGACCGGGCTTGATCCCGCCGACGCGCGGGCATTCTTTGCCGCGCGCAACCTGACCCTGCTCGCTGACGAGTCGACCACGCAGGCCGCCCGCCGGCTCGGCGTCGCCAAGGCCGACACGATTCCCGAGATCTATCGACTCGCGACGCTCGAAGTCGAGACGACGCGCTGACCGAGCGGCACGGCTGGGCTCGGTCGTCGGAGCCGGCGCACGAGTCTGCGCCGGCGACGTGGACATCTGCGCCTTCGCGCGGGATACTCGCTTGGTGGCTGCGCTCGGTCGTTCACGCCAGCGTCTTGCGGGAGTCTTGAACTCGGCGTTTGCCGAGGGCCTGCTGAGCGAGCAGACACACCTGTATCGCCTCGAGCTGCTGCTCGGCCCTCGGCTGATCGACCCGCAGCGGCTGGTCGGCGATCTCACGCTTCGCCGTGATCGCGCACGGCCGGCAGTCGCGGCGCGGCGAGCCTGGAGCGCCCTGGTTGCGAGCGTGCGCAGCAGCGCCGACTTCGGCAGACCGCTGGAGGCGACGCTGCTGCTTGTGCTGGACCGGGCCGACAGCGAGCAGCTGCTCGTTGGCCGCGATTCGGCGTGCGACGTGGTCGTGGCCGATCCCAGTGTGTCGCGCCGGCATGCACGGCTCACGTTCCGCGACGGCGTTTGGGTACTGCAGGACCTCGCCTCGACAAACGGAACGGCAGTGAACGGCGTGCGCGTCGGTCGCACCGCGCTGCGCAGCGGGGACGTCCTCGAGCTGGGAAATCAGGCGATCCAGATCGACTGAGCGAGCGAGATAGGCTGACGCTGGTGAGCGCTCGCCGGGTCGACTATGAGCAGCATGGGCGCACGTACGCGAGCCACCGGCGTGCTGATCCGCGGATCGCCGAGCGGATCCACGCCGCGCTGGGCGGCGCGCGGACGGTGCTCAACGTCGGCGCTGGGGCGGGCTCCTACGAGCCGACCGATCGTTGGGTGCTCGCGGTCGAGCCGAGCGCGACGATGCGCGCGCAGCGCCCGGCCGACCTCGCGCCAGCGATCTGCGCACACGCGGAGGCGCTGCCGCTCGACGAGGACGCCGTCGATGCGGGCATGGCGTGCGTGACGATTCACCACTGGGCAGCGCCCGACGCCGGCCTCGCGGAGCTACGCCGCGTCTGCCGCGGGCCGGTTGTCGTGTTCACCTTCGATCTCGACGAGCTGCCACCGTGGCAGCTGGACTTCCTCGCCGAGGGACTCACCCTCGAGCGACCACGATTTCGTGCGATCGACGACGTCGCGGCCGCGCTCGGCGGACGTACGCGCATCGAGCGCATTCCCACGCCGGGCGACTGCGTCGACGGGTTCTTCGAGGCCTTCTGGCGGCGCCCCGAGGCGCTGCTCGACCCGGCTGTCCGCAGCGCCCAGTCGATGTGGGCGCTGTTGGACCCGGGCGCCGAGGAGCGGATCGTCGCTCGCCTGGCGGCTGCGCTGGAGTCCGGCGCATGGGACGCCGAGCACGGTCACCTACGCCAGCAGGACAGCTACGACGGCGCGCTGCGGCTCGTGATCTCCGAAGCGCCCGAGTAGCGATAGGCGCCGATCGGGTCGCGCGCGAAGACCGGCTTGAACCCCGACGTCGGCAGCGCGTCGGCGGCCTGATCGAAGGGCAGCACAGCGGTCTGCTCAGGTGGCTGGACGCACTGTATGCGTGCGCTCCAAGCCCGCGTCGCTGAGCGCGATCGTCAGGTCCTCGATCCGGTCCTGCCCCCAGAACAGCTCGCCGTCGAAGACAAGCACGGGAACGCCCCAGTGGCCGAGATCGCTCAGCGCGGCAGTGTTCGCGTCGACGCGGGCGCGCATACGCTGATCGCGGAGGGCCTCCTCGCAGCCCCCCCAGCTCAGGCCTGCCTGCTCGCAGATCGGCCGCAGTCCCTCATCGCGTGAGACGTCGACCGCCTGCGCCCAGATGGCGCGGCTCGCCATGAGCACGAACTCGCGCTGGCGACCCACATCGACGGCGTGCTCGGCAACGAGCAGACAGCGCAGGGCGCCATCGCCGAGAGGGTCGTAGACCGGCCCGAAGGGCATGCCGAGGCGCCGCGCCTCGCGTGCCACGTCGCGAAGGGTGTGCAGGCTCTTCGCGCGGGGAACCGACTGTCCTCGCATCACCATTGGGATCACGCCGCGGAAGACCACCTCGACGTCGAATCGCTCGGGCAGCGCGAACGCGCGCGGTGCGGCAAGGTAGGAATACGGGCTGCGGAAAGAGAAGAAGAAGTCCAGCCGCGCGGTCGCCATCACGCCGCCGTCCATCCGAGATCGTCAAGACGCTCGCCGATCTGCACGAGCCGGTCGTGCGCGAAGAACCACTGGCCGTGCACCCATACGGCCGGGGTGTCATACGGGCCGCGACGCTTCATCAGACGCTCGTTGCGACGGATGGCTCGGTCGTCGGGCACGGCTGGTGGCGCGGGCGGGGGCGGGCTTCCAAACTGCTCGCGCCACGCAGCCGCATAGACGCTTGGATCGACGGGGCCGTCACTCGCGAACCACAGCTGCCTCAGCGCGTTCACGCAGAAGCGCTCCAGCGAGGGACCTTGCGGCGCCGACGCGGCCCACTGGGCCAGGAAGCGCGTGTCCTCGGCGGACAGCGGCTCTGTGCGCGTGAGCACGAGGCCGAGCCGCCTGGCGAGACGCCGCGCGTCGTCGATCGCGTAGCGGCGCTTGCGCTCCACGGCAGGGTCGCCGGGGATCCCGCGCTCGACGATGGGCTCGAGCGCCAGCAGCACGTGGCGACGGGCCATGCGCTCGGCGAGGTCGATGACCGCGACGGCGCTGCAGGGATCGTCGAAGGCGAAGAACAGCTCCACGCGGCCGCGCCGCCCGAGCGCCCTGCGTGCGTCGGCGCCGAGCCGCGCAGGCCAGCTGACCCGGGACAGGGCGATGACCGCGCTCGGCAGGACGCGTCGTGACAGCGCGTCTTTGGCGGAGCGTCGCATGCCCCGGATGCTCAGGGCGCCACCGCACCGAGATCCGCCGGCAGCGTCGGCGTCAGGGTGCCGCTCTCGATGCACAGCTCGGCGAGCCGCGCCGCCAGGCGGCGGCGCTCGGCCTCGTGCGCTGCGCTGCGTGCGCGTCCCGACCGCTTGTCGAGGAGGTTGCGTGTCTCGTTGGGGTCGCCGGCGAGGTCGTACATCTCATATTCGGGCGCCGCGCGGCCGGCCGGGTCGAGATACACGGCGTACTTCCAGCGCGCGTCGCGCACGCAGCGGATGCGGTTCGGCTGGCCGGCCGCATCCTGGAGGGCGGTGCCGGCCTGGTGGTCGTCGTAGGTGAACAGCACCGCGTCGCGAACGGAGTCAGTCTCGGCGCGCAGCAGCGGGCCCAGGTCGTGGCCGTCGAGGCGCTCCGGCTGCGGCGGCGCGCCCGCGAGACCCAGGAACGTGGGGACGATGTCCAGCAGCGAGGCCAGCGCGTCGCTCTCGCGCGCCTGCGGGAACAGGCGCGGGCTGGAGACGACGAGCGGCACGCGGATCGTCTCCTCGTAGGCGTTGAAGATCTTCTGGCGCAATCCCCCGTGGGAGAGGCCCATCTCGCCGTGGTCAGATGTGCGGACGATCACCGTGCGCGAGCGCAGCGACCGCGGGTCATCGGCGCGGCCGAGCGCCGCGAGCAGGCGGCCGATCTTCTCGTCGACCACCCGGTGCAGGTGCGCGTAGAAGTCCACGTAATCCTGCTGGGCCGGACGGTCCGGCAGCGCTCCGAGGTAGTTGTCCATCCCGAGCTTTGACAGCGCCTGCACGGCCGGCTTCTCGCGCAGGTCCTCCTCGAGCGTCGGCGGCAGCGGCGCGCCGAGGTCGCGGAACTCGCCGGACGCGTAGCCGCCCGGCAGGTAGGAGGCCGGGTAGCCGAGCACGTCGTGGGGGTTGACCAGCGAGAAGACGAGGCAGAACGGCTCCGGCAGATCCTCGCGTGCGAGCCACGCCTCCATCTGACGGGTGTAATCCTCGTCCCATCCCCGGTGGCTCGCACCCGCGTTGCCGCCCCCGAAGTTCTCTGCCTTGGTATCGCCGCCGGCGTCCGGCGGCTCCCATTCGGCGAAGCCGTAGTCGCGCTCGACCCGCGCGGGGTCAGCGGCACTCCAGCTCTCTCCGTTGACGGGCTTTGAGAGGTGCCACTTGCCCTTCATCGCGACGTGGTACCCGCAGCGGCGCAGCAACGTCGCGAGCGTGGCGATCCCCGGCGGCAGCTCCGGCTCGTTGCCGCTCTTGGGCCCCAGCCGCAGCGCGTTGCGCACGAAGCTCCGCGCAAGCCTGCCGCGCGGAATCTCGCCGCTGCGCGCCATCCGGGCCGCCGCGCGCAGCGCTGCAGGTGCGTTCTTGCGGTCCGGCCACAGGTCGCCCTCGGTCAGAGTCAGCGTCACACCGTGACGCGAGGGACGTTTGCCGGTCAGGAAGCTCGCTCGGCTCGGCGAGCACATCGCGGTTGCCGTGAACGCGTGCGTGAACGTCATACCCGTACGCCGCAGCTCGGCGTCGTTCGGCGCGAGCCGCTCAAGCCACGCAGGGTCCTCGGGCCAGTGCTGCGGCTGGCGCTGCTGATCGGTGATCAGCAGGATCAGGTTCGGCGGACGAGCAATCTCGTTCATTTCACTCAGGGTGTGACGATCGCGAAGGCCGCGTCGGCTTCGTCGACGAGACCGAACAGCTCGGCCAGCTTTACGGCGTCGCCCTCGACCGCAATGGCGCCCGAGGCAAACAGCTCTCCGACGTCCCCTTCTTTGAGGATGACCGCGTCGAACGCAGCACGCGTGAGGACGACCTTCGCCTGCGCCGCGGGGTCGAGCTTGCCCTCGACCGTCGAGAGGGCGCCATTTTCAACCCTCACCGTCCAGCGCTCCCCGACGTCGGTGAAGTCCCAGGAGATGAGAATGCTGGCATCCCACGCGCGCGGACCATCCAGGCTCGCCCCCATCCCGTCCCAGAGCTTTTCCAGCGGCAGCGAGCGTGCCACGTCCAGGCTCGCGACGCGCCGACCCCCGTCGCGCTCGGGCGCCCCCTCGCGGAGCTCGTGCGCACCGACGAGATAGAAGTTGCGCGACGGCGCGCTCTCGGACTGGTAGCCGAGCTGCTCGAGCGCGTCCGCGAGCAGCTCCCGCGCTGGCGCCGAGCCCGGCTCGGTGAAGACGGCGTGCGAGGCGAGCTCCCCTACCCAGCGGTATTCACCTCGCTCGAAGGCGCTGCGGGCCTTGGCCAGGAGCTCGTCGAGCCCGCCCGCCAGCTCGACGTACCGCTTGGCCGCCTCCTCGGGCGCGAGCGGGTCCAGGTGGGCCGGGTTGCCGTCGAAGAAGCCCAGGTAACGCTGATACACGGCCCGCACGTTGAAGCTCGTGCTCCCATACAGGCCGCGGCAGGACCATGTGCCGGCCAGGCTCGGGGGCATCGTGACCTCCGCGGCGATCTCCGTCGAGGTCAGGCCTTTGTTCGCCAGGCGCAGGGTCTGGTCGTGCAGGTAGCGGTACATGTCGCGGTGGCGGGCCAGGAAGTCGGTGATCCGCCCGGTCCCCCAGCGCGGCCAGTTGTGCTGGGCGAACAGCGCGTCCGAATCGGCGCCGAACATCTCGATCGCCTCGCCCATGTACTTCGACCAGCGCAGCGCATCGCGCACCTGCGCGCCGCGCGGGGTGAGCAGGTTGTGCATGCAGTGCGTTGCGTTCTCGGGGATGCACAGGACGCGTTTCTCGGGGAAGTGGAAGTTCATCTCGACGGGCGCCTCGCTGTCAGGCACGAGCTGGAAGACGAAGCGCACGCCGTCGATCTGGGCGTCCTGCCCGGTCGCCGTCACCTCGTGCGTGGGCGGGATCAGGGTGACGGTTCCAGTTGAGGCCGTCTTGCCCATGCCCGCATCCACCTGTCCGCGCGGCCCTCGTGCGAGAGCGGGAGCGAACATGTACTCGGCGCGCCGGACCATCGCCGCCCCCGCGAGCACGTTCTCGCTGATCGCGAACTCCATGAACCCCGCCGGCGCCCAGATCGGCACCTCGCCCGCCTTGACCGACTCCTGGGCGACGACGCCCTTGACGCCGCCCCAGTGATCTACATGCGTGTGGCTGTAGATCACGCCCGTCACCGGCCGATCGCCGCGATGGCGACGGTACAGCGCAAGTGCCGCCGCAGCGCACTCGGCCGAGACGAGCGGGTCGATCACGATCACGCCCGTCGCTCCCTCTAGGAACGTGACGTTTGAGACGTCGTAGCCACGCACCTGGTAGATCCCCGGGACGACCTCGAAGAGGCCGTGGAACATGTTCAGCACGGAGTGGCGCCACAGACTCGGGTGAACCGTCTCAGGTGACTCGGCGCCATCTTTCAGGAAGCTGTAGGAGTCCATGTTCCAGACGACCTGACCGTTCTCCCCCCGCAGTACGAGGCTCCCCTCGCTCGCGATCCGCCCACGAGCGGCGTCCTCGAAATCCTCGCGGTCCTCGGCTGGCAACTGCTCGAGCGCCGAGGCGTGCAGCGCGCGCGTGTGGTCGCTGGCGTCCGCCGGCCCGCTCATCGGATGGTCTCCCGCGGCGCTCCCGCGAATGGCGCTGGGCGCGAGGACGCCGAGATGATGCGGACAGCGCTGCGCATGGCGCGAGTATCCCATCCGCCGGCTCGGTGCGCCGGCAGGCGTCCCGTTCGGAGCGCATCGCGACAGCAAGTGGTCAGGCCCATTTGGGCCTGACCACTTCACGGCCGGTCGCCTCCCCGGACCCGCTCGCGGAATCTACGGGGCGAGGCGGAACGGCGGGTAGCGATCGGTGACCAGTACGTGGGCGTACGCGATTACGCGGTTTGTCCAGCGGCCGACGCCGACGAGGAAGTCGAACATCCCGCGCGGGAAGCGGCCGGTGAACAGGACCATGAACCAGGCGGCGATCACGACAAAGAAGGCGGCGATGTAGAGGAAGAACAACACCACGTAGTGCGGGATCGCCAGGAGCCACTTGACCAACGGCAGCCAGCGGTTGAGGTCGTTGCGCGCGTCCGGATACGGAAACTCGAGATGCACCGCCTGATGCTCGTCGGTGGAGGGATAACGGTCCTCCATCAGTGCCAGGTAGACGCCGACCCGAGCGGAGAACCGCATCAGCTCGAGGTTCCAGTCGTTCGGGCGCGGTGCCTGACGCTCGCGGTTGTCGCGCAGGCAGCGCGCCGGATCGCTAGCCGGCGCGTCGAAGTGTTGCCTCGATCTCGGAGGTGAGGGGGAGAGGTCGAGTTGGTTGGAATCGGCGGGATCAAATGGACGAAACCCGAGGCGTTGCCACCGCTCGCGGGTACGGGCGTTCAGGGCCGCTTGCGCCGAGGCGGATGATAGGCTCCCACCATGCTTTCAGAAAAGAAGCAGACTGAGGTGGGGGAGGTCCTCCGGGGCGAGAGTCGCGGCGTGCTCCTCAGCGGCGTTGCGCTGAACTGGCTCGGAGCCGCGAAGCTCGCCCGCGAGGTGTGGCTCGCCAAGCGCCAACCGGAACCTCCCGCCGACTACGACCAGCTGAAGGCCTTCACGGCCGGGACCGCAGCGACCTTCGGATCGTTCTATCTGTACCTGTACGTGGCGAAGAAGCCCGTCGTACCGCTGCTGATGTTCGGTGCCGCGTTGAAGATGTGGGCCTTCGTGCTCTCGGTGATCCTGTTCGTGCAAGGTCGCCTTGATCGCGGCAACTTCCTCTCCTTCGGCGTCAGCAACGGCGTCGTCGGCGGTCTATTCTGGGTCCACATCGCTGCCGAGGCGCGAGCGGGTCGCCACCGCTGAAGCCCTCAGCGTCGGGCTGCTGACCGTTTTGTCCACCGCAGTGCCCACGCCTCGAGCTCCGGATACAGCGCGAGCAGCTTGTGGCCCTCGACGGTGAGCTCATACCCACGGTCGACCTGCTCCACGATCCCCGCGGCGCGGAGCTCGCTCAGCCTCCGGTTCAAGACCGAGGAACTCATTCCGTCGCACCGGTCCTGAAGCGCCCGGAAGTTGAGCGGCTCAACGTCACGCAGCTCCCAGATCACGCGCATGTTCCAGCGCCGGCCGAGCAGATCGAGCAGCGCCATGATCGGCCTTCCCGACCGCGAGCCGCGGACCGGGGAATCAGGAGAAGGGGCGCCTGCCATTGCCAGAGCATGGCAACCCAGAGAGCAGAACACTTGGGCGCTGGCCGGCTCGAGAGTGGGACCGCCGCCACCTTCGCCCACCGTCCCGCATTGCGCGGCCAGCCGGGCGTGCGGACCGCGAGCCACGATCCGCTGGCCTGCCTGCACAAGGCCGGAGCGGCCCGGTTGCGCCACACCGGCGAGACCACCGCAATGCCGCTGATCCGACCGTCCGACGCGACGGCCTGAGGCTTCTGCAGCCCGGCGAGAGCGTGCCACGAGACGTGAGCGATCGGGACCTCGGTCCGACTGCCAGCGCTGGCAGAGTGGGCGCGACCGTGTCACGCGTGGAGGAGCCACACTCGCCCGGCTCGTCGACGGTGACAAAGACCTGCCTTGACTGTGGTACGAGCATCTCGCCGGCGACTCCACGGGCCCTGCTCGGCGCGGAAAGCAGGGCCCCTCGTGCACGGCGTCGGACCGACCCTCCTGCCGCACCCCGAGCGCCTTTACTTCTGGTTCGGCGAGCCGATCGACACCACCCGCTTCGAGGGTCGCCAAGACGACGACGAGGCCGCCCGGGCAGTCCGCAACGAGGTCAAGCGCGCCATCGAAGGCGGCATCGACTTCCTGCTCGCCGAACGCGAGGCCGACCCACGACGGCCGCTGCGCAAGCGACTGCTCAGCCGCAACACGGCAGACGATTCCTAGCGCGCGCGTGTCGATCTCGCTCGACCTCCGGTGCGCATTCACGCGGACCTCAATCTCGGCCTCGTCGGATGGGGAACGGCATAAGCTGGGACCACTAGCGGCTCGTCGACGCGCTCCCCAGCCAGCGGCAGCCCTGCCGCCAGCCCGCGTCGGCGCCCGACCTCGGTGGACCCGTCGCCGCGATCGCGCAGCCGCCAGTGCCCGCGCTGCTCGAGGCATTGCGGCCGAGAACTGTGAGAACCTCGGTGGCAAAGCGTGCTGCAGTTCCAAGACAAAGGAGCATCGATGCCGCCAGTAAGTAAAGCCAAAGCCCGGAAAACCGCCGCTCCCAAAGCAGTATCCACGCGTAAAGCGACCGCCAAGAAACCGGCTACTCGCCCACGAGTGACCGCAGCCGCGCGTGCACGCTTCGAGCAGAACGGACGTGCGATCGCTCGAATCAAAACAGCACTCGAGGCCACCGAGAAGGAGCTGGGTGCGATCCGCGGCAGCATCCGGACAGGCAGAAAGGACCTTCGCAAAGACGTAGCGAGGCTCTTGCGGGACGCACGTCGCGACCTCGAGAAGATGAACAAGGCCGTCCTGCGCGATCTCGAACAGCTGCAGAAAGATCTGAGCTCGCCCGGCACAGCAAGTCCTGCCGCGAAACCGAGCTCGGCCGCCAAACGACGTGCACCCAAACGGAGTTCAACCGCGAAACGCACGGCGAGCAAACGCGGCTGAGCGTCGCGGCGAGAGCTCCGCGCCGCTGCTTTCTTGATACGAGCGAGCGTCCGAGCAAGGGCCATGGTCACCCTTGCTTGGGACGACAAGTAGCACCCGTCGAAGCTCGCCGACCCGCTAGCGCTTCCGCCCGAAGGCGACGCTGCGACGGCGGCCAAGCCCACGCCCCGCAGACAACAAGCGGCAATGTCGTCCTCGGACAACGTGATTTAGCCCCCACCCCATGCATGCGCGATCGTCCGAGGGGGCAGGGTGCGGAGCTCGACCTCAGGTTGCGCGGCGCAGCAATCCCTATCCCTATCACGCAACTTCGACGGGTTGCCGATGTCCTAACTGCGATGCGGCACGCTTCCAACGGTCCACCCAGACGCCGCTTTGGCCTCAGTTCGGTCTGCTTGCGTGAGTGGCTTGGCACGCGCCGGCTGATCGCGCCGGTTGTCGGCGCTGCCGTCGTCACGGTGTCGCTAACCGCTGCCGGCTGGTGTAGCGATCCAACGGCCTCAGCGGAAGCACCGGCGCCGGCTCTCGTCCAGCTCAGCGGCTATTCAAAGGTCTACCGGTACGACAGCCGTCTCCTCGCCGACAAGCCGCCGTACTTCTCCGGTGCGGCATCGACGCCCATCCCTGATGCCCGCGTAACCAACTATCTGTTCTTTACGAACTTCGAAACCGCGGACCCAGGGCTTATTAGCGAGCCATCTGGCTGCGTGGGCAAGTACTACAGCGAATGGGAGGGCAAGTACTCCTGCACACAGATCGGCTTCTTTGGCGGTAACCGGATTGAAGGGCCGTTTCATAGCAATGACGCGGTAAGGGTCGAAGGCAGCGTGGAATTCGGGCGGGCAGGTGTGGACCCGCCCGACATCGTTGAAATTTACGGCGGCACCTATCCGGAAGACCGCGACGGCGAATGCACCGGAATGCCGATCTTTCACACCGCCACGCACTGCTACGTACAAGGCGAACGGATCGCACTGCCGGAAGGCAGCACCGGCCTCGCCCAGTTCGCCGAGGGCGAAGATGCCTTCTCGGGCGAGACGCGGCTAGAACTTGACGGGACCACGAACACGATCCGTGCGGTGAATTTCAACTCCAATGGCGGCGAGACGACAAAGACGATCCAGTGGCCCAAGAACGGCCTCATCTATGTGCGCTCTGAATCCTGCGGCTGGCCCACCGCGACCTCGAGCATGGAGTCCAACACCGACGGACCCGAAGAGGCTCGCGACGAAAAGGGCTGCGGGAACGTCTACGTACGCGGCAGCTACAGCCAGCCGCTGACGATCGCCGCCCAGGAAGATCTAATCATCGACGGCAGCATCTACCCCACGTCCGTGACTGGCCAGCTCGGCGCTGCGCCTAGCGGCCCAGCGACGCTCGGGCTGATCGCCGGCAACTACGTGCGGGTTTACCACCCCACGCGCACCGCTGCCGCCAACGAGGGGAGCAATGGGTGCGAAAACGTGGGCGCCTCCGAAGATCCGAACGGTTGGGGCTCGCAGCCTGACATCTGGATCTACGCGGCGATCCTGGCGGCCGATGACTCGTTCGTCGTCGACAACTGGGGATGTGGCTCCGAACTCGGCAACCTTAACGTCTACGGCTCGGTCGCGCAGAACTACCGTGGAATCGTCGGCACCGTCGGCGGTAGCGTCAGGGTGATCAGCGCGCCACCGAGCAGCGCGCCACCGAGCATCGCGCCACCGAGCACCGCGTGCGCAAGCCGGCGCCGGTTTGTTGTCCACGTCGTTCAGATCCCCGGCCTCACGTATCGGCGAATCAACGTCCTCTTGAACGGCCATCGCCTCGCGACGAGAACGACGAAACGGGGGGTCACCGTTACGGTCGCCCTGCGGGGCCTGCCAAAGGGCACCTACGTCCTACGCATCATGGCCGAAACAACCCACGGGCGGAAGATCACCGGCACCCGCACCTACCACACCTGCGCCGCCACTCCGATCCATCCCAAACGCCCCCCGACGCTCTGACCCAAGGCCCGGCCTCGTGCGCCGTGGAAAACAAGCGGCAATGCCGTCCTCTGTGAACAACCGCGCATCTTCAGATGCCAACAAACGCCCGACCGTCGCGAGCTCAGGCGTTGAGCGACACGCCGCCCACGTCTGACAGCAGTCGCCGCCCCGAGACACTCCCCGGCTCGTGCTCGCGCGGCGCCCGCACGACGCCGCCGCGCGCCTTCGCCCGCAGCTCCTCCGCCTGGACCTCCCGCTGGCAGTGCTCGCAGCGCACCTCGACGCGCACGTCGTGGCCACACTCCTCGTGCAATACCTGCACCGGTCCACGTGCGCGGGGCCACTTCCAGCGATCGCCCCACTGCATCAGCGCGAGCAGCGCGGGGACCAGATCGGTGCCCTTTTCGGTGAGGCGATACTCGGCACGCGGCGGGCGTTGCTGGTAGACGCGCTTCTCCAGAATGCCCTCCGCGACGAGCGCCTCCAGACGCTCGGCGAGCACGTTCGCCGAGATCCCCAGATCCTCCTGGAGCTCGCCGAAGCGCCGCACGCCGTAGGCGACGTCCTTGACGATCAGCAGCGTCCACCACTCGCCGGCGACATCGAGCGCCCGTGCGATCGAGCATGGATGGTGGTCGAGGGCGGTGCGCTTCATTCGCTCGCGAGTGTATCGCTTGCATGAAAGGAGTGACTGCTGTATCGTCGCCGCCACGATGGTCGCTCCTTTCAAGAGAGCGACTCAAAGCGCCCCGACAAACCCGGCCAGCGGCCGCGAGGAGGTCCAACGATGCCCATGCTCGACGCCTACATCCCCACCGACGCCCTGACACCGGACGCCGAGCAGCAATTGCTCGCCGACCTCACAGACGTGCTGCTCACGAACGAGGGCGCAGACCCCTCCAACCCGCGGGTGCGCTCGATCGCGTGGCTGTTCGTGCACCGTCCCGAGGCCGTTTACGTCGCCGGCACAGCGGCGAGCGCGCCACACTACCGCTTCATCGCGTCGGTGCCCGAGGGCCAGTACGACGCCGAGCGCCGGCAGGCGATGGTGCGCGACATCACCGAGGCGGTGCTCGACGCCGAGCAAGGAGCCCACGAGCGCGACCCGGGACGCGTGTGGGTGTTCACGCTGGAGGTTCCCGACGGCACGTGGGGCGGCTTCGGCCGGATCGCGACGCTCGCCGACATCGCCACGCTCGCCACCGGCGACCCCGAGCGCGGACGCCGGTACGCCGAGGAGCGGCTCGCCGCTCGCCGCGGCGCCCCGGTCGCGGCCTGAAAGGACACAGCCTGAAAGACGCGGCTCTACGCCGCGTACATCGCGTCGATCGCCGCTTCGTACTTGGCGGCGATCGGCTTGCGCCGGAGCTTCATCGTCGGCGTCAGCTCCTCGCCGCCCGGCTGCCACTCTTCGGGCAGCAGCGTGTGCCGCTTGATCTGCTCGACACGGCTGAGGCTGGCGTTGGCACGCTCGACGCCAGCTTGGATCTCAGCCTGGATCGCCGGCTCGGCTACGAGCTCGCCGGGGGTGCGGGCGGCGAGTCCGTGCGCGGCCGCGAAGCTCGCGGCGGCTACCGGGTCGAGCACGATCAGCGCCGTGTTGTATGGGCGACGGTCGCCGATCGCGATCGCGCTGCCGATCAGCGCGCAGCTGGCCTTGAGCTTGTTCTCGATGTTCGCCGGCGACATGTTCTTGCCGGCCGAGTTGATGATCAGCTCCTTCTTGCGATCGACGATGCTCACGTAGCCGTCGGCGTCGATCTCGGCGATGTCGCCCGTGTGCAGCCAGCCGTCGGAGTCGATCACCTCGGCGGTGCGCTCGGGGTCGTTGCGGTAGCCGCGCATGATCGTCGGGCCACGCACCAGCAGCTCGCCGTCGTCAGCCAGCGACAGCTCCAGCCCCGGCAGCGGCAGGCCGACCGTGCCGATGCGAATCGCCTCCAGCGGGTTGATCGTCGCGATCAGCGAGGTCTCGGTCATGCCCCACAGCTCGCAGATCGACAGCCCCAGCGCGGCGAAGAACTCGAGCACCTCCGGCGCGATCGGCGCGGCCCCGGAGGCCAGGTAGCGGACCTGATCGAGACCGAGCTGCACGCGCAGCTCGGAGAAGATCTCAGCGTCGGCGCGCGCGCACTCGGCGCGCAGCTCTGCCGCCACCTGCTCGCCGGCCTGCTCGGCGCGCACAAGCGCCAACGCCTGCTCGAGCGCGCGGGCGACGACCGCGCGGCGCTGCTCGTCGGGCTCGGCCGCAAAGCCCGCCTCCAAGGCCGCCTTGAGCTTCTCCCAAACCCTCGGCACGGCACCCCAGACCGTCGGGCGGGTATCGATCACGGCCGCCATCACCTGCTGCAGCTCGCTCACGAACGTCGCCGATGCTCCCGAGACGAGACTCCCGTAGTGGGCGGTGCTGCGGTCGGCGAGATGCGCCATCGGCAGATAGGACACAACGCGCCCGGCCGGGTCCACGGGGAACACCCGATCCATCAGGCGTATGTCCCACAGCAGGCTGTCGTGCGTCAGCTCGACCGCCTTTGGCGGGCCGGTCGTACCCGACGTATAGATCAGCGTCGCGACGTCATCGCCCTTCACCTGGCGCCAGGACGACTCGAAGTCGAAGCCATCGTGCCCCCCGCTCTCGAGCTCCGCAAGCGGGCGTGCGCCCGGCGCCCGGCCGTCGAGCAGGAACACGTGCTCCAGCGCTGGCAGCCGCGCGGCGACGTCAAGCACCAGCTCTGCGAACTGCGCCTCGGTGACGACCACGCGGCACTCCGCGTGCGCGAACAGGTACTCGGCCTGCTCGGCCGAGGAGGTGTTGTAGATCGAGAACGGGATCGCTCCGAGGTGCATCGCAGCCGTGTCGACGATCACCGCCTCGGGGCGATTCGCGAGCATGATCGCGACGGTCTCACCACGCGCGATCCCCAGCGCGGCCAGACCGGCCCCGAGCCGGCGCACGCGCTCGGCGTACTCGCGCCACGTGATCTCGACGTCACCGCCGCGCGTGCGCAGCGCGACTTGCTCTGCGTGATACGCGGAAGTCCGCTGGAAGGCCTCGCACAGCGTCGCCGCGTCCAGTGCCAGGCCCTCGCGCGTCGTCGGTTGCATGACTGCGCTGCTCACTTGTTGCAGCGTACGCCGCCGGCCTCGTGCCTGCGTCAAGCTGGCGGGTCGTATGACCAACCTCGGCGAGATACGGCGCGTGCTGCGCTACCGCGACTTCCGCATGCTGTGGCTCGCGCAGTCCGCAAGCGTGATCGGCGACAACATCGTGCTGGTCGCGCTGGCGCTGTTCGTGATCGAGCGCACCGGCAGCGCCACCGACCTCGGCCTCGTGCTCGCCGCGCAGGCGCTGCCGCTCGTGACGTTCCTGCTGATCGGCGGGGTCTGGGCCGACCGCCTGCCGCGCCACCGCGTGATGATCGCGACCGATCTCGTGCGCTTCGCGCTGCACGCGCTGCTCGCCGTGCTGATCTTCGCTGGGCAGGTGCCGATCTGGCAGCTGGTCGTGATCGAGATGCTGTTCCGCACCGCCGAGGCGTTCTTCCGCCCGGCGGCCAACGGCCTGCTGCCGCAGACGGTCCCAGAGGCCGACATCCAGCCGGCGACCGCGGTCACGACGATCTCCAACAACGTCGCCGAATTCGCCGGGCCGGCGCTCGCGACCGCGCTCGTGCTGGGCGCCGGCGCCGGCTGGGCGTTCGCGCTCGACGCCGCCACGTTCCTGGTGAGCGCCGCGTTCCTCTCGCGCGTGCGCCCGCGTGCACGTGGCGCCGCGCCGGCCACCGGCGCGCGCGAGCAGCGCCCGGGGGTGTGGGCGTCGATCCGCGAGGGCTCGCGCGAGGTGCGCTCGCGCGTGTGGGTGTGGGCGACGCTCGCGTCGTTCTGCGTCGCGCTGTTCTGCGGGCTCTCGTCCTGGTACGTGCTCGGCCCGGTCGTCGCGCGCGAGCAGTACGGGCACATCGCCGTGTACGGCGTCGTCGAGTCGGCGATCGGCTTCGGCACGGTCATCGGCGCGCTCGCCGGCGTCGGCTGGCGCCCGCGCTACCCGCTGCGTCTGGGCATGCTCGCGACGCTGCTGTGGCCGCTGGCCGCGATTCTGTACGCCGCCGGCATCACGCTGATCGTCGTCGTCCCCGCCTCGGTGCTCGCCGGCGCCGGCTTCGCCCTGTTCGACGTGTGGTGGCTGACCGCGCTGGCCGAGCGCATCCCGCCGCAGGCGCTCTCGCGCGTGACCTCCTATGACTGGATGGTCTCGCTCGGGCTGCTGCCGCTCGGCTACGCGGTGGCGGGTCCGCTCGCGGCGCAGCTCGGCGCCGTCAACGTCCTGCTCGGCGGCTCCGCGCTCGGCGCGGTCGCGTTTGCGCTCGGCCTGCTGCCGCACGAGACCCGCATGCTCGAGCGGCTGCGTGAGGGACCAGCCGTCGTCGAGATCGAGGATGCGCCCAGGGGTCTTGCGCATCGATCCTGAATAGCGAAACAAAAACTCCTGTTGGCATTCACATGCGCCTGCCCTAGGTTCGCACGGTGAACGAACTGCTCGCGATGCCGCGCGAATGGCTGGCGGCGGCCGGTGTCATCGGCCGCTTCACGGGCATCATCGTGCGCGACGTGTGGAGCCTGCGGGTGTTCAGGTTCGTCGGCGAGGCGCTGCGCCAGGCGGGGATCCTGATCATCGGCTCGACGCTCGTGATCTGGGGGCTCGTGTTCATCACGGGCCTGGGCACATGCGGGATCGAGGGCGCGTACTTCACCGAGTCCCAGGGGGCGCCCGCCTACGCTGGCATCTTCACCGCCTGGTGCAACCTGCGCGAGGCAGTGCCGTACGCGTTCGGCTACATGATGTCAGCGAAGGTCGGCACCGGGATCGTGGCCGAGCTCGGCGCGATGCGGATCTCCGAGGAGATCGACGCGCTCGAGGTGATGGGCGTCGACTCGATGGTGTTCCTGTGCGCCACGCGCCTGCTCGCCGCGTGGATCGTGCTGCCGTTCATGTACGTCTCCGCGATCGGCGTCGCGTACGTGGCCTCCTACCTCTCGGTCGTCGACCAGATCGGGTACACCTCCGCCGGCGGCTACCTGCTGATCTTCTGGCAGTTCCAGAACCCGGCGGACTTCCTGTTCAGCGTGATCAAGGGCATGAGCATGGCCACTGCGATCGTGCTCGTGGCCTGTTACTACGGCTACAACGCCAGCGGCGGGCCCGTGGGCGTGGGCAAGGCGACGGCGAAGTCGATGGTGCTGAACCTGATCCTCGTGAACCTGATCGGCATGCTCGGCACGGAGGTCTTCTGGGGCACCAATCCGCGCGCACCGGTCGGGGGTTGACCTTCAGCCACCGGCTCGGGGTGTGACCTCGATCATGTCCGCCATGATCCGTTCGGCCTTCTTGCGGTTGAGCCTCATGTCGAGACGCAAGATCTTCCAGACAAGCAGATCCGTCGCGATCACGATCGCCGTCAGGCGCCGTTCGCGCGCCTCGCCCCGCAGGCCGCACAGCAGCGGCGAGAAGGTCGTCTGCGCCCAGGAGCGATGGTAGGCGCGGCCGGCGTCGGTCATCTGGCGGACGGCGGGTATCTGCTCCTCCTGGGAGAGCATTCGCAGGACGGCTTGCCCGTGCTGCTCATAGCGGTCGAACAGCGAGACGAGCGCCTGTTGCACGTCTGCGGTCGCTGCGGCGGGGCGATCTGCCATCTCCTGCTGGCCAAACCACACATATGCCGCAGTGAACAGCTCTTCCTTGGAGCCGAAGCGAGCGTGCAGCGTCTGCGCAGTGACCTCAGCCTCGGCGGCGATCTCGCGCAGTAGGACGTCCTCGTAGGGGCGCGTTGCGAAGTGCCGCCATGCTGCCGCGAGCAGGCGCTCGCCGGTCGCCGCAGCAGCCTCGGCGCGGGCGGTCATCCGATAGGGCCGTTTCTGTGATGAGCTTGACATATTCACTTTATATAGACTAAGGTCAAATATAGGTGCGACCTCTACAAACCGTCATCACGGTGCTCCGGGCATTTTGATGGCCCGCATCCTCGCCTACACCTCGCCTGGGCGCAGCCATCTGTTCCCGCTCACTCCGATCCTGGACGAGCTCCATCGCCGCGGGCATCAGATCGTCTTGCGCACGCTTGCCTCGCAGGTCGCCCTGATGCGGGAACGCGGCTTCGACGCGTCACCCATCAGCGCACCGATCGAGGAGATCGAGCTCGATGATTGGCGCGCGCGGGGCGCGCTGCAATCGGTGCGCGAGAACACGCGGGTCTTCTCCGCCCGCGCCGAGCACGACGCGCCCGACCTGACCCGGGCCATCGCCGACACAGACCCCGACGCGCTGCTCGTCGACATCAACACCTGGGGCGGCCTGATGGCCGCTGAGGCCTGGGGCGGACCGTGGGCCGTGTTCTGCCCGTATCCGCTCGCGCTTCGCTCGGACGATGCGCCGCCGTTCGGCCCAGGGTTCGCGCCGGCCCGCGGGCCGATCGGCCGAGCGCGCGACCGGCTCGTTCGCCCGCTCGTGTTCGGCGCGGTCGAAAGCCAGGGACGCCCAGCGCTGAACAGCATTCGCGCGGACCTGGGTTTGGCGGCCGTGGCGACGCTGGATGAGTGGTTCGCTCGTCCACCGCTGCTGCTCTACATGACCGCCGAGCCGTTCGAGTACCCGCGCCGGGACTGGCCCGAGAACGTGGTCATGATCGGCCCGTGCGCGTGGGACCCACCCTCCGAGCCACCGCCATGGCTGGCACGGACGACACAGCCGATCGTGCTCGTGAACACCTCCACGGAATTCCAGAACGACGGCCGGCTCGTGCAAGTCGCGCTGCAAGCGCTCGCCGAGGAGCCCGTCACCGTCGTGGCAACCCTGCCCGCCGGCGACCCGGCCAGCATCGACGCGCCCGCGGGCGCGCACGTCGAGCGTTTCCTCTCGCACCGTCCCGTGCTCGAACGCGCCGCTTGCGCCATCACCCACGGCGGCATGGGCTCAACACAGAAGGCGCTCTCACACGGCGTGCCGGTGTGCGCGGTGCCGTTCGGACGCGACCAGCTCGAGGTCGCCCGACGCGTCGAAGTCGCGCAGGCGGGAACGCGACTGCCCGCGAGGCGCCTGCGCCCCGACCGTCTCCGTGCCAAGGTCAGAGAAGCCATGGCGTGCACCGAGGGCGCACGACGGATCGCCGCCGCGTTCGCCGCCACCGGCGGACCGCTCACCGCGGCCGATGCCGTCGAGACACGCCTGCTGCGTCAAGCCGCGTAGGCTGCACTCGCCGTGGACTTCATCGTCGCCAAGGCCGACCTGCACAGCTGCCGCTTCGAGGACGCTCCCGCGTCCGCAGCCGAGCCGGGCCCGGGCGAGGCGCTGCTGCGGGTCGACGCGTTCGGCCTGACGTCGAACAACATCACGTACGCGATGTTCGGCGAGGCGATGTCCTACTGGCAGTTCTTCCCCGCCGCCGAGGACGGCTGGGGGCGCGTGCCGGTGTGGGGCTTTGCGGAGGTGAGCGCCAGCGGCGTGCCAGAGCTGGAGGTCGGCACGCGCGTGTTCGGCTACCTGCCGCCGTCAACCGCGCTGCTCGTGGCGCCGGCGCACGCCAGCGCGCACGGCTTCACGGACGCCTCGCCGCATCGTGCCGCGCTGCCGCCCGCCTACAACCGCTACGCGAGCACGCAAGCCGACCTGATGTACGACGCCGAGCACGAGGACGCGCAGATGCTGCTGCGCCCGCTGTTCTTGACGTCCTACCTGATCGACGACTTCCTCGACGACAGCGACTTCTTCGGCGCCGACACGATCGTGCTGTCGAGCGCATCGAGCAAGACCGCCGGCGCGCTCGCCTTCCAGCTGTCGCTGCGCGAGGGCGTCGCGGTCGTGGGGCTGACGTCTGCCCGCAGCGCCGAGTTCGCGCGCACGCTCGGCGTGTACGACCACGTCGTGACCTACGACGAGCTCGACTCGCTGCCCGACGGGCGAGCGGTGTACGTGGACATGACCGGCGACGCCGAGCTGCGCGCGGCCGTGCACGGCCACTACCGCGAGCAGCTCGCCCACTCGGCGGTCGTCGGCGCCACCCACCACGACCGCATGGGGCAGGTGCCCGACGCGCTGCCGGGCCCCCGCCCGACGTTCTTCTTCGCGCCCGACCGCGTGACCAAGCGCGCCGCCGACTGGGGCGCGGACGGGCTGCAGCGCCGCATGGCCGACGCCTGGCACCCCTACGTCGAGTGGGCTGACGGCTGGCTGCAGGTGATCCACGGCCACGGGCCCGATGCCGTGCAGAGCGCCTACCTGGACCTGCTCGACGGGCGCATCGACCCCGCCAAGGCGCACGTGCTGTCGCTTTAGATTTTCAGCACCAGCTTGCCGGTGTTCTCGCCGCTGAACAGCCGCAGCAGCGTGTCCGGGAAGTTCTCCAGCCCCTCCGCGATGTCCTCGCGCGAGACCAGCTTGCCGGAGGCCAGCCAGCCGGCCATCTCCTGTACGGCCTCGCCGTAGCGGTCGAGGTAGTCGGACATCACGAACCCGGTCATGCTCGCGTGGTTGACCAGCAGCGACAGGTAGTTGGCCGGACCCTGCAGCCCGCCCATGTTGTTGTACTGGCTGATCGCCCCGCAGATCACCACGCGCGCATTGCGGGCGAGGTGCGCGAGGGCGGCGTCGAGGATGTCCCCGCCGACGTTGTCGAAATAGATATCGATGCCTTTGGGGCACTGCTCGGCCAGGGCGGCGTTTAGATCCTCAGACTTGTAGTCGATCGCCGCGTCGAAGCCGAGGTCGGCGAGCAGATGGCCGCACTTCTCGGCCCCGCCGGCGATGCCCACCACGTGACAGCCCTTCAGCTTCGCGATCTGCCCGACCAGCCCGCCGACGGCGCCCGCGGCGCCGGAGACCACGACCGTCTCGCCCTCCTGCGGACGGCCGATGTCCAGCAGGCCGAAGTACGCCGTCACGCCGGGCATGCCCAGCGTGCCGAGATACACCGGCAGCGGCGCGAGGCTCGGGTCGACCTTGAACACGCCTTTGCCGCTCGCGATCGCGTACTCCTGCACGCCCAGCAGCCCGCCGACGTGCTCGCCGACCGCCACGTCGGGGTCGTTCGACGCGATCACCTCGCCCACCGCGAACGCCCGCATCACCTCGCCGATGCCAACCGGCGGGATGTAGGAGCGCCCCTCGTTCATCCAGCCGCGCATCGCCGGGTCCAGCGACACGTATGCGATCTTGACCAGCAGCTCGCCGTCTCCCGGCTCACGCACGGGCTCCTCGGCGTAGGTCCAGTCGCTCGGCTTGGGCAGGCCGACCGGGCGCGCTGCCAGACGAAACTGGTGGTTCACGACATCCATGGCGCTGCCTTTCGTTGTCAGCGGCGCAGAGGCCCTGCGCCAGCGCGCGACACCATACTCGCGCCGTAGTATTCCGCCGCCGCCGCCATCGCGCCGCCCCGACCATTTCACGGACCAAGGAGCCACACATGCCCGACATCGAGTTCCCCACCAGCGCCGGCGTTGCGCCCGGGTACCTGGCCGTGCCGAGCGGCGAGCACGGCCCGGCGGTCATCGTCCTGCAGGAGTGGTGGGGCTTGGACGAGCACATCCGCTCGATCTGCGATCGCCTCGCCGCCGAGGGCTTCTACGCGCTCGCCCCGGACCTGTACCGCGGCGAGACGACCACGCAGCCCAGCGAGGCGCAGCAGAAGATGATGGCGCTGTCGATGGGCGAGGTCGAGAAGGACATGTGCGGCGCGGCCGACTACCTCGCCGCACAGCCCGGTTGCGAGGGTCCGGGCGTGGGTGCGCTGGGCTTCTGCCTCGGCGGCGGCTTGGCCGTGTGGGCAGCCGCCACCTGCCCAAACATCGCCGCCGCGGTCACCTACTACTACGTGATGCCCCACGGCAAGCCAGACTTCAGCGGCATCAAGGGCCCGGTCCTCGGGCACTTCGGCACCGCCGATGAATTCATCACGATCGAGGACGCGAACAAGCTCGAGTCCGAGCTCAGGGACGCTGGCGTGCAGACCACCTTCCACTACTACGACGGCTGCGGGCACGCGTTCTTCAACGACACCAACCGCCTCGGAACCTACGACCCGGGCCCGGCCGACGCGTCCTGGCAGCGCACCGTGAGCTTCCTGCGCTCGGCGCTCGCGTCCTGAGCCAGGGAGTCATCGCCCCCAGCAACCGTTCAGCTTGTCCAGGCTGACGTCCACGCCCGCAGCGGCGGGCGTGCTCACCGTCGCAGCTGTGCTCGTCATAGCTGCCGTGCTGATGCGCTCGGCCGTGCTCTCCGCGGCACCCGCGCGCAGCGCGTTGAGCGCCGATGTGACGCCGGCGCCGCAGCCGGAGACGCTGTGGTCGACGCCCGCCGCGCTCAACGCCTGCCCCGCGGCGCCGGCCGCGCGGGTCGTGTTCCCGAGCGACAGCCCCAGCCAGGCGACCGGCGCCGGCGCGATCGTGTGGAGCGCCTCCGCGAGCTGCCCCGGCGGCGCGGGCGCGCGCGTAGCGGCGATCGGCGCGGGCGATCTGCCGGGCGCGCCCTCGATCCCGCGCACCGCCGCAGGCCAGCCGCTCGTCCCTCACGGCGCGCTGCTCGCCAGCGGAGCTCCCCACGGGCAGATCGTGATCGCGGGCTCCTCGCCGCAAGCGGCGAGCGACGGGCTGCTGATCCAGGGGGCCGCCGGCGGCCCCTTCGCGGCGCTCCAGCCCAGCGAAGGCTCATCCGCACCGATGGCGCTCGCCACCGGCTACCTGGGCGACGTCGCGCTCGCAGCGCCGCCGGCCGGCGACGGTAGCGGCCGCCGCGACAGCCCAGCAGGCCCGCACACGGATGCGCTGAACGTCCACGTCGAGCGCTTCTTCGCGCACGCCTTCGTCCGCAACCTCACGGCAGACACCGCCGGCACGGGCCCGCTACAGGCGCTCACGCTCGCGCTGGACTACCGCAGCGAAGTGCTCGCGGTGTGGGCCCAGGAAGACGCGATCTACGCGCGCGTGGTGCCCAACCGGGGTGACCCGCGCCCGCTGCAGCGACTCGCGTCGGTCGGACCGCGCCCCGAGATCACCGCCGTGATCAGCGACGATCAGCGCGCGATCGTCGCGTGGAGCGAGCAGCTCGGGAGCGAAACAGCGGTCTACATCGACCGCTCGGCCGCCGGCGTGCGCTTTGGCGCGCCGGAACTGCTCGAGCGCTTCCGCGACCCCGATGGCCTGCCCTCCCCCGCCGCGTCTCCGCGCCTCGTGCGCCTGAGCTCAGAGAGCGTGATGCTCGCCTGGGCCGGCTCCGCACAGGGTCACTGGGTCGTGCGCACCGCGCCGGTCACCCTGCGCGGCGTGGGCTCGGTCGCCACGATCGCCGCGCCCGGCACCGACGCGCTGCTGGCAGACCTTGTGGCGGGGCCGGACGCCGACGCGCTCGTCCTGTGGACCGAGCCGCTGCCGACCGCTGCCGGCCCGCCGGACATGGAGCGCCAGGCGCTGTTCGCCGCGCGCGGCTTCGACGGCTACCACGAACACACGATCTTCGGCGAACCGGAGCTGCTCGCGCCGCCTGCACCCGTCAGCGACGCGACCGCCGCGCTCGACCCTGCCAGCGACCGCGCCGTGGCGGTCTGGCAGGGCGAAGCCGCGACGATCGAGTACTCGATCCGCACCGGCGGCACGGGTCCGTGACGGCTGCCCGCGTGCGAGCGCACCGCGCGGAGTCCGGCCTTTAGGAAAAGATGCTCGCGGATGGATAGGGACTACGAGCTTCAAACGCACGAAGTTGAGGACCGCCACTGGTGGTACCGGGGCCGGCGCACGGTGCTCGACGGCGTGATCGCGCAGCTCGGGTTGCCCAAGCCGGCACGCATCCTCGACGCCGGCTGCGGCAGCGGCCGCAACATGGTCGAGCTCGCGCGCCTCGGCACCGTGACCGGCGTCGAGCTGTCAGACACGAGCGTCGCGCTGGCGCGCGCGCGGGGCGTCGGCGAGGTGATCGCCGGCTCGGTGCTGGAGATGCCGTTCGCCGACGGCAGCTTCGACCTGGCCGTCAGCCTCGACGTGATCGAGCATCTCGAGGACGACCTCGGCGCCCTGCGCGAGCTGCGCCGCACGGTCGCCCCCGGCGGCGCGCTGCTGGTCACCGTGCCCGCCTACCAGTGGCTGTGGAGCGGCCACGACGTGATCAACCAACACCACCGCCGCTATACGCGCCGCTCGCTGCAACGCGTCGCCGAGCAGGCCGGCTGGAAGCAGCTGCGCACCACATACTTCAACTCGCTGCTGCTGCCCGTGGCGATCGTGCTGCGGGTGCTCGACCGCGTCAACCGGGCCAAGACGACCGAGACGAGCCTCGATCTGTGGATCCCCCCGGAACCCGTCAACTGGCTGCTCGAGCGCCCGCTCACGCTCGAGGCCGCGCTGATCGCCCACGGCGGGCGCATCCCGGCAGGGCTCTCGCTGCTCGCCGTCTTCCGCTGACCACCGGCTTTGCCGGTTGCCACCGGCTATGCCGGCGGCGCCCCCACCGCGTCGGCGGCCACCGGCGTGTGCACGCGGAACGTCCACGCGCGGTTGGCGAAGAACGTCGTGACCGTGACAACTGCCGTCGCGCACACCTGAGCGAGCAGCTTGTCGAGGTGCCCGTCGTGCACGAGCAGGTACAGCAGCGCCTCGTCGATGCCAAGGCCGCAGCTCTGCACGATCCCCCAGCGGACCGGCGTGAGCGCGTCGCCGACGTGCTCACGGAAGGTCCAGCGACGGTTCAGCAGGAAACCGTTGACGGCGCCGACGATGAACCCGATCGCCGACGCCGCCAGGTACCACACGCCGAACACCTTCAGGAGCACCGTGTACACGACGAGCGTGAGCAGCGTGTTGGACACACCGACGATGCCGAACTTGATGAACTGGACGAGCACCGGCGCGCTCAGATGGCGCGACCGTCGCGCTACGCTGGGGGGCGATTTCTGCATGTCGGTGCGCTCGGGAGCCATTCAGAGACAGAATGAACGATAAATTGACCGTCCGCTTAGGGCGTTCGTCGAATATCAACGCCAAGCGGCATTCTCGCTAGCGCCGCCCGGAAGGCAACGATCATGTCGGATATACAACCTCGCACCCCCAACCTGCTGAGCGTGGTCGCGCCCGTCTACGACGAGGAGGAGCTCGTCGAGGAGTTCGTCGCTCGCGCCAGCGCCGCCGTCGCCGACTACGAGTACGAGCTGATCCTCGTCAACGACGGCAGCTCCGACCGCACGCCGGAGCTGCTCGACCGCATGGCCGCCAACGATCCGCGCGTGCGCGTCGTGCACCTGTCGCGCAACTTCGGCCACCAGGCCGCGCTGACCGCCGGGCTCGAGCACGCGATCGGCGACGTCGTGGCGATGATCGACGCAGACCTGCAGGACCCGCCGGAGCTGATCCCGGACATGATCGCCCAGTGGAGCCAGGGCGCGGACGTGGTCTACGCGGTACGCAAGCAGCGCGAGGGCGAGACCGCCTTCAAGCTCGCCACCGCGTCGTGGTTCTACAAGCTGTTCGACAAGCTCGCCCAGGTCGACCTTGAGCCCAACTCCGGCGACTTCCGCCTGCTCGACCGCCGCGCGCTGAACGCGCTGCTGGCGATGACCGAGCGCTCGCGCTTCCTGCGCGGCATGACCGTGTGGGTCGGCTTCACCCAGACCGCCGTCTCCTACCAGCGCGATGCGCGTCACGCCGGCGAGACCAAGTACACGCTGCGCAAGATGCTGCGCTTCTCGCTCGACGCGATCGCGTCTTTCTCGCACCTGCCCCTGCAGCTGGCCACCTACGTGGGGCTGCTCTCCGCAGGCGTGGCGTTCATCGCGATCCCAGTCGTGATCGGCCTGCGCATCGCCGGCTCCTACCTGCCGGGCTTCGGCTCGATCACGATCGCGATCCTGCTGCTCGGCGGCATCCAGCTGATCGCGCTCGGCGTCATCGGCGAGTACGTCGGGCGTATCTACGACGAGGTCAAGCACCGGCCGCTGTACATCGTGCGCGAAGAGCGCAACCGCCCAAGCGCGTCCCACGGGCGCATCGCCGCGCTGCCCGCAAACCGCGCGGGGCTGCCGGCGCGGGAGCCCGAGAGCGTCGTTCAGTAGCCGTCGTCGCGCAGCCCGCGTCACAGCAATCTGACCGCGGCGTATCGCCCTTATCTATCTAGAACAGGTCGGTATTGCGATGGTTATACGGTGTTCGCCGCGCGGGCATATTTTCCGCGCCGCCCACCACTCCTCCGGGGATCCGCACGTGTTGTGATCAGGCGATGGAACGCGCTCGGCATCGAGTCCCGAGGGTCCGGCTGCTCAGACGCTGGCTGCCCGCCGCGCTCGCCTCCACAGCGCTTGCCTCAGCCGCGATCGCCACTGCCGCCGCCACGGCGCCGGCGAGCGTGGCCGCTGAAGCCTGTCCCGGGTCCGGTACGGGCCCATGCCCGTACACGTCGGTGCAGGTCATCGGGCAGCGCGCGGAAGGCCTGCTGCGCTTCCCCGAGGCGGTCGCGGTTGACACGCTGGGCAACGTGTATGTCGCCGACCAGCTCAGCTATGTGGTGCAGAAGTTCACCGCCGCCGGAGCGTTCGAGACCGAGTGGGGCTCCTTCGGCGGCGGGCACGGGCAGTTCGGGCCGATCGGCGGCCTCGCGACTGACGCTGCGGGCGACGTGTACGTCGTCGACTCCAGCCACGACCGCATCGAGAAGTTCGGGCCGGGCGGGGAATTCATCACCGCCTGGGGTCACGGCGGCAGCGAACTCGGAGAGTTCGACTTCGGCTCCTCTCCGGACCCCAGTCAGCCACCCGGTGGGGGCATCGCAGTCTCGGGCGATCACGTGTACGTCGCGGACTCGGGCAACGACCGCATCGAGCGCTTCAACCTCGAAGGCGGCGAAGCGACCGCCTGGGGCAGCCGCGGCAGCGGCCCCGGCCAGTTCTCCTACCCGCGCGCGGTGGCGGCCAACGAAGGCGAGGTGATCGTCTCCGACGACGACAACCACCGCCTCGAGAAATTCAGCCCCGAAGGCGCGTTCGAAGCCGAAACCGGGTCGCAGGGAGACGGGCCGGGGCAGTTCGGCTTCCCTTACGGCGTCGCGCTGGACGCCGCCGGCGACGTGTACGTTGCCGACGACGGCAACGACCGCGTCGACAAGCTCACACCGCAGCTCGCGTTCGCCGGCGCGTGGGGTGGCGCCGGCTCCAAGCCCGGCCAGCTGGAGTTCCCGCGCGCGCTCGCCAGCGACCCCGCGGGCGACACGTATGTGGCGGACACCGCCAACGATCGCATCGAGGTGTTCAACCCGGACGGCGACTACCTGCGCACGCTCGGCGCCTCCGCGCGCGCGCCGGGGGAGCTGACGGCGCCGAGCGGCCTCGCGGTCGACCCCAGCGGGCGGCTGCTCGTGTCCGACACCGTCGACGATCGCATCGAGACGTTCGCGCCCGGCAGCGACGCCTTCCTCGAACAGTGGACGCTCGCGGGCGAGCAAGCAGCCGGCTTTGCCTCGCCCGCAGGCATCGGCATCGATCCGCGTGGATCGGTGTACGTCGCCAACCCGGGCAACCAGCGGATCGTGCGCCTGTGGGGCGACGGCACGTTCCTGGGCGAACTCGGCGGCCCGATCGACGTCGGCGGCGCCGAACTGGCAGGCGCCGGCTCGGTCGCCGTGTCGTCCGCGAGCGGCCAGGCCTACGTCGCCGACAGCGACCACAACCGCGTGCTCGTGTACGGCCCCGAAGGAACGCTACAGGCCAAGTGGGGAGCAGGCGAAGGCGACGGGACGCCCGGCGGCGGCCCGGGGGCGTTCGACCACCCCGCCGCGCTCGCGCTGGCTGCATCCGGGAACGTGTACGTGGCCGACACCGGCAACGGCCGCGTCGTCGAGCTCTCACCCGCCGGCAGCGTCCTCGGCGAATTGGGCGCCAAGCTGCCGGTGGCCGAGCGCCTGCGCTCACCAAGTGCCGTCGCCGTCAGCGCAGCGGGCGACATCTACGTGCTCGACAGCGCGAACAATCGCGTCGAGGTGTTCGAAGAAGGCGGTCGCCTCCTGGCCAAATGGGGACTGCGAGGAACCGCAGCGGGCGAGTTTTCCCAGCCGGCCGCCATAGCGGTGGGTTGCGACGGCGACGTGTACGTGGCGGACACGAACAACAACCGCGTCGAGCGGTTCGTCGGGGCCTCTGCGGCCGGTGGCGGCTGCGTGGCAGCGGGCACGTGGCCACCGCCGCTCAACGTCGCGCCGGTGCTGCACGTCAGCGTGCCACGCACCGCCGGCGTGCTGTCCCGGCGCGCGCTGGCACTCGAAGTGAGCTGCCAGCGGGGCTGCCAGGTGCTCGTCACAGCGACCCTGTCCGCGCTCGGCCGTCGCGGCAGCGTGAACCTGATCGCGGCCGCCCGCGGCCTACCGCCCGCCGTGCCTGGCCACGTGCGACTGCTTGTCGGGCCGGGCGCGCTGCGGCGCCTGCGCGGAGCGCTCGGCGAGCGCAGGGCGATGCGGGCGCGCGTGCGGATCGTCGCCGCCGGCCCGACAGGCCTGCGAACGACCGTGACCCGCAGCTACCTCGTCAGCCGCTGAGATCATCCAAACCTCCATAATGAGCCCATGAGCGTCAGCGAGGAGGTTTTCGGCGAGGGCGATGCCCCGGGTATCGACCATCGCACCGAGCGCATCAGGATCGAGACCGAGCGCCACCGCATCGAGGGCGTGCTGACGCTCGCGCGTGACGGTTACCGCAGCCGTGTCTCCGACGTGTTGAACGCCTCCGAGCGCGACTTCATCACGCTCACCGACGTCACGGTCGCGCCACTGGACGGCGGCCCGATCGAGCTGCACGCGTACCTGAGCCTCGCTCGCCGGCACATCGTGTTCGCGGTCGCCGCCGGCGATACACCGTAGCGAGGGCTAATCGTCGCGTACGCAGCCGACGCGCGCGACCTGCACGTAGATCTCATCGTCGCTGCCCTGCGCGGTGACCACCAGCCAGCCGGCTGGCGCGACGATCGCGCCGTGGCCGTGCCGCAGGCCGTCCTTCGAGCGGACGATCCTGGACAGGATCTCCTCCACGTCCTCGGAGACCTCAATCTCCGTGTTGTCAAGCAGGATACGCGCCATCTGGACTCCCTCCTCGTGCGCGTGGGTCGCGCTGTTGTCTACTCACTGAGTGAACAACTCTAACCCAACGGATCGCCCGGGCGGGGGCTCACGGCGTGAAGCTGCCGGCGCTGGAGACGGTGCCGAGCGGGGCCGCGGTGTTGGTCACCGTGATCGCGCCGGCGCCCGCGCCCGCGGGCACCTTCACCTTGAGCTTCTTCGCGGTGGCCGACTTCACCGTGGCGGCTACACCGTCGAAGCTGACCTTCGAGCTGCTGTTGAAGCCGATCCCCTTGATCGAGACGGATGTGCCGGGTGGCCCCTTCGCCGGCTTGAAGCTCGTGATGGACAGCGTCGCCGTGAAGTTGCGCTTGCTGGTCACGCTGCCGGTGGGGCTGTGCAGCACGATCTTCCCGCGGGTCGCGCCGTCGGGAACGGTCGCTTCGAGCTCGGTCGAAGACAGGATCTTGAAGCTCGCCGTGAGCGTCCCGAATTCGACCTTGGTGACCGTCCCCAGATCGCTGCCTTCGATCAGCACCGGACTGCCGGTGATGCCCGATTCGGGCTTGAAGCTCATGATCTGCGGAGCTTCTGCGACGGAGAAAGCCCCCAGGCCGATCGGGCTGCCGACGCCCGAAGGACCGTCATAGCCGACGACCGCCCGGCAGGACGTCAGGGCGCCGCACGAGCCGTTGCTCCCCGAAACGACGTCGTATAGCCCTTCGTCTTCGTCTTCCAGGCTGGCGTAAAGCGTTGTGGCGGGGAAGGCGACGCCATGCGCGCCGCCCGCGAGCGCGAACTCGGCGGCGATGATCGGCGAGGCCACCGACGTGCCCCCGAACACCGTCCAGCCGGTCGGGTTGCCGTTGCCTTCCGGTGTGCTGTCGTAGATGTCGACGCCTGTGCTCGGATTGCCGACGGCTGCCACATCGACGAGCGAGCGCTCGGCGCCGCAGCCGGTGGCCGCGAAGTTCGCCACAGCGCTCTGCCACGCCGGCGCGGCGAAGATCTCGCTGCAGCCACCGCCGCTTTCGCCCCACACGGTGCTGCTCCATGTTTCCTTCTTCTCGGCGAGACTGGTCCCTCCAACGGCAACCACGGCGGGGGAGTCGGCTGGGAAGTTCGCTGTGGCGGGTTCCTTCGGGCATGCCTGGTTGAGGTAGCCGCAGTCGCCCGAGCTGGCCGTGACGACGACTCCCGGGTGTTCGTAGAAGCGCGCCGCCAGTTCCTCGTAGAAGCTCGCGATCGCTGGTTCCTCGGGGCCAACGTAGGAGTTGCTGACCTCGGTCGCGCCCGCGTTCACGGCGGCGTTCACGGCAGCTCCGAGGTCGGTGAATTCTTCGCTGTTGGCCTCCACCAGCAGCACGTGACAGCTCTCGCAGATTGCGTGCGCCATCTGCACGTCGATCGATATCTCGCCGGCCCATCCGCCGTTTTCGGGCGGCAGCGGGCTGGCTTTGCCTTGCTCGTCGAGCTTGCGAAAACAGCCGTTCGCGCTCGTGCACGCGGGCAGGCCGAACTGCTCGTCGTAGACGCCCAGGTCGGCTTCCGCGGTCGGGTCGTCAAACGCGTCGATCACGGCGATCGTCTGCGACTTGGAGGACGCCGTTTCGTCCGGGAGCGCATACGCCGCGTGCAGGTCCTGCGGTGTCAGGAATCCCGGTATCGGGCTCGGGTCGTTCACCGCCGGACGCTCGCCCAACGCCTCCGCATCCGCCTGCGCGGCGGCACCGGCCTGCAGGGCGGCTGGGGTCAGCGACGCCGACACCAGCCGCATCGCCGCGCACGCAGCTACGGCGGGGCGCGGTGGACCGCACAGGCGGTCAACGCGGTAACCCGACGGTGCAACCGCCGCTGATGCAGGCGCGGTGGATGCGCTCGCGACGGCGGCGCTCGAGCCAGCAGCTACCGCCAGCGCGCACGCGACTAGCAACGCCCCCACCACCCGTGTGAGCGGACGCGTCGGCTGCTGCCCCTCCCCAGAGCGAGCCATCCCCATCGCCCAATCGTACCGGCCTGGGCCGCAAAAAGCGACAAGTGGATACAAGTGCGAGCTTTAGGCTCAAACCGAATATTTGGATCCGAACGGCGCGCGGGCAGGCGCGGTCGCGCCCGCGTCTGCGAGCATGCCGGCGTGGCAGGTGAGCTCACCCTCAGGCTCGAGACGCTCGCGACGCTGACGGTCGGCGCGCTGCCGGCGAGCGCGAAGCGGCGTCTCGCCGGACCCCCGATCACGCGCGACGGGCTCGAGCTCGATCTCGACACACAGGTCCTGATCAAGCTCGCCGAGCGCAATCCGCCGCCGCCGCCCGCGAGCCGCACGCCGGCCGAGGCGCGCGCGGAACTTCGTCACTCCGTGCGCGTCCTCGCCGGAGCGCCGATTACGATCGCGAGCGTTCAGGACACGACGATCGCCGGTGCCGCAGGACCGCTGCCGGCACGCCTGTTCGTGCCAGCCGAGGCACAGGGCGAGACAGCGAGCCCGCTGGTCGTCTACTACCACGGCGGAGGCTGGGTGGCCGGCGACCTCGACACCCACGATCAACCGTGCCGGCTGCTGGCAAACGCCTCCGGCGCACGCGTCCTCAGCGTTGACTACCGCCTCGCGCCCGAGCATCGCTTCCCGGCTCCTCTCGACGATGCGCTCGCGGCCTTCAACGACGCCGTCGCCGGCGCCGAGCGGCTGGGCGCCGATCCCGCGCGGGTCGCGGTCGCCGGCGACAGCGCCGGCGCGCACCTGGCCGCTGTGACCGCCCAGCAGGCAGTCGCAGGCCCCGGCCCCGCCCCGGCGTTCCAGCTGCTGATCTATCCGGTCACCGACCTTGCCGAGACCTCAGGGTCGCGGCTGACGTTCGCCGAGGGCTTCATTCTCACCAAGCCGGCCATGGACTGGTACGAGCAGCAGCTGCTCGGCCCCGACGCCGACCGGCGCGACCCACGCGTTTCACCGCTGCTCGCGGACGATCTCAGCGCGGCCGTGCCCGCGCTCGTAGTGACCGCGGGCTTTGACCCGCTACGCGACGAGGGCGAGGCGTATGCGGCCAAGTTGCGTGCGGCTGGAGCGCGCGCCCTGCTTCGCCGTCACCCCAGCTATGTGCACGGCTTCATTCACATGCTCACCGGCAGCCCCGGACCGCGCGCGGCCGTCGCCGAGATGGGCGGCGTCCTGCGCGCGGCGCTCGCCGGCTAAGCGGCCGGCGCAGAGTCCGCGTCTGCAGCCGGCGCAGAGTCGGCGGCGTCTGCCACCGGCACCGCGTCTGCAACGGGTGCCGTCTCCGCGGCATCGGCGTCGGGCGGCGCACTCGCCGAGTCGCCAGCTCCCGCCTGCTCCTTGAGACCGTCGACGAGACTGCCGGCCTTGGCGCCGGCGTTCTGGATCCGCTCGTGATACTTGCCGCCCGTGCGCTCATCGGCGGTGCTGGCAACCTTCTCCACCACTTCGTGGATCTTGTCGCTGCGCTCTGCGGTCGCATCCACGGCCTTTGTCTTCAGGTCCTTGAGTCGGTCTGCGAGTCCCATGGTCGCCTTTCGAGAGAGTCGTTTTGAAGCCGCTTGTCGGCGAGCACCGTTGCGGGGCCATGCTACTCCTCGACGCGTGGGGCGTGCGCGCGCTCAGGACCGAGCTTTCCTCGGTATATATCGATAATGTTTCTGCATGCCCCCAGCACAGGCAAGCGCCACGGGTGAGCCGGCCGCCCGCGTGCGAGGGGATCTGTCAGCCCGCGAACGCCTGCTGCAGGCGGCGCTGGCGAGGTTCGACGCCGATGGCGCAGTGGGGGCGAGGCTCGAGGACATTCGCCGCGAGGCAGGCGTTAGCGTGGGCGCGCTCTACTACCATTTCCCCGACAAGGCCGGGCTCGCGGGCGCCTTGTACGCGCAGCTGACGAGCGACTTTCAGAACGGCTTCCTCGCCGAGCTTCGCTCGCGCGCAAGCGCCGAGGACGGCGTCAAGGCGGGCGTACGCTTCTACCTGCGCTGGGTGAGCGCCAATCGCAGCGCGGCCGCGTTCCTGCTCGGAGAGCGCCCAGCGGACGATGCCGAGCTCCGCGCGCACAACCGGCTGTTCTTCGCGCAGGCAACCGCGTGGTGGCAGCTGCACGTCCACTACGGCGTGCTGCGCGACCTGCCGTTCGACCTGATCCACGCGCTGTGGCTGGGCCCGGCGCACGAGTACACCCGCCACTGGGTCGCCGGGCGCGCCAAACGCGTGCCGGGCGCCATCGCCGACGAGCTCGCCGACGCCGCGTGGCAGACCCTCAAGGAGGCCTCATGACTTTCTACGACGAGCTCGTGTCCGACGGGCGCGAGCAGTCCGAATCAGTAGTTCGAGTTCAACGTGGCGCCGACCGCGCCGTCGTGACCCTCGATGACCCGGCGAAGCTCAACGTGCTGAGCGCACCCCTCGTGCAGCAGCTCAAGACCGCGCTCGAGGAGCTCCTCGCCGACCGCGCGCTGCGAGCGATCGTGATCACCGGAGCCGATCCCGGGTTCTCTGCCGGCGGCGACCTGCGGATGATGGACGGCGCGCCGGCGGCGCTGGCCGCTCCGGAGGGCGCGACCGACATCTGGCGCTGGATCCGCTACGAGTTCGGCGGGATCGTGCGGCTGATCGCGCGCAGTGACATCGCGTTCATCGCCGCCATCAACGGCCCGGCGGCCGGCGTCGGCCTTGCGTGGGCGCTGACATGCGACCTGGCGATCGCCTCCGAGCGAGCGCGCATCGTCCCCGCGTTCGGTCGGCTGGGGCTGCTGCCCGAGGTGGGAACCTCATGGGCGATCACACGGCGCCTTGGCTACCAGGGCGCGTTTGCGTACTACGCGGGCGGCGAGCAGCTCGACGCGCAGCGCGCGCTCGAGCTCGGGCTCGTGCACGAAGTCGTCCCGCACGAGCAGCTGCTTGTGGCCGCGGACGCCTGGTGCACGCGGATCGCCGCGCTGCCGCCGCACGCGCTAGCGATGACCAAGCCGCTGCTGCGCGCCGCCGCTGATGGGAGCTGGGACAGCACGCTGGCGATGGAGGAGTTCGCCGAGCCGCAATGCTTCACCACCGGCGCTTTCCAGGAGGCCGTGCGAGGGATGCTGCGGGAGCGTTGACGCGGCGCGCCCAGGCGTGGCGTCAAGCGCCGTTGGGGGCCGCAACTAGCCGTGGGGCACGGGTCATCGCTCATGGCACATCAGGTTTGTAGTGCGATCCGCGCTACACTATGGGCGTGGCATCGGCCCCACATCCGCTCTCACTGCGTCTCGGACGCGACGGGCTGAGCGCACTCGACGAGATCGCTAGGCGGCGAGGCTTGAGCCGCGCAGAGGCTGCGCGGCAGGCGATCACCGAGACGGCCGAGCGCGAGCGTCGGCGCAGCGGTCTCGCGGCGGAGGCGAGGCGCCTCATGCAGGACGAGCGATACGTGCGAGAAGCGCGAGACGTCGCGAACCTCATGGAGACGCTGCGTGGTCCGTGGTGATGTCCACCGGATCAAGCTCCCCGGCGAGCGTGGGCACGTTCAGGAGGGCCGCCGCTACGCGGTGATCGTCCAAGCCGACGACCTGCTCGCCCTCTCCACCGTCGTCATCTGCCCGACGTCGCGCTCAGCGTTCGCAGCCAGCTTTCATCCTGAGGTCACGATTGCCGACCAGCCAACGCAGGTGCTCTGCGAGATGGTCGGCGCCGTCGACGCCCGAGCGCTTGGCGATCGAATCGCGCATCTATCCCACGAGGAACTGCGAACCGTCGAGGATGCCCTGCTGTTGGTGCTCGATCTCCCGTGAGCAACTGAGACTCAGCGGCGCCGTGTGGTCTACGGAGAGGGCGGGATTCGAACCCGCGATGGAGTTTAACCCCCATACTCGCTTAGCAGGCGAGTGCCTTCAGCCTCTCGGCCACCTCTCCCGAGGTCGGCATGGCAGTTTAGAGGCTGACGAGTGCGCCGCAGGCTTCGCGTGCGGCCGCTGACGCCGTTGCGGGCGCAGGCTCTCGCGCCGACCCCGGCTCCAGCTGCGCTACAGCGATAGGCTGCCGCCATGCCGTACAACCCAGCACGCGCCGCGCCGACCTATCTCCCCGACGAGGCCCGCTACGAGCGGATGCCCTACCGCCGTGCCGGCGCCAGCGGCATCCAGCTCCCGGCGATCTCGTTCGGCCTGTGGCAGAACTTCGGTGACGATCGACCGCTTGCGGACAGCCGCGCGATGCTGCGGCGGGCGTTCGACCTCGGCGTCACGCACTTCGACCTCGCCAACAACTACGGGCCGCCGTACGGCGCCGCGGAGACCAACTTCGGGCGCATCTTCAAGGAGGACTTCCGGCCCTATCGCGACGAGCTGATCATCTCCACCAAGGCCGGCTACGACCAGTGGCCGGGGCCGTATGGCGAGTGGGGCTCGCGCAAGTACCTGCTGGCGAGCCTCGATCAAAGCCTCGCGCGCATGGGCCTCGACCACGTCGATATCTTCTACTCGCACCGCTTCGACCCGGATACGCCGCTGCGCGAGACGATGGGCGCGCTCGACAGCGCCGTGCGCGCGGGCAAGGCGCTGTATGTCGGGATCAGCTCCTACTCGCCGCAGCGCACCGAGGAGGCGATCGAGATCCTGACCGAGCTCGGCACGCCGCTGCTGCTGCACCAGCCCTCCTACTCGCTGCTCAACCGCTGGATCGAGGAGGGGCTGCTCGACGTGCTCGAGCGCCGCGGCGTCGGCGCGATCGTGTTCTCGCCGCTCGCGCAGGGGCTGCTCACCGACCGCTACCTGGACGGCGTCCCCGCGGACTCGCGCGTGCGCCGCGGCGAGGCCTTCAACGAGCGTCTGCTGAGCGAGGAGAACCTCGCGCGCGTCCGCGCGCTGAACGAGATCGCCGTGCGACGCGGCCAGTCGCTCGCGCAGATGGCGATCGCGTGGGTGCTGCGCGACCCACGGGTGACTTCCACGCTGATCGGCGCGAGCAGCGTCGGCCAGCTGGAGCAGAGCCTCGCGGCCCTGTCGAACCTCGAGTTCTCCGCCGACGAGCTCGCCGAGATCGACCGCCACGCCGTCGAGAGCGAGATAAACATCTGGGCGCGCTCGAGCAGCGGCTGAGCGGCACCGCTCTCGAGGACGCAGGGGAGTAGCGTTGTCGTGCACGCCGTAAGCCCGCCGCCACGCGGAATGGGAATCTACTTTCGGGAGCCGAGGAACCATGGGTCTTGACAATCCGCTTCACATCGCCTTCCTGCTGATCGTGCTGTTGCTCGTGTTCGGAGCGAAGCGGCTGCCTGAAATGGGGCGGTCGATCGGGTCGGGCATGCGCGAGTTCAAGGAGTCGCTCACCACTCCGACCACCACCGCGATCACGCCCGCGCCGGAGCCTGCCGCAACGGTCGTCCAGGCCCAGGAGCCGGCGCCCGTCGCCGCGCCGGTCGGCGAGCCGCACACGCCAGCGGTCTAGCCGCACCGAGGCGCCTCTCATGCGGCTCGGCCTGCTCTCAACGGCACGGATCAACGAGCTGCTCGTCGCGGGAGCGCGCGAGGTGCCCGGTGTCGAGGTCGTCGCGATCGGCTCGCGCGACCGCGCGCGTGCCGAGGCGCAGGCGCAGGCGCTGGGCGTTCCCCGCGCGCACGCCTCCTACGAGGCGCTGCTCGCCGATCCGGAGATCGACGCGGTCTACATCGCGCTGCCCAACTCACTGCACGTCGAGTGGTCGCTGCGCGCGCTGCAAGCCGGCCGGCACGTGCTCTGCGAGAAGCCGCTGTCGCGTCATCCCGCCGACGTCGAGCGCGCGTTCGACGCCGCCGAGCGCGGCGGCCTCGTGCTCGCCGAGGGGTTCATGTGGCGCCACCACCTGCAGGCGCGCCGGCTGCTCGAGCTGCTCGGGGAGATCGGCGAGCTGCGCCTGATCCGGGCCTCGTTCTCGTTCCTGCTCGAGCGCGCCGGCGATCTGCGCCTGCAGGCGGCGCTCGACGGCGGCGCGCTGATGGACGTCGGCTGCTACTGCGTCAGCGCCGCGCGGCTGCTCGCCGGCGAGCCGCTCGCCGTCAGCGCCCAGCAGGTGCGTGGCGGCGACGGCGTCGACGTGCGCCTCACCGGGCTGCTGCGCTTCGCCGGCGACGTGCTCGCCACGATCGACTGCGGCCTCGATCTCGCCGCGCGCGACGAGCTCGAGGTGACCGGCACGCGCGGCGTCCTGTGGCTCGACGACCCCTGGCACGCCCGCAGCCCCGCGATCGAGCTGCGCCGCGCCGACGGCTCGGTCGAGCATGTCGCGGTCGAGCCGCTCAACCCGTACGCTTGTGAGCTCCAGGACTTCGCCGCAACGGTCGCCGGTGAGCAGGCGCCGCGCTACGGACGCGAGGACGCGCTCGCCCAGGCGCGCGTGATCGCCGCGCTGTACGCGAGCGCCGAAGCCAACCAACCGACGGAGGTAGAGCGATGAAGACGAGTCTCGGCATCTGGGCGTTCGGTCCGATGATCACGCGCTTCGTCCCAGGCGGCTACCAGCCGGGGCACGCCTATGACGCGGAACCGGTCGCAGAGAAGGTGCACCGCGCGGTCGCGGGCCTCGGCGATCTGATCGACGGCTACGAGTTCCACTACCCCCAGGAGCTCTCGCACGAGAACATCGCAGACGTCCAGGACGCCCTCGGCGAGCACGACGTCTACTGCATCGCCGGCGGGCTGCACCTCGACCCGCGCTTCGGGCGCGGCGGCCTCGTCAACCCCGACGAGCACGTGCGCGCCGAGGCGCGGCGGATCGTGTGCGAGGGCGCCGAGTTCGCCGGCGGGCTGGGCGCGAACATGATCATCTGGCCCGGGGTCGAGGGCTACAACTACCCGTTCCAGACACCCTACGTGCAATCGTGGCACTGGCTGATCGAGGGCATCGGCGAGGCCGCGGAGATCTGCAAACGCCACGGGGTCAAGCTGTTCCTCGAGCACAAGTGCTCCGAGCCGGCGATGAAGATCCTGATGCGCAACATGGGCATGACGATCTACGTCGCCAACAAGCTGCGCGCCGAGGGGCTCGACAACGTCCAGATCAACATGGACTGGCAGCACCTGCTGATGAACGACGAGCACCTGCCGGAGTACGCCGCGCTGCTGCACTCCGAGGGGCTGCTCGGCCATCAGCACGGGAACTCCGGCTGGGGCACGTTCGACGACGACAACATGGTCGGCGCGACGGCGTTCATGGAGACGATCGAGCTGGCGCTGGAGCTGCGCCGCTGCGGCTACGGCGAGAACGGCGAACGGCTCGGCCTCGACCTCTACCCGTACACCGAGGATCAGGTCGGCGCGGTCAAGCGCTCGGTGATCCAGTGGAACTTCATCGACTCGATCGCAGCGCGCATCGACGACGACGCGCTGCGCGAGGCGCAGTCGCGCAAGGACGCCGTCACCGCTTACGAGCTCGTCTACGCCGCCCTCGGCGCGTGAGCGGAGTAGACGCGTGAGCGGAGCGCGACCCTCCGCCCAGCCCACGTGAGCGTATTCGGGCTGGACGTCGGCACGAGCGGCGTCAAGGGGCTGGCCCTCGATGCCGACGGCAGTGTGATCGCGGCCGCCGACGCCGGCTATTCGTTCTCGACGCCGCGCCCCGGGTGGGCTGAGCAGGATCCTGAGGATTGGTGGCGCGCGGCGGAGGCGGTGCTGGCGCGGCTGCAGGCTGCCGCCGGCGCCCCCGAGGGCATCGGGCTGTCCGGTCAGATGCACGGCCTGGTCGCACTCGACGCCGATGACCGCGTGCTGCGCCCGGCGATCATCTGGAACGACCAGCGCACGAGCGCGGAGTGCCAGGAGATCGAGGCGACGCTCGGGCTGCAGCGGCTGATCGCGCTGACGGGCAACCGCGCGCTGACGAGCTTCACCGCGCCGAAACTGCTATGGCTGCGGCACAACGAGCCGGACGTGTTCGCGCGCATCGCGCACATCGCGCTACCCAAGGACTACGTGCGGCTGCGCCTCTGCGGCGAGCACGCGACCGACGTCAACGATGCCTCCGGCACGCTGCTGCTGGACGTCGCCGAGCGGCGCTGGAGCGAGGAGATGCTCGACGCGCTCGCGTTCGCGCCCGAGTGGCTGCCACGCGTGCTCGAGAGCGCGCAGGTCAGCGGCGCGACCGCCGGCGGCGTGCCGGTCGCCGCAGGCGCCGGCGACCAGGCCGCCGGCGCGCTCGGCGTCGGCGTCGATCGGGCGGGCGGGGACGGGATCGTGTCGGTCGTGCTCGGCACCTCCGGCGTCGTGTTCGCCGCGCTCGAGCGCTTCGCCGCCGACCCGCAGGTGCGCGTGCAGACGTTCTGCCACGCGATTCCGGACACCTGGCACGCGATGGGCGTGATGCTCTCGGCGGCAGGCTCGCTGCGCTGGCTGCAGGCGATCCTCGACGCCGACTACGACGTGCTCACCGCCGAGGCGAGCACGTGGCCGCCAACGACGGAGGGGCTCACGTTCCTGCCGTATCTCGCCGGCGAGCGCACGCCGCACGACGATCCCGACGCGCGCGGCGCCTACGCGGGCCTCGGCCTGCGCCACAACCGCGGCGCGCTCGTGCGCGCGCTGCTCGAGGGCGTCGCCTACGGCCTGCGCGACTCGCTCGATCTGATCAGCGATCTGGGCGGGCGGCCGGCACTCGGACGCGTGTCGGGCGGCGGCTCGCGCAGCGAGGAGTGGCTGCGAATCGTCGCCTCGGTGCTCGAGCTGCCGCTCGAGCGCGTCGCCGTCGAGGACGCGGCGGCGTTCGGCGCCGCGCTGCTCGGCGGCGTCGCCGGCGGCGTCTGGCCGGACGTCCCCACCGCCGTCGCCGCGACCGTGCGCCCGCGCGAGCTGATCGAGCCGGTGCCCGACTGGATCGAGCCCTACCGCGCCGGGCGCGAGCAGTTTCGCGCGCTCTACCCGGCACTGCGCGCATGCCGCTGACGCCGCCCGCCGACGCGGCGATCTTCGACTTCGACGGCGTCATCATCGACTCGCGCCTGCCGGTCGAGACGGCCATCAACGGCGCGCTGCTCGCGCACGGCTTCGCGCCGATCAGCAGCGCCGAGACCGCGCGCTTCATCGGCCCACCGGCGTTGCGCGCGTTCGCCGAGCTGACCGGCGCCGCCGAGGACTCGCAGCTCGTCGCGGCGGCCGTCGCCACCTACCACGACATCTTCGCCCGCGTCTATCTCGAGCAGACGCGGCTGATCGACGGGATGCCCGAGCTGCTGCGCAGCCTCACGCTGCCGCGCGCGCTCGCGACCTCGAAGGTGCGCCAGTTCGTCGCGCCGCTGCTCGAGCGGTTCGGGCTCGAGTTCGCGGTCGTCAGCGCGCCCGAGCTCGACGAGCCGAAGGCCGAGACCGTCGCGCGCGCGCAGCGCGAGCTCGGCGCGCGCGACCCCGTCGTCATCGGCGACCGCTTCTACGACGTCGACGCCGCGCGCGCCTGCGGCCTGCGCGCGATCGGCGTCACCTGGGGCATCGGCGATCGCGAGGAGCTCCGCGGCGCCGACATCATCGTCGAGCGTCCCGACGAGCTTCTGGCACTGCTTGCGTAGAGCTGCGAGCATGCGGGCGATGGAGCAGCGGCGCATCGAGCGACTCGGACGCAGCGTCAGCGCTGTCGGCCTCGGCACCTGGCAGCTCGGCGCCGACTGGGGCACGGTCGCGCCGCAGGATGCGCACGCGGTGCTCGACGCCGCCGTCGACGCCGGCGTCACGTTCTTCGACACGGCCGATGTCTACGGCGACGGGCGCAGCGAGCAGTTCTGCGGCGAGCTGCACGCGCGCCACCCGGAGATCTTCGTCGCGACGAAGATGGGCCGGCGCGTCGCGCAGCTGCCCGAGAACTACAACCGCGAGGCGTTCCGCGCCTGGAACGAGCGCTCGCGCGCGAACCTCGACCTCGAGTGCATCGACCTCGTGCAGCTGCACTGCCCGCCCGATGAGGTCTACGAGGACGACTCCGTCTTCGCAGCGCTCGACGAGCTCGTCGACGACGGCCACATCCGCGCCTACGGCGTCTCGGTCGAGACCTGCGCCCAGGCGCTGCGCGCGATCGCGCGTCCGCATGTGGCGAGCGTGCAGATCATCCTCAACTGCTTTCGCCTGAAGCCGCTCGAGCAGGTGCTGCCCGCGGCGCGCGAGGCCGGCGTCGGGATCATCGCGCGCGTGCCGCTCGCGTCCGGGCTGCTGTCGGGTCGCTACGACGAGCACACCACGTTCGCGCCCGACGACCACCGCACCTACAACCGCCACGGCGAGGCGTTCGACGTCGGCGAGACGTTCGCCGGCGTGCCATACGAGATCGGGCTGGCCGCGGCGCGCGAGCTCCAGCAGCTGCTCGACCCCGGGACGACGCTCGCCCAGTTCGCGCTGCGCTGGGTGATCGATCAGCCGGGCGTCAGCACCGTGATCCCGGGCGCGCGCAACGTGCAGCAGGTACGCCAGAACGTCGCCGCCGCCGCGCTCGCGCCACTGCGCTCCGATCAGCTCGAGGGTGTCGCCGAGGTCTACGACCGGCTGATCCGCGAGCACGTCCACGGGCGCTGGTAGCGGCCGCCGGCCGCCGGCGGGCGTAGCGCCGCTACCGCGCCGCGCCGGGAGAGAGCGCCTCGTCGAGCGCCTGCTCGAGCACGCCCTGACCCTCGAGAAAGTCCACGGTCGTATAGCGCGAGCGCAGCCGACCGCCGTAGCGCAGCCCCGCGCGCAGCGTCTGCGCGTCGATCCCCAGATAGCCAGGCTCGCGATCTGGGATGCCGGCGTCTCGCAGCGCCTGCGCGACCCGGTCGAACCGCGCTAGCGACGGCGCCAGGCGCGCGCGCAGCGCGGCCCAGCGCTCCTGCTCGTCGGGCCAGGAGGCGGGCACCGCGGCGATCATCCGCTGCTTCTCGGCCACCGCCTCGAGCACGTCCGCAGGCGGCTCGCCGAGCCACGCGCGCGCATCCGCATCGAGCGGCTCTGCGACCGGCTGCGGGCGCCGTGGCAGCGCCACGCCGCCGCCGAACGCGAACCGCTGCAGGCGCATCGCGAACCCGGTCGCGTAGCCGACCTGCAGCCCGTGCAGCGCCCGCGGCCGCCTGCCGCGACCGGCGAGCAGGTCCCAGAAGTGCGAGGCGTGGTGCTCGCAGCCGCTTGCCGGGCGCGAGCTGCCGACCGCGGCCATCACCAGCCCCGACTCGATCAGCGCGCGCAGCAACTCCGTGACCGCCTCGACGTCGCCTGCGAGCAGCGCCGCGACGTCGAGCTCGGGCAGCGGCTCGAGCTCGCGCCAGTCCTCGCCGTAGAGCAGGTGCGTCGCCAGCCAGTCCACGCGCGCGGTGCTCTTGCCGAGCAGGTCGCCGATGCCGGCGCGCGTCAGCTCGATCGGCGCGGCCGCGGCGATCCGCGGGTCGGCGAAGATCGCTGCCGGCGCCCGCGCCGGGAGCGTCAGCTTGACGCCGTCGCGCTCCATCGCCGCGACGCTCGACGCGTAACCGTCCATCGACGCCGCCGTCGGCACGCTGACGAAGTCCCGTCCGGCGCTGTGCGCGGCGTAGCGGACGATGTCGGTCAGCGTCCCCGAGCCGACGGCGACGAGCCCGGTGCGCAGTTGGGCGCGTACCTGCGCGGCGGCGTCCTCGGTCGCGTGCAGGTCGGCCGGCAGACGCAGCACATCGGCGTCGAGCTCGCGTGCCACGCGCGCGCCGGCGACCGCCTCGGTGTTGACGTCCATCACCACCAGCGCCGGCCGCGGCACGTACGCCGCGAGCTGGTCGAGCGCGCCCTCTTCGAGGACGATCACTGCCCGTAGTACGCGTGGGGCCCGTGCTTGCGCTCGAAGTGCTTGCGGCGGACCGCGTCGGCGAGCGGTCCCGCGTCGGGGTCGATCACGGTCGTCAGCAGCGCCAGGCGGGCGACCTGCTCGAGCGTGACCGCGGCCTCGACCGCGGCTGCCGGCGAGGCTCCCCACGCGAACGGGCCGTGGCCGCGCACCAGCGCGCAGCTGTCGTGCTCGCCGGTCACCTCGACGAGCGCGCGACCGGTCGCTCCCTCGTAGTCCTCGTCCACCTCGAACTCCGTCAACGGGCGCGTCAGCGGGATCGGTTGGGCACTGAGGTCGGCGTGTGTCGTGCCGAGCAGCGGGATCTCGCGCTCGGCCTGCGCCCAGCTGGTCGCCCACGGCGAATGTGTGTGCACGATGCCGCCGATCCAGTGACACGCGCGGTAGAGCTCGAGGTGCGTCGGCGTGTCCGTCGACGGCCGTCGCTCGCCCTCGACGACGTTGCCGTCGAGGTCCACGAGCACGATGTCCGCGAGCGTCATCGACTCGTACGGCACGCCGCTCGGCTTGATCGCGACGAGCCCGCGCTCGCGATCGATGCCGCTGACGTTGCCCCACGTGAGCGTCACCAGCCCGTGCGCCGGCAGCGCGAGGTTCGCCGCCAGCACCTGCTCGCGTAGCGGCAACCCGTCCATCACAGCTCCTCGAGCTCGACGTCGAGCAGCTCCGCGAGACGCCGCCAGCGCCCACCGTGGGAGCCGAGATTCGTGACGAAGTGGTGCGGCCCGCCGAGGCTCAGCCAGCCATCCATGAAGTCCTTCACCCCGATGTCGGGGCGGAAGTGGAAGTACGGCATCTCGACGTTCGGCAGCTCCGGCGTGTCGAGCACCTCTCCGTGTCCGACGATCAACCTCACCTCCTCGCCCTCGAGCTGCACCAACGCCGCCGTGGTGGCCCGCCCCGGCTGCGCCGAGAACACGGTCGTCGGCGGGTTGCCGAGACCGCCGATGCCGAGCTCTCGGTCGATCAGCCGCACCGGGCGGTCGCGCCGCGCGACCTTCCAGTTGCCCTCGCCCATGTGGCTGACGAGCACCGAGCCCAACTCGAAGTCCATCGCGTACATCTCCGAGAAGTTGGCGTCGCCGATCAGCGTCTGCGCCGCGCACATCAGCATCAGCGTGCTCGTGTCGCCCTCCGCCGCGTAGCCGTAGCCGTCGGCCATCAGGTTCGAGGCGGCGAGCAGCGGCAACTGCTCGAAGCGGCCGTCGCCGCCGACCGAGTCGAAGTGCGCCGAGAACCCGCGGTAGCCCTTCTCCTCGAGCAGCTCGCGCAGCGCGAGCTCGTAGCGCGCCGCGTAGGCGTGCGCCGCGTGGGGCAGCGCCGGGTCGATCTCGAACAGCTCGCCGTGGCGCGCGATCAGCGCCTCGATGCGCTCGTCGGCGACACCCTGCATCCGCGCGTACAGCGCGCCGAGGTCCTCTGCCACGACGAGCGCGCCGAGCCGTCGCAGCATCGCCGGCGGGTCATAGAGGATGTCGCCCATGCCGTTCATCGGGTAGCCGAGCAGCGCGATCCGCGTGCGGCGCAGCGCCGTCACCGTCGCCGCGGCGCGCGCCCACTCGTCGAAGTCCCGGACGAAGTCGTCCGAGTCCCACTCGCCGGTGATCACCGAGAACGGGATCCCCGAGCGCACGAGCGCATTCGCCTGATCCTGGGCGCCGTGGATCCCCTGGTTGTAGGTCAGGTCGTCCATGTTCCAGGCGGCCGTCACCGCGCGCTCGGGCTGGATGTTCGCGAGCATCAGCGGCAGCGGCGTCTCCAGCAGCGCGCGCACCGTGCGCATCGCCGGGCCGTAGGTGAGCATCACGATCGCGATCCCGTCGAGTCCGCGCGCGCCGTACTCGCGCACGATCTCCTCGACGTCCTCGCGGTTGCGTGCCGGGCGGATGAAGTCGACGTCGGCGACGCTCGCGAGCCGCGCTGCGACGGCGCGCGCGTACTCGGCCTGATGCTCGGTGATCCCGGGGATCATCTCGTCGTAGAGCTCCTGCATGATCCCGAGCAGTCCGATGCGAGGCTTCATGGCGCTCTCCTTTCGGTGTGGATGCGCTTCAGGCTGTGCAGCAGCTCGACGTCTGAGCGCCCGAGCCGCTCGTACAGGCCGCGGTAGACCGCGTACACCTGATCGTAGATCGCCCGCGCGTCCATGTCCGGCACGTAGCTGCGAGCGATTCCCGGTCGGGTCGCGGCGATCGCGCTGTCGATATCGGCAAAGAAGCCGGCGGCGACGGCGCCGAACAGCGCCGAGCCGCGCGCGGGGATCTGCGTCGAGTCGGGGACGCTGACGCGCAGGCCGCTGGTGTCGGCCAGCAGCTGCATCGTCAGCGGGCTCTTCTCGGCGATCCCGCCGCAGGCGACGATCTCGTTCAGCTTCAGCCCGTGCTCCTCGAAGTTCTCGATGATCCGGCGGCTGCCGAACGCGATCGACTCGAGCAGCGCGCGGTAGATCTGCTCGCGCGTGCTCTGCAGCGTCAGCCCGAACAGCGCCCCGCTGAGGTCGGCGTCGGCGAGGATCGAGCGGTTGCCGTTCCACCAGTCGAGCGCCACCAGTCCGCTCGCCCCGGGGCCGAACGCGGCGGCCTCGCGCTCGAGCGCCATGTACTCGGCGCCGGGCGGCGCGAGCGTCTGCACGAACCACGCGAGCATGTCGCCGACCGCCGCCTGCCCCGCCTCATATCCGTACAGCCCGGGGAGGATGCCGTCGCGCACGACGCCCGTGATCCCCGGCAGGCGCACCTCCGTCGAGTCGATCACGAGATCGCAGATCGAGGTGCCCACGACCATCACGAAGGTGCCCGGCGACTGCACGCCCGCGCCTGGGACCGACACGAACGAGTCGACGTTGCCGACCGCGACCGCCACCGACTCGGGCAGGCCGTAGCGCTCGGCGAGCGCCGGGCGCAGCGTGCCGGCGCGCGTGCCGAGCGCCGCGAACTCGGCCCCGAGCTTGGCCGCCGGCCGGTCGAACCCGGGGTAGGCGGCCTCGAAGTACTCGGCGGACGGCAGCCCTTCCGCCTGCGACCACATCGCCTTGTAACCGGCGGTGCAGCTCTGGCGGCGCTCGTTGCCGGTCAGGAACCAGACGATCCAGTCGGTCGCCTCGATGAAGCCGTCGCACGCGTCGTAGACCTCGCGATCCTCGAGCCACAGCTCGATCAGCTTCGGGAAGTACCACTCCGAGGAGATGCGCCCGCCGTAACGCGAGAGGAACGCCTCGCCGCGCTCGGCGGCGACCTCGTTGAGGCGGTCGGCGATCGGCTGCGCCGCGTGGTGCTTCCACAGCTTCGGCCACGCGTGAGGCCGCGAGCGCCAGCGCTCCTGCTTGAACAGCGGCTGCCCGTCGGCGCTGACCGGCAGCACGGTGCAGGAGGTGAAGTCGACGCCGAGCCCGACCACGGCCCCGCGCGCCTGCGGCGCCTGCTCGAGCACCGCCGGGATCGCGGTGTCGAGCACCGCGAGCCAGTCGTCGGAGTGCTGCAGCGCCCAGTCGGGCGGCAGCCGGCCACCATCTGACTCCGCGGCGCTGTGCGGCAGCTCGCGGTCGATCACGCCGTGCGCGTAGGCGACCTCGCTGACCGCGACCTCCGCGCCGCTGCGCAGGTCGAGCAGCAGCGCGCGGCCTGACTCCGTGCCGAAGTCGACGCCGAGCGCGTATGTGCCTTCGCTCATTGCGAAGCCGGCGTCGCGGCGGCCCGCGCTGCGGCGTCCGCCGTGCTTGCCGCCGCGCGCGCGCGGCGGTACTCCTCGACGACGATCTCCGTCAGCTCTTCCACAGAGGTCTCGGCCGTCGGCTTGTCGAACGAGATCACGCCGTCGTCAATCAGGTTGACGCGGTCGCAGGTCGCGAGCACGTGCACGTAGTTGTGCAGCACCATGATGATCGAGACGTTGCCCTCCTCCTTCAAGCGCTGGATCAGCTCGAGGATCTGCCCGCCCTCTTTCGCGCCCATCGCCGCCAGCGGCTCGTCGAGCAGCAGGATGTTCGCTTCGCCGTAGACGGTGCGCGCGACCGCGATCGCCTGGCGCTGGCCGCCGGACAGGCGCGCGACCGGCACGTCGAGCCGCGGGATGTTGATGCCGATCTCATCCAGCGCCTTGCGGGTCTCACGCTGCATTCGGCGGTTCGCAAGGAAGGGGATCCCCGCGTGAACCTGCTCGCGGCGCAGGAACATGTTGTGGTAGACCGACAGCTCGTCGACGAGCGCGAGGTCCTGGAAGACGGTGTCGATGCCGTGGGCGCGGGCGTCGTCGACGCTTTTCGGCTCGTACGGCTCGCCGTGCAGGAACATGCGCCCGCTGTCCTGTTTCTGGAAGCCGGTGATGATCTTGATCAGCGTCGACTTGCCCGAGCCGTTGTCGCCGAGCAGGCCGAGGACCTCGCCCTTGCGCAGCGTCAGGTTGATGTCGCGCAGCGCGGTGATCGGGCCGAAGCTCTTGGTGATGTGCTCGACGCGCAGCACCTCCTCCCCCGGGGCGCCGCTCGAGGTCTGGGCGCCCTCGGTGCGCGCCTCGTCGCTCGCGACCGTCTCGGCGTCGAGCATGCGCTCGCCGGGTGGCAGCACGTCCCGATCCTCGGGCGCGCCCGCGCCGCCGGTCGAGTGCTCAGCCAAGGCCGGAGCCCCTGCGCACGCGCTGGACGTAGACGTTGACGGACATGACGAGGATGATCGCCAGGCCCAGGTAGAGGTCCAGGTAGTCTGCGCTGACGCCCTTGATGATCAGGCCGTCATGCAGGACGCCGAGGAACAGGCCGCCGATCAGGGCGCCGACAACCGTGCCGGAGCCTCCCTGCAGGAGCGTGCCGCCGATCACCGCCGCGGCGATCCCCAGGAAGAGGTATTCGCCCGCCCCCGAGGGATCAGGCGTGGCGGTCGTCGTGCGCACCGCCTCGAGGATCCCCACGAACCCGGCGCAGCTCGCGCAGATGACGAAGTTGCGGATCATCACGAGCTTCACGCGCACGCCCGCCTCGGCCGCGCCCAAGCGGTTGCCGCCGACGGCCACCGTGTAGACGCCCCAGCGCGTGAACGCGAGCACGACCTGCAGGATCACGACGATCGCCACCGCCCACATCAGCTCCGAGTAGGTGCCGCCGCCGAAGACCTGCGCGAACGACGTCACGTGGATCGGTTCAGTGCCTTTCGTCCCCGCGAGTTCGGCGTGTGAGATCACGAGCGCGAGCCCGTCGAGCGTGAACATCATCCCGAACGTCGCCACGAACGAGGAGATGCCGATGACGGCGACGAAGAAGCCGTTGACGAGGCCGATCGTCGCGCTGGCGAGCAGTGCGACGATCACCGCCGGCACGAGCGGCAGGCCGGCGGTGGCGAGCTTGTCGAACAGGAACGGCGTGATCAGGAAGACGGAGCCGATCGACAGGTCGATCTCGCCGAGGACCATCACGAACACCTCGCCCGCCCCGAAGATCGCCAGCGGGGCGAAGTAGGGCAGCAGCGCCTTGTAGCTCGCCACGGTTGCGAAGTCAGGCGTGCTCGCCACGAAGTACACGAACGTCGCGATCGTGACGACGATGACGCTGCCCTCGCGCAGCGTCAGGAAGCGGCGTCCGAGCTTGACGAGGCTCGCGCCGAGGGCCCGGCTCGTGCCGGCCGGACCCTCGGATGGAGCTCTGGTGGGAGCTTCGCTGCCAGAGGCGATTGCCACGGCTGCAGCCTAGTAGGAGCGCTGCTCGGCTAGGAGACGCCGGCCTTCGAGGACGTTCCCTCGTAGCGACTCTTTGTCGTGTTGTACGGTTCGACGGTTTCTTTGTTCAGGAACTTGATGCCGGTGTCGACGTCAGCGATCCCGGATAGGCCTTTGGAGACGGCGTGGAGGTAGAGCTCCAGGATCGGCAGGAAGCCCTGCAGGTAGGGCTGCTGGTCGATCGTGAACTGGATGTCGCCGGCTGCGAGCAGTTTCTCGGTGACTTCCACCAGGTCGTAACCGCCGCCCTTGACGGTTTCTTTGGCGCCGTGTTTCTCGATCGTCTGCGCGACACCCTGCGTCGAGCCGGCGTCGACGGCGAACATGCCCTTCGTGTTCGGGTGACCGACGAAATACGATTCGATCACCGTGAGCTCGGCCGGGACCGCGGCGCCCGTGGCGATCACGTTCGTCTTGATCGAAGGGTGCTTTTTGAGCGTCGTCAGCGCGCCGTTGATGCGCGGCTGGATGTTGAGCGAGCCCGGCGTGGCGATGAACAGCGCCACTTCGCCCGAGGGCACCAGTTCGACGATGTGTTCGCCCATCAGTTCGCCCGAGAATTCCAGGTCCTGGCCGATGTACGCCAGCCGCGGGTTGCCCTTGGCGTCGGCGTTGTAGGCCACCACCGGGATCCCAGCCGACAGCGCCGAGGCCACGGGGGAGTTGAACGCCGTCGGATCGATCAGCGAGCACGCGATGCCGTCGACTTTGGCGGCCACCGCGCTGTTGAGCGCGTTGACCATCTGGCTCACGTTGCTGGTTTCCGAGCCCGTCCACGCGTAGGTGCATCCGAGCAGTTTGCAGGCGTCCTGGATGCCGTACTGGGTCGGCACGAAGAACGGGTTCGTCGTCACGTGGTTGACGAAGGTGAATTTGTAGCTCGTGCTCGAGTCGAAGATGCTGCTCGCGCCGCTCGCCGTCGACGCGCTCGACCCACACGCGCTCAACAGGGTGCTCACCGAGCCGGCGGCGATGCCGGTCAGCGCGGTACGGCGCAGGAACGCGCGCCGGTCGAATCCTGATCCCTCGACCTCCTGCTTTCGGTCGATGAAGTCAAGCCGCTCTACTGCTTCGTGGGCCTGGTCGGTGTCTGACATGGTGCTCCTCCTCTGGCTCGCAGGTCACAAAAATCCGATCGGCATCCCGCCACTACCTTCCGCCTAGCCCGAACCATAGTCAACCTGCCGTGCGGAATGCCCACACCTACCCATCGGGAAACCCGCATCCTCAAACCATCGTGATCGCACAGGACCCGATCGTCCCACCCGATCGACCCGCTGCGGAGCCGCCGAACGGTCGAGCGCACGAGGGGTATACCCTCGGTGCATGGCCGGGCAACCAGCCGAGCCGCCCCCCTCGGGCCACCGATCGGAGACCGGCCAGCAGGCCGGCGCGCGCGAACGCGAGGGCGAGCGCGAGCCAGCAGAGGAGCGCGTCGGGCCCGTCACGATCGCGCGCCACCTCAAAGACGACGGTCGCGCGCTGATCATCTACACGCGCGACATGCGGCCCCCAAGGTGAGCGAGCAGGCGAACATCGCCGAGCGCTTCGAAGAGCTGCGCGGCGAGGAGATCGTCTACGCGATCCACCGCCAGGACCGCACGTTCCTGCCCGCGCGCGACCATTGCCCGCTGGATCCCACGCGGCCGGATGGGCCGCAGACCGAGATCCCGTTCCCGGCGTTCGAGATCGCGGTCTTCGAGAACCGCTTCCCGTCCTTCCAGGCACCGCACGGAGCGGCCGAGGTGGTCGTCTACACCGACGACCACGACGCATCCTTCGCCACGCTCCCAGCCGAGCGCGCGGAGGCGCTGATGTGGGTCTGGCGCCACCGCTACATCGAGCTCGGCGCGCGCGCGGACGTCGACTACGTGTACATCTTCGAGAACCGCGGCGTCGAGGTCGGCGTCACCCTGCACCATCCGCACGGCCAGATCTACGGCTTTCCGTTCCTGCCTCCCGTGCCCAAGCTCGAGCTCGCCGCGGACGCGCGCCTGGGGGGCTGCGCACCGTGCACGCTGCTGACGCGCGAGCTGATCGACGGACAGCGCGTCGTGCACGAGAACGACAGCGTCGTCGTGTACGTCCCGTACGCCGCCCGCTGGGCGTATGAGGCGCACGTCGTCATGCGCCAGCACCGGCCGAGCCTGCGCGACTGCGAGCCCGAGGAGCTGCGCCTGCTGGCAGAGGCCCTGCAGACGCTCACGCGCGGATACGACGCGCTGTTCGACAGGCCGTTCCCGTACGTGATGGCAGTGCACCAGGCGCCCACCGTCGCAGTCGGCGTCGCAGCCGGCGACGCCGCGGGCGAGCACGGCCACCTGCACGTCGAGTTCTATCCGCCGCTGCGCACGGCCGACAAGCTCAAGTACCTAGCCGGCTCCGAGCAGGGCGCCGGCGCGTTCATCTCCGACACGCTGCCCGAGGAGTCCGCCGCCAAGCTGCGCGAGGCGATCGCCCGTGCCCGCTGAGCGCAGCGTCGCGTTCGCGCCCGGGCGCGTGAACCTGATCGGCGAGCACACCGACTACAACCAGGGGCTCGCGCTGCCGTTCGCGATCGCCGCAGGCGTCACCGTGTCCGCCGAGCCGGCGCCCGCGGGCTCGCCCGCCGCCGCACGCGTCAGCGCCTACGCGCGCGACCTGGACGAGCGCGACGAGTTCGCGCTGGCGGCGCCCGCGCGGGCGCCCGCGTGGCGCGCGTTCGTGCGTGGCGCGGTCGCCGAGCTCGCCCGCGCGGGGTTCCCGCTCGTCGGCACGCGCCTGGAGATCAGCGGCGAGCTGCCACCCGGCGCCGGCCTGTCCTCCTCGGCGGCGCTCGAGGTCGCGCTGTGCCTCGCGCTCGTGGATGTCGGCGCGCGTGCGCGTCCCGGCTCGGCCAGGGCCGTGCAGCGCACCGAGCTTGCGCAGCTGTGCTCGCGCGTGGAGAACGAGTGGGTCGGCGCGCACACGGGCCTGCTCGATCAGCTCGCGTCGCTGTACGGCGCGCCCGACAGCGCGCTGCGCATCGACTTCCAGACGCTGCAGGTGGAGCCGGTGCCGCTGCGCCTCGGTGGCTGGCGGCTGGTCGTGCTCGACTCCGGCGAAGCGCATCTGCACGCGAGCTCCGGCTACAACGAGCGACGCGCCGAGTGCGCGCGAGCGTGCGAGCTGCTGAGCGTGGACTCGTTGCGCGAGGCCGGCGGCGCCGCGGTCGAGGAGCTGCCCGAGCCGCTGCGCCGCCGCGCGCGCCATGTGCTCGCCGAAAACGAGCGCGTCGAGGAGGCCGTCGCCGCCTTGCACGGGGACGATCTGGCCGCGATCGGCGGCCTGCTCAGCGCCTCGCACGCGAGCCTGCGCGATGACTACGAGGTCTCGACCCCGGCCGTCGAGGCGGCGGTCACGCGGCTGCTCGCGGCGGGCGCTGCCGGCGCGCGCGTGGTCGGCGGCGGCTTCGGCGGCAGCGTGCTCGGCCTGTTCGCGCCCGACGTGCAGCCGCCCGCGGATGCGCGCGAGGTGCGCCCCGGTGCGGGCGCGCACCTGCTGGAGCGGTAGCTCACGTCTGGGTCGTGTTCAGAGCCGGCTCGAAAGCGAACGTGTCGGCCAGACCGTGGCTGTCGCGCAGGAAGCTTTCGACGACGTCCGGGGCGAGCGGGCGGGCGAACAGGAATCCCTGCGCCATGTCACAGCCCTCGCGCTGCAGCGTGCGGACCTGGCTGTGCTGTTCGACGCCCTCGGCGAGCGTCTGCAGGCCGAGCGCCTTGCCGAGCTGGATGAGCGTATGCGCGAGCGCGTGCGCCTCGCTCGAGAGCTCGAGGCCGGTGATGAACGTGCGATCGATCTTGAGCGAGTCGACCGGAAACTGACGCAGGTAGGCCAGCGAGCTGTATCCCGTGCCGAAGTCGTCGACCGCGATGCGCACTCCCAGCGCCTTCAGCTCGCTCAGCAGCCGCGCGGTCCGATCGGGCTGGCGCATCAGCACCGTCTCGGTGATCTCGATCGTCAGGCTCGCCGCTTGCAGGCCGCTGTCGTGCAGCGCCGCCCGAACCTCCTCGACGTACTCGCCGCGTTCGAGCTGACGGGCGGAGGCGTTGACGGAGATGTTCAGCGGATATCCCCTGCGGTGCCAGGTCGCGCCCTGCCTGCAGGCCTGCTCCAGCACCCAGCGCCCGATCGGCACGATCGTGCCGTTGTCCTCGGCGATCGGGATGAACACGTCGGGCGCGATCACGCCACTGATGGGATGGCGCCAGCGAAGCAGCGCCTCGACGCCCACGACTCGCTCGGTCTCGAGGTCGAGCATCGGCTGGTAGACCACGAAGAACTGCTGCAGCTCGAGCGCGTTCGCGAGATCCATCTCCAGGTGAATGCGATCCTGCGCGGCGGTCTGCATCGCGGACTCGAACTTGACGTAGCCGTTCTTGCCGATGGCCTTGGCCTTGTACAGCGCGAGATCGGCGTCCTGCATCAGGTCTTCGGCCGAGCCGGGACGCCCGGTCGCGATGCCGATGCTCGCGGTTATGGAGATCGGCGCGCGCTCCTGCTCGGAGAGGTTGATCGGCTGGCGCAGCACGTCAAGGATGCGCTCGGCCACGAGCTCCGGGGCCGTGTAGAGCCCGACGGAGTCGATCAGCATCACGAACTCGTCGCCGCCGAGACGACCGACCGTGTCGTTCTCGCGCAGGGTCGCCTTGAGGCGTGCTCCGACCTGGCGCAGGACCTCGTCGCCGGCCTGGTGGCCGTGGCGGTCGTTGATCTGCTTGAAGCCGTCGATGTCCACGAACAGCGCCGTTACCGGCACGTCCAGACGCCGCGCGCGGCCGAGGATCTGTTCGGCGCGGTCGAGCGCCAGCACCCGGTTGGGGAGATCCGTCAGCGGATCGTGCAGCGCGCGGTACTCCAGCTCGCCGGTCCGCTCGCCGACCAGGCTCCAGGCCCGCTGGCGCGAGCCCGACAGCACGCGATGCAGCAGGAACACGAGGATCGTGACGAGCAGGCCGAAACCGAGGGCGACGATGCCTCTGACGTTGGGCGACGCGAACGCGTCCGCCGTCCCGCTCGTCTCGAGCGTCCAGCCTTCTCCCAGATCGCGCTCGGAGAGGTAGCCGGGAGAGCGCCCCTTGGGGTTGGCGCCGGCGCGGCCGATCAGTTGCATCTGGCCGCCAAGGTTCCGGTGGTAGAGGGCCAGGATCACCGATCGACGGCCCCCAAGCACGGAGCGGATTGTGCTCGCGCTGTCGAACGTCGTGCCGATGAAGCCCGTAAGCGCCGCACGACGCGCGGACACTGTGGCGATCGATGCGCCGCGGCCGTACACCGCAGCGCCGATCGCGACGAGCGAACGGCTGCCAGGCGCGAGCAGTGGCGTCACGATCAGCGATCCCGTGTCTGTGGCCGTGTGCACCAGGGCCGGGTACGGCGAGCGGCCGATGCCCGGGACCACCGGCGCGCAGTAATCCAGCAGCCCGGGATACGGACTCGTCGCCGCGGCGGCGCCGACGATCGCCCTGGTCAGGCAGTAGGTGGGTCGCTGTCCGGACGGGATCACCTGGAGGTTGCTGCCGAGCAGCCTCCGAAACCCGGGGTCGGCCTCGACCTGCCGCCGAAACGCCGACAGGCCCGAGGCGGGCACAACCTGTATGAAGGTGGCGACGACGTCGGGGGAGGAAGGCGCCCCCCGCTGCAATTCCTTGTACCACTGGAGGAACTGCGTCTCGTCCTGCTGGGTTTCCATCACCGCATGCGCCCGCACGGTGCGCGTCAGCGTAACGTCGGTGCTCAGCTTCGCCTCCAGCGCGCTGCCCACAGCGGCGGCGGTTGATTCGAAGGACTTCCTGTTCGCTTCCTGTGCGCTGGCGCGCCATTCAGCGGCCACAAAGATCGAGGCGCCGAGGCCCACCGTGATGATCAGCGCGCCGATCAGCGCCGTGCGAGCGCGGCTCGACAGTCGGATCATCAGCTATCCAGCATCATGCGAATAGTTATAAATCGACAGATAAATTGAACACGCTGAGCCCACTGGACGTTTGTTCGAGTCATGGAGCATCGGGCTAACGCTGTGCCGGTAAACCGTCGGCCTAACAAGCAGGTCGAAGAGACCGGGGAGCCATTCCCTTTCCATCGCGGTGCTCGATACCGCAGTCAGGAGGCGCCCATGAACCGCGGCGTCCCACGAATCTCCGATGTGCTTCGCGCGACCTCGATCGCGCTCGCGTTGCTGTCAATGTCAACCATGCTGTTCGCAAGCAGCGCTCTCGCCGCGGCCGCGCCAGTGGGCCTCGGTACGGCGGCCAGCTTCTCCGTGCTGGCGGGCTCGACCGTCACCAACACCGGTCCCACGACGATGTTCGGCGACCTGGGCCTGAGCCCCGGCTCGTCGGTGACCGGCGCACCGCATGTGCTCGGCGAAACGCACGTCGACGACGCGGTCGCGATCGGCGCCAAGAACGCGCTCGCCACCGCCTACGACGACGCCGCCGGTCGCCCGAGCAATGGCTCGGCCGGAACGGACCTCGCGGGTCAGGTGTTCCTGCCCGGCGTCCGCACGGCCAGCAGCTCGCTGCTGCTGTCCTCGGGATCCGTGACGCTCGACGCCCAGGGCGACCCCAACGCAGTCTTCATCTTCCAGATCGCGACAACGCTGATCACGGGCTCCAACACGAGCGTCAAACTGATCAACGGCGCGCAGGCATGCAACGTGTTCTGGCAGGTCGGCTCGTCGGCCACGCTGGGGACGGGCACGAGCTTCGTCGGCACGATCATGGCCTCCGCGACGATCACGGCGAACACGGCGGCGACCATTCACGGCAGGCTGCTGGCGAGCACCGGCGCGGTGAACTTGGACACGAATACGATCACCACGTCGAACTGCCCCTCGAGTGAAACCGGCGGCGGCGGTGGCACCGAAACCGCGACGGGCGAAGTACCCGGCGTCGTCGGCGAATCTGGCAGCGGCGCCACCGGTACGACCAAACCCGCAGCGGCGACGCCCGGCGCGTCAACCGCGCCCAAGAAGGCCGCCGCGAAACGACGCCGCGCACACAAGAAAGCCAAACCGAGCGCACGCCCGGCGCTGCCGGGGCATCACGGCGGCTTCACCGGATGAGCGCTCTACGTGTCCCGCTGCTCAGGCGTCGTGTGGCGCTTGGCGCAGCGGCGGCGTGTTTGGCGGGCGTGACGGTCGGCTCAGCCGGCGGCACGGCGACGGCCGGCGCCAGCGTCTCGCCGCGCGTTCAGGCGACCCAGGAACTGGTGACGCTGCTGAGCGCGCACGGCGCGCACGGCGCACCAACAGCCAGCTCGCATCAGGTCGCGCTCGTCGCGGCCAGCCGGCCGATCACGGGCGAGCCGACGACACTGCCCGTGCTCGCCCGCTCGATCGCGGCCGACGGCGCGCGGTGGCTGCAGGTGCTGCTCCCGGGACGTCCCAACGGCGCGAGCGGCTGGATCGCGGAACGGGGCACGCGCCCGTCGGTGACCGCGTGGAACATCGTCGTCGACCTGGCGGCTCGCCGGCTGCGGGTGTACAGCGGTGGCCGTTTGGTCAAGGTCTTCCAGGCGATCGTCGGCAAGCCCTCCACACCGACACCGACCGGCGGCTTCTTCGTCGAAGAGAGCCTGCAGATGCAGGCCGGCGAGCCTGGCGGTCCGTTTGCGCTCGCGCTCAGCGCCCGCTCGAACGTGCTGCAGGAATTCGAAGGCGGACCCGGTCAGATCGCGATCCACGGGCGCGATGACCTCGGCGGGACGCTGGGCACGGCAGCCTCACACGGCTGCATCCGCCTGGCAACCGCGAGCATCGACTGGCTCTCCACGCGCATCGTCCCGGGGACGCCGGTGACGATCGACGCGGGCTGAGTCAGTCCGGTTTGGACTCCTCGTCGGGTTCGCCGTAGACGCCCGCATCGGCCTCGCCCTCCGCGGGACCGGCAGTCTCCCGCTCGGATGCCGCGTCGAGCATGATCCGCGCCGGCGTGTGCTCGTCGCCGTGGGAGGCGTGTTCGATCAGCTCCTGCTCGGCCAGCTCGAAGCCCTCGGACTCGCCTCCGCCTGCCTCATCAACGGCGCGGCGCGCTTCGCGGCGACGCAGTTCCTGCTCGGCGACCCGATCGTCAGCTTCGTCCATGCCCCGAACACTACTCTCACGCGCCGCATCCACGGCGCGCGCCGTGCGCTTGAGGCGGGCCGCATCGAATGGACTAGCCTTCGTGTCTCGCGTGGAAGGGTGGCAGAGCGGTTGAATGCACCGGTCTTGAAAACCGGCAGGCGGGCAACCCCCGTCTCGGGAGTTCGAATCTCCCCCCTTCCGCTTTCACAGCGAAGGCTGCGAGACCGTCGCGGAGGTCCCCAGCACCTGCCCCGCCGCGCCCAGCGCCTGCACAGCCAGATACGGGCCGACCGTGCCGTTGGGTATCCCGATCGCGGTCTCGAAGCCGCTGCGGGGCGCGACGGCGATCGGGTCGAGGCTCGACGCGCTCGTGCCCGCGAGGACCCTCCAGGAAGTCACGAGCGTGGCGCCGTTCCAGCTGGCGTACACGGTGCCCCCCGCCGTGCCGGCGGGCTGGAAGGCGTACGCCGGGGGGTGCGCGGGCGTGCCGGTCCAGCCGAAGCGAAAGGCGCGATAGGACTCCGCGTGCGCCGGAAAGTGCGCGTCGAACAGCAGTGCGCCTTCCGGACCGAATTCCGAGAAGTACGGTTCCTGGCCCCAGCCGACGAACCAATTGCCGTTGGCGAGCAACTGCATGCTGCCCTGGCTTTCGACGAGCAGCGGCGGCGTGTGGGTGAGCCGCTGATCCAGCGTCGTCGTCCCAGCCGGCCCATCGAGGCTCACGACGATGCCGCGCGACTGATCGTGCGCCTTCGGCGATGCGCCGTTGTCGAACATGCTGATCGAGCCGTTCGGCAGTTCGCGCGGGTCGTGCTGCCACGCCGTGCCCGTGCCGGGGCCCATCTTGAAGCTCGAGTGCCTGCCGCCGAGACGCCACACGATCTGGCCGGTCTGGGGGTTGAGCTTGTACACGGTCCACGTGTTGCGGCTTGAGATCAGCAGGCTGCCGTCGCTGTCGAGGCCGATCGAGTTGAGGTGGAAGAAGTCGTACGGATATTCCGTGCTCGAGCGGTCCGCGGGTTCGTAGGATTCCCCGAGCGCGACGTGGTCGAGACTCGTCCATTCGTACATCACGAGGCCGGTCCTCACGTCGATCTCCTGGAAGACGCTGTCGGTGAGCCCGGCGTAGGCGGGGCCGCCCACCGATGAGAGGTTGCACACGATCGGGTCGTACGCCGTGATCAGCGCGGTACCCTGCGGCGTGAGCTGGAACTCGTGCAGGTCGGCTTGCAGCCCGTTGCCGGCGTGCACGTGGGCGATGTCGGTGTAGGTGTCGTCGGCGATCACGTCTTCGCCCAGTCCGAACCCATGGATGCTGATATTCCCCTGCCACCAGGTGAGCACCGGTTTGCCTGCGTATTCCTGGACCTCGAGGTTGGTCGCCTCGGTGTTGGCCGGCAGCGGCTTGAACCACAGCAGCCCGCCGCTGGGTTCGAGGATCATCGGACCGGCTTGGCCGGGACCCGCGTACGGCGCCACGAACACGTCGCCGGGAGCCACCGCCGGGGACTGCGCGGTCACGGTCACGACGGGCGGGTGCAGTTCGGGGCGCGAGTGGAAGCCCTGCACTTCCGTGGCGCTGCCCGGCGCGGTGGCCCTCGGCGTCGAGCTGATGTGGTCCTGACTTGCGATTGCGAACACGTCGAGCAGCGCTCGTACCGAGCCGCCCACGCGCACGCGTGCCTGCACGGTCACGCGCTCGCCTTCGGCGAAAGGCTGCGACGGCAGGAAGCTCGCGCCGTCGCCCTGGGAGTAGGCGGCCAGGCGCCCGCTGTGAGCGCCCGTGCTCGAGCCCACCACGCTGATCGCGCTGAGAGCGCCGGCGGGGACGCCCAGGAAGCTGATCTGCGTCTGCGGCGTCGCGTCGCGGCTGCCCGGCAGCGGCGAGACCGTTACCGCGCCGTCCTGCAGCGCGGAGTTGTTCAATGTCGACGGAGCGCACGCGCGGCCCGTCTGTTCCGCGAACGCGACGCCCGGCCCCGCGAGCGCCAGCCCCAGGGTTGCGCCCGCCCCTAGGATGACCACGCGCATGGAGAACATCGACTCGCAGCAGGATAGGAGAGTAGACAGACGCACCGTGATCAAACGCGGGCTGATCGCCGGCGGGCTGCTGGCGGGAGCCGGTGCCGCGGCGCGGGTGATCACCACGGACACGGACCGCGACTCGGGCCCTAGGCCCAGCACGCCTGCTCCCGCGGTCGCGAGTACGACACCCGGCGGCGGGACTGGCAAACCGAACATCCTCGTGATCGTCGTCGACCAGCTGCGCTTCCCGCAGTGGTGCTCGCCCGACCCGGCCGGCCTCGGCCTGCCGCCCAACCTCCAGCGCCTGAGCCAGGACGCGGTGTCGTTCGCCAGGCACTACACCGCGTCCAACGACTGCTCACCCGCGCGCTCGACGCTGCTGACCGGGCTGTACACGCATCAGACGGGCTGCATGATCACCGGCGGCAGCACCCTGGACCCCGGGTTCCCAACGTGGGGGACGATGCTGCGCGAGCATGGCTACAGCACGCGCTGGCTCGGCAAGTGGCACCTGACCCACGGCGACAACCGCTGGACGGAGTTCACGGGCGAACGGGCGCTCGAGCGCTATGGCTTCGACGGCGGCGTGTTCCCCTCGCCCGACGGCGCCCCCGGCCAGGGCTGGCGCGTGGATCCGTATATCACGAAGCGGTTCTCCGACTGGTTCGCCGCGGAGGGTGGCGCGGAGCCGTGGTGCACGACCGTCTCGTTCGTCAACCCGCACGACATCGCCTGGTGGTACAAGTGGAGCGACCGCGTGCCGCCCGAGGCGAGCGCCAGGCGCACCGTGCAGCGCCTGCCTCCCAACTTCGAGACGCCGGAGCTGCTGCTCGAGCGCCACAAGCCGCGCCTGCAGCGCTCGTTTCAGGACACCGCCGCCGCGTCGTTCGGCCCCGTGCCGTTCAGCGGCCCCGAAGCAGCCGAGAGATGGCTGTCCTTCCTCGACCTCTACATGAAGCTCCAGCTCGAGGTCGATCGCCACATCGGCCACGTGCTGCACACGCTCGAAAGCCGCCCGGAGGTGGCGGCCAACACGGTGATCGTGTTCACCTCCGATCATGGCGAGTACGGCGCCTCGCACGGGCTGCGGGGCAAGGGCGCGAGCGCCTACGAAGAGTGCATCCGCGTGCCGCTGCTCGTCAAGGACCCGCGCGGAACGCTCACCGCCGCCCCCGAAGTGCCTCGCACGCAGCTCAGCTCGAGCGTCGACGTCGCACCGCTGCTGCTCACGATCGGAACCGGCTCCGACGCTTGGCGCAGCGACCCGCACTACTCGCACCTGGCGGGGCGCCTGGACCTGGCGCGCATCCTCGCCGATCCCGCGGCGCCCGGGCGCCCGTTCGTGCTGCACGCGACCGACGAGACCGTCACCGAGTTCGCGATCGAGCCATACGCAGCCGACGCGCCGCTGCACGTCGTCGCGCTGCGTACGCCAGAAGCCAAGTTCGCCACCTACTCCAACTGGCCCTACGAAGGGATCACGCCGAAGTCGGACGGGCAGGAAACCGAGCTGTACGACTACAGCACCCACAGCGGGCGCCTGGAGCTGCACAACAGCGCCGGCGAAAGCCCGCTCGAGGAAGGCCTGCGCGAAGAATACGAACACGCGTTCACGGCCGAGCTGCGCGAGCCGCTGCCCCGGCGCCTGGCCGAAGCGCACGCGCGCGGCTTCGCCGACTACTTCTCGACCGCCAGGTACGCGGCGATCAGTGCCGCCGCGCGACGCAAACGCCGCTCCGAACGCGAAACCGGTCAGCCGCGGGAACTCCCGCCGAACTCGCGCCTGCGCCGGCGGCATGGGCCCGGCGGCTCGGGCGGCTCGGGCGGCTCGGGCGGCTCGGGCGGCACTACTCCTTGACGGTGGCCGAGGTGCCGATCACGGCCCCCGCGGAGTTGAGCGCCTGCACCGCCACGTAGATTTGAGCCCGCCCGCCCGCGGCCGGCGCCAGCGGGATCGCCGTCTCGAAGCCCGTCTTGGCCGCGCTGGCCGCCGGCTTCAACGTGCTCGCGGAGGACCCCGCGAGCACGTTCCAGGAGGCGACTTCAGTCGCGCCGTTCCAGCTCGCGTAGACCGTCGCCCCGCCTTGCGCGCCTGGCGAGGCCACCACTGCCACCGCCGGCGGGCTCGGCGGCTGCCCGCTCCAGGGCTGCACGAAGGTCCGGTAGGACTCCCAGTCGGGTGGCAGATGGGCGTTGAACAGCACCTGCCCGCTGCCGCTGACCTCAGACAGGTAGCCGGCCTGACCCCAGCCGACCGCCCAGTCGCCGTCCGCGAGCGCCTGCACGTTGCCCTGGCTGCCGGCGACGAGCGGGTTGTGATGTTCGTAGCTGCGCGCCAGCGTCGCCGTCATGCTCGCCTGATCGAGCGTGACTTCGATCGCGCGCGACTGCGGGTGCACCTGCGGGAAGGCGCCGTTGTCGAAGAACGTGATCGCGCCGTCGGGCTGCTGCACGGCGTCGTGCTGCCACGCCGTGCTGGTGCCCGGCCCGAGCTTGAAGCTCGAGTGCTTGCCGCCGAGCTGCCAGCGCACCTGGCCGGTCTTCGGATCGACGTCGTATGCCGCCCACGTGTTGCGCGAGTCGACCAGCAGATCGCCGTCCTGCTCGACGTCGATCGAGTTGATGTGGAAGTAGTCGAACGGTTCCGAGCGGCTGGTGGGCGCGGCGGAGGAGTAGGAGTCCTGCAGCGGCACGTGGTCGAGGCTGTGCCACTCGTACATGACCAGGCCGGTCTTCAGGTCGATCTCCTGCAGCAGCGTGTCCGCGACCGCTCCGTCGGACGGGCCGCCGACGCTCGAGAGGTTGCAGTCGATCGCGTCGTACACGGTGATCAGCCCGGTGCCCTGCGGGGTGATCTGGAACTCGTGCAGGTCCGGCTGGTAGCCGTTGCCGGCGCGAACGTAGGCGATGTTCTGGTAGGCGCTGTTGGCGATCACCTCGCCCGCCGTCTTGCTGCCGTCGGCGACCAGCGGGTCCTGCCACCAGGTGAGCACGGGCTTGCCTTCGTACTGCTGTACGCGGAAGTTGGCGGCACGCGCGCCTGCGGGCGACAGCGCCTTGAACCAGATCAGTTCGCCGTGTTCGCCCAGGATCATCGGCCCGTACTGGCCGATCCCGGAGTAGGGGGCGAGGAACACCTCGCCCGTGGCCGAGCGCGCTTCGGGGGACACCGTGACGTCCGGTGGGCGCAGTTCCGGGCGCGACTGGAAGCTCTGGTATTCCTTGGGCGCGGGCGCCGGCCCGGAGCTCGTGGTCGTGCCGGTGCCGACGGCGTTGCTCGTGGACCCCGGGTCATCGCGTACCGCCACCGTGAAGCGCCAGGCGAAGGGGATCGCCTTGCCGGCTTCGCGCAGCTCGGCGTGGACGGTCACGAGCTCGCCGCCGTCGAACGGCCGCGCCGGCAGGAAGCTCGCGCCGTCGCCCTGCGAGTAGGCGGCCAGGCGCCCGGAGTGAAGCCCGCTGCGAGAGCCGCTGACGGTCACGTCCGCCAGCTGGAAATGAGTATTCCCGCCGACCCCGAGGAAGCTGATCTGCGTGGCAGCGGAGGCGTCCATCGTGTCCGGGCCGGGAGACACCGTCACCCGTTCATCGGCCAGCGCCGCGGAGACGTTCAGGCTGGCCGGCACGCAGCTCTGCGAGACCGTCTGCGGGACCGATGCCGAGCGCGCGGACGGAAGCACCACCAGCCCGGCGAGCCCCGCGAGCGCCGCCAGCGAGAGCAAGCCGGCGAGCACGGCGCGTGCGCGGGAGCGAAAGGGAAGGCGCTGCACTAATCCTTGACCGTCGCCGATGTGCCGATGACGGTGCCCGCGGAGTTGATCGCCTGCACGGCCACGTACGGGCCGGCGGCTGGCGCCGCGATGCTCGTCTGAAAGCCCGCCTTGGCAACCGTCGCGACCGGCGCCAGCGAGCCGGGCGACGCGCCCGCGAGCACCTGCCAGGAGGCGACTTCGGTCGCGCCGTTCCAGCTCACCGCGACGGCGATCGTGCCGCCGGAGCCCGGCGTTGCGATCACCGACGGCACGCCTGGCGGCTGTCCGCTCCACGGGGACAGATATGTCCTGAAGCTCTGGACGCTCTTGCCGAGCGTGCCGTCGAGCAGCACGTGCCCGGAGGAGTCGTACTCGGTGAAGTTGGGCAGACCGCCGTAGCCCATCAGCCAGTCGCCGCCGGGCAGGCTGAGCGTGTTGCCCTGGCTGGTGGCGAGCAGCGTCTTGGTCGGGTTGACGAACTGCTTGACCAGCGTGACCGTGTGCGTCGCGAGGTTGGGGTCGAGCAGCAGCCCGCGCGACTGCTTCTCCTTCGGCGGATCCGAGCCGTTGTCGAAGACCGAGATCAGCCCGCCGGGCTGCCATTCGGCATCGTGCTGCCAGTAGGTGCGCGTGCCGGGGCCGAGCTTGAAGCTGCTGTGCTCGCCCCCGAGGCGCCAGCGCACGTTGCCGCTGTGGAGGTCCACGTCATACAGCGTCCACGTGCTTCGCGACGAGAGCAGCACGTCGCCGGTTTGACTGGATCCCCCTTCCCCACCCGGTGAGATCGAGTTGATGTGGACGTAGTCCCAGGGATACGGCGACTTGGGCGCCGGGTTCTGCGATTCGCTGATCGGCACGTGCCCCAGGGCGTGCCACTCCCACATCACCAGGCCCGTCTTCACGTCGATCTCCTGGACCACCGAGTCGGTGATCACGCCATTGCTGAGGCCGTGGTAGGAGGAGAGGTTCATGTCGATCGGGTCGAACATGTCGATCCACGCGGTACCTTCGGGCGTGAGCCGGATCTCGTGCAGGTCGGCGTGGTAGCCGTTGCCGGCGCGGACGGCGCCCACCTGCTCGTAGGAGGTGTCGTAGATCACGTCTTCGCCCTGGCCGAAGCCGACCTCGAGGATGCGCCCCTGCCACCACGTCAGGACCGGCTTGCCGTCGTAGCGCTGGACCTGGAAGTTCGTGGCGGACTCGCCCGCCGGCAGCGGGTGGAACCACACGAGGTCGCCGTTCTGTTCGGCGATCATCGGCCCTGGCGTGCCCACGCCCTGGTATGGCGCGAGGAACAGGTCGCCGGGCGCCGCGCCGGGCTTGGCGGGCGTCGTGATGTCCACGGTCGACGGCGTCAGCGACGGCGCCGTCGAGTAGTGCTGGACGGCGTGGGGGTCGCCGGGGTTGATCGGGAACTCCGTCTGGCTGACCGGCGCCTGGTGCGCGATCGTGAAGCTGGAGCGCGCAGCGCTGGTCGCGCCGCCCGTGGTGACCTGCGCCGTGACCGTCACCTGCTCGCCCGCGACGAACGGGTGCGCCGGCAGGAAGCTCTCACCGGTGCCGGTCGAGTACGCGCGCAGCACCCCGGCGTGCGTGCCGCTGCGCGAGCCCACCACGCGCACGTCCGACACGGTCGTGGCGCCCGTGCCGAGGAAGCTGATCTGGGTGCTCGGCGACGCGTCGGGGGTGCCCGGCTCGGGCGAGACGGCGACCGGGTTGCTCGCCGCGGTGCGCGCCGCCGTGTCCGTGATCAAAGCCGAGCTTGCGGGCGTCGCGCCGCCACAGCCACCCAGCGCCAGCGCGAGCGCGATCGCGGCCAGCGCCGGCAACGCGGTGATAAGGCGCGCGCGGCTCATCATTGCGTCGAACCCGAGAACGCCCGCGAAGTTCCGATCACGCGCCCGGCCGTGTCGAGCGCCTGGACCTCGAAGCTCTGCTCGGCCTGGGGCACCGGGATCGCGGTCTCGAAGCCGGACCTGGCGCTCGTGGCCACGGCGGTCATGCGGCCGGCGCTGGCCCCGGCCAGGACCCTCCATGAGACGACCTGGGTGGCGCCGTTCCAGCTCACGTACACGGTGGTCTTGCCGTCGGTCCGGCGGGCGGCGCCGACGGGCGGGGACAGCGGCAGGCCGACCCACTGCTCGACCATCGAGCGGTAACTCAGGTCGGAGCCGGGGAAGCTCGCCTCGAGCAGCTGCTTGCCCGAGGGGCTGTACTCGGACAGGTACGGTTCCGAGCCCCAGCCGACGAACGAGTTGCCGTTTGCCAGCGGCTGCATGTCGCCCATGTATTCGGATTCGAAGTCGTTGTCGTCGCTGCCGGTGTACTGCGTGACGAGCGTCGCCACGTGCGCGCTCTGGTCCAGTTTGAGCACGAGCCCGCGCGATGGCCCGGTCGCCGGCACGGAGGTGCCGCCGCCGGTCAGCTGGCAGCAGTGATCGTCGAACATGGTGACGGTCGAGTCCGGCGCGAGCGCGACATCGTGCTGCCACTGGAAGGCGGCGCCCGGGCCGAACGTGTAGCTGGAGTGCTTGCCGCCGAGCGTCCATTCGACCTTGCCGGTGTCGATGTTGACGAGATAGGCGGCCCATGTATTGCGCATCGAGACGAGGAACGTGCCGTTGCTTGCGAGGTCGATCGCGTTTACGTGATAGGCGTCCCAGGGGAAGCCGTTGGTTGGCACGGTGGCGTAGGAGTCGCCCAGCGGGATGTGTTCCAGCGCGTCCCAGCTGCGCAGCAGCTTGCCGGTCTTGAGGTTGTACTCCTGCACCGCCGAGTCGATCAGCGCGCCGTTGTAGGCGCCGCCATAGTTGGAGAGGTTCCTGGCGATGTTCTTGTTCGCGGTCACCCAGGCATCAACGCCTGAGATCACCATCGCGTGCAGGGTGAGCACCCAGCCGCCGGTCGCTTTGAGCGTGGCGAGGGTCTGGTAGTGCTGGTTGACGACCACGTCCTCGCCGCTTTCGGTCTGGCCGGTGTTCGTGACGAGTCCCTGCCACCAGGCGAGCGCCGGCTTGCCTTCGTAGGTCTGCAGGCTCAGGTTGGAGGCGACGATCTTCTCGGGCACCGGCCGGAACCAGACCGGCTGCAGGTTGCTGTCGAGGATCAACGGTCCGCTCTGGCCGACCAGCGGGGGATAGTTGAGGTTGTAGAAGTTGGCCGTGAATATGTAGCCGGGCGCGAGCTCGCCGGTGAGCGTCGGCCCGTCCTTGTGGAGCTTCGGCGGGTGCAGTGACGGCGCGGTGACGAAGCTGTAGGCGCCGCGCGTCGTGTACGCGCCGACCGGAGCGCCGTGCGAGCCCGCGAAGGCGACATCGAGCGCCACGAAGCCCGCGACGACGACGCCGATCGCGACCGCCAGGCGTCGCACCGCCGGGACGAGCGCGGCCTCGGGCCTGGGCAGCGCCGTGAACGTGACCACCGCCGCGGCCGCGGCGAGGCCGCCGCCGATCAGATAGGCGAGCCGGAAGCCGTCGGTCAGCGACTGCGGCACGCCATGGCCGGTGCCGATCAGATGACTGCTGCGCGAGGTCGCAAGCGTCACGAGCACCGCCAGGCCGAGGCCGCCGCCCACCTGACGCGATGTGTTCACGAGGCCCGAGGCGAGCCCGGCCTGCCCCTCCCTGGCGCCCTGGGTGGCGGCGATCGTCGAGGGGACGATCGACATCGCGATGCCCGCCGCGGTCAGCAGCCCGGGGATCATGATGTACACGATCGGGCTGCCGCTGGAGCCGACTTTGGCGAGCAGCAGCATCCCGCCTGTCAACATCACGAGCCCACCGCCGAGCACCGGTCGCACGCCGAACTGGCTGACGAGCTTGCCGGTGCGCGAGGCGACGAGCATGATCATCAGCGTCATCGGCAGGAAGATCAGACCGGTGTGCAGCGGCGAGAGGCCCAGCACCTGCTGCAGGTAGAGGGAGCTGACGAACCACATCGGGAACAGCGACGCGCTGAACAGCAGCACGATGTTGTTGGCGACGCGCAGCGGCCTGGTCAGCTCCTTGAACGGGATCAGCGGTTCGCTGGCGAAGCGCACCTCGATCACGCCGAACACGGCGAGCAGCGCGAGGCCGCCGGTGATCGGCCCGAGCGCGGCGAACGTGCCCAAGCCGGACAGGCCTGCTTCGACGATCCCGAACACGAGCACGATCTGGCCGATCGTCAGCGTCAGCGCGCCGGCGAGGTCGAAGCTGCGACCGGGGGCGCGGCGGCGCTCGCTGACGACCGCGTAGGCGATCAGCGCGCCCGCGATCCCGATCGGGGGGTTGATCAGCAGCACCCAGCGCCAGCTGAGCTCCTGGGTGATGATGCCGCCGAACAGCATCCCCGCAGCGCCACCGAGGCCGTTCATCGACGCCCACGCGCCGATCGCCCGGTTGAGCTGGTGGCCAGGAGCGAACGAGGAGGTGATGATCGCCAGGGAGCAGGCAGCCATCAGGGCGCCACCGAGGCCCTGTGCCGCGCGGGCGGCGACGAGCGTTCCCCGATCGGGCGCGAGGCCGCCGGCGAGCGAGGCGAGCGCGAACAGCAGCAGCGCCGCCACGAACATCCGGCGCTGGCCAAAGTGGTCGGCCGCGCGGCCGCCGAACATCAGGAAGCCCGCGAACGTGATCGAGTACGCGTCGACGATCCACTGCAGTTCGGGCGCGGAGAAGCCGAGCGCGGACTGGATCGAGGGCAGCGCGACGTTGACGATGCTCAGGTCGAGGATGACCATGAACTGCGCCACGCAGCAGACGACCAGCAGCCACGTCGAGCCCGAGCCCTGCTTACCGTCGGCCGGCCCGGTCTCGGTTGCCGGCATGCTCGCCGCCGTCTCGACGCTCATGCCGAGCGCTCCAGCTGCGACCGATCGTCCGGCGTGGGCCAGCGCCACAAATGCCTGTTAAGGTGAGCGCCCGAACCCCCGCACGACGATGACACTTGGAGCCCGGCCGATGAGAAGAACGCCACTGACCGCCATGCTAACGCTAGTGGCCGCCCTCGCTGCCACGCTCGCCGTGGCTGGGTGCGGCGGCAAAGGGGGAGGCTCGTCCTCGACCGCCACGCCGGCGACGAGCAGCACGAGCACGACGACGACCGCGCCCCACAAGCACAACTCCAAACCGGCCTACTGAGGTTCATCCCGACCGCCGTTGGCTCGGAAGCGAGGCGGCGTAGCTGATCGCGCGCACCGTGCGCGAGGTGCCGAGCACGTGGCCGGCTGAGTCGAGCGCCTGCACCGCCACGTATGGGTATGCCTCAGGCAGCGTCGTAGAGCTTTCGAAGCCGCTCGCCGGGATCGTGGCGTGCGGCGAAAGCGCCCCGTTGCGCTTGCCCGCGAGCACACGCCAGGCGACCACTTCGGTCGCGCCGTTCCAGCTCGCGTGCACGATCGTCTCTTCGCCGGTGTCGTTGCGGCTGGCGAGCACCGCGGGGGGACTCCCCGGGCGCCCGCTCCAGGGATAACGGAAGGCCCGGTAGAAGGACATGTCGTAGGGCAGGTTGGCGTCGAACAGCAGCGCGCCGTCTTTGGCGTACTCGCTGATCGCCGGCACCCCGCCGTAGCCCACGACGGTGTTACCGTCGGCGAGCGTCTGCGCGTTGCCCTGGCTTGCAGCGAGCAGCGGCGGGCTCGTGTGCGTGTAGGCAGATACGAGGTGCGCTTCGTGTGTCTTGAGATCAAGTGCAATCCGCACGACGCGCGACTGGGAGTGGATCGGCGGGCTCGAGCCATCGTCGAAGAACGTGACCTCGCCGTCCGCGAGCACGCGGCCGTCGTGCTGCCACGCCGTTTCCGTGCCCGGCCCCATCTTGAAGGAGCTCTCCAGGCCGCCGAGACGCCAGAGGATCCTGCCCGTACCGCCTTCCAGCTGATAGCCGGCCCAGGTGCTGCGCGCTGAGATGAAGATGTTCCCGTCGGGCTCTGGATCGATCGAGTTGAGGTGAAACCAGTCCCACGGCGTCGCGTTCGTCGGCACTTCGACCTCGGACTCTCCGGCGGCGACATGGTCGAGGCTGTGCCATTCCCAGCGCACGAGGCCGGTCTTCATGTCGATCTCCTGAATCGCCGTGTCGGTGATCGTTCCGTCGCGTGCCCCCTTCAGTGACGAGAGGTTGCAGCGGATCGGGTTGAATGCAGTGATGTAGGCGATGTCATGGGGGGCGATCTGGAAGTCGTGCAGGTCCGCCTGCAGGCCGTTGCCGGCGGCGACGCGCGCAACCGTCTGGTAGCTGGAGTTCATGACGACGTCTTCACCCTGGCCAAAGCCGAGCGAGAGCACGCGCCCTCTCCACCACGTCAGGTCCCGCTGTCCTTCGTATGTCTGCTCGTTGAGGTCCTCCGCCGTTTCGCCGTGCGAAAGCTCGTCGAACCACACGAGCTGGCCCTGCGGCGTGTAGATCAGTGGGCCGTACTGGCCGGGACCGGGCCCGTTGGTCGTGAGGATGTCGCCTGCCGTGGGGTCGTGATCGGGCACGGTGACGGCGAGGATCGGGGCCTGGACGCCGGGCATGGTGTCGAAGCTCTGGTAGTCGGCGGGCGCTGCCGGCGGGTTGCCGAAGGCGGCGACGGTTGCGGTCGGATAGGGGGTGTCGACGCGAAAGTCGAACGCAATTCGCTTGTCGCCTGTGCCTCCGCCGATCACGGCCCGCACGACCACATGCTCGCCGGGGTCGAGCGGCTCCTCGGGTATGAAGCTGCCGCCGTCACCCTGGTAGTAGCCGCGCACGCGACCGTGGTGGTAACCGGATTTCGAGCCGACGACCGAGACCGCCCGGATGTTGGCGACGTTCGTGCCGAGGAAGCTGATCTGGGTGTCTGGGCTGGCGGTGTCGCTGCCCGGCTCGGGCGAGACGTCGACGTCGGTGCCGGGCAGGCTTGCGCTCTGTTCGAGCGTCGCCGGCAGGCACGAGGGCGCGGTTCGGTTCTGCTTGCGGGTCGCGCTCACGCCCAGGCCGAGGCGGGGAGAGCCGGTGACGATCGCGGCGAGCACCCATGCGAGAACCGCGACCAGCAGGACGATGTATCCGTTGCGTCTCATGTGCGCGTGTGGGCCTGTTTGGAGACGCCGGCCGCGGTCGCGAGGGGGCTTTTCCAGAGCCAGACAATACCGGGCAACCCCGCGGCAACCGGCATGGATGCGCAGCGAAACGGCATCCTTACGCACTTCTTCGTGGCGCCGACGTCGCGGGCGTGGCGTACGCTTGATCGATGAGGGCGAGAGCGCTACTCGCGCTGCCGGCAGCGGCGGCAGGCCTTGCGATCGCGCCGCAGGCCGCGCTGGCGGGCTCCGGGAACGCAGCCGCCACGCAGGCGTACGTCCAGGCCAACTACGCGCTCGTGCACGTGGCAAGGTCCCACCTCGCCGCCTCCGAAGCGGAGCCACTGCGCGTCCTCGCCCAGGTTCAACGGGAATGCCCGCGGGCGGGTTTGGGCTCTCCGCAGGACGCGGAATCCACGCAGATGAGCGACGAGGTGATCGGCGCGATGGTGATCGCCGCGGCACAACCTGACCTGCAGGCGATCAGGACGTTCATCCACAGCGTGTCGAGCCTCAGCTGGAGCAGTCGTGCGCTGACGAGCGCGGTGCGCTCCTACGCGGGCAAGCTGCAGACGGTCCTCGGCCTCGGCGCTCCAAACCTGTGCGGCGAAGTGAAAGCGTGGGCGGCGGACAGGTTTCGCGCGCTGCCGGCGAGCACCGTCGCGTTCGTCGGCAGGTTCATGCCCGCGTGGGTGGCGCTCGGATACCTTCCCGCCCAGCTCGCGCGCTACGAGAGCTCTGGCGCGAAGACGCTCGCGAGCCGCTGCGAACCGCTCGAAGAACTGCTGACCGAAGGCGAAGCCAGAGCGGTGGCGCACTACGGCGACATCATGAACACGCTCGAAATCAACCCGTAGCGCCTGGCGCTCCCGACCATCAGGCGAGCCGGCGCCTGCGACGCCACGCACGCTCAGGCGACGGCGCGCAGGTGCCGGTAGGGCGTGCCGCGCAGCTCGCGCACGAGCGCGTCGAGCACGCCCTGCTCGTCCTCCTGGCGGCCGTCGGTGACCGCGCCGATCACCGCGCGCTTACGCTCGAGCAGCGCCGAGATCGTCTCGTCGATCGTGTCCGCCGCGAGCAGGTAGTACGCGTTGACGGCGTCCTGCTGGCCGATACGGTGGCAGCGATCCTCCGCCTGGTCATGCTTGGCGGGCGTCCAATCGAGCTCCAGGAAGGCGACGCTCGAGGCGCGGGTCAGCGTCAGGCCGTGGCCGGCGACCTCGATCGAGCACACGATCAGCTGGTTGTCCTCGCGGGCCTCGGGCGCCTGAAAAGCGCGCAGCGCGGCGTCCCTGGCGACGGGACTGTCCTGGCCGAGGATGTGCAGCGCGTGCGGGAAGCGTGCGAGCACCGCGCGCTGGACCTCCTGGTGGCGAGCGAACACGACGAGCCGCTCGCCGGATCTGCAGAAGTCGTGGATCCACGCGAGCGCTGCGTGGAGCTTGCCGCGCGCCGCCAGCAGCTTGAGCGCGTTGCAGCGCACCAGGCGCTCCGCGCGCAGCGCCGCGGCGACCTTCGCGTCGAGCTCGCCCAGGTCGAGCGGCTGACTGCGAAGCCAGGCGACGAGGTCGCGCTCGGCGAGCCGGTACTCCGTCTCGTTGTCCAGCTCGACGGGCACGATCGCGCGCGTCTTGGCCGGCAGCTGCGGCAGCACGTCGACCTTCAGGCGGCGCACGAAGCAGCGCGCGCGCAGATGCCAGTGCAGGCGCAGGTGGGCGTCGGCGCCGCGGAAGCGCTGGCCGAAGCGCGCGCCCGAGCCGAAGTCCTCGAGCCGCCCGAGGATGCGCAGCTGCGAGATCAGCTCGGCCGGCCGGTTGGTGACCGGCGTGCCGCTGAGCGCGAGCACGAGGCCGTCGCGGGGCACCGCGTGCGAGAGCCGCTGGACGGCCTGCGTGCGCTTGGCGGCGGCGTTCTTGCAGTAGTGGGACTCGTCGAGCACGAGCGCGCGCGGTCGCAGCGCGCTGAGCTCGTCCAGGCGCGCGGCGACGATGTCGTAGTTGACGACCGTGATGTCCGCGGCGGGCGCTTCGGCGTCGGCGCCGCCGCCGTTGCCGGAGAGCGCGCGGGCGCTGCGCTGCCCCAGCCAGTGCTCGAGCTCGCGCAGCCAGTTGAGCTTGAGGCTCGCCGGACACACGACCACGGCCGGATAGGCGCCGGCCGCCTCGATCGCGGCGAGCGCCTCGATCGTCTTGCCGAGCCCCTGCTCGTCGGCCAGGAACGCGCGCCGGCGCTCCAGCAGGTAGCTGACGCCCGCCCGCTGAAACGGCTTCAGCTCACCGCCAAGGCCGGCGACGTGCAGGGCCGCGTCGGTGGCGCTCGACAGCGCCACCAGCCCGGCGGCGCGCGCGTGCTGCTCGCGAATCTCCTGCAGCAGCTCCAGCGCGTCTGGGTCGACCCACACGGCGCCGTCGGCCAGGAAGCCGTCCAATTGGGGCACGCAGAACGGGTCGGCGCGGAGCGCCGCGAGCTGGGCATGCTCGCGGGCGCCGCCACGGCGGGCCACCGGCGCGAGCACGCCGCGCAGCGCCGCGAACTCTCGCAACCGAGCAGGATCGTGGCCCGCGGCCAGCACGAACGTCTCGTCCTCGTGAACGCTCGAGCGTTCGAGCACCGCCGCGGGCGCCGGCCGACCGTCCTCGATCGCCGCGATACAGCGTTTGGCCGCAGGGCTGATCCAGGCCTCGAGCCCGTCCATCAGCCGCCACGACTCGAGCGTCAGCGGGACCGTCGCGCCGCCGGGAGCGCTCGTGGCTCGCTCGCGCAGCGCCGGCGGCAGACGCCGCTCGTCGCCGAGCAGCAGGAACTCGGGCGCGTCGCTCGGGGCGGGCGGGCCTCCCACCTCGAGGTTGCCGCGCCACGTCCGCGCGCGCGTCAGCCAGGCGCTCACGCGCGGGTCGACGCTCACGTCCTCGATGTGCTCGAGCAGCTCCGCCAGACGCTCGGCATCGTGCTCGACCGCCGCCAGCCCGAGCGTGCCGGCGGGGCCCTCGAGCGCGCGCAGCTCGGCGCGGGCTGCGAGCACGCGGGCCAGGTCCGCGCGCTCGGGCGCGATCAGGATCCAGTGCTCGCCACGCCGGTCGCGGCGGAACTCGACGTCGTAGCGCGAGCCCGCAGCGCGTTCTGCGTGGGCCCGTGTGCCGCCGGACGCGCGCTGAGCCTCCCGCTCGCTACGGGCCCGCAGCGCGCGTCGTGCCTCCTCGCTCAGCCGCAACCTCGCGCTCGGCCGATCCAGCTCCGCCAGCAGCGCCGCCGAACGGTCGTCGAGCGGCACGACCGCGCGTCCGATCGCGGGGAGATCGCGGGCGTCGGGATGCTCGAGCAGGCTCTCCACGGGCTCGATCGCGCCGTCGGTGGCGAAGCTCAGCCACCAGTCCGCGTCCGGGCGTGCGAGATCGACCAGACACTCGTCGCGCCGGCGCCGCGCGCGACGGCGCCTGATCGTACGGTCGAGCTCCTCGCTCACGTCGGGCTCGTCAGCCAGTGCTGCGAACAGCTGCGTCAGCGCCTCGGCCTGGTCGGGCCCGAGCGGGATGCACCAGGCCCGCTCCACCGGATCCCAGCGACGACCGGGGATGGCGCGCAGAAGCTGGCGCAGATCCTCGTCGTAGGGGAAGCGCAGCACGGCCTCGTCGCGGGCCAGCGTGGCTGAGAATGGAGCGGCTGTCATGAGCTGAGCACGATAGGCGCCGGTGGGGATGCGTCGCGCCGCGGCGCTCGTCGCCTCCCTGGCTCGCCGCCGCCTCGCGGCGTCCGCCCGCGCGCGGCTGCGCTCAGGCGTCGCGCTCGACGTTGGCCAGCGACCGCGTGATCGACCGCGTCAGCGCTGCCCGCACGAGCAGCGCGAGGCCGGGGATCGGCGCGGCCAGGCGGATGTCGTAGACGAAGTGGGTGCCTCCGGATGCGGCGGGCACGAAGTCCATCACACCGACGTGTCCCCGCAGCGGACTGCCCTTGGTGATGCGGTACACGATCCGCTCAGCGGGGACGAACTCGGTGACGGTCTCCTCGAACGGCGGCAGCGGCCCGATCTGCAGCTTCCTCACCGAGCCGACGCCGTTGCGCTGCCCGTCCTCGCCGTCGCGCAGGCGCGTGACCTTGGCGCCGAAGACCTCCGCGAGGTTCTCGTGCTCGGCCAGGTGCGCGAAGATCTGCTGCGGCGGCTTGGCAAAATCGTGCTCGACGTGAACGTGGTGGGCGCGCACGCGCGAGAGACTATCCGGCGAGCGCATCTGGCGAGCGCCAGCGCGGTCGTGTGGCCGCAGACGGCCATCGCCCGTCCTCAGTGCCGGCTCGACGCAGCCTGCAGGAGCCCCTCGAGTCGCTCGAGCGTGCTCGGCGTGCCCATCGCGAGGATCACGTCACCGGGGAGCAGCGCGGTCTCCGCGGGGGGCTGAGGCTGAAAGTCAGCGCCGCGACGCAGTCCAACGATCATCGAGCCCCCGCGGATGTCCCCGACCGTCTGCCCCAGGCCGTCGCAGCCCTCACCAACCGGGATCTCCTCCATGCGGTATTCCGCGTCGACGTCGACGACGCCGCTCAGCTGCGGGTGCAGCGCGAGCCTTGCCATCTCGGTGCCGCTGGCCTTGTAGGGGGAGATGACGCGATCGGCCCCCGCCCGCTTGAGCTTCTTCTCGGTGTCCTCGATCGCGGCCCGCGCCACGATCGGGATGTCAGCGCGCAGCTCGCGCGCGGTCAGCGTGATGAACACGTTGTCCGCGTCGGAGTCAGCGCACGCGAGGATCGAGCGCGCACGCTCGATGCCCGCGCGCATCAGCACCACATCATCGGAGGCGTCGCCCTCGATGAAGCTGATGCCAAGTCCCTCGGCGCGATGGCGGTTGCGGTTGTCGGAGTCCACGACCACGTAGCGGGCGCGCGCCGCGCGCAGGTCACGCTCGACCTGGCGGCCCACGCGGCCAAAGCCGCAGATGATGTGGTGGTCGGTGAGCGAGTCGATCATCTTCTGCATGCGCCGTGCGGCCAGCAGGTCGCCGACGTGGCCGGCCACAAAGAACTCGGTGACCGTCGCCAGCGCGTAGAAGAGCGTACCGACGCCCAGCACGATCAGCAGAACCTCGATGATCTGGCCCGCGGTGGTGCGCGGCTGCGGAAAGCCGCCAACGGTCGCGGCCGTGTCGAGCGCCCAGCGGAAGCCGTACCACAGCGTGACGTGCTCGGTGAGCGCGAGACCGACTGCGCCGAGGAACAGCAGCCATGCGGCCGTCATACCGAGCAGCGCGATGCGCCGTACGAAGATCGTCAGCTGGCGGTGCGTGGCCGCGCCGGAACGTTCGGGCACGCGGTGCAGCAGGCGGTCGAGGTTCGACACGAGTCCCGCTCTTATACAGCTCCTACACGCAACCTGCGCTCGCGCTTAGCTGCGACGCGCATAATGGTGCGCAGCACCCCTGCACCCCCCATCGGAAGGCTCTAACCAATGCGCACCTCCAAGCTGCTCAGAGCCGCGATCATCACCGGCACGCTCGCCGCCGGCGGCGTGGCGGTCGGAATCGCCGGCGCGTCCGCCGCGACCACCACCAGCTCGACACCCGCCAAGACCACCGCCCCGGCACCCACGCCGAAGTCCACGACCCCGCCGACGGGCCACTGCCCGAACATGGGCTCGGGCTCGGGCTCGACAGGCGGCGCCTACACCGGCCCCCCGCCGGGCGCCGGCTCCGCAGCCGGCTACGGCGGCCCCGAACCGGGCGCAGGTCCTGTCCCCAGCTGAGGTCGTCGCGACCAGGCGGTTGGCTGGCGGTCGTCGGGCGACGCTCGCGCTGGCCGCATCGCTGCTCGCGCTCGCTGGCTGCGGCTCGACCGGCAAGAGCAGCCCGAGCTCCGCGCTCGTGGCGATCGGCGCCGGGCTGAAGGGCCCCGCCGGGCTGCGGGCGAGCGTCTACGCGAAGGGTCCGCCGACGACGGCGGCATTCACGTTCGACCCCCGGGGACGGCTGTGGCTGACGGCTGCGGGCCTTGAAACGCACACCGAGGACGGCGTGTACATGGTCGCCGGTCCCGGCGCGCCCGCGTTGAAGGTCGTGTCCGGGCTCGATGACCCGCTCGGCATGGCGTGGTACCGGGGCCGCCTGTACGTCGCCTCGGTCGGACGCGTGGATGCGTACGGCGGCTTCAACGGCAAGCGCTTCACCGAGCACATCAAGATCCTCACCGGCCCCGCGAAGGGCGCCGAGAACAACCTGCTCGTGATGGCGGCCGGCGGGCGCTTTCTGATGGGCATCACCGCGACCTGCGACCACTGCACGCCGAGCTCTGAGTACTCGGGTTCGATCGTCTCGTTCCGCCCCGACGGCAGCGATCTGCGGTTGTACGCCAGCCGCATCCGCGCCCCGTTCGGACTCGCCTACTTTCCCGGCACGAGCGACCTGCTCGTGACGATGAACCAGCAGGACAACCTCGGCGCGCAGACCCCCGGCGACTGGCTCGCGCTCGTTCGCGAAGGCGAGGACTGGCGCTTCCCGGAATGTCACGGACAGGGCGGCGCTGCGTGCGCGGGCGTGCCGGCGCCGATCGCGGTGCTCGACAAACATGCCGCGGTCGGCGGCGTGGCGATCGTGACCGGGCAGCTCAGCGCAAGCGTCGGCACGTCGGCGATCGTGCCGGAGTGGAACGTGGCGAAGGTGCAGCGCGTCGCCCTGCAGCGCAGCGGCTCGGGCTACGCGGGCTCTGTGACGCCGTTTCTCACAGGCATCCAGAACCCGCTGGCGGTCGCGATCGCCCCGGATCGCTCGTTGCTCGTGGGCGACTGGGCAACCGGGACGATCTACCGCATCACGTCCGCGTCACACTAGGGCGATGCAGATCCTGGTGCTCGAGCACGAACGCGAGGTCCCCGCGGCGCTGCTGGGCGACTGGGCCCGCGCGCGCGGTCACACGCTGCGCACCGTCAGTGTCCCTGAGCTCACAGGCTGGCCGGAGCCGCAGGAGGCGGAGCTCGTCGTGAGCCTCGGCTCAGACGCCTCGATCCCGGCCGCCGAGGAGGCGTGGATCGAGCGCGAGATCGAGTTCCTGCGCGACACGCACGACGCCGGCGTGCCGGTCTTCGGCATCTGCTTCGGCGCGCAGGCGCTCGCGAAGGCGCTCGGAGGCGAGGTCGCGCACGCGCCGCGGATCGCGCTCGAGTGGTCGCAGCTGGAGACCCACGATCGCGAGCTGATCGCGCCTGGCCCATGGCTGCGCTGGCATGAAGACGTGCTGTCGGTGCCTCCGGGCGCCCGCGAGCTCGCCAGCACCGACGGCGTCCCGCTTGCGTTCGCGCACGGGCGCAGCGTCGGCCTGCAGTTTCATCCAGAGGTCGATGCCGCCCTGGCCGACGCGTGGATCGAGGGCTTCCAGCGCAAGCTCGTGGAGCGCGCGGTCGACGAGGCGGATCTGCGCCGCCAGGTGCAGCTCGCGGCGCCCGGCGCGCCGGCGCGTGCGCACGCGCTGTTCGATCGCCTCGCGGGGCTGTGGACGCGCGCCGAGGGCACGCGCAGCGTCGACGCGCTCCCAGCGTCGACGCGTACGCAGCCGGCACGCGCCATCCCGGCACGCGCGCGGGCAGCCGACTATTCGTAGGTGAAGCTGTCTCCCGGGGGATCGGCTGGGCTCTTGCCCTTGCCCACCTCCGCGGTCACTTCAACGCTCCCAGCCTTGCCGGCGGGTGCGGTGACCGTACAGCTCGTCTCGGAGGAGCAGTCGACTTCTGTGGCGGTCGCCTTGCCGAACTTGAACGTCGTCGCGCCCGCGCCCAGGGCGAAACCCGCGCCGTTGATCGTGACGCGCGTGCCACCGGCCGCCGGCCCGCTGTTCGGCGCGACGCCTTCGACGAGCGGCGTGAACGCGAATTGCGCCTTGCCGGAGACCGCGCTGGTTCCGCCCGGCGTCGTGACGGTCACGTTGACGGTGCCCGCCCCCGCTGGGGTCACGACCGTGAGGGATTTCGCGGAGTTGACTTTGAGATCGGTGGTTGTGCTCGCACCGAAGGCGACGGATGTGGCTCCTTCGAGGTTGGCGCCGGTGATCGTCACCGCTGTGCCGCCGTCACCCGGGCCGCTCTTGGCCGAGAGCTTCTTGACGCTTGGCAGCGGTAGGTAGGTGAACTGGTCGCTCGGGTCGACCGGGCTCGTGCCTGTGGGCGTGGTCACCGTCACGTTGACGGTCCCGACCGCGCCGGCCGGCGCGGTCGCCGTGATCGTGCTGGCGGAGTTGACGGTGAAGCTCGTGGCGCCGTTCGCGCCGAAGGCGACGGCCGTGGCCCCCTCGAGGTTGGCGCCGGTGATCCTGACCGACGTACCGCCCGCCGCTGGGCCATTCACGGGGTTGATGCTGGTGATGCTGGGCGGCGGTTCGCTGTAGACGACGTCGTGCGACCCGCCGGCCGCGATGCCCTTGGCCTCGGCGAGGCCGCTGACGACCACGGGGATGTCGCTCGATTCGCCCGCGCTGCCGTCGCCGAGCTCGCCGAATTTGTTTTCGCCCCATGTGTCGACGGCGCCGCTGCTCAACAGCGCCATGCTGTGCTCGCCCCCGGCCGCGATCGCTGTGACGCCGCTCAGCCCGCTGACGGCGACGGGGGTTTCGTCGTCGCGAACGATGCTGCCGTCGCCGAGCTCTCCAGCTTCGTCTTCGCCCCAAGCCATGACCGTCTGGTTGGCCAGCAGCGCGAGGCTGTGGTGCGCGCCGGCCGCGATCGCAGTGACGCCGCTCAACCCTTCGACCGCCACCGGCAGTTCGCTGCGGCGCCCTTCTTCGTTTTCGGTTTCTTCGACGGAGCTGTTGCCGAGCTGGCCGTATTCGTCGGCGCCCCAGGCCATCACCGTGCCGCCGGCGAGCAGCGCCAGCGAGTGTTCGCCGCCGGCCGCGATCGCCTTGACGCCGCTCAGGTCTTTGACCTCGACGGGCACGTTGCTGTCTGTGAGGTCGCCGTCGCCCAGCTGCCCGGATTCGTTTTGACCCCACGCCACCACCTTGCCGTCGCTGAGCAGCGCGAGACTGTGTTCGCCGCCCGCCGCGATCGCTGTGACGCCGGTCAGCCCTTTGACGGCAACCGGCAGATCGGTTCCGGTGTCATTGCCGTCGCCGAGCTGTCCGGATTCGTTTCCGCCCCACGCCATGACCGTGCCGTCTTCGAGCAGTGCGAGGCTGTAGTTGGCGCCGGCCGCGATCGCCTTGACGCCGGTCAGCTCTTCGACTTCGACAGGCACCGCGCTGCCCGCTTCCTCACCGTCGCCGAGCTGCCCGCTCGCGCCCTCGCCCCACGCCACGACGGTGCCGTTGCTCAGCAGCGCGAGGCTGTGGCGCTTGCCGGCGGCGACGGAGGTGACGAAGTTCAGGCCTTTCGCCACCACCGGCGTGTCGCTCTGGGTGAAGCTGTCGTCGCCGAGCTGCCCGTAGGTGTTTTGACCCCAGTCGAGCACGCGGTAGTGGTGCGTGGCCACGGTCAGCGTCGCCGCTTCGCTGATCGCTTTGCCGGCGGCGTTGGTGAACGCCGCGCGGTACTCGTCGCCGTTCACCGAGACCTGGGCGTCTTCGACCGTCAGCTGATCGGCGGTGGCTCCCGCAACGGGGCTCCAGGTGCCGCCGCTGTTCGACGAGACTTCCCACTGCACGGTCGGCGTCGGAAAGCCCGTCGCGGCGGCTTCGAACACCGCGCTCTGACCCAGTTCGACCGTGATGCTGGCGGGCTGCTCGGTCACGGCCGGCGCCTTATGGACCGTCAGCGTGGCGATCGCGCTGGTCGTGCTGCCGGCCGTGTTGGTGAACACGGCGCGGTACTCGTCGCCATTTTCGGAAGTCGCGGCGCTCGCGATCGCGAGCCGGTCTGCGCTGGCTCCCGCGACCGGGCTCCAGGCGGCGCCGCCGTCGGTCGAGACTTCCCACTGCACGGTCGGCGTCGGCAACCCCGACGCGGTAGCTTCGAACGCCGCCGGCTGGCCTTCTTCGACGGTCACACTCGCGGGCTGTTTGGTGATCGCCGGGAGCTTTTGGACGGTGAGCGTCGCCGTGTCGCTGATCGTTTCGCCCGCGGCGTTGCTGAACACGGCGCGGTAGTCGTTGCCGTTCGCCGAGGCGTTGCCGGCGATCGTAAGCTGGTCCGAGGTGGCGCGGAAGAGCTTCGTCCACGTGCTGCCGCCGTCGGTCGAGATGTCCCATTGCACGGTCGGTGTCGGGAACCCCGACGCGGTCGCTTCGAAGACCGCGATCTGGCCTTCTTCGACGGTCGTGTTCAGCGGCTGTTTCGTGACCACGGGAGCGTTCTGTACGGTCAGCGTGGCCAGCTTGCTGATCGCGCTGCCCGCCACGTTTTTGAACGTGGCGCGGTAGTCGTCGCCGCTTTCCGAGGTCTTCGCGCTGGCGATCGTGAGCCGGTCTTCGGTGGCTCCCGCGACCGGGCTCCACGTGCTGGAGCCGGGCGTCAAGATTTCCCACTGCACGGTCGGCGTCGGAACGCCCGACGCGCTGGCTTCGAACAGCGCGCTGTGACCTTCTTCGACCGTCGCGCTCGCTGGGTCTTTGGTGATCTTGGGAGCTTTGTCTTCGCTGGCAGCGGGCACTGCTCCGCCGGCTACCCGAGCTGACGCCGAAGCGCTCAGCAGGGCGGCGATCAGCAGCGTCAGCGCGAACACGGCGATGCTCGTCAGTCGGGTTCGCTTGGTCGTCCTTGCCATCGTTCCCATCTCCCCTGTCTGGCCCCTCAGCGACAGCGAACAGTACCAGTGTGTACAAGCGCGGGCAAGATCGTCACACCATGGAAACGAGCCCGCGCCGATTGTGAGCGCCTGGGGCTACACCGCTCGCGCGACCGGCGACCCCGCATCGTCGATCACGACGCTGCGCGCCCACGAAGGCGGCGGCCAAGTAGGCGTGTGAGGCCCCTCGCTCAGCAGCCCGACGACGACCCGCATCCCGGCGGGCGGGCGCTCGGGCCACGGCGTGAAGCCGTCGGTGAGGACGATCACGACCGATGGGCGCGGGCGCAGCTGTGCCGCGGCAGCGATACCGGCCCCCATGTCGGTGCCGCCGCCGCCCGCAAGCTGCACCTGCGCGGCGCGGCTGACGCGGCGCACGGCCTGCACCGCGGCGTCGACCGCGAGCACCCTGACCTGCGCCTGGCGCAGGCCCGCGCGCGCCAGCACCGACTCGACCTCGGCGAGCGCGCGGGCGAGCAGCCGCTCGTGCATCGAGGCCGAGGTGTCGCACACGATCGCTACGTCGGGCACGGGCCGGTGCAGCGTGGGCAGCACGACGTCCGGGAGCAGGTGCGCGCGCCGCGATGGGCGCCGGTAGCTGTAGTCGACCATGCCGGCGGCCGCCGCGACGGCGCTGCGCACCTCGGCGGCGAGCACGCGGCGCCAGTCGATGCGCGAGGGCAGCACCGTCTCGGCCCAGCGCAGCCAACCGCTGGCGACGCTGCCGGGCTCACGGCCGTGGCTGCGCTGGATCTCCGCGGCGACGCCGAGCCGCAGCAGCTCGCCCTGGCGCGGGTCGATCCTGCCGTCGGCGTCTCCGGGCCGCGGGCAGCCGTCGGCGCCCGAGCCGCAGTCCCAGCGCCGCGGGCCGTCCTGCGCCTCGCCGTAGTAGCGCTCGGCGAGCGCCCCCGGCTCGCAGCCCAGGTCTACGGGCAGCTCGGGGGCGAGATCCGGCACGCAGTCATCGCCGGCGAGGTCGTCGTTGAGCTCGGCGTCGGCGCAGCGGTTCCAGCGCGCGCGGGCGTTGTCGCTGGGGACGCCGAGGCGCTGTGCGCGCGCGGCGTGATCGCGAATCAGATGCCCGGTCAGGTGCAGCAGCAGCCTGCCGAGCTGCTCGACGCTGAGCCGCTGCACGAGGAGCGGGTCGGCGTGCACCTGCCACCCGCGATCGACGCCGATCGTCCCCGAGCCGGGATTCGAGCGCACGCTGCACGCGAACAGCGCGCTCGCCAGGTACGGCATGCGCGTGCTCGCCCACAGCCGCGCGGCGGCGAGCCTGCGGGCGTCGAGCGCATCCTCGCCGACCGCGTCCGCGTCGCTCGCACGTCCCGCCGACACGCTCACCCCAGCAGCCCTGCTTCTCGCAGCAGCGGCGCGAACGCCTTTACCTCATCCGGTATCGCCGCCCCCGGGGGACGGGCGCGAGCGAGCGTGCGCGCGGCCGCGGCGGCGACGTCGGGGGTGGACTGCGCGGCACGGCCGAACGCCCGCCAGCCGCGCTCCCAGCGGCCGTCACCGGCGTCGGATGCGACGGCGGCGGCGATCGAGCACAACGCCGCGTACGCGCGGTCGCCGCGCTCTGGCAGCACGAAGCTGTCGGGGTCGGCGAGCACCGCCTCGGGGTCGGGCAGGTCGGCCTCGGCGAGCCACGTGAGGAACTCGACGCCCGCGCCGATCCCCACGCACCCGCGGATCAGCAGCGACGTCGCCAGCTCGCTCACGGCGGCCGCCTCCGCGGCGGCCTGCAGCCGCGCGGCCATGTCCCATGTGCGCGGGCTCGGCCATGCGCGTCCCGCCGCCGCGGCGTCCTCGGGCACGGCCAGCGTGAGCGTCGGGCGAACCGTGACGAAGCCGGCGATCCAGCTGCGCACGACCGCGACGCGGCGCTCCCAGGCCTCCTGCAGGGCGGGGGGCTGTGGCGTCTGCCAGCCGCCCGTGAAGCCGTCGGCGACGGTTCGTGCGTCGACCGGCCAGTCGAGGTGGCAGAAGCGGTTGGCGAGCGGCGGCGAGAGCTCCCAGCCGTCCGCCGCCTGCTCCGGGGGGTTGGCGGCGGCGACCACCGACACGGCGTCGGGCAGCGTCAGATCGCCGACGGTGCGCTCGAGCACCACCCGCAGGAGCGCCGCCTGCACCGCGGGAGGCGCGGTCGAGACCTCGTCGAAGAACACCACGCCGTGCCCCTCGCGCGCGAGTCGCGCCGCCCAGCGCGGCGGCGCGAAATCCACCCGCGCACTGTCGCCGTCGACGACACCCGTACCTGTCACGATCGGCAGCCCCGCGAAGTCCGAGGGCTCGCGAATCGATGCGATCACCGTCTCGCACGGCCACTGCGCGGCGGCTGCCATCGCGCGGATCACCGACGTCTTGCCGGTGCCCGGGGCGCCCCACAGCAGCACCGGCACGCGCGCCGCGAGCGCGACCCCGAGCGCCTCGACGACGGCGGCCTGATCCTCCATGCGCCAAGTCTGGCGGGTCCCGCCGCGATGTGGCACGCTGCCGCGATGAGCGGCTTTGACGCGGAGCTGTACCTGCGCCTCGCGGGGGAGCGGTCGCTGCTGGGTGGGAGCTGGCGTAACCGCGGCCCGCGCGACTCGCCGCTCACCGAGGCGGCGCGGGCGCTGGTGGCGATCGGCGCGATCGCGACGGACGGCGCCCAGAGCTTGATCGACGACTACGAGCTCGCGATCGCGCTGCGCGGCGAGGGGATGCGGCACCACCTGCAGATGCGAGGCCACCGGCATGCTTCATCGCAAGCGGCCGCGACGCCGCTCGAGCAGCGCCGCGTGGTCTTGTGCGACGGGGTCATCGAGCAACCCACCGGGACGCTGCGGGTGCGCCACGCCAGCCTCAGCGCCAGCTCGACCAGGATCGCGGTCACGCTGCACCCCGCTGATCGGCAGGCTGGGCGAGCAAGGCGCGGCCGAGGCGGGATCATGATGAGGATGCGCGGCGGCGGTCCCGGCGGTTCGGGTCCACGGTCGGTGAAGCTCGGCGATGACCGCGGCACCACGGTCACAGCGCCCTTCAGCGGCAGCGGCTCGGGCGGGGAATGGCAAGGGCACCTGACCGCCGATCAACCGCTGGCCGAGGACACGCGCTGGATCGAGGTCGACGGCGCGCGCATAGAGCTCGTCGACGCGCAGCCCCACATCGAGGTCTCGGTGCAGGAGCTCGAGAACGACCAGCCGGCGCTGCGTCACCTGTGGCACTGCGCCGCGACACCTGGGCGCTTCATGGGCGCGCCCGACATGCTCGAGCCGGCGATCGACGCGCTCGTCGCGGCCGGGGCGCTGTCCGCCGAGGATCCCGCGCTCGGTGACGTGCGCAGCGTCGTCGCGAGCCTGCAGCACGGGAATCGCTCGATGACCGCCGCCACGCGCCGGCTGCCCGAGCCGTGGCGCTCGCTGCTGTCGCGCAGCGGCGTGCAGGCCGGCCCGGCGGGGACGATCCTGATCGGCGCCGTCACGCCGCCGTTCGACGGCGTGAGCGTCGCCGTGATGAGCCTGGAGGCGACCGAGGAGGGCTTCGAGCTCGAAGTCGAGGCGACCCCGGGCCTGGGCGGGGGCATGCCGTTCGACTCCGGCCTGCAGCAGCGAACCCTCGCGTGGTGGGCGGCGGATGATCGCGGCAATCACTACCTCGGACACCTGGGCAGCTGGAGCGGCGGCGACGGGCACGCCGCGGGCACTGTGCAGTTCTGGCCGGTGCTCGACCCGAAGGCGACGCGGCTCGAAGTGATGCCGAGCACCGACCGCGCCAGGGCCGTGATCCGCGTGCCGCTGGCGTGGACCAGATCGACGGGGGAGGACGCGTGAGGCGGCGATGAGCGCCGCAGTTGCGCAGCCGTGGTGGCTCGGCCTGCCGGCCGCGCAGGCCGCGCTCGCCTGTGGCGGGCAGATGCACCGGCTGCGCTGGGAGTGTGGCGAGCTGCGCGCACTCGACCACGAGGACGCTGAGGCCGAGCGCACGCTCGCCGTGCTGAGCGATGAGCGCTGCGCGTGCATCGAAACGCTCGACGCATGGGCCCGGCACAGCGCCGACCTGCGGGTACTGGTCCTGGCGAGCCGCGGACCGGCGGATCCGCTGGGCGCTCAGAGGGCTCAGCGGAGGACGGGCGGTCTCGCGTTCGTGCCACACGCTCGCGCGGTTGCGAGCGCGGGGCGCGCGACTCCGCCGCCCGGCATCGCAGACACGCCGGAGGACGAGCTCGCGTCGCTGCTGAGCCTCGGCGGCGGCCTGCCGGAACGGCTCGTCGCAACGGTCGCCGCGGCGTGGGTCGCGCGCCTGAGGGAAGACGATGCCACCGGCGAGACGCAAGCCGCGCGCGCCCAGCTCGAGGCCGCGCTGTACGGCCGCGCCACCGCCGCCGTGCGCAGCTGGCTGGCACAGCCCGAGCAGGGGATCGAGCTGCGCATGATCGACGCCGACGGCGTGCCGACGCTCGCGGCAGGCGGCGGCGGGTTGCTGCTGGCGGAGCTGCCGTTCTCATGGCTGCTCGACGTGTTCGCGAAGGGCCTCGCGGTCACATGGGGGCGCTTCTGCCTCGCGGCGTCGAGCGCCGACGGCTGCAGCTGGACGCTCGCGACGCTGACGGCGGACCTCGCTCCCGCCCAGCCGCTCATCGTGCAGCTGCCCGCATCGCAATAGAGCCGCGCAGACACCGCGCGGCTCTAGACTGAGTGGGTCATGCCGAAGATATCCAGGCTGTTCGGGCGCGGCTCCTCGACGGCTCCAGCGGGCTCAGCTCAGAGCGGCGAGCAGCCCGGCGAGGCCTCCGGTCGAGCGGCCGAGAACGAGGCGCGCCGCAAGGCCTCGGAGAGCGAAGCCGACAGCCAGGCCGACGCGAACGAGGCTCGACGCCTTGCCTCCGAGAGCGCCGCGCGCGAGCAGGCGGTCATCAACGAGGCCAGACGCCAGGCGTCGGACAGCGCGGCGCGCACCCAGGCGGAAGCGAACGAGTCTCGCCGCCGAGCACAGGACGAGCGCTCGCGATGATCTTCGTCGAGGTCGCCAGCTCGCGAGACCTTGCCAACGTGAGCGGCGGCTGAGGCTCGGGGCTCAGACGATCGCGAACTTGTGCGTGGCGGGCGTCCTGTCGGCGCCGCCGGGTCCGATCGCGCGGACGTAGAAGATGTAGTGGCCGACGCTGAGATGGGTGTATTTCTTTGCTCTGAAGCAGCTCGTGTAGTGCGGCGCGGGCAGCTTCTTGTGCTTGCCGTGGGGGACGCGAACGAGCGCGCATTGGAAGCCCGTCGCCTCGCCGACGGCCTTGAAGCTGAACTGCGCGCTGCGGTGGCGAGAGCTGATGATCTCCTTCGTCAGCAGCGTGTTCGGCGCGGCCGGTCGCGGCCGCGGCGCTGAGATCAGCGCCGGCCCCTGGTTGACGGACAGCGAGAGTGCGGCGCTCGCCTGCTGGGCGGGCGGCCCCGGATCGCCCACGCTGACGGTGACTTTCGCGATGGTCGCGGTGGTCGGGGTGCCGGAGATCACGCCGGTCGCGGAGTTCAGCGTCAGCCCCGCCGGCAACGCTCCCGCGCTCAGCGCCCACGTGTAAGTCCCAGCTCCGCCCGTCGCTGCCAGCTGCGCGCTGTAGGCGACGCCGACGATCGCGGCGGGCGGGCTGGCGGTCGCGACAGCGAGCGTCGGGACAGCGCTGACCGTCATCGCCTGTTCGCTGCCGGAGCTGTCGTCGTAGGAGCCAACCGCGACGCAGCTGCCGGCACTCATGCACGTCACGGAGCTGAGCCCGGCATCCTGGTTGCTGCCCGCCTCGGCTTCCGGCGGCAGCGCACGCTCGCTCGCCTGGGCCCAAGCGCCGCCGGTCGCGGTCACCGACATCGCCTCGACCGCGCCGATCGCGGCCTTGTAGCTGCCGACGGCGACACAGTCGCCGAGGCTCGTGCAGGTCACGGAGTGGAGGACGGCATTGTGGTCACCCGTGGCTGCTTCCGCGCCCGGGGGCGGCGTGAGCTCGCTCGCCTGGGCCCAGGCGCCGCCGGTCTCGGTTGCGAGCATCGCCTCGTCGTCGTGGCTTTCATCCGTGTAGTCGCCCACGGCTACGCAGTTCCCGGCGCTCGTGCACGTCACCCCGGCGAGTTTGGCCTGCTGCTCGCCGAGGGTCTTCTCTGCGCCGCCGGGCAGCACGAGCTCGCTCGCCCGACCCCACGCTCCACCCGTCTCGGCCGCGCTCATCGTCTGGACGTCCTCGCCGTCAACGCTGTTGCCATCCGAGTAGAAGCCGACGGCGACACAGCTTCCAGCGCCCGTGCAAGCGACGGACTCGAGCGCCGCATCCTGGTCCCCCGTGACGGTTTCCGCGCCCGTGGGCAGTTCGAGCTCGTGCGCCTTTGCCCATACGCCGGCCGACTCGGTCGCGATCATCGCCTGCCGGCTTTCGCCTTCGTCCTGGTAACCGCCGACAGCGACGCAATCGCCGGGGCTGGTGCACGTCACGGAGTCGAGCACGGCGAACTGCTTGCCTGCAGCTGTGTTCGCTCCGGTCGGCAGTGTCAGTTTGCTCGCCCGCGCCCAGACTCCTCCCGACTCTTCGGCGACCATCGCCTGGGTGTCGTCGCTGCCGTTGGTATCGGTGTAGAAGCCGACGGCGACACAATCGCCCGGGCTCGTACACGAGACCGAGTCGAGTACGGCGTCCTGCTTGCCGGGGGTCGTGTTAGCGCCGGTCGGCAGCTTCAACTCGCTCGCCCGACCCCAGGCTCCGCCCGTCGCGGCGGCGGCCATCGCCTGCCTGTCGTCGCTGCCGGTGTCGGTGTAGCTGCCGACCGCGACACACACCCCCGGGCTCGGGCAGCTGGTCGACCTCAGCGAGGCCCTCTGTTCGCCGGGTTTCGTGTTCGCGCCCGGCGGCAGGGCGAGCTCGCTCGCGGCGGGCCAGACGGGCAAGGCTGTCGCAGCGGCAGCTGGCGCCTCGGAAACCAGAGCCACCACGACGGCGCCGAGCACGGCCAGCCGGGCGAGCCGCGCCCCACGCAAATCCTGGCGGCGCGACGACGAGTACCTGAGCGTTTCCCCTCCTCGAGCTGTGCGCGTTGTTCCTCGGTACGAGGATCTGATCGACGCGCACAGCCTACCCGCCTTCGTTGGGCCGGTCGACCACCGTGCCACAGCCAGCGCAGGACCGGGCTTTCCCGGAAGCCGACGCGGGGACTCGAACCCCGGACCCCTTCATTACGAGTGAAGTGCTCTACCAGCTGAGCTACGTCGGCGCGGCCCCTGATGCTAGCGGTGCGCCCGCCTGCAGCGAAGCATCGTGCTACCCGCCAACCGCCGCCACCGGCGCACCCGCATCGAGCGCCGCCAGCGCTTCGAGCAGCGACTCGCCGTGCTTCTCGCAGAACGCAGGCCCGATCCCCCTGACCTCGAGCAGCTCGCCCACGCTGCGCGGCCGCCCGCGCAGCAGCGCCCGCAGCGCCGCGTCGGTCGCGACCGTGTACGCCGGCTTGCCTTCCGAGCGCGCCAAGCGCCAGGCCCGCAGCTCGTCGAACTCGCGCTCGTCGACCGGGTCGAGCCCCTCCTCCTGCGCCGCCACCGAGCGTCCGCGCTCGTGAGCGCCGCCGGCGCCGCGCCCACCGGCGCCCGCGCCGCGCACCCGTCGCGCGCTCACCGGCGCAGCCAGCAGCGCGTGCTCGAGCGCCACATCCGGATCGCAGACATCGCAGCATCTGCCGGTCGGCGCGCCCTTTGCGCTGTCGCCGAAGTGGTCCAGGATCTGGCGCCTGCGGCACGTGTTCGCGTCGGAGCTGAAGCGCTCGATCGACCTGTACGCCTCCCAGCCGCGGTTGCGCGCCGCCTGGATCGCGGTCTGCGCCAGGCGCGGGCTGCCGCGGCCCGTGAGCCGCACCAGCAGCCCGTCGCGCCCGCCCGGCTGCAGCTGCACCGCGCCGGCGCGCTCCGCCACCGACAGCAGCACCCGCTGGCGCTCGCCGAGATCGCCGTGGCCGATCGTCACCGTGTCCTGCACTGCGCCTGCACGCAAGCTCGCGACGAAGCGCTTCACATCCTCGACCGTCATGTCGCGCTCCTTGATGAACCTGATCAGCCTGCCGAGGTCCATCCTCGAAGCCAGCAGCAGCGCGCGCGCCGGCTCACCGTCGCGTCCGCCTCTGCCCGCCTCCTGGTAGTACGCCTCGAGGCTCGTCGGCAGCGCCCAGTGCGCCACCGTGCGCACGTCCGCCTTGTCCACGCCCATGCCGAACGCGTTCGTCGCGACCACCACCTGCGCGCGGCCATCCATGAACGCCGTCTGACTCTCGCGGCGCTTGTCCGGGCTCATGCCGGCGTGGTAAGCGACCGTCGCGATGCCCTGCGCCGCGATGTCCTGCTTCAGCTCGTCGGTGTCCTTGCGCGTGCCGCAGTACACGATCGCCGGCAGCGCGCGCTCTGCGGTCAAGACGTGCATCAACGCCGCCCGCTTGCGCGCGACCGCGCCCTTGCCCTCGACGCTGACCACGTCGAACGTGACGTTCGGCCGATCGAAGCCGGAGCGGATCGAGACCCAATCATGCAGGCCCAACCGCTGCGCGATCTCCTGCGCCACGCGCGGCGTCGCGGTCGCGGTCGCCGCCATCACCGGCGGGCGGCCGAGCGAGGCGATCGCTTCGTGCAGGCGCAGGTAGTCGGGGCGGAAGTCGTGGCCCCACTCGGCCACGCAGTGCGCCTCGTCGACCACGAACAGCGACACACGCCTGCTTGCGAGCGCCGCTCGGAACGCGCTTGACGCGAACCGCTCTGGCGCCGCCAGCACCAGCTGCGTCGTACCCGCCTCGATGTCCCGCAGCGCCTGCGCGTTGTGGCCGTCCTCCATCCCCGACGCCAGCATCGTCGCCCGCACGCCGGCATCCTGCAGCCTGCGCCACTGATCGGACATCAGCGCGATCAGCGGGCTGACGACGACGACCAGACCCCCGCCCATCCGCGTGGCGTCGAGATCACCCGCCAGCGCAGGCAGCTGGTAGCAAAGCGACTTGCCGCCGCCGGTCGGCATCACCACCAGGCTGTCGCGGCCGTCGAGCGCGGCCTGCACGGCCTCGCGCTGGCCCGGCCTGAACTCCTCCAGGCCGAACCGCGCCAGCAGCTGCTCGGGCGTGGGGGCTTGGATATCGAGCTCGGCGGGCGGCGTCGGCGCGATCGTCTGCATGCCCAAGAAGCTACCCCGCGCTGCGGCTGGGACGCCTGCGCTCCCACACCACCTGTGCGCCGGCGGCCGGCACCAGCGTGATCGCACGCCTGCGCACCCACTCGCCGCGACGCCATCTGCGCCCGTCCGGCACACGCGGCTCGAGCTCTTCCAGCATCGTCCGCAGGATCACCTTCATCTCCAGCTGTGCGAACGACGCGCCGATGCAGCGGCGGATGCCGCCTCCGAACGGGATCCACGAGAAGGAATTGATCGCCCGCCCACCCGCGTCCGCAAGGAACCGCTCGGGGCGGAACTCGCGCGCGTGCTCGTACACGCGCGGATTGCGGTTCGTCAGGTAGATCGACGGCACCACGCGCGTACCCGCCGGCAGGCGGTAGGAGCCCACCTGCAGCTCCTGCGTGAGCCTGCGCACCACGATCGGCACGACCGGGCGCACGCGCAGCGTCTCGTTGACGACGGCCGTCATGTACTCCTCGCCGCCGGCGTCGCCCGCGCCGCCCGCGTCGCCGGCACGCCGTGCGTCGATCTCCGCGACGAGCCGCCGCAGCCTGTCCGGGTGGCGCACGAGCCGCTCGAGCGCCCACGCGACGGACGTGGCCGTCGTCTCGTGCCCGGCGAGCAGCAGCGTCACCAGCTCGTCGCGCAGCTCGTCGTCGGTCATCGCCTCGCCGTCCTCGTCGCGCGCGAGCAGCAGCAGCGACAGGATGTCCGCGCGCCGCTCGACGTCGCTCTGCCCGCGCCGGCGCTCGATCTCCTCATAGATCAGCGCGTCCAGGCGATCGAGCGCGCGCCCGATCGCGCCCGTCGGGCGCTCGCCGGTGGGGCGGCTCATCGCGGCACGCAGCACCGTGGGCAAGCGCACCGGCTCGAACAGCTCGGTGATCGCCCGCTTCAGCGGCTGCATGCGCTCGGCCTCGACGCCGAACACCGCCCGCAGGATCACCTCGAGCGTGATCAGCCGCGTGTGCCGCTGCAGGCGCATCGGGCTGCCGAGCGGCCAGCCGGCCATGTCGCGACGCGTCGCCTCGACGATCACGTCCTCGTACTCGCGCATGCGCTCGCCGTGGAACGGCGGCAGCAGCAGCTTGCGCTGGCGCATGTGCTCCGGCCCTGTCAGCACCAGCACCGAGCTCGCGCCCACAACCGGCGCGATCGGCGACATGCCGGCCGCCGACGGGGCCACGTCGGGCGGCGCGGTGAACACCGTCTTGACCGCCTCCGGGTCGCTGAACATCACCAGCTGCAGCCCGCTCGGCGCGAACGTCAGCGTGAACGCCTCGCCCAGCCGCTCCGCGCAGCGATCCATCAGCCACGTCGGCGCCAGCGCCCAAGCCAGTGTCTGCAGCGGCGCCGGCATGCGCGGGCCGGGCGGCAGCTCCCGTGCAGAGACGATCGGAGGCCCGTCCGCGCCGATCTGCGCCGGTGCGGTGGGTATCGCCGTGGCCATCCCTATACGCTACCGCGCCGCGGCCGCGTGTTTGCGTTGCGTCTAAGGCTTGGTGGGATTCGCAGGAGTGGTCTTCGCGTGAGCGTGCTCGTGCTCGCCCTTGTCGTTGTCCAGGACGTGGCTGACGGCGTGCTTGACGCTGTGCGCGGCGTGGCCGACGGCGTGGCGCACGCTCGGCGAGATCGCGTACGCGAGCAGCATCGCGGCGATGCCCACGGTCGCGATCAGCAGTGCCAGGCGCGCGCGTCGCCGCTCCCCCTCGGGCGAGGCAGGCCGCGCGGTGAACGGTGAGATAGCCATGCTCAGCATCAACGCTAGCGCCCGCCGCGCCCGCGCACCGCCGGCAGCTGGCGGGAGCGGACGCGATGCAAGCGCCCGCCGGCCTGACGGCCGTGCGCGTGATGCTCGAGCAGAGCCTGCGCCACCAGCGTGTGCGCACGCTCGATCTCCTCTGGCGGGAGCCTCGGCTCCAGCTTGGAGAGATAGCGCAGCAGCATGCGCGCGGGAACCACGCGCACGCCCTTGCGGCGCGCCATCGGCCTGTCCACCCAGGCGCGGCTGAACACGATCAGCGGCTCGACCTCGAGGCCCGTGACGCGCTCGATCGCCCGCCGCTGCGCCTGCGCCTGGCTCAGCGTCTCGCCGTGCACGCGCGTCACGCGCACCGGCCCGGGATGGCTCTTGGTCTCGATCGTGAAGATCCCCGGGGGGCCGATGAGGATGTGGTCGACGTTTCCTCTGCCGAGGCTCGCGTCGTGGATCACGCGCCAGCCGCGCTCGGACAGCTCCTCCAGAAGCTCCCCCACATGCTCCTCGCCCGTCGCGCCCCGGTCGCGGCGCTCCACCAGCGGCATCACGTAGCGCGAGATCACGAAGATGCTCACCAGGAGCGCAACCTCCGACGCCAGGAACAGGACGTCGTGCAGCCCGAAGGTCCTGCCCAGCAGCGCCGTCGCCACCGCCAGCACGCCGAGCGTCACCAGCGTGCGCAAACGCAGACGCGTGACGGCCGCACGCGCATACTGCCCAGCCGTACGGCGGGTCGGGTCGGTGTCGACTGCGTACATCTCGCTTTCCGATCGGCTTGGGAGTGTGGGTCTCCAATCCATTCATCGGCCCGACCTCGCCTGTTCCTTGAGCGCGATCTCGCTGCAGCGTAAAGCGCACGTAAATCAGGCGAAACGCACGGAGAAGCGTGGAGAGGAGGGCGCGGAATCTAAAGCAGCGATAGCGGCCCGCCGAAGCCCAAACCAGAGCAGAACAGGACCGCGATCGCCTCCGCAATCAACGCCCTCGATCCTCGCGCAGGCCGAAACGGCAGACCATGACGGACCACCCCCTCACCTCCCATCCTCCCGACATCTGCCTGATTCTGCGCGCGCACGGCGAGCAGCTGTGGCTGACGTCGGAGGTGGTGCCGATCGTGCGCCAGCTCGAGCAGCGCAGCCTGATGCCCGAGGACCAGGCCGGAGCGGCGCTCGCGTATCTCGAGGTCCTGTGGATCGACGCCCGCCAGCGCGCGGCCGAGACCGACGCGGCGCGCGCGGCACTCGACGGCGCAAGCGCCGAGCACGACCGTGTCCTGTGCGACAAGGCCCGCCGCTACCACGCCGCGGTACGGCGTCTGCGCCTCGCCGTCGAGCATCGGGTGAGCGCGCTCACCGGCCTCGGCGAGCAGGCTCCGGACCGCTGGCCGATCTTCGATCGGTACGCCAGCTCCTGAGCGATCGCGTACGCTGCCCGCCGTGGCACCGCGCTTCGACCTGCAGTCGCACTCCACCCACTCCGACGGCGCCCTGCCCGCCGCCGAGGTCGTGCAGCGCGCGGCCGACGCCGGCGTGGAGCTGCTGGCGCTGTCCGACCACGACACGATCAGCGGCGTGTCTGAGGCGATCGCCGCCGGTGAGCGACTCGGCGTGCGCGTCGTGCCAGCCGTCGAGATCTCGGCCGTCGACGCTGGCTCGTCGGTGCCCCGTGAACTGCACATCCTCGGCTACGACATCGACTACACGGGCGCGGCGATGACGGCGCGTCTGACCGACTTCCTGGCGGACCGGGAGAAGCGCACGCTGCGCATGCGCGACGCCCTGCGCGAGGTCGGCTTCGACCTCGACGAAGCGGAGATCGACGCGCGCATCGCCGAGGGCAAACCGATCGGCCGCCCGCATCTCGCGGGCGCTGTGCTGCGCGCGCCCGCCAACGCGGAGCGCCTGCAGCGTGAGGAGATCGACGATGTCGGCTCGCTGATCCGGGGATACCTGATCGAGGGCAAGCCGGCGTTTCGCCTGCGCGAGACGCCGACCGTCGCGGAGGCCGTCGAGGCGATCCACGAGGCCGGCGGCGTGGCGATCTGGGCGCACCCGTTCTGGGACATCTCCGACCCCGACGAAGTGCTCGCGACGATCGACCGCTTCCACGCGCTCGGGATGGACGGCGTCGAGGCCTTCTACATCACGCACACGCGCGAGAACACCGAGCTGATCGCCAAGCGCTGCGCCGAGCTCGGCCTGCTGACGACCGGCTCGGCCGACTTCCACGGACCGGAGAACCGCCAGTTCTCGAAGTTCATGGCGTTCGACACGTTCGGCATCGAGCCGAATCTAGGGCCGATCGGCTGAGACGCGACAGTCGGGCGGATGATCAGCGTTTGCGAGATCGTTTACATCTGTAATCGTTACAACCTGTAACGATCTCGTTTTAGAGGAGGCCGCCTGCGGCGGCCGGTGCGGCAACCGGTCAGCCGGCGGGCACGGCGTCGCGCGTCAATGTCGCTTCGAGGCGATACGCGAGCGCCTCCAGGGCAAGCTCCTCAGAGACGTTTGCCGACAGGCTCAGGCGCGTGTCGGCGATCAGCTCGATGCCCCGTCGCAAGGCCACTGGATCCAGCCCGCCGCGGCCGTCGCGCCCGCCGGCGTCCTGCTCGAGCTCCGACCGGCGGTCCACGGCGTACACGAGCTCGGGCGCGTCCTCGCAAATGCACAGCACGTCGCGCAGCCACAGCTCGCCCAGGCGCAGCCCCAGATCGAGCGTGCGCGTGCGCGTGCGTCGCTCGCCGCGGCGGCGCGCCTCGGCGCCTTCGCGCTCGTAGCGTTTGCGCTCCTTGCTGGGCACCAGCTCGAGCTCGCGCTCCAGCCGCTCCTGTGCCTGCTCGCCTGCGGCGGTCCCGGCCGCCTTCGCGACGTCAAGCAGCCCCAGCCACAGGCGCCTGTCGGTCGCGCCGGCTAGCGCCGAGCGGACGAAGTCCTCCGCCCGCGCGCGCAGCGCCTCGCCGTCCTCGCTCGCGAGCCGCGCCGCCAGGCCGGCGTCGCCGAGCGCCAGCCGGGCGCACGCGTGCGCACGCTCGGCATCGACGCCCGCAGCACCGTTGCCGCCGGCTGCGCCATCCCCACCGTCAGCGCCCGCCAGGCGTCGCGCGATCAGCGCCGAGGGCAGCGGGTCGAAGCGCACCGGCTGGCAGCGCGAGGCGATCGTCGCGAGCACGTCCTCGCGGCGATCGGCCAGCAGCAGCAGGTGCGTGAACGCGGGCGGTTCCTCGAGCGTCTTGAGCATGCGGTTGGCCGCCTGGTCGTTCATCGTCTCCGCGCCCTCGATCACGAACACGCGCCGCGCGGACTCGAACGGCGTGCGCGTCGCGGCCGCCACCACCGGCTCCTCGATGTCCGCGACGAGCATCTCCGCGGCGCCCGACGGCGTCACCCATGTGAGGTCCGGGTGACAGTCACGCGCCACCCGCTCGGCCACCGTGTCGGGGCTGCGCGCTCCGTCGATCAGCAGCGCCGCGGCGAACGCCCGCGCCACCGCGCGCTTGCCGGTGCCGGCCGGGCCGTGGAACAGATACGCGTGCGACGGCCTGCCGTTCGGCGCGAGGGCCGGCATCAACACGGCGCGCGCGTGTGGGTGCGCGTCGATGCCCGGGAGCAGCTCGACGGGATCGGCGACGGTCACAGCGGCCATCGTAGAGACGGTACGGTGCCTGGGGCGCCCATCCCTCCGACTAGGATGCGCCGCGCGAGCTTCTCGCACCCCCCCCAATGCGCCCTGCAATCCTCTCGCACGCCCAACATCTGGCTCATACCGGCGGCCTGTCGACTGGCGACATCGCGATCGCGGCCGTGGCCGCGCTGGTGGCGCTCCTGTGCCTCGCCTGGGGCGTCGCGCGCCTGCTGACGTTCGAGCCCCACTGGACGCTGTCGCTGCGCCACGCGCTCGCCGAGGCCGGCTTCCGGGCATCTGCCACGTGGGCCGAATTCAGCGACTGGGCGCGGCTGGGACGTTAGCCCGCACGGGCCGCCGACGGCGGCCGTCCCGGAGGCTGGCTGGAGACGCTCGAACCCGCTGTTTGGGGCCTTCGCAAAGCCGGCTGAGGCCGCCTGCACCGCTATCCTGTAGGTGGCGAATCAGGTGTCTCAGCGGTCCTGCAAAAGGTCCGTCCGACCCGAGGCGGATCATCCTCTGTTACCCCCAAAAACACTGTATTCGCGCCGCAAATTGGGGTTTTCGCGCGGCTCAAGACGAGGAGAATAGTTAGATGGATGGCGCCCCGCAGAGCTCAGTAGCCGAAGTCGTCCGCTCCGACAGGGCGCTGACGATCGAACGCCTATTCACGACCCCGGGGACGCATCCGTTCGACACCGTCGAGTGGGAGCTGCGCGACGCGCGCATCGGCCACGGCGACCGCGTCGCGTTCGAGCAGCTGGGCGTCGAGTTCCCCAAGAGCTGGTCGCAGAACGCAACCAACATCGTCGCGCAGAAGTACTTCCGCGGACAGCTCGGCGCGCCCGAGCGCGAGAGCTCGGTCAAGGAGATGATCAGCCGCGTCGCCGGCACGATCACCGGCTGGGGACGCGCGCGCGGCTATTTCGCCGACGAAGAGGACGCGCGGGCGTTCAACCACGAGCTGACGTACATCCTGCTGAATCAGCTGGCCGCGTTCAACTCGCCGGTGTGGTTCAACGTCGGCTTCGAGGAGAGCCCGCAGTGCTCGGCGTGCCTCCCCCATCACGCGCTGGTGTCGACGCCCGCGGGCATGATCCCGATCGGCGAGATCGTCGAGAACGAGCAGGTGGGTCTCGAGGTCTATGACTCGCACGGGACCACGCGGGTGGTCGCGGTCAAGGACAACGGGCGCAAGCCGGTGTGGCGGGTCAAGCTGCGCAACGGGAGCTTCGTCGAAGCCACGGCCGACCACGTGGTCAAGGCGGTCGCCGATCGCCGCACACAGCCGCAGTGGCTGCGCGTGGATCAGCTGCAGCCGGGCATGCGCATGCACCTGCACCCGCACCGCAGCAAGGTCGCAGATCCGGTGCGGGTCGCGGTGGGCGCAGGCGCGACCGACGCCGCCTTCGAGCTGCTCGACGAGACGGACCGCGTGGCCGTCGCGGAAGCCGCGCTCGCGGGCTGGCTGCAGGCCGACGGATTCGTCGGGCAGTACGAGAACGGGACGAACCGCTCGCTGACGCTCGAGTTCCAGGTCGCCACCGACGACGAGTTCGACTGGATCGTCGAGAACCTCGACATCGCCTTCCCCGATGTGCATCGCAAGGTGCGCGAGGCCGACACGCAGACGACCCGCGTGCGCCGGATCCGACTGTACGGAGAGGTCATGCGCGCGTTCGTCGAGCGCTGGGGCCTGCTCGCGCGGGGCACCGCGATGCGCGTCCCCCAGCGACTGTTCACGGCGTCTCACGACGAGATCGTGGCGTACCTGCGGAGCCTCTTCCAGGCCGACGGCTACGTGTCGGTGCGCCGGGACGGGGGCTGCGAGAACGCACGCGTCGCGTTCGCGGTGATCGGCGAGCGCTGGACCGAGGACGTACAGCTGCTGCTGGGAACGCTCGGGATCTACTCGCGCCGCGTTCGCAAGCACGAGCGACGCGACGATCGCCACGACCTGCACGAGGTCGCGATCTCGATCGGCTCAGAGCGGGCGCGCTTCGCCGAGCTGGTCGGCTTCGTCGGGAGCGAGAAGCAGGAGAAGCTGCTGCAGTCGCTCTCGCTCCGCAACCCGAAGCGCTGCCCCGACCTGCGCGAGGAGGAGATCGTCTCGATCGAACGCCTTGGCGAGATGCACGTCTATGACATTCAGACCGAGTCCAACGAGTTCCTCACCAACAACGTTGCGGTCCACAACTGCTTCATCCTCAGCGTCGAGGACACGATGGAGTCGATCCTCGACTGGAACACCAAGGAGGGGATGATCTTCAGGGGCGGCTCGGGCTCGGGCATCAACCTGTCGAACATTCGCGGCTCGATGGAGCCGCTGGCGAAGGGCGGCACGGCTTCCGGGCCGGTGTCGTTCATGCGCGGCGCCGACTCCTGGGCGGGCACGATCAAGTCCGGCGGCAAGACCCGACGCGCGGCCAAGATGGTCGTGCTCGACGTCGACCACCCGGACATCCGCGAGTTCATCTGGTGCAAGGCCAAGGAGGAGGACAAGGCGGAGGCGCTGCGCGACGCGGGCTTCGACATGTCGATCGACGGCGAGGGCTTCAAGTCGATCCAGTACCAGAACGCGAACAACTCGGTGCGGGTGACCGACGAGTTCATGCGCGCGGTCGAGGAGGATCGCGAGTGGCGGCTGCTCGCCCGCACGACGGGCGAGCCCGTCGGCGAGCCGATCCCTGCGCGCGAGCTGATGCGCGAGATCGCCGAGGCGGCGTGGCGCTGCGCGGACCCGGGCGTGCAGTACGACACCACGATCAACCAGTGGCACACCTCGCCCAACAGCGGTCGGATCAACGCGTCCAATCCTTGTTGCTTCGTAGGCGAGACAATCGTGAAGACCACCTTGGGCGATTGGACGTTTGACGAGCTCTACGGGATGTCGGTGGAAGGTGTTCAGCTCCCGATGGTTGAGGCCTTCGACACCGAGAGCAACGAGCGTGTCGCTCGTGATGTGACGAAGGTGTGGGTCGCGGGGATGGCCAGTCGATTGAGCACAGTCGAGCTGGCTGACGGACATGTGATCCGCTGTACACCGGAGCATCGCTTCCTAACTGCTTCCGGTGAGTGGCTTGCCGCGGCGGAGCTGATGGCGGGCATCCGCCTGCGGGCAACTGTCGACCGAGCTGAGAGAAATGCAACCTATGCGGTAAAGGCCCTAACAACGCTCGCTGTGCGACGCGTTACGACCGATGACCTGCCGGAGCCGGTGCCGGTATTTGACATGGAGGTAGCAGAGCTGCACAACTTCGTGCTGGCGACGGCTGAGGACGCCACAGGCATTGTCGTACACAACTCCGAGTACATGCACGTGGACAACTCCGCGTGCAATCTCGCGTCGCTGAACCTGATGAAGTTCCGCCGCGCCGACGGCACGCTGGACGTGCGCTCGTTTGAGCACACCGTCGATGTGATGCTGCTGGCGCAGGAGATCATCGTCGGGCCCTCCAGCTACCCGACCGAGGAAATCAGCGAGAACGCGCGCGCGTTTCGCCAGCTCGGCCTCGGCTACGCCAACCTCGGCGCGTACCTGATGAGCAACGGCATGCCCTACGACTCCGACCACGGACGGGGCGCGGCGGCTGCGATCACAGCGCTGATGACCGGCCGGGCCTACCGCCGCTCAGCTGAGGTCGCTGGCGCGCTCGGACCGTACGAGCGCTATGCGGAGAACCGCGAGCCGCACAACAGCGTCATGCGCATGCACCGCGATGCCTCCTACACGATCCCCGATGCGGCCTGCGTGGATGCAGAGCTGCTGGCGGCCGCACGGCGCTCATGGGATGAGGCGGTCGAGCTGGGCGAGCGCAACGGCTATCGCAACGCCCAGGCGACGGTGCTCGCGCCGACCGGCACGATCTCGTTCCTGATGGACTGCGACACGACCGGCGTGGAGCCGGACTTCTCGCTGATCAAGTTCAAGGAGCTCGTCGGCGGCGGGCAGATGACGATCGTCAACAAAACGGTGCCGCTGGCGCTGCAGACGCTCGGCTACTCCGAGCAGCAGATCGAGCAGATCGAGGCGCATCTGGCCGAGCACGGCACGATCATCGGCGCGCCCGGCCTGAGCGAGGAGCACCTGTCGGTGTTCGACGTCGCTGTCGGCGAGCGCGCGATCTCGCACATGGGGCACCTGAAGATGATGGGAGCAGTGCAGCCGTTTATCAGCGGGGCGATCTCGAAGACCGTGAACATGCCTCAGGAGTCCACGGTGGAGGACATCGCCGACGCCTACACGCAGGCGTGGCACCTGGGCGTCAAGGCGCTTGCGATCTACCGCGACGGCTCCAAGACCGCGCAGGCGCTGCGCACCGACGCGCAGCAGGGCGTCAAGGAGCCGGTGGACGTCGACGCGATCGTCGAGCAGGCCGTCAGCAAGGCGCTGGCCGAGGTTGGGCCCAAGCGCAAGCGGATGCCGCGCGAGCGCCAGTCGATCACGCACAAGTTCTCGATCGCCGGGCACGAGGGCTACATCACGGCGGGCATGTACGAGGACGGCACGGTCGGCGAGATCTTCCTGACCGACATCGGCAAGGAGGGCTCGACGCTGCGCGGCATGATGAACTCGTTCGCGACGGCGATCTCGATCGCGCTGCAGTACGGCGTGCCACTGGAAACGCTGGTGCAGAAGTTCAGCTACATGCGCTTCGAGCCCGAGGGCGTCACCGGCAACCCGGAGATCCCGTTCGCGAAGTCGATGCCCGACTACATCATGCGCTGGCTGGCCTCGCGCTTCCTGGACGTCGACGCCCAGGAGGAACTCGGCATCCTCACCCCCGCGGTGCGCGCGCGCAAAGTCGCGCAGGAGACAGCGCAGTCGATGGGCTCCACCGACACCGCCGGCCCGGCCTCCGACGGGGCCGGGCCAGGCAACGGGAATGGCGGCGGGGCACGGGCGAACGCGTCCCCGCAGGCATCCGCCGGCAACGGTGGCCACGGCACGCCCGCGGCGGCGTCACTCACAGACTCCCCGCCGGTCGTCCCCGCGCGTCTGCAGGGCCTCGACCTCGGGCCGGCGTGCAGCCAGTGCGGCGGCATGATGCAGCGCACGGGATCTTGCTACACGTGCTCGTCGTGCGGCAACAACACCGGCTGCGGCTGAGTCGGCGCGACAGCCGAGGTGACCCCCCTTGCGGACGGTCGGCGCGATTCCTGAGCCGCGCATCCGCGTGGCACGGCCTGCGCTGCCTGCGCTCGAGCGCTTTGCCGGCGTGCTCGCGGATGTGTGGGATCGCGCGATGCTCTCCAATGATGGCCCGTGTGCGCGGGACTTCGAGCGAGCGTTCGCGGACTACAGCGGCGGCCGCGGTCATGTGCTCGCGGCGAGTAACTGCGACGTTGCCCTGACGCTTCTGCTTGCAGCGTTGGAGCTGCCGCGCGGCTCGCGAGCGCTGGTTGCGTCCTTTGGCTTTCCCTCGACGATGCACGCGCTGGAATGGAACGGCCTGCGGCCCCATTTCGTGGATGTGGATGCACACGACTGGTGCCTGCACGCCGAGCAGCTCGATGGGCAGCTGGATGGCGTCTCGGTGATCGTCGCGACCCACATGTTCGGCGTGCCATGCGACGTCGCCGCGCTGGAGGACATTGCGGCTGAGCGCGGGATCAAGCTCGTGCTCGACGCAGCCCAGGCGGTCGGTACGTGGGTCGGCGAGCGCCACGTCACGGACTTCGGGGACGCGAGCGCGATCAGCTTCGGCGGAACGAAGATCGTCACTGCTGCCGAAGGCGCGATCGTTGTGCTGCGCGACGAGCGCTGTGCCGAGCGCTTCCGCCAGTTGCGCAACTACGGCATGAACAGGCAGGGAATCAGTGAGCAACTGGGCCTAAACGCCAAGATCTCCGAGCTGCACGCCGCCCTCGGCGTGCTCACGCTCGAGGAGCTCGAGGCAGAGATCGACCTCCGCGGGCAGCTCGTCGACGCCTATCGCCGGGAGTTGTCGTTCCGGGAGGATGTCGCGCTGCAGCGCGTCCCACCGGGCTCGCGGTCGACGCCGACGTTCTTCGTGGCCGATGTCGGCGGCGCCCGCGATCGTGTGCGCGCGGCACTCGCCGAGCGGGGCATCGAGTCGCGGCCGTACTTCCCGCCGCTGCATCGGATGCCGCGGTTCGCTTCTGTGTCGCGCGCGTCGCTGCCGGTCACCGAGCGCCTCGGCGAGAGCCTGCTGGCGCTGCCGCTCTACTCGGGGCTCGACCCGGCGGTCGTCGTGGAGGTGTGCGAGGTGATCGGTATGACGCTGGCTCCGGTCGCTCCCGACGGCATGTAGTCCCACACGACTCTGCCAAGCATCGCAAAGCGCACGCCGACCCTGAGCATGCGATCGAGCATGTAGACGTCGCCGGCGAGCCCCAGGTGCGCGGCGATCAGCTCGCGCTCGAAGAAGCGCAGGCCCCCGTGCAGGAGCGCGCCCTGCCAGCCGAACTGCCCCGGCTGCGGTGGGAACGCGAGCGCTGCGGTGCCCTGCGCGCCGGCCAGATGCCACTCGAAGCCCCCATAGGCGACCTCCGCCCGCTGCTCGCGCGCGAGCGCCAGCAGCGAAGCGATGGCGTCGGGGCGCAGCACGTCGTCGTCATCGAAGTGCATCAGCCAGTGCCCGCGCGCAAGACGAGCTGCCTCATTGCGGGCCATGGTGCTACCCACCAGCTGGTGTCGCGCCGGGTCGCGGTGCGCGGTGATCCGCTGGCTCAGATTGGCGTAGCGCACGCGCGCATCCGCGAGCCCCGCTACCGCCGCGGCGGTCTCAGGCCCAGCGGCATCGCCCACGACCAGCACCTCGAGATGGGTGTGGGTCTGGGCGAGCAGCGACGGAAGTGATCTGCTTAGAAGCAGCGCTGGACGGTCCCTGGTGGCGAGCGTGATCGACACCAGCGGCTCGCGCTCGGTGTAGGGGACCTCATACTCGGGGCTCGCGCGCAGCGAGTGCAGCCGCCGCCGGTTCTGTGCCTCTTCATCGACGATCGCGCGCAGGACGGGCCGCACGTCGTCCGCGAGCGTCGCTGCAAGTGCCTCGATCTGCGCCTCGATCCGCTCGATACGGCCGGAGAGCGCGTCGATACGAGCGATCGCAGCGCCGAAACGCCAATCCAGCGCGCGCCCGATTCGCCGGCGGATCACGGCTCGTACCGCCTGGCGGGGACGCCCTGCACACGTGTCCCCTGGGCGACGTCGCTCAAGACCACGGCGCCGGCGGCGATCGTGGCTGCGCCGCCGACGGTCGTGTGATCGACGACCGCAGCGCCCATGCCGACGACCGTGCCGTCGCCGAGGACGATGTGACTGGCGAGGTTGGCCCCGGGGAGCAGCGACACGAACGAGCCGATGCGAACGTGGTGACCGACGAGCACGCCGCGTGAGATCAGCGTGTGCTCGGCGGCGACGGTCTCTGCGCCCACGACCGCGCCGGGGCCGACGATGCAGCCGTCGCCGAGAACGGCCGAGGGCGACACCCACGCGCGCGGATGCACGATCGTGCGCGCGTGCCAGCCGTACGGCGCGATCCGCGTCCAGTGTGCCTGGCGGCTGCCGCCTGCTGCGACAACTGCCGCACGGCCATGCCCCGCAGCGTCAGGCGCGAGCACGACGTGCCCGCCGATCGTCATTCCCGCGCGGGAGGGGTCGAGCAACTCGATCAGCCCGGCGATCCGATAGCCCGCGTCCCACGCCCACTCGGCGACCTCCACGGCGAACGACCCGCTGCCGGCCAGGCACAGCTCCCCTCGGCTCGGCTCGGCGGCACTGGCGATCACGTCGCGCAGTCTGACGGGCGCAGCGCGGTTACGCCGGCTGCGGTTGAGCGAAGCGCTACGTCGGCAGATGCTCGCCGCGCGCGCCCGCGGCGTATTCGCCGAGCGCCACACGCGAGTCGGAGCGCCCGAGGATGCTGATGAAGACGGCGGCGAAGGCGATGCCGAAGACGAGCGCCTCGATGAAGCACATGCTCGCGCCGGCGAGACGCTGGTCGCTGATCGCAGACAGGCCATAGCCGCGGACGGCACTGGCGTAGAGCGGATACTCGGTGGTCGAGATCCACGTCAACGGAAGGCATACACACGCGCTCGCAAGGCGCGTGAAGCCGAGCAGCGCCAGACGCTGGCCGTTGGGGCGCAAACGCGCACGCGGCAGCGGATCGATGATCAGCCACCACATCGCCAGACCCGTGTAGAAGAGCGTCGCGTGCTCGAGCGCGTGCACGACCTGGTGCTGCGCGGCGTAGTCGAACACGCTCGGGATCGCCCAGATCCAGGTTGCCAGCGCCCACAGCGGAACGGCAAGCCACGGCGAGGTCAGGCGCGCGAGCAGGCGACCGGACTTGCCCCCCGCGGGCGCGACCGCGAGCAGCGCCTCGCGCGACAGGCCGAGCGGCAGGATCGGCGAGCGCAGACCGAGGATCAGCAGCGCCGGCGCGATGTCGGACAGCAGCACGTGCTGCATCATGTGCGCCGACAGCAGGTACTTGTCGCCGATCGGGTCCAGCGGCGAGAGCAGTGCCACCGCAATCGTCAACAGGCCGGCCGCGTAGGGGACCCAGTGGCCGGCGTTCGGCGCCGAGGTCGAGGAGCGCGCGCGGGCGCGGCGATACACACGCGCATAGACCACAGCGGCTGCCAGCAGCGCGATGATCACGACCGGCTGGAAGGACCACGAGCCCCAGCCCGGGTAAGAGGTCATGCGATCCTCCCGTGAGTGGTCGGGTGAGTGTTTCCGGGGTGGGCGTGCAAAGCGCCGGTCATGCCTGGCGGCATCCTATCGATCCGCGCCGCGGGCGTGCCCGCCGCGGTGGCCGCGCGGCTGTCTCGCGTCGGACAGCCGCACCCTGGCTATGGTGTCCAGATGGCCTCGGTTGCCGAGCCCGCCCCCTCTCCCGAGACGCCACTGCAGGGCGGCTGCCTGTGTGGAGCGGTGCGCTTCGAGATCACCGCGCCGTTCCTGTTCGCCGGCTACTGCCATTGCACGCACTGCCAGCGACGCACAGGCACCGGCTCATCGGCCAACGGACGCGTGCCACAGGCGGGCTTCCGGCTGCTGACGGGGAAGGAGCGACTGCGCTCGTTCAAGCCCCCGACCGGCGTGCCGAAGCTGTTCTGCGAAACATGCGGCTCGGCGCTGTTCAGCGGCGACCCATTCGCAGATCCGGAGGTCGCGGTGCGACTGGGGACACTCGATCGCGATCCGGGCATACGACCGCAGTTCCGGCAGTTCGTCGAGTCGGCCGCACCCTGGGAGCCGCTTCCCGAGGACGGGCTCGCGCGCCATCCACGCTCGCGGGGGTACTGAGCGCGGCCCGCGCGCGCAGCCACTCCAGCGATCGCGGCTCGCCACAGCGCTCGCGCCAGCCGTCCAGCACGCCGTCCAGCAGCGCCCGGTCCTCAACCCGCGCCAGCACCTCCACCAGCCCGCCACCGTCGGCGGCGGGGCCGAGACGCACGAGGTACAGCTCGCCCGTGTCGCTGACCCACGCCGCGCGGTGCAGCGGGCCGTCGACGTCCTCGCGCCACCACAGCCCCACGTCGAGCTCGCGCGAGCGCATGCGACGCTCGTCGGCGTTGTAGAAGCGCGCCAGCGAGTCGTAGCGCTCGCGCGGTGGAGCCTCTGCGGTGACGTCTGTTGGGCGCATCTGGCAACACCAGCCTTCGCGTGGAGGAGAGGTCGTGCCCAAGCCTCTTCCATGCGCATAAACGACGGGTTACCAAGCCGTAAGGATTCGTAAGGATCGCGCTCGCGGCGCCAAGATCCACGTTCGCGCGAGATCGGTCGCGGCCTCGCAGCCGCCGCTGCCGGAACCGCCGGCCACTGTCACCGGCCCAGGGATGGGCCGGTGACACCGGCAGTTGCGACGGCTGATCAGCCGTTGAGGCGTTTCTTGAGTGCGCTCGCGGCGGAGAACTTCGCCGCCTTGGAGGCCGCGATGTTGATCGTCTCGCCGGTCGAGGGGTTGCGCCCCTGGCGAGCCGCTCGGTGGCTGACGCTGAACTTGCCGAAGCCGGCAAGCGCGACCTCACCCCCGGCGGCAAGCTCGTCGGAGACCACCTCGATCGCCGCCTCAACCACCTGACGTGCCTGGCTGGCGGACAGCCCAGTGCGCTCCGCGACCTGCTCGCCCAGCTCGTTCTTGGTCATGCCACTCCCTTCTCGAGTGTCGTTGCTACGAGCAGGCTAACCGCTGGTGAGGACGACGACATGGGCAAAGCGCCCGTGGACGCGGTGCAGAAGCCCTAATTTCCGGGGAACTTGAGCGGATGGACCGTTCTCAACGGCCCATCCACGGGCCGTCCGGAGCCGCTACGAGCCCGCAACGGCGCCAGCGAGCCGGCCGCGCAGGCCGCCCACAGGAGCCCCACCCAAACGCCGCTGGCGAGCGCAACGTGCACCCACACGAGCTCCGTGGGCAGATGCGTCTCGTACTGGTCGAGCCCGACCGCGCCCTGCAGCGCGAGCAGCACGCACAGCGCCGTCAGTGGCCGCTGCACCGCCGCTGCGGCGTGGCGGCGGCGCGCAAGCCACCAGACGAGGACGGCGGCGAGGCTGAACACGAACGCGATCTCTGCGTGGCGGTGGATGACGAAGTCCATCGTGCCCTTCCCGTCGAAGCTCATGCGGTTGATCTTCTGGCCCGGCGAGCCGCCGGCGTGCGGGCCGGCCGCCGTTGCGGCGGTGCCGGCGAAGATCGTCAGCGCGCCGAGCGCGACGAGCCAGCGTAGCCCGCGCACGATCGCGGGATCGGTCCGTGCGCTGGGCGCGCCCTCTGCGGGCGCCTCCGCGGTCTGGGCGCCCTCGACGCGCCGTGCGTCCGCCGGCGCCGGCTCGTGCGACGCACGCCAGACGAGCACGACCGCGGCGACGAGGATCAGCATCGACAGCGCGAAGTGGCCCATCACCCAGCCGTAGTCGAGCTGGCCTTTGACCGTGAAGCCGCCGAGCACCGCCTGCGCGACGACGCCCAGCGGCAATAGCGCCCCCAGCCACACCAGATCACGCCGGTTCGGGCGGCGGCGAACCGCCGCGAGCCACGCGAAGCCGGCGGCGATCGAGACGGGCGCGGTGATCAGGCGGTTGGAGAACTCGATCAGCGCGTGCGTCTGCAGCGGCGGGTACACGTTGCCGTAGCACTTCGGCCAGGTGGGACAGCCGAGCCCGGACCCGGTCAAGCGCACGGCGGCGCCGGTGAGGACGATCAGCGTCAGCGCACCGAGCGCAACGTAGGCGAAGCGCACGTACTGCTCGGGGGTGACGGTATAGCCGTTGGTGCGCTCGCGCAGCTGCTGTAGACGGCCGGCCATCGTCCCTAAGGATGCCATTCGAACGGCAGCTCGTCAGCGATCGCGCTCAAGCGCGGCGCCTGTGCGTCGCGCTCGGAGATCGTGAGCTCCGCCACCGGCAGCGGCCATTCGATGCCGATGTCGGGGTCGTTCCAGGCGATGCCGCGCTCGATTGCAGGGTCGTAGTAGGCGCTCTGCTTGTACAGCACGTCGGCGATGTCGCTGAGCACGCAGAAGCCGTGCGCGAAGCCCACCGGCACGTACAGCTCGCGCATGCTGTGCTCATCCAGTTCGACTGCCTCCCAGCGCCCGTATGTGGGCGAGCCTCGGCGCAGGTCGACGGCGACGTCGAGGATGCGCCCGCGCGCGCAGCGCACGAGCTTGGCCACGCCGTCGCCAACGTGGAAGTGCAGGCCGCGCAGCACCCCGCGCGCGGAGCGCGAGTGGTTGTCCTGGATGAACAGCTCGTCCTCGGGGATACCCGCCTCAGCGTGCCACTGATGCCTGTAGGTCTCGCAGAAGAAGCCGCGCTCGTCGGAGAAGACGGTCGGTTCGATGACCACGAGGCCCGGCAGGTGGACCGAAATGGCGCGCATAGGCGCAAGAGGGTAGCCGTCACCGGCTCCCGGGGTTGATCGGGTGAGGTCGAGCGCCTAGATTGACACCATGACCGCGCTGGCCGAGACATCGCTGTCCGCCGACGAGCTGGCGCTGGCCGACCGCTTCCTGACGGCCATCGAAGCCCTCTTCGACTGAGCGACGCGGCGATGCCAGCGACCACGGAGAGCACCTGGGCGCCTGGCCCGCTTCGGCCACTGCTCACCGAGGGCTCCGTCCACGTGTGGCGGGCGGACCTGACAGCCGTAGGTGACGATCTCAGAGAGCTGCTCTGCGCCGACGAGCGCGCGCGAGCCGAACGCTTCGCGAGCGAGCGCGACGGAAAGCTGTGGGGACGATCGCGCGGGCTGCTGCGCGAGCTGATCGGCCGCTACCTGCAGCAGGAGCCGGCCTCGCTGCGTTTCGTAGTCGGCGAGCACGGCAAGCCGGCGCTCGTCGAGGACACCGATGGATCGCCAGCAGCAGCGTCGCGCTCGTCAGCGGAGGCCTCCCGCGCTCCTCGGCCAAGCTTCAACATGTCGCACTCGGGGCGGCTCGCGCTTTACGCCTTCAGCCACGCGGGAGCCGTCGGCGTCGACGTGGAGGTTGCGCGGCGGCCGATCGACGAGGTGGCGATCGCCCTGCGCACGCTCGGTGAGGCCGAAGCACAGCGCCTGCAGGCGCTGGATCCGCCAGCGCGGCGGCGGGAGTTCCTGGGCGCGTGGGCCCGACACGAGGCCGAGCTGAAGTGCCTGGGCGTAGGCCTCGGCGCCGCCCCAGCCAACGGCGCCGACTGCGGGGTGTGGGCGGTCGAGCTCGAGATCGGCTCCGACGCCGCGGCCGCGGTTGCCGCTGAACGGCCTGCGCGCGAGTTGTGCTGCTGGGAGTGGCAGCCGCAAGTCTCTAAAGTTTTCTAACGTCTCGCTTAGAGACTATCTGGGGATCCCTGCCGGAGCTAGCTCTACTATTTTCTAAGGTGATACTTTCCTCCTTAGAAATACCTAGAGAGGCACGCAGATGCAGAAGCGAGACAACCCGTACACGCCGGGCGCCGGGCGCAAGCCGCCGATGCTCGCCGGGCGCGACCGCGATCTGGAGGACTTCCAGGCGTTGATCGAGCGCCTGGAGGCGGGGGGCTATGAGCGCAGCCTCATCTATGCGGGCCTCAGGGGTGTGGGCAAGACGGTGCTGCTGATGGAACTGGATGTGCTGGCGAGCGAGTCCGGCTGGGCAACGACCGACGTGCAGGAGGTCGGCTCCCAGCCCGACTTCCGCGTGACGTTCGCACGCATGGCCACGAGGCTGCTGCGCGAGATGAGCCGTCGCGAGCGAGTCAAGAGCCGTGCCGAGCGGGCGCTGGGCGTGGTGAAGGCGTTCAGCGTGGCCGTGCCCTCTGGAGTGCAGCTCAAGCTCGACGTGCAGGCTGCCTCGGGCGTCGCCGACTCGGGCGACCCCGAGCAGGACCTCACCGACCTGCTGCTCGAGATCGGCGAGGTCGCGCAAGCGAGTGGCGCGGGCGCGCTGTTCCTGATCGACGAGATGCATAACCTCGACGCGTCCGCGCTGGCGGCGATCTGCATCGCCTTCCAGGCTGTCAGCCGCAACGGCCTGCCGGTCGCGATGGTAGCCGCCGGCCTCCCCGACCTCCAGGTTCGCCTGATGTCCGCCAAGCCATACGCCGACCGCCTGTTCTCCTACCACGAGCTCGGCCGCCTCTCCAATGCGGCAGCGCGCGCGGCCCTCGTTGCCCCCGCCGGCACACGCGGCGTCGACTACGACGAGAATGCCGCCCGCCGGGTCGTGCGCGACTCCGCCGGCTACCCGTACTTCCTCCAAGAATACGGCCTCGAGCTGTGGAACTATGCCGAGAGCCCTCCCATCAGCGAGGCCGACGTGGAGGCCGTCAGCGAGATCGTCAAGGACTCGCTCGCACGCAACTTCTTCGGCACCCGCCTGCAGATGGCCACCGACGCCGAGCAACGCTACCTGGCAGCCATGGCCGCCAGCGGCGGCGCGCCCTACCGCTCAGCCGAGGTCGCCCGCCTCTTCGGCGCCAAGGACCAGCGCGGCGCCTCGATGCACCGCGACGCACTCATTCACAAGGGCCTCATCTGGAGCCCCAGGTGGGGCCAGCTCGACTTCACCGTGCCCCTGTTCGCCGAGTACCTCGCGGAGAACCATCCACTCGCGGCGTTCGACGAGAGCGTCTGACCGGTGCTGGTGCTCCAAACCCGGGTCGTGCGGGCCTCAAATGGTCGCTGGCGCAGACGGCCAAGGCCGCCGGAGGCAGCGTCCGCACCGCCCGGAGTGACACCGCGCAAGGCATAGATCCGTCGGGGCCGCTCAGGTGAGTGGCGAAGGGACCGCCCGAGTAGATCGGGTGTCTCGATACGCTCGCGCGCCGGTTGCGATCAAGACGGCAAGGACGGCGAAGAGCGCCAGGACGCTTAACAGCCTGCCCAACTCGATGGCGCGGCTGGACGCCGTCTCGACCACGACGTGGACAGGTCCGCTGCCACCGTTCGGCCGTCGCACCACGGCGTAGCCGCTTGGGGTACGGCCCAGCCACTGCAAGCCGACGATCCGCACCAGATAGTCGCCGGCGGCGATGTTCGTCTGAATTGGCTGCGGGCCCGACGGCACGCTCACCAAGCCGGCGAACTGGTCGCCTTCGACCCGTTCTGCGGGGATGGTCAGAGTGCGCGCGGGCGAAACTGGCACGACCGGGGCTCGCCGGTCCAAGTAAGAGCCGCCGTCGTACCACGAGCGGGGCGGAACATACGCGCTTACCAGAGCTTCGCGGCGATCCTTGAAGAAGGCGAATTTGGGAACCCACGCCTGCCACACGCACAGCCCAAGGCTGATCACCATCACGGCTATCAGTGCCAACCGCAGCGGTCTGATCGCGCGCTGCGGGTGCTCGGTGGCGGCTCGCCGGAGGGCGAGCGCGCCGACCAGCACGAGCCCGGCGACTGCGTAGATGACGAAGGCGTTGAGCCGATAAGGGAACTGGATCTCGGTCCACGGCGTCGGCAGGTGCTCCCAGAATGGCTTGAGCATGATCATTGCCAGCAGCAGGACGGTGACGATCGTGGCGCTGGCCCAGGCGCGGCGTAGTCCGCGCCCAGCTGCCCGCCTTCGCAGCAGCAAGATCCCGGCCAGCAGTCCCCATACCAGGAACCAGACGGGCGCTTGTACGAACAGCCCAGGGCTATTCGCAGCCGCGACCGCATGGCGCAGGGGATCCAGGAGAACAGCGGGTGTGTCGAAGAAGCTCGTGCCATTCGCGACGGCGGCCGATGCAGCGGCCGATGACGGCGTCGCACCGACTCCCACATCGCCGGCGTGAGCGATATCGGTCAGGAGGAACCAGGCATTGACCAGGGTTGCGATGATCCCCAGCCCGACCACCATCGCAAGCCTACGATAGGGCAGCTGTCGTGGGAGGCCCATGCCGAGCCAGAGGATCAGCAGCGCCATCACGGCGATCGTCGCGCCCCATAGCAGGGTGATGTTGTGGCTGCCGGTGAATGCCACCGTCGACACCACGAAGACCAGCACGGGCCAAGGTCGCCATGCCGGTGCCCGGATGAGATAGACGCCACTGGCGATCAGGGGCGCGATGGACGAGGCAGCGATGAACTCCGGCCACGCGCCACGCCCGTATAGGTCCGTGATGTAGTAAGCGCTGCTGGCTACGGTCAAGGCCGGCGCGTGAGCGAGCCAGCGCCGCAACCCGAACTGACGGCCGAGCCACAGCGTCCCCACGTAGGCGCCCGCGATCGCGATCATCGTGACACCCACGTAGGCGATCACCGGATGACCGCCGAGCAGCTCGGAGATCCCGCCGGTGACCATGTAGAGGGTGCCGCCGTAGAACGCGAACCAGGGATTGAAGACTCCCTGCGTGGTGGTGTTGAGGAAGTAGGTCGGGTGGCCAGCCTGGACGAGAGCCTTGCCGGCCACCCACACCAGCCAGAGGTGGTTGGTGAAGTCCACCTGAAAGCCCGAGTGCGTGAACAGCATCGGCGACGCGACCGCCAGGATCACGGCGCTCGCTAGGAGCACGTCGAGGCCGTTCGCCTCCAGTCGGCGCATCGCGCGCATTATGACGATCGCCCGCGCACGCGAGCGACGCTCCCGCCCTGGCGAGCACCCGCGATTGACTGGCGTCCACCAGCATTAGGCGCCTTCTAGCGGTCCACTTCCGCTATTAGTGATGCTTGCGGCGGTGCTTGGACTTGGGCCTGGCGTGGTAGATCCTGATGCTCGTTTCCGAGACGTTTTTCTCCTTGTCGTAGGCAAGGAACGTCAGCGTGTGCCAGCCGTAGGCGATGTGCTTGGCGTGCTGCCATTCGAGCGCGCCGGAGAGGGTCGTCGGGTAGGCCGGACCGTCGTAGTTGCGGATCAGCTTGCCGTCGATCTCAAGGCGGATCCGGAACACGCCCTCCGTGCTCGACGCCGTCACGTGGATCGGCAGCGGGCCGCTGTAGGTCACGTGGTTGGCGGGCGAGGCGACCGTGATCTTCGGACCGGTGAACACCCCGCACGGTTCGCTCAGCGTGTCGCCTTCGCGCGCATAGGCCTGCATCGCTGCGAACGAGGGCTTGTGCGAGCCATTGGATCGCAGCAGCCCCGAGGTGACAGCTCCTTCGTCCTGCAGCGGGAACCACAGCGCCACCTGCACGTAGGGGTCTTCCGCCATGCAGTGGTAGGCCTGCCTCAGATACGTGGCCTGCTGTTCTTCGCTCACGCCGCCGGCGGTCTGCCCCGCCCATGCGCCTTCCGCGCACGTCGCGTTCGTGGTCCGCCAGCTCAGCTCGGTCATCCAGATCGGCTTATCGTCGCCATTGGCGAGCATCACCGCGTGCACTTCGCGGTAGGCCAGGAACGAGTCGGCGATCATGCGGTTTTCCGCGCCGCGCAGGAATTCGTACGGAGATAGTTTGTTGCAGGCGGTGTCGGTATGGACCCCGACGGCGTCGAACGAGCCCTTGCCCCCGGCCTTGTAGACGCCTTCCAGGAATTCGTAGTCGTTGCCGGTGAGCCCGCCCAGCACGACAGTTGCGTTTGGTTCCGCGGCCTTGATGGCCGGATAGGCGGCCTGCAGCAGCTGCGTGTAGGCGGCCGGGTTCGGAGCGCCGGTCCACCAGCTGGGTGAGTCCTCCTCGTTCCAGATCTCATACGCGCTCACGCGCGGCCCGAACTGTCGTGCGAGCGCACCGACAAACGCCGCATAGTCGTTTGGGTTCGCCGGCGGCGTGTGTTCGTTGCTGGAGCCGGTCTCCCACGCCGGGGTGTCGACGACGTCGAGGAGCACTTTCGTGCCTGCCGGCAGCGAGTGGAAGGTCTGTTCGTAGGAGGCCAGCCAGTTTGCCGCAAAGACGCCGCGGGATGGCTCGAAGTCGGGCCAGGGCGCGAACATGCGCACCCAGTGGGTGCCCAGCGCCTTGACCTGGGGAGCATTGACCGTAGTGGGGCCAGGCACCGCCACGCCCGCTTCCGCGGCCCGCGCAGCGGGCGCGCCTACGATGAGCATCGCTGCGGCAAGCAGGCCGGCAAGCGCGAGCGCTTGGGCTCGCGGCACTCGAAGGTTCAGGTTGCTCGCACGGGAAGCCATCCTGCTGGATATTTCGACCGCCTGGGCACGCCGCTTTACCGCCCGGGCGCGCGATCGACGTATGGAGGACGCGAGACGGCTTCAGCGGAGCGTCGTCATGGAACGGACGGAGCTCTGTCTGCTCGCGAGCTTGCCTCAGCCGCGCCCGACGCCAATGCCGGCGCAGGCCCGTTCGTCTCTGTCCTGGCATGAAAGATGCCGTGGCGGAATACCAGGAAGTTGCTGCTCAGCACGACCGCCACGGTCGCCAGATACACGATCTCCGCAGGAACGCCGAGGGCCGATGGCAGGAGCCCGGTCGAAGCCGCCGTCACGCCGTACTGCACCGCGGCGGCGAGCAGATAGCGACCGATCTGATGAGAAAGCGGCAGCGCGAACTCCTCGTGATGCGTCCACACGAACAGCCGCTGCAGCGTGAAATGAACGACGAGGCCGAGGGAGAAGCCAATCGCGAGAGCCGCCTGGAACGGCATCCCGGCTACTTCGGCGAGCACCGTGGTAGTGCCCAGATAGACAAGCGCCACGGTGCCTCCCGACAACGCGAAGCGCACCCCCTGACCCAGCAAGCCCGAATCCGGCGTCCTCAGCGTACGTACGAGCGAGCGCGCGCCACCGCTTCTGGAGGACTCTTGGACTTCCCGTGGCCGTTGCACCACGGGAACGGTAGAGCACCTCGAGACGGCGCCCGGCTCAGCTCGCCGCGCCCAGCCCGCGGAGGAACGCGTCGGCTTCGCGCAATCCGGCCGGAGTCCCGATCTCGTAGAAGCGCTCGCTCGCCTCGTAGCCGCAGAGACGTCCCAGCGCAGCGAGCTGCCGGTAGAGCTCGGCCAACTCGCCCTCCTCGTCGTCCACCACCGACAGTGCGCCGGCCGTAAGGCCCCCCAGCCCGTAGTCGATCCAGTGCATGTCGGGCGTCGGCGCCCGCTTGTCGTAGGCCAGCACGCGCCCGTCTGCGTAGCGGACGTTCGAGGTGTCCCAGCGACCCTCGTTGTGAAGCACGCTCATCATCGCCGGGAGGCCACTCTCGCGCCAGGCATGGACTGCGGCGGCGTAGTCGATCCGGAGGTACGTGTCTCCATAGAGCACCAGGAAGCGATCCCCGAGCAGCGCCAGCGCACGCCGGATCGCCCCCAGCGTCCCGTCGAGCTCGGGAGCGTCGAAGCTGTATCGGATGCGGATGCCGAAGCGCTCGCGTCCAATCTGTGACTCGATCTGCTCGCCCCGATAGCCGACGCACAGCACGACCTCGCGCGCGCCGTGCCCCGCGAGCAGGCGCAACTGATGCACGAGGAACGGCTCGCCCGCCACCTCCAGCAATGGCTTCGGTGTGTCTCGCACGCGCTCGCCCAAGCGCGTCCCCAGCCCGCCGGCGAGGATGCATATCGGCGGCAGCTCAGCCGCGCGGGCGGCGCCGCCCATCCGTCTAGTCGTCCCACCCATGGCGAGACTCGATGATGTACTTGGGACGCTGTCGCGACTCGTCATAGATACGGCCCACGTACTCACCCATGACGCCGAGCGAGAGCATCTGGATGCCGCTGAAGAACGACACGACGATCACGATCGTCGGGTTGCCGATCGGGAACCCGACGCCCCCGACCTTCAGGCCGAGGTACACGAGCGCGAGCAGGAACGCGAGTCCCGCCAGCGTCACCCCGAGCAGCGAGATGAGCTGCAGCGGATATCTGGAGAAGCCGACGATGCCGTTGAAGCCGATCGCCAGCGACCCCCAGAACTTGTTGTACTTGCTCGTCCCGCCAGCGCGCGGGTCACGGTCATACAGCACGCTCGTCTGGCGAAAACCCACGAGCCCCACCAGGCCGCGCAGAAAGCCGTGGCTCTCCTTCAGCGCGACGACGTTGTCGACCACGCGCCGACTCATCAGCCTGAAGTCGCCGGTGTTCGGCGGGATCTCCACCTCGGCGATGCGCGCTATCACGCGATAGCCGATCGCCGAGACGATCCGCTTGGGAAGCGTCTCACCCGCGCGAGTGCGCCGCTGCGCATACACCACGTCATAGCCCTCGCGCCAGCGAGCGACGAGATCGGCGATCAGCTCAGGCGGGTCCTGCAGGTCGCAGTCGATCACGACCGTCGCGTCGCCGCCGGCCGCCTCCATGCCAGCGAGCGTCGCCATCGGCTGCCCGAAGCGCCGCGAGAAGCGCAGCATCTTGACCCGCGGGTCGCGCGCCCGCAACGTGTTGATCATCTCCTCGGTGCGATCGGTCGACGGATCCACGCTGAAGATCAGCTCCCACTGCAGGTCCAGCTCGGAGAGAACCTTCGAGAGGCGCTCATAGACGCGCTCGACGTTGCTCTCCTCATTGAACGCCGGGATCACCACGCTCAGGCTGGAGTGGCGTCCGCTACGCGCCTCCACGATGTCCGGCTCGTCGGTCATCGCTCGCCTCCCGGGCGCCGCACGACGGTCAGGCCGCGGATGCCGAATGGCAGGCGGATGCCGTGCTCGAGCATCGCCCGCTCGAGCCGGCAGGCCAGCGCGCCCACGCGAGAGTTGCGCGTTCCCGCGATGTCCGAAGCCACACGAGCCTCGAGCGCGGCGCCTTGCAGGTGTTCATAGCGGCGTCTGTTGCGTTGCTTGACCAACCAGAAGGGCGGGTACAGAACGCTTCCGAGGTGGATGTCCTCGAGCACCTCCAAACCCACTCCGCGCGCCTTCGATGCCAGCTCGCCGCGGGCGTAGCGCCGCTCATGCCCGAGAAACCGGTCGTAGTAGTCGTATGTTGCGGGGCCGGCGGGCACGACGAGCACACCGCGTGCGCCGGGACGCAGCACACGACGCAGCTCGCTTAGCGCCAGCTCATCGTCGGGCACGTGCTCGAGCAGGTTGGCGCTCACCGCCGCGTCCATGCTCCGATCCTCCAGCGGCAGCGCGCACACGTCGGCCTGCAGCAGGCGCGCGTCGGGCACGCCCAGGTGTGCCTTGCGCAGTCCCGCCGCGACCAGGTCGATGCCGATCAACTGCGCGTCCGGATACTCCTCGCGCAGGTCTTCGAGCAGATAGCCGGTCGAGCAGCCGAGGTCGACGATGACGGCGCCGGCCGGCAGGGACCCCAGCCGCGCGAGCATGCTGCGTCGCGTCCAAACGTCGATGAAGTGCTCACGGCTGGCCTCCTCGTGCAGCTCCTCGAGCTCGGGAGACCAGTTGACCGCGTGATCGTCGCCGACAAACGAGACGAACGGCTCTGTGGTGCCCTCCGGAATCACACGTCTCCCCAGTCCAGACCGCGGTCCCCTGGCACGATTCGCCGCAACGTATAGACGTCCGAGGCGAGGTCGTCGAGGTGTTGTGGTAGCTCCGACCACGGATCCCAGACGGCGCTGAGCAACTTGGCCGTGACGCCATCGCTCGCCGCCGACGCCAGCCATACCGCCAGCGCGGCGCCACGCTCGAGCGGCACCCCACCGGTGCGCTGCTGCTCGAGCGCGCGCTCGTAGAAGCCCTGCCCGACGAGCTCAGGACCAGCGGCGAGCACCTCGTCGAGCATGCGCGTGTTCAACGCCCCGGGCGCCACCGAGTTGACGTCCACGTGGTGCTCGCGCAGTTCCTGCGCAAGCGTCTCGGCAAAGCGCACGACGGCCGCCTTGGATGCTGCATACGCGCTGAGGCCGGGAAGGGGATTGGTCGCTCCCCCACCCGAGAGCTGGACGATCTTGCCGTAGCCGCGTTGCATGAAATGCGAGACGAGCGCGCGGGCGGGCAGCACCGAGCCGAACAGGTTGATCTCGATCGCGCGCGCCCACTCACGCCAGTCGACCTCCTCGATCGACCCCTTCGGGCCGTACACCCCCGCGTTGTTCACCAGGATCGTCAGATCGGGAAACTGCTCAAGCGTCGTCGCGACCAGCCGCTCGACGTCCGTCTCGCTCGACACGTCGGCGACCTCGGCGATCACGCGCTGCCCGTCCGCGGCCGCTTCGCGCAGCTGTTCGCGTGCAGCCGATAGGGCGTCGAGGTCGCGACCACAGATGCACACGCCCGCTATCCCCGCACGCAGGTAGTGCAGTGCGATCTCGAGACCGAGCCCCTGCGTGCCCCCCGTGATCAGCGCCGTGCGCCCGCTCAACTCTCCGCTCACGCGCGTGCCTCGCTCGGTGCCGGGGCAGTACCGGGCTGCTCGCCGAGTGGTGCCTGCGGACTGCCGACGCGCGTGTAGCGGAGCCCGGCCTCTGCACCCAGCGACTCGGCCAGGAAGCCTGCGGCGTCGATCACCACGGGCGTCCGCAACACAGACATCAGCTGCTCTGCCGGCACCTCGCGGTACTCCGGCCAGGCCGTGCACACCACCAGCGCGCTCGCACCCTCCGCGGCCGCGAGCGGCGTCGCGCAAAGCTGGATCTCGGCATCCAGCGCGGCGGGCAGGCTTGTGACCGCGGGGTCGTGCGCGCGCACCGTGGCCCCCTCAGCGGACAGCCAACGGCACAGCTCGACCGCGCTCGAGCGCCGCAGCGTGTCGGTCCCCGGCTTGTAGGTCAGGCCCCAGACGCCGATCGTCGCGCCCGACAGCCCCCCCTCCTCGCCGCCCTGCGCGGCCAACAGCTCGACGAGCTTGCGCTGCGCCCAGCTCTTGTGGGCCGTGTTGCCGCTGGCCACGCCCGCGAACACGTCATCCGGGAGCCCGTGGCTCTGCGCGAGCTCGCGCAGGAACGAGATGTCGCGGGCGAGCGTGCCGCCCGCGAACGCGTCACCCGGACCTAGGTACGCACGCGGCCCGATGCGGCGCTCGCTCTTCAGGCCGCGCGAGACCTCCGCCGCGTCGGCGCCCACCGACTCGCAGATGGCCGCCACCTCGTTGATGAACGCCACCGAGGTGGCGAGAAAGCCGTTGAGCGCATGCTTGGTCATCTCGGCCGACTCGACCCGCATCCACTCCACCTCCGCGCCGAACGGCGACAGCAACTCCGCGAGCTCGTCGCGATCTCGCTCGCAGCTGACCCCGGCGACGATTCGATCCGGAGCGCGGAAGGATTCGAGGGCGCTACCCAGGCGCAGGTTCTCGGGCACGCACGCAAAGCGCAGGCTGTGCGAGCCGCGTCGGGCCGCGCAGCGGGCCTGCAGCTCAGCCACGCTGCCCACCGGCAGCTGCGACGAGACGATCACGAGCGCGTCGTCGGCAAGCGGCGCCAGCAGCTCCACAGCGCGCTCGATGACCCATCCGACGTCAGCGTGGTCGTCGTCGTCGACCGGCGTGTCGAAGGTCACCCAGGCGTAGCGCGCTCCCGCGAGCGCGCCCGGGTCGGCCGAGAAGCGCAGGCGCACGGCCTCTTGGGCCAGCAGCTCGGGCAGGCCCGGCTCAGACACCGGGGGGCGCCCCCGGAGCAGCCCCTCGATCACCGCGGCGTCCGGGTCGACGCCGAGCACCTCGTAGCCGGCCTCGGCCAGACAGGCGGCGGTCACGCTGCCGAGATGCCACAGGCCGACCACGCCGACGAGCTCGCGTTGACTGGTTTGAACGGCTGGCATCGGCGCCCGCTGATCCTATATAACCGGCTGCGCGCCGACCGCGTCGCGCATCGCTTCGTAGGGGCCGTCCGCGTAGGCCGCCTCGATCTGCCTCCATGCGTAGCCGGCGTCGCTCAGACCGCCGCACACGAGCCCCTCGTCGCCGGCGCCGATAGCAGCCGTGAAGCTCGCCCACTCTCGCTCCCACGAGCCGTCTTCGTCCGGATAGTCGAACTGCAGTAGCTCTGGCGGACCCAGCTCGGGGCTCATCTTGTAGATGCTCAGTCGCTGCGGCCCGTATGAGCGAACCAGCCCGTCCACCTGGATCTTGGCCGTGCGGCAGTAGACCTCCAGCGAGAACAGGTTCTTCCACTCCGTCCAGCTCACATGCAGCATCGCCCAGGGATCCGTGCGCGAGCGCGCGTCGCCGAGGATCAGCGCCGCGTTGTCCTCGACCGGCGTGTCCCAGAAGTGCGTTCGCAGGAGCGCCGAATGCAGCGCCAGCGGGCCGGCCAGCCAATGTGTGAGGTCCAGCAGGTGCATGCCCTGGTCGATCAGCTCGCCGCCGCCCGAGCGCGCGGGCTGCGCCCGCCACTCACGGTCATAGCCGGGGCGACCGCCGTGCCCGTAACGGGCACGCAGGTACATCAGCTCGCCGTGACGCCCGGAGTGGACCTCCTCGGCGGCGCGCGCGATGCCCGGGTGAAAGCGATGGTTGAAGCCCACCTTCACGAGCCGTCCGCTGGCCTGCTGACACTCGATCAGACCGTCGATCTGCGCGCTGGACACACCCGCCGGCTTCTCCACGAGCACGTGCGCGCCGGCCTGCAGCGCGCGCTCGGCGAGCGCCGCGAGCTGATCGTGCACCGTCGCGACCACGACCACCTCGGGCCCGCTCGCAAGCAGCTCATCCAAGCTCGCACAAGCCTTCGCGCCGTGCTGCTCAGCGAGGGTGCCGGCCGCGCGCTCGTTGACGTCATAGCAAGCGATCAGCTCATCATCGCCCGAGAGCGCCGCCGCCCTCTTCGCGCCGATCAACCCGCACCCGACGATCGCCACTCGCAGGCCGCTCATGCGTACTCGCTCGCGTAGGCCCCGTCGAACTCGAAATCGAACGTCAGCTCCGATGCGCCCGCGGCGGCCATCGCCTGCCTGGTGTCCTCAGGTCGCGGTGAGTAGACCAGTAGAAACCCCCCTCCGCCGGCGCCGACCAGCTTGCCGCCGATCACGCCGCTGCGCCGGGCGAGCATGTAGAGCCGGTCGATGTGCTCGTTGGCCATCCCCGGCGAGCGGCTGCGCTTGTGCTCCCAGTGCTCGTGCATGAGTTCCGCGTAGGCCTCGAGATCGCCACTGCGAAGCAGCTCGCAGCTGCGGCGGCCGAGCTCCTTCGTGCGGTGCAGGTTCTCGAGCATCTGCTCGTCGCCGGCCTTCGAGCGCTCGTCCTGGTCGCTCAGCACCTTCGACGCCGAGCGAGCCTCGCCCGTGTAGAACAGCAGCAGCTGATCGCGCATGTGCCTGAGCGTGTCCGGGTCCAGCTCGAGCGGCTCGACCTCGACGCTTCCGTCCGGGTTGAACGTGTACGCGCAGATGCCACCGTGCGCCGCCACGTAGGGATCCTGCTTGCCGACGGGCTCGCCGAGCACGTCGATCTCGATCTCACATGCGGCCTCGGCGAGCGCGCCCGGCGTGATCGAGGTCCGCCGGGCATGCGCGAGCCCCTTGAGCAGACACACCGTGTAGGCGCCCGAGGAGCCCATGCCGGTGCCCGCCGGGACGTCGGCGACCGAGGCGATCTCCAGCGGGTTGCCGCGCCAGTGGCGAAGCAGCGTCTCGCGCAGGATCGGGTGACGGATCTGGCTGATCTCGTCGACCTCCTCCATCGATGAGTACTTCATGCGATAGCGCCGCTGGAACACCGTGTGGGTGAGCATGTACACGTACTTGTCGATCGCCCCCGACACGAGGAAGCCACCGTGCTGGCGGTAATAGGAGGGAAGATCGGTTCCCCCACCACCGAGCGATATCCGTAGCGGCGCGCGGCTGAAGACGACGCTCATCGCGCCCTCCGTTCACTCATCATCTGCACCGTCGACGACATGGTCGCGCCAAGCGTACTCGTTGCCGGCGAACCACTCCAGCGTGCGCGCCACCGCTTCCGGGATTGTGAGTCGCGGCTCCCAGCCGAGGCCGCGGATGCGCTTTGTGTCGAGGTGAATCAGTGGGCTGTCGCCGATCCAGCCCCGCCGCCCACCGGTGTGCTCGATCTCCGGCGAGAGACCAAGATGCCCCGTGATGATCGCCACCGATTCGTCCACCACGATCGTCTCGTCTGTGCCGAGGTTGTAGACATGCGCGCCGGGCTCATCCTCATGGTGCTCGACCGCCGTCAGGATCGCGTCGACGCAGTCCTGCACATAGAGATAGGACTTCTCCTGGCGACCGTCGCCGAGCACGCGCAGGTGCGTGGGATCGCGCTGCAGCGCGCAGTAGAAGTCAAAGACGTGACCGTGCGTATAGCGCTCGCCGAGAATAGAGACGAAGCGAAAGATCACTCCCGTGAAACCGTATCCGGCTGCGTATGCGGCGATCAGCCCCTCGCCGGCGAGCTTCGATGCACCATACAGCGAGGTCTGGATCGGAAACGGCGCTGCCTCGGGCGTGGGGAATACCTCGGGCTCGCCGTAAACCGAGCCGGTCGAGGAGAACGCGATCCGCTTCACTCCGGTCGCGCGCATCGCCTCCAGCACATTCGACGTCGCGATCGTGTTCTGTTCGAGATCGTGGCGCGGATGCTCCAGCCCCCAGCGCACATCGGCATTGGCCTGCAGGTGAAAGACCCAATCGCAGTCCCGGAAGGCGTCCTCGAGCGTCGCTTGGTCGAGCACGTCCCCCTCCACCAAGCGCACTCCGGGCCGGCCCAACGCCTCCGCGACGAACTCCCGGCGGCCGGTACGGAAGTCGTCCACGATCACGACCTCGACGCCCCGCGCGATCAGACGATCGGCGAGGTTACTGCCGATGAAGCCGGCGCCTCCGGTGATGCACGCGCGCCTCATCCAACGGCCCCACGCGCGCAACCGGACGACAAGGCTGAGCGCCCTCGAGAGATGACGCGCATCGCTAAAGCGTGAAGCCTGCGGCTACCGCGTCGCCGTGGAACATTCTCACCGTCTCCAGCGAGTACTGCTCGAGGCTCTTACCGAGGCAGTCGAGCTTCTTGAGCAGATCGTGAGTGATGGTGATGATGTGACATCCGACCTGGTCGGCTTGCACGAGGTTCAGGATCTCCCGCGGCGAGGCCCAGATCAGCTCCGAGCGCGGGGCCTGCACCATGATGTCCACCGAGCGGGCCATGATCGGCACCGGATCGATGCCGGCGTCGGCGATCCTCCCGGCGAACACCGAGATATAGGAGGGGGCGCCGTCCTTCACCGCAGCGGTGATGAGTTCCACCTGCGCGGTCGTGAACAGCGCGGTGACGTTGACTTTCACTCCGTCCTCGGAGAGCTCGCGCACGAGCGGAGCCATCGACTCGCCGCTCGTGGTGGTGACCGGGATCTTGACGTAGACGTTCTGCCCCCACGACGCGATCACGCGCGCCTGGCGGCGCATCTCGTCGGCGTCGTCGGCAAACACCTCGAACGAGATCGGGTGTTTGGTGATCCGCTCGAGCAGGCGCTGGGCGAACTCGGCGTAGTCGGTCAGGCCCGCCTTCCACATCAGCGTCGGATTCGTCGTGAACCCCGCAATCCGCGGATTGGCGGCCAGCGCCAGGATCCCATCGAGATCGGCTCCGTCGGCGAATATCCGTGTAGAGATCTGATCGAGCATTTGCGCACCATACCGCTAGCTGGTCAGCGGCCCAACAGCGACCCGACGTCTACGAGCTTAACCCGGGCCCTGGTCGAGAAGTTGCGTCGCCGCGTCTCCAAGGTCTGTCGCGAGCAGCTCTGCGGTCGAGGTATCCGAGCGCTTGTGAGCGCTCGGCGGATACTCGATCAGCACGGTCCGGCAGCCCGCAGTGTGCCCCGCAGCGACGTCCGCGTCGGTGTCGCCGAGCATCCACGAGGACTTGAGATCGAGCCCCAGCGCAGCGGCGGCGTCGACGAGCATGCCCGGGGCGGGCTTGCGGCACGCGCACGGTCCGGAAAGCCCGTCAACCACGCCGTCGGGGTGATGCAGGCACAGCAGCGAGGCCTCGACGCGGACGCCCTGCCGCGCCAGCAGCCCGATCACCCGCTCGTGGACGGCGAGCAGCTGCTCGAGCGCCACCCTGCCCTTCGCAGCCGCCGGCTGGTTGGACGCGCACACGAGGACGTATCCAGCGTCCGCAAGCTTGCCGGCCGCCGCGGCAGCCCCGGGAAGCAAACGCACGTCCTCGACCGTCAAGGGCGACTCGGGCATGCCCGAGTGGGAATCGGGGACGGCCTCGTTGAGCGTCCCGTCTCGATCGAGGAACACGGCAGGGCGGCCGGGCGCCACGTCGCTCCGGCCGTCCGGCCTGAACACGAGCGGGCCTCGATCGACAGACCCCGACCAGCTGCCGCTCACGATCGACCGCGCGCCGCGAGCGACTCCCAGTGGCCCTGCTGCATGGCCAGCGCGGGATGCGAGACGAGCGCATGCCAGACGACCGCCTGGAAGGACTCAACGAGCGGAGTGCGCAGCTCCGGTGGCGGATCGATCAGGATCGCGACATCGGCCAGCTCGGCGAGCGTTCCCCCCGGCGCGCCGACGACGCCGAAGATCGAAGCGCCGATCTCGTGCGCGGCCTCCATCGCGCCCACGAGGTTGGTCGAGACGTTGTGCTCACGCGAGCCCCCGCCGACCGAGAACACGAGCAGCGCATCGCGCTCGGACAGTCGCGAGACCTCGAGCCACGCGCTGAACGACGTCTCCCAACCGTCGTCGTTCGTCCGCGCCGTGAGCTCGGACACGTTGTCGGTCGGCGCGTAGCTCTCCATGCGGCAGAGCTTGCGGAAGTCGTTCACGGCATGCGAGGCGTGGCCGGCGCCGCCACCGACGCCGAGGATGAACAGGCGCCCGCCGCGCTCGCGCACCTCCGCCAGTCCGTGTGCCATGGCATCAACGATAGCCGGATCGATGGCACTCGCCAGCTCCGCCGCGGCGGCCAGGTAGGTGGCGCTGTGGTCGTCGTGGCCCATGGCGCGCAGTTTACTGTGAATGGCTGCGGGCCTTCCGAAGCTCAGTTCGGGGGCGGTCCGAGCCGCGACGCGATGTCGTATGAGTAGACGTACATCATTATCGTCCCGAGCGTGTAGCTGGCGATCGGATTGCCGAGACCTCCTGGAAGCGCCACGACGAACGTCTCACTTGGGTCGACGAGCAGGAAGCTGCGGCGCGGCTTTGCCACATACCAGGAGGGAGTTCGCATCAGGAAGAACGGGCAGATTGCAGCACCGGCCGGGTTCGCGCACGTCTGCAGCGGACGCACCAGGATGCGTTCTTTCGAGTTCCACGTCAGGCTCGAGGCATCCCAGTAACCGGCATAGCCCACGGTTGCGTGGTCGACCTCCGCGAGATGGGCGATCCTCGATGCATAGCGCGCCACCGGTGGCTTCATCACTTCGAGGTAGTCTCGCTTGAGCCCGATGATGCTGCCGAGCGCGAAGATCGTGAGGCCCGCCGGAAGCAGCCAGCGTGCGGCGGAGCGCGGACGCATCAGCAGTGGCACGATGGCGGCCACCGAGAAGATCAGCGTCAGGTAATAGGCTTCATGTTTCAGCGTATCCGTGCCGGGAGCAGTGGTGAACAGGAACGCGCCGCAAACCACGAGGGCCGAGCTGAACCAGTACACGACGTGCAGCAGCCGGCGCAGCTCGGCGTCATCGTAACGACGCCGCATGAAGCGAATGCTGCTGCGCGAGCCGAAGTAGAGGAGCGCAAGCAGCGCCGCCACCAGCACCACGTCGCACGCCACCCCCACCTCGGCGTGGAGCCTCCCCGGCCACTTCGCGCCCAGGTAGCCATTGGACAGTTCCCTCAGGCCTTCCGCGAGGATGCGAACATGCCGCGGCAGGCTCGAGAGCGACGCGAGTTCGAGCGGCGGCTGCGACGGCACGGTCGCATAGCCCTGCCCCCTCATGATCGCCTGAGTGATGAGCGCGATCGGCACCGCGCCGATGGCGCTCGCCAGCGCCGGCATCGCCACTGCGCGTGCGCGACGGCTCGGCTGTCTAGCGGCAAGCACGGCGGTGAGCACGAACGGCAGCACACCTGTCGCGATCACGAGCGCGTCCGAGGCGATGGCCACGCCGAGCACGAGCGCGCCCAGCAGCGCCACGGCGATCGTGGTGCTGCGCTGGCGCGTCCCGTCGCGCGCCAGCCAGAGTAGATAGGCCCCGAGCAGCGCCGTGACTGGGTACACGGTGTTGTGCGCGACCGGCGCCATCAGGATCGCCAAGGTCCACGGTGACGCGACGAGGACGATCAGGATCGCGAAGACGCCTGCACGCCGCGGCGCCACCTGCGCGACCGACCAGCCGATGGTGAGCGCGGTCGCTCCGGTCAGCAGCGTCGGCGCTATCTCCCACAGCTGACGGTGAAACGGTAGGTGTGCGGTAAACAATCCAAACCAGAGAGGAAGGTAGGCGCCGGTCGTCGAGATGACCGTGTGCCCGCCGTCACCGGCCTGGGCGACCGTCTGTGTAAGTGTGAACCCCGAGGCATAATCGCTGTCCCACAGGATGTCCACGATATTTTGCGGCAGACGGGCTACAAACAGGACGAAATACACGGCCGCGAGACCGAGCGGAATCAGCCAGACGAGTGTCACAGCTGCCTCGACAGGCGAGGGTTCGCCCCGGATGCTGCGCGCACGGAGATGCATCCAACGTCCGGTCAACTCACAACGATGTCGCCGAAGACCCTGTCCAGTCCGAGCGCGCCACCGCGATCACCGATCTCCTGGGTGAATGACTGGACATCTACACACCGACGGGGAACGCGCGCGATGAACCGCTCCGCCGTTTGACAGACGACGAGCTCAGCGCCCACGCGGTCGAGGTAATCAGGATCCCATCCGAATGGAACCCAGACGAAGTGCACCTCGCGAAACACTTGTGCCAGGAACCATGAGAGTCCGGGGTAGGTTTCATCGCCGAAGCCGTAGGAGTCTCCAAAGACGACCACGGTGCGCGGGTCTGGCGCGTCATCGCGACGGAAGATGCGCAGCGTTCCGATGTGACCTCCTGCGCGCGAAACCGCGGGCCAGTTGTCGAAGACGATCGTCGACGCGGACGCCGCCGCGAGGTGCTGGCGCACCTCCATGATCGGCGGCGCGAAATGCTGCCCAAGATCCCCGCTCGCGAACTGCTGCAGCTGCGCGACCGGTATCTCGTCCAAGAGATCCGAGCGCGCGCCCAGCGCCTCGACCGTTGCTTGCGCCAGCAGCCGATTACCATTAACTGTCAGGTGACTGTCTGTCATCATGTAGGTGTCGCCCTCAGCCCGGGCGTCACGAAGCAGGTCACGTGGATAGAGCAGCGGCAGCGCGACATGCTCGATCAGTCGGATCACGGGCCGCGGGCCGCCGGTCTCCAGATCTTGCGGAAACAGGTCGGCGTACACGGCGAGCTTGTCCGGCACTACCAGGCAGCACATCGATCGATCAGCAGCCCGTGCGTCGGTGAGCCGTTCGTCGACGAGCTCGCGCCACTGCGCTGACCAGTCCGGCGCCATGCCGATCTCGCCGCGATACATGGCGAGGTTGTTGTTGCTGCCGCCGTACAGGAATAGGTGACCGCGCCTGCCGACGATCGCGACACCATCAGCTGAGATCGTGCCCACCGGCCGAGCGAAGCGCTCCAAGTCGGCGACCCAGCAGTTCAGGAACGGGCCTTCGCTGGCCGCGTCCTTGCTGGCGGCGCGCTTGGCAGCACGCGCTGCGTACTCCTCCGATGCGAGCACGCCGTCGACCAGGGCTCTGAGCGAGCCGACGCCCATCCACAGCTCGATGTCCGTGGGAGAAGCCACTCGCCCGAGGAACTCTAGGAATATCGCTTCCACATGCTGTGGCAGCAGGTCCTGGTTGGCGATGAGCGCAGCACCCACTGCGGGGCGATCAGCTTGGGCCATGCGAGGCAGCGTAGCGAGCGGCGCGTGTGCGCTCTAGACTGCGGCGCGTGTCAGCACCAGATCGATCCGGCGAGCTCGAAGCGCTCGCCGCGCGAACGGACTTCCTCTGGCACCAGCGCTTTGAACTTGCGCCCGGCATCTTCGCGCCGGGCGCGAATGACGTCGACTGGCTGCTGCACACGGCTGGGGTACCCGCTGATCTCACCGGCGCGAGCGTCCTCGATATCGGCACGACGAACGGGGGCGCGGCGTTTACGCTCGAGCGGCGAGGCGCGACGAGGGTCCTCGCCACCGACATAGTCGACTCGATGCACTTCGGATTTGACGCCATTCGCGCGGCGCTCGGCTCGAGCGTCGAGTTTCGGCAACTGAGCGTATATGAGCTTTCGCGCGTGGCCACGGAGCAGTTCGACTTCGTGGTCTTCTGGGGCGTGCTCTACCACCTGCGTCATCCCCTGCTCGCCCTGGACAACGTTCGCTCCGTGACGAAGACGACGGCTTACGTGGAGACAGCGGTGTGCGACCACGAACTCCCGGAAGACGCCGAGCTCGCAGTCGCCCGCTTCTACCGTCGCGATGAGCTCGGTGGCGACAGCAGCAACTGGTTTGCTCCCAATGTGCGCGCGCTGCTCGAGTGGTGCCAGTCCTGCGGCCTGGAGCCGAACAACGTCAGCTCCTGGCCAGATCCATCGCCCACCCGTGCGATGGTCACAGCCTGCGCTGCCTCGGGTGTCCCCGAGTATCAGGCGGTGTCCTACGAGCGACCGCTGTTCAGCTCAGTTGCCGGGCTCGGGCAGGACGGCAGGCTGGACGCGCTCACCTAGCACGATCGCCTGCGCGTCGCTGTCATCTCGGGCGGAGCGTGTGAGCGGCTGGCCGAGCGTGTCCGGCGGGAGGAGCCCGAGCCCACCGGCGACGACCGCATACTCACCCTGGACGAAGCGGTCGCGCTCGATGTCGCCGATCCCGTTTGGATGGAATACGAACGCCGCCGAGAAGCCAGACGCCCGGCACAGTGACAAGGCCACCTCAGGGAATATCGGATGCTGATGAGTCAGGTCGACCCAGAAGGCCTTCAGCGCAGCCGGCGAGTGCGGGTTGACGGTCTCGGCGATGAAGATGCCGTCTGAGCTCAGCTTCTGGCGCGCTAGCCGGAAAAGCCGCAGCAGTACCTCATACGGCAGATGCTCGATCACCTGGGCACAGAAGATCGCGCCGATCGACCCATCTTCGAGCGCATCCAAATAGTCCAGGCCGTCGGCGCAGACGACCCCGGTGTGCCCCTTTTGATGGCAGCGGCGCACCATCCCCGGATCTGAATCGACGCCCATGTAGGCGATGCCGCGCTCGGCCAGGAGGTCGAGGAACTCCCCCCGGCCGCACCCAAGGTCGAGCACGGGCGCACGATCTCCGATGAGATCGAGATACACGCGCTGGCGGTCGCGGATGAACTCCTCCGCGCCCCTGAAGGTGTCCTCGAACGAGCGGTAGGCGTCGTCGTCGGCTGTTCCAGGGTCGCCGCGATAGCCCTGAATGAGACCAACCTGCGGGTGGGCTATCTCGCTGAACGGCTCGCCGCTCATATATGGGAGAGCGTGACCCTCCCATTCCATGCGCTGCACCGACCTCGCAATCTCGGCCGTGGCGGGCTCGAGGCGCGCGAAAGCGGTTTCAAGTCCAACCATCGAGCGCATCAGCCCCGCGATGTGCTCCCAGATGCCGCGGCGTGAGGCCTCGGCGCGCGCCTCCGCCAGCACCGTCGCATGGCGCTCGCTGGCCTCGAGGTCGAGGCTCTGCAATCTCGCCTCGACCGAGCCCACCGATCGTGCGAGGTCCGCGTTCACGGTCTGCTGGTAGGCGGTGTACGGTCTCAGTACCCGGAGCACCAGCCGGCGCGCGGCCCTGCCGGGGAAACCGAGTCGCAGGCGGGGGTGCGACGGTGGACCGGCCGCGACCATCTGTTCCAGCGCACCGCTCGACGACGCCGTCTGTGCCAGCTTCGACAGGCGCTCCTCGTGGCGCTCGCGGAGCAGGTCCAAGCGATGTCGCACGACTTCCCCTGCAGCTTGCGCCGAGTGTGTCCTGCGGATTTCCTGCCCGCCGCGACGGCCACGCTCGGCCGCCAGCTCCGGCTGCTCGAACACCTCGCGCATCAGGCGCGCAGCGTCATCGACGTCCGGCTCGGCCCAACGTCCTGCAGCTGGATATGGGGCAGCGTCCGGTCCAATCTCGACGAGTCGATGATCGACTAGGAAGCTGTTGCGCTCGTTCATGAAGTCGAGGTTTCCCGAATAGCCGGTCGCGATCACCGGCCTGTCCAGGTACATGGCCTCGGCCATCGTGAGACCAAATCCCTCGGCGCGATGAAGCGACACGTAGCAGTCGCATGCGGCCACCATCATGTTCTTATGATCAGCCGAGAGGTAACTGTCGATTACGTGCACGTCCTCGCGCATCTCCGTGGCGGCGATCAGACGCGCGTGATTCGCCGGGTCGGCGGCGCCGTTGATCGACTTCACCACCAGCACCGCGCCGTCGTCCAGCCCGAATGCCCGCTTGTAAGCCTCTACCAGCGCTAGCGGGTTCTTGCGGTCGAAGACGCTGTGATAATCGAACGAGAACAGGAACATGAACCCCTCGGGGAGCCCCAGCTCCGCGCGCGTCGCCGGCAGCACCGGCGCCATCTCGACCGGGAGGGTGATCTTGGTGATCGGCACCGTGGACAGCGCGCCAATCGCGTGCACCATGTGATCGGTCGCGAGCCACAGCTCATCTACGTGGTCGAAGGCGGAGGCCCACCTCGCCGGAAACTGCTCGACCTCCCAGAACCACATTCCGATCGAGTACCTGGCGTCGAAGAACTCCTTGCCGGCTTGGGCCGCGAACTCCCCCAGCATGTCGGCGTTTATGCAGATCACATTCACCGGGAACCGCGCGGCCGTGTAGTCGAGCTGGGTGAACCCGTGCCCCTGCCGGTTCGGTGGGATCGTGCGTCCGTGTACCGGCAGCAGCGGCACGCCTGCGGCGTCGAGCGCGCTCACGAGCTGGCGCGCCGCCTCGCCCGTGCCGAGCTCCGAGCGGAAGTAGCCGACGACGTTCGCCCCCCACGCCGGCGTCCGCCGCAGCTCTTGGGCGCCGACGGGCTGTGGCTCCGTCTCGCCGCCGTCCCCGCCATCGGCCTCGGGACGGGAGGGCGCGTCGGCCCGCGGCCCCGACGCGAGCATCGCGAGGCTGGGCTCCTCGATCGCTCCGCCCTCCTCGGCCCAGCGCAGGAGTCCGCTCGGGTCCTCGTCGAGGTTCGTATACGCCTTCTGCAGATCGGGGCGGGTCCGGTAGACCTCGGCCAGGACGCGGCTGACGCCGGCCGGGCCTCCGGGGGCGGGCGAGGAGGCCCAGCGCAGCAGCTGCTTCTCGCCGGCGGCGGTGAACGGCGAGCCGTAGACCTCTCCCTCCTGCGCGGCGGCCACGTACAGCCTGCGCAGCAGGGCACCGTAGGGGATGCCGGACGGGAGCAGGTCGAAGGTGTAGGGCCAGCCCTTCGCCTCGGCGTAGCCGGCTGCCTCCAGCTCCTCCGTGTACTGCAGGCAGATCCGCTCGAGCGCGCTTCCGGCGCCGATCCGAACGCGCGTCTGATGGCGGCTGAGCACGTCGGGTCGCTGCGGATCGAAGCCACTGAAGTGGTAAAAGGCGAGCGGCACGCCGTCCACCGTGTAGCGCACACCGTCGTGCCCGAGCGTGTGACTGTGCAGGTTCCAGTACGCGAGGTTGTACTGGGGCTCGCGCACGATCGCGTGGTCGGAGACCAGCCCGGGGGCGAGGTCGAACCAGCGCTGATCCACGAAGTAGCCGTTCAGCGGGTCCACTCGACAGTCGTTCAGCAGCCGCTCGCGCCACCAGCGGAGCAGCGTGTCGATCTCCTCTCGCGCCCCCAGCGACACGTAGCCGAGGTTGTAGACCCCGGCGAGCAGGATGTCGACCTGGCTCGGGCGCTCGCCGTCGTCGGGCAGCGGCTCGACGTTGTGCGGCGTCAGCACCACGCCGTGCTCGCGCGCGAGCTCGTCCAGGTGCTCGAGCGAGGAGTAGATGCGGATATCAGGATCGAGATAGGTGATCGCCGGCCGGCCGTCACTCAGCAGGTGGGCGAGCAGCCACGGCTTCACCGCCGTCGAGAGCTCGAGGACCGTGTACCGCAGGACCATCTCGTCGAACTCCACACAGCCGATCTGTGCTGGCGTGAGGATCGCGAAGGGCTCGTCGTCGGGATCTATGTATCCGTCGTAGTCGTCGATCACCAGCGCGAAGCAACGCCCGCCGGGATGGTGTTCGGCGAACGAGCGCGCCAGCACCCGGGCCTGCGCCACGTAGTTCTTGGCGATGATCGTGCAGATGTCCACGGGCGCAAGCTAGCAGCGGGCAGGCCGCCCACGCCTCGGTCTCGCAGGCCGGCGCTCAGGCGCTGCGATACCAGTCGACCAGCTTGCCGCAGGCTGCTCGCATCGGAACGGTCCGCTCCGTACCCACCGGCGTGGCGATCAGAGCGCCGGGCGTCGCGATGTCCGTCGGGGGCGTCAGCCAGTACTTGAGGACGTCGAGCGTCACCGCCACGGGACCGGGGCGCGAGACCGCGATCCGGCCGATCGGCCAGCGCGGGCCGACGCGCTCCAGGTTCGCGGGCAGCGTCGTCGTGAGGCCGTCGGCTGTCACCTTGATCGGCAGCGGGCTGGTATACGGCGTCTCGAGGTCCCAGCTGCCGGGAGTCAGCGTCAGGCTCACGGTCAAGCTCGTTCCCGGTCCGATCAGCGCCACCGGGACTTCGACTGAGGGCGCCCGCACGGCCGCGATCCCGCCGGCGCGCAGTAGCGCCTTGCCGGCCGGCGTCGAGCAGTCCAGCTCGCCCGCCGCGTTCGGGCCCTCGGCGAGGATCTGCCTCGGGCTCACCTCACCCACCCGGCGCCATAGCTCATAGTCGCGCGTCGCCCGCACGAGATGCAGCTGCGGCGGCGGCTCGCTCGCGGCCGCGTCGCGCGTCGTGATGAACCAGTCGAATGCGTTCATGGTGGCGGCGGTGATCGAGTCGAAGTCGAGCGGCTCGCCGTTTTGGAAGTCCTTTTCGGGACGCAGCGGGACCTCGGCCGTACCGGCGAAGTAGGCGGCGGTGACCCGCGACCCCGCGAGCTCCCACGCGAAGAAGTCGTCGTTGCCGAGAAACAGCGTCGGTTCATCTCCGATCGCGGGCCTCAGCGAGCGCAGCTCGAGCATGTGCTCGGTCGGGGCTACTTTGCTGTAGCGCAGCGCTTCCCAACTCGAGTCCACCACCCGCGCGAGCAGCACCAGCGCGAGCACGGGGGCCAGCATCCTCGACCAAGCGCCCCGCGGCAGCAGGTTCTCGACGAGCGCGAGAGACGCAAGCAGCAGCAGCAGCGGAGCGGCGACCACCAGCGCCTTGGCCGAGACATACGGGGACTGCGTGTGGTTGATGTAGGCCCACACGACGATCGATCCCGCGGCGGCGAGCGGCAGCATCCACCGGCCGCGCCGCAACATCACGACCCCCCCTGCCAGCACGAGCGCGAGCACGAACGCCGTCCACATACCGGCGGTGAACGGCTGCGAGGCCGGGAACCTGAGATCCGGGTTGTCCCACACACCGAACGCCTCCCAGACCGGGAGCGGACCCACGAGATTGCCGAGTACCGTCTTGGGCACCGGACCACCCACCCCTTGTCCAGCGAACCGCACGATCCGCGGGATTTGGGGGAACAGCAGGACAGCGAGCACCGCGATCCCGATCGCGCCCGGCACGAGCTCGGCGCGCAGCTCGCGCCACGCCGCCGACAGCCCCGCCTTCCATGTCGTCTGCAGCGCGCGGCCGGCGATCCAGCCGACGATGAAGAGCGCCGGCCACGCGAACCCCTGCGACGAGTAGGCCGAGGCCGCGCCTGCGAGCACGAAAGCGAGCGGTATCCAGCGCCGGCGCGCGAGCTCGGGCTGGAACCCGGCGAGGATCAGGGCGCTGGCGAGCACGAACAGCGCCTCGATCGGCTCCTTGAAGGATCCCTCGCCGTAGTAGGCGGCTACGAGATAGGGAATCCCCACGACTGTGGCCACGAACACCCGTGCGAGCCAGCGAGCGCGGCGCACGCACGCAAGGGCCGTCCAAGCCAGCAGCACCAACGTCGCCGCCGACATGCCGGTGAATGCCAGGTCGACCCTGACGCCGAGACCCTCGGCCAGCGTGGCTACGAGCGCATGCGGGCCGAGCGGATAGGAGTGCAGCAGTGGAGTCACCGACGCCACCTCGGACGACCGATACCCTTCGGCGAGCAGCAGGTGTGCGCTCATGTCATTGTCGAATGACATCCCGAGCGCGCCGACGCGCCCGGACGCCGCGAACGGAACGAGTGCCAGGAGCGCAACGGGAAGGCCGGTGAGCACATCTGCCAGCGGCGGGCGATGAGCCGGCCGGCGAATCCACAGCGCGAGCCCCCCCGCGAGCAACATGGCGGTCACGACCGCCGTTGTCACGGCGCGACCCGGCACGTGGATCGCGGGCACCGCCACGAGCATCATCGCCGCCAGGCCGACCGGCGCCGCCAGCCAATTCCACTGCCGCGCTCCGCACAGGGCCAGCACCCCCTGCCCGAGCGCCAGAGAGCCGATGCACGTGACGGCTGCGCTCAACAGGAGGACGGGCATGCGGCGGAGAGCATACGACGCCGGCTAGATCCTCCCATCGCGGCTGCGCAGCTCGGCCAGCTCTGCCTCCAATCGCCGCAGCACCGCCAAGGTCTCGGCGTGCTGCGCCTGCTGTTGATCCTGCAGCGTCTGGGCCACCTCGCGCACGCGATCGTCGATCCGAGCGACCGCGCGGTGCAACTCGGTGTCGACACCGCTCTCGTGCTCGATGTAGGCCCGCGCCCAGTTGGCCACGGGGCGGTGGGCACGCCACTTCAGGCGCCCGAGGCGACCGCCGCCCCAGTCGATCGACGGCGGGCTCGCGATCTTTGCCGGCACCACGTCGCCGTCCTGCAACGACGGCAGATAGGCCAGGTTCAGAGATCGCGCGCCTTCGCGGTGCAGGTGCTCGCAGATCAGCTTCAGGCGCCGCTCGATGCTCGCTCCCGCAGCGGCAGGGGAATGGCGCTCGAGCATCTCGCGGCGAGCGCTCTCGCCGCGTGCTCGCGCCTCCTCCGGCGCCGCGAGCACGCGCCGCATCAGCGCGGCTGCCTCGTCGAGATCCGGATCCGCCCAGACCCCCTCCGCCGGATACGGGTAGACGCCCTCGCCCACCTTCACGGGCTCATAGCCCACGAGGTAGGCGTTGCGATCGTTCGTGAACTCCAGGGTGCCGCCGAAGCGAGTGGCGATCACCGGCTTGCCGAGCAGCATCGCCTCAGCCACGGTGAAGCCGAACCCCTCGGAGCGATGAAGCGAGACGTAGCAGTCGCACGCGGCGATGATCGCGTTCTTCTCCGAGCCCGAGACATAGCCGCTCAGCAGCGTGATGTCGGCGTGCTCGGCAGCGGCGAGCACAACGCGCTCGTGCTCATCCGGGCAGGTCTCCGCGTTGATCGACTTGAGCGCCAGCTTGGCGCCATGGCCTGGGGGAAACGCGCGCTTGAACGCCTCGATCAGCCCGAGCGGGTTCTTCCGCACCCCAACCGAGTGGTAGTCGTACACGGACAGGAACAGGAAGCCGTCCTCGGGCAGCCCGAGATCCGCGCGGGTGCGGGGCGCGACCTCCGGCTCCGCCACGGGGAAGCAAATGCGCACCACCGGGACCGGCGAGCTCGGCGCGATCACGTCGTAGACGTGCTGGGAGGCGACCCACACCT
>JBEKWH010000004.1:0-177140 GCA_049513255.1 Solirubrobacteraceae bacterium
GCGTGATGTGACGGACGGCCTTCTCGGTGTAGCAATGGACGAGCTGCTGAGCAGGCGCAGCGCATGACCAAGCTCGTCTCAACAGTCGCAATCGTGGTCCTGGGGCTGGTGGCGCTCGGCGCCGTTGGTCCCAGGATCGCGGTCATGCTTGGGGCGTTGGTTCCCGTGATCCTCGTCGCGGGCGTTGTCACGGCCGTGCTCAGGATCGTGTTTTGGTACACGCGCCGGTGGTGAGTTTCTAGCACTCGCCTGTCAAGACTGCCAAAGACTCGCAGCTCAATCACAGCAAAAATCGGCATGACGAACAAAGATCGAAAACGGAGGTTCGAGCAATACTGAAACTAACAACCAACGGAGGACAAGACATGTAACAACTAAGCGAAAGGAGGATTGCCCGTGGGACAAGCACGTCGTATCAAGGTGAAGGGAGTAAGGAAGGCTGAGGATGTAGAAATGCTCAGCCTTGTTCTATGGCTCCAAGCAAAAAGGATTCTGAGGGACCGCAGATCAAACGAACAGGCGGCGAAGGCGGCGGCCAAACGCCGGGAGATCGAGGGTACGCGTGAACGCTGACCTCCTAGCGCTCGGTGCGGCTGGCGCGAGCGGAACGATGCTCGCCGGTATCGCTACACAGGAACGCGCACAAACCAAGAAAATGAGAGCGAGCCGGGTACGGCTGTCGACCCGGTATCCGGTGGGCCTCGAAGAAGCACCCGTCGCAGCTGCCTGGGAAGGGCTCGCAGGACTGCCGTTCACCTCCGAGCTGGTGAGCGAGATCGTGGCGACGGAGGACAGGATCACGCACAGCCTGCTCGTGCCCGCGCCGCTTGAGGAATCGGTGCGCTCAACGATGGCCGCCGTCATTCCGAGTCTGCGTCTCACGCGGCTCTCCGAATGTCCGAGCGGGCATGTCACATTGGGTCTGCGACTGTCTGTGTCGCAGCCGAGCTTTCTCCTGACCGACAACACTGTTCCTGCGTCACGGTCGCTTTTGACAGGGCTTGCCAACCTCAACGAGGGCGAGACCGTCATCGTGCGGGTCGCTCTGGCGCCCGGTGCGCCGTGGCCACGGCGTGAGCCCGAGGACCCATCGCCGAGACAGCGGGAGATTGAGCGGGCCTGGCGGAACAGGATCACCGCCCCGGGCTTCACGGTGAGCGGACTCGTCCTCCTCACAGCAGGTAGCAGGGGGCGAGCGCGGATGCTCGCCTCGCACGTGGAGAGCGTGTTGCGCGGCCGCCGTGGTCTGGCCGGTGGAATTCGCGTGACCTATGACCGCGGGAGTCGGACGCTTGCCTCGCTCCCGAGAGTGCGCCGGTCGTCGGGCTGGCTATCTGTCGCGGAGCTCTTGCCGTTGCTCGGACTCCCGCTCGGGGAGGCGCTGGCAGGTGTCGAGGTTGGCTCCGCGGAGATCCTGGCGTCGCGCGCGCTCTCGCGAACCGGCCGGAGGCTGTTCATTGGCCGCGATGGTGCTGGCGAGCGTTCGGTGGCGCTCACGCCCGAGGCTGCGAGCCATCACGTAGCAGTCATCGGTCCGAGCGGCGTGGGCAAGAGTGTGCTGATCGCCAACACCATTCTCAGCGAGATCGAAGCTGGTCGTGCGGGCGTCGTGATCGACCCGAAGGGGCCCGATCTCATCGATGCGGTTCTAGATCGTGTCCCTGCCGAGCGGGCCGACCGGGTCGTCGTGCTTGACCCCGGAGACGATTCCCGGGCTATCCCCGGCTTGGATGTGCTTCATGGCGGCGACCTGGATGCCCGCGCGGATGTTCTGATCCGGACGCTGAGGTCGATGTTCCCCGAGTGGGGTATTCGATCGGAGACCTTCGGACGCCTGGGAATCCGAACCTTGAGCGAGGTGCCGGGCGCGACGCTCGCCGACCTCGGCCGGCTGTTCGCCGATGATCGTTACCGCCGGGCGGCAGTTGCAAGACTCAGTGATGGCTTTCTCAAAGGTTCCTGGCAGAACTACGAGGCGCTGTCTGCGGCGGCCAAAGTCGATGTCGTGCAGGCGCCGATGGCGCGCATTTGGGCGTTGCTGGCTCGTCCACGCGTTCGGGCGGTGCTGGCGAGCGTCGACGCCAAGATCGATATGGCTCGGCTGCTTAACGAACGCCGGTTCGTGCTCGTTTCGCTCGCGCCTGGAGTGCTTGGCGAGGCAGCCACGCTGATTGGTTCGGCGGTGATGTATGCGACGTGGAGTGCGGTGGAGGCGCGCGCGTCGGTTTCGCCCGAGCAGCGGCATCTCGTGAGCATCTTCGTGGACGAGCTGGCGACCGTGGTCAACGGTCTGCCGAACAATCTGGAGCTGATCGCCGAGCGCGCTAGGGGGCTCGGCGCGAGCCTCACGGTTGCGGTGCAGACCCTGGGCCGCGTCCCTGAGCCGACGCGCACGGCGCTCATCGGGAACCTGGCGACACTGATCAGCTTCCGGGCGGGAGCCACCGAAGCACCGACCATTGCTCGGGAGCTGCCGGGTATCTCCGCTGATGACCTGATGGCGCTTGGCCGCTTCGAGGTGGCGGCGCGCGTCGGCACCGGCTCAGGTAGCGGCGTCGCTGTTGTCACCGGCCGCACCGAGCCGCTACCGCCCAAGACCGGCCAAGCAGCAGCGATCCGTGACCGCTCGGCCGCGCTGTATGGAGCGAGACTCGAGGAGCCTTCCGTCTCCGCTCCGGCCGACGAACTGGACGGCGAAGACGCCTCGCTGGGCTACGAGCGGAGGCGCTCGTGACTTATCCGGTCGGTTATCCGCTCGCGTCGAGTGGGACCCCCGAGATCGCCGCTAACGGTGGGGGTTCTCGGAGCACAAGTCCAACGAAAGACCTACGTTCCTCTTCTCGTCTATCTCCCCGCAAGCTGGCGGGCATCCGCGGGCGGCTCTCAGCCCGCGACCTCGACGTCCTCGCTGCTGTCGCTCGGTTTCAGGTGATGAGTGGAGAGCAGCTTCAGCGGCTGTTCTGGCCGGACGGTCTGCCCGAGAGCAGGGCGCGCTTGGCCCGGCACGGCCTGGCGCGTCTGAGCAATCTGGGAGTGATCGCCCCACTCGCCAGACGGGTCGGAGGCGCCCGGTCCGGCAGCGAGGGCTTGACCTTCGCCGTCGGCCTCGCCGGCCAACGACTGCTCGCATCTGAGGACTCCACGCGGCGGGTGCGCAGTCCCCACACGCCCGGCGAGCGCTACATGGCGCACACGCTCGCGGTCGCCCAACTCTACGTCGAACTGATGGAGACGCAGCGATGGGGCATCGCCGACGTGCTGGGCTTTGAGCCCGAGCCGCGGCGACCGTATCTCGGACGCTATGCGGCGCGGATGACTCTCAAGCCCGACGCGGCTATCAAGCTCGGCGTCGGCGAATACGAGGTCTCCTGGCTGCTGGAGCTCGACATGGCAACGGAGGCGCTGACGACGATCGAGGGCAAAGCCCGCCGCCACCTTGAGTACCACCGCTCGGGCGAGGCACGCCGCACCCACGGAGTCTCGCCTCGCGTCGCCTGGATCGTCCCGGACGAGCAACGGGCCGAAGCAATCCGACGTGCGCTTGACCGGCTGCCGGCTGAGGCCGAGCGTCTGTTCGCGGTCACCACGCACGCCGACGCGGTGGCGCTCCTGACCGCAGGAGTGCCCGTATGACCAGGAAGCTCACCGTCTATTCCGACGCAACGAACGAGTGGGGGCTGATCGAGGGCGACGCGTTCAAAGTGCTCGCGGGGCTCCCCGACGCCTGCATCAGCACGATCGTCACGGACCCGCCTTACGGCATCGCGTTTCACGACGAAGCCTGGGACGGCACAGACATCCACCGTGCGGTATCGGCCCGCGGCGAGCGGCTGAGTCGGGGAGAGGCGTTCGAGCGCTGGACCCGGGTCTGGGCGGCCGAGTGCCTGCGCGTGCTCAGGCCAGGCGGCCACCTCCTCGCGTTCTCAGCTCCGCGAATGTCGCACCGCTTGACAAGCGCAGTCGAGGATGCGGGCTTCGAGATCCGCGACCAGCTGCTATGGCTCAACGCCCAAGGCATACCCAAATCCCGGCGCTTGCCCGGCGGGCGAGCCACGACACTGAAGCCCTGCTTCGAGCCGATCGTGATCGCGCGCTCGCCCATGATCGGAGGGACGGACGACAACCTCGTAGTCCACGGCACAGGAGCGCTGAACATCGAGGCGAACCGGGTGAAAGGCTATGACGGGCGCTCGCGGTGGCCTGCCAACATCGTGCTTTCGCACGCCGAGGACTGCACGGACAGTGGGTGCAGCGACGACTGCCCGGTCGGGATGCTCGATCCAACCCTTAGCCGGCTGTTCTTCTGCGCCAAAGCTACGCGAGCTGAGCGCGAGGCCGGGTGCGAAGCGCTCGAAGCACGCCTCGCGCAGGTCTACACCGGCAAGCACCATCCGCCGCGTCTCGTGCACAACGGTCACCCGTGCGTCAAGCCGCTCGCGCTGATGAGGTGGTTGGTTCGACTGGTCACCCCACCGGATGCGGTCGTGCTCGACCCCTTTGCCGGGAGCGGCTCTACCGGGGCAGCCGCGGTACTGGAGGGACGGCGCTTCCTCGGGATCGAAAGGGAGAGCCAGTACGTAGACATCGCGTGCGCTCGTCTAACCCACTGGGCAAACAAGACAGAGGTGCGCTCGTGAGGGCTGGACGGCCCCGCGGCGGACGGAAGGACATCGGTCTTTCTGCCCGCCGCCAAGGTCATCCAACCCAAAGGAGACAGCTCATGGCAGTGACAAAGGCCCAAGAGGTCTACGACCGAATCCAGGCGATGGTCGCCGCAGGCGCTGAGAAGGCAGACGCCTTCAAGGCGTTGGCGGAGGAGACCGGCAGACCCTACGACTCGGTCCGAGGCAGCTACTACTCGCACAAGAAGAAGCTCGAGGGTGGTGACAGCGCCAAACCATCACGGACTCGGCGTCGTGAGACAAAATTGGACGACGCGCTGTTCGACGCACGCGCAGCACTCGAACGGGCCATCGACCAGATCGATCGTGAGGTCGAGGCCGCAAGGACCAGGGCCGACGAGGCGAAAGGTGAGTACGACGCCCTCAAAACGAGTGCGGCTGACAGAAAGAAGGCGATCACCGAGCGCTTGGATGCGCTGAAGTGAGCTAACGCGGGCCGGTCGGGGTTACACACCTTGATCGGCCCGCCCAACAATTTGACACGTTGCTTAACTCACGAGTTAACGCGAAAATGGTTAAGCGAATTAACACGAAAGGAGGATATTTATGTCCAAGGCACTAGAAGAGACGGATCAACCTAACAGCGAGCCCGAGGTCGCCGAGGCGGCGGCGGTCTACGTTCGCGTTTCCAGCACCGGCCAGATGGGCCGCGATGGCGACGAGGACGGCTACTCGATTCCTGCACAGGTCGAGGCTTGCAAGAAGGAGGCGATCTCGCGGGGTGCGAAGGTCGCCAAGGTCTACATCGAGCGAGCCGAGTCAGCCAAGAGTGACGACCGGCCGGTCCTGCAATGCATGCTCAGAGAGCTACCCACCCTCGGGGTCAAATACCTGATTGTCCACAAGGTCGACCGGCTCGCGCGCAACCGTCTCGATGACGCGACGCTCTACCAAAAGCTGGTCGGCATGGGCATCAAACTGGTCTCAGCATCGGAGAACATCGACGAGACGCCGGCGGGGCAGCTCATGCACGGGATGCTCGCCACCTTCGCCGAGTACTACAGCAACAATCTCGCCACCGAGGTCAAGAAGGGCCTGCGGCGCAAGCACGAGCAGGGCGGCACACCGCACAAGCCTCCGATCGGCTACCTCTCCAAGCGCGAGCTGATCGGCGGGCAGGACATCCGCAGCGTCATCGTCGACCCGGAGCGCGCGCCGCTGATCAAACTGGCGTTCACGCTGTACGCGACCGGCGAATGGACGCTGCGCGACCTCACGGCGCACCTCGAGGAGCAAGGGTTGCGCAGCTGCGGCACCCGCCGCTACCCGTCTCGGCCAATGACGGTGTCAGGCGTCCACGGCCTGCTGCACAACCGCTACTACATCGGGATCGTCTCCTGGGATGGCCGGCGCTTCCCCGGCAAGCACGACACGCTGGTCGACGTGGACACCTTCGACAAGGTTCAGGCGCTCCTGACGGCTGCCCGCGTGAGCGGGGAACGCCCGCAGCGTCACGAACACTACTTGCGAGGCACCGTGGTCTGCGCGGAGTGTCTCGGACGGCTGCTCTACGGCCGCCACCGAGGCCGCACCGGCGACTACTACGAATACTTCGCCTGCAACAACCGCACGGTCCGGCGCCGCAAGGTCCAGTGCTCAAGCGGACACGCATCGGTTCCCGTCGTGGAAGAGGGCGTTCTCAACCTGTATCGCTCGGTGCGGCTAGACCCTAAGATCCAGGAGCAGATCCGCACCGAGCTGCGAGCGGAGCTTGATGACCGCGCAGCTCTGGTCCGCATGGAGGCCGAGCGCCATCGGCGCGCGCTGAAAGCGATCGAGGCCAAGCAGGAAAAGCTCGTCCAGCTCTACTACGACGACCTCGTCACCCTCGACGTCTTCGAGCGCGAGCAGGACAAGCTCAAGGCCGAGCGACAGGCCGCCGACCGGCTGGAGAACAACGCAAACGTCCAACTCGAGGACATTCAGGCCGCGCTCGAGCTTGCGCTCAGCCGCGTCGACCGGCCCCAGGAGGTCTACAGCGAAGGAACCGAAATGGAGCGACGCGTCATGAACCGCGCCATCTTCGCCCGCATCGAGATCGGACCCGACGCCGACATCACCGCGACCACCCTGACACCCGTCTACCAAGCCCTAGCCGCCTGGCAGCCAAAGCTCGGCAGCCCACGCCGCCCTGCCGTCCCAAAGCCCGGCCAAGCCGGCACGGCCGATTTTCGACCTTTGTTCGCCCCCGCCCACTTCCAAAACACCTGCAAACGCAGCAAAAGCAAGCCTATCACGAGGTTGCGACGGCAGGGCATCGTTCCCTGCATCGTTCCCCAGCGGTCGTCCGGCGGTCGCCGGACCGCGGGATTCCTTCGTTCCCCGCACCGCGAGCGCGCTTGGCGAGCTTGCCTATAGGCCCCTTGCTCGCACGTGTTCGATCACTGTTCTGGCGTTCGCAATCGCCTCGTCGGGCGTCGCGCCAATTGCCATCATCGCCTCGACGCCAGGGATCGAGCTATCCGCCCACGGGCCTTCTGCAGGGGTGGCCTCGTACCGGCCGAGCCCGTCGTTATACGTGACGACGAACCGCTCAGGCATCGGGTATTGGGCGAAGTCGTGCACGATGGGCGAGCCTAGCGAGATTCCGAGCGTGCGACGCGAACGCATGCCCGTCGGTGTGCCCTATCTGCGTAGCCGGGTCGCACCCCAGCACGATCAGCACCAAGCGAGCGTGCGTCGCATACAGGTGCACAACGCGACTAGAAGCCGCAGAGCGCACGCACCGCAGCCTGGGCGTGCGGCGGCATGCTCACCTCCACGATCAGCGCGCCGGCGAGACTCGCCACATTCAGGTCGCCCAGGTCGCCGGCCAGCTCGCGCGGAAGGACAGCCACGTAATGCGAGTCGCCCGACGTGATCGCGTCCACAAGCTCGCGGGGTGGGTCAATGTAGGTCCAAGCGCGCTCCCACAAGTCGGCCACTCGAGCGAGCTTGAACTTGAGCGTGTGGTGGTCGCCAGCATCTAGCGCGTCCCAGGCGCCGTCGTAGCCGACGGCGGACACCGGCTCGGACTCCGCGCTCTCGGCGAGCCTGGCGATGGCTTCGACCAGCTCGTCGTCCGCGGAGTCGTCCACGACCACGACCACCATCGGGATGTTGTGGGGGCTGAGCGGCACCACGGCCACCGCCGCGATCCCGTGGGCGCCGTCGTAGAAGGCCGATATGCCCTCGCTCATGGGCACCACGTTACGCCTGCGGGGAGACGCACTGGCCCTGCGCTCCAAGGGGCGGAAGCCCTTGGCGTCGGGCGCCACCGATGGACGGGGCACTCAAGCAAGTGCAAATCCGTTGGCCGGTTCGGCTGCCTTGGGGTCTATATCCGCATGGAAGCACCAACACCAACAACAACAGAGGCGCTGCTCCTGCAGGACCGGCTGCTTCGCCCGGATCAGGCCGCTTGGTATCTCAACGTCAGGACGAGCTGGGTCTACGAGGCCGTGAGGACAGGCCGCTTGCCCTGCCATCGGGTCGGCCGGCATATCCGCTTTACGCGCCCCATGCTCGACGAGTGGCTCGCTGAGCAACCGCGGCGGTAGCGGCCCCGCGATGCAGTCTGTGCGAGCTGCCGGCGAGGCGATCTCAGCGGCGGACGTGGAGTTCGAGGCGGGCTGAGCGTCGAGCCGTTGCGCGCTGACGAGAGCGCGGCGATGAACGGCGCGTGGATCGCTGGGTCGCAATGTCGCTCCTCAAGCGCCCGCTTCTCCGCGCTGACGGGGGGCGTTGCGTCAACCAGCGCGGTCGATCACCGTGCGACGAGGGACGCTAACTGGCAACCCTGCTGTCGGGAGCGAGCTTATAGTTGGAACGCTGTGCTGCACATCCATCGCGCTGATCGCGCTGATCATCTCGCCGGCGCGCTTGCTGGTGTGCTTAATGAACCGTTGGCCGATCCGTTCGCTGCGGAGGTCGTCGCTGTGCCAACGCGCGGCGTTGAGCGTTGGGTCGCCCAGCAGCTCTCCGGTGCGCTGGGCGTCGGCGAGCGCTCCGACGGCGTTTGCGCCAATGTCCTCTTCCCGTCGCCGCGACAGCTGGTCGACGAGGTCGTCGGGGTAGCATCGGGCTTCGAGGCTGACCGCGATCCGTGGTTGCCGCAGCGCTTGGTCTGGCCGCTGCTGGAAACCGTCGATGCGCATCTCGCCGAGGCGTGGCTCGCCAAACTGCGTGCCCATCTGGACCTTGCCCGCGGCGACCGCTCACGCCGGCTGCGCGTCGTTGCGCACCTCGCCATGCTGTACGACCGATATGCGGTCTATCGCCCGGAGCTGCTCAACGGCTGGCTCGCGAGCGATGATGATGATCGCTGGCAGGCAGAGCTGTGGCGGCGGCTGCGCGCGCGTGTCGCGTCCGCCGGGCCGGCCGAGCGCTTGGAGGCGGCGTGCCGCGAGCTGCGTGCCGACCCCGACCTTACGGAGCTGCCCGCGCGCGTCTCGCTCTTCGGCCTCACGAGCCTGCCCGTTCGGCACCTCGAGGTTCTTCGCGCCCTGGCCGAGGGTGGACGCGACGTCCACCTCTTCCTGCTTCAGTCGTCGCCAGCGGCGTGGGAGAGCATGACGGGCGCGCTGCGCAGTCACGATGCGCCGCTCGTGCGTAGCGCGGTTGGGACGGTTTTCCTCCCCGCCAACCCGTTGCTGGCCTCCTGGGGACGGGATAGCCGAGAGCTGCAGTTGGTGCTCGCGCGCGCCTTGGGCGAGGCGCACGACATCGATCACGGTACGGAAGACGAGAACGAGCCAGGGACGCTGCTCGCACGGCTGCAGGCCGATATCCGCGCAGACCGCGCGCCGGCGCCGGGATTCGAGGTAGACCCCAGCCTCCAAGTCCATGCCTGCCACGGCGCGGCACGGCAGGTCGAGGTTCTCCGCGACGCGATCCTGCACGCCCTGCGCGATGACCCAACCATCGAGCCGCGCGACGTCATCGTCATGTGCCCGGACATCGAGACATTCGCGCCGCTGATCCAGGCGACGTTCGGTGTTGGCGATCTCGAAGACACCGGCGACCCCACTACGCCGCGCGGCCCGACCGCCGAGCTGCGGGTTCGCCTCGCCGACCGGTCGCTGCGCGAGACCAACCCGGTGCTAGGTGTCGTCGCGCGGCTGCTCGAACTGGCCACTGCGCGCGTCACGGCATCCGAGGTTCTCGATCTCGCTGACCGCGAGCCGGTACGGCGCCGCTTCCGCTTCGCTCAGGAAGACATGAGCCGGCTGGAGGAGTGGGTCGCCGCCATCGGCGCACGTTGGGGATTCGATGCGCAGCACCGTGGCCGGTTCGGCCTGCAGGACGTCGCGCAGGGGACCTGGGACAGCGGGCTGGACCGCCTCCTTACGGGCGTCGCGATGACCGAGGACGAGCCGCGGCTGCTGCAAGGTGTTGTCCCCTACGACGATGTCGACAGCTCCTCGATCGACCTCGCCGGGCGCTTCGCCGAGTACCTCGATCGTCTGCAGGCGATCATCGCCGACTTCGCGCAGCACCGGACGGTCGACGCGTGGGCGAGCGCGTTGGCCGACGCCGCCGACGCGCTCACCGCCGCCTCGGCACGGAATGCCTGGCAGCGCGCCGAGCTACAGCGCTTGCTCGCGGGCGTGGTCGAGGAGGCCACCACCGAGAACGCCATCAGCATCGCCTCGCTGGATGTCGCTGACTTCGCGGCGCTGCTCGAGAGCCGCCTCGCGGGCCGGCCGACGCGCGCGAACTTCCGAACCGGGCACCTGACCGTTTGCACGCTGCAGCCGATGCGCAGCGTCCCCCATCGCGTCATCTGTCTGCTCGGCCTTGACGATACGGTCTTCCCGCGCCGCTCGGCTCGGGACGGTGACGACTTGCTGCTCGCCGAGCCGCGCGTGGGGGACCGCGACGGGCGGTCGGAGGACCGCCAGATCCTGCTCGATGCGCTGATGGCCGCGACCGACCGGCTGATCATCACCTACACCGGGAATGACGAGCGCACGAACGCCGAGCGCGCACCAGCCGTCCCGGTCGCCGAGCTTCTGGACGTCGTCGAGCGCACCAGCGGCACACGGGTCGTCGTGCGTCATCCCCTGCAGCCGTTCGATCCCATCAACTTCGAGCCCGGTGCGCTAGTGGGCGGCGCACCGTGGAGCTTCGACGCCGTCACGCTGGGTGGAGCCCGCGCGCTGGTCTCTGAGCGTGTGTCACGCCCCGCGTTCCTGGACGGGCTGCTTTCGCCCGCCGAGCACGCGGAGCTGGTCGAGCTAGAGCAGCTCATCGCGTTCCTGGGCCACCCTGTACGCGGTTTCCTGCGCCAACGCCTGGGCGTTGGCACAACCGTTCGCGCCCAGGAGATTGACGACCGGCTACCGCTCGAGCTCGACCATCTCGCGCAATGGGGGATCGGCGACCGCCTGCTGTCCGCGCAACTGAGCGGCGCCGACGCCGCCGCGGCCCGCGCCGCCGAGCGCGCCCGCGGCACGCTACCGCCCGGCCGCATCGGCGAGCAGCGCCTCGATCACATTGCGTCACTCGTCGACACGGTCATGAACGAGGCGCGCGCCTCTGTCGATCTCGTCGCCGAGCAACGGACAGTCGACGTCCGGATCTCGCTCGACGACGGTCGCTTGGTGAGCGGTACGATCTCCGGCCTCGCCGGCGACGTCGTGCGCCATGTCGGCTTCTCACGCGTCAACGCCGAGCACCGCCTCGGCGCCTGGGCACGCGTCCTCGCGCTCACGGCCACATTCCCGGAACGTACATTCTCCGCCGTGACCGTCGGCCGAGCCCGAGCGGGCGTGTCACCTCAGCGCCGCGTGACCGTCGCGCGCCTGGCGCCCCCGGCAGAGCTGACGACAGCCGACGCACGCCAGAGCTGGGCGCGGGAGGAGCTTGGGAGGCTCGTCGATCTTTATGACCGTGGGATGCGCGAGCCGCTACCGCTCTACTGCGAGACTTCCGGGGCGCTCGCCGCGGCGCCGGACACGACGGCGCGTCGCCGCGCCGACAAAGCTTGGACCTCGGAGTTTCGACGCTCGCGCGAGGATCGCGAAGAGGAGCATGTCCTTGTCCTCGGCCCGGACCGCGCCTTCGGGGACCTGCTCGCCGAGCCGCCGCGCGATGACGAGGACTGGCTCGGCGACGCGTTCGAGTCCCGCCTGGAGCGCTACGCCCACCGTCTATGGGACGGGCTACTCGCCGTGGAGGAGGTGACCGACCGGTGAACGCCGTCGAGCGCGCCAGTGCGTTTGACATCTGCGGTCCGCTGCCACGCGGCGTCACGGTCCTGGAGGCCAGCGCGGGTACGGGCAAGACCTACACGATCGCCTCGCTGGCCACCCGCTACGTCGCCGACGGCGTGCCGCTTGAGCAGCTACTACTCGTGACGTTCACGCGCCTGGCGACCGGCGAGCTGCGTGACCGCGTCCGACAGCGTCTTACGACGACGCGCCGCGCGCTCGACGCCGCGCTGGGCGACGAAGGTCCCCCCGACAGCGAGGCCGTCGATGCCGAGGATGTGCTCGCGCGCATGCTGGCTACCGGAACGCGCACAGCGGTCGAGTCGCGCCGCGACCATCTAGTGCGCGCGATTGCCGACTTCGATGCCGCGACGATCACCACCACGCATGGCTTCTGCCAGGAGGTCCTGGGTTCGTTCGGCGTGGCCGGCGACATCGACCGCGGCTACAGCGTCAGCGATGACGCACGCGACCTCATAGAAGACGTCATCGACGACCTTTACGTCCGCGACTTCCTTGACCGTGCCCCATTGTTCACACGCGCGCAAGCGCGTGCAATCGCGCTCGCAGCAGTCGGCAATCCGAATGCGCCGCTGGCCGCTGCCGGCCCCAGCCCGGACGGTGCCGCCGAGCTACGCCGTGCGCTCGCACAGGCCACCCGCGCCGAGCTGGACCGGCGCAAGCGCGCGCTTGCTCTCATGACCTACGACGACCTCGTCACGCGCCTGTGTGCCACGCTCGAAGGTCCGCACGGCGCCGAGGTCGCCGCGCAGCTACGTGCGCGCTACCGCGTCGCGCTCGTCGATGAGTTTCAGGACACCGATCCCGATCAGTGGGCGATTATGCGCGCCGCATTCGCGCACGAGGAGACCACGCTTGTACTGATCGGCGACCCCAAGCAGGCCGTCTACGCTTTCCGGGGCGCCGACGTGTACGCCTACCTCGACGCAGCTGAGCACGCAGATGCGCGTCCGACGCTTCGGACGAACTGGCGCAGCGACCAAGGGCTGCTCGACGCCTACGACGTGCTCTTCGCCGACACACGCCTGGGCCACGAGGACATCGTCTACCGCCAGGTGCGCGCCGCTGAGCCCAATCGCGCCGCGCGGCTGAACGGCGCCCCCGTGACGACCCCGCTGCGCGTCCGCGTCGTCGCGCGTCATGACCCCGACGTGCGCCGTACACCCACCGGATGGTCCTCGGCGCCATCTGCGCGCGAGCACATCGCGCAGGACGCGGCGGCCGATATCGCGGGCCTGCTCACGGCCGCGCCGACGCTCGATGATGACCGCCTGCTCGGCGCCGGCGACGTCGCCGTGCTCGTTCGCAAGAACGAGCAAGCCCGGTCGGTGAAGCGCGCGCTGGAGGAGGTGGGGGTCCCGGCCGTGGTCAACGGCGCCGGGAGTGTCTTTGGGACCGAAACCGCGCACCACTGGGTGCGGCTACTCGAGGCGCTGGAGCGGCCCGAGTCGCTGCCGCGGGCCCGCGCCGCGGCGCTCACCCCGTTTCTCGGCTGGACAGCCGACAACATCGCGGGCGCGACCGACAACGAGTGGGACACGCTGCAGCAACGGCTGCACACCTGGGCCGGGATCATGCGGCGCAACGGGGTCGCGACGTTGTTGGAGGCCATGAGCGCCCAGCAGAGCCTGCCCGAGCGCCTGCTGTCGGTTCTAGGCGGCGAGCGCGAGCTGACCGATTTGCGCCAGCTCGGCGAGCTGCTGCACGGCGCGGCGGTCGACGGCCGATTGGGTCTCACCGCGCTGGCTGGCTGGCTGCGGCAGCGTATGGCCGCCGACGATCGCGAGGCGGGTGCCGAGGCCCGCATGCGCCGCTTGGAGTCGGACGCAGAAGCCGTGCAGGTGCTGACCATCCACCGCAGCAAGGGACTTGAGTTCGCAGTGGTCTACTGCCCGTACCTGTGGGACCCGGTCTGGATCTCCGACGATCCCGCGCCCGCGATCTACCACGACGCGCAGCACGACCAGACGCGCACGGTCGACGTCGCGATGAACCCGCACGACCGCGCCTACACCGAGCATGTCGCCCAGGACCACGACGAACAGCGCGGCGAGGAGCTGCGACTGGCCTACGTGGCACTGACCCGCGCCAAGCACCAGGCCGTGATCTGGTGGGCGACCACCTACAACAGCCGTGACTCGGCGCTCGGCCGCCTCGTGTTCGGCGGCCCCACTGCATCCGGGCGGCGGGACCCCGACCAGGCCGCGACCGAAACGCGCGAGCGCTTCGCGGCGCTGGCCGCCGCGGCACCGGACGCGATCGTGCTGGAGCCGGCGCTGATCGCACGCGACGCTCGCTGGTCACCGCGGGAGCCGCGGGCTTCAGACCTCGCGGCCGCAGCACTCGACCGCGGCTTGGACGGTCGCTGGCGCCGCCTGTCCTACAGCTCGATCACGGCCGGCGCCTACGAGGCGCGTGTGGCCAGCGAGCTCGAGGAGGCGGCCGGGGCCGACGACGCGCCCGATCATCATCCGCTCCCGCTGGCCGACGTCACCGGCGACCAGGCTGCACTGCTGGCCGTCCCGTCGTTGCTCTCCGACATGCCAACGGGTACGCGCGTGGGTACGTTGCTACACCAGGTCTTCGAGGAGACTGACTTCGCGGCAACTGACTTGACTGACGAGCTGTCCTCCTGCCTCGCCAACGCCCGGCGACGTCGAACAGTCGAGATTGGAGACCCCATCTCCGTGGTCGACGGGCTGCGCGCGGTGATCGAGACGCCGCTTGGAATGATGGTCGGCGACCGCCGATTGCGCGACCTCGCACCGGCCGACCGGCTCGCCGAGCTCACCTTTGAGCTGCCACTTGTCGGCGGCGACCGTCCCGATGGTGAGCTGACGCTAACGGCGATCGCTGACCTCCTGGGCGACCATCTCGCGCCAGATGACGCGCTGCGCGGCTACGCCGATCGTCTTGCCGACCCCGCGTTGAGGGCGAATCTCCGCGGCTACCTGACGGGCACGATCGACCTGATAGCTCGCATCGATAGCGACTACGCGATCATGGACTACAAGTCCAACCGGCTGGCTGCCGCGGGTGAACCGCTGACGGCCTGGCACCACCGCCCCGAAGCGCTGGCTGAGGAGATGCAGCGCTCGCACTACGCGCTCCAGGCGTTGTTCTACGCTGTGGCCCTGCACCGCTACCTGCGCTGGCGACTGCCCGGCTACGACGTCGACCGCGACCGCCTGTCGGTGTTGTACCTTTTCCTACGCGGAATGACGGGGCCGGACACGCCGCGCGTGGACGGCACGCCGTGTGGCGTGTTCGCGTGGCAGCCCTCCGCCGCGCTGGTGACGGCGCTCAGCGATCTCTTGGACCGGGGGCAGCCGGTATGACATCGCTGCGCGAGCGCGACCCGCATGACGTTCGGCTCGCACGCGTCGCCCCCGAGCCGCTGCGCGCATTCAACGACGCGGGAGTGCTGTCCTCGGCCGACGTCCAGGTGGCACGACGCCTGGCCGCACTCGGCGACGTCGAGGACTCCGCGGTCCTGCTGGCGCTCGCTCTCGCCGTGCGCGCGCCGCGCCTGGGTCACGTCCTCGTCGACCTCGCCACGATCCGCGAAACGGTCGCCGTCGACACCGAGGAGCCCGTCGATCTGGCGGAGCTCGACTGGCCCGAGCCCGGCGACTGGGCCGCGCGCGTCGCTGCCTGCACGCTGGTCACTGACCCGCCACATCCGCTGCGCCTTGAAGGCGCACGGCTGTATCTCGACCGCTACTGGCGCGAGGAGTGCAAAGTCGCGAGCCAACTGCGAGCGCTGGCGGCCGCCGTTCCCGGCAGCGGCGAAGAAGCCGAGCTTGCAGCCGGCGCGCAGAGGCTGTATCCCGACCCGCGCGACGAGCGGGCGCGGGCCGCCGTGCACGCCGCGTTGCGGCAGCGGCTCACGATCATCGCCGGCGGCCCGGGCACCGGCAAGACCACAGCGGTCGCGAGCGTCGTCGCGCTACTGGCCGAGCAGGCGCAGCGGCTCGACGCCCCGCTCCCGCTAATCGCGCTCGCCGCGCCAACCGGCAAGGCGGCGGCGCGGCTCGGCGAGGCCGTCCACGACCAGGCGAGCCGGCTCGATGTCGATCCCGATACCCACGCCGCGCTGCTGGCAACCGGCGCACGAACGTTGCACCGGCTGCTCGGCTCGCGGCCCGCAAGCCGTGGTCGTTTCCGGCACAACCACCTCAACCGCTTGCCCCACGATGTCGTGATTGTCGACGAGACGTCGATGGTTTCGCTGACGCTGATGGCGCGGCTGCTTGAGGCGCTGGCCGACGACGCACGGCTGATCCTCATCGGCGATCCCGACCAGCTCTCCTCGATCGAGGCCGGTGCGGTGCTGGGCGACATCGCCGGCCCGGCGACGACCGACGGCAGCCACGCCGCCGCTGCGATAGCCGACAGTGTCATCGTTCTGGATCGCGTCCACCGCTTCGGCGAGCGGATTGCTGCGGTCGCCGATACCGTGCGCCGCGGCGACGCCGATGGCACGGTCGCTGCGCTGCGTGCGTCTGCCGGCGAGGTCACCTGGATCGCTGAGGACGGCGATGCGATCCGTGCCGACACCGCACTGGCGCCGGTGCGTGATGCGGCGACCGCTGCCGGACGAGCCGTCATCGCCGCCGCCCGCGACGGTGACGCGCCCGCCGCGCTCGCGGCGCTCGGCGAGTTCCGGCTGCTGTGCGGCCACCGCCGCGGGCCGCATGGCGTGTCGACCTGGATGTCCACCGTTGAGCACTGGCTGGCTGCCGAGATCAACATCGCCGGTGGCCCCCTCCGTGATTATCCCGGCAGGCCGCTGCTGATCACCGCCAACGACTACGACCTGAACCTGTTCAACGGAGACACCGGCGTTGTCGTGGCGGCAGCGGACGGGCGCGTGCTGGCAGCGTTCGAGCAGCGTGGCGACGTCACTACTGTGCGCCCCAACCAGCTCGGTGCCGTCGAGACCGTGTACGCAATGACGGTGCACAAGAGCCAGGGGTCGCAGTTTGAGACGGCGGCGGTTGTACTCCCGCCACCGTCATCGCGCATTCTGACTCGCGAGCTGCTCTACACCGCCGTGACGCGCGCCCGCCGGCACCTCATCGTCGTCGGCACGGAGGAAGCGGTCCGCGCGGCGGTTGCCCGCCCAGCCGCTCGCGCGTCCGGGCTGCGCGAGCGGTTGCGCGACGAGGGCAACTGCCGGAGCGCTTAGGATCGCGGGCGAGCATATGGACGTCTTCGCCCTTCGCGATCAGCTTGTAGCCGACTACCGCCACTACGCGGAGAGCTTCTTCACGATCAGGGACGACCGAATCCGTGCATTCGTCGAGGACCAGCTGGAGTCTGGACTGCTGTGGCCGGACCCGATGCTGCAGCTCAATCCAGCGTTCGAGGCAGGGGGTTTCGTCGACGAGCTTGCTGCTGAGCGTCTGTTGCATCCCCTATGCGAGCGGATCTTCCGGGTAGGCAAGACGCGGGAGCAACCGCAGGGCTCCCGTCTGCTGCTTCACAAGCACCAGACGGAGGCGATCCGTACCGCCGCCTCTGGAAGACCCTACGTCCTGACGACGGGCACGGGCTCGGGTAAGAGCCTCGCGTACATGGTCCCCATCGTGGATTCGGTCCTCCGAGACGGCGGCCGGGACGGGCGGATTAAGGCGATCGTCGTATATCCCATGAACGCTCTAGCGAACAGCCAGCAAGGCGAGCTGCAGAAGTTCCTCCAACATGGGTTTGCGAGTGGCCAGGAGCCTGTGACGTTCCGCCGTTACACGGGGCAAGAGACTGACGAGGAGCGCGCAGAGATTCTCGCGAGCCCGCCAGACATCTTGCTCACGAACTACGTGATGCTCGAGTACCTGCTGACACGGCCGTACGACCGCAAGCTCATTCAATCCGCCCGAGACTTGCGGTTCCTGGTGCTCGACGAGCTCCACACGTACCGGGGCCGGCAGGGTTCAGACGTCGCGCTGCTCGTGCGCCGAGTGCGCGACGTCTGCCGCGCCGAGCACATGCAAGTCGTGGGTACCTCCGCAACCCTTGCGGGCCCTGGCACTTTGGCTGATCAGCGTCAGGAGGTGGCAGCCGTCAGCTCGCGATTGTTCGGTGTCACGGTTGAGCCGGATGCCGTGATTGGCGAGACCCTCCGAGCCGCCACGCTCCCCCTCGACAACAGCGACCCGTCAGACCTAACTGCGCTTACGGATCAGGCTCGCTTGGGCGAGCCGCCAGGCGCGTATGAGGCCTTCATCGCGGACCCGCTCGCACGCTGGATAGAGCGTACGATCGGGATACGGCGCGCTGATGACGACCTTGAGCGCTTGGTGCGCTGCCCGCCGCGGACCCTCACCGGGGGCGCGGGGATCGCCGCGGAGCTCGCCGGACTGACCGGTGTGGCCGAACGGCAATGTCTAGATGCGCTCAAGGCTACGCTCCTTCGGGGAAGCGCATGTGAGGGTCCGAATGGGTTTCCCGTCTTCGCTTTCCGTTTGCACCAGTTCCTCAGCGGCGGCAGCACGGTCTCCGCGTCGCTAGATATAGACGAGCGTCGCTACCTGTCCACGAGTGGCCAGCAGGCTGTTCCAGGCGAGCGAGGACGCGCACTACTGCCTCTGGCCTTCTGCCGCGCGTGCGGTCAGGAGTACTACAGCGTCCGAGAGGTCGAGGGGCCCGAGGCGAAGGTCTTCGAACCGCGGGAGATTTCGGATCGTAGCCACGGCCCCGACGACCGAAACGGCTACCTCTACATCTCAGCCGAGGACCCGTGGGACCCTGACGCGGAAGGTGCCGTCGGAAAGCTCCCGGCCGACTGGCTCGAGCCCGACACTGGCCGCATCAAGCGTGATCAGCGCAAGAACCTGCCCCAAGCGCTCCGCGTTAATCCGCGAGGGCACAGGGCGTCCGGTGGTTTGGCGGCGGCATTCATCCCAGCCCCATTTCGCTTTTGTCTGCACTGTGGCGTCGCATACGGAGCGCGCCAGGTCGCCGACTTCGGCAAGCTCGCGACGCTTGGTGCAGGCGGTCGCAGTACATCAACCACCGTCCTCGGCCTAGCAGCCGTGCGCAGCCTGCGCAAGGAGACATCCCTACCTCCGGAGGCGCGCAAGCTGCTCAGCTTCACCGACAACCGCCAGGACGCGTCGCTACAAGCGGGCCATTTCAACGACTTCGTGGAGGTCGGGCTGCTCCGCTCTGCGCTCTATCGTGCTGCCGTCGATGCGGGCGCTGAAGGTCTCCGGTATGACGATCTAGGCGAGCGGGTGTGCGCAGCACTCGCCCTTGCGCCGGAGTACTACGCCGCCGACCCAGGCCTCAAGGGCGGCCCGAAGCGCGAAACGGACGCCGCACTGCGCGAGGTCATCAGCTACAGGCTTTACCGCGACCTGCAGCGAGGATGGCGGCTAACCTCGCCCAACCTTGAGCAGACTGGCCTACTGACGATCGGCTACTCAGACCTCGCAGACGCGTGCGCCGACGAGGAGATCTGGAGTGCCGACCTGCCGGCATGGAGCTGCGCCCGCGGCGATGATCTTTCCGCACATGGCGCACTCGTGACGGCCTCGGCTCACCAGCGGTACGAGATCGCGAAAACGCTGCTCGACTACCTCCGGCGGGAGCTAGCGGTCAAGGCCGATCAGCTCAATCCCGACTCGCAAGAGAAGATGGTCACACGCTCGAATGCGCGCCTGATCCCACCCTGGGCGATCGACGAGCAAGAGCGTTTGGTGTTTGGGTCGATAGCGTATCCTCGCCCACGCGCCGGCGACGATGATCGGAGCGCCGTTTACCTCTCACCGCGGGGTGGGTTCGGCTCCTATCTGCGCCGCCGCGGCATCTTCCCGCTCCACTCGGCCGCGATCAACACGGCCGAATCACAGCGCCTAATCGCACAGCTATTGAGTGCACTGCAGGTCTACGGGCTGGTGGAGATCGTCCGCCCGTCCGACAAGAACGCATCGGCTCCTGGCTATCAGGTGCCGGCTGCGCAGCTCCGCTGGATAGCGAGTGACGGGACGACACCTTTTCACGATCAGATCAGGATGCCGCGGGCTTCGCGCGCGGAGGGCAACACGAACTCATTCTTTCAGGAGCTGTACCGGCGGATCGCGGTCGACGGACAAGGTATCCAAGCGCGTGAGCACACGGCTCAGGTCAATCCCGAGGTTCGCGAGGAGCGCGAGGAGAGCTTCCGCGAGGGCCGACTCCCGCTGCTCTTCTGCTCCCCAACGATGGAGCTCGGGGTAGATATAGCTTCGCTCAACGTCGTCAACCTACGCAATGTCCCACCGACTCCAGCGAACTACGCGCAGCGTTCTGGGCGCGCAGGCCGCAGCGGCCAGCCCGCGCTCGTGTACACCTTCTGTTCGAGCTGGAACAGCCACGACCAATACTTCTTTCGACGCCCGGACCGGATGGTGTCCGGCCAGGTCGCACCGCCACAGCTTGACCTAGCCAACGAGGACCTGGTTCGTGCGCACGTACACGCGATTTGGCTCGCCGAGACCGGCGTATCGTTGCAGCACTCGCTCACCGAGATACTCGACGTGAGCGGCGAGAGCCCGTCCTTGGAGTTGCTCCCGGAAGTCCGAGTCGACCTGGAGTCCGCCGCCGCGCGTGCACGGGCGCATGACCGCGCCGTCTCGGTGCTCGCCACGACGAGCGAGACGCTCGCAGGGGCGGATTGGTTCGACGACGGCTGGCTCGAGCGAACGTTGGCCAACGCGATACTCGCGTTCGACCAGGCGTGCGAGCGTTGGCGCGCCTTGTACAAGGCGGCTCTCGCCGCCTCAAAGCTCAACAGCGCGATCGTCCAGGACGCGAGCCGGCCTCAGCGTGACAAGAATGAGGCGAAGCGCTTGCGCCGGGAGGCCGAGTCCCAGCTTGAGCTGCTTGCTGCCACTAGCGGGCCGAGCTTCCAGTCGGACTTCTACAGCTACCGATATTTCGCCAGCGAGGGATTCCTCCCCGGTTACAACTTCCCGCGGCTCCCACTCTCGGCGTACATACCGGCGCGCCGGGCACGGTCCGGCGAGGATGACTATGTCTCCAGGCCGCGCTTCCTGGCCATCAGCGAGTTTGGGCCGCAGAGCATCGTCTACCACGAGGGCGCCCGGTACGTCGTTAACAAGGTCATCCTTCCCGTCACCACCAGACCCGACCAGGAGGGGCTACCGACCGACCGCGCGAAGCTGTGTGCCAGCTGCGGCTATCTACACGAGCTAGGACAGGCCGCGGGCGCTGATCTCTGCGAGCATTGCCAGGCGGAACTCGGAGCGCCGACTAACGCACTGCTTCGCATGCAGAATGTGGCGACCAAGCGCCGGGACCGAATCTCTTCAGATGAGGAGGAGCGACAACGCCAAGGCTTCGAGATTCTCACGGCGATTCGCTTCGCCGAACACCACGGCGGGCGCGCACAGCGCGCAGGCGAGGCACGCGACGGCGACGTAGTGCTGGCAAAGCTCGACTACGGCCAAGCGGCCACGATCTGGCGGATCAATCTCGGATGGACACGGAGGGCGAACCGCGACCAGCTCGGCTTCGTGCTGGACACGGAGCGCGGATACTGGGCACGCAACGACCAGGAGCAGTCCGAGGACCCCGATGATCCGCTCAGTAAGGCCACACGTCGGGTGGTCCCCTACGTTGAGGACCACCGTAACTGCTTGCTGTTCGAGCCCGCGACGCCGCTCGGCGTAGAGGCAATGGCCTCGCTGCAGGCCGCTCTCAAGCGTGGGATACAGGCCATATTCCAGTTGGAGGACCAAGAGCTCGCCGCCGAGCCACTGCCTACACGTGATAACCGGCGAGTGCTGCTCCTGTTCGAGTCAGCCGAGGGCGGCGCCGGAGTACTCAGGCGCCTGCTCGACGACCCGGCAGCACTCGCACAGGTCGCTCGAGAGACTCTCGAGATATGCCATTTCGATCCAGACACCGGGGAGGATCGACACCGGGCCGCCCACGCGACCGAGGACTGCGACGCAGCCTGCTACGACTGCCTATTCAGCTACGGCAACCAGCGCGATCACCGCCTGCTCGACCGTCTACTTATCCGCGATACCCTGCTGGCGCTCGCGAGAGCGTCGGTCCACGCAGCACCCGGATTCCGATCACCAGACGAGCACCTCGAACGGCTCCGACGGCAATGCGATTCGCGGCTTGAGCAGCGGTTCCTCGACCTAGTAGCCGAGCGCCACCTCCGGCTACCAACCCACGGGCAGCGTCTCATCGAGGGCGCATCCGCACGTCCTGACTTCCTGTACCAAGACCAGCAGGTCGCCGTGTTCATCGACGGGCCGCCCCACGACGACCACGCACACGCCGAGCGAGACGGCGAGGCGACAGCCAGGCTTGAGGACCTCGGCTGGACCGTTGTGCGGCTCCACCACTCAGAGGACTGGCCGTCGAAGCTCAGCGAGATGCCCAGTGTGTTCGGACTATTCACTGATTCGACGCGCTCATGAGCAGCCGTTTTGCGGTGGGATCACTTGTGGCTGCAAGAGGCCGCGAATGGGTAGTGCTGCCCGAATCAGAGCCGGACATGCTCGTCCTACGCCCCTTGGGTGCGACCGATGATGAGATCGTCGGGATACTGCCCGAGCTTGAGTGCGTCGACCCGGCTGTTTTTCCTCCGCCTGACCCCGCACGCGTCGGCGACGCACGGTCGGCAAGGCTGCTGAGAAACGCCCTGCGCCTTGGATTCCGTTCCTCGGCGGGGCCGTTCCGCAGCTTCGGGCATCTCGCGGTAGAGCCCCGCCCGTATCAGCTCGTCCCGCTGATGCTCGCGTTGAGGCTCGACCCGGTCAGGCTGTTGATCGCTGACGACGTTGGCATCGGCAAGACGATCGAGGCCGGCCTAATCGCACGCGAGTTGCTTGACCGCGGCGAAGTCCAGCGGCTCGCCGTCCTCTGCCCTCCGCACCTCGCGGAGCAGTGGCAACACGAGCTCGTATCGAAGTTCCACATCGACGCCGAGCTCGTACTGCCGAGTACGACCCGTCGCCTGGAGCGAGGGCTCGCTGCAAACGAGTCCCTTTTTGAACGCTACCCGCACGTCGTGATCTCCACCGACTTCATCAAGACCGATTCTCGACGCGAGGACTTCGTCCGCACCTGTCCCGAGCTAATCCTCGTTGACGAGGCCCACACATTCGCACCGGGAGCCGCGGGCCGCGGACGCCACCAACGCTACGAGCTGCTCACGCGATTGGCAGCACACGACAGCCGCCATATTGTCCTCACGACGGCGACCCCGCATTCCGGTAAGGAGGACGCCTTCCGCTCGCTCCTCGCCCTCCTCGACCCCACGCTCGCAGATCTCCCCGAGGACCTCAGCGGAGGCGCGCGACAGGCAGACCGGCGCCGTCTTGCAAGGCACCTCGTCCAGCGGCGACGTGGCGACATTCTCTCCTACCTGGACGTCGACACTCCGTTCCCGGAGCGGATAGCGAGCGAAACCAGCTACCAGCTATCACCTGAGCAGCGGAAGCTCTTCGACCGAGCGCTCAACTACTGCCGAGAGAGTGTCTTGAGTGAACGGGGCGACAAGCGACGACAGCGTGTGCGCTGGTGGTCAGCTCTCGCACTCCTTCGAGCGCTCGGATCTAGCCCAGCTGCGGCAGCCATGGCGCTCCGCACGAGGTCCGCGGCGGCTGGTACGGCCGATACCGACGAGGCCGACGATCTTGGTCGGCGCACCGTCTTCGACCAGGCGGGGGAGGAAGAGTCCGAGACCGTCGACGTGACGCCAGGAGCTGACGACGCGGAAGACGACGCGTGCGCAGAGGAGATCAGCGGACGGCGCCGGCGTCTACTCACTCTCGCGCGTGATGCCGAAGCGCTCGCTGGCGACAACGACTCAAAGCTCCAAGGTGCTATCCAGCTGGTGGGCCAGCTCCTCGACGAAGGACACAACCCGATCATCTTCTGTCGGTTCATCGCAACCGCCGAATACCTTGCCCAGCACCTGCGCCTCAGCATCGGCAAAAAGACCGAGGTGGTCGCAGTCACCGGAATGATGGCGCCCGCCGACCGCGAGGCGCGGGTCACGCAGCTCGCAACCCATAAGCGGCGCCTACTCGTCGCGACAGACTGCCTTAGTGAGGGCATTAACCTCCAAGATGCCTTCGACGCCGTTGTGCACTACGACCTCGCTTGGAACCCGACGCGCCACGAGCAGCGCGAGGGACGTGTTGATCGGTACGGACAGCCACGCCCGCGCGTGCGAACCGTGACCTACTTCGGGGCCAATAGCCCGATTGATGGGATCGTACTTGAAGTGCTCCTACGCAAGCACGAGATCATTCGCCGCTCTCTCGGCGTGTCCGTGCCCGTCCCCATGGACACTGATGCCGTCAGTGAGGCGATCCTCGAGGGTCTTATCACGCGGGGCCTGCCTGACGACAGCGTTTTCGAGCAGCTCTCACTTATCGAGGACATCTCGACTCCGCAGAAGGTCGAGTTTCACGACCGCTGGGACCAGGCGGCCGAGCGCGAGAAGCGGTCGCGGACGGTATTCGCCCAGGCTTCGATCCAGGTCGACGAGGTTGCCCGTGAGCTCGAGGCAGCGAACAGCGCCGTCGGGGATGCTGAGAGCGTCCGCCAATTTGTCACCGACACACTCCGGGCTCACGGCGCCAGCGTGACCGAGCGCCCTGACCGCTCCTTGTCCGCAGACCTTCGTGAGTGCCCAGCCGCTTACACCGACGCAGTCGGTGTAGCGCGCCTTGAGGCCCGCTTTGACATCACCGGCCCCGAAGACTCCCTGCTCCTCACTCGCACCCATCCGATTGTCGAAGCCCTCGCAACTCAGACGCTCAACGAGGCACTCGACCCACTCATCGACTCACCTGCGAGCCGCTGCGGCGTGATCCGCACGCGAGAGGTCGAGCGGCGGACCACGCTGCTACTCGTGCGGCTCCGCTTCCACGTGGATACGCGCCGAGGACGCGAGTCCCGGATCCTCCTCGCCGAGGATGCTGCGATCCTCGCGTTCACGGGGACTCCAGACGCACCACAGTGGCTCCCCGCTCGCGAGGCCGAAGCCCTCGTAGGAGCGCAGCCACGTGCCAATATGCAGCCTGAGCTAGCGATCCGCCAAGCGAGCACTGCAGTCGCCGGGCTTGAGCACCTTAAGCCAGCTCTCGAAGAGGTTGCGGCAGCGCGCGCGAACGCGCTCCGAGCCGCTCACGAGCGTGTCCGGGCAACCGTGCGAACGGCAGGGACGGTCGCGGTCTCTGCGCAGCTCCCGATCGACGTGCTGGGTGTCTACGTAATGCTCCCGATCGCCGCGGACTAACCAGCCCGTATGCAAACCCGGACACGTGAACTCTTCCAGTCCATCCGCACGGAGGGAGGGCTATTGCCACCTGACCTTCTGCGCCGGATCGCGGAGGCAGACCCTGAGGTGCCCGGGCTAACCGCCGACAGTTACCACCTCGCGGCCGGCGAGCGCCTCGGCGAGGTGGTGTCCCAGGCATGGAACCGCCTCCTCGGCGCGTGGGCCGCGTTCGACGCTGAACGCGCCACGTTGCCGGCAGATGCCACGGGCGGGCAACTGACACGTGAGCGCTGGCTGCACGTGCTCTTTGACTCGCTGGGCTACGGTCGCCTTGCGAAACAGCCGGCTGTCGTCATCGACGGCAAGACCTATCCGATCTTCTCCGAATGGCAGCACACCCCGATCCACCTCGTTGGCTGCAACGTGGCGATCGACCGTCGAAGCGCCGGAGTGGTTGGTGCGGCCGGCCAGAGCCCACATAGCCTGGTGCAGGAGCTACTCAACCGATCGACGGAGCGCCTGTGGGGTCTTGTAAGCAACGGCCTGAGGCTACGCTTGGTCCGCGACAATATCGCGCTAACCCGGCAGGCGTTTGTCGAGTTCGACCTCGAAGCGATGATGACCGGCGAGGCGTACTCCGACTTTGTCGTGCTGTGGCTCACCTGCCACCAATCCCGCGTCGAGGGTGAACGGCCGGACACGTGCTGGCTGGAGCGCTGGACCAAGGTCGCCACCGATCAGGGTGCACGAGCGCTGGACGCGCTGCGCACAGGCGTCGAGCAAGCGATCTCAACTCTTGGCGGCGGCTTCCTTGCGCATCCGCAGAACCACCAAATCCACAATGCGCTGCGATCAGGCGAGCTGGCTGCACAGGACTACTACCGACAGCTGCTACGACTCGTCTATCGCTTGCTCTTCCTGTTCGTCGCCGAGGACCGCGACGCGCTGCTCGACCCAGACGCCAGCCCTCGGGCGCGAGAGAGGTACCTCACGTACTACTCCACTCGACGGCTGCGCCGACTCGCAGACCGGCGCCGAGGAGGCCCACAGCACGATCTATATTCTGGCCTGAGCTTTGTGATGGCGAAGTTCGCCAGCACAGGTTGCAGGCCGCTCGGTCTACCGGCGCTCGGGAGCTACCTTTGGTCTCGTGATGCCATCGGCCTGCTCGCAGACGCCCGCATCGCCAACCTAGACCTCCTTTCCGCCCTGCGAGCACTCGCTTGGGTGGAAGAAGGCAGTGTTCGCCGCGCGGTCGATTTCCGCAATCTCGGTGCCGAGGAGCTCGGCTCTGTCTACGAGTCGCTCCTTGAGCTACACCCTGAGCTTCACCGCGGCACGGCGACATTCACACTGAGAACGGTCACGGGCAACGAGCGGAGGACGTCGGGGACCTATTACACCCCTACGGATCTGATCACGGCCTTGCTCGACAGCGCCCTTGAGCCCGTGCTAGGTCGGGCCGCGCGCGCCCCCGACCCCGAGGCAGCGATTCTGCGACTCGCGGTATGCGACCCAGCATGTGGCTCCGGTCACTTTCTGATCGCAGCAGCGAACCGAATCGGAAAGTGCCTAGCTGTTGTGCGCACGGGTGATCTGGAGCCATCGCCGGAGGCAATCCGCCATGCTGTCCGTGACGTCATCGGCCATTGCGTCTATGGAGTTGATATGAATCCGATGGCAGTCGAGCTATGCAAGGTGTCATTGTGGGTCGAGACGCTCGACCCGGGCCGGCCGTTGTCATTTCTCGACGATCGGGTGGTGTGCGGTAACAGCCTCCTCGGAGCGACTCCTGAGCTCATTGCGGCTGGCATCCCCGATGAGGCTTACAAGCCGCTGCTGGGAGATGACAAAGAATTCGTGACAGAGCTTCGGAAGCGGAACGCCCGCGAGCGGAGCGGGCAAGCGGAACTCGGGGACACGACCGCAACCGTCGAGTCCGACGCGCAGATGCTCGTGGCGTCGAGTTCGGCGATCACACAGATCCACGATGACTCGCTGCGCGGCGTACATGAGCGGGAGCGCCGGTTCGATCAACTCCTCACCTCTCCAGAGCTGGCACGGGCGCGCCTGCTCGCAGACACATGGTGCGCCGCGTTCGTCGCTCCCAAGCGCCCAGGCGCGCCGACAATAACCCAGGCAACGATGCTTAGAGTCGCAGTTCAAGGCGCCTCGGGCCTATCCTCCGACGAGCGAAAGGTCATTGACGATGAGCGTCGCGCGTACGGCTTTCACCACTGGCACGTCGCGTTCCCGGCCGTGATCGCGCGCGGTGGCTTCGATGTCGTCCTCGGCAACCCGCCTTGGGAGCATACCGAGTTGAAGGAGAGAGAGTTCTTCGCTGCGCGCGCGCCGACGATATCTGCGGCTCCGAATAAGGCGGCGCGAGAAGAAGGCATAGCCCGACTGAGAGACGACGACCCTGCGCAGTTCGCTGCATACGAGGCGGCGAAGCGACAGGCGGACGGCTGGAGTCACATGCTGCGTTCAAGCGGTCGATATCCACTCTGCGGGCGCGGCCGGACGAACACCTACGCCGTGTTTGCCGAGTTGATGCGCACAATCATCCGCCCTGAGGGACGAGTCGGAATGATCGTTCCAACGGGAATCGCGACGGATGACACGACAAAGCACTTCTTCAGTGATCTCGTGGAGCGACGGGCGCTGGTATCTGTCCTGAGCTTCGAGAACGAGGCACTCTTGTTCCCGCAGGTCCATCACGCCACGAAGTTCTGCCTGCTAACTCTGACGGGTGACACGTATGACCGTGACCCGGTGTTCGTCTTCTTCGCGCGTGCAGTCGCAGACGTCTCGGAGAGCTGGCGACGGTTCACTCTGAGTTCGGCCGACATTAGACGGGTCAATCCGAATACCGGCACTTGTCCCATATTCCGCAGTCGTCACGATGCCGAGATCACCAAGGGGATCTACGAACGCATCCCACCCTTCGTGGTCGACGGCGTGGAGGGCGGCAATCCATGGAATGCCAACCTTTCGCAGGGCCTGTTCAATATGTCGAGCGACGCCGGATTGTTCGAGACCCAGGCAGGCGAGGGCAGAATGCCGCTATACGAGGGCAAGATGTTCTGGCAATTCGACCATCGGTACGGGACATACGCCGGGCAGACGGCAGCCCAAGCCAAACAAGGTACGCTTCCCGCTGTAACCGAGGATGCGCATCGCGACCCTCGTTACACCGTCGTCCCGCGCTACTGGGTCGATCGTGGGCGCGTCGACGCGGAGATCAGGGCGAGGGAACTGGATAAGTGGTTGATCGCGGCCCGCGGCATCACAAGCGCGGTTGTCAACCGCACGATGGTCCTGAGTGCTCTCCCCGCGACGGCCGTCGGAAACAGCGCGCTAGTCATCGCGATGCCCACGATTTCTCGCGCCGACCGCCTCGCCTTTCTTGCGTGCGCGAATTCGTTCGCCGCTGACTACACCTGCCGACAGAAGGCCAGCGGGGCAAACCTCAACCTCTTCATTCTAAAGCAGGTGGCGATTCCATCGCCCTCGATGCTTTCGGAGCCATGCCCGTGGAACGGAGGCGAGACCTTCGGCGACTTCATCGGCCAGCGGGCGCTTGAGCTTGTCTACACCGCAAACGACCTAGCTGCGCTCGCGGAGGAAGAGCGGCGGCTTGGTTCCCCATTCCCTTGGGACGAGGATCGTAGAACAGTGATCAGGGCGGAACTCGACGCGGCCATCTTCCAGCTCTACGGCCTGCGTCGCGACGAAGTCGAGTACATCATGTCCACGTTCTCGGTAGCAGAGTCGTATGAGATGGCCGAATACGGAGAGTTCCGCCAACGCCGGTTGATTCTTGAGCGGTACGACACTATGGCAACGGCGGCCGGGGAAGGCGAGAGATACGAGGCCGTGCTCAATCCCCCACCAGCCGACGCTCTCCTTGTCCAAGGCGACAGCATCAGAGTCAGGAGTCACTAGCGTTACATGGCCCGGGGCGCACTCTGCGAGGCCGTGCAGACCTGCGTTCCGAATGGGGTCAGGTCAGATGAGCCTGTAGCCGACGCCGCGCACGTTGACGATCCAGTGTTCGCCTGCGGTGCTGAGCTTGCGGCGTAGGCGGCTGGCGTGGCTGTCCAGGGTTCGTGTGGTGCCGGGGGAGCGGTATCCCCACACGGCCCTCAGCAGCTCCTGTCTGCGGAAGACCCGGCTCGGGTTGCCGGCTAGGTGGAGCAGCAGCTCGTACTCCATGCGGCGCAGCTCCAGGCGGTCGCCTGCGAGATTTACCGAGTGGGCGACCGGGTCGATCGTCAAAGGGCCAATCCGCAGCGGCACGATTTGCCGGTTGGCGCCGTCGGCGCGGCGTAGGAGCGCGCGGATGCGGGCTCGCAGCTCCAGGTAGCGGGCGGGTCGCGCTATGAAGTCATCTGTGCCTGCCTCGAACGCGCGCAGCAGGTCGGGCTCGGTCCTGCGTGAGCTGAGAACGATCACGGGGAGGTTCCGTGGCCACGGGGAGGATGTTTGTCGCCGGGAGGCGTCCGGGTCGTGTCCGCGGATGGTTTCCAGCAGGTCGAGGGTGCCCCGCGGCGTGTCGAGGTCGCCGAGCACGAGCAGCCGCGGCGGGTGGGCGCCTGCTGTCATCTCGGCGTGGCTGGCGGTACGGGAAAGTTCCGCCGGGTGGCCGTCGGCGGCGAGCTGCTCGACGAGCGCCCGTCCGAAGTCTGCGTCAGTCTCGACGACGAGGATCGGCTCGCGGCCGGTGCTCGTTGCTGGTGTTGCCTGCTGGCGGCTGATGCCGGTGGAGCTGATGGCCGTTGCTTGTGTGCTCATGCGGCGAGCGCCCCCGTCTCTGTGCGTCTTGCATGGCGCGAGCGGGCGCGATGGTTCGAGGGGGAGAGTCCGTAGCGGCGTCTGAACGCGCGGGCGAAGTGAGACGGGCTGGTGTAGCCGACGCGCCGCGCGACATCGCGCACGGGTAGCGAGGTCGTCCGCAAAAGCTCGGCGGCGACTTCCATGCGTCTGCGAGCGAGGTCGTTGCGGAAGGTGTCCTCGCCGAACCGCGCGTAGGCACGCTGCATCTGGCGGGGGGAGCTTGCGATTGCCCTGGCGATCCTCTCCAGTGTCAATGGCTTGTGGTAGTAGCGCTGCACCGCGGCTCGCGCGAGCACATACAGGCGGCGGTGTTCGGCGATGGTGGATGGGCGCGGCTTGGTGGACCTTCGCCTTCTTGCTGCAGGCGGGACTCCATCGAGACCGAAGTGCAGTTGCAGGAGCTGGCGCACCCGCGCGCCGCTGAGGTCGAATCGCCCGCCGATCTGCGCGAGCGTCAGGCCCTCGACGGCGCGCAGGCGGAACATCTCACGCTCGCGCTCTGTCTGGACGTGTCCGCCGTGGCGAGAGAACGGCGTCCGCCCGTGACGGTGAAGCTCGCAGATCAGGTCGTGCAGCTCGACGCCGCTGCTGAGCTCGGGGCGGCGGAGCAGCTCGCCGATGCGGTGCTCGCCGAGCTGCTCGACCTGGTGGATGCCGGCCTTGGCCAGGCTGGGGAGGACAGCCTGGCTCAAGGCCAGTTGGTTGACGCGCATGGCTGAGCGGGCGCGTCAGAGCGTCAGCAGTTCGTCGAGACGCCGCGCGACCTCGGAGGCGATCGAGCGCCCGCCGCGGCGTTCGATCAGTCCGGCGCCCTCCAGGCGGTCGAGCGCGTCGTCGATCTGCAGGCGCTTCTTCTGCTTTGTCGCGCCGAACGCCTCGTAGGTCTGCTGCGCGGTGCGCGCCCCTTCGCCGTCGGTGCTGCGCGCGAGCAGACCTTCAAGGACGGCCGTGTCCCAATGGCGCTCGCTGGCGTCGCCGGGGCTGAGGCCGTCGCCGGGCTGGGTGATCTCGTGAAAGCGCACCGCGGCATGGGCCGCGACGGCGAGATCGTTCCAGCGGTGGATGAGCTTGCAGGCGCGCAGACGCCGCAGGCTGTCGCGGACATCGCCGGGGACGCTGAGCGTGCGGGCGATCTCGTCTTCGGCCCACGGCCGCTGCCTGTCGAGATCGAGCATGAGGTCGAGCGCTCGACGATGGACCCGAGAAGACCCGCGCGCTGCAACTCGTCGCCGCTGCCTGAGATGGCGGGGCCCGGCGGGTGTCCTATGCTCGCCGGGCCTTCTGCGACCGACTGATGGACGTCGCCCGCGTCCTCCCCTACCATGAGGATCAAGGAGCCGGCCCGCGCGGCCGACTTCCACCAAGGAGCTTCCAATGGCTACCCGAACTGACAACCAAATCCGCGAGCTGAACCCCGAGGAATGGGCTCAGCGAGTCGATGAACAGGCACGCAAGTACCTGGGCATGAGCGGCGAGGAGTTCGAGCGGCGCCTGCGTGCGGGTGAGATCGACATAGACGACAGCCCCGCCGTCACGCGCCTTGCGATGATGCTCCCGCCCAATGGCACCCGGAAGTAGGACACCCGCCGAGGCCGTCGAGCACTACCGCGGCCGAACAGCGCGGCTGCTGGCGTGCCTGACGAACGAACACGTCGTCGTAAGCGCCTACCACGCCGCCGACCCGCCGCATCAGCTCGAACTCTCAGACCTGGCGAAGCTGCGCGCTGCGCATCCGCTCCGCCTCAGTGTCGGCGAGCACTATGAAGCTCGCGAGGATGCGGACGGCTGGCGCGTCGAGGTCGTCGGCTACAACTACGCGATCGAGCACGACGGCCGCGATCTCGTCTCCTACCACTGGCATCCGCAAGGCGAAAGCCCGATCACGTGGCCGCACATGCACGTGGGGACCGACATCCACGTCGGCGAGCGGTGGTTCGGGAAGGTCCATCTGCCCACAGGCGCCGTCGGCCTTGAGCGGGTAGTCGCGCTGGCGATCACCGAGCTGGGAGCCAAGCCGCTGCGTGACGATTGGGAACGACTGATCGCGGAGGCCGCCGACCGCTGACGATCGCCGCCGTCAGCCGTTCACACGCGCCACGCGACGATGCAGGGCGTTCGGACCGCTGGCTCGTGATCGAGCTTCGTGCGGCCGCGAGCACTTCTATCGACGGCACATCGATCCCCGCCGTTGGCTGCGTGTAGTCGACTTCAACGAAGATCCAGCATGGGTCGTGACCGCACTGGCCCAAGAAAACTCGCCACGCGGCTGGAAACGATGACTATCACCATCGCCGGCATCCCGTTCGACCACCACCACTACGACGAGCGCGGAGACGTGCTCTACCTCAACGTCGGCGAGCCCCGGCCGGCGGCACGCGGGTCTTGAGACTCCTGATGGGCACGCGATCCACTACGACGAGAACGGCGCAGTCATCGGGCTGACGCTGCTGAACGTTCGGCACACCCTTGAACGCGACGGGCGACTGACGCTCACGCTGCCGCCAGAGCAGCTCGAGCTGCTCGGTTTCTCCAGCGGCTGGATCGGCGCCGACCGCTTGGGACGCGGCAGGAACGGGGGTCACGTTGCTGGTGGTCTCCCAGGCGGCGCGTAGCCCGGCTTTGGCGATCTCCTCTCCGGTGAGCGGCACGCAGCTCCTTGAGCACCAACCGACTGATGGACGTCGCCCGCGTCCTGGCCTACCATGAACAGTCAAGGAGCCGGCCCACGCGGCCGATCCTCCTCAAGGAGCGTTTTGCAATGGCTACCCGAACCGACAACGAAATCCGCGAGCTGAGCCCCGAGGAATGGGACCAGCTCGTCGATGAAAAAGCACGCAAGTACCTCGGTATGAGCGGCGCGGAGTTCGAGCGGCGCCTGAACGCGGGCGAGATTGACATAGACGACAGCCCCGACGTGACGCGCGTTGCGATGTTGCTCCCGCTCCATGCCCCACACAAGTAGAACGCCAGCCGAGGCCGTCGAGCACTACCGCGGGCGAATCGTGCGGCTGCTGTCCTGTGTGACGAGCGCCCACACCACCGTCAGCGGCTACCACGCCTCGGATCTGCCGCACCGCCTATCGCTCGCCGACGGCGACCCTGTACGATTGCGCGGCGAGGCGCGCCTGACTCTCGACGCCACAGAGCAGTACCGGGTGCATGAGGACGCCGAGGGTTGGCGCGTTGAGATCGTCGGCTACCTGTACGCGATCGGGTACGAGGGCCGCGAGCTTGTCGCCTACCACTGGCATCCGCACGGCGACAGCCCCATCACCCGGCCGCACATGCACGTCGGCGCCGACATCCGCGTCGGCGATCGGTGGCTCGGCAAGGTCCACCTACCGACCGGCGCGGTCAGCCTCGATCGGATCGTGGCTCTGGCGATTGTCGAACTCGGGGCGGAGCCGTTGCGCGAGGATTGGGAGCGGCTGATCGGCGAGGCCGCGGTCCGCTGACGGCGTTCCGCCACAGGCGCCTCGCCACGTCGGTTACGTGAAGGTGGGGGACTCGAGCGCGGCTATGAGGCGCGACAGCTCCTCGTAGCCGCCGGCCGCGAGGACATCGATCGGCTTGCAATGGTCGAGCGCCGCGAGCGGGCGGTTCAGCCATACCGGTACGTGGTCGGCGTCCAACAGGACTGAGAGCCTGTCGATGATCGCCGAGAGCTCCACCAGCCTTTCTGCGCGTGTTCCCGAGGGCGCGCGGGTGCGGTGAAGCCACGCGCTCACTGTCGAGACCCCTGCGCCTGTCGCCCTCGCGATATCGCGCTCGGTCAGTGGGGCGAGCCGTCTGATCCGGATCGCCTCGTCTGCGTAGGCCAGACTCACCATTGCCGAAAGTAGCAGGAAACGGAAGCGAAACGGAAGCCGCACTCGCAGCGGACATGGCTCAACGCTGCCACCCAACGCCTCATAATCGGTAGGTCCCTGGTTCGAGTCCAGGCGGGCCCATTCCGAAACCTCGCAAACGCCGAGCTCTCAACGCGATACACCGGGGGTACACTGGCGTGACGGCCACATCCCATCCCCGCATCCAGGTCACCGAGGATCCAGAGCTCGCACGCGCGGCGCCGCATCTGCCGGCCGGGCTCTCGCGCTCGCGACAGGTGCGCGAACTGGCGATCGCCGGAGTTCGCCACATCGCCGATGAACCACCGACCGAAGAGCAGCGCACGATGCTGCTCGAAGGGCTCGCCGAGAGCTTCATGAAGCCTGAGACTGCGGGCATCGACTGGGATCTGCTGCGCGACGGCAAGCTCCGTGCCTGGCCCATCCGATAGCCGGGCCGATTGGGGCGAGCTGCCGCTGCTCGTCGACACCTCCGCGTGGTCGCGCGCACACCATGCGGCCGTCCGCGACAGCTGGGTGCAGGCGCCGCTTGCAGGTCGGAGCCGGCCATGAGTCGTCACGCCTGAATCACGCGCAGTGGCAAGCCCGATCGGCGCTTGGCCTCGCCCGGTGGGCGAGCGCCGGCGGCTACCCCGCCGACGCTTGCTCAACAGCCTGCACGAAGGACACCAAACGCCCGTCCAAGAGCGCATGCACGGCGAACCCGAGCGGCTGCTGGCTCACCGTGAACGGCAGGTCCTCGGCACGGAGGTCCAGGCGCATCGTCGAGTTGGTGCTCGGACAGATCAGCAGCGGGCGCCCGGCGAAGGCGGTCATCATCGTCGTGTGCACGTGCCCGCACGTGATCGACTGCACCTGCCGGTGGCGGCGCAGCAGCGCCTCGAGCGCAGCACGGTCCTCGGCGGCGAGAGCGATCGCGTCCATCACGCTCACGCCCGTCAGCACGGGCGGATGGTGCAGCGCCAGCAGCGTGGGCGTCTCGGGCTCCTCGTCGAGCGTCTGATCCAGCCAGCTCAGCTGCTCGGCCCCGAGTGCGCCGCCGTCGTCACCCGGGCGGGTGCTGTCACAGCCGATCAGGCGCAGCGGCCCGCACTTCACGGCGAAGTTCACGGGCGCACCGGCGGGCGCCGGCTCGGGCCCAAAGCGGGCGCGCAGCAGGTCGCGGTCGTCGTGGTTGCCGGGGATTGCGTGCACGGGCACTCCAAGCGGTGCGAGCATGTCGCGCGCCCGGTCGTAGGCCGCGCTGGAGGGCACGTCGGTGAGGTCGCCGCTGATGAGCACAGCGCGAGGCCGCGGCTGCAGCGCCACGACCCGGCGCACGACACGCTCCAGGCGCCCGGCCGGGCCGTCGCCGTCCTCGCCGGCGCGCAGGTGCAAGTCGCTGAGCTGGACGAGCGTGGCCGGCGAGCGATCCTCGGTGGGGTGGGGTTGAGGTGCCGTCATCTCGCGTCGAGCCGCTGCTCCGTCGCCGCGTCCATCGTGCCGTCGAAATATCGATCGAGTACCTGTCGGAACAGCGGCTCGTGCGGGGCGGCGTGCGCGAACAGCGTCATCGACGAGCGCAGCTTGATGGCGTCGATCTCGCCGAGGATCTCGCTCGCGCTCATGCCATCGATCTCCGCCAGAGCGCGCGTGCATGCGAGCAGGCGCGGGCCGAGCAGCGGATCTGCGAGGTACGCCTTCGCCTCGGCGAGGGAGGAGATGGCGTATGCAACCGCGGTCGGGCTGCGGCCGAGGCCGGCGATCTGCGGGAACACGAACCACATCCAGTGGCCCGTCTTGCGGCCGGCGCGCAGCTCCGAAAGCGCGCGCTCGAATGTGCCTCCCTCGTCCTGGGCATCGGTGAAGCGTCGCAGTCGATAGGGGTCCTCGGTCACGGGATTGGCCGGCTTCGCTCTCGCATATTCGCGCATTCGGTGTAGCGTCCACGTCGATGCACGCACAGAGCGAGGGGGTGGGGTGGGAGCGGCTGTTCTGGCTCGTGTTCGAGCGAACGTCCAACCCGATCGCGCTGCTCGACGACCAGCGGCGGATCGTCGAGGTCAACGACGCGGCGGTGTCGCTGTTCGGCGGCGAGCGGCGCGAGCTGATCGGCATGTCGATCGCCGACAGCATCCGGCCGCAGGAGCGAGCACAGGCTGCAGAGGAGTGGCAGACGTTCCTGCGATCCGGCGAACACTCGGGAACGAGAGCGTTGCTCCGAGCCGACGGGTCCGAGGTGCAGATCGACTTCGCGGCGCGGATGGCGCTCGTCGGCGGGCGGCGGCTGGCGATCTATGTCGCGACCGGCGACGATCCCTCGTACTCGCCCTCCGCGACGCTCGCCGGGGAGCTGCCGCTCACCAGTCGCGAGCGCGAAATCGTCACGTTGATCGCGCTCGGACGCGACACGGCCCAGATCGCAGAGGAGCTGCACATCTCGCCCGAGACCGTGCGCACCCATGTCCGCAACGCGATGTCGAGGCTCGGCGCGCACACCCGCGCACAGCTCGTCGCGATCGTGCTCTGCACCGACCAGGCATTCCACAGCGCCCACCTCGGCGTCTGACCTCGCGCGGAAATCCCCGTGTGCGGTATTGAGGGTCGCCGACAGGACGCAGTGGTGCTGCTGGAGGACGTCACCGAGCGCCGGCGGGCCGAGGCCCAGCTGCGCGAGCAGGACTGCCACCATGAACAGCGTGCACGTCGATCAGCCAGTTGGGGCGAGCGTCCACGCGGATGACCTGGAGGTACCGCAGGAGCTGAGCCGGCGACGGCTGCGCACGCGGCTGTTGCTGTTGGCCGTGCTGGTGCTCGCCATCGTCGCGATCGTGACGCTGCTCCCGGGGCTCGAGGGACTGCGCGCGCGCCTGTCCCACGCACGACCCGGGTGGCTGCTCGCAGGCGTCGGGCTGAAGCTGCTCTCGGGCCTCGGCTATGTCGCCGTGTTTCGCATGGTCTTCTGCCGGCGCATGACCTGGCGTGTGAGCGCTCAGGTCGGCATGTCCGAGCTCGGCGCGAACGCGCTGTTCCCGACCGGTGGCGCCGGAGGTCTCGCGCTCGGGGCGTGGGCGCTGAAACGCGGCGGGATGGCGGGCGCGGAGATCGCGCGGCGCACGGTCGCGTTCTTCCTGCTGACGAGCGTGCCAAACGTCGTCGGCGTGATCGTCGTCGGGTCCGGTCTGGCCGTGGGGCTGTTTCCCGGCGAGACGAACCTCGCGCTGACGCTGCTGCCGGCGGTCATAGCCGCGCTGTCGATCGTCGGGGCGCTGCTCGTCGGGCGCGCCGCGGCGGGCCTGCGTGTGAGCCTGCAGCGCGCCGAAGCGGACGGATCCTCCAAGCGCGCCAGGGCCGCGTTGCGGACCCTGGTGGCGATCGCCGACGGCGTCAACGAAGCGGTCGCGCTGCTGCGCGAGGGAAACGCCTGGCTGATCGCCGGGCTGATCGCCTACCTCGTCTTCGACCTGATGCTCCTGTGGGCGACGTTCCACGCGTTCGGCTCGGCGCCGCCGCTCGCGATCATCTGGATCGCCTACCTGATCGGCGAGCTCGGCGGACTGATTCCCGTGCCGGGCGGGATCGGCGGCATCGACGCCGGCCTGCTCGGCACGTTCGTCCTCTACGGCGTGCCGCTCACCTCCGCCGCCTCGGCGGTGCTCGCCTATCGCGCGATCGCGCTGTGGGTTCCCTCGCTGCTCGGCGCCGCCGCCTTCGTCGTCCTGCGCCGGACGCTGCGCAACGAGTCACAGGCGATCTCGGTGTGTGCGCCGCAGACGGAGATCGAGGTGATCGGACTGGGGCGCGTCGTGATCACAGACAATCGCGACCAGCTGCGTTGATGGCGCCAAGACGCACGACACGCGTCAAGAGCTCGCCCGGGGTCCTTTCTCCGGTAGCGGTGGCGGCGCAGAGCGGTAGCTGGCGGGCGTGGCGGACAGCCCGATCGGATTACGGGTCAGGCGCGTCAGGCGCCCGCGGGCATCGGGTGCCGCGACGATCGGATCGAGGCCGAGTGTCTCGGCGAGCGCAAACGCGCCCGCGACGTCGTTGACCTCGCCGGCGGGCACGCGGACGGCGGCGAGCGCGCGCACCCAATGCGCGGCCGGCTCGGCGCTCAGGCAGCGCTCGAGGTGCTCGCGCAGCGCCTCGCGGTTGGCCACGCGCGCGGTGTTGGTGGCAAACCGCTGATCGGCGGCGAGCTGCGGGCACCCGAGCACCTGCGTGAGCGAGCTGAATTGCCTGTCGGTGCCGACCGCCAGAACCAGCTCGCCGGCGGCCGTCTGCAGCAGTTCATATGGAGCGATGCTCGGGTGCGCGTTGCCCATGCGACCGGCGACCTCGCCCGCGACGGTGTACGCGGAGCCCTGATTCACCAGCGCGGCGAGCAGGCACGAGAGCAGGTTGACCTCGACCCGCTGGCCCTCGCCCGTGCGCTCGCGGTGGCGCAGCGCGGCGAGGATGCCGACACTGGCGAACAGGCCGCAGATCACGTCCACGAGCGCCACGCCCACCTTCTGCGGCTCGCCGTCGGCGCTGCCGGTGATGCTCATCAGGCCGCCGAGCGCCTGCACGAGCAGGTCATAGCCCGGCAGCGCCGCCGCGGCCGCGGTCGCGGTGCCGAATCCCGTGATCGAGCAGTAGACGAGCGCCGGATGCTCGCCTCGCAGGTCGTCGTAGCCGAGGCCGAAGCTGTCCATCAGCCCGGGCCGGAAGTTCTCGACGACGACGTCGGCCGCCGCAACGAGCGCTCTGGCGCGCTCGCGCTCGGCCGTGTCGCGCAGGTCGAGCACGACGCTCTGCTTGTTGCGGTTGACAGACTGGAAGTACGTCGCGACACCATTGGCGTCGTACGGCGGTCCCCAGGCGCGCGTGTCGTCCCCGCCCGGCGGGCGCTCGATCTTCGTGACGCTCGCGCCGAGGTCGGCCAGCACCATCGTTGCCAGCGGCCCGGCCAGAACTCGCGAGAAGTCGATGATGCGTAGGTTCTCGAGCGCTTGAGCCATCGGCGCTCAAGCGTAGTGGGACGTGCCGCGGGCGCGAGCGGCGTGCTGTGGTCGGGCCTGGCCGCTTGGCACCGGAGCGCCGGTCCACATAATCCATAGATTCCGCAATCCGATAGGCAGACGGTTCCGCGTGGTTCTGCGTGATATAAAACGCGCTTATCCCAAGGAGCTGAGTTGTTCTGTCGAAGGCACGGCCGACGACGAGCGATGAAGCCATCCGGGAATCCTCGTGACGGGTTGGGCGGGCCGGGGGGTGCGGCTCGAGGAGGCTCGATGTTCAGCCAGGGACAGTTGCGCTACTTCGTCACGGTCTCCGAAGAGGGGCAGATCACACGCGCCGCAAGGAAGCTCCATCTTGCGCAGCCGGCGCTCTCGCAGGCCATCGCCCAGCTGGAATCACAGCTCGGCATCGAGCTGTTCGTGCGCCATCCTCGCGGCGTCACGCTGACGGACGCAGGCGCCGTGTTCCTCGTCAAGGCGCGGGCCGCGCTCGCCGCCGAGGCCGAGACCGCACAGACGGCGCTGGCGCTGAGACGGGCAGCGAACGCAGCCATCACGATCGGCTTCATCGGTCCGCCGCCGGCGATCAGCACTCCGGCTCTGTTCGCCGCGTTTGCCGAACACAACTCACACGCCGAGATCGCGTTCCAGGACCTGCCGTTTCCGTGTGGCGCGACCTCGACGTGGCTCGCGAACGTGGATGTCGCCATCTCCCACTCGCCGGCGGCCGAACGAGGGGTGAGCGTGCAGCCCGTGCGGGTGGAACCGCGCGCGGCCGTCGTGCGCCGAGATCATGCGCTCGCCGCCAGCTCCGAGCTCGAGCTCGCGGACGTGCTCGGCGAAACGTTTGTCAGCTACCACCCGGACGTGCAGCCGGCCTGGGGCGGGCTTCCACAGCCTTGACGATCATCGCGGCGGGCCGCCCGCGCAGCTGACCAACGATCACGCCCTGACCTCCCTGCAGATGCTCGGGATCATGTCCTCGCCGCGGGCGATCACGACCGTGCCCTACGCCGATGGCAAGCTCGCGCAGCTGGTGGTGCCTGACGTGGTGGCGATTCCGCTACGCGACGCGGCTCCGGCGGCGGTGTCGCTGGTGTGGCGCGCGGAAACCAGCAATCCGCTTGTCGATGAGCTCGTCGCGGCGGCCAAGCGTGTGAGCTCTCTCGGCGATGAACTTTAAGCGGCGTCAGCTCGACTACTTCGTGACCGTCGCCGATGAGGGACAGATCACGCGCGCCGCGCGCAAGCTGCAGCTGGCTCAACCAGCGCTTTCACAGGCGATCGCGCAACTCGAGCTGGATCTGGGCTTCAAGCTGCTCGAGCGCCACGCGCGGGGTGTGACACTGACACCAGCCGGCGAGATATTTCTGGTGAGGGCGCGAGCGGCGGTCGCGGCGTGGGCCGACGCGGCCGCGACCGCCAGGTCCCTGGCGCGGGCTTGCAGCGGAACGATCGAGTTCGGATTCGTAGGGGTCCCGCCCACGATCGACAGCCCCGAGGTTCTGGAGATGTTCAGCCATGCGCATCCGGAGATCGACCTCTGCTATCGCGAGCTGCCGTTCCCTTCGGCCGTGACGAGCGCATGGCTGGGGGATGTCGATGTCGTCGTCTGCCATAGCCCGCCTGCCGATCCGCGCGTGTGGGTCCATGTCGTGCGCTCTGAGCCGCGCATGGTGCTCGCCCCGCGGTGCCATCCACTTGCCGAGGCACGCGAGCTGTCAGTCGCCGATGTGCTCGACGAGACGTTCATCGGCTTTCATCCCTCGGTCGAGCCCGCCTGGGCCGGGTTCTGGAGCCTCGACGATCACCGCGGCGCGAGGCCGCGGCGATCGACCCCAGACGGCGCAGCCAACCCGCATGAGGTTCTCGCCGCGCTGGCCGCGCGTCGCGCGATCACGACCGTGCCCGCGGCCGTGGCCGGCCTGATCCCGAGCGTGCTCACCGAGGTCGTGGCGATCCCGCTACGCGATGCCGGCCCCGCGACGATCGCGCTGGTCGGGCATCAAGATCGCGCCAACCCACTCGTGGAGAGCCTGCGCACGTTCGCCCGTGGCGCCGGCGCGCGCCAGCGCAGCGCGGAGCGGGCGTAGGGACTCCATCCTCCCGCGCGGCGGCGTGGCAGACCACCACGAAGAACGCAACGATCGCCGCCCAGCCGAGCGGGAGCAGAACGGTAAGCACGCTGGAGTGAAGCATCAGCCAAATGAGCGAGGATGTCCAATATGGGTTGCATGGCGCGACATCGATGACCCATATGGCTCCTCGGCAGCCGGCGCGACAGCTCTCCCCGCGAAAAAGGGGCCGCGCCCAACTGGCACGGCCCCTCCGAGGGATGGACGAGATACGGCCCCTGAAGCCTAACCGCACCGGCGACGGAATGTGGGACGAGCGGGCACTCGGCGATGAGGGCGAAGCCGCAACCACCGCAGAGTTCTGCACGCGCCGGGCGGCGCGCGGGGACCGGGCACCGACGCGATCTGCGTCCCCGCTGCGCTGAGCTCACGCCGACCTCACGTACAGCCTGGGAAGGTTGCGCGGCACGCGGCGTCTAGCTGGTCGAGGATCAACCCACCGGAATCCCAATCCCCACATTGCGAGGAAAACCAATGAAGCAAATCTTCATCCTTCTGGCCGGCGTGCTGGCCATAGCCGCGAGCGCCTCGGCGGTTGCGAGCGCGCGGAGCGCCGGCAGCGCGACCGCCCGGGCCAGTCGCGCCACTGAGGTCCTGCTGCACCACACGAGCCTCGGCTCGATCCTGACCACGTCGTCGGGACTCACGCTGTACGAGTTCACACATGACCACGGCAGCGAAAACAGCTGCGTGAAGATCCACGGCTGCGCGCAGGCATGGCCGGCGCTGGAGACGAGCGGGCAGCCGACGGCGGGCTCCGGCGTCAAAGCCTCGCTGCTGTCGACAATCCGCATACCCGGAGGCGCCAAACAGGTCACATACGCGGGCCACCCGCTGTACACGTTCAGCGAGGACACGCGCGGCGCGACCGGCTACGTCGGCGTGAACGCGTTCGGCGGCAACTGGGACGCGCTGAGCGCGTCTGGTCACGCCGTCAGGTAGCCCGCCCGACGCGACGCCGAAGGCGCGACCCTCACGGACGCGACCCCTACCGGCACCGGCGCCAACGCCTCTGGCGCCGGTGCTCAGGTAAACGGCCGGTCCGGCCGATGCTTGGATTGATGTCCGTGTCATTCGCGCGCGAGCCGAGGACGGATCCCCTGAGGGCGGGCGCCGATCGGGCATCCGAGGCTGCGCTGCGCGAGCTGCCCGAGGCGCTGGTGATCGTCTTCGACTCCGACCTGTGCTTCATACGCACGGCTGGACAAGCCCTCGAGCGGCTCGGCGACCCCGACAACTGCCGCGAGGGCAAGCCGCTCGCCGAGGCCCTGCCGAGCGATCTGTGGCGGACGATCGAGCCGTTGCTGCGCTCCGCGCTGGCTGGTGAGACGCGCTCGCGCGAGATCTGGACGCCCGCGCAGCAACACTGCGTGATGGTCGACGTCGGGCCGCTGGCACTGGGGCCTGAGGGCACCGGCGGGCGCGAGCACGACCTCGCCGGTGGCATCGCGGTCGTGCTCGACATCACCGCGCGCAGGCAGGCGGAGCTGCTGACGCCACGGCCGCAGAGCGAGTTCGAGGAACACATCGAGCGCCTTGAACGCGCGCCGACCGGGACCGGCCTGCTGGACAGCGACGGCCGCTGGCTGCTCGTCAATCGCGCGCTGTGCGACATCACCGGATACACCGCCGACGAGCTGATCGGCAAGCGCTTCGACGGGATCGTGCACCCGGATGACGCGGGCAACGACAGCGAGCAGCGCCGGCGCCTGCTCGCCGGCGAGATCTCTGCCTTTCGGGCGGACAAGCGCTACTTCGACGCCGCCGGGGAGACCGTGTCGGCGATCATGTCGATGTCGCTCATACGCGAGCGCGACGGCACGCCGCTCTACTACATCGCCCAGCTGCAGGACATCTCCGAGCGCAAGCGCCTGGAGGAGAACCTGCGCGGTCTCGGCGACCACGACCCGCTCACGGGCCTGCGCAATCGCCGCCTGTTCGGCCACGACCTCAAACTGCAGGTCGCACGCTCGCGGCGCTACGGCGAGGTCGCCGGGCTGATGCTGATCGACGTCGACGCCTTTCGCAGCGTCAACGAGCACCACGGCGAGCGCGCCGGCGACGAAGCACTCGAGGCGATCGCGCGGGCGCTCACCCGCCGCCTGCGCGAGACGGATCTCGCCGCTCGTCTCGGCGCCGACCAGTTCGCCGTGCTGCTGCCGCACATCGACGAGGAAGGACTTGCGGTCGTGGCCGAGGGGCTCGCCCGCGTCGTCGCCGCCTGCGCGATCGACGTCGGCGACGACGTGCTGCACCCGTCCGCGAGCATCGGCTTCACGATCGTCGACGAACACACCGACAACGCTGAGGACGCTTTGCTGCGGGCAGATCGTGCGATGCGCGCCGAGCGGCGCACGCGGACGCCCGCGCCGAGCTGACGGCGCAGCGATCGCCGGAGCGCAGCGTCTGCGGGACCCTCCGGCGCGGTGAATACGCTCATCACATGAAGCCGAACGAGCGTTTCGCGGTCATCGACCTCGGATCCAACTCCTTCCGGCTGGTCGTGTTCATGGCCGGCTCCGGCTGGTGGCGGCGCACCGACGAGATCTACGAGCCGGTGCGCATCGGCGAGGGCCTGATGGCCAGTGGCCGGCTGGGGGAGCGCCCGATGCAGCGGGCGCTCGCGACGCTCGACGTGTTCGCGCACTTCTGCCGCGCGAGCGGACTCGGCGAGGGCGCGGTAGACGCGGTCGCCACGAGCGCGATCCGTGACGCCGAGAACGCGGCGGGCTTCCTGGAGCGGGCGCGGGCGTGTCTGGGCCTGCCGATCCGCGTGCTCAGCCGTGAGCAGGAGGCCCGCTACGGCTACCTCGCGGCGGTCAACTCAACGACGCTGCGCAACGGCAGCGTGCTCGACCTCGGCGGCGGCTCGCTGCAGCTCGTGCGCGTCGCCGACAGGCTGATCGGAAACTCGGGCTCGTGGCAGCTCGGCACCGTGCGCATGAGCGAGCGCTTCCTGCCGCCGAACGGCCCCGCCAAGCGCAAGCAGCTGGAGGAGCTGCGCGATCACGTTGCCGCCGAGCTCGCCCACGCGTCGTGGCTCGCGCAGAGCAGCCGCGGGGGCTCGGGCGGCGGGCGGCTGGTCGGCACCGGCGGGACGGTGCGCAATCTCGCGGCCGCCGCCCAGCGCGCTGCGGGCCTGCCCTCCAACGGCGTACAGGGGATGGTGATCGAGCGGGACGCCCTGGAGGCGCTCGTGCAGCGGCTCGCCGCGCTGCCGGCCTCCGAGCGGGCGAGCGTGCCCGGGATCAAGCCCGCGCGTGCGGATCTGATCCTCGCGGGCGCGGTCGTGGTGCAGGGCGTGTTGCGCGCTGGCGGGTTCGACGCGCTCGAGGCGACCGAGGCGGGTCTGCGCGAGGGGGTGTTCTTCGAGCGCTTCCTGGCCGGGCAGGGCCAGCCGCTGTTCGAGGACGTGCGACGCGCCAGCGTGCTGAACATGGCGGCCCAGTACCAGGTCGATGGCGACCACACCGAGCACGTGGCCACGCTCGCGCTGGGCATGTTCGACGAGCTCGCCGAGCTTGGCCTGCACGACGGTGACCCGCGCGAGCGTGAGCTGCTGTGGGCGGCCTGCATGCTGCACGACATCGGCATGTCGATCGACTACGACGACCACCACAAGCACTCCCGCTACCTGATTCTCAACGGCGGCCTGCCGGGGTTCACGCCGGTCGAGACGGCGATCATCGCGCAGGCGGCGCGCTATCACCGCAAGGGCATGCCGGTGCCGGGGCCGATGGCGGCGCTGTTCGGCGAGGGCGACGTCGCGCGTCTGGATCGCTGCGCGACGCTGCTGCGCCTCGCCGAGGACCTCGAGCGCTCGCGCGACCAGCTCGTGCGCGGCACCAGCCTCGAGCTCAGCGACGGCGAGGTCGAGCTGCGGCTGATCGCCGACGGGGAGTCAGCGGTTCCGCGCTGGGCCGCCGGCCGCGAGCGCGAGCTGTTCGCGAGAGCATTCCACCGCGCGCTGTCCGTGGCGGCCTGACGAGCGACTGAGTCTCAGCCGGCGGCCGCGAGCGCGTGTTCGTCGCCCGCGCAGTCGAACAGCACCAGCCCGAACGGGTAGCCGACCGGGCTGTTCCATTCCGATGGCGCGAGCTCCCTGCAGGCGCGCAGCACCGCCTGCGTGGCGCGGTTGCCGCCGCGCAGCGAGTACTCGCCGCCGAGCAGCACGTAGCGCGCCTGGCCGTGGGCCACGAAGCGCGCCAGCTCAGGGCCGTCGACCGCCGGGTCGGTGCCGCTGTAGCCGGCGAGCGCGCCGGCGTTCAGCCCCATCAGGATCATCGGCGAGCCGGTGTCCGCGGCGACGGTCAGCAGCGCCCAGCGCGATCCGGGGCGATGCGTCGCGACGTAGTCGAGCAGCGCGCGGTCGATCGCGAGGTCTCGCGCGTTGACGCCGTAGCCGCCCGTGCCGGCGAACGCTTTCGGGCCGGCGACCGGGAAGGTGCCCTCGACTGGCGCAAGCCATGTGGTCGTCGCATAGGCGGTCGGCGCGACCAGCAGCAGCAGGAACGTCAGCGCGATCGCCGGCGCCGCCAGCCGGCGTAGTGCGATCAGCGCCACGAAGCCCGCGGCCGTGCCGATCGCGAGCACGGGCACGAACCAGGTCATGTAGTGCTCGCGGTGCAGCAACACCACCTGCACGAGCGCCGTCGTGGCCAGGGCGCAAGTCGCCAGCGTCAAACCGAGGATTCTGTAGCGCCCCCGCGCACGCACGAGCTCGACGAACGCGACCGCACCCGCGCCGGCCATCGCGCCGGTGCCGGGCGCCAGCGCGGAGACGTAGTAGGGGTGGACGATCCCCTTGGACAGGCTCAGCACCGCTGCCTCGACGACGAACCAGCCGCCGAGCACCAGCGCGGTCGCCAGGCGCGGGTCTCGCCGAACGCGCGCAAGCGCGTCCCGCGGCCGCTCGCGGCGCCTGCCGTCCACGACAGCCGACAGCACGACGCCGAGCAGCCCCAGCAGCCCGAACAGCGCGAACGGCAGCATCCAGCCGGCCTGGTCGCCGAGTCCCTTGCCGAACAGGCGCAGCGGCTTGGGCGATTCGCCGAACGGGATCGGGTCCTTTTCCCTGCCCGTGACCGTCGGCGCGGGCGCCGGCTTGGCGCCTGGATTGAGCGGCACCGACCGCGTCGCCGGCACTGGCGTGCGTGGATGTGCGCGGGCGAGCGCATCGACCTTCTGCTCCTGTGCCGCAGGCACATAGCCTCCGGGGCGCACGACGGTGGTGTTGGGGCCGCCGGTCTGCCCTTCGACGCGGCCGAGGCCGTTGTATTCGAAGGTCAGGCCGAGCTCGGTGTTGTTCGTCGAACTGCCCACGTACGGCCGCTGCGACGCGGGCGTGAGTTCGACGAAGGCGATCCACGCGAACGACACCGCGAGCATCACGACGCCTGCCGCGAACAGTTGCGCGAGGCGTCGCCGCAGCGACCGCGGCGCGCAGACGAGATAGCCGAGCGCGATCCCCGGGACGACGAGATAGGCGGCGAGCGTCTTCGTGTTGAACGCCAGCCCCACGATCACGCCGCATCCGATCAGCGTGCGCCAACGCCCCGTTTCGCATGCGCGCAGTCCGACGCTGCAGGCGAGCAGCAGCAGCAGGACCAGGACCGGGTCGACGCCGTTGTCGCGCGAGACGGCCACGAACGACGGGAACACCGCCAGCGCCAGCGAGCCCGCGAACGCAGCCGCCGCGCCCAGGCGCCGCGCGAGCACCACGTACAGCAGCGCGACCGCGAGCACCCCGGCGAGCGCCTCGGGCACCAGCAGGCTGAGCGGCGAGAAGCCGAACAGCTTGGCGCTCACCGCCTGCACCCACAGTGCCAGTGGCGGCTTGTCGACTGTGACCAGGCCGCCCGGGTCAAACGACACGAACACGAAGTCGTGAAGCGAGTGCAGCATCGACTTGACGCCGGCCGAGTAGAAGAGGTTTGCGTAGCCGTTCTGGGCGAGCCGGTGGGTGTTCAGCACGGCCGAGAGCGCCACCACGAACGGCAGGCCGGCGTGGCGCACGTAGGACCTGGCGTCGAGGCGGCGCGCGTGTCTGCTCCCAGCGGGCGTCCCGTCAGGCGCATCGCCGCCCGCCGCCGCCGCGGATGCGCTTGTTGGCGGCACGGCTGTCTGTGGCGCGGGATCCACTGTTCTCAGCCGGACAGAGCGCCGAGCAGGCGATCCAGGTCATGCTCGTCGTTCCACGCCCCGACCGAGGCCCGCAACCACGGCCGATCGGGAATGTTGCGCACGATCACGCCGCGCTGCGCGAGCCGCTCGCGCTCGGCCGGCGGGTCGGGGCTGGGGAAGGAGACGAGCGTCGAGGGCCCGCGCGGAGCGGGCTCGCGCCCGCGTTCGGCCAGCAGCTCGGCCAGGCGCGCGGCGAGGGTGCGCGCGTGCTCGTGCACGGCCGCCCAGCCGGCGGACTCGAGCAGTCCGATCGAGGCGAGCGCGCAGGCGGTGGTCTCGGCGTTCATCGACAGCGTGTCGAAGCGTCGCGCGTCCTCGTGCAGACGCGCGTCGAGCCCCTCGCCCGGGTCGGCGAGGTTCGCGTAGCCGCGCCGGGAGACGGCCAGGCGCTCGCGCAGCGCGGGGCTGACGTAGAGCATGCCGGTGCCGTCGGGGCCGCACAGCCACTTCTGCCCGGCGCCGGCATAGGCGTCGCAGCGGAGCGCGCGCACGTCGACCGGAACCGCGCCGACGCCCTGAGCGCCGTCGAGCAGCACGGGAACGTCGAGCTCGGCGAGCGCGACGGGCGCGAGCGAGCCGCTGACCCAGCCGACGTGCGAGCACGCGACCAGGCGCGTGGACGGCCCGACCGCGTCGGCGACCTCGGCGAGCGGCACTTCGCGCACCGTGACGCCGTGCAGCTCGCGCGCGGCCGACAGCGCACCGAGCAGCCCCGGGTGCTCCTCGTCGCTGGTGAGGATCTCATCGCCGCGACCCAGCTCGAGGCCGCCCACCACCTGCGCCATGCCCTCGGTGGTGCAGGTCGTGAGCGCGACGTCGGCGGCATCCGCGCCGAGCGCGGCGGCGTATGCGGCGCGCAGCGCCGTGCTCAGCTCCGAGCGGCGCTCGAAGTGCGCCGTCGCGCGGCCGTCGCTGAGCTCGCGCTCGAGCTCGAGCGCGGCTGCGTGCACGGCGCGCGCTGGCAGTGGCCCGTCGGTGCCCGCGTTCAGGTAGGCGACGGCGCCAAGAACGGGAAACTCGTCGCGCAACCCCGGCAGGCTCACAAACCGCGAGAATACCCGCATGTCCAGCACCGAGAACCAGCAGCCGATGTGGGAGCCCTCGCCGGAGCAGCTGCAGAGCGTCGAGATGGCGCGCTTCATGGACTGGGTGGCCGCGCGCCGCGGCGAGCCGTTCGCGGACTACGACGAGCTGTGGCGCTGGTCGGTCGACGAGCTCGAGGAGTTCTGGGCGAGCGTGTGGGAGTTCTGCGGCGTGCGCGCATCCAAGCCCTACGAGCGCGTGCTCGCCTCGCGCGAGATGCCCGGCACGCGCTGGTTCGAGGGCGCGCAGCTCAACTACGCCGAGAACCTGCTGCTCGGTCCGGCGAGCGGCAGCGAGGCGGGGGGTCGCGCCGATCGCGCGGGCGAGCTGGCGGTGCTGCACTGCTCGGAGCTGCGCGAGCTCGACGAGATCACCTGGGGCGAGCTGAACGCGCGCGTGGCAGCCGCGGCGGGCGGGCTGCGGGCACTGGGGGTGCAGCGCGGCGACCGCGTGGTCGCCTACATGCCGAACATCCCCGAGACGCTGATCGCGCTGCTGGCTGTGTCGAGCATCGGCGCGATCTGGTCGAGCGCGGCGCCGGAGTTCGGCGCGCGCAGCGTGATCGACCGCTTCGCGCAGATCGAGCCGAAGGTGCTGCTGGCGGTCGACGGCTACCGCCACGGCGGCAAGGACTTCGACCGCACCGCCAACGTGCAGCGCATCGTGGCCGAGCTGCCGACGGTCGAGCACGTGGTCACGCTGCAATACCTGGCGGGGAACGACGTTTATGAGCCCGCCTCCGGCGGGGGAGGCGTTCGCAGCGTCCTCACCTGGGATGAGCTGCTCGCCCGTGGCGAGGGCGTCGAGCTGCGCTTCGAGCAGGTGCCGTTCGACCACCCGCTGTGGGTGCTGTACTCGTCGGGCACGACGGGCCTGCCGAAGGCGATCGTGCAGGGCCACGGCGGCATCCTGATCGAGCAGCTGAAGAAGCGCATGCACCTGGACCTGCGTCGCGGCGACCGCATGTTCTGGTTCACGACGACAGGCTGGATGATGTGGAACTTCCTCGTCGGCTGCCTGATCTCAGACGCGGCGATCGTGCTCTACGACGGCAGCCCCGCGCACCCCGACCTGGACGTGCTGTGGAGCCTGGCCGAGCGCGCGGGGATCACCTGCATGGGCGTCAGCCCGGGCCTCTTGGCGAGCTGTGAGAAGGCGGGCGTCGAGCCGGGCCGCGACCACGACCTGCACGCGCTGCGCGCGCTCGGCGCGACCGGCTCGCCGCTGACGCCGGAGAGCTTTCACTGGGTGTACGAGCACGTCAAGCACGACATCTGGCTGTTCTCCACGAGCGGCGGCACGGACGTGTGCACGGCGTTCGTCGCCGGCTGCCCGCTGCTGCCGGTGTATGAGGGCGAACTGCAGTGCCGGGCGCTCGGCTGCGCGGTGCAGGCGTGGGATGAGCACGGTCACAGCGTCGAGGACGAGGTCGGCGAGCTGGTGATCACCGAGCCGATGCCGTCGATGCCGCTGTTCCTGTGGGGGGATGAGGACGGCTCGCGGCTGCACGAGAGCTACTTCTCGATGTACCCAGGCGTGTGGCGACACGGCGACTGGATTCGCATCACGCCGCGTGGCGGCGCGGTCATCTACGGGCGCTCGGACTCGACGATCAACCGCCAGGGGGTGCGCATGGGCACGAGCGAGATCTATCGGGCTGCGAACGCCGTTCCCGAGGTGCTGGACGCGCTCGTGGTGGACGTTCCCAAGCCGGGAGGCGGCGCCCAAGGCGAGCTGTGGATGGCGATGTTCGTGGTGCTGCGCGACGGCGTCACGCTCGACGACGAGCTCGCCGCACAGATCAAGTGGCGCATCCGCGAGGACTGCTCGCCGCGGCACGTGCCCAACGAGATCCGCCAGATCTCAGAGGTGCCGCGCACGCTGTCGGGCAAGGTGCTCGAGGTGCCGGTCAAGCGCATCCTGATGGGCACGCCTCCGGCCCAGGCGGCGAGCGTCGAGTCGCTCGCGAACCCGCACTCGCTCGACTACTTCGTGGCGATGGCCGGCGAGCTACAGCCCTAGGCTGCGCCCGACGATCTCCTTCATGATCTCGTTCGCGCCGCCGTAGATGCGCGTCACGCGGGCGTCGGCGAAGGCGCGCGCGATCGGGTACTCGAGCATGTATCCGTAGCCGCCGAACAGCTGCAGGCAGCGGTCGACGACGCGGCCCTGCAGGTCGGTGCACCACCACTTGGCCGTGGCGGCGTCCTCGGGCTCCAGGTCGCCGGCGTTCAGCGCCTGCGCGCACCGATCGACGAACGCGCGCGCGATCTGCACTTCGCCGTGGATCTCGGCGAGCGTGAAGCGCGAGCTCTGGAACGAGCCGATCGGCTGGCCGAACGCTTTGCGCTCGCGCACGTACTCGAGCGTCCAGCCAAGCGCGGCCTCGGCGGCGGCCACGGCGGCGGCGGCGATCGACAGGCGCTCCTGGGGCAGGTTGGAGACGAGGTAGCGAAAGCCCTCGCCCTCCTCGCCAAGCAGGCTGTCGAGCGGCACGCGCACGTCGGTGAACGACAGCTCCGCGGTGTCCTGCGCGTGCTGGCCGATCTTCTCGAGGTTGCGCCCGCGCTCGAAGCCGTCCATGCCGCGCTCCACCACCACCAGGCTGATGCCGCGGTGGCGCTCGGACGGATCGGTCTTGACAGCCACGATCACGAGGTCGGCGTTGATGCCGTTGGTGATGAACGTCTTTGAGCCGTTGACCACGTAGTGATCGCCCTCGCGCCTGGCGCTCGTGGACATCGCCGCGAGGTCCGAGCCGATCCCGGGCTCGGTCATCGCGATCGCGGTGATCAGCTCGCCGGAGGCGATCCCGTCGAGCCAGCGCTCGCGCTGCGGCTCGGTGCAGTACCTCAGGAAGTACGGCAGGCAGATGTCCGTGTGCACGGACATGCCCAGCCCCACGCTGCCGACGCCCGCGCGCTGGGTCTCTTCGCCGATCACCATGTTGAAGCGGAAGTCCTCGGCGCCTGCGCCGCCGTAGGCCTCGGGCGCGGCCATGCCGAGGAAGCCGCCCGCGCCGGCCCGCGCGAACACCTCCCGGGGGACGATCCCGGCGCGCTCCCACTCGCCGTAGCGGCCCTCATCGCCGAGCACCTCACGCTCCAGGAACGTGCGAAAGCTCGCGCGGAAGTCTTCGTGAACATCCTCGAACAGGCTGCGTCTCATCCCGCCGGGGACACTACCGCTCGCGCGCGGCCGCGATCAGGCCGCGGCGAGCTCGGCCGCCGCGGGCTGCGTCTCCGCCGCCGCCACCCGGTAGCCGGGCTTCGCGAGCAGCAGCTGCACGTCCTGGATGCGCCGCTCGTGAAAGCCGCCCTCGCAGTAGCACAGGTACAGCTCCCACAGCCGGCGGAAGCGCTCGTCGTAGCCGAGCTCCGACAGGCGCTCGCCCGCGGCCAGGAAGCGCTCGCGCCAGCGCGCGAGCGTGGTCGCGTAGTGCGCGGTGATGTCCTCGAGGTGCACCTGCTGCAGGTCTGTCACGCGCGCGAGCGAGCGCGCGATGATCTCCATCGACGGCAGGCAGCCGCCGGGGAAGATGTACGTGTTGATGAAGCTCCTGCCCGCCTTCTCGACGTGGTAGGCGCGGTCGTCGATCGTGATCGCCTGCAGCAGCATCGCGCCGTCGTGCGCCAGCAGCTCCGAGCAGCGGCGGAAGTACGTCGGGAAGTACTGCCAGCCGACCGCCTCGATCATCTCGATCGACACGAGCTTGTCGTAGGAGCCGGGCTGGCCGATCTCCGATCGGTCGCGGTAGTCCTTGAGCAGCACCGTCACGCGGTCCTGCAGGCCCGCTTCGCGCACTCGCTCGCAGGCGTAGGCGTGCTGTTCGCGTGAGAGCGTGGTCGTCGTCACGCGGCAGCCGTAGTGCTGCGCCGCGTACACCGCCAGCCCGCCCCAGCCGGTGCCGATCTCCAGCAGGTGGTCCGACTCTTTGAGCGCCAGCTTCGCGCACACGCGCTCGAGCTTCGCCAGCGACGCGTCCTCGAGGCTCGTGTCAGGCTGCTCGAAGACCGCGCACGAGTACATCATCGTGCGGTCCAGGAACAGCGCGAACAGCTCGTTGCCGAGGTCGTAGTGGGCGGCGATGCGCCGGCGCGAGCGCACGGGCGTGTTGCGCGCGAGCCACCGTGCCCAGCGCTGCGTCGGGATCAGCACCGGGGAGAGCGCCCGGCGCAGCCTGTCCAGCGCGCCGACGTTGAGCGCCGCGATGCGCGTCAGCGCGACCAGGTCATCGCACTCCCACAGACCGTCCATGTAGGACTCGCACAGCCCGATGCTGCCGCGCAGCAGCTGGCGGTAGAGGCGCTCCGAGCGCACGTGCACGACCGCGCGCAGCGGGCGTCCGGGCACGAGCGCGCCGAACGTCAGCCGCTGCGCGCCCTCGACGATCACCAGCTCGCCGCCGCCGATGTGCGCGAGCAGGCGCAGCACCAGCCACCGCGCGGCGCGATCGATCTTGCGTCGCAGCGCGCTCATGCCGACACCGCCCGCTCCTCGGCCTCCGCCTTGCGCGGGTGCGGGAAGTAGCTCGCGCCGCGCACGCGCAGCCGCAGCGCGTGGCCGTAGATGCGCGCGAGGATGCGCAGCGTCAGGAGCGGGTAGCGCGCGAGCGCGCGCGCCAGCTCGCGGCCGCTCAGCTCGCGGCGGCGCAGCGACAGCGTCGCGTCGAACACGCGCTCGCCGCTGTCGCTGAGGGACTCGATGTGCACCGACAGCCGCTGCGCGGGGTCGCTCGCGCGCCAGTCGTACGTGTGCTCCATGCCCATCAGCGGCGACACGTGCAGTCGCTTGCGCGAACGCCCGCTGACGAGCGCCGCCGAGCCGTGGCCGGCGACGTTCTCGCCGGGCAGCACATAGGAGTGGCTCTCGCCCCACGGGGTGTTCGTCACGTGCGCCACCACCGCGCTGATCCGCTCGCCGGCGGCCGCGGACCCGAGTGCCGCGTCGGGCTCGCCGTCGTAGCAGTAGTAGAAGCTCACCGGGTTGAAGCAGTGCCCGAAGTAGCGCAGGTGCGTGAGCACGCGGATCGGGCCTTCGGGGCGCGTGCCGGTGCGTTCGGCCACGAGCTCGCGCACCGCGTCGGCGAGCGGCGTGCGCGGGTCGCCGAGGTGATCGGCGCGGCGAAACCACGCCACGGCCGGCCACCGCGCCGACCAAAGGAGACGCCCGTCGAACAGCTGCGGCAGCTCGTCCAGGTCGAGGTAGACCATGAACATCCGGTAGCTCAGCTCGTCGCGCACAGGCCCGTGCCGGCGGTGGCGCACCGTGCCCTCGTACAGGCAGCTGTTCACAGCGTCACCCCGAACGGCGCGCACGCGCGCAGCGCGCTGAGCACGCCGTCCTCGTGAAAGCCCCAGCCCCAGTACGCGCCGCAGTAGTGGGTGCGGCGGGCCATGCCGCTGATGGATGCGTGCTCGGACTGCGCGGCCACGCCGGCGGGCGTGTACACGGGGTGCGAGTAGGAGATCGTGCGGATCACCTTGGCAGGGTCGATCGCCTCGGTGCGGTTGAGCGTGACGCAGAAGTCGCGGTCGGCTTGCAGGCGCTGCAGGTGGTTCATGTAGTAGGTGACCGTGCTCAGCGGCTTGGGCTCGCGCAGCAGGTGGAAGTTCCACGCCGCGCGCGCCGCGTGGCGCCGTGGCAGCAGCGCGCTGTCGGTGTGCAGGACGGCCTCGTTGCGTTGGTAGGGGATCGCGCCCAGCAGCCTGCTCTCCCGTGGGGACGGATCGCTGAGCAGCGCGAGCGCCTGGTCGGAGTGCGTGGCGATCACGACGTGGTCATACGCCTCGGTCGCCCGTCCGCCGTCGCCGTCGCTCGCGACCTCGACGCGGTCGTCGTGGCGCGTGATCGAGCGTACGGGCATGCGCAGCCTGACACGCTCGCGAAAGGGCGCGACGAGCGCGTCGACGTAGCGCGCGGAGCCGCCGGTTATCGTCGACCAGCGCGGGCGGTCGCGAAAGCCGAGCATGCCGTGGTTGGCGAAGAACTCGGCGATGAAGCGAACCGGGAACGAGCGCATCTGGCGGGGGTCCGCCGACCACACGGCGGACACCTGGGGCACGATCAGCCGCTCGACGAACACGCGCGAGAACCGCCGCCGGGCGAGGAACTCCTCGAGCGACTCGTCGGCGCTCCCGGTGCGCGCGTCGCCGGTGAGCATCCGCCGCAGCTCGCGGTTGAAGCGCAGCAGGTCGAGGATCATGCGCTGAAAGCGCGGGCTGAGCAGGTTGCCTGGCTGGCAGAACAGGCCGCGTGGCGTGCCCGCGTACTCGAAGTCCTCATCCTCGCCCTTGACCGAGAAGCTCATGTGCGTCGGCTGCCTGGCCACGCCGAGGCGGTCGAGCAGGCGTGTGAGGTTGGGGTAGTTGCGGTCGTTCATGACGATGAACCCGGTGTCCACGTGGTGGACGGCGAGCGGTGTGTCGACGCGCACGGTGTTGGCGTGGCCGCCCGCGTGGGAGCCGGCCTCGTACACGACGACCTCGTGCTCGCGGTGCAGCAGGTGAGCGGCGACGAGCCCGGAGACGCCCGCGCCGACGACGGCGATCCTCACGTTTGTTCTCCCGTCGTGGACATGGGCTGAGCTTATGTACGCGGCGCCGGGCGCGGCGGATCACTGGGACGCTCCGCGAGTCACGATCGCTGCGAACTGCGCCTCCTTTAGAAGGACTGCGTGCCGGAGGCGTCGAACAGAAGCGCCGACAATGAAGCGTGCAGCGACAAAGACCGCCGAGCCGCCGCCCGCGAACGGGACGAGCGAGCACCAGAGCCTGTCCAAGTACATCCAGGCGCGCTTTGACGAGTGCTCGCGCTCGCAGAAGGACGTCGCGCAGTACATCGTCGACCATCTCGACGAGGCGGCCTTCCAGACCGCCGAGGAGCTGGCGCGGCGCGCGAACACCTCCAGCTCGACCGTCGTGCGCTTCTCCCAGGCGCTCGGCTTCGAGGGCTTCCCCGAGCTGCAGGCGGCCGCGCGCGAGGAATACCGGCGCGTCAACGCCAAGGCCACCAAACAGGGTGGCGCGGGGGCGGGCGGGGTTTCATCCCCGCTGTTCTCGCTCGACCAGAACGAGTTCGAGGCGGCGCTCGCCGCCGACCATCTCAACGTCGAGGACACCGCGCGCAAGGTCTCGCGCAGCTCGGTCGACGCGTTGATCGAGGCGATCGTCGGCGCCGAGAAGGTGCTCGTCGCGGGCACCGACCAGATGGCGTTCTTCGCCAGCTACCTGCGTCACCTGCTGATGCTGCTCGACCTGCGCGTCGACGTCGTCGCGAGCCCCTCGCAGGAGGCCCTCAGCCGCCTCGGGCGGATCGACGCCAACACGCTCGTCATCGGCCTGTCAGCCGGACGTCCGCACCCGTTGGTCGTGCGCGCGATGAAGCTCGCCCGCCACCGCCAGGCGCGCACCGCGGCGATCACCGACGCGACGCTCTCCGAGGTCGCCAAGCTCGCGCAGATCAAGCTCTACTACTCGTCGAACAGCCCCGCATACGTGCGTTCGCACACGGCGCTGCTGAGCATCATCCAGGCGCTCGCCTACGGGGTGTATGCGCAGGACACCGCGCAGTACGACGACCGCATCAAGGCGTTTCGGCTGAAGTGACGCTACGCGGCTCATCCTCGTCGGCTTTCGCCGCCGATGATGACCGCTTCGCTTGGCCGAGGGGACTGCGCTTGGTGGGACGTTTGCGTTGTCTCACGGAGAGCTCTTTCACCCCGCGAAGCGCTGTATAGCCATTGCTATACGGTCTCGCCGCTCAGTCCAGCAGCGCCGCGATGTCCGTGAGCGTGCAGATGTATCCTTCACGGCCAATCATTCTCGGCTGCTTTCTCCTTCCCCTTTCCCTTCTTCTTCCGAGTATTGGCCGCCTCCGCCGCCTGCTTCGCCTCCGTGATACGAGCAGGCACCGTAGATCCCGCCGGCATGGCTAAACGTGCCATCGGCACATTCGACCACGGTGCCGTCCTCGGTTGTGAAGTTGCCGATGCAGTGGTGCGCTTCGCAGAACTGTTCGTCGGTCGCGTGGCTAGTCGAGCCGACTTCGTCTTCTTCGGAGCTTGTGTGACTTTCCGCTTCGTGTGGGAACCCAAACTGGATGCTTGCGTCGCCCTCCGAGCAGACGACAGTCGCACCGGCGGTGACAGCACCCCGTACGGCGCATGAGAGCGTGTAGGTGTGCTGTGTGACAGGGCTGTACGCTTCGATGCTTTCCGGTGCTGAGTGGTGGCCGTCCACGTACGCGCTGTAGCTGCTGTAGACGTTTTCCGCGAATGGGCAGCTCGCGTGGGCGTTAGTCTGAGTCGAGCCGCATGTCTTGGTCGTAGCTGCTGGCGTCGGCTTGCTGGCTGCTCGCGTCGGCTTGCTGGCCGTCGAGGTCGCCGTTGGGGCGGCTGGGGCGGCTCGCGTGGTAGCCGGCGTCGTGCTCGACGTGCTAGACGACCCGCTCGCCAGCGCCGCGATGATGACCGCGAGAACCGTTATGCCACCGATCGTCGCCAAGCAGCCTTTCATCGCGCACCCATGCTCCCCCCGAGCTTCATAGCGGAGCCAAACTATCAGAATCTGCCAGATTCTCGACCGCATCCCGTGGCGTCAGCTACACCAAAACAAACGGGGCCGTCGTCCTCGCGTGGGCGGCCGGGTTGATCTGGGATAGCTGGTGGAAGGGATTCGCGTTCGGGGTGGCTGTCGTGTGCAGCAACGTCGCGCTTATCGCATGGAAGGCTTGCCGCCGCACTCGTCGCGCCAATCCAAGCTGAACCCCCACCTTGATGAAAGAGTCAAAGAGACCACGCCGCATGCGGCGTGGTCCGGGGTCGCGCATGCGCGACCCCGCCGGTCGGTGCATGCACCGACCGGTACGGCGGATCTCCGAGAACGTATCGAGCGCGCTCGTGCGTGGAGACGTCAGATGCGGATCGTCACGCGATGGGCAGCGTGTGCCGGTGCCGCGCGGCCAGCAGCTGGGGGCGGATCGCCTTTGACAGGCGCCGGACACCCTCGCGCAGCCGCTCGGCGTGCCCTCAGGGTCTCAGGCGCAGCGCCGAACGGCACGCTGCCGGCATACGAGAACGGCGCCCGTCCTGCTGCGACCGCGGCCGGGCTGTCAAACTAGTGGCCTATGCGTGACGAGGCGACATTCAGGGTCAAGAGCGGCCTGGCCGAGATGCTCAAGGGCGGCGTCATCATGGACGTCGTCACGCCCGAGCAGGCAAAGGTCGCCGAGGACGCCGGCGCGGCTGCGGTGATGGCGCTCGAGCGCGTGCCGGCCGATATCCGCCGCGACGGCGGCGTGGCGCGCATGTCCGACCCGGAGATGATCGCCGGCATTCAGGAGGCGGTCAGCATCCCCGTGATGGCCAAGGCCCGCATCGGGCACTTCATGGAGGCGCGCGTGCTCGAGGCGCTGGAGGTCGACTACGTCGACGAGTCCGAGGTGCTGACGCCCGCCGACGAGGCCAATCACATCGACAAGTGGGACTTCAAGGTGCCGTTCGTGTGCGGCGCCACCAACCTCGGCGAGGCGCTGCGCCGCATCGGCGAGGGCGCCGCGATGATCCGCTCCAAGGGCGAGGCCGGCACCGGCGACATCGTCGAGGCGGTCCGCCACATGCGCCAGATCACTGGCGAAATCCGCCGCCTGGCGACGCTCGGCGCCGACGAGATCGCATCCGCCGCCAAAGCGCTCGCCGCGCCGCTCGACCTCGTGCGCGAGGTCGAGCTCGCCGGGCGCCTGCCCGTCGTGCTGTTCTGCGCCGGCGGCATCGCCACGCCGGCAGACGCGGCGCTGATGATGGCGCTCGGCGCCGAAGGCGTGTTCGTCGGCTCGGGCATCTTCAAGTCCGAGGACCCGCCCGCACGCGCGCGCGCGGTCGTCGAGGCCACCACGCACTGGCAGAGCGCCGAGCGCGTGGCCGAGGCCTCGCGCGGCCTCGGCCCGGCGATGGTCAGCCTGGAGAGCTCCAAGCTCGAGGGCGAGCAGCTCCTCGCGCAGCGTGGCTGGTAGTGACGCGGCGCCGGCATCGCCGGCAAGCCCGCTGATCGGCGTGCTCGCGCTGCAAGGCGGCTTCGAGGCGCACGAGCGGATGCTGGCGAAATTGGGTCCCGTCCCCCCGCGCACACGCGAGGTGCGCGTGCCGGCAGACCTCGACGGCTTGGACGGGCTGATCATCCCGGGCGGAGAGTCGACGACGATGACGCTGGGAATCGAGCGCGAGGGGCTCGCCGCGCCGCTGCGGGAGCTGGCGGCGCGGGGCGGGGCCGGCGGGATTCCGATCCTCGGCTCGTGCGCGGGGCTGATCATGCTCGACCGCGATCACCTCGACGTGATGGACATGCGCGCGTCGCGCAACGCGTTCGGCCGCCAGATCAGGAGCTTCGAGGCCGACGTCGAGGTGCGCGGCGTGCCCGGTCCACCGATCAGGGGGATATTCATACGCGCGCCGTGGATCGCCGAGCACGGGCCCGACGTCGAGATCCTCGGCGAGGTCGAAGGCCATCCGGTGGCCGCGCGGCAGGGGAGGATCCTGGCCGTGTCGTTCCACGCCGAGCTCGGCGCCGATGACCGGCTGCACCGCCTGTTCCTGGAGCTGGTCGCGCAGGCGGCGACGCAGGGGGAGGAGCGTCGGGCGCCGGTGGGCGAGGTGGGGGAGGGTCGCTGATGGGGCGAGTCGGAGCGGGCCGCTGATGCGAATCTCGGTGTCGGCCGACGAGCTGACCGGGATCGCGGGCGCGCTCGTAGGGGAGTTGGAGCGCCGCGGGCACCAGACGCTCGCGCACGGCGCGCTCGCGGGCGGTGAGCGCGATGACTGGGCGTGGGCGTCGGAGGCGGTCGCACGCGACGTCGCCGAGGGGCGCGCGGAGCAGGGGATCGTGTGCTGCTGGACCGGCACCGGCGCGTCGATCGCCGCCAACAAGATCGACGGCGTGCGCGCGGCCCTGTGCGCGGATGCGCCGACGGCGGCCGGCGCCCGCAAGTGGAACGACGCGAACGTGCTCGCGCTCAGCCTGCGCGCGACCTCACAGGCCGAGCTGGGGGAGATCCTCGACGCGTGGTTCGCGGCGGACGCCAGCTCCGAGCCGGACGATCGCGCGAACGTCGAGCATCTGGCGGAGATCGAGGACGGCGTCAGACGGCCCTGAAGCTGACCACGCCCTCGCGCTCCTCCTCCACCACCAGCTCATCGCGCAGCAGCAGGTCGACGTGTCCGAGCACCTCCGAGAGCGTGAGGAACGCCTGCGTGACCGCGACGTTGCCCCACAGCTCCTGTGCGATCTCGTGCGCGGTGCGCGGCTCGGATGCGATCAAGCGGAGCATCTTCTCGGCCCGCCGCTGGTGCAGGCGGAAGCGCTCGTCGATCAGCGCGACGTGGTCGGTGATCGGCTGTCCGTGGCCGGGCAGCACCAGCGCGAGCTCCATCGCGCGCGTCTTTTCGAGCGAGGCCATGTACGTGATCAGCGCCTGCGGGCGGGGGCCGTCGTACTCGTCCCCGGCATCGAGCGGCCGGGAGATCAGCGGATTGGACGAGATGTGCGCGATCAGGTGGTCGGCGGCGAGCATGATCGAGCGGCGCTCGTCGAGGAAGACGGTGTCGGATGGGCTGTGGCCTGGGCGGTGCAGCACGCGCAGCTCGTGATCGCGCAGCTGCAGGAGCTCGCCGTCGGCCAGCGGGCGCGTGACCTCGACCGCCGAGCCCCACGCACGAAAGCCAGCCGAGACCGCGCGCAGGGCGGTCACGATTTCGGGCGGGATGCCGTGGCGCAGCATCAGGCGCTCCGCGAAGCGGTCTTCGAGGTCGGTCTGGTGGCCGTAGCTCGAGAGGAACGGTCCGAGGCGGTCGAGCGCGGCGACCTCCGCGCCGGAGCGGCGCGCGAGGATCGAGGCCAGCCCGAAGTGGTCCATGTGCTGGTGCGTGATCACCAGCAGCTCGATGTCCTCGACGGTATGCCCGTGTGCCGCCAGCGCCTGTTCGAGCTCGTCGAGCGCCTTCGCGGAGTTGGGGCCGGAGTCCACGAGCGTCAGCGGCGAGTCCTCGATCAGGTACGCGTTCACGCGCCCGACCATGAACGGCGTCGGGATCGCCAGGCGGTGGATGCCGGCGTCGGCCGCGAGCGCGAGCGCCTCGCGCTCGGCCTGCTGCTGCGGGTCCTCGCCGTCGCTCACGCATCGTCCCCGGAACGGGAGCGGATCAGCGCGAGCACCTCGTCGCGCCTGCGTTCCATGTCCGCGGGCGAGACGAGCGACTCCAGGCACAGGCGCAGCAGCGGCTCGGTGTTCGACGGGCGCACGTTGAAGTGCCAGTCCTCGTAGTCGATCGAGATGCCGTCGAGGCGATCCTGGCGCGCATCGGCATAGCGGGCGGCGATCTCCTCGATCTTGCCCGCCGGGTCGGCGACCTCGGAGTTGACCTCGCCGGAGATGAAGTACTTGGCGTGGTAGGGCGCGAGCAGCTCGGACATGCTCTTGCCCTGCGTGCACAGCAGCTCGAGCACGAGCAACGCTGGGATCGCGCCGGAGTCCGCGCAGTAGAAGTCGCGGAAGTAGTAGTGCCCGGAGACCTCGCCGCCGAACAGCGAGCCCTCCTCGCGCATGCGCGTCTTGAAGAACGCGTGGCCGACGCGGTTGCGAAAGGCGGTCCCGCCGGCCTTCGCGACGGTATCGGCGACCGCGCGCGAGGCGCGCACGTCGTACAGGATCGCTTCGCCGGGGTGCTTCTCGAGCAGCGACCCAGCTAGCAGCGCGGTCAGGAAGTCGCCGTCGACGAACGCGCCGGCGTCGTCGATGAAGAAGCAGCGGTCGGCGTCGCCGTCCCACGCGATCCCGAGGTCGGCGCCGCTGTCGCGCACCTTCTCGATGATCAGGCGCCGGTTCTCGGGCAGCAGCGGGTTGGGCTCGTGGTCGGGGAAGTTGCCGTCGGGGGTCCAGTACGTCTCGATCAGCTCGAGGCCCAGGCTCTCGAGCACCGGGCCGACCATCGGGCCGGCCATGCCGTTGCCCCCGTCGACGACAACCCTCAACCGCCGCGGCGCCGCATCGTCCCCGGAGGGGGAGCGCACGGCGTCGGCGTCGATGAAGCCGAGCACCGCCCGCTGGAACTCCTCATAGAGATCCACCTCCTCGAGCGTCCCGCGCGCAGTGGAGCCCGGCGCCGCATCCGCTGACGGCGCTCCGTCGCGCGCGCCGGCGGCTTCGATCTCGCGGCGGATGTCCTGGATGCCGGAGTCGCCCGACAGCGCGATCGCCCCCTCGCGCACGAGCTTGGCGCCGGTGTAGGCCTTGGGGTTGTGCGACGCGGTGCACATCAGCCCACCGTCGAGCTCGCGCGAGCCGACCAGGAAATACAGCATCTCGCTGCCGACCTGGCCGGCGTCGATCACGTGCGCGCCCGCCGCCAGCAGCCCCTCGCGGTAGCGCGCCGCGAGCTCCGGCGCGCTCAGGCGCATGTCGCGCCCAAGGCCCACGCGCAACTCGGGCACCGGCTTGCCCGCGAGCGTGCCGAGCACCCGCGCGAAGGCGCCGCCGATCAGCTCGGCGAGGTCGCCGTCGATCTGCTCGCCGTAGAGGCCGCGGATGTCGTACGCCTTGAAGATGTCTGGTGGGACTGCCGTCATGTGGGCTCGCATCCTAAGCTGTGTGCCATGTCAGGGCATTCGAAGTGGGCGAGCATCAAGCACAAGAAGGCGATCGTGGACTCGCGCCGCGGCGCGCACTTCTCCAAGCTGACGCGCGCGATCACGGTCGCTGCGCGTGACGGCGGCGGTGACCCCGTGGGCAACCCGGCGCTGGATCTGGCGATCCGCAAGGCCAAGGAAGCGTCGATGCCAAAGGACAACATCGAACGCGCGATCGCCAAGGGCACCGGCGAGGGCGGCGAGGCGGATGCGATCGAGAGCGTGCTGTATGAGGGCTACGGTCCGGGCGGCGTCGCGCTGCTGATCGAGGCGCTCACCGAGAACCGCAACCGCACCGGCGCCGACGTCAGGCACGCATTCTCCAAGAACGGCGGCAGCCTCGGCGAGCCCGGGTCGGTGGCGTACCTGTTCGAGAAGAAGGGCACGATCGTGATCGACGCCGAGCGCTACTCCGAAGACGAGCTGATGATCGCCGTCGAGGCCGGCGCGGAGGACGTGATCACCGACGAGGGCGTCTTCGAGGTGATCACCGAACCGGGCGACTTCGGTGCCGTGCGCAAAGCGCTCGAGGACGCAGGCGTGCAGATGGAGAGCGCCGAGATGGTCTATCGCCCGTCGACCGTCGTGCCGATCGACGAGGCCCAGGCGGGCAAGCTCATGCGCCTGATCGAGGCCCTCGAAGACAACGACGACGTCAGCGCCGTGCACGCCAACTTCGACGTGTCGGCAGACGTGCTCGAGCGTGTCGCGGGCTAGCTCGGCGCGGCCGCGGCGGTCGCGGGCCAGACGTTGAGCGTGGGCAGCCCGTCGCGTCCGCCCGTGGTGATCCTCTGCGGCGGGCGCGGCACCCGCCTGCAGGAGCACACGCAGGCGATCCCCAAGCCGCTGGTGGAGATCGGCGGCATGCCGATCGTGTGGCACGTGATCCAGCTGTACGCGCGCCAGGGCTTTCGCCGCTTCCTGCTGGCGACCGGCTACCGCGGCGAGCTGATCGAGGAGTTCGTCGCTGCGCACGAGTGGCCGGCTGGCGTCGACGTCGAGTGCGTCGACACGGGCCTGCAGACGCCGACGGGCGGGCGGATCAAGCTGCTGGCGCCGCGCCTGGCCGGGGAGGAGCTGTTCTGCGCCACGTACTCAGACGGGCTCGCCGACGTCGACCTCGACGCGCTGCTCGCGTTTCACCGCGGCCACGGTGCGTTGGCCAGCATGACCGTCGTGCGCCCGCAGCTGCAGTTCGGCGTCACCGAGCTGGCCGACGACGGCCGCGTGACGGGCTTTCGCGAGAAGCCCACGTCCGAGCACTGGATCAACGGCGGCTTCTTCTGCTTTCGGGCCGCCGTCCTTGACCACCTCGAGGCCGACAGCGTGCTCGAGCGCGAGCCGCTGGAGCGGCTGGCCGCGGCCGGTGAGCTGCGCGCACGACCGCACGAGGGCTTCTGGGAGTGCATGGATACGTACAAGGACGCGGTCGCGCTCAACGACCTGTGGGCCTCCGGCGAGGCTCCATGGCGGGTTCGCGGGCAGAACGCTTCTCGGCAGGAGCAAGCGACTGACACGGCCGCTCCCATCGGCACCGCCGCCCGCGCGGCCAGCGCTGGCTGAGCCGGCACGGCGCTTGCCCACTCAGAAGATCGAGTGCCCGCCGAACTGCACGGTGGCCACGCTCATCAACAGCGCCCCGATCAAGATCAGCACGGCCGCGAACCGCAGTCGTTCGGGGAGCGCGCCGATGATCCCTTCGATCTCCTTGAGGGCGCTCTCCGCGGCGCTCCCTTCAGCGCCGGCTTTGGTGGCCGCGGCTGTGTCCTTTCCTTCGGTGTTGGCGGTGGTCACCGCCGTCGCCGTGAGTGCTTTGACCTTCGTCGCGGCGTCTTGGACCTTCGCCTTCGCTTCTTTGGCGCTCACGCCTTTGGTCGTTTCCCTCCAGCTCATGAGTAGGCCGAGCACGACGCCTGCAAGGAACACAAGCCCGCCGATGACGAAGCAGACCCACGCGACGACGAGTGCGCTGTTGCTCAGGCTCATGCGCTCGATTCTCTCCCGATTGGCATCCGAAGTCAATAGGTCGGGATCGCTGGGTCAGGGCCGCGCCGGATGGCGGCGCGCGCGGAACAGCGCCACCGGCTCGCGAATGCCTTTCAGGCGCCGTTCGCCCGCGTAGGACCAGCCGTATGCGTCCTTGGCGGATTCATGCAGCTCGCGCTCGGCGAGCACGCTGCCGGGCCGGGCGATCCCGGTGATGCGGCTGGCGAGGTTGACCGGGCGCCCGAACCAGTCGCCGGCGCGCGGCAGCGCGCGACCGACGGCGGCGCCGGCGCGCAGCTGCGGGAAGTCCTCGCCCTCGGCGTCGGCGGCGTCGATCAGCCCGAGCGCAGCCTCGAGCAGCGGCTCGCCCTCGGGCGAGGCGAGCATCGCGGCGTCGCCGATCGTCTTGACGAGCCGCACCGGGGGCTCGGCGACCTCGGACGCGAGCGCCTCCAGACGGGCGGCGAGGTGCCCGAGCTCCTCGGGCGGCACCTCCTCGCCGAGCCTGGTGAAGCCGACCAGGTCGGCGAAGCACACCGCCACCTCGCGCGAGCCGGGGAGATGGCCGCCGTCGCGCTCCAGCGCGCTGATCACCTCGCTCTGAGCAGTGTGCCGCAGGTGCAGCGCGAGCACGTTGCTCAGCATCGGGTCCACCAGGGGGTAGAGCCGCGCGGCGGCCTGGCCGTAGCGGCTGGCGAGGTCGCGCTCGCTCATCCCGGGCTCGAGCACCAGTTTCAGTGGCAGCAGCCGCAGGCTGTCGGCCGCTTGGGAGAGGCCGCGGCCGAGCACGCGCAGCAGGTCGAGGATGTCCTCGTCGGAGATGCCGGCTTCGCGCGCCAGCACGATCCTCGTCGCGGACTCGAGCTCTGCCTCCGTGTGCACGGGCTCGTCGGGGTCGGGGATCGGCAGCCCCATCGCGCGGCGCGCGGCCGCGAGGAACTCCAGCTCGACGCCGCTGATCTCGGCCACCTGCGCGGCGGTGTAGCGCTCGTTGCCCACGATCACGCGATCGGCCGGCAGGAAGATGATCGTGCCGCTGGCCGTGGTGCGGCGCAGCTCCGACAGCGCCACGCCTTCGCCCGCCAGCTGCTCGAGCAGCGCCAGGCGCTCCGCTCGCGCCGCGCCCTGCAGGCCGTCGAGCAGGCCCTCGGCGGCGAAGTCGATCGGCTCGGCGGACATCCCGTCGCAGCGTACGACAGGCGCGCACGGGCAGGCGTCCGGTGGCGAGCGCAGAATCACATACCGTGGTCGTCCTCGGCATAGATCCCGGCTTGGCCAACACCGGCTACGGCGTCGTGGCGCGCCGCGGCAGCCAGCTGCTGGCCTTGGATGGCGGGGTGATCACGACGCGGGCGGAGCTCGCGCCGGAGCGGCGGCTCGCGCAGATCCACGCCGCGGTGGACGCGCTGCTCGACGAGCACGAACCGGACGCCGTCGCGTTGGAGGAGCTGTACTTCGGCCAGAACGTGCGCACGGCGTTCGCCGTCGGGCAGGCGCGCGGCGTCGTGCTGCTCGCCGCCGGCCAGCATCGGCTGCCGTGCGCCAGCTACACCCCGCAGCAGGTCAAGGGCGCGGTCTGCGGCTCCGGGCGCGCGCAGAAGGACCAGGTGGCGCGCATGGTCAAGACGCTGCTCGGGCTGGCCGAGGAGCCGCGGCCCGACCACGCGGCCGATGCGCTGGCGGTGGCGATCTGCCATGCCAACTGCGCGCCGCTGGCGCTGGCGCTCGCGGGGGCGAGCGGATGATCGCGCTGCTCCGGGGCGAGGTCGCGGTGCGCCGCACCGATCACGTGGTGATCCTCAGCGGCAGCGTCGGCTACCGCGCGGCGGTGTCCGCGCAGACGCTGGCGCACGTGCCGGCGGTGGGCGAGCCGGTGACGCTGCACACGCATCTGATCGTGCGCGACGACGCGCTGACGCTGTACGGCTTTGCCTCCGAGCAGGAGCGCGACCTGTTCCTGATGCTGCTGTCGGTCCAGGCGGTGGGCCCGAAGGTGGCGCTGGCGGTGCTCTCGGCGGGCGCGCCGCGAGAGCTGATCCGTGCGCTCGCGGCGGGCGACGCCGCGCGCTTTCAGGCGGTGCCGGGGATCGGCAAGCGCACCGCGGAACGGATCATCGTCGAGCTGCGCGAGAAGGTCGGCGTGGGCAGCGATGCCGCCACGTCGGCGCGCACCCCGATCATCGCGCGGCGCGGCGAGGCCCAGGATCCGCGGCTGCTGGCGCGCGACGGCCTGCTCGAGCTCGGCTACGCGCCGGTCGAGGCCGAGGAGCTGCTGTCCGGCGTCGAGGGCGAGACGGCCGAGGAGCTGATCGGCGGCGCCCTGCGCCTGGCCCGATCGGCCTCGTGAACGAGCCCGATGAGCCTGCTTCCATGACCGAGACCGCCGCCCGCATCCAGACCCCGTATCTCGTCGCCGAGGACGAGCTCGATCGCTCGCTGCGCCCGCGGCGCCTGGTGGAGTTCGTCGGGCAGGAGACGCTGCGCGAGCAGCTTGCGGTCGCGATCGAGGCGTGCAGCGCCCGCGGCGACGCGCTCGATCATCTGCTGCTGGCCGGGCCGCCCGGGCTCGGCAAGACCTCGCTCGCGCAGATCGTGGCCGCCGAGCTGGAAGTGCCGTTCGTGCAGACGGCGGGGCCGGCGCTGGAGCGCAAGGGAGACATCGCGGCGTTTCTGACGGCGCTCGAGCCGCGCAGCGTGTTCTTCGTCGATGAGATCCATCGCCTCGCGCGCACGCTGGAGGAGACGTTCTACCCGGCGATGGAGGATCACCGCCTGCCGATCACGGTCGGGCAGGGCGCGGGCGCGCGCGTGGTGACGCTCGAGCTGCCGCCGTTCACGCTCGTCGGCGCCACGACCCGCACCGGCCTGCTGACGACGCCGCTGCGCGACCGCTTCGGCATCCAGGCGCGCCTGGAACCGTACGCGGAGCACGAGCTCGCGATCATCGTGCGCCGCTCGGCCGGGATCCTCGACATCGAGCTCGAGGAAGACGGCGCGCTCGCGATCGCCGCGCGCAGCCGCGGCACCCCGCGCGTCGCCAACCGGCTGCTGAAGCGCGTGCGTGACTTCGCCGAGGTGCGGATGGCCGGCGTGGTCACCGCCGAGGCCGCGCACGCGGCGCTCGCGATGCTCGAGGTCGACGCGCGCGGGCTCGATCGCCTGGATCGTGAGATCCTGAGCGCGATCTGCAGCAAATTCGCCGGCGGTCCCGTCGGCCTGTCGACGCTGGCGGTCGCGGTCGGCGAGGAGCAGGACACGATCGAGGATGTGTACGAGCCGTATCTTTTGCAGGAGGGGCTGATCAAGCGCACGCCGCGGGGCCGGGCTGCCACGCCTGCGGCCTACGAGCATCTGGGGCTGCAGGCGCCAGCAAGCACGGGCGCGTCGCTGTTCTGAGCTTCTGCGCGCGCGCTCGCGCAGGCCATGCTCGCGGATACGCCCGGCTCCGTACACGGGCGCCTTCGCGCCCCGGCTTGCGTAGTCTGTGTATGAACACCATGACCCATCCCTTCATCTGCCCCAACTGCGGCCACCGCACCAGCGAGCTGGATCGCAACATCGGCTTCACGCGCCAGCCCAAGGGCTGCGCCAAGTGCGGCTTCGCGTTCCTGTTTGAACTGCTCGACGACTACTACCCGGCGCCCGACGCGGCGTTCTTCGTCTGCGACGGCGAGGGTCGCGTGGTCGGCTGCGGCAAGAACTCGTTCGCGTTCACGGGCCTGGAGGAGGAGGACGTGATCGGCCAGCGCGTCGAGCAGGTGCTCGGTCTGAGCTTCGCCAACGGCGACGACCCTGTGAAGACGGTGCTCGAGTGGGGGGTGCGCGCGCTGGAGGTGCCGGTGCGGGTCAGCGGCGAACGGGACGTCGCCGCCAGCGCCAAAGCGGACATGTTCCCGGCCTACGATGACGACGGCGGGCTGTTGCTCGTGCTGACCCCCGACAAGTAGGCTCTGAGGACGATGACCGACCCCCGCCGCAACACCCTCATCCTCCTGATCGTCGCCGGCCTGGTCGCCGCGTCGCTCGCGGCGATCCTCACCAAACCGACGCGCCTCGGGCTCGAATTGAAGGGCGGCGTGGAGCTCGTCTACCAGGCCAAACCCACCGCGCGGTCCAAAGTCGATCCCGAATCGCTCGAACGCGCGATCAACATCATGCGCAAGCGCGTCGACCAGCTCGGGGTGGCCCAGCCGGAAATCCAGAGCTCGGGCAATGCCCAGATCGACGTCGCGCTGCCGGGCGAACAGAACATCTCCCACGCCGAAAAAGAGGTCGGCAAGACCGCGCGGCTGCAGTTCTACGACTGGGAGACCAACGTCATCGGCCCCGCCGGCGAACCGGCGCCCACGGAAGGCACGGTCACCGGCGATCCCAACGACCCGGGTGGTGCGGCCGCGGGGCTGACCGAGTACCAGGCGGTCCTGCGCGCGGCCAAACGCAAGCCGATCCTGCGCAAGACCGACACGACCTGGGAAAAAGGCTGCACGCCGGCCCAGGTCAAGGACTGCATCTACGGCAGCTGGTACCTGCTCGACACCGCCAACGAAACCGTCGTGCGCGGCCCCGAAGAAGTCGAACGCAACCTCTACTCGAACCTACCCACACAGCCGAAGGGCGCCAAGCTGAAGGCGGTGCGCGTCAACCCCGGGACGGTGCTCGTGCAGGCCCACGCGACCGAAAGCACCACGACCAACAAGGTTACGAACCCCTCGCCCAACAGCTGGTACGTGCTCAACGACGAACCGGTGCTCGAAGGCGAAAACATCACCAACCCGACGCAGAGCAACGACGAAGCCACCGGACAGCCAGACGTGACGTTCGGCTTCACCTCCTACGGCAAGAAAGTCTTCGAAAAGGTCACCAAGGAAATCGCGCACCGCGGCCAGGAAGCGCAGCTGCCGGGGATCTCCAACAAGGAAGAGGCGCTGCAGCACTTCGCGGTCGTGCTCGACGGGCAGCTGATCACGGTGCCGTCGATCGACTACACCAAGTACCCGGAAGGGATCGACGCCTCCAGCGGCTCTGAGATCTCCGGCGGCTTCACGATCACCTCGGCCCAGGCGCTCGCCAACGAGCTGCAGTCGGGAGCGCTGCCGCTGACGCTGTCGCTGATCTCACGCTCGCAGGTGTCGGCGACGCTCGGCAAACAGGCGCTCAGCCAGGGACTGAAGGCGGGCCTCGCGGGCTTCCTGGTGGTGTGCCTGTTCCTGCTGCTGTTCTATCGCTTCCTCGGCATGATCGCGGTCGGCGGCCTGGTCATCTACGGCGCCTACTTCTTCGCGCTGGTGAAGCTCGTGCCGGTGACGCTGACGCTGCCGGGGATCGCCGGGCTGATCCTGACGATCGGCGTGTGCGCGGACGCGAACATCGTGATCTTCGAGCGCGTCAAGGAGGAGATCCGCGGCGGCAGATCGATCATCTCGGGCATCGCCACGGGCTACAAGCACGGCTTCGCGGCGATCGTCGACGCGAATGTCGTGACGTTCATGACGGCGTTCATCCTGTTCGCGCTGGCGACCGCGGAAGTCAAGGGTTTCGCGTTCATGCTGGGTATTGGCACGCTCGTGTCGCTGTTCACGGCGGTGCTCGCCACGCAGGCGGCGCTCGGCGCGATGAGCCGCTCGCGACTCGTCAGCCACCCGGCGGCACTGGGCGCGGCGCGCCGCGGCAAAGGCTGGACGTTCGACTTCATGGGCGCGTCGAAGTGGTTCTTCTCGATGTCGGGCACGATCCTGCTGGTCGGTGCGCTGGCGATCGGCGGCAGGGGGCTGAACTTCGGTATCGACTTCAAGGGCGGCACGCGCATCCAGACGGCGTTCATCAAGCCCGTCTCTGAGGCGGAAGTGGCGAAAGTGATGAGCGCAGCCGGCTACGCCAACGCCCAGGTGCAGAAGTACTCCAACAAGAGCGTCGGCGGCAACGGCTACCAGATCTCCACGAAGACGCTCGCCCCCGAAAAGCTCAAGGACGTCGAACGCGCGCTCAACACGGCGTTCGGAAACGGCCCTCAACATCCGGGAACCAAGAACCTGTCCTCGACCTCGATCGGGCCGACGTTCGGAAAAACCGTCGCCAACAGCGCGGTGATCGCGATCATCGCCTCGCTGCTCGTGATCTCGGCCTATATCGCGCTGCGCTTCGAGTGGAAGTACGCGGTGCCGGTGCTGATCGCGTTGATGCACGACCTGCTGATCACGGCCGGCGTCTACTCGCTCACGGGGAGGGAAGTCACGACGGCGACGGTTGCCGCGCTGCTGACGATCCTGGGGTACTCGCTGTACGACACGATCATCGTGTTCGATCGTGTACGTGAGAACGTGCCGCGCATGCCGCGCGCCGCGTTCTCGCAGATCGTCAACCGCTCGATGTCGGAGGTGGTCACGAGATCGCTGGCGACGAGCTTCTGCACGCTGCTGCCGGTGATCTCGCTGCTGCTGTTCGGCGGGACGACGCTTAAGGACTTCGCGTTCGCGCTGATGATCGGCATCGCCTCCGGCGCTTACTCGTCGATCTTCATCGCCTCGCCGGTGCTGACCCACTGGAAGGAGCGCGAGCCGGGCTACCGTGTGCGGCGCGCGCGCATCGTGCGCGAACTCGGCGCCGTGCCCGCGTACGCGACGACCGCCACCGGCGCGCCCGAGGACGTCGAGCCAGAGACGAAGCGCAGGCGCACGCGCCGCGGCAGCCTGATCGCGCCGGAGGAGCCCGGCCAGCAGCTCTCGCGCGACGAGTTCCAGGAACTCGTGCGTGACCTGGACGTCGACAGCGAGGGCAATGGCGCGGCCACGCACCCGCCCGCACCTCCTCGCGGCAGGAGCGCGCGCGCCGCGGCGGAGGGCAGCGCCACGGTGGCGCCGCCGGCCGCCCCCGCATCGTCCCCGCAGGGGGAGCGCGACCCGGCGGCCGACCTCACGCCCGAGGACCTGGTGCTCAAGGAAGAGCCCAAGCGGCGCGAGAAGAGCAGACGGCAGCGCAACCGTCGCCACGGGAGGTCGCGCTGATGGGCATGCTCGGCTGGGTGATCATGGGCCTCGCGATCTGGCACTTCACGATCTTCATGCCCGATCGCTTCTGGGGCGGGATCGTCGGCGCGTTCGTCGGCTCGCTGGTCGGCGCGGTGCTCGTCGGGCTGATCATCTACGGCGTGAAGGTGTCAGCGCTGCGCGTCCCCGGTGAGAAGGCGACGGACATCGGCGTGGTGCTGTACGCGGTCCCCGGGGCGCTGATCGGGATCGCGCTGATCTACCTCGAGGGCATGCGCCGCGAACGCGCGGCGTCACAAATCACGCCCGAATAGCGGACTTGCCCGGGTACTAGAATAGTACGAGCTGGCTGCCAGCAGCTCGCTTCCCGTACAGTTACGGCCTTCAAACCGGCATGCCAGGCGTCGGACGCCTGCGTTCGGACGATACACGCGCGCCGCGCCGCTTGGGCACGGCGCCAATGCTGAGAGGTGGAGAACATATGACTGGAAAGATTCCAACAGCCGCCGTGAAGTCGGCGGCGGCGGTCCTGCTGGCGATCGGATCCCTGGCGATCACCGCCGGGGGCGCGAGCGCAGCGCTGACGAGGGTGGTCTACAACAACCTCAACACCGTGGCTCCCACGGTGAACGGGCTGCCGAACGAAGACACGTACTCGCTGGACTCCGAACACTTCCCGGTCGGTGGCATGGTGGAATTTACCAAGAGGCCAGGGGTGCTCAAGAGCTTGACCACCCAGGTGGACAGCTTCACCTGCGAACACGGAGTCTACTCCTTCGAAAACTGCTACACGGCGCGCCCGCAGAAGAAGTTCCACTACGAGATGACCGCCGAGGTCTACGAAGTCGGGGCGCACAACGAAGCGATCGGGCCGATCGCCACCTCGACCGCGACCTTCAAGCTGCCCTACCGCCCGACCACGAACGTCACGTGTCTGAGCACCGGCGAAGGCAAGGGTTTCGGCCCGAACTGCGACGTGGGCGGCGTGCTGGCCACGATCGTGTTCAAACGGTTCACGCCGGCGACTGCGGTCCTGCCGGAAAAGGCGATCATCACGATCACCGCGGGCAGCAACCCGGCAGCAGACATCGTGAACGTCGGCCTGCAGGCGTCCTACAAGGAATTCGCGGGCGGCGAATTCGTTGAAGAACCTGCCGCCCACGGGGGCGTGCCGGAAGTGGGCAGCGACCCGCTGCCCGAAGCCATCTTCACTAACGGCCTAATCAACGAGACAGAAGATTGGAGGGGCTTCCAGCCGGTGTTCGAGGTCACGGCCGCGCTGTAGGCGCGCATCCGGGCGCCGTTGCGGGTCGATCCCGCGCACGGCGTCCGGCCCAGGTCCGGCCCGATCGCGGTTCCGTCTCACCCTGGCCGTAGTCTCGCCAGGGTGAGCACGTGCCGTTTCGAGATCCCCGAGTGTCCCGCGGCGGAGGTCCAGCGCCTGCAGCGCGAGCTGGGGGTGAGCGGGCCGCTCGCCCAGGTGCTGGTGCGGCGTGGCATGGCCGAGCCGGCGCTGGCGCGCGCGTTCCTGGCGGGCGCCGAGGAGCATCCGCCGCAGGCCTTCGGCGCCATCGGCGAGGCGGTCGCGGCGGTCCTCGGCCACGTCGCGCAGGGCACGCGGATCACGATCCACGGCGACTACGACGTCGATGGCATCTGCTCGACGGCGATCCTCGTGCGCGCGCTGCGTGCGCTGGGGGCCGACGTCGACTCGTTCATACCCGACCGTGCGGGCGACGGCTATGGGCTGAGCGCGGCGACGGTCGGCATGCTCGCGGCGCGGGGCACGCGGCTGCTGGTGACGGCGGACTGCGCGATCACGGCCGTGGAGGAGGTGGCGCAGGCGCGGGCGCTGGGCCTGGAGGTGGTGGTCACCGACCACCACGCCGCGCGCGCGGATGGCAAGCTGCCGGACGCGCCGCTCGTGCACCCGGCGCTGTGCGGCTACCCGTGCGCGGAGCTGTGCGCGACGGCGGTGGCATACAAGCTGGCGCAGGCGCTGCTCGAAGCCGGCGCTCGGGGCGACGCGGGTGAGCCCGTCGCCGAGCGAGCCCGCGGCATGCTTGCGCGCGGCGCGCTCGAGGATGACCTCGACCTGGTCGCGCTGGCGACGATCGCGGACGTGGTGGCGCTCGTCGGCGAGAACCGCGCGCTCGTGCGCCGCGGGCTGCGCGCGCTGGCCGGCACGAGCAAGCCTGGCCTGCGCGCGCTGATGGCGGTCGCGGGCGTCGACTCGGCGAAGGTGGACGAGCGATCGGTCGCGTTTGCGCTGGCGCCGCGCCTGAACGCGGCGGGGCGGCTGTACCGGGCCGACGCGGGCCTCGAGCTGGTCCTCACGGAGGACTCTGCACGCGCGCAGCAGATCGCGCAGGAGCTCGACTCGGCCAATCGCGAGCGCAGGCAGGTGGAGATGCGCATCCGCTTCCAGGCCGAGGCGCAGATGGCCGAGCTGGGAGAGCGCGCGGCGTACGTGCTCGCCGCAGACGGGTGGCACCCCGGGGTGATCGGGATCGTCGCCTCGCGCCTGGTCGAGCGCAGCGGGCGGCCGGTCGTCCTGGTCGCGCTGGATGGAGACACCGGCAGGGCATCCGGGCGCAGCGTCGATGCGTTCGACCTGCTCGCCGGCCTGAGCGCATGCGGCGAGCACCTGCTGCGCTTCGGAGGGCACCGCGCGGCTGCGGGCCTCGAGATCGAGCGCGGACGGGTGGCGGGCTTCGCGGCCGCGCTGGCCGCGCACGCCGAGCGCGTTCTGCGCCCCGAGGACCTCGTCGCGGTGGAGCGCGTGGACGCTGTCGTGGGCGGCGATGAGCTCGGCATGGAGCTCGCGGAGGAGTTGCAGGCGCTCGCGCCGTTCGGCCGCGGCAACGCGCCCGTCTCGCTGATGATCGCCGACGCCAGGTTCACCGACGTGCGGCCGATGGGCGAAGGCAAGCACGCGCGCTTCACGGTGGAGTCGCGGGGCGCGCGCGCGAAGGCGGTCGCGTTCGGTTGCGGCGGGCGTCTGGCGCAAGCCGAGGGCTCCGAGGGCGACCGATCGAAGATCGGCCTGCAGGCGACGTTCGCGCTCGAGGTCAACGAGTGGAACGGCGTCAGCGAACCGCGGCTGGTGCTTCGCCGCACGCAGCTGATCGCGCAGGATCGCGTCGAGCAGCAGACGGTCACGCCGCTGGCGGTGCCGGCTGTCGCGCCGCTGCGGGCGCGCGCCGCGGCGCCGGCCCGCGAGTCGGCGGCGGAGGAGCTGGTGCTGTTCGCGCTATGAGCGCTCGACGCCTTCAATCCGCCGCCGTTGTCCCCTACCCTTAGACCATGGCGATCGCCGAAGAACCCAAGCGCACACAGACGACCGAGGCGCCCACGCGCACCCAGGCCAGCGAGGTTCTGAGCGCGTCCGAGCGGCGGCTGCTGAGCGACCTGTTCGCGATCGTCTCCGAGCACGCCGCCGACTCCTCGGTGGAAATCGATCGCGCGCGCGTCGAAGACGCGTTCGTGTTCGCGTGCGAGCACCACGCCGACCAGCGGCGCAAGTCCGGAGAGGACTTCATCGTGCACCCGGTCGGGGTGGCGCGCATCTGCGCGAGCATGCGCCTGGACACGGAGACGCTGTGCGCGGCGCTGCTGCACGACACCGTCGAGGACACGTCGGCGTCGATCGAGGAGGTGCGCGAGCGCTTCGGCGAGGAGATCGCCACGATCGTCGATGGCGTCACGAAGCTGACGGGCATCACGTTCCAGTCGCGCGACGAGGCGCAGGCGAACAACTACCGCAAGATGATGGTCGCGATGGCCACCGACGTGCGGGTCATCCTGATCAAGCTCGCCGACCGCCTGCACAACATGCGCACGATCGAGGCGATGCCCAAGCAGAAGCAGATGGAGAAGGCGCGCGAGACGCTCGAGATCTACGCGCCGCTGGCCCACCGCCTGGGGATCCACGCGATCAAGTGGGAGCTCGAGGACCTCGCGTTCGCGACGCTGCACCCGCGCAAGTACCAGGAGATCAAGGGCCTGGTCGCCCAGCAGCGCGAGGAACGCGAGCGCTACGTCTCAGAGGCCGGCGAGTACCTGCACAAGGAGCTGGCCGACGTCGGCATCGAGGCGCAGATCGCCGGGCGCGCCAAGCACTTCTACTCGATCTACTCGAAGATGACGAACAAGGGCCGCGAGTTCAACGAGATCTACGACCTGACCGCGATGCGCGTGATCGTCGACTCGGTCAAGGACTGCTACGGCACGGTCGGCGTGATCCACTCGCTGTGGAAGCCGCTGCCGGGCCGCTTCAAGGACTTCATCGCGATGCCCAAGTTCAACATGTACCAGTCGCTGCACACGACGGTGATCGGGCCCGAGGGCCAGCCGCTGGAGATCCAGATCCGCACGCACGAGATGCACGAGATGGCGGAGTTCGGGGTGGCGGCGCACTGGGTCTACAAGCAGCCGGGCGGCGGGCCGGGCGGCGAGCAGGCGGCCGATGTCGGCTGGCCTGCCGCGGGCGAGGACGCCAAGCTCAAGTGGCTGCGCTCGATGCTCGACTGGCAGAAGGAGCTCTCAGACCCGCGCGAGTTCATGGAGACGCTGCGCACCGACCTGTTCGAGGAGGAGGTGTACGTCTTCACGCCGAAGGGCGAAGTCAAGTCGCTGGCGGCCGGCGCGACGCCGCTGGACTTCGCCTACGAGGTGCACACCGAGATCGGCCATCGCTGCGTGGGCGCGCGCGTGAACGGGAAAATCGTGCCGCTGCACTACGAGCTGCAGTCGGGCGACATCGTCGAGATCCTCACCGCCAAGCGCGAGCGCGGACCCTCGCGCGACTGGCTGGCGATGGTCAAGACGACGCGCGCGCGCAACAAGATCAAGGCCTGGTTCAAGGCCGAGTCACGCCAGGACACCGAGCACTCCGGGCGCGAGCTGCTGCAGGAGCACCTGCGCAAACAGGGCCTGCCCGCCCAGAAGATCACGGGCTCGGCGCTGCTGGCGGACGTGATCCGCGAGGTCGGCTACCGCAAGGCCGACGACTTCTACATCGCCCTGGGGGCGGCCAAGGTCTCACCGAAGCTGGTCGTCAACAAGGTCATGCAGCGCCTCAAGCAGGGCGAGGCCGCCGATAGCGATGAGGGCGCGGCGGACCTGCTGCGTGTCGGGCGCGCGCGCCGGCGCCCGACCAAGTCCTCGAATCAGTACGGGATCAGGGTGGAAGGTGTCGAGGACGTGATGCTGCGCCTGGCCAAGTGCTGCCGGCCGGTGCCGGGCGATGAGATCGTCGGCTACATCTCGCTCGGCCGCGGCATCACGATCCACCGCGAGGACTGCCCCAACGCGACGCTGCTGCGCAAGAGCCCCGAGCGCTTCACGAGCGTGTCCTGGGAAGGCGACCAGTCGACGGGCTTCGTCGTGGAAATCCAGATCGACGCGTGGGATCGCCACCACCTGCTGGCGGACCTCTCGCGCGCGTTCTCGGAGTCGGGCGCGAACATCCTCGAAGCGCGCTGCCTGTCGATGCCGCCGATGGTCAAGAACCGCTTCGTGGTCGAGGTGGCCGACACGCATTCGCTGAAGAGCGCGATCACGCGCCTGCGCAACACCGAGTCGGTGTTCGACGCCTACCGCGTGACGCCGGGCGCGGCAGCGGCTTAGGCGACGTCTTTTTAGAGATCTGCGGCCTGCGCGCGTGCTGCTCGCACCGGTCGTGGAGAGGACCCCTGGCTAGGAGATCACGCTGAGCGCGTCCGGCATGATCGAGTAGTGGGCCTCGGTGACCTCGCCGAGGTAGTCGCCGTCGACCTGCAGCGGCAGCGGGCGCTCGTCGGCGCTGCGCACGGTCAGCTCATGCAGGTCTGCCAGCGGGCTGACCTGCCGGTGTCCGGCGACATGCGCGCGTGGCGAGAACGCGCGCCAGGCGATCGACGGCATCGACAGCAGCGTCGCGCGGTGCAGGACGCCACCGGCGAGCGCGCCGGAGTCGAGCGCGGCGCCGTCGGCGATCTCGATCGGGCGGTTCTGGAAGTACGTGAACGGCGAGCCGTTCTGGACGATCGCGGTGACGCCGTCGAACGTTTCGCCGTGGGCCTGCACTTCGAGCTGCGGCGGGCTCACGAGGTAGCGGCGCATGAACGTGCTGACGGCGACCCACGTGAAGAAGTAGGGCCCCAGGCGGGCCTTCAGCCTGGGGTTGGCGTCGACGCGCTCGACGACGCTGGCGTCGAGGCCGAGGCCGGAGGCGAACGTGAAGCAGCGGCCGTTGACGACGCCGAGGTCGACCTTGCGCGGTCGCCAATCGTCGGCCATCGCCAGCAGGTGCTCGGTCGCGTCGACGACGTCGCCGGGGATGCCGAGCATCTTGCCGAACACGTTGGCCGAGCCGCCGGGCAGGCAGCAGAGGGGGGTGGGCGAGCCGAGCAACCCGTTGGCGGCTTCATTGACGGTGCCGTCGCCGCCGAACGCGACGACCACGTCGTAGCCCTCGTGCGCGGCCTCGCGGCACAGCTCGGTGGCGTGGCCGCGCGCCTCGGTGTCGACGGCGTCGACCTCGAAACGGCCCTGCAGCGCGTAGACGACGAGGTGGCGCAGGCGATCGGAGACGGTCGTGGCGTACGGGTTGACGATGATCAGCATCCGCCGCTTGCTCTCGGGGGAGGCAAAGCGGAAGGGTGCGTCGGCCTGGCCGGTAAGCTGATCCTGCGCGGACGTCGAGGTGCTCACGGCTTGGCCTACACCGAGCGTCGGGCGATGTTACCCGCGATCGTCCAGACGGCCTCATGGCGCGACTTGCGTCCGCCGATACGATTGCTAGACTGTCGCACAGACATAGCTGGACACATCCAGAGGGGTGGAGGGACTGGCCCTACGAAACCCCGGCAACCACCGTCACGTCACAGCGGGAAGGTGCCAATTCCAGAGAGATGTGTGGCGGGCCTTCGTGCTCTTCGCCACACCGGTGACACGGTGAAGTCAAGAGCGAAGGAGCCCCAATGGCTGTCAGTCATCTGCAGTGCAAGGAGTGCAAGGCCGAGTATCCGCTGGAGGCGCTGTACGTGTGCGAGCGCTGCTTCGGGCCGCTGGAGGTCGCCTACGACCACAGCCGCACCGGCGGCGACGTCGGCGAGCTGCGCCGCCGCATCCAGGGCGGACCCCAGAACATCTGGCGCTACGCCGACTTCCTGCCGCTCGCAGGCGGGCCGCCCGGCCCATCGGGCAGGCTCGCCTCGCGCGTGGGGCTGCCGGCGGGCTGCACGCCGCTGATCCGCGCGGACAGGCTCGCCGAGCGCCTGGGCCTGCGCGAGGTGTGGGTCAAGAACGACGCGGCCAACCCGACGCACTCGTTCAAGGACCGCGTAGTGTCGGTCGCGGTCACGCGCGCACGCGAGCTCGGCTTCGAGACGATCGCATGCGCCTCCACGGGCAACCTCGCCAACTCGGTCGCCGCCCACGGGGCGGCGCTGGGCCTCGAGTCCTACGTCTTCATCCCCGCGGACCTCGAGGAGCAGAAGATCCTCGCGACGGGCGTCTACGGCACGAACCTCGTGGGGGTCCGGGGCAGCTACGACGACGTCAACCGCCTGTGCACGGAGCTGTGCGCGGAGCGCGACTGGGCGTTCGTGAACATCAACCTGCGCCCCTACTACGCCGAGGGCTCGAAGACGCTTGCGTACGAGATCGCCGAGCAGCTCGGCTGGGAGCTGCCCGACCGCTGCATCGTGCCGGTGGCCTCCGGCTCCCTGTTCACGAAAATCGCGAGGGGCTTTCAGGAGTGGACCGAGCTGGGGCTGCTGAACGGCGAGCTGCCGCGCATGAACGGCGCTCAGGCCGAGGGCTGCTCGCCGGTGGCCAGCGCCTTCGCCGACGGCCACGACGTGTGCCGCCCGGTCAAGCCGAACACGATCGCCAAGTCGCTCGCGATCGGCAACCCCGCCGACGGCCCGTACGCGCTCGATCTCGCACGGCGCACGGGCGGCTCGATCGACGCGGTCAGCGACGATGAGATCCGCGCGGGCATCAAGCTGCTGGCCGAGACGACGGGCGTGTTCACTGAGACCGCGGGAGGCGTCACGACCGCCGTGCTGGCCAAGCTCGCCGCGCGCGGCGACATCGACCCGGACGAGCGCGTCGTGCTGGTGATCACCGGCGAGGGCCTGAAGACGCTGGACGCCGTGCGCGGCACGTTCGAGACGAGCACGATCGAGCCGACGCTCGCAGCCTTCGAGGCCGGCGTCAGCGAGGGGGTGACGGCCTGATGAGCGTCGTCGTGAAGATCCCGACACAGCTGCGCGCAGCCGCGGGCGGCGAGGCCGAGGCGCAGATCGAAGGCGCGACCGTGCAGGAGGTGCTCGATGGCCTGTTCGAGCGCCACGAGGAGCTGCGCGTGCGCATCTCCGACGATGACGGGTCGCTGCGGCGCTTCGTCAACGTGTACCTCGCCGGCGAAGACATCCGCTTCCTCGACGGGCTGGCCACACCGGTGGCCGACGGCGCGGAGTTGACGATCCTGCCGGCAGTCGCAGGGGGTTAGGACACCGCTGAGCGGCGCTGGCCGATCTTCGATCGGTTGGCGCCCTAACGGGCAGGTGAGTGCGAGGAGCCGTGCTGCGCGATCGAGCTCGCGCTTGCGTGGCTGGCGTGGGCGGTCGCGGGTGTTGAGCCGCTGAAGCCGATCGTCGAGACGACGCCGGCGGCGCACATCGCGCCGATCGTCAGGCGGCGCATGCGGCGCGGCGTCAGCCAGGGGATGTTCTGGCTCTGCATCCACGTCCTGAAGCCGCTCGCGGCGGAGGCCGCCGCCATTGCACAACCGGCGCACATGAAGCCAGCGTACCGGCTAAGCGCGCTCGGGCGCGCCGGAGCTTGCCTGTAGGCGCTCGCCGGCGTCGACCTGGCCCGGCGTGAGCTCGGATGCGCCGTTCGGTCCCTCCAGGCGCGCGTCGAGGCGCTGGCGCAGTTCCGTGCCGCGGCCGGCGGCGACCGCGCGCGCGGCGCGCGCGTCGCTGAGCTCCAGGCCGTGGGCGTGGGCGTAGTCGAGCAGGTTCTGGCGCTCCTCGCTCTCGCGCGCGGTGCGCAGGAACAGCCAGCAGAACAGCCCGAGCGTGAGGATAGACTCCTCGACCATCATGATCGCGCCGGCGATGCTCTGGTCGGCGAGCGGCGAGATGTGGAAGTGCGCGTCGCCTTTGAGGTAGTAGGGATAGAAGATCGTGCCCGACCACAGGAAGACGTTGCCGAGGACCGTGCCGGCGAGGCGCACGGCGACGATGTAGATCAGCTTGCCGAGGTTCCCGAACCAGCTGGGCGTTGGCAGCGGGCCGACGAGGCACATCCACATGTTGATGCCGAAGCCGAGGAACATCGCGTGCTCGAGCGCGTGGACCCCAGAATGTCGCAGCGCCGCTTCGTAGAAGATGGGCACGTGCCACGTGTACAGGTCGATCGCCCACAGCGGGAAGGCGACGGCCGGGTGCGAGAGCGCGCGCAGGCGATCGAAGAAGCGAACCGAATGGAATTCGGCCAGCAGGATCGGCGCTAGCAGCGGTCCCGTCAGCCCGAGCACGATCAGCAGCGCGGCGATGTCGCCGAGCAGCAGGTGCTCGATCATGTGCACCCACAGCAGGTCCTGGCTGACGCGCCCGAGCGAGGTGAGCGCGACGCCGATCACGACGAAGCCGCCGTAGAAGCACGCCTGGCGCCAGCCGGGCACCGGGTGGTCCTCTTCGGCGAGCGTGTGGGCGCGGCGCGCGTAGAGCAGCCCGAGGATCGCCAGCGGCCCGAGCTGGAAGGCGGCGGAGGTGTCGGTGGAGACGGCCAGCGGAGCGCTCAGCATGCAGCGTCAGGGTACGCGAGCGCGGCGCGATCGGCGAGGCCGAGCGACACGGTTGCCTAGACTGCCTCTCGCATGAGAGCCCCGTCCCGTCGCATGCTGGCGCCACTGCTCGGCGGGCTCGCGCTCCTCGCGCTGCTGCTGCCCGCGAGCGCCGACGCTCACGGGATCGTCGGCAAGGCCGATCTGCCGATCCCCGTGTGGCTGTTCAGCTGGACGGCGGCGATCGTGCTCGTGATCTCGTTCGTGGCGCTGTCGACGATGTGGACGCGCCCGCAGCTGCAGCAGCAGCGGCTGCGCAGGCTGTTCCGGCTGCCGCGCGCGCTGGAATGGCTGGCGGGCCTGTTCGGCGTGGCCGTGTTCGCGCTGGTGCTCTACAGCGGCTTCGACGGCGCGCAGGTCACGCAGGCGAACTTCTCGGTGACGTTCATCTACGTCGTCTTCTGGGTCGGCACGCCGGTGGCGAGCATCCTGTTCGGGGACGTCTTCCGCGCGCTCAGTCCCTGGCGCACCTGCGCGCGCGTCGCCGCGGCGCTCGTGCGCCTGCTGCGGCGCGGACGCTCGCGCGGGCCGCTGCTGCGCTATCCGCGGTGGCTCGGCTTGTGGCCGGCGAGCGCCGGGATCGTGGGCTTCGCGTGGCTCGAGCTGATCTACGTCGAAAAAGACAGGCCGTCGATCCTGGCGGCGCTGTCGCTCGGCTACTTCGTGGCGATGCTCGCCGGCATGGCGCTGTTCGGCGTCGATGAGTGGAGCTCGCAGGCGGACGGGTTCGGCGTGTATTTCAACCTGCTCTCCAAGCTCTCGGCGCTCGTGCGCCGCGACGACGGCGTGGTCTACCTGCGGCGACTGCTCAGCGGCGTCACCGATCTCGAGATCCGCGCGGGCACGGTCGCGTTCATCTGCATCCAGATCGGCACCACCACGTTCGACGGCTTCTCAAACGGCGGCATCTGGCGCAACAACGAGCCGAGCCTGCAGAGCCTGTTCGAAGGCCTCGGCCTGCACCCGACGCCCGCGCAGGAGCTCGCCTACTCGGTCGGCCTCGTGTTCTGCATCCTGCTGATCGCCGCCGTCTACCGGGTGGGGATCTTTGGCGTGCGCCAGGTCAGCGAGCGCTATGACCGCGAGACGCTGACGCGCACGTTCGCGCACACGCTCGTGCCGATCGCGTTCGCGTACGTGCTCGCCCACTACTTCTCGCTGCTGCTGTGGCAGAGCCAGGCGATGGTCTACCTGGCATCCGACCCGCTCGGCAACGGCTCGAACCTGTTCGGCACGAGCGGCTTTCAGATCGACTACCACCTCATCTCCTACGCGGCGATCTGGTACGTGCAGGTGGCCGCGCTGGTCAGCGGCCACGTCGGCGGCCTGGCGCTCGCGCACGACCGCGCGCTGGTGCTCTACAAGGACCCCGAAGAGGCGGTGCGCAGCCAGTACTGGATGCTCGCGGTGATGGTCGCGTTCACGAGCTTCGGGCTGTGGCTGCTCTCGGCGGTGGGCACATGAGGCGCGCGCCCCTGCGCTACGGTCTTGGGCGGATGGCCCGCCGCCTGATCCCGATGCTGCTGAGCGCCGCGTGCGTGGCGCAGGCGCTGGTCGCGACCGCCCCGTCGCTGGCTGGCACGCTGAGCACCGAGAGCGGCAACCCGATCAACGATCAGGGCTCCAGCTACGACTACCGCTCGAACATCACCTCGGTCACGCCGAGCGTTCCCGGGCTCAGCTTCCAGGTGCTCGAGTTCGCGGACCGCATCCTGATGACCAACCACTCGGGCAAGACGGTGACGATCTACGGCTACGAAGGCGAGCCCTACGCCCGCGTGCTCGCCAACGGCACGGCCGAGCAGAACGTACGCTCGCCGGCCACCTACCTGAACACGAACTTCTACGCCCAGGTGACCGTCCCGCCGATCGCCAACCCGGACGCTCCCCCGAAGTGGGAGGTGATCGATCGCACGGGCCAGTTCGAATGGCACGACCACCGCATCCACTGGATGTCGCCGATCCCGCCGTCGCAGGTCAAGAACAAGAGCAAACGCACGCTGATCTTCAACTGGAAGGTGCCGATCGCGGTCGGCACGAGCAAAGGCGCGATCGACGGGCAGCTGTTCTGGACTCCCGAGAACTCCAAGGCGCCACTGGCGGTGATCATCCTGGGCGCAGTGATCGTCATCGGCGGGCTCGCGTTCGTGCTGTTCGTGCGCCGCCGCCGCGCGCGCACGGCCACGGCCGGCGGCGGTGATGCCGGCACCCCCGGATTGGGCGGCTCGCCCGAGGGGGCGTGGTGAGGGCGTGCTAGATTTTCCGGGGATGGCACCGCTGGCCTGCCTCATGCACTGGTACATCTCGATGATGTACGTGGTCCCCGTCGTCGCGGTCGGCGGCTGGGGCTGGTACAGCTCCAAGCGCATGGCCCGCCGTAAGGCCGAAGGCGCCGGAGGAGGCGGTCCTCCGGACGTGGGCGCCACGGGCGGCTCGCGCACGGCGACAGTCGCGTAGACGCGCCCCGACGGCGCCCTCTTCGCCGTTTCTTACGCGCTTTATTTCTCTATTTCTTCGAGAGAGTTGATGTTCGCGTGATCGGCGTACGGTTAGCTTCAGGCATGACCGCACAGACACTGATCCGCCCGCCAGCCGACGGGATCACCGAGCGCTTCGACGCGACCGCCTGCCTGGATGAGCGCGTCCGCCATCAGGCCCTGCCGGTCGCGCCCGCCGAGCCGGTCGGGCCCGGCCGCTACATCGAGATCGAAGGGCCGGAGCGCTCGCTGCTGATCCCGCTCGGCAGCGCGGTGACGCACATCGGGCGCGGGCTCGCCGCCGATCTGCGTCTCGACGACGCCTCGGTCTCGCGGCGCCACGCGATCCTCGTGCCGCGCCCCTCCGGCGCGCGGATCCTCGACGACCGCAGCGCCAACGGCACGTTCGTCAACGGCCGGCGCATCCAGCAGGCCGAGCTGCAGGGCGGCGACGTGATCGTGCTCGGACGGGTCGTGCTGCGCTTCCTCGAGGTGTAGGCAGCCCTTGCGCCCCGACGCATTTCCGATCGAGCGCGCCGAGGTGCGCCCGGGGGTGAGCATCGCCTACGTGCGGGCGGGCGCGGGCGGCTACCCGCTGCTGCTCGTGCACGGCTGGCCGGAGACCAAGCGCATCTGGTGGCGCAACATCGCGCCGCTGGCGGCGGCGGGCTTCGAGGTGATCGTCCCGGATCTGCGCGGCTACGGCGACTCGGGCCTCGCCCCCGACGGCTTCTATGACCTGGCGGCGCACGCGCGTGACATGCATGCGCTGCTCAGCGACGTGCTCGGCCACGAGCGCTGCTGCGCCGTCGGCGGCGATCTCGGAGGCGGCGTGATCCAGGATCTGGCGCTGCGCTTTGCCGGGTTCGTCGAGCGCCAGGTGCTGTTCAACAGCGTGCTGCCGCTGCTCGGGAAGGCCTACGAGGCGGCCGGCATCGCCACCGCGCCGGCGCCCGAGCTGCGGATGGCGGCCGACTACTTCGTGCGCCAAGGGCGCGAAGCCGACGCGCTGGCCGCCGAGCTCGACAGCCCCGAGCGGCGCCGTCGCTACGTCGCCGACTTCTACGGCCACCGCTTCTGGGCGACGCCCGGCGCATTCGGACGCGAGGACGTGGACTTCATGACGGAGCCGTTCGCCGACGCGCAGCGCCTGCGCGCGGGCTGGGGCAACTACGAGAGCGCGCTCGGCACGCGCCCATCGTCTGAGCCGCCGCGCTTCTTCGAGGTCTCAGACGTGCCCACGCTGGCGCTCTATGGAGCCGACGACCATGTCATCTGGAGACAGTTCCCGCAGATGTGCGAAGTCGCGTTCAGCGAGCTGATCGGACCGTTCGTCGTGCAGCGGGCAGGGCACTTCCTGCAGTGGGAGCGCGCCGCGCTGCTCAACCGCACGATCGCCTACTTCCTCGGCGATCTGCGGCGCCGTCCCTGAGCAGCGGCGCCGGCTCGCCTCCGCACTGGGGGTTGACAGCTGGTGGTACGATCGAAGCGAGGGTAGAGGCGATTGCCCGGAAGGCGTTGCCGGGCGGCGAGGAGGCGGAGATGCGGCGGCTCGGTGGCTCTATTTGCGGAAGCTTCGTGGCGCGTCGAGCCCGAGGGCTCCGGCGTCTGCTGGTGGGAGGTGCGGCCGGCTGTCTGCTGCTCGCGCTCGGCGCGGCGCCGGCGAACGCCGCGATCGAGGACTTCTCCGGTCCGGCCTACCAGATCCTCGCGCCCGGCGAGGAAGGGAACTTCCCGCCGGACGCGTTCTCGACCAATCAGGGCGTCCTCTACAACAAACTCACCCACCTCGAAGGACACATCAACCAGAAGGACCTCGAAAGCGACTACGTCTCGGAGAAGCTCCACGAACCCCACCAGGCGGGGGACACAGAGGAGTTCACGAGCAGGCCGGGGCTGGAAATCTGGCGTGACAGCAGCGACATCCCGCACATCTTCGGGGCGACGCGCGGCGATGTGATGTACGGCTCCGGCTGGGTCGCCGCCCAGGACAGGGGCCTGCTGTTGCGGCTGGGGCTTGGCCCGGCGTACGCGGCGGCGCTGAGCATCCCCGGGATCAACGCGTTTGAACTGCTGCTCACCGGCCGCTCGTTCACGCCCAGCCCGCAGGCGATCGCGTACGTCAACGAACAGAAGAAAGTGCTGCTCGAAGCGGGACCCGAAGGCGAACAGGTCCTCGAAGACCTCGAAGAATGGGCCGAAGGCGTCAACGGCTACGAGCAGACGCTGCCCGAAGTCGAGCGTCTTCCCACCGTCACGGCTACCGACGCGATCGCCGGCTTCGCCTTCATCGGCTCGATCTTCGGCAACGGCGGCGGCGAGGAAGTGGCCAACTCGAACTTCCTGGCGAGGCTCGAGGCCAAGTTCGGGGCGAGCGAAGGCCTGAAGATCTTCCGCGACCTGCGCGAGGTCAACGACCCCGAAGCGCCCACCACCGCGAGCAAACCGTTCCCCTATGACCAGGTGCCGAGCGGGCCGACGCCCGGGGCCGTCGTGGTCGAACCCGGCTCGCTGAGCCCCGCCGCGACGCGCGCCGTCGCCGCGACCAAAGCATCGCGGCGCAAGGCGTCGAACTTCCTGCTCGTCGGAGCCGCCAACAGCAAATTGGGACACCCGCTGGCCGTGATGGGGCCGCAGCTCGGCTACTTCTATCCCGAGATCGTGATGCAGGCGCAGCTGAGCGGCCCCGGCGTCGAAGCCGAGGGCGTGATCGCACCGATCTCGCCGTACGTGTTCATCGGTCGCGGACGCGACTACGCGTGGAGCCTCACGAGCGCCGACAGCGAGAACACGCAGCAGTTCCTGCTGAAGCTGTGCAACCCCGAACACGGGCCCGTGACACGCGAATCCGAAGACTACGAATACGAAGGCAAATGCGTCCCGATGACGACCTTCGACGCGGGCACGCTCGGCGCTGCCCCCGGCGAACCCGAACACGAGGTGTACTTCAAAGAAAGCGTCTACGGCCCCGTCGGCGGCACGGTGATGGTCAAAGGCCAGCCGTACGCGATCGCCACCGACCGCGCGGACCGCGGTCGCGAGCCCGCGGGCGAGCTCGCCTTCAGCGATCTGGACTCCGAGCGGGTGCACTCGCCGGAAGAGTTCTTCGAAGCCGCCAACCAGCTGGAGACGACGTTCAACATGGCGTACATCGACAGCAAGAACATCGCCTACTTCTCGGCCGGGCGCCTGCCGGTGCTCGCGCCCGGCACAGACGCGAGCCTGCCGACGCTTGGCAACGGCGAATACAACTGGCAGGGCTTCCTCTCGCTCGCGCAGCACCCGCACGAAGTAGATCCGGCCAGTGAAGTCCTGACGAACTGGAACACCAAGCCCGCGCCCGAGTGGGGAGCTGCCTCCGACAACTACTCCTACGGCCCGATTCAACGTGTGCAGCTCTACACCGGTTTCAAAAAGCACATGACCGAGGCCAAGGACGTGGGGGTCATGAACCACGGCGCCACGCAGGACCTGCGCGCGGTCAAGGACTGGCCCGTGATCGAGCAGGTGCTCGCCGGTGGCCCGGCACCGAGCAAACTGGCCGAAGAAGCCGCCGGCCTGATCACGACGTGGGTGGGCGAAGGCGCGAGCCTGTACGGCAAGAACCGGCCGAACAACCCGGGCGCCGCGGTCATGGATGCCGTGTGGACGCCGATCGGCGAAGCGGTCCTCGGCCCCGTGCTCGGCGAACTGATGCCCGAATTCGAGTCGATCGCCGAACCCGACAACCCGCCCAACTCGGGCGGCTCGTCCTTCGACAACGGCTGGTACGGCTACGTCTACAAGGACCTGCGCAGCGAGCTGGGGCTTCCCGTCGCCGAACCGTACAGCCGCCACTACTGCGGCAACGGCAGTCTCGAAGCCTGCCGTGCGTCGCTGTGGGCAGCGATCCAGAAAGCGGCCGAACAGCTGGAGGCCTCGCAGGGCTCTGACCCGAGCGCCTGGCGTGCCCCGGAAGTCCGGATCGACTTCCCGCCGATCCCGGAGTTCAGCTACACGATGTCCTGGACCAACCGCTCGACCTTCCAGCAGGTGATCGAATTCACCGGCCACGAAGAATGAGCCCGAGGCGCTGACGTAAACCCCGGACGCTGACTGCCGGACGCCGGGCCGCTCGCGGGAGCAGACGGCGGCGGCACGGGCGCGCCCGTGCAGATCTTCCAATCTGCGGTCAAACACCCGTATCATCGGGGGCGGCGGAAGCACGGTCGGACACCCGGAGGCTGTCCGAGGCCGCCGCGTGACGGGATGGAAGACGACATGGTTGGGAGCGGCGCTTCGATGACGGCACGAGGGAATGTTGCGCGAGCGAGTGCAGCCGTACTCGCTGTCCTCATCATGCTCGTGACCGGCTGCGTGGGGAGTGCCAGCGCCGCCGAAGCACCCACGATCACGATCGCGCAGCCGCTGACGGGAAGCTCGACCAACGAGCAGCTGCCGCTGTTCAGCGGCACGACCAGCGACACGCTGGACCCGGTCACCCTTGACATCTACGCGGGCGAAAGCGCGACCGGCACGCCGCTACAGACGCCGACGATGCTCGTGCCCCATGAACTCGGTCCGCTGCAAGCCACCTGGGAAATCACCCCCGAAACGCCGCTCGGGCAGGGTCAGTACACGGCCGTCGCCGAACAGGCCGACGAAGGGGAAGCCGGCAGGAGCTCCCCGGTCACGTTCACGATCGATACGACCCCGCCGAAAGTGTCGATCGACGCCGTGCCCTCGCCGTCGAAAGACGCCGAACCGACCTTGAGCGGCGACGCTGGTGTGGAAGCCGGCGACGAGTCGACGATCGCCGTCACCGTCTACAGGGGCAGCACCGTCGGCGGCACGGTCGCGGCCTCCGAAGACGTGACCGCGGTCGGGGCGTCATGGTCATATACGACGCCGCACCTCGCCGACGGCACCTACACCGCGCAGGCATCACAGAGCGACGAAGCCGGCAATATCGGCACGAGCGCCGCGGTCACGTTCACGGTCGACACGACGCCGCCGGCCGTCTCGATCCACACGCTCGCCTCGCCAACGAAAGACCAGACGCCCACGCTGACGGGCGGCGCGGGCGTCGCGCCCGGTGACGACGCCGCCGTGACCGTCACGATCTTCAAAGGCAAATCGGCGACGAAGGTTCAGTCCGGCAGCGCCACCGTCAACGGTGACGAATGGTCCTACACGGCTACGCACCTGGCCGATGGCAACTACACCGCGCAGGCTGAACAGTCCGACGATGCGGGGAACGTCGGCAAGAGCGCGACGATCGCATTCACGATCGACACGACGCCGCCGGCGGTGACGATAAATACGGTGAGCAGTCCCACGAACAACCCGGAACCGACGCTCACCGGCGCAGCGGGCGAGGCTCCCGGGGACGACGCGGCCGTCTCCGTGACGGTCTACAAGGGCACCGTGGTGGGGGGGACGGTCATCAATTCTGGTGCCGCGACGGTGACCGGCGCGACCTGGTCGTACAAGTCATCGCATCTCGCCGACGGCACATATACCGCGCAGGCGGAACAGTCCGATGACGTCGGCAACGTCGGCAAGAGCGCCGCGGTCACGTTCACCGTCGATACGACCCCGCCGGCCGTGTCGATTCACGCGCTGGTCTCTCCGACCAATGACCCGACGCCGACGCTGACCGGTGGCACTGGAGTCGCCGTGGGCGACGAGCCGGTCGTCACCGTGACGCTCTACAAGGGCAAAGGCACGACGAGCAAGCTCTCCTCCGGCAGCGCCGTCGTCAGCGAAGCCGAATGGTCATACACGACGGCGCATCTCGCCGAAGGCACGTACACGGCGCAGGCGGAACAGTCCGACGATGCCGGCAACACAGGGCTGAGCTCGACGGTCACCTTCACGGTCGACCCAGAGGTGACGATCAATGCAGTGCCCACGCCAACAAAAGACACGGAACCGACGTTGAGCGGAACTGCGGGCACGGCTCCCGGAGTGCATCAGAGCGTCACCGTTACGATCTACGAAGGCGAATCGGTGGCGGGGGAAGTCGTGGCTTCGAAGAGTGTCACGGTGACCGGTGGGAAGTGGTCGTACACGCCTCCGCATCTGGCGGACGGTACGTACACCGCGCAGGCCCTCCAGATGGATGAAGCCGAGGATGTCGGTTTGAGCGCCGCGGTGACGTTTAGGGTAGATACGACCGCGCCGCTGGTGTCGATCGATGCGGTGCCCACCCCGTCGAAAGACACGGAACCGGTGCTGACCGGTAGCGCGGGTGTCGCGCTTGGCGACGAGCCCACCGTCACGGTCACGATCTATGAAGGCGGCGCCCCGGACGGCAAGGTCGCTGCTTCGGCAAGCGTGCCGGTGAGCGGCGGTGCGTGGTCGTACAAAGCGCCCCATCTAGCCGATGGCACCTATACCGCGGAGGCCTCACAGAGCGATGAAGCCGAGAACGTCGGCACGAGCAGCGCAGTGAACTTCACAGTGGACACCACCCCGCCGGCCGTCTCTTTGATGACGCCGGCAAACGGCGTCGACGTCAACGGCTCGAGGCCGACGTTCAGTGGAGCCGCCGGACACGAAAGTGGAGACGACTCGTCGATCACGCTGACGATCTATGAAGGCGAGTCGACTTCTGGGAGTCTCATCGCGACGGAACACATCAAGCCCGAAGGCAGCCATTGGACGACAGGCTCGACGGGTCCCGCGCTCGCCAACGGCGTCTACACCGCCGTTGCCGAACAGTCGGACGACGCCGGCAACACCGGCGTGAGCAACGCGGTCACGTTCGAAGTCACGACCGTCGTCACGCTCGACACGTCTAGATTCGTGCGGCGGGAAGCAGGGCTCTTCACGGGCCCGACACCGAGCTTCGATGGGACTGCCGCGACCGCGCATGGAGATGGAGAATCCGTAACCGTGAAGGTCTACCGTGGCGCCTCTGCGTCGGAAAGCCCCGTAGCCACGAAGGAAGCTGCGCTCAACAGCTCGGGGGACTGGAGCGTGGGTCCGGTAGGCCCGCTCGCCGACGGCGTCTACACCGTGCAGGCCGCACAGGTTGACTCAGGCAAGAAGGACGTCGTCGAAGCCACCTTCACAGTCGACGCCGACCCGCCGCAGGTCACGCTCACCTCACCCGCCAACGGCAGCTCGACCTCCACTGGATCGCAGGCCGTCGGTGGAGCCGTTGGCACCGGCGAAGGCGATCTGCCTGCGATTACGGTTCAGCTTTACTCGGGTTCGAGGACCGTTGGCGCGCCACTGCAGACGGTGATTGCGCAGGCTTCCAGTGGAGCGTGGTCGACGACCTTCTCAGGGCTCAGTCCGGGCACGTACACCGCGCAGGCCGAACAGAGCGACGATGTGGGCAATGTCGGCCACAGCGAACCGGTGACGTTCATGCTCACGGCGCCGCCCGTGACCAACGCGACGCCAACTCCTTCCTCGCCACCGGTGGCGGCGTTTCGCTGGGTGCCATCGGCTCCGCACCCGAATGAACCGGTGACGTTGATCTCGACGTCGACCGATGTGAGCAGCCCGCTCACCGCGTTCGCGTGGGCGACATCTGGCAATAGCGTCTTCACCGCCGGGGAATCGGCGCTCACGACGTCGTTCGCGACGGCGGGAGCGCATCTCGTGCAGCTGCAGGTGACCGACGCGAAGGGCCTGTCGAGCACCGTTGCCGAGACGATCGCGGTGACGACGCCCGCGCCGAGCCTGATCCAACCCTTTCCGATCGTGCGCATGGCGGGCTCCTACGACGCCGCCGGCGCGCGGATCAGCCTGCTCACGGTGCAGGCGCCGGTGGGGGCTACGATCACGGTGATCTGTCGCGGAGCGGGGTGCCCGGTCAAATCCGAGACCGTCCTAGCTTCCTCGGGGGCGAAGAGCAAGCCCGGTACGGTCCTGGTCACGCTGCGCCGGTTCGAGCGTCCGCTGCGTGCGGGGACGGTCCTGGAGATAAGGGTCTCCGACGGCGCAGACATCGGCAAGTTCACGCGTTTCGCGATCCACCACAACAAACTGCCCTCCCGCCAAGACCTGTGCCTGAACCCGGCGGGCACCACGCCGATCGTCTGTCCGACATGAACACCGTCCACATCTCAAGGCCGATGGACACGGGTAGAAGACCCGTAGGCATGTACGTGCGCACGATCGTCCTCAGCGTCTCGTTGTGCGTTGCGGTGTTCGCCGCGTGCTTCATGCTCGGGCGCGCGGAGCGACCGGGCGACGCCGCGCGCGAACCGCTCTCGCCGGGGCTTCCGGCGGCCGCCGCCGGCCCTGCGATTCCGATCGGCCTTGGTCCGGCTGCTTCGATCGCGCCGGCGGCGCCCGCGCCGGCGAGTGCGCCTGCGCCCGCGGCGCCAGCAAGTCATGCGGCTGCGACAGCGTCTCCTGCCGTGGGCAGCGCCTCGGCGCCCGCCGCTTCGAGTGCGCCCGCGACCCCCGTCACGACGACCCCCGCCGCCACGACTCCCGCCACGACGACGCCGGCAGCGCGGACGCCGACGGCGCCCGCCAGCCCCCCGCAGCAATCCACCGGCGGCGCGAAATCGCCGGCGCCGAGCGGCGGCACGACGCCGAGCTCGAGCGGTGGCTCCTCGCGGAGCTCGGGAGGAGCTGCGAAGACGGAAGCTGGTGGCGGCACCTCATTCGACAGCTCGGGCTGAGCGGTGTCCAGCTTGCGCCGGATCGTGCCGCCGGTCCTGATACCGGTCCTCGTGGTGGTGGCGATCGTCGGCTACCTGTTCGGCATTCACCGCGCCTCCGCTCCGGCGGCGCCGTCCGCCTCGGCGCAGCAGACGAAGATCGCCTCCAGCTCGAGCGTGCTGCTCGACTACCCGGCATCGTGGCAGGCAGCCAGCGCGGCGCCCGCGATCCCGGGCCTGTCGATCGCGCATACGCTGCTGCTGGCGCCCGCGGGTGACGCCGACCACGCGGGCCTGCTCAGCGGACAGCTCGCCGGTGGCGGCCCGAGCCCGCTCCCGGCGGCGTTCCTGGCGCTTGTGCACGGCGTGCCCCGCACCGAAGTCCTGAGCCTCGCCAACCTCCAGGCCTACAGGTACAGCGGGCTCAGCGGCTATGACCGCACGCTCGACCTGTATGTGATCCCAACGGTCGGGGCGAGCCCGACGGCGTTGGTCTGCTACGCCGCCAGCGGCTTCTCCGCATTCCTGCGGCAGTGCGAACAGATCGTCACGACGGTCTCGCTCGTGGGCCAGACGCCGGATGAGCTGAGCCCGGAGGCGGCGTACGCGGGCCAGCTCAGCGGGTTGATCGGCGCTCTGGAACGGGAACGCGTGACACTGAGGCGCGAGATGCATGCGCAGCCAGCCGACGTCGGCGCGCTCGCGACGACGCTCGCCGCCCGCTTCGCCGACGCGGCCTCCGCGGTGGCGGCGCTCGAACCGCCGCAGCCGGCGAGCGCGGCGCAGGCGGCGCTTGCGAGCGCGCTGGACGCGACGCGCGACGCCTACACCGCGCTGGCCGCAACCGCCGCGGGCGTTGGCCCGGCCGGCTACGCCGGGGCGGAACGACAGATCAACGAAGCGGAGGCCGCAGTGGACAGCGCGCTCGAGAGCTTCGCGCTGCTCGGCTACAACCACGCGTAGGTGCGGCGGTGCTTGGTGACTAACGCCGCGAAACGGCGCGGGGCTTGCGTGCCGCCTCTGGTGCGGTGCCGTTGGCCGACACGGCTACCGCGGGCGTGAGCTGCCCGCCGCGCTGGGTACGCACGAACCATGCAAGCCCGGCCAGGCAGATGACTGTCGCGACATAGAAGTTCAGGCGCAGCCCGAAGATGTGGTGCGCGGGGTCGACGCGCACGAGCTCCTCGCCGATGCGCGCGAACGAGTAGCCGGCGACATACAGCGCGAAGATCCCGGGCGGCCTGATGCTGCGGCGCCGGCCCAGCCACACCAGCGCCCCCGCCAGCAGCAGATTCCAGATCAGCTCGTACAGGAACGTCGGCTGGAAGGTCGCGAACTGCGCATAGTCGAGCGGCCGGTGCGCGGGGGAGATTTCAAGCGCCCACGGCAGTGTGCTCGGCGAGCCGAACAGCTCCTGGTTGAAATAGTTGCCGATGCGCCCGATCGCCTGCGCCACGAGCAGCCCGGGGGCGGCGGCGTCCAAGAACAGCGTCACGTTGGCGCCGCGGCGGCGCAGCACCCAGATCCCGGCGAGCGTGCCGAGCGCGATGCCGCCCCAGATCCCGAGGCCGCCCTTCCAGATCGCGAACGGTCCCCACCAGTGTGGCGGCACTTCGTTCCAGCTCGTGGCCAGGAAGTACAGCCGGCCACCGATCACGCCCGCGGGAAAGCCCCACAGCGCCACGTCGTAGACGAGCTGGCGTTCCCCGCCGACGGCCTCCCAGCGGCGGACGGTCAAGGCCACCGCCGCGAGCACGCCGACGACATAGGCAAGGCCGTAGGCGTGAACGAACAGCGGCCCTATGGAGAAGCCGTTGCGCGACGGGCTCGGCAGGAACGCGGTGTGCAGAAAGGTCATGGTCGTTGGCTTCGATCTGGCTCGGCGGGGCTTGCCCTGACTGGCGCCCTCAACGCAGCTGCCTACAGCGTCGCACGCGTGTACGCCACGGCAGCAGCACATCTGTACGCCCGATCAGCTCGGGCTCCTGCTCCCACAGTCGATCGAGGCTCGCGAGCACCTGCGCTCGCTCAGTCGCGGGCATGGTGGCAAGACTGCTGCGCGAGCTCGCGAGGTCGCGCAGGCTCGCGCGGTCAACGCGTTGCTCGTGGGGGAACTCGCGGTCCTCGATCTCAGCGAAGTCCTCGGCCAGATCCTCGACCGAGGGCCAGTGCCCGGGTCGCTGGATCGCGGGTGGTCCGAGGATCTCGCGCACGCGCGCGACCCACGCCGGTGTGGTGTCAAACGCGTTGCCGAGCAGCCCGAGTACCCCTGGCGGGCGCAGCACGCGGGCGATCTCCGCGAGCGCGGCACGTTCGTCGAACCAGTGAAACGCGGCGCCGACGGTGACGGCGTCGACGCTTGCATCCGCCAGCGGCAGCGCCTCGGCGGTGCCCGCAAGCGCCTGCGCTGCCGGCAGCGTGGCGGTCAGGATCGCCCGCATCTGCGCCAGGGGCTCGACGGCGAGGACACGATGGCCGGCTGCCAGCAGCGCGTCGGTCAGCTTGCCCGTGCCGGCACCGAGGTCGAGCACCTCGAGCGGGCCTGTTCCCAGGAGCCACTCGATCGCCTCAGGCGGGTACCCGGGACGGCCGCGGTCATACTCGTCCGCCACTTGGGCGAAGGAACGCGCACGCTCAGCCTTGCTGACGTTGGCCGACTCGTGAGCATCCCGAGCGCTCATCTTGGGCAGAGCGTCCTCGCGAGCGAGCGCCCGGCGCGCTCGAGGGCTGCAAGGTCGGTGGCCTCCAACAGCGACGCGAGCGCGAGCCGCTCAGACTCGTTGGCGCCGAGGGCGATGGAGCCGACGATCGCGTGCAGCGGCACCCCGGCGCGGGCACAGCGGCACGCGATCTCGCTGATCGCCTTGCCTTCGAGCGTCTGGGCGTCGAGGCGCCCCTCGCCGGTGATGACGGCTCTGGCGCGGCGCAGGCGTGCGTCGAAGCCGACCGCGTCGAGCACCCACGCGGCGCCGGGCACGAGCTGCGCGCCATAGCGCGCCCACAGACCACCGGCCAGGCCGCCGGCCGCGCCGCCCATCGGCACGCCCCGCGGGTCGCGCGGCAGTGCTTCGGCCTGCGCGTGCAGCCGCGCCGTCAAGCGCTCGACCGCGCTGTCATCCGCTCCCTTCTGCGGCCCGAACACTGCTGCCGCGCGCTCGAACGGCGTGTTCACGTCCGCGAGCACCGTCAGCTCCGCTCCGCGCAGGCCGCCACGGGACTCGAGCGCCTCGATCGCGCCGGCGCCCCCGTCAGTGCTGGCCGAGCCGCCCGCGGCGACAGCCACGTGGCTGGCGCCCGCGGCGACGGCCGCGGCGATCAGCTCGCCGGTGCCGAACGTCGAGGCCGCCTCGGCGTCGCGCTCGGACAGCGCCAGCAGACACAGGCCCGAAGCGCCGGCGACCTCGACGATCGCCAGCGATCCGTCTTCGACCCAGCCGAGCTTGGCGGTGATCGGTCGTCCCAGCGGGTCGCTGACGGGCACATCGACGGTTCGGCCGCGCAGCTGGGCCACGAGCACGTTCAGCGTCCCTTCGCCGCCGTCGGCAATCGGGCAGATGTCGACCGACGCCTCGCCGTCGCCGTTCGTGGCGCCGGCGGCGATCGCGAGCGCCACCTCGCGCGCTGAGAACGTGCCCTTGAAGCTGTCGGGGGCGATCAGCCAGTCGACGTCTCGCGTCACCGACAGATCAGTAGCAGCAAGCGCCGCGCGGCGCGCCGGCCAGTGCCCGACGGGAGGCGTCCCGTCGGCGCTAGACTCGCAGCCAGATGGCCGACTCCGACGACGATCTGTTTGGCGCCGAGCACGTTCGCGTCTATCGCGAGACTGGCGGCGAGCGCGGCTATCACTGGCGCGGGACGACGATCCTGCTGTTGACCACGACGGGGCGCACGTCCGGCGAGCCCCGCACGACGCCGCTGATCCACCGCACCGACGGCGATCGCTGGGTGATCGTGGCCTCGAAGGGTGGGGCGCCTGCAAACCCAAGCTGGTACGAGAACCTGCAGGCCGATCCCGAGGCCACGATCGAGGTGCGCAAGGAGACGGTGCCGGTGCTGGCGAGCACCGCGGAGGGCGAGGAGCGCGCCCGCCTGTGGGCGCTGATGCTCGAGGTGTGGCCCGCATACGACGAATACCAGGCCAGGACGGACCGCGAGATCCCGGTCGTCGTGCTCACGCGCCGCTAGCGCGCTGTCCACGCTGCGTCCCAGCGCGTGTCGGCATCTATATTCATCGGGGATGGCGAAGGTCGATCACACGTTCTTGATGCAGCAGGCGCCCGAGCAGGCGCAGGCGATGTTCGTTGACGAGATCGCGCCGGAACTGCACAAGAAGGCCGACCTGGCGATGTACAAGGACGAGCCCGGGCATGTGCTGTTCAACGACGGCATCGTCGATCCCGCGGAGCTCGTGGGGGGTGGCCGCAGCAACGACACCGAGCTGTACTCAGTGCTGCGCGAGGTCTCAGGTCATCACCTGCACGTCGACTTCGAGGCCGAGGGGTCCGGCACGCGGGTCAGGATCCACGGGCACGTGGAGCGCAAGCTCCGCGACGGGATCGACCTGTTCGGGGAGCCGGGGCGTTGGCCGGAAACCGGCCTGATCCACGACTGAATCGCGTATTACGCTGAGATGGGATGGCTGAGCTCGGCGCGACGGCCGGCTAAACTGCTCCCAGCAGGGAGTGCTTTATGCCAAAGACTGTCGACAGCTCTATGCTCACACGCCGCGAGGCGGCCGAGATCACTGGTCTGTCGGTCGGCATCCTCGATAAGGCGATCGAGCAGAAGATCGTGACGGTCCATAGACGCGGAAACCAGAGCTTCCTCCGCAGTGCCGATCTGGCCGTAGTAGTGCTCCTCCAGAACACATCATTGCCTCTGCCGATCACGGTCAAGCGACAGATCAGGCGCTGGGTAGAGGAGACGAAGCCCTACCAGGGCGCCGAGGGAGCCGAGCTACCCATCAGCGATGCCCTCGTCATCAGGTGGATTCCGGCTGTCAGCGATACGATCAACGCAGCCGAAACGTATGCAAAGCTGCGCGATCAGTGGATCGAGTTCAACCCGCGGATCAAGGGAGGCGAGCCCGTGATCCGGGGAACCCGGATCGGTGTGCGTGGCGTCGCGCAACGCATCGAGCAGGGAGACAGCGTCGAGAGTCTCATCGAGGACTACCCTCACATACCTGCCGAGGCGTTCCGCGCAGTCCACACGTATGCGAAGGCGCATCCGAGGCGAGGGCGACCCGTCAGGCCGTGGCGCGACGCGGATCGCCCTACCGACAGCGACACGCGACGAGCAGAAGCGATTGCTCGGGATCGTGCTGGATCACATCGAGCGACAGACGATTCGGTGTGGCGCCACTGACTCCGGCGAGTTCATGATCAACCGCGTTGTCGAGGTCGACGAAGACGGTGTCTGCGCCGACTTCTTGCTGCTGCAGGAAGGGCCCGATGAGTCCTGAGTCCATGCGCCCGGCAAGATTCGAACTTGCGACCTCTCGCTCCGGAGGCGAGCGCTCTATCCACTGAGCTACGGGCGCAGATGACGTCCGCGGACGGCATCCCCGAGGTCGGAGCTTAGCGCCGCGCAGCCTCCCCAGCAGAGCGCGGCGCCGGCGCCGGGCAGACCGCACCGGCCGCCCGCCGCTACCGTAGCCAGCATGGATCTGTCCCTGTTCTTCGCGGGCACCGCCGGCTCGGTGCCAAGCGCGCGGCGCGGGCTGCCCGCGGTGCTGATCCGCCGCGGCGGCGATCGGCTGCTGTTCGACTGCGGGGAAGGCACGCAGCGCCAGCTGCTGCGCTCGGTTGGGCTGCTCGACCTGGACAGCGTGTTCATCACGCATTTCCACGCCGACCACTGGCTGGGGCTGCCTGGCATGTTGAAGTCGTTTGCGCTGCGCGAACGCAGCGAGCCGCTGACCGTTTACGGGCCGGTCGGGCTGCAGGCGCTGATGAGCGAGATGCGCGTCGTCTTCGGCCGCCTCCCGTATCGATGCGACATCGTCGAGCTCGAGCCTGCCGAGACGGTGCAGCGCGACGGCTATCTGATCGCGGCGATTCCGGTGCGCCACAAGGGCGGGTCCGCGTTCGGTTACGCCCTTGTCGAGGAGCCCCGCCCCGGCCACCTCGACCCGCAGCTGGCCGAGCAGCTCGGGGTCAAACCTGGGCCGGACTTCGGCCGGCTGCAGCGCGGGGAGACGGTCGCCGGTGTCAAACCAGAGCAGGTCATGGGCCCGACCAGGGAGGGGCGCAAGGTCGTGCTCTCGGGCGACACCGCGCCGTGCGAGATGCTCGCGATCGCCGCGCACCAGGCCGACGTGCTCGTACACGAGGCGACGTTCCTGCACGAGGACGCCGAGCGCGCACGCCTGACGCAGCACAGCACCGCCCGCCAGGCCGCGGAACTGGCGCGCGAGGCCGAGGTTCGGCTGCTCGCGCTCACGCACGTCTCCAGCCGCTACGCGGGTGGTGAGCTGCGCGACGAGGCACGCGCCGTGTTCGCCGCCACCGAGGCCGCCCGTGACTTCGACACGATCGACGTGCCGTTCCCCGAGCGCGGCGGCGCCACGCTCGTTCGCTGGTCCGAGCGTGTGGCGCGCGAGCGCGCGCAGGCGGGAGCGACCGGCGCGCCATCCGAGCCCAACACGTCCGAGCCAGCCGAGCCCGCGCAGTCCCCGCACGGGGAGCCCGTCGCATCCTCCTGATACATTCACGGTGCTCCTTTAACCCGGTCCCGTGAGGCCAGGAAGGAAACGATGTCAGCTGACGAGAAGGTGGTCCTCCACGAGGAGGAAGTGGGGCGGGCGCTCACGCGCATCGCCCACGAGATCATCGAGCGCAACCCCGGAAATCCGGCGCCGGCGCTCGTTGGCATCCACCGCCGCGGTGCCTTTCTCGCTAACAGGCTGCACGCGCTGCTCGAGGAGATCCTCGGCACAGACGTGCTGCTCGGCGACCTCGACATCGGCTTCTACCGCGACGACGTCGCCACGCGCCCCGACGCGCCGGTGCTGCACGCCTCGCACATCGACTTCGACGTCACCGGGCTGACCGTGGTGATCGTCGACGACGTGCTGTTCACCGGACGCACCGTGCGCGCCGCGATCGAGGCGCTGTTCGCCTACGGGCGCCCGCAGCGCGTGCAGCTGTCGGTGCTCGTCGATCGCGGTCACCGCGAGCTGCCGATCCGCCCCGACTACGTCGGCAAGAACCTGCCCACCTCCAGCGCCGAGCACGTGTACGTGCGGCTGCGGGAGCTGGACGGCGTCGACGAGGTCGCGATCGCCCTGGGCACGCATGGCGGCGCTGGATCGGCGTCCTCGGTCGCTCGCGTGCAAAGCACGCCACGCTCCCTGCGTCCTGGACCAGCTTGCCATGCGTCCCCAGGGGAGCGTGCCGCATGAACCACCTGATCTCGATCGCGGATCTCACGCGCGAGGACATCGAGCGGATCGTCAGCCAGGCGGAGCGTTTCGCCGAGGTCTCAGACCGCGAGATCAAGACGCTGCCGACGCTGCGCGGGCGCATGGTGCTGAACCTCTTCTACGAGTCCTCGACACGCACGCGCGGCTCGTTCGAGCTCGCCGCCAAGCGCCTGTCGGCCGACGTCGTGAACTTCGCCGCGAGCGGCTCGAGCGTCGAGAAGGGCGAGTCGCTGAAGGACACCGTGCTGACGCTCAGCGCGCACAAGCCCGACGCGATCGTGCTGCGCACGCCGTGGGCGGGCGCTGCCGAGCTGGTCTCCGGATGGTGCAGCGCCGCGATCGTCAACGCCGGCGACGGCAAGCACGAGCACCCCACGCAGGCGCTGCTCGACATCTACACGCTGCGCCGCCACCTGGGCGCGCTCGACGGCGCCCGCATCTGGATCGTCGGCGACATCGCGCATTCGCGCGTGGCGCGCTCGAACATCCTCGCGTTCCAGCTGATGGGGGCCAACGTCACGGTCGCGGGGCCGCCGACGCTGATCCCGCGCGGCATCGAGGAGCTCGGCTGCGAGGTGCGCTACACGCTCGATGAGCTCGACTCGGCCAACGTCGTGTACGCGCTGCGGATGCAGCACGAGCGCATGAGCGAGACGTGGGTGCCGTCGATGCGCGAGTACGCAGCCTGGTATCAGATCAACGGCAGGCGGCTCGCGCCGCACCAGACGCTGATGCACCCCGGCCCGGTGAACCGCGGCGTCGAGCTCTCGGGCGAGGTGGTCGACTCGCCGCAGGCCGTGATCACCGCGCAGGTGCAGGCCGGCGTGGTCGTGCGCATGGCCGTGCTCTACGAGCTGCTCGCGGGCGCCAGGGAGCCGCGGCCGGCGCCCGCCGCGGAGCCTGTGCTCGGGGGCCAGCCCGCGTGAGCGCGATCGACTGGCTCATCGGCGGGCTGCCGTCGCCCGCCGAGCTGTTGCTGCGCGACGTGCACGTGCTCGACCCGCGCGCGGGGATCGACGCGCGCCACGACGTGCGCGTGAGTGGAGGGCGCATCGCGGAGCTGGGCGCGCCCGGGGAGCTGGAGCGCGAACCGCAGAGCGTCGACGCCGCCGGCGAGCGGGAGCTGATCGACGGCGGCGGGCGTCTGCGCCTGCTGCCCGCGTTCTTCGACCCGCACGTGCATCTGCGCACGCCCGGGCAGGAGCACAAGGAGGACCTCGACAGCGGCACGCGCGCCGCCGCCGCGGGCGGCTTCGGCGCGGTGATCGCGATGCCGAACACGGACCCGGTGCTCGACTCGGCGCCGCTGCTGCGCTCGCTGCGCGACGCCGCCGCGCGCGAGGCGCGCATCCCGGTCGGCTTCCTGCCGGCGATCACACGCGGCTCCGAAGGCGAGCAGCTGACCGAGATGGCCGAGCTCAGGCAGGAGGGCGCGCTGGGGTTCACCGACGACGGGCGGCCCGTGCAGAGCGCCGGCATGCTGCGCAAGGCGCTGCAGTACCAGCGCCTGTGCGGCGGCGTGCTGTCGCTGCACGAGGAGGACCCGACGCTCTCGCGCGGCGGCGCCATGCACGAGGGCGCGGTCAGCGCCGCGCTCGGGATCGGCGGGATCCCGAGCATCGCCGAGTCGACGATGCTCGCGCGCGACGCCGCGCTCGCCGGCTACGAGGACGGCCGCGTGCACTTCCAGCACATGTCCTGCGCCGCCTCCGTCGACGCGCTCGCCGCCGCCAAGAGCCAAGGCTGGAGGGTCAGCGGCGAGGTCTGCCCGCACCATCTGCTGCTCACCGAGCAGGATGTGCGCAGCATGGACACGCGCATGAAGATGTACCCGCCGCTGGCCACCGAGGCCGACCGCCTGGCGCTGATCGAGGGGCTGCGCGCCGGCACGATCGATTGCGTCGCCACCGACCATGCGCCGCACGCACGCGACGAGAAGGAAGTGCCTTTCGAGCAGGCGCCGATGGGCAGCACCGGCCTCGAGACAGCGTTCGCCGCGCTGCACACCGGCCTCGTGCTGCCCGGCATCATCGACCTCGCGCTGCTCGTGCGGCGAATGACCGCCGGCGCCGCGCTGTTCGAGCTGCCGACGCCGTCGATCGCCGTCGGCGCACCCGCGAACCTGACGCTCGTCGACCTCGACGCGGTGTGGGTCGCCGGCGAGCACGGCTGGGAGAGCCGCTCGGAGAACTGCTGCTTCGCCGGGCGCGAGCTCCAGGGCCTGGTGCTGATGACGATCGCGGCCGGCGCGATCGCCCACCGTCACCGCGCGCTGAGCACGGAGGCAGTCCGATGAGCGTCGCTCGAGGTGCCACCGGCAGCGAGGCAGGTGCCTGATGGGCCTGCTGACACGCGACCGCACCGCGCTGATCGTCGTGGACGTGCAGCAGGGCTTTCGCCCGTACGCGTCGTTCGAGAGCGTCGCGCGCGCGTGCGCCACGCTGCTCGAGGCCGCGCGCATCCTCGGGCTTCACACGCTTGTCAGCGAGCAGTACCCGAAAGGGCTCGGCGAGAGCGCGCCCGAGCTCGGCCTCAAGGATGAGCCGCGGATCGAGAAGACGGTGTTCTCGGCCGCGCGCGCCGAGGGCTTCGACCTCCGCGGCGCCGAGCAGGCGATCGTCTGCGGGATCGAGACCCACGTGTGCGTCAGCCAGACAGTCCACGACCTGCTCGCGGACGGGATCGAAGTTCACGTGCCCGCCGACGCGGTCGGCTCGCGCCATGACATCGACTACGAGTGCGGCCTGGAGCGCATGATCGGCGCCGGCGCGGTGCTCAGCACCGTCGAGACGGCGCTGTTCGAGCTGCTCGAGCGCGCCGGCACGCCCGAGTTCAAGGCCATCCAGAAGCTGATTCTGTGAACGACGCGACCGCCTACGTACTGCTCGAGGACGGCACGCGCTTCGACGGCGAGGCGTGTGGCGCCGCATCGTCCCCGGAGGGGGACGGCCACGCGGTCGGTGAGATCGTGTTCACGACCGGCATGTCCGGCTACCAGGAGTCGATGACCGACCCGTCGTTCGCCGGCCAGCTGATCGCCTATACGTATCCCCACATCGGCAACTACGGCGCCAGCTCGCAGGCGATGGAGTCGGAGCGCGCATGGGCGCGCGCGGCGATCATGCGCGAGGCGTGCAACCGGGAGGACGCGCCCAGCGCCGAGCGCGGCTGGCTGGACTGGCTCGCCGACTGCGGCGTGCAGGCGATCAGCGGCGTCGACACGCGCACGCTCGTGCAGCACATCCGCGAGGCCGGCGCGATGCGCGGCGGCGTGTTCCCAGCGGCGATGTCGCAAGCGCAGGCGCGCGAGCTGATCGACGCCGAGCCGCCGATGGCCGGGCAGGACCTCGCGCGGCTCGTGACGCCCGATCGCGTCAGCCGCCACGGCAGCGGCGACGGGCCGCGCATCGCCGTGCTCGACACCGGCATCAAGGCCTCGATGGTGCGCGAGCTCGTCGCCCGCGGCGCGCGCGTGACGCTGCACCCATGCACCACCAGCGCCGAGGAGCTGCTCGCCGAGGACCCGGACGCCGTGTTCCTCTCCAACGGTCCCGGCGACCCCGCCGCGCTGAGCTACATCGTTGAGACCGTGCGCGCGCTCGTCGGCTGCAAGCCCGTGTGGGGCATCTGCCTCGGGCACCAGCTGCTGTGCCGCGCCGTCGGCCTGGAGACGTTCAAGCTGCCCTTCGGCCACCACGGCGCCAACCACCCCGTCCGCGACCTGCAGACCGGGCGCGTCGAGATCACCTCCCAGAACCACGGCTTCGCCGCGCTCGGCCCCGGCGGCTCGCGCACGATCGACAGCGACGAGCCCGTGCGCTGGGAGACCGACTTCGGCGCCGCCGCGCTCTCGCACGTCAACCTGTATGACCGCACCGTCGAGGGCCTCGAGCTGCTCGACGTCCCCGGCGGCACCGTCCAGTACCACCCCGAGGCCGGCCCCGGCCCGCACGACAGCCTGTACCTGTTCGATCGTTTCCTGGAGCGGATCCAGGCGGCCGCATGACGCCTGTCGGCCCGCAGGCGCGCCGCGTGCAAGGGGATCGCTGAGTGCCGCGCCGCGACGATATCCACAAGATCCTGATCCTCGGCTCGGGGCCGATCGTGATCGGCCAGGCGGCCGAGTTCGACTACTCCGGCGTGCAGGCGTGCAAGGTGCTGCGCGAGGAGGGCTACGAGGTCGTGCTCGTCAACTCCAACCCGGCGACGATCATGACCGACCCGGAGTTCGCCGACGCGACCTACATCGAGCCGCTGCTGCCCGGACCGGTCGCGCAGGTGATCGAGCGCGAGCGCCCCGACGCGCTGCTGGGCACGTTGGGAGGTCAGACCGCGCTCAACCTGTCAAAGGCGCTGCACGACGACGGCACGCTGGAGCGCTTCGGCGTCGAGCTGATCGGCGCCAACTACGACGCGATCGCGTGCGCCGAGGACCGCGACCTGTTCCGCGAGGCGATGGCCAAGGCGGGCCTGCGGATGCCGCGCAGCGAGATCGTCACGAGCCTCGACGAAGCCCGCGCGGCGATGACGGGCGCGCACGGCCAGAAGGGCTCGCTCGGCCTGCCGTGCATCGTGCGGCCCGCCTACACGCTCGGCGGCCGCGGCGGCGGCATCGCACGCACGGAGAAGGAGTTCGAGCGGATCGTCGCGCAGGGTCTGGAGGCCTCGCCGATCGGGCAGGTGCTGCTCGACGAGTCGGTGATCGGCTGGGGCGAGTTCGAGCTGGAGGTGATGCGCGACCGCGCCGACAACGTCGTGATCGTGTGCTCGATCGAGAACGTCGACCCGATGGGCGTGCACACGGGCGACTCGGTCACGGTCGCGCCGCAGCAGACGCTCACCGACCGCCTCTACCAGCAGCTGCGCGACCAGGCGATCGCGGTGATCCGCGCGGTCGGCGTCGAGACCGGGGGCTCCAACGTGCAGTTCGCGGTCAACCCGGAGACCGACGAGATCCTCGTGATCGAGATGAACCCGCGCGTGTCGCGCTCCTCTGCGCTCGCCTCCAAGGCGACCGGCTTCCCGATCGCCAAGATCGCCGCGCGCCTGGCCGTCGGCTACCGCCTGGACGAGATCGACAACGACATCACCGGCGCCACGCCCGCGTGCTTCGAGCCGACGATCGACTACGTCGTCGTCAAGTGGCCGCGCTTCGCCTTCGAGAAGTTCCCCAGCACCGACCCCACGCTCACCACGCACATGAAGTCCGTCGGCGAGGCGATGGCGATCGGGCGCACGTTCCAGCAGGCGTTCGCCAAGGCGCTGCGCTCGCGCGAGCTCGACAAGACGCCGTCGCTCTCGCAGGTCTCCGACGAGCGGCTGCTCGAGAGCCTACGGACGCCCGCCGCTGACCGCTACGAGACCGTGCTCGAGCTGCTCAGCAGAGGCACGAGCATCGACGCGGTTCACGAGCGCACCCGCATCGACCCATGGTTCCTGCGCGAGCTGCGCGAGCTCGCGCTTGACCCAGACGCGCCGTTTGCCGGCGAGCGCTCGTTCCGCTCGGTCGACACCTGCGCCGCCGAGTTCCCTGCGCGCACGCCCTACTACTACTCAGGCTGGGAGCGCACGCCGGCCAACGAGGTCCGCCGCGGCGCGCGCGAGTCGGTCGTGATCCTCGGCTCCGGCCCCAACCGCATCGGCCAGGGCATCGAGTTCGACTACTGCTGCGTGCACGCCGCCATGACCGTGCGCGCGTCCGGGCGCGACGCGGTGATGATCAACTGCAACCCCGAGACCGTCTCCACCGACTACGACACCTCCGACCGCCTGTACTTCGAGCCGCTCACGCTCGACGACGTGCTCGCCGTGGTGGAGGTCGAGAAGCCGCTGGGGGTGATCGTGCAGTTCGGCGGGCAGACGCCGCTGAAGCTCGCCGCCGGGCTGGTCGCCGCGGGCGTGCCGCTGCTCGGCACGAGCGTCGACGCGATCGACCTCGCCGAGGACCGCGCGCGCTTCGGCGCGCTGCTCGACCGCCTCGGCTACAAGGCGCCGCCGTACGCCACCGCCGGCTCGCTGCAGGAGGCGCTCAAGTGCGCCGACCTCGTCGGCTTCCCGCTGATCGTGCGGCCCTCCTACGTGCTCGGCGGCCGCGCCATGGAGATCGTCTACGCGCACGACGGCCTCGCCGACTACCTGCGCCGCGAGGTTGGCGGCGGCTCTCCATCGATATTTCTCGACCGCTTCCTCGAGGACGCCACCGAGGTCGACGTCGACGCGCTCTGCGACGGCCACGACGTGTGGATCGGCGGCATCATGCAGCACGTCGAGGAGGCCGGCGTGCACTCCGGCGACAGCGCCTGCGTGCTGCCGCCGCACTCGCTCGGCGAGGAGATGCTCGAGCAGATCCGCACCGCCACGCGCGAGATCGCGCTCGCGCTCGGCGTCGTCGGGCTGCTCAACGTGCAGTACGCCGTCGCCGGCGGCGAGCTGTACGTGATCGAGGCCAACCCGCGCGCCTCGCGCACGGTCCCGTTCGTGTCCAAGGCGATCGGCCTGCCGCTCGCCAAGCTCGCCTGCCGGATCATGCTCGGCGAGCGCATCGCCCAGCTCGAGCTGCCGCATGATCGTCAGGGGATCGGCTTCGGCGAGCACGTGTCGGTCAAGGAGGCCGTGCTGCCGTTCGACCGCTTCGAGGGCTCAGACGCCTTGCTCGGCCCCGAGATGCGCTCCACCGGCGAGGTGATGGGCATCGCGCGCGACTTCCCCACCGCGTTCGCCAAGGCGCAGGCCGCCGCCGGCGTGCCGCTGCCGCGCGCCGGCACCGTCTTCATCACCGTCACCGACTCCGACAAGGCCGGCGCGTTCGCGGTCGCGCAGAGCCTGCACGAATGCGGCTTTCGGATCGTCGCCACGCGCGGCACCGCCGAGGCGATCGCGCGCATGGGCGTGCCCGCTCAACCGCTGAACAAGATCGCCGAGGGCTCGCCGCACGTGCTCGACTGGATCGAGCGCGGCGACGTGCACCTCGTCGTCAACACGCCCACCGGCGTCGGCGCGCGCACCGACGGCTACGAGATACGCCGCGCCGCCGTCGCGCACGGGATTCCCTGCCTGACGACGCTCGCCGCCGGCATCTCCGCCGCGCGCGCGATCGCAAGCGCCCACCGCAGCGGCGAGCCGGAGGTCCTGTGCCTGCAGGAGCTGCACGGCATGGCCCGCCGGCCCGGCGCCACACGCGCCATCACCGCCACAGCGCACGACGAGCGCAGCGCCAGTCCCGACGGGGCCGGGGTGGCGTGAGCGAGGCCCCGTTCGGCAGGCGCGAGCTGACGGTCACGGGCATCGACGAGCTGGGCGCCTACCGTGTCCTGCGCGCCGTCGATCCGCTCGGGGGTGGGCGGGCGCTCAATGCGGAGCCCGGCCAGTTCGCGATGCTCGCCGCGGTCGAGCGCTGGGGGGGAGGGGAGTCCGACCGGCCGTACGTCCCGCGCGCCTTCTCCATCGCGCGTCATCGTGACGGCGAGTCGCACTTCCTGATCGAGGACGTCGGCCCCGGCACGCGCCGCCTGTGCGAGCTGCGACCCGGCGAGCGCCTGTGGGCGCTCGCGCCGCTCGGGCGCGGCTTCAGCGCAGGGGGGCGGGAGCTCGATCAACGCCGCGCGCTGCTCGTCGGCGGCGGCGTCGGCATCGCACCGCTCGCGATCCTCCAGGACACGCTCAGCGACGGCGCCAACGCCGACACGGCGAGCGGCGCGGACGCGGTGACCGTACTGCTCGGCTTCCGCGACGCCGCGCGCGCCGCCGGCGCCGCGCTGCTGAGCGGCGCGCACGTCGCAACCGACGACGGCTCCGTCGGCCACCACGGCCTCGTCACCGAGCTGCTCGCCGCGGAGCTCCAGCGCGACCCGCACGCGGTCGTCTACGCCTGCGGGCCGGCGCCGATGCTCGAGGGCGTCAGGGCCATGTGCGAGCAGCGCGGCGTGCCCGCGCAGCTCGCGCTCGAGGCGGGCATGGCGTGCGGCTTCGGCGCCTGCTTTGGCTGCGTCGTGCCAACGCGCGGCGGCGGCTATCTGCGCGTGTGCGTGGACGGGCCCGTGATCGACGCAGCCGAGCTGGAGCACATCGACGCGCACGCGGGAGCCCCGGCGTGAGCGCCGGCGCCGGCGCGAGCGTCGAGTTCTGCGGCCTGCGGCTCGCCCATCCGATCATCAACGGCTCCGGCACGTTCGACGCGATCGCTGCGCGGCGCGCCTTCGGCGAGCAGCTGCGCGAGCGCTTCCCATTCGCGGCCTACGTCTCCAAGACGATTACACTGGCGCCCCGCATCGGCAACCCGCCGCCGCGACTGTGGGAGGCGCCGGCCGGCCTGATCAACTCGATCGGCCTGCCCAACAAGGGACTCGACGGCTACCTGCGCGAGGACCTGCCGCAGCTCGCCGAGATCGGCATCGGCGCGGCTGCCGGCGCCGGCGTCGACGGACGCGGCGTGCCGCTGATCACGAACGTCATGGGCGCGAGCGCCGAGGAGCTCGCGACACTGCTCGAGGCGTGCGACGCGCGCAGCGAGATCGCCGCGATCGAGCTCAACGTGTCCTGCCCCAACGTCGAGACCGGCCTCGACATCGGCGCCGACCCGCGCCAGCTGGAGCAGGTCGTGCGCGCCGTGCGCCAGCGCACAGCCAAGCCGATGATCGTCAAGCTCACGCCCAACACCGCCGACGTGGCCGCCTGTGCGCTCGCGGCCGAGCAGGGGGGAGCCGACGCGGTGTCGCTGATCAACACGCTGCGCGCGATGGCGCTCGCGCCGCGGACCGGAGCTCCGTGGCTCGGCGGGGGCACCGGCGGCCTGTCCGGGCCGGCGATCCGCGCGGTCGCGCTCGCCCAGGTCGCGGCCGTGGCCGCGCGCGTGGCGATCCCCGTGGTCGGCATGGGTGGCGTGCAGAGCGCCGCGCACGCACGCGATCTGCTCGATGTCGGAGCCACGCTGGTGGCGGTCGGCACCGAGAGCTTCCGCGATCCCGCCGCCGCCGCGAGAATCGCACGAGAGCTGGCTCAGGCAGCGTCCGGAAGGCAACGATCCGGCCTGCCGGCATAGGCGCGGACGACCAAAGCATAGGTCCCGCGGATCAGACATCGTCTTGGCTGGCCGAAGATTGGAGCCACATAAAAACCCCTGCAAACTCCGCGCGCGACCATACACCAACCTCGACGTTCCTATACCTCAGGATGAGGTTTAGATGAATTGAGCGAATTTTCTTGATCGCCGGCCGTGGGTGTGTAGACTCGCCGCCCATGGCGCCGGTCACCGGAACGACGTCCGGAAACACCTCCACCGCCCCCGAGCGGTCGCTCAACCAGAGGATGGACGCGCTGGCGCGAGCAAACCAGATCCGCATCCAGCGGGCGCAGCTGAAGCGCGACCTGAAGTCCGGTCGGCGCTCGATCCACTCGCTGCTGCTCGACCCGCCGGAGTACGTCGAGACGGCCAAGGTCTTCGACATGCTGCTCGCCGTCCCCAAGTACGGTCGCGTCAAGGTCAACAAGATCCTGGCCCACTGTCGCATCGCCCCGAGCAAGACCATCGGTGGCCTGTCAGAGCGCCAGCGCAGCGAGCTCATCTCGCTCCTGCACCGCTAGCGATCCGTTCCCACCGAAGCCACCACTAGGGTGCCGGCGGTGGCGCGCGTGTTCGTCATAACGGGGCCTTCTGGGGTCGGCAAGGGGACGCTCATACGCGGGCTGATGGAGCGGCTCCCCAAGCTCGAGCTGTCGGTGTCGGCTACCACGCGCGCCCCTCGCCCCGGCGAGCACGATGGCGTCGACTACCACTTCCTCACGCGCGAGGAGTTCGACGCCAGGGTCGCCGCCGGCGAGTTCGTCGAGCACGCCGACTACGCGGGGCGCAGCTACGGAACGCTGCGCTCCGAGCTCGAGGACCGCGTCCGCGCCGGCGTGCCGGTGGTGCTCGAGATCGAGGTCCAGGGTGCGCGCCAGGTACGCGCAGCGATGCCCGAGGCCGTGCAGGTGTTCATCGCCCCGCCGTCGCTGGCCGCGCTGCGCACGCGACTCGTCGGACGCGGCACCGACGACCAGGAGGAGGTCGAGCGGCGCCTGCACGTCGCCGAGCAGGAGCTCGGCGCCCAGCCGGAGTTCGCCCACGTCGTCGTCAACGATCGACTCGACGAGGCGCTGCAGCAGCTCACCGACATAGTCCAAGCGGAGCTCGACACCACCACCACGAGTTCCGTATAGCCATGGCGATATGGCTCGTCGAGTCGATGTCCTCGAAGCGCGCCTCGCGCCACTACACTGCAAGGTCAACAAGGAAAGGGCACAGCCACCGTGATCTCCCCTCGCATCGACCGCCTGCTCGAGCAGGTCGACTCAAACTACGCCGGCGTCATCGTCGCCGCCAAGCGCGCCCGCCAGATCAACAGCTACTACCACAACCTCGGCGAGGGCACGTTCGACGAGTTCCCGCCCCCGATGGTTGAAACCGCCTCCAAAAACTACCTCACGATCGCCTTGGAGGAGGTAGCAGCAGGGAAGATGAAGTACCACTACAGGTAGTCAGGAGAGGCGATGGGCGGCGCGAGGCTGCGTCCTCGGTCGCTCGTGTGCACAGCACGCTTCGCGCGGGTGGGCTGGCATTTCAACAAAGCCTCGCTTGCCCCTCGACTCTCCCGATCGCCGCAAGGCATGGGCCAGGGCTTGCTAGCTCCTGCCAGGCGCTCTACAACCTCTAGTCATGTCCCGCATCCTGCTCGGCGTCAGCGGCGGTATCGCTGCGTATAAGGCGCTCGAGCTCGTGCGCGTGGCGACCGCTGACGGGCATTCGGTGCGCGTCGTGCAGACGCCCGCCAGCCAGCGCTTCGTCGGCAGGGCATCCTTCGCGGCGCTCACCGGTGCGCCGGTGCTGACGAGCGAGTTCGAGCGCGATCCCGCGCGCGGCGCGTTCCCTGACCAGCCCGCGCCGACGCACGAGCCGCTCAGTCATCTCGAGCTGGTGGCAAACGCCGACGCCTACGTGATCGCGCCTGCGTCGGCGAACACGATCGCCAAGCTCGCCGGCGGTCTCGCCGACAACCTGCTCACGAGCTGTGCGCTGGCGGCCGCCTGTCCGTTGGTGATCGCGCCGGCGATGAACAACCGCATGTACGAGCACCCGGCCACGCAGGCCAACTTGGCGACACTGCGCGAGCGTGGGGTCATCGTCGTCGAGCCGGGCGTCGGTCGCCTGGCCTCCAAGGGCGAGGAAGGCGTCGGGCGCCTGGCCGAGCCCGCGCTTGTGCTCGCGGCATGCGTACAGGCGCTCGCCGAACGCGCACCAGGCGCGGCTGGGGACGCTCGGCTCGTGGCCCCGGACGCGCACGCCGGCCTGTCCGGGCTCAAGGTGCTGGTCACCGCCGGCGGCACGCGCGAGCCGATCGACAGCGTCAGGTTCGTCGGCAACAGCTCTTCCGGGCGCATGGGCTTCGCGCTCGCTGGGGCAGCACGCGCGCGCGGCGCCGAGGTCACGCTCGTCGCCGCCAACGTCGCGCTCGCCACACCCCCCGGCGTGACGAGGCGTGAGGTCGTCACCGCCGCCGAGCTCAAGGACGCGTGCGAGCAGGAGTTCCCCCGCTGCGACGTGCTGCTGATGGCGGCCGCCGTCGCCGACTTCACGCCCGCCGCACCTGAGCAGGGCAAGATCAAGAAGACCGCCCGCGCGCGCCTGGAGCTCGCGCTCGAACCCACTGCCGACGTGCTCGCCGGGCTGGCCGCCCAGCGTCACGACGGCCAGACGCTCGTGGGCTTCGCCGCCGAGCACGGCGAGCAGGCGCTCGAGTACGCGCGCGGCAAGCTCACCGGCAAGGGCCTCGACGCGCTCGTCGTCAACGACATCTCGCGCACCGACATCGGCTTCGACGTGGACGCCAACGAGGTCACGATCCTCAGCTTCGGGCACGGTGTCAACGGGTCCAGTGCGCGCACCCAGGGCGGCGCGGCCGGCCGGCAGATCGAGGAGCATCACGTGCCGCGCGCCAGCAAGCCGCAGGTCGCCGAGGCGATCCTCGACGCCGTCGAAGGCCTGCGCGACAGCCGTTAAACTGCGCCTGATGGAGAGCGTCTATGACCTCTACCAGCGAGGCTGTGAGCTGCTGCACCACGGCGACCATCAGGCTGCGATCGTGCCGCTCAGCAGGGCACGCGATCTCGAGCCCGACAAGGCCTCGATCCGCGAGGCGCTCGGGCGCGCGCTGTTTCACGCCCAGCACTACGAAAGCGCCGCCGCCGAGTTCGACGCGGTCGCCTCGCGAACTCCCACCAACGACTACGCGCAGTTCTGCCTGGGGCGCGCCATGCAGCTGCTCGGACGCCACCGCGAGGCGTGCAAGCCGCTGGCGCTCGCGTGCTCGCTGGCGCCCGAGCGCGCCGACTATCGCCTGTACCGCGAACGCGCTCGCCGGGACGCCGAGCGCGGCTGAGTCCGCTATGCGCAGACGCCCCACTGCTATCCTCGAACGACAGCTTTCGTACCGTCGCGCAGGCGCCGGTAGCAGTACCGAAAGTGGGCGCCCGCCCGCTTTTTTTGCGTAAGGAGCCAGTTCATGACCATGCTGCAGACAGAGATAGAGAGGCGTCTGGCCGACAGCGAGCCCGACATCGAGGTACTCCTCGCCGAGGTCGCCGGCGGACGCTGCCTGCGCGTGTTCATCGACCATCCCGACGGCGTCACGCTCGCCATGTGCGAACGCGTGACGCTCGCGCTCAACGATCTGCGCGAGCGCTACTCGCTCGAGGTCTCATCGCCGGGCACGGAGCGCCCGCTGACCAAGCCCGCGCACTTTCGCCGCTTCGTCGGGCACCGCGCGCGAGTGCGCACGCGTCACCCCCGTCCGATCGTGCAGCTCGACGGGCAGCGGGCGGGCGGGTACGGATCCGCGCGTCCGGTACAGAGCTTTACGGGGGAGCTCGTGGGAGCCACCGAGGAGGAGGTCACACTGGCCGCCGACGGGGGCATCATCGCGATCCCCTACTCGGAGATACGTCGTTCGAACCTGATCGAAGATTAAAGGAGCCCCGCCCGCCCATGTCACGCGAAATCCTTGAGGCCATGCATGCGCTTGCGCGCGAGAAGGGGATCGAGCCCGAGAAGCTGATGGTCGCGCTCGAGGACGCCCTTCTGTCCGCGTACAAGAAGCAGCCCGACTCGGCCAAGTACGCGCGGGTCGAGATGGACCGCGAGACCGCCGACTTCAGGGTCATCGAGCTGATCATCCCCGAGCGCCTGGAGGCGCATCTGATCGTCGAGACGATCGACGAGGAAACCACCGTCGATCCCGAGACCGGCGAGATGCGCGAACCCGAGGAACCGGAAATCGATCCCAAGAAGTTCGCCGAATATCGCGACCAGATCGAGGAACGCGACGTCACGCCCGACGACTTCGGGCGGATCGCCGCGCAGACCGCCAAGCAGGTGATCCTGCAGCGCATCCGCGAGGCCGAGCGCGACATGATGTACGAGGAGTACCGCGACCGCGTCGGCGAGCTGATCACCGGCATCGTGCAGCAGTCGGACTCGCGCTACACGCTCGTACAGTTGCGCGAACGGGTCGAGGCGCTGCTGCCCAAGTCCGAGCAGGTGGAGGGCGAGCGCTACGACCACTCACAGCGCATCAAGGCCGTCATCAAGGAGGTCTCGCCGTCGACCAAGGGGCCGGCGATCATCGTCTCCCGGCGCGACCCCGAGCTGATCAAGAAGCTGTTCGAGCTCGAGGTCCCGGAGATCGCCGACGGCCTCGTCGAGATCGCCAACGTCGCCCGCGAGCCGGGCTACCGCTCGAAGATCGCCGTCATCTCGCACACCGACGGCGTCGACCCGGTCGGCGCCTGCGTCGGCCCGCGCGGCTCGCGCGTGCGTATGGTCGTCTCCGAGCTGCGCGGCGAGAAGATCGACATCATCCCCTTCAACGATGAGCCCGCGCGCTTCGTCGCCAAGGCGCTCTCGCCCGCGCGTGTACGCGAGGTGCTCGTCGACGACGACGCCAAACAGGCCACCGTGATCGTGCCCGACGACCAGCTCTCGCTGGCGATCGGACGCGAGGGCCAGAACGCGCGCCTGGCCGCGCGTCTGACCGGCTGGCGCGTGGACATCCGCTCGGAGACCGAGTTCGCGGCCGAGGAGGCCGAGCACGGCTACGAGGAGGAGGAGGTGCAGGGTCGCTGTGCGGCGATTCTCTCCAACGGCAGGCGCTGCCCCAACGCCTCGCTGCCCAACTCGCGCTACTGCGGGCTGGAAAGCCACCAGGCGCTCGCGCACATCGCCAGCGACAACGTCGGCGATCTCGCCTCCGAGAGCGCCGACGGCGCGGCACCCGCAGCCGTCGAGGCACCCGCCGAGCCGCAGGACGTGCCGGCCGCGGATGCGCCCGCAGCGGATGCCCCCGCCGCAGACGCAGTCGCCGGGCCGCAGGACGCGCCCGCTGAGGCTCCCGCCGACGCGCAGGCCGTACACGTCCCGGAGCAGGCCGGCGAGCCGGCCGCCGAGGAGCAGGCGACATAGAGCGGCACGTGCCCCGGCGCCGCTGCGTCGGTTGCGGGCGGATAGCGCCGAAGCCAGAGCTGTTGCGCATCGCCGTGAGCGATCAGCGCCCGGCCAGCGGCGGCGCGCGCGCTCCCAGGATCGCGGTCGCCGATCGCGCCGGCACGCTGCCAGGGCGCGGCGCCTACCTGTGCCGCGCCGGAGACGCGCACGCCGGCGCAGTCGCGGATCCCACCTGCCTGGAGCGCGCGACGCGTCGTGGTGGAATTGCGCGTGCGCTGCGCTCTGCGGTAACGCTCGACCCCAAGCTCGTAGAATCGGTTAACCATGAGTAAGAAGCGCGTACACGAGATCGCCAAGGAGCACGGTCTCTCGAGCAAAGAGCTGCTCGAGAAGCTGAAGCTCGCCGGCATCGACGCCAAGGCCGCCGCCTCCTCCGTCGAGGAGGACGCCGCGCTGCGCGCGCTCGGCGTGGGCGCGGCCGCCTCGCCCGCGAGCTCCAACGGCGCGCCCGCCGCGAAGGCGACTGCCGCGCCCGCCGCCAAGCCCGCACCGGCGCCAGCGCCACCACGCGCCGCGCCATCAGCACCGGCGGCAAGCGCCACCGCGCCCGCACCCGCACCCGCGGGAACCGCAGCACCGTCAGCGCAGAGTGCGCCCGCGCCCAGCCCGAGCGCATCGGCCCCCGCGCCGGTCGCCGCCGCTGCGTCTGGCTCCGCGCCCACCGCGGCCGCTTCCGCCGGCTCCGCGCCATCAGCCGCCGCTGCCGCTGCTGCCGCCGCCGAGCGCGTGCGGCCCACGCGCGACTCGCGCACCGGCGAGCGCACGCCCGGCGATATCGGGCCCGGTGGACGCAGGCGGGTCGTGATCGACTCGCAAGCCTCGCGCCGCCAGCAGGGCGGCCCCTCCAACCAGCCGCAGCGCCGTCCGCGACGCGGGCGTCGCCGGCGCGGAACCTACGACGAGACGATCGCCCCGATCGACACCGCCGCGATGGAGGCCACGGATCTGATCCGCGTCAACTCCGGCTCGACCGTCAAGGACATCGCCGAGTACCTCGGCGTGCCGGTGCCGGAGATCATCAAGAAGCTGATGTCGCTGGGGGAGATGGCGACGCTCACGCAGACGCTCTCCGACGACGCCATCCAGGTGCTCGCCGATGAGTTCGACAAGCAGATCGAGATCGTGCATGCCGCCGACGACGTCGAGGTCGAGCCGGAATTCGAGGACGCCGAGGAGGACCTGATCGAGCGCCCGCCGGTGGTCACGATCATGGGCCACGTCGACCACGGCAAGACCTCGCTGCTGGACGCCATTCGCGAGACCGAGGTGGTCGCAGGCGAGGCCGGTGGCATCACGCAGCACATCGGCGCCTACCAGGTGCGCCACGCCGGCAAAGAGATCACCTTCCTCGACACGCCCGGCCACGAGGCGTTCACCGCGATGCGCGCCCGCGGCGCGAAAGTCACCGACCTGGCGGTGATCGTGGTCGCGGCCGACGACGGCGTCAAGCCGCAGACCGAGGAGGCGATCGACCACGCCAAGGCGGCCGAAGTGCCGATCATCGTCGCCGTCAACAAGATCGACAAGGAGGGCGCGCAGCCCGAGCGCGTGCGCACGGAGATGACCCAGCACGGCCTGCAGCCCTCAGAGTGGGGCGGTGACACCGAGTTCGTCGACGTCAGCGCCAAGACCCGCGAGGGCCTGGACACGCTGCTCGAGACGATCCAGGTGGTGACCGACCTCGAGGAGCTGAAGGCCAACGCCGGCGCCGAGGCATCGGGCGCGGTGATCGAGTCCAAGCTCGACCCCGGACGCGGTCCCGTCGTGACGATCCTGATCCAGCGCGGCACCCTGCGCGTCGGCGATGCGCTCGTCGCGGGCGCGCACTTCGGGCGCGTGCGCGCGATGCACGACTTCACCGGCGGCAAACTGAAACGGGCGATGCCGGGCCAGCCGGTCGAGGTGCTCGGCTTCGACGGCGTGCCCGAGGCGGGCGAGCACGTGCGCGTGGTCGAGAACGAGCGCCGTGCGCGCCAGCTCGCGGGCGAGCGCGCCAACCGCCTGAAGACCGAGGCGCTCGCGCGGCGCTCCGGGCGCAAGGTCTCGCTCGAGGACGTCTTCAAGCTCGCTCAGGAGGGCACCGTCAAGGAGCTCGGCCTGGTCGTCAAGGCCGACGTCGCCGGCTCGCTCGAGGCGATCGAGGACGAGATCGCCAAGCTGCCACAGCAGGAGGTCAAGGTCAACATCATCCACCGCGGCGTGGGTGGCATCAACGAGTCCGATGTGATGCTTGCCGCGGCGTCAGAGGGCGTGATCCTCGCCTTCAACGTGCGGCCCGTCGGCGACGCGCGCCAGATCGCCGACCGCGAGGGCGTCGAGATCCGCTCCTACGCCGTCATCTACCGCGCGATCGAAGAGCTGCGCGCGGCGATGCAGGGCATGCTCGAGCCCGCCGAGGTCGAGACGTCGCTGGGCCAGGCCGAGGTGCGCCAGCTGTTCAAAGCGTCGCGCATCGGCACGATCGCCGGCTCATTCGTCACCGAGGGCAAGATCACGCGCGGCTCGCACGTGCGTGTCGTGCGCGAGGGCACCGTCATCTACGACACCACGATCGACAGCCTGCGCCGCTTCAACGAGGACGTGCGCGAGGTCGCAAGCGGCTTCGAGTGCGGCATCGTGCTCGCGAACTTCCAGGACCTGCACGAGGGCGACGTGCTCGAGACCTACGAGACACGCCAGGTAGAGCGCGAGCTGTCTGTCTGACCCGAGCAGGGACCGAGGCCGTCGCGCGGAATTGGAGGGGTAGGATGAGCACAGGACGGATGCGTCGGGTGGACGAGGCGATCCGGCAGGTGCTCGGCGATGCCGTGGCAGGGGACCTGAAGGACCCGAGAGTGGGATTTGTAACCGTGACCGACGTCAGAACCAGCCCAGACCTACGCCATGCGCGCGTGTACGTGAGCGTCCTCGGCGCCGCCGGTGGGCCGTCGACCCCGGACGAGCGCGAGCTCACGCTCGACGGCCTGCGCAGCGCCCACGGCTTCCTGCAGGCGCGCGTCGCCGGCGAGCTGCGCTTGAAGCGCACGCCGGCGCTCGAGTTCTTCTACGACGACACCACCGACCGGGCGCTGCGCGTCGAGGAGCTGATCGCACAGGCCCCCGAGGCGGACACGAGCGAGGGCTCGTGAGCGAGATCCCGCCCGTTCAGGAGACGCGTGAGCTCGTGCTCGCGCGGTTGCGTGAAGACCAGCGCTTCGTGCTCGCCGCGCACGAGAACCCCGACGGCGACGCGTTGGGCTCGCTGGTCGCGATGCAGGGCCTGCTGAGCGCGCTCGGCAAGGACTCGGCGATGTTCATCTCGCCCGCCGACCTGCCGCTGCCGCGCGAGTACCGCTTCTTCTCGCTCGACGGCCTGATCACGCTGCCGCCGGCCGACATCGCCGAGCGCACCGTGGTGTTCCTCGACTGCGGCAACATCGACCGCAACTCCGCCAGCGTGCTGCGCGACGGTGCGCACCTGCTGAACATCGACCACCACCACGACAACACGCGCTTTGGCACGCTCAACCACGTCGTGCCCGAGGCCTCGTGCACGGCGGAGATCGTGTGGGACCTGATGCACGGGCTCGGCGTGCGCCCGACGCCGGCGGTTGCCGAGGCGCTCTACATCGGGCTGATCACCGACACCGGGCGCTTCATGTACGAGAACACCGGGCCACGCGCGCACGCGATGGCCGCCGAGCTGATCGAAGCGGGCGTCGATGTCCCCGGCGTGTACCGCAGGCTGTATGAGGGCGTGCCACTGGGCAAGCTCACGCTGCTCGCGCTCGCGCTCGCGCAGCTACAGCGCTTCGACGGCGGCGAGCTCGCGATCGCGACGCTCAGCGCCGAGGACTTCGATCGCGCCGACGCCGAAGAGAGCTACTCCGAGGGCATCATCGACCAGCTGCGCGCGCTGGAGGGCACGAAGGTCGCCGTGCTCGTGCGCGAGCTCTCGAGCGGCGAGCGCAAGGGCCAGTACAAAGTCTCGCTGCGCGCGACCGACGACGACGTCGACGTCTCGATCATCGCCCGCGCTCAGGGCGGCGGTGGCCACCGCCGCGCGGCCGGCTTCTCCACGCCGCTCGAGCCGGAGGAGCTGATCGTGTTCCTGCGCGAGGCGATCGCAGCACAGCTGCACCCATCCTCAGACGGGCACGCCGCTGCCACGCTCGCCTGAGCGGGTCGCGGCGGCGAGACTGCCAGGTGTGCTGCGCGATGGACGGTGTGCTGCTGATCGACAAGCCCGCCGGGATCAGCTCGCACGATGTCGTCGCCGCCGTGCGACGGGCGCTCGGCGGCGCGCGCACGGGACACGCCGGCACGCTCGACCCGTTCGCGACAGGCCTGCTGCTGGTGCTCGTCGGCAAAGCCACCAAGGCCCAGAACGCGCTGATGGCGCTGCCCAAGCGCTATGAGACCGTGGCCCAGCTGGGGGCCCAGTCGAGCACCGGCGACACCGAGGGGGAGATCACGCACACCGGACGCGTGCCGCCCGATCCGCCCGTGTTGCCGACCGGCGAGCTGCGCCAGCGCCCGCCGATCTACTCCGCTGTGAAGATCGGCGGTGAGCGCGCGTACAAGCGCGCGCGCCGCGGCGAGAGCTTCCAGATGCCCGAGCGGATCGTCACCGTCAGCCGCTTCGAGCAGCTGTGGCGCGACCCCGACGTCCCGGCGGGCGTCGTCGCGCCGGGCGCGCCGCCGCGTGCGGCCTTCGCGATCGAATGCGGCTCCGGGACCTACGTGCGCTCGCTGATCGCCGATCTGGGCGACGCCTACTGCCTGGAACTGCGGCGTACCGCGATCGGGCCGTTCGAGGTGCGCGACGCGGTCGGCCTGCCAGCGCGCGGGCAGCCGTGGCGCGATCCGCCCCTGATCGCCCTGGAGCAGGCGCTCGGGGTGATCTCCAAATAGGCTTTGCGGCCGTGAAGGTCACTCGCCTGCCCGACGTGGAGCGCGGAACCGAGCGCAGCGTCGCGGTGGGCACCTTCGACGGCGTGCACCTCGGCCATCGCGAGGTGATCAAGGGCGCCGACAGCGTGCTCACGTTCGAGCCTCACCCCGTGTCCGTCGTCTCGCCGCAGCACACCCCGAAGCTGTTGACCACGCTCGAGCGCAAGGCCGAGCTGGTCGCCTCGCTCGGCGTGCAGGAGCTGATCGTGATTCCTTTCGACCGCGAGTTCGCGAGCCGCTCCGCCAGCGAGTTCATCGACGACGTGCTCGTCGGCGCGCTCGGCGCGAAGCAGGTCGCGATCGGCGAGAACTTCCGCTTCGGGCACAAGGCGCAGGGCGACCCGCCGCTGCTGTCGGCCGATCGGCGCTTCAGCACCGTCGTGCATCCGCTGCTGGAGGTCGACGGCGAGATCGTCTCCTCCAGCCACATCCGCGGACTGGTGCTCGCCGGCGAGGTGGCCGAGGCCGACCGGCTGCTGGGCGCCGGCTTCGAGCTGCGCGGGGAGGTCGTGCCCGGCGATCAGCGAGGGCGCGAGCTCGGCTTCCCGACGGCCAACCTCGTGCCCGACGAGGCGCTTGTGTGCCCCGGACACGGCGTCTACGCGTGCATCGCCGCGAGCGAGGCGATCGGCACGCGTCCGGCGGCCGTCAGCATCGGCGTGCGCCCCACATTTCAGACCGGGCGCGGCGAGCTGATCGAGGCCTACATCCTCGACTTTGACGGCGACCTGTACGGCAGCGAGCTGCGCCTGCGCTTCCTCGCGCGGCTGCGCGGCGAGCGGCGCTTCTCCGACCCCACCGCGCTGATCGAGCAGATGCACCGCGACGTCGCGCGCACGCGCGAGATCGCCGGATAGGGCCCGGCGCGAGGCCCGCGCGGTTTCAGGGCCGAGCGGTTCGCGTCTGCTACCGTGCCCGGACCATGGCCGCAATAACAAGTGAGCGCAAGCGCGAGATCGCCGCCAAGTTCGGCGCCAACGAGCAGGACACCGGCAACACCAAGGTCCAGATCGCGCTGCTGACGGAGCGCATCAACCACCTCAACGGGCACCTGCGCGAGCAGGCCAACGACTTCCACTCCTACCGCGGCCTGCTGATGCTCGTCGGCCAGCGCCGCCGCTTCCTCGCCTACCTGCGCCGCCGCGACCTCGAGGGCTACCGCGCCCTCATCAAAGAGCTCGGCCTGCGCAAATAAGCGTAGTGACCGTCATCGCCCCAGGCACAGCGGCGCCGAGCTTCAAGCTCGCCCGCGCCGACGGCGAGACGTTCACCGAGCAGGATCTGCAAGGGCGCACGAGCGTGCTCGTGTTCTACCCGTTCGCGTTCAGTCCCGTGTGCACCGACCAGCTGCAGCTGTATGACGAGCTGCGCGCCGAGCTGGCCGCGCGCGGCGACGCGCTGTACGGCGTCTCGTGCGACTCGACGTGGGCGCAGAGCGCGTTCGTCGAGAAACTGGGCGTCGGCAGCGAGCAGCTCTCGGACTTCGAGCCCAAGGGCGCCGCCTGCGCGGCCTTCGGCGTGCTCCACGCCGGCGGCTTCCCCGAGCGCGCGCTCGTGATCACGGGCCCCGACGGGGTCGTGCGCTGGAGCTATCAGGCCGCCTCGCCCGGGGATCTCCCGGGCATCGAGCTGCTGCGCGAGGGTCTCGCCGCAGCCGCGTCCTAGCCTTGCCCGCCAGCGCAGTCCGCTAAGCTCCGTCCGTTCGGGAAAAGAGAAAAAGAGAAACGGACCGCCGACCGACGGGCGGAACAGGAAGGCAGTGAATATGAGTAGTGATGCCGTTACACGGGTCTCCGTGGAGATCGGGGCACACCGCCTGGACGGCGGGGTCAGCGAGATTTCGTTTGAGACCGGCAGGATGGCCAAGCAGGCCTCCGGTGCAGTCGTCGTCCGCCAGGGCGACACGATGGTGCTCGCAACAGCCGTCGCCGGCTCCCTGCGCGACGTCGACTTCCTCCCGCTGACGGTGGACGTCGAGGAGCGCATGTATGCCGCCGGGAAAATCCCCGGCTCGTTCTTCAAGCGCGAGGGTCGCCCCGGTGAGAAGGGCACGCTGACCGCGCGCATGATCGACCGTCCGATCCGCCCGCTGTTCCCCAAGGACTGGCGCTATGACACGCAGCTCGTGGCGATCCCGCTGTCGATCGACCACGTCCACCCGTATGACATCCTCGCGATGAACGGCGCCTCCGCCGCGCTGATGATCTCCGACATCCCGCTGCCGACGCCCGTCGGCGCCGTGCGCATCGGCAAGATCGACGGCAACTTCGTCGTCAACCCCAGCGAGGAGGATCTGAGCGGGGGGGTGGGCTCCGATAACGAGGAAGGCCGCTCGGACCTCGACCTGATCGTCGCCGGCACCGAGGAGGCGATCCTGATGGTCGAGGCGGGCGCCAACGAGATCCCCGAGGCTGAGATCCTCGACGCGCTCGACATCGCCCACGCAGAGATCAAGAAGCTGTGCGCACTCCAGCGCGACCTCGCCGCGAAAGTCGGCAAGGAGAAGAAAGTCTTCGAGACGATCGCCGTCGACCCAGCGGTACTCGAGCAGATCCGCACCTCGCATGGGGCGGCCCTGGACGCGGCGACGCAGGTCGTGGACAAGCTCGAGCGCCAGGACGCGACCAAGGAGCTCGAGGAGTCGATCCTCGAGCACCACGCGCCGCCCGCCGGCGACGGTGCCTCCGAGAGCGAACTCACGCACGCCAAGGAGCGCCGCGCGGCGGTCCAGCTCGCGTTCGACAAGCTCGAGAAGGCGATCATCCGCGAGCGCATCGCCGTGCACAAGATGCGTCCCGACGGGCGCTCGGAGAACGAGATCCGCGACATCTCGATCGAAGTCGGCGTCACTCCGCGCACGCATGGCTCGGCGCTGTTCACGCGCGGTCAGACGCAGGCGCTGAGCGTCGTGGCGATGGGCACGCTCAAGGAGGAGATGCGCATCGACACGCTCGGCCTGGAGACCAAAAAGTACTACTGGCACCACTACAACTTCCCGCCGTTCTCGGTCGGCGAGGCGGGCCGCATGGGCGGCGTCAAGCGCCGCGACATCGGCCACGGCGCGCTCGCCGAGCGTGCGCTCGCGCCGATGGTGCCCTCGATCGAGGACTTCCCCTACTCGATCCGCGTCGTCTCGGACATCCTCGAGTCCAACGGCTCCTCCTCGATGGCCTCGGTGTGCGGCTCCTCGCTGTCGCTGATGGACGCCGGGGTGCCGATCAAGCGCCCCGTCGCGGGAATCGCCATGGGCCTGATCAAAGAGGGCGATGACTACATCGTGCTGACCGACATCGCCGGCGTCGAGGATCACCTCGGCGACATGGACTTCAAGGTCGCCGGCACCGAGCGTGGCATCACCGCGCTGCAGATGGACATCAAGATCACCGGCGTCACCTTCGACATCCTGCGCGACGCGCTCGCGCAGGCCAAAGAGGCGCGCACGTTCATCCTCGGCAAGATGGCCGACGTGATCAAGACCCCGCGCGAGCAGCTCTCGCAGTTCGCGCCGCGGATCCAGACGATCCAGATCGACCCGTCGCAGATCGGCCTGCTGATCGGCAAGGGCGGCGAAACGATCCGCGGGCTCGCCGACGAGTTCGAATCCCAGATCGACGTCAACGACGACGGCCAGGTGCTGATCTACTCCGCCAACGGCGAGCTCGGCGACGCGCTCGTGGAGCGCATCCGGATGATGATGAAGGAGGTCGAGGTCGGCGACGAGTACGTCGGCAAGGTCGTCAAGACGACCACCTTCGGCGCGTTCATCGAGCTGGCAAAGGGCACCGACGGGCTGCTGCACATCTCCAACGTCTCTCCCGGACAGCGCGTCGACAGCGTCGAGGACGTGCTCAACAAGGGCGATGAGGTCAACGTGCGCGTGGTCGAGGTCGACCGCGAGCGCGGACGCATCGGCCTGCGCCTGAGCGAGGACCCGGACATCGCCGGCAAGTCCGTCGAGGAGCTCGCCGGCGTCGGCACCGGTGGCGCCGGTGGGGGCCGTGGGCCGCGCGAGGGCGGCAGGTCCTCCAGCAACGGCCGCGAGCGCTCCGACCGCGGCAGGCGGCGTGAGGGCGAGCGCGGCGGCGAGCGCGGCTCCGGGCGTGCGCGCCACGGGCGCGATTGACCCCAGAGTCGCCGGGCGTGAGCGACGAGCATCGGATAACCACGCTTGACTCGGGCGTGAGGGTCGTCACTGAACGCGTGCCCAGCGTGCGTTCGGTGGCGCTCGGCTTCTGGATCGCCACCGGCTCGGTCGCCGAGCACGAGGATCAGGCGGGCATCTCGCACCTGCTCGAGCACATGCTGTTCCGCGGCACCGAGCGCTACGGCTCGCGGGAGATCGACGAGATCTTCGACGCGATGGGCGCGGAGATCAACGCCGGCACCGACAAGGAAGCCACGTCGCTGTACACGCGCGTGCTCGACCGCCACCTCGAGCATGCCTTCGAAGTGATGAGCGACATGGTCTGGCACCCGCGCTTCGGCGAGCTCGAGGCCGAGCGCGAGGTCGTGCTGGAGGAGATCGCGATGTACGAAGACGACCCCCAGGACCGCGTCTTCGACGTGCTCGGAAAGGCGATCTTCGGCTCGCACCCACTCGGTCGCGCCGTGATCGGCACCGCCGATGTCGTTGGCGCGGTCACGCGCGAGCAGCTGCAGGCGTTCCACGCGCAGCGCTATCTGCCCGACAGCATCGTGATCGCCGCCGCCGGATCGGTCGACCACGACGCGCTCGTGGAGATGGCGAGGGGCATCGAGGCGGCGCGGGTGCAGGCGATCGAGCTCGCACCGGCGGCAGGGAACGGTCACGCCACGCCATCGGCGCGCGCGCATGCAGCGGCGGTGGCGGCGGCCGGCAAACCGGACTTCCAGCCGCGCGCGCGCTTCTTGCAGAAAGACACCGAGCAGTACCACGTGTGCGTCGGCGGCGCCGGCATCGCGCGCGCGGACGAGCGGCGTTTCGCGCTGCGCGTGCTCGAAGGCGTGCTCGGCGGCACCTCGTCCTCGCGGCTCTTCCAGGAGATCCGCGAGCGCCGCGGCCTGGCCTACTCGGTGTTCACGTTCTCCAACCTGTACGCGCACACGGGCGAGGTCGGGCTGTATGTGGGAACGCGCCCGGACAACATTCGCGAGGCGCTGGCCGTGGTCGCGGCCGAGCTCGAACGCTGCGTCGAGGATCCGGCCAACGCGGAGGAGCTGGTGCGCTCGCGCGAGAACCTCAAGGGTCGCGTCGTGCTCGGCATGGAGTCCACCGGCGCGCGCATGAGCCGCCTCGGCGCTTCGATCCTCAACGAGCTGCCGATCCTGTCCGTCAACGAGATGATCGAGCGGATCGACTCCGTCGAGATCGAGCAGGTGCGGGCGCTGGCGGGCGAGCTGTTCGAGCCCGGCGGCCTGTCGGTCGCCGGCGTCGGCCCCGCCGAGAGCGAGTTCCTGGCGGCAATCGAGCCGCTCAGCGCCCCGGCCGGCGAGGCGACTGAAGCGCGAACGGACGTCGAGACGCTCGCCCGACCGGTCACACGATGATCAAGGTGGCCGTCGCCGGCGCGGCGGGGCGCATGGGCCAGACGGTGTGCGAGGCGGTGCTCGGCGCCGATGACATGGAGCTCGTCGGCCGTGCCGACCCGCTGCTCGGCACGGCGCTCGCCGACGTCCTGAACGACGCCGACGTGGTGGTCGACTTCACGCGCCCGGACACCGCGCTCGAGAACGCGCTCGCGTGCCTGCGCGCCGGCGTGCACGTCGTGATCGGCACCACCGGCTTTGACCCCGCGCCGCTGGAGCGGGCTGCGCGGGAGCTCGAAGGCGGGCCCGCGGCCGGGGGTGGGCGGGCATCTCACGCGAACGTGCTGATCGCCCCCAACTTCGCGATCGGCGCGGTGCTGATGATGCGCTTTGCGGCCGAGGCGGCCCGCTACATGCAGAAGGCCGAGATCATCGAGCTGCACCACGACGCCAAGCTCGACGCGCCCAGCGGCACCGCTGCGCGCACGGCGCAGCTGATGGCCGAGGCGAGCGGCGGTGAGCCGCCGCCGATCCATTCGGTGCGCCTGCCCGGGCTCGTCGCCCACCAGGAGGTGATCCTCGGCGATCTCGCTCAGACGCTGACGATCCGCCATGACACGATCGGTCGCGAGTCGTTCATGCCGGGCGTGCTGCTGGCCGTGCGCCGCGTGGCAACGCTCGAGCACTCGCCCACCGTGGGCCTCGAGAAGTTGCTCTTCTGAATCGCTGTGCGCGTGAGATACTGCAGCCGATGAGTGAGCTAGGCACGATCCTGACGGCGATCGTCACCCCCTTCGACGAGGATCTGCGGGTCAACGAGGAGTCGTTCGTGGCGCTCATGCACCACCTCGCCGAAAACGGCTCGGATGGGTTCGTGGTCGCCGGGACGACCGGCGAGGCCTCGACGATGACCGGCGACGAGCAGCTGCGGCTGATCGAGCTGGCGGTCGCCGAGCGCCCGGCTCATAAGACGATCGTCGCGGGCACCGGCACCAACGACACGCGCCAGGCGGTGTACCTGACCGAACGCGCGACCGCGCTCGGCGTCGATGCGACGCTGTCGGTGACTCCCTACTACAACCGGCCCAGCCGGCTCGGCTTGCGCCGCCACTACGAAGCGGTGGCGGCCGCCACCGACAAACCGGTGCTGCTGTACAACATCCCCGCGCGGACGGGCACGAACATGGGACCCGACCTGCTCGCGGAGCTCGCGCAGATCCCCGGGATCGAGGGCGTCAAGCAGGCCAACGCCGACGAGCTGGCGCTGATCGACGGCCTCGCGCTGTATGCCGGCGATGACGCGACATTCGCGCGGACGCTGGACATGGGCGGCGCCGGCGGCATCACGGTCGCGAGCCACATCGTCGGCAACGAGATGCGCCGCATGGTCGACGAGCCCGAGCACCGCGCCGAGATCGACGCGTCGCTGCGCGACGTCTACAGCACGCTGTTCCTGACCGCCAGCCCGACCTGCACGAAGGCGGCGCTGAACCTGCTGGGTCACAACGTCGGCGGGCTGCGCCTGCCGCTCGTCGAGGCCACCCCCGATGAGACCGAAGCCGTGCGCGCGATGCTCGAACGCCACGGTCTGCTCACGAGCGCTCCCGCGTGAGCTCAAAGCTGCGCGTCCTGCCCCTCGGCGGGCTCGGGGAGATAGGCAAGAACATGACGGTCGTCGAGTACGACGGCCGCATCATCGTCGTCGACGTCGGCCTGCGCTTCCCGACGCCGGAGATGGTCGGCATCGACCTCGTGCTGCCCGACTTCTCCTACCTGCGCGAGCGCGCCCGCGAGATCGAGGCGATCGTCGTCACCCACGGCCACGAGGATCACCTCGGGGCGCTGCCGTGGGTGCTGCGCGAGCTCGGCGCGCAGGCCCAGCCGCCGGTATACGCCGGCGCGCTGACCGTCGCGATGGCGCGCTCCAAGCTCGAGGAGCACAAGCTGCGCGACGTCGAGCTCAACGAGGTCGAGCCGGGCGAGGTTCTCGAGCTCGGCCCGTTCTCGCTCGAGCTCGTGCACATGACGCACTCGATCCCCGACTCCAGCGCCGTCGCGCTCGGCACCGACCTCGGCACGGTCCTGATCACCGGCGACTACAAGTTCGACCAGACGCCGGTCGACGGCCCGCCGGCGGACGTCTCGCGCCTGGCCGAGCTCGGGCGCGAGGGCGTGCTGCTGCTGTGCGGCGACTCCACGAACGTCGACCGCGAGGGCTTCTCGCCGTCGGAGTCGGTCGTAGGCCCGCATCTGGAGGAGGTGTTCGCGCGCTGCGAGGGGCGGATCGTGGTGACGAGCTTCGCCTCCAACATCCACCGCGTGCAGCAGGTCGTCGATGCCGCCTACGCGCTCGACCGCAAGGTCGCGCTGGTCGGACGCTCGATGCGCAAGAACGTCGGTATCGGGCGCACGCTCGGACACATCGAGATTCCCGACGGGATGCTCGTCGGTCCGCGCGAGATCGGCGACTTCGCCGACGAGCGCGTCGTGATCATCTCCACCGGCTCGCAGGGCGAGCCGCTGTCGGCGCTGCGCCGCATGGCCTACCGCGACCATCCGCAGGTGGAGCTCAAGTCGGGCGACACGGTCGTGTTCTCGGCGACGCCCGTCCCCGGCAACGAGCGCGCCGTCAACGAGACGATCGACCGCCTCTACCACATCGGCTGCGACGTGATCACGCCGCAGGAGGCGCCCGTGCACGCCTCCGGGCACGGCTATGCCGAGGAGGTCAAGCTGATGCTCAACCTCGTCAAGCCGCGCTACGTGATGCCGTTCCACGGCGACTTCAAGCGGCTGCGCCTGCACGCCCAGCTCGCCGAGGCCGTCGGCGTGGCGCCGCGCGACATCTTTCAGGGCGACAACGGGCTGCCGCTGGATCTCGACGAGCGCGGCGCGCGCTTCGGCTCGCGCGAGCAGGCGGGCATGATCTTCGTCGACGGCGTCGAGATCGGCGAGATGGCCGATGCGGCGCTGCGCGACCGGCGGATGCTCTCGGCTGACGGCATCTTCATCGTGGTCGTGACGATCGCCGAGCAGGACGGCAGCTCGGTCGCCGACCCCGAGGTGATCTTCCGCGGCGTGCCGTTCCTGGATGAGGCCGACAAGCTCGTGGAGGAGATCCGGCTGACCGTCGAGCGCTCGCTAAGCCGCGCGGCGGGGGAGGAAATCAGGGAGGTCGATCTGCTCCAGCAGGTGCTGCACGACGACCTGGCGAAGCTGGTCTACGATCGCCTCAAGCGGAGGCCGATGGTGCTCCCGGTCGTCGTCGAGGTCTAGCGGACCGTAGCCCGCTAGACGGCGCGCTGGGCTAGCTCGCGTACCGGCTGTGCCGGGCCAGGCTCCTCCGCCCGGATGGCGGGCATCGTCACGACGAAGCGAGCGCCCGTCGCGTCGGGCCCGCCGAGCTGGGAGCGCTCGAGCACGACCGAGCCGCCGTGGGTGACGGCGACGGCCTGCACGATCGCGAGGCCCAGGCCGAACGAGCCGCCGCGGTCGCCGGTGCCGCGCACGAAGCGCTCGAACAGGGTCGGCGCCAGCTCGGCGGGGACGCCGGGGCCGTTGTCCTCGACCACCAGCTGCACACTGCCATCGGTGGTCAGCGTCGAGACGTGGATCGCGGTGCCCGGTGGTGTGTGGCGCAGAGCGTTCTCGATCAGGTTGATCGCCAGCCGGTGCAGCTCATCGCTTGCGCCCATCAGTTTCGCGGGGTGGATGTCGAGCGTGATCTCGTGCTCGTCGCTGACCGGCCCGAGCTCGGCGGCCGCCTCGACGACGATCTGCGCCAGGTCGCAGGGCTTGCGCGGGACCACGCGGGCGGCGTCGGTGCGCGCGAGCAGCAGCAGGTCGGCGACCAGCCTGCGCATGCGCTGGGAGGAGCGCAGCGCGGAGTTGGCGGCCTCGCCCTGGTCGCCGTGCAGCGATTCGGCGAGCAGCTCGAGGTTCGCGAGCACGCTCGTCAGCGGCGTGCGCAGCTCGTGTGAGGCGTCGGCCACGAACTGGCGCTGGCGCGCGAGCATCGACTCGGTCTCGCTGCGCGCGGCGTCGAGCTCGCGCAACATGCCCTCGAGCGTGCGCGCGAGCTCCGCGACCTCGTCGTCGGCCAGCGACTGCGGCACGCCGCCGGAGGGGTCGCGCGTGCGCGCGATCTCCGCGGCGGTCGAGGTCAGCAGCGCGATCGGCGCCATCGCTCGCCGCGCGATCGCCATGCCCGCCGCGAGCGCCAGCAGGCTGCCGGCGAGCACTCCCAGCAGCAGGAACAGCTCGACGCGCTTGCACGTCGCCTCGGTGGCCGAGACGCTCTGGCCGTACTGGAGTACCGCCGTGCCGACCGGCTCCCCGCCTTCGCTGACCACGACCCGCCGGCTGACGACGCGGTATCCGTTGATGTTCACCGCGCCGGGCTGGGGCGGGCCGAACGACGGGGCGTGCGCGGGCTCCTGCGCGACCACGGTGTTTTCGAGCGCGAGGATCCTGATCACCGCGTCGTCTGAGCGGTTGGCGAAATACGTGAGCGATGGCGTGGTCCTCAGCCTCACGGTGCCCGTCACCGGTTCGATCAGCCTTTCGATGCCCAGCTCGTTGCCGAGTCGTTCGGCGGTCTCGAGCACCTGGCGGTTGAAGTCCGAGCGGATGCGATGCACGGTCAGCGAGCCGATCGCGATCGCGAACGCGCACAGGATCACGAACGTCAACAGCGCCGAGACGCCGGCCAGGCGCACGCGGATCGGCAGCCGGTCGAAGCTGGCGGACAGGCGCCCGACCACGCGCCGCAGCGGCGGGGGGAGCCTCGGGCGCTTAGGCTCGGAGGACGTAGCCGGCTCCCCTGATGGTGTGCAGGAGACGGGGCTCGCCTTCGGCCTCCAGCTTGCGGCGCAGGTTGGAGACGAATACCTCGATCGTGTTGGTGGTCGAGAACGGGTCATAGCCCCACACCTCGTCGAGCAGGCGCTGGCGCGAGATCACGATGCGCTCGTTGCGCATCAGGTACTCGAGCAGCTCGAACTCGCGCTGGGTCAGCTCGATCGTGCGCTCGCCGCGCAGCACCTCGTGCGTGTCGACGTTCAGCGACAGGTCGCCGACGCGCAGCGGCGCCGAGCCGCGCGGCGGGCGCCGGCGCAGCAGAGCGCGCAGGCGCGCGAGCAGCTCCTGGCGCTCGAACGGCTTGACGAGGTAGTCATCAGCGCCCGCGTCGAGTCCCTCGACGCGCGACTCGAGCGCGTCGCGCGCGGTGAGGATCAGGATCGGCACGTCGTCGTCGGCGCGCAGCTCGCGTGCGACCTCGACACCGTCGAGCTTGGGCAGGCCGAGATCCAGGATCACCAGGTCGGGGGCGAACGCGTGCCCCTGCTCGAGCGCTGCGTGACCGTCGGCGGCCGTCCTCACCTCGTAGCCCTCCATGCGCAGCGAGCGCTGCAGGGCCTGGGCGATGTCCTCGTCGTCCTCTACCACAAGGACGCGTGGTGCGCGGGAGAAGTCGTTCATGGTCTTTATGTTTGTAGCCGCGTGTAAAGCGATGGTAAGGCTCAAAGGCAGGTTCCGGGCGTCTGGTGTCGAAGTTGCGCGTGATGGCCCCTGCCCGCAAGCGCGCCTCCCCCCGCCCGTCAAGCGCACGACGACGGGCGCCCGCACGCGCCCGCGCGGGGCGCAGGCGTCAAAAAAGCTCATCCGCGGGGCTCGGATCGCTGCTAGCGGGCGGGCTGCCGCGGCTGCCCGTGCTCGACCAGCGCCAGCGCGACGTGCTCGGCCTGGCGCTCGTGGCGGCGGGTGTGTTCATGGGCTTCGTGCTGTACGGCGGCTGGAACGGCGGGCGTGCCGGGCATGGCCTGGCGGTCGCGCTCGGCTGGACGCTCGGGCGCGCGCGCGTGCTCGCGCCGGTGACGCTCGTCGTCGGCGGCGGCGCGCTGCTGCTGCGCCCGGTGCTGCCGGCGCTGCGGCCGCTGCGCACGGGCGCGCTGTGCGTGTTCGCGGCCGTGACGCTGGCGCTGGCGGCCGGCATGTTCGGGCTCAGCTCGGCGCCGGCGAACGGCGCGCGCGTGTGGAGCACGGCGCACCTGCAGACGCACGGCGGCGTCGCCGGCGAGGCGCTGTACCAGCTCACCCACCGGCTCGTCCAGGACGTCGGCGTGGACATTCTTGTCGTGTTCCTGCTGCTCACCGGCGTGATCCTGCTGACGGGCGCTTCGATCGCGAGCGTGATCCGCGCGACCGGCAGCGGCGTGCTCGATACGACGCGGATGATGCGCAACCTGCGCGAGCGCGAGCCGCAGGCCGGCGGCGGTCGTACACGCGCGTCGGGCATCGCGGCGATCGAGCACGAGTTCGACGCCTCGCCGCTCGCTCCGCCCGAGCCGACCCCGCGCGAGCTGATCGTGCGTGCGACGCACGTCGAGGCGCCGGCGCACGACTGGCGCGACGAGGACGAGCCTGTCGCCGGAGACACGCCCGACCGGTCGGAGATCGGCCTGGACGAGGGGCTCGCCGCCGACGAGGACCCAGCCGCGGTTGACGCGCACGCCGGCGAGCACGAGCAGATCGCCGGCGTGGCGCACGCCGATCCGGGGAAGCTCTCGCCCGACCAGTTGACCCCCCAGGGCCGGCTCCGCGGCTCCGTGACCGACGACCCGGACTTCGTTTGGGAGCTGCCCGACGCCGTCAAGCTGCTGACGCGCTCGAGCGCCGAGCAGACGCGGCCGGACACCGCCGGGCAGGAGCGGACCGCGACCAACCTGGTCGAGGCGCTCGGGCACTTCGGCGTGCAGGCGAAGGTCATCGACACCGTCGCGGGCCCGCACATCACCCGCTACGAGCTGCGTCTGGCGCCGGGGACGAAGGTCGCGAAGGTGGCGCAGCTGAAGGACGACCTCGCGTATGCGCTGGCCGCCACCGACATCCGCATTCTCGCGCCGATCCCGGGCAAGCAGGCGGTCGGCGTCGAGGTGCCGAACGCGCACCGGCGCATCGTCAAGCTCGGCGACGTGTTCCAGGCGCCGCCGAAGGACTGGTCGCCGCTGACGGTGTGGCTCGGCAAGGACGTGGCCGGCAAGGCGATCGGCGCCGACCTGGCGAAGATGCCGCACATCCTCGTGGCGGGCACGACCGGCGCGGGCAAGTCGGGCGCGATCAACGCGATGCTCTCGAGCGTGCTGCTGCGCGCGACGCCGCACGAGGTGCGCCTGGTGCTGGTCGACCCCAAGCAGGTGGAGCTCAACCACTACGAGTCGATCCCGCACCTGCTGACGCCTGTGATCACGAGCCCGCGGATGGCCGCCAACGCGCTGCAGAACCTGGTCAAGGAGATGGAGCAGCGCTACGGGATCATGTCGCTGGCGCGCACGCGCAGCCTGATCGAGCTGAACAAGGCGCGCGCCAAGCGCGACGAAGCGCCGCTGCCGTACATCCTGTGCGTGATCGACGAGCTCGCCGACCTGATGATGGTGGCGCCGGCCGACGTCGAGGACTCGATCATCCGTCTCGCGCAGAAGGCGCGCGCGGTCGGCATCCATCTGGTGCTGGCGACGCAGAGCCCGCGCGTGGACGTGATCACGGGCATGATCAAGGCGAACGTGCCCTCGCGGATCGCCTTTGCGGTGTCCTCGCAGACGGACTCGCGCGTGATCCTCGATCAGAACGGCGCCGAGTCGCTGCTGGGGCAGGGCGACATGCTGTTCAGCCCCGTCGGCAGCTCGCGCCTGCAGCGCATCCAGGGCGCTTACATCGACGAGGCGCAGATCGCCAAGCTGACCGACCTGTGGCGCCGTCAGGGCGAGCCGGAGCTGCGCGAGGAGCTGCTCGAGGAGGTCGAGCCCGAGGAGGGGGAGGGCAGCGGCAGAGGGCCGGACGACCTCGACCCGAACGAGGATCCGCTGCTGACGGACGCGATCCGCCTCGTCGCTGAAATGCAGACGGCCTCGACCTCGATGCTGCAGCGGCGCCTGCGTTTGGGCTACACGCGCGCCGGGCGCATGATCGACATGCTCGAGCGCCGGGGCGTGATCTCCGGCTATGAGGGGTCCAAGCCGAGGCAGGTCTTGATCACCGAGGCCGACCTGCCACGGGTGCTGGCAATGCTGGAAGGGACACCCACAGAGTCTGCGACGGCCGTCAACGACTAGCCTCTTGCGCTGATGCCCGAGATCGGAGCAACGCTACGCGAGGCGCGTATGCGCGCCCGCATCGACGTGTCGGAGATCGAGGCCCAGACCAAGATCCGCGCGAAGTATCTGCGCGCCCTGGAGAACGAAGAGTGGGGGCTGCTGCCGGGGCCGACGTTCGTCAAGAGCTTCCTGCGGACATACGCCCAGGCGCTCGGCCTCGACGGCAAGGCGCTCGTGGAGGAGTATCGCCTGCATCACGAGCGCCCGAGCGAGGCGATGCTGGAGCCGATCGTCTCCACGCCGCAGAGCAAACGGCCACGCGGTCGGGGGGGAAAGGGCGGACGGGGGGGGACGGACGCGGGGCCATCGCGTGGCTACATGATCGCTGTCAGCGTCATCGGCGCTGTGATCTTGGTGCTGATCGCGCTGTTGATCCTCGGCCGAGGCGGCACCTCCAAGAAAAGCCCGACTGCCTCGACCGCCACCACGCCCAGCCACAGCAAGAGCGCCAAGCACGGCACGGGCGGATCGGCGCGCCACACCGTGCCCTCCAGCGCGCTCGTGGCGCTGTCGCTGCGACCGACGGCGGTGGTGTACGTGTGCCTGATCGGCGACGACGGGCACAAGCTGATCCCGGGGCTCGAGCTGCAGCCCGGCGAAACCACGCCGACGTACCACGCGAGGCGCTTCCAGATCACGCTCGGGAACAGCTCGGTGACGATGTTCGTCGACGGCATCCCGCGCACCGTGGCGCCCTCCAGCGAACCGATCGGATACTCGATCACCAAGGCCTACGGCCGCCGGCCGCTGGCGGCTGGCCAGCTGCCGACGTGCAAGTGAGCGCGCCGTGAGCGTGCGCGCCGGCATAGTCGTGACGGGCACCGAGGTGCTGACGGGCAGGGTCAGCGATCGCAACGGGCCGTGGCTGGCTGAACGGCTGCGCGAGCTGGGCGTCGACCTGGCGTACACGACGATCGTCGGCGACCGGCCGCAGGACATGCGCTCCGCGCTCGAGTTCATGGCCGCGCGCGGCATCGACGTGATCGTCACCAGCGGCGGTCTCGGGCCGACCGCGGATGATCTGACGGCGGAGGTCGTCGGCGGCTTTCAGGGCCGCGAGATGCTGCTCGACGAGGCGCTCGCGGCGCGTATCGCGCAGATCGTGGCGCCGCTGATGAAACGTTGGCCGAACATCGATCCGGAGGCGATCGCCGAGGCCAACCGCAAGCAGGCGACGGTCCCGCGGGGGGCGACAGTGCTCGAGCCCGTCGGCACGGCGCCGGGGCTGGTGGTCCCGCCGGTTCAGGGCCCGCCCGCGTCAGACGCCTCGCCGGCCGGCGGGCCGACGATCGTGGTGCTGCCGGGCCCGCCGCGCGAGCTGCAGCCGATGTGGGGCCAGGCTGTCGCGACGCAGGCGCTGCAGAGCGCGCTGGCGGGCGCGACCACCTATCGCCAGCACACGCTGCGCCTGTTCGGGATCCCCGAGTCCGAGATCGCGGAGACGCTGCGCGTCGCCGAGCGCGAGGGCGTGCAGCTGGGTGAGCTCGAGGTGACGACCTGCCTGAAACGCGGCGAGGTGGAGATCGTGACCCGCTATGAGCCCGATGCGCAGGACGCCTACGACGCGTTCGCGCAGATCGTCGCGGCGCGCCACGCCGACACGCTGTTCTCGCGCGACGGTGCGACCGTCGATCAGCAGGTGGCGGCGCTGCTGCGAGGAGATCAGGCCCATCCGCGCCGCACGATCGCGACCGCGGAGTCGTGCACCGGCGGCCTGCTGGCGGCGCGGCTGACCGAGCTGGCGGGCGCCTCGGACTACTTCAACGGCGGGCTCGTCGTGTACTCGAACGAGGCGAAGGTCTCCCAGGCGGGGGTGCCGCTGGAGCTGATCGAAGCGCACGGGGCGGTCTCGGCGGAGGTGGCGCGGGCGCTGGCCGACGGCGCGCGGGCGCGTCTCGGGGCTGACGTGGGCGTGGGCATCACCGGCGTCGCCGGCCCGGGCGGCGGCAGCGAGGAGAAGCCTGTGGGGCTGGTGTGGCTGAGCGTGACGATCGCTGGCCACCCACCCGTCGAGCCGGTGACGCGCTCGGTCAACCTCCCCGGCGGCAGGGCCGATGTGCGCGACCGCGCGACGACGGTTGCGCTGCACCTGGTGCGCCGCGCGCTGAGCGGCTCCTGAGAGGACCGGCGGCGCGCTAGCATCGCCTGGCGCGATGTCCCGTAGTGCCACAGCGAGGCTGTTCGTGGCGGTCGACCCGCCGCTGTCGGTGTGCGAGGAGCTCGTCGAGTGGGCGCGCGGGGTGGCGGTCTCTGCTCGCGCGGGCGGGAGCGCGCGCGGGTCGCTGCGGCTGCTGGAGGCGTCCTCGCTGCATCTGACGCTGTGCTTCCTGGGCAGCCGGCCGGTCGGTGAGATCGAGGCGCTGGCGGCGGCGCTTGCTCCCTGCGCCGAGCACGCCTGCGAGCTGGCGCTGGGAGCTCCGCTGTGGCTGCCGCCGCGGCGCCCGCGCGCGCTCGCGGTTGAGATTCACGATCGCGACGGCGAGCTGCGGCGTCTGCAGGAGCATGTCAGCGGGGCGCTCGCGAGCGCCAGCGGCTGGCTGCCGGAGCGGCGGCGCTTCAGGCCGCACATCACGCTCGCGCGCGTGCGTGGGGGCGTCGCCGGCAGGCGCCTGCGTGGCAGCGGCTCGCTCGACGGTGCGCCCGCGGGCTCGCGTGCGGATCTTTCGCGTCGAGAGCGGCCACGCCGCGAGCTGGCGCTGCCCGCCACGCCGCATCTGCGCTTCACGGCCGAGGCGATCATCCTGTACCGCTCGTGGCTGGAGCCCGAGGGCGCCCGCTATGAGGCGCTCGCGAGCAGCGAGCTCGCCGCGGCGGGGCGCTGAGCGCTCAGGCTTCGCCTTCGCAGACGAAGCTCGAGCCGGCGCTTGGCGACGTTTCGCAGACGTGTTCGCTCGAGCCGGAGCCGGTGACGGGGGTGCAGCTGAGGGCTTCTTCTTCTTCGCATTCGCCTTCACCTGAGCCTGCGCCTGAGCTCGTTTCCGGTTCGGCGGGGGCAGGGCAGAGCAGGCTCTTGCCGTTGCGGGAGGTTGTTGGCGCGGCGCCGTCTTCGCATGCCGGTTCGGAGCCGTCTTCGCAGGAGAAGCTGCCACCGCTGCGCACCGGTGCGCTGCCGTTTTCGCAGGTTGCTGGAGCGAGGACCACCGGGCTCGAGGAGCCGCCCTTGGACTTGGTCTTCGCGAGCGCGTGCTTGGCGTTGCCCTTGCCCGCACGATGCGTCTTGCGCTTGTGCCTGCCCTTGTGCGAGGACTGCGCGCATGCGCGCTTGGCCTTGGCGTGGACGGTGGAGCAGGCGGCCTTGCGCGTCTGGGCGAGCGTCTGCGACGGTCCCAGCAGCGCCGCCGCGAGCAGCCCCAGCGACAGCGCGGCCAGGACGATGCGGGTGCGCAGGCGGGTGGGTTGACGATTGCTCAAGGGCGTAAGAGGGGTCTTTTGGCGGGGTGGGGCTGGGTGCTTATCGTCCGTGCGCGCCGCTGGCGCGAGTCGAACTTCGGCCCGTGGACGAAGTAGCGGTCGCGTCCGGTGGCGGTGGTGGGCTGCGAGTGGCGGGGCGCCGAGCGGCCGCTGGGAGCCGCGCGAGCATACGAACAACTGTTCCGTCCGCAGCGCCGTCTAGCTTCTGCTGTCCATTTCGAACCGGAGGAGCTAGACCATGCCTGTGACCGACCAGGAGAAGGCCGCCAAGGCGCGTGACGCCGCCCTTCAGGGCGCGCTCACACAGATCGAGCGAGAGTTCGGCAAGGGCACGGTCATGCGCATGGGCGACGAGGGCGCGCAGGTTCGCTGCGACGCGATTCCCACGGGTGCGCTGTCGCTCGATCTGGCGCTCGGGATCGGCGGCGTGCCGCGGGGGCGCATCGTCGAGGTGTTCGGCCCGGAGTCATCGGGCAAGACGACGATGATCTACCACGTGCTCGCCGAGGCGCAGAAGCTCGGCGGCGTGTGCGCGTTCATCGACGCCGAGCACGCGATGGACCCGCTCTACGCGAAGGAGATCGGCGTCGACATCGACGAGCTGCTCGTGTCCCAGCCCGACTACGGCGAGCAGGCCCTGGAGATCGCGGACATGCTCGTGCGCTCGGGCGCGGTGGACGTCGTGGCGATCGATTCGGTCGCGGCGCTCACCCCGAAGGTCGAGCTCGAAGGGCAGATGGGCGACCAGACGGTTGGCGCGCAGGCACGCATGATGTCCCAGGCGATGCGCAAGCTCGCCGGCAACCTGAACCGCACGCAGACGCTGTGCATCCTCACCAACCAGATCCGCGAAAAGGTGGGGGTGATGTTCGGCTCGCCCGAGACGCAGCCGGGCGGTCGCGCGCTGAAGTTCTACGCGTCCCAGCGCCTTGACATCCGCCGCATCGAGACGTTGAAGGACGGCACCGAGGCGGTCGGCAATCGCGTGCGCGTGAAGGTCGTCAAGAACAAGGTGGCCGCGCCGTTCCGCCAGGCCGAGTTCGACATCGAGTTCGGCAAGGGTATCTCCACGGCTGGCTGCCTGATCGACCTGGGCCTGGAGCACAACATCGTGTCCAAGTCGGGCTCGTTCTTCTCCTACGGCAGCGACCGCCTCGGCCAGGGGCGCGGCAACGCGAAGGCGTACCTCGACGAGAACCCGGCGGTGGCGAAGGAGATCGAAGACAAGATCTACGCGGCGCTGGGCCTGGGCAAGGACCTGGTGACGCCGATCGACCGCGACAAGGAGGCAACACCGCCGCCGATTGTGAGCGAACCGGCCGTCGCAGCTGCCTAGCGACTCGTGGACGCGGCGCGATACTGCGTCCTCGATCGCTCGTGTGCAGAGCACACTTCGCTCACTGCGTCCTTGTCTCGCTTGGTCCACGAGCCGCTAGGCGGCGTTGTTCACTAGCAGGTCGTAAACCGTCGATGTGTGGCCCCCACGGCGGGAACGCAGTCTTGCTCGAGGCGTTTCGTCCCAAGCCGTGCGTAGCGTGCGATGGCATGGCCCAATTCCCATCTATGAAGGCGAAGCGACTCTTGCGCGTTCTGATGTCGAAGCGGACGCTCGCGCCGGGCGAGGTGCGGCGTGTCCTCGTGCACCACGTCGGGCTTGCGGAAGACGAGGCGCTACGTCTACTCTGAACGAGGAAAGAACCATGGACACCATCCGCATCCTGCACCATCACGTACCCGGCTACGGCTGGAGCTTCGATTCCCCAGACATTCCCGGGCTAACCGGAGGCGCTGAGACATACGACCCCGCCCACGCCGAGGAGGCAGCCAGGTTTGCGTTGAGCTCTGCTGCTGAGGAGCAGGGTAACCCCGCACCGGCGGATCTGAGCTTCGAGCACTACGTCCCCGCTGGCGTCGCAGTCGCGGCGTAGTCGGCGCTGCCAGGCACAATCGCTTCTGTTGACGCGCGGCGCTACCGCGCAGACACCCGCAGCAGCACGGTGCTGTCGCCGGGCACCTCGACGCTGAGCAGGCCGCCGGTCGAGCTCACGTCGTGCGTCCAGACGTTGCGCACGGCATAGCTCGAGGCGGAGGGCAGGCCGACGGCGCTGGCGCTCGTCTCGATGTGCGCCGGGCCCGCGCCGCGGTTGAGCAGCGCCACCGCGCGTGAGCCGTCCACCAAGGGCTTGACCCAGACCTGGCCGTTGCCCGTCGTTGACAGGAGCGTGCCCTGAACGCCGGCGGGGTCCTGGTCGATCGCGATCACTTCGGTGTTCTGCACCGCGGCGAGGCTCGCGGAGCCGATCTTCGTGAGGTTGTCGCTGATCATCAGCGGCGCCGCGAGCATCGACCACATGCTGAGCTGTGTGCGGAACTGGGCGGCGGACATGCCCTGGTCGGGGGCGAGGTAGTCGGGGTCGTTCCAGTGCCCCGGTCCGGCCGCCTGCGGTGCGGCCGCGTCGGCGTCGATGTTGCGCAGCACGTCGGCGAACGGCACGTTTCCCGGGAAGCCGACGTCGGTGTCGGTGCGCCAGCTGTTGCCGACGCTCGGGCCGAAGCTGTATGAGGAGAAGGCCGATTCGTCGAGTGGCGGTCGGCCTTCGCCGTACTGTTCGGGTTGCAGGTAGTTGCAGATCGACAGCAGCATCGGGCGGCGGCTCGAGTTCGCCTCGATCGCCGCGTGGAATTCGGAGTAGGCGGTCGCCGGGTCGAGGTGATATTCGGCGCCGCCGCAGAAGTCCACCTTGACCGCGTCAAAACCCCACGCCGCGAACGTGTTGACGTCCTGCTGGTAGTAACCGTAGCTGCCCTGCCCGGCGCCGCCGCAGCCGTTTGGGCCGGCGTCGGTGTAAAGGCCGACGAGGAAGCCCGCCGCGTGCAGCGTGCGCGTCAGCCACGCGAGACCGTGTGGCCATTGCTTCGGGTTGACGGTGATTTCGCCGTCGGCGCTGCGCGTCCCGTGCCACCAGCCGACGTCGAGCCACACGTAGCGGTAGCCCCGTCGCTCGAGGCCGAGCGAGATCAGCTCGCTCGCCTGCCTGAGGACCGTCGCCTCGCTGTAGTCGCCGCCGAGCGCGAAGTACGTGTCCCAGCCCATGTACGGGGTCGCGGCCAGCACGCTCGCTCGTGCCCGCAGCGTCTGTGCCGCTGCGGGCTGGGCCGTCGCGAGCGCCAGCGCGAGGGCCAGCAGGCTCGCCGCGAGGCCCGAGCGTCTACCGGTGCCGAGCAGCATGGGTGGATGCGCTTCGCGGGGGGTTGCTGAGCGTGAGCAGCTGCTGCGCGAGCTGCGCTTCGATCAGGCCGATCACCGTGCCCGTCACGTACAGGTTCGCGGTGAAATGCCGCTCGGCGGCAAGCACGCGCCGGGCGCTTGCGCTGAGCGTGGCGGTGACGCTTGCGTGGGCTCCCTGCGCTAGATGCACGCGCACGCTCGCGAGCGTGACCGTGCGGTGGCTCAGCGTCGCCGCGCTCGTGCGGGCGCTGCGCTTCGCGCGCGCCGCGATCGCCACGACGCGCCGTCCGCTGAGCGTCTCGACCGCCGTCAGGCGCAGCGCGACCTCGCAGCCGCCGCTCGCCTCAGTCGAGCAGCTGACCGGCACAATCACCTTGGCGCTCTTGAACATGCCCTTGCCGACGGCCGTCTCGCCAGCGGACGCCGGCACGCCGCCGACGGGGATCGTCACGAACGCGCTGCTCGCAGTCGCGCTGCCGCCGCCGTCGCTCGCCGTCACCTGGCACTGGAGGTGGTGGCCCGTGTCCTGGCCTTTGACCGCGTAGGTCGAGTTGGTGGCCCCCGCGATCGGGATCAGGTCGCGCAGCCAGGCATACGTCAGCGTCACCGTGGCGCCCGCCGGTGTGCCCGCGTGGCAGCTGAGCACTTGGCCGTTCGCGGGCGTGCCGGTGATCGACGGGTTCGGGTGGATGATCGGCACCAGCGAGGAGGCGGCGGTCGTGAACGCCTGATCGGCGCCTGCGCCGTCGCCTGCGGGGCTGCTGGCGACAACACGGTAGTGGTAGGTGGTGTTCGCGACAAGTCCTGAAAGCTGCGCTGAGACGCTCTGGGCGCCGCCGGTCGCCGCCGGTAATGGCAGCGAGCACGGGATCGACTGCGTGTAGGGCAAGCCGGTTCCGTATTCGAACGTGCACACGCCGAGTACCGCGTCGTTGGGGTTGACGACGCCAGCAAGGGTCGCAGTCGCATCGGTCTTTTCGGTCGGTTCGCGCGTCGTGGCCACCGGTGGCGGAACCCGAGCTGTGACCGACTCTCCAGCCGTGTCAACCGCCAGGCAGAAGCCACCGGGAAGGCACGAGATGCCCGAGAGCGGCTCTACGTCGGCGCTCGAAGGGCTCCAGATCGGGATCGGCGCAGTGGCATCGTCGCTTGCCTGCGCGTCACCGTGGCCATCCACAGCCACGCACAGCCCCGACGATGCGCAGGAGACGCCACTGAGACTCCGGCCGCCGTTGATCGGCGTGACGCTCCATGTTGGTGTCGAAGCGGTGGGATCGGCGCTCGCGAGCGCATCGCCGACGTCGTCGACTGCGACGCACACCGCTGTCGCTGAGCACGACACTGTGGTCAGTTCCACCGCGTCGATGTTCCGCGGGTGCCATTCGCTGGAGCCGCCGGTCGGGTCAGCGCTCGCGAGTGTGTCGCCAGCGTTGTCGACGGCCACACACAACATGACTGAGGAGCACGACACAGACGTCAGCCGATGTCCGGCGTCAATGCTTGCTTTTGGCCACGGGCTCGATCCGGGGCTCGTGCTCGCCAAGACGTTGCCTTCAGCGTCGACCGCGACACACAACGTCGCGGTCGGGCACGAGACGCCCGTGAGCGCTCTGCCTTCATCGATCGACGCCGGCGATGACCACGTGGAGGCACTCGCCCCGACGCTCACGAGTGCGTGGCCGTTGCCGTCGACCGCGACGCACGGTCCACCCGGGGCGCACGAGACCGCGTTGAGCGCCTCACCATGGTCTTCGATCGTGTCGGGGCTCCACGATGGGTTCGCGGCCGTTGGGTCGGAGGTGCTGAGGGCTTCTCCTTTGCTGTCGACCGCGACGCAAAGCGATTCTGATGCGCACGACACGGCGCTCGGGCTCACCCCGGCGCCAAGCATGGAGGGGTGATCCGACCATTCAATTTGAGAAGCGGCCTCGGCTGCCGCGGGCGCGAGCGACGCGCCGAGCGCGAGTGCCAGTGCGAACAGCAGCGAGCGCCACGTTGCGGTCATCGATGCACGCAACCCGGCGGGTGGCCGGGTGTTGCGGTGGGACGCGACCAGTGCGGGATACCCTGTCGCCATGAAGCGCTACCACGTTACGACGTTCGGCTGCCAGATGAACGAGCACGACTCCGAGCGCATGAAGGGGATGCTCGAGTCGCTCGGCTACGTCGAGGCGCCCGAGCGAGCCGAGGCCGACCTGATCCTGTTCAACACCTGCTCGATCCGCGAGAACGCGGACCGGCGCTTCATCACCCACCTCGGCGAGGCCAAGCGCCTGAAGCGCGAACGACCGGAGCGGATCGTGGGCGTCGGCGGCTGCTGGGCCCAATCGGTCAAGGATGAGGTGTTCGAGCGCTTCCCGTTCGTCGACGTGGCGTTCGGGCCCGGCCAGGTGCACAAGCTCGCGGAGTTCCTCACGAGCGACTCCCTCACCGCGCAGGGGTTCTTCGAGTTCGAGGGCTTCACCGGCCATCTGCCGGCGCACCGCGAGCGCCGCTTCCAGGGCTGGGTGCAGATCAGCGTCGGCTGCAACTGCGCGTGCTCCTACTGCATCGTTCCCTCCACCCGCGGGCGCGAGGTCAGCCGTCCGCCTGAGGAGCTGGTTGCCGAGGTGCAGGCGATGGCCGCGGACGGCGTCAAGGAGGTGACGCTGCTCGGGCAGAACGTCAACTCCTACGGGCGCGACCTGCCGCAGCGCCCTGCGCCACCGGAAGCGCCAACGGGCGCCCGCGGCCAGCGCACCGGCTTTGCGGAGCTGCTGCGGCTGCTGGACGAGATCGACGGCATCGAGCGGATCCGCTACACGAGCCCGCATCCGAAGGACATGCGCGAGGACGTGATCCGTGCGCACGCTGAGCTCGCGAGCGTGTGCGAGCACATCCACCTGCCGCTGCAGTCGGGCTCGAGCCGCATCCTGAAGGCGATGCGACGAACGTATGACCGCGCGCGCTACCTCGAGCGCGTGGCGATGATCCGCGAGCACGTGCCCGATGCGGCGCTGACGACCGACATCATCGTGGGCTTCCCCGGCGAGACCGACGCTGACTTCCGCGAAACGCTCGAAGTCGTGGAGGAGGTCGGCTACGACAGCGCGTTCACGTTCGTCTTCTCGCCGCGACGCGGCACCGAGGCGGCCGCGATCACCGACGGGCTGGTGGCGCATCCATTGAAGGTGGAGCGCATGCAGCAGCTGGTGGAGCTCGTCCAGGCCGGCGCACGCGAGCGCGCGCAGCGCTTCGTCGGGCGCACCCTGGAGGTGCTCGTCGAAGGCCCCTCGCGCACCGACCCCGAGCGTCTGCGCGGGCGCACGCGCCACAACAAGGCGGTCAACTTCGGCGGCCTCGCGGCTCCCGGCGAGCTCACCGACGTGGAGATCATGAGCGCCACCAGCCAGACGCTTTCCGGCGAGGAGCGGCTGCCGAACCGGGCGACACTCGCTTTGCGAGCATCCCCGAACCGGCCAGCGCGGGTTGGCGGGTGAGCAGATGAGGATCCGCGCCGCCGTGCTCGAGGAGTTCGCCAAGCCGCTCGTCGTGCAGGAGGTCGAGCTGGCTGAGCCGGGCCCATGCGAGGTGCTCGTGCGGCTGCAGGCGTGCGGCGTGTGCCACACCGACATGTACACCGCCTCGGGAGTCGATCCCTCCGGCTACGCACCGACGGTGCTCGGCCACGAGGGCGCGGGCGTGGTCGAGCGCTGTGGCGAGGACGTCACGCTCGTGCGCGAGGGCGATCACGTGGTCACGCTGTTCTCGCCGCAGTGCGGCGAGTGCGTGCACTGTCTCAGCCCGCTGACCAATCTGTGCCTGGCGATCCGCGAGCAGCAGAACCTCGGCTACCTGCCGGATGGCACCACGCGCCTGTCACGCGGCGGCGAGCCGCTGCGCCATTTCATGGGCACCTCGACGTTCGCCGAGTACACGGTGATGCCGGAGATCGCGCTTGCGCGCATCGATCCCGAGGCGCCGCTGGACCGCGCGTGCCTGTTCGCGTGCGGCCTGTCGACGGGGCTCGGTGCAGCGATCAAGACCGCGGCCGTCAGGGAGGGCTCGACGTGCGTGGTGTTCGGCGCCGGCATGGTCGGGCTGGGCGCAGTCGCCGGCGCTCGCCTGCAGAACGCGCAGCGGATCGTGTGCGTCGATCTGTCGCCCACGCGGCTGGAGCTCGCGCGTGGCCAGGGCGCCACCGACCTGCTGATCGGCGGCCCCGACGCGGTCGCGCAGATCCTCGAGATGACGGGCGGCTTCGGCGCCGACTACACGTTTGAGGCGACCGGCAGCGTGGCTGTCATGCGTCAGGCGCTCGAGGCGGCGCGCATGGGCTGGGGCCTTTGCACGGTGTGCGGCGTCGCCGGTCGCGGCGAGACGCTCGACGTGGTGCCGCGCCTGCTGATCACCGGCAGGCGCGTGTGCGGCTCATCGTTCGGCGGTCTGAAGGGACGCGACGACGTCCCGGCGCTGATCGATCGCTATCTGGCAGGGGAGATCGACGTCGACCCGTTCATCTCACATCGGCTGCGGCTGGGGGAAATCAACCGCGGGTTCGAGCTGATGGAGGCTCAGGACGGCATCCGCAGCGTGATCGAGCTTTGAGGCCACGCACACACGGTTGCGGCCATTGCGCTTGGCCCGGTAGAGCGCGGCGTCCGCCTCGGCAAAGACGGCGGCGTAATCAAAGCGCTCGTCGCGCCCCGACGCTCCGACGCCGAGGCTCATCGTGACCTCCAGCCCTTCGCCAAGCGGATCGGCGGCGATCGCCTCGCGCAGACGCTCGGCCAGCTCGGCGGTCTGCTCGAGGTCTGATCCGGGCACCAGGATCAGGAACTCCTCGCCGCCGAGGCGGTAGGCGAGGTCGAACGCGCGCAGCTGCTTGCGCAGCAGGTAGGCGACTTCCTTGAGCACCATGTCGCCGGTGGCGTGCCCATGCGTGTCGTTGACGCGCTTGAAGCGATCCAGGTCCGCGACGATCACACCCACGGGCTCGCCGGTGACCTGCGACTGCTGGGCGAGCTCGTGCGTACGTGCGCTCAGCGCCTTGCGGTTGAGCATCCCGGTGAGCTGATCGATGACGGCGTCGCTGCGGTGCTGGATGTCTGAGTGCATGAGCGGGGTCGAGAGCACGGCCACGCAGAGGACCAGCGCGAGTGGCGCGATCACGAGCTCCGGGCTCTGCAGCACGGTGTGTGCGCCGATGCCGAAGCCCACGGCAAGAACGAGTGCGCTCGCGATGCTCACGCCGGCGACCACGCCGCGTGTCGAGAAGCGCGAGCTCAGCGTGATCACCGGGATCGCCAGCCAGCACAGCGCCACAACGCGCCCGGCGCCCGCGAGCGACACCGCGCCGGCGATCGTCAGCTCGCTGCCGATCCACGCCGCGAACATCACCAGCTCCGGACGCGCGACCCGCGTCAGGAAGTGATCCGCGGTGGCGAAGAACGCCGCCGAGGGGATCAGGAACAGGAGCGGCCACCAGCCGACCCATGGGGAGACAGACAAGATCGCCAGAGCGAGGATCGCGAGCGCTCGCTGCCGGCACGGGCGCACGCGCTCCTCCATGTCGAGCATGCGCTCCCGGTCGGCGTCGTCACGGCACAGCCACGACGGTCTGCTGGTCTTGGGATCGGGATATGGCGGGCGATCGGAATCCACACCTAGTCGCTCGGCTGGGTCCGCTAGGACGATTACCGCTCCCGAGGGGGGTGGACGGACGTTGACGACCGTAGAAACCCGCAGTTTTGGAGACGCCCCGCTACTCATTCACGCCGCCGCCCATCCTGGAGCCTGAATTGGCGTGGATGGGGCCGCGAACGGCCCCATCCACGCGGGCTTCATCGCCGGCCGAGCCGGCGTACGATCACTGTGCGGTGGCGCCTGCGGGCGGGCCGGCGTAGGCGGAGCCCGAGTTGGAGCTGCCGCTCGAGCTCGAGCCCATGTTCGGACAGGATTTACCACTCGGCGCCGCCGGTTTCTGGGCCGGCGAGGGTGTCGTCGTCGAGGGCGTCGTGGTCGAGGGCGTCGTGGTCGAGGGCGTGCTCGCCGCGCTCGTGCTCTGCGTCGTTGTCGCTGTCGTCGCGGCGCCCGCATTGGCGATGCCGGCGGCCGCGCCTGCAGTCGCCAACGCGCCCGCGACCATGGTCGCGCCGAGCAGTCTGGAGATGGTCATTGGATCGAACCTCCTGGGGTCGATTGGGGGGTGTGTCGACCATCGTGTGCGACGTCGCTAAGCGGCAGCGCAGGTGTGCGTAGGGGTTGTGTAAGGGGTAGTGGCCGCGGTGGCGTTCGACTCAGCGATCTCTTGGAGGTCGCCGTGAAGGGCGCGGCTCGGAGCGCCGGATGCCGAGAAAGTCGTCGCGAAAGCTGCGCGACGATCCCTCCTTCGCATTGAGATCTCTCCATGCGAGGTAGATCTTGGACGTGTAAAGGAGACCGGCCACGATCACGCCGAGCAGCAGGATCACGCCGCCCTTCCAAAGAGCTACGCCAGCCACGAAGATGGCGAGAGCCACCAATACCAGGCGATCGTCTGAACGCATGCCGTGATCATTCCACTGGCCGTCGCGGGTGGTGTGCCGGCGTGGGAGAGCTTGCCGGCCTGCTGATATGCGAACATATGTTCGTGCGCTGGAGCAACCTGACGCTCGACGGCGAAGAGCAGCGGCAGCTGCCGGGCTATCGCGACCCTGCCGCAGTGCGCCGATTCGACGCTCCCGAGGCGCTCGACATGCGCTTCTACGAGGTCCACGCGAAGTCGGTGCTCAACCGCGTGCCCGTACAGTCGCGCATGCCGTTCAGGTGGACGATCAATCCATATCGGGGCTGCAGCCACGCATGCGCCTATTGTGTCGGGCCTGACACGCAGATCCTGATTGCCGACGGGCGGACGAAGCGGATCGCCGATATCGAGGTAGGGGAGTCGATATACGGGACCGTGCGACAGGGTGCCTACCGACGGTTCGCGGTCACGCAAGTCCTCGACAAGTGGTCGAGCATCAAGCCCGGGTATGCGGTGGAACTCGAGGACGGCACCGAGCTGATCGCGAGCGAGGATCACCGTTTTCTGACCCGACGAGGCTGGAAGCACGTCATCGGAGCCCAATGTGGACCACTCCAGCGGCCGCACCTGACCCTGAACAGCCAGTTGCTCGGCCCTGGCGGTTGTGTCGATGCGCCGGTCGTCGATGACGACTACCGACAGGGCTACCTGTGCGGGCTCATCCGTGGTGACGGGCACATCGGCTCCTACCTCTGTAGGCGGCCCGGGCGAACTCCGGGCGTCGCGCACCAATTCCGTCTCGCCCTAACTGACACCGAGGCGCTAGACCGCGCGGAGGATTATCTCACCTGTTTTGGGGTCGTCACAACCGCGTTCACATTCGCGAAGGCCGCTGGCAATCGCAGGGAGATGACGGCAATTCGCACGCAGACAAGGGTGAACGTCGAGCGCATCACGGAGCTGATCCGCTGGCCGATCCTGCCTCGCCTCTCGTGGCTAAAGGGATTCCTCGCCGGCATCTTCGACGCCGAGGGCTCGTGCAGCATGCACGTATTCCGCATCGCCAACAGCGATCCTGAGATCCTCGCGTGGATCAGGGCTGCTCTCGGCCGTTTCGGCTTCGACTACGCCGTGGAGCCGCTGCCACGGGAAAATGGCATGACCAACATTCGCCTCCGCGGCGGACTCTCCGAGCGGATGCGCTTCTTCCTCGGCACCGATCCCGCGATCACGCGGAAGCGCACGATCGAGGGAAGCGCCCTCAAGACCACCGCTGCGCTGGGCGTGACCTCGATCCGCTCGGTGGGCATGACGATGCGCCTCTACGACATCACCACCGGCACGGGCGACTTCATCGCAAACGGCGTCGTGAGCCACAACTGCTTCGCCCGCCCCACCCACAAGTACCTGGATTTCAACTCCGGCCGTGACTTCGAGCGGGAGATCGTGGTTAAGGTCAACGCGCCTGAGGTGCTCCGCGTGGAGCTGGGGAGGCCTTCGTGGAAACGCGAGCACGTGGCGCTGGGGACGAACACCGACCCTTATCAGTGGGTAGAGGGTCGCTACCGCTTGATGGAGGGCATCTGGGAGGCGCTGCGGGATGCCGCCAACCCGTGCTCGGTGCTCACCAAGTCGCCGCTGCTGTTGCGCGACCTGCAACTGATGCTCGAGATCGCGCAGCGCGCGAGCTTCACGGCGTGCCTGTCGATACCGACACTCGACGAGAGGGCCTGGCGGGCGACCGAGCCGCACACGCCGAGCCCCCGCGCGCGCCTGGAGGCGGTCGCCGAGCTCAACCGCGCGGGCATCCCGACGGGCGTGCTGATCGCGCCGCTCATGCCTGGAATCAACGACGCGCCGCATCAGATCGAGCCGCTGCTCGAGCTCGCGACTCAGGCGGGCGCGACCAGCATCGCCGGGTCCGCCCTGCACCTGCGAGGCGAGGTGCGCACCGTGTTCATGGACTGGCTGCGCTCCCAGCGTCCCGACCTCGTGCCTCGCTACGAGGAGCTTTACCGTCGCCGCGCGTATGCGCCGCGTGAGGAACGCGTGCGCCTCGCGCGGTTGGCTCGTCGCGGTGGAGCGCCGGGCGCCTTCTGGCGCAGCAACCCGCGACCGTACGAGGCTGCCGATGCAGACGAGGGGACGGACGCTGGCGGCGCGACGATCTCGATCTCCCGCCAGGAGAGCCTGTTTTGAGAGATCACCGCTTCTCCCGCTGCCCATCCCCGATCTCGCGCGCGATCTCCTCGGACCCCAGCCGCCGCGACACGCGCGTGGCCAACTCCGGCGCGACGCCGGCAAACATGGCGCCGACGCGCAGCGACAGCGGCGCGACATCCGTCTCGCCGCGGTCGTGCTCGATCGCGTCCACGACGGCGCGGGCGACGTCCTCGGGCGTGCGCGTGCCGACACCGCGCGGCAGCTGCGCGCCCGAGTCGGCGAACATGCCGGCGTCGCTGATGAAGCCGGGGAACACCGTGGAGACGCCGACGCCGCTGCCGTGCAGGTCCGCTCGCAGGGCAGAGGAGAATGCGCGCAGCCCGGCCTTGGAGGCGATGTAGATGGAGGCGCCCGGCGAGGGCGCCTTGCCGGCGAGCGAGGACACGAACAGCAGGTGCCCGCGTCGGCGCTCGAGCATCCCCGGCGCAACCATGCGGGCGAGCACGATCGGCGCGCGCAGGTTGACGTCGAGTGCTCGGTCGATCTCCTCGATCGAGAAGGACTCCAGGCGCCCGGACGCAGGCAGCGCGGCGTTGGCGAGCAGGATGTCGATGTCGCCCACGTCGTCGAGCAGGCGCTCGAGCGCGGCGCGGTCGCTGAGGTCGGCGGCGAGCGCGCGCGCCTGCAGCTCGACGGCGAGCGGCTCGAGCACGTCGGTGCGCCGCCCGGTGAGCGTCAGCTGCGCGCCGCGGGCGTGAAGCGCGCGTGCGATCGCGTGGCCGATGCCGCCGCTGGCGCCGGTGAGCAGCACGGAGGAGCCGGCGATCTGCACAAGCTGTGAGCCTATTCGCATGCGAGTCATCGCGCTGTTCGGGCCGACTGGCGTGGGCAAGACCGCCGTGGCGGTCGCCCTTGCGCAGCTGCTGCGCGCCAAAGGCGAGGATCCGGTGGCGGTGTCGGCGGACGCGCTGCAGGTGTACGCGGGCCTTGAGACGCTCACGGGCGTCGCGAGCCCGGCCGAGCAGGCGCTGCTCGAGCACCGCCTGGTTTCGTTCCTGCCCGTCGACGCGACGTTCAGCGTCGGCGAGTACGCGCAGCTCGCGCACGCCGAGATCGATGGCCTGCTCGCGGCGGGTAGACGCCCGATCGTGGTGGGCGGCACCGGCCTGTACCTGCGCGCGGCGCTCACCGAGCTGAGCCTGCGCCCGCCGCCGCCGGAGGGGGTGCGCGAGCACTGGACGGCGGAGCTCGAACGCGAAGGCGCGCCTGCGCTACATGCGCGACTGCACGAGCGCGCGCCATGGGCGGCCGCGAAGATCGAGCCGAACGACCGCCAGCGGCTGGTGCGCGCGCTGGAGCTGGCGGACCTGGGCGAGCTCGAGCCGCCCGAGGGGCCATCGCAGCTGTGGAGCACGGAGCTTCGCCGCCCGACGCTGCTGGCGGGCCTGACGATGGAGCGCGAGATGCTGTACGCGGCGATCGACGCGCGCGTGGAGGCGATGCTGGCGGCGGGCGTGCGCGAGGAGGTCCGCCGCGCGCATGCTGTGGGCGCCTCGCAGACGGCGCGCAAGGCGCTCGGCTTCGATGAGCTGCTGGCGGGCGACGTGGACGGGATGAAGCGGCGCACACGCAACTACGCAAAGCGCCAGCTGACGTGGATGCGCAAGCTCGCGGGCGTACGCGTCATCGACGCGACCGGCCGCGAGCCTCTGGCCATAGCCCGCGAGATCCTAGCCCCGGCACCTGACGACCTAGACTCTCGCGCCTGATGGCGCGGATGCGATTCGAGAAGTGGCAGGCGCTCGGCAACGACTACCTGATCGTCGAGCGCGACGAGCTCCCATTCGAGCTGACGCCCGCGCGCGTGCGCAGGCTGTGCGAGGGCCACTTCGGCGTGTTCGCCGACGGCGTGCTGCTGCTGTCGCCGCCGACCGACGCCGCGCACGTGGCCGACCTGCGCATCTTCAACCCCGACGGCTCTGAAGCGGAGCTGTCGGGCAACGGCGCGCGCGAGGCGATCCTGTACCTGCGCCGGCGCGGCTGGACCGGGCGGGACACGTTCACGATCCACACCGCCGCCGGGAAGATCCGCCCGACGATCACCGGCATCGACACGTGCACGGTCGACATGGGCCGCGCGAGCCTCAGCTCGCGGGACTTCCCCGACGGGCCCGCCGACGGGCGCGGCACGATCGTCGCCGGCGGGCGCGAGTGGAGCTTTCGCCACGTCTCGATCGGCAACCCGCAGTGCGCGATCCACGTCGACTCGCTGGCGGAGCTGGAGGCGCTCGAGCTGCCTGCGATCGGCCCGGCGATCGAAGGCGACGCGCGCTTTCCCAACCGCACGAACGTGTCGTGGTACACCGAGCTCGCCCAGCCCGGGACAGGCGAGGCCGGGCGCATCCGCGCGCGGATCTTCGAGCGCGGTGTGGGGGAGACCCTGTCCTCGGGCACGGGGGCGACGGGCGCGGCGGTCGCGCACGTCCAGCGATCGCTCGCCGCGCGCTCCAATCGCGCTGACGCGCGCGTGAGTGTGGTCCTCGACGGCGGCGAGCTGGAGGTCGAGGTGGGAGGAGATCTGCACATCAACCTGACAGGCTGGGCGCGACCCGTGTTCGAGGGTCGCCTGAGCGAGGACTTCGAAAAGGAGCTGCATGAGACCGAGTAAGAGACTCGAGCGCATACCGCCGTACGCGTTCGCTCAACTGGAGCGCAAGATCGCGGACAAGCGCGCGGCCGGGGTGGATGTGATCAGCCTCGGCATCGGCGATCCCGACCGCCCGACGCCGGCGCTGATCGTGGAGGCGATGCAGGAGGCGGTCAGCGAGCCCGAGACGCACCAGTACCCGACGAACCGCGGTCGCGATGACTTCAGGGGCGCGGTGCGCGACTTCTACGAGCGCCGCTTCGACGTCAAGCTCGACCCCGATAGCGAGATCATGCCGGCGCTGGGCGCGAAGGAGGCGATCTTCAACCTGAACCTCGCGTTCCTGGATCCCGGCGACTACGCGCTGGCGGCGGACCCCGGCTACCCGGTGTACACCGGCGGCCCGTGGCTGGCGGGCGCGGAGCCGGTGCTGATGGCGCTGCAGCCAGAGCACGGCTTCATCCCCGACCTCGGCGCGATCGATGAGGACATCGCGCGCAAGGCCAAGCTGATGTTCCTGAACTACCCGAACAACCCCACGGGGGCGGTCGTGCCGGACGGGTTCTTCGAGCGGGTGGTCGACTTCGCGCGCGCTTACGAGATCCTGGTGGTGCACGACAACGCGTACTCGGAGATCGTGTTCGACGGCTACCACGCGCCGTCGTTCCTGCAGACGCCCGGGGCGAAGGACGTGGGCGTCGAGGTGTTCTCGCTGTCCAAGGGCTACAACATGACCGGCTGGCGCCTCGGCGTGCTGGTCGGAAACGCGCAGGCGCTGGAGACGTACTGGCGGCTGAAGACGAACATCGACTCCGGCGTGTTCGAGGCGGTGCAGCTCGCTGGCATCGCGGCGCTGTCGCCGGACGCGGACGCCGAGGTGGCGTCGATGAACGAGCTGTACCGGCGCAGGCGCGACCTCGTGTGCGAGGCGCTGCGCGCGATCGGCGTGAATGTGACCCCGCCGCACAGCACGATCTACGTATGGGCGCCGGTTCCCGACGGCTTCGACAGCTCGGAGGCCTACTGCGAGCACGTGCTCGAGCGCACCGGCGTGGTGCTCACGCCGGGAGCCGTCTACGGCCCCGCGGGCGAGGGCTGGTTCCGGATCTCGCTGACGACGCCCGACGAGCGCCTGCTCGAGGCCGTGCAGCGTTTGGGGACGCTCGGGGGCTGAGTTTGGGGAGACGCGATCGCGCGAGCTTCGTAGGACCGCAGCTTCACCGGTCATCACACCTGCTGGCGTATCGGTGGTCCTAGACTGGGATGTGGATGAATAGAAGTCGCAACGGCCGTAGCGCCGTCACCGCGAAACCGGTCGAGTGGGCCGGCGATGGCCCACAGCCGGCACAGCGGGCCGCACAGCGCGCGTTCTGCATCGCCGCGTTGCCCGAGGGCGATGACCTGGCGGAGTTGGGCGAGCTGCTGCGCACGGCCGGCGTGGCGGTCGTCGGCGAGATGGTCCAGCGTCGCGAGCAGCCGCACCCGAACACGTACCTGGGCGCCGGCAAGGTGGCCGAGGCGAAGGCGGCGGCCCTGGCGTGCGACGCGAACGTGATCGCCTGCGACGACGAGCTGAGCGCGCGCCAGGAGCGCAACCTGGAGGAGGCGCTGGGCCTGCCGGTGGTGGACCGCACGACGGTGATCCTCGACATCTTCGCCTCGCACGCGAACAGCGCTGAGGGCAAGCTGCAGGTCGAGCTCGCGCAGCTCGAGTACAACCTCGCGCGCATGCGCGGCCTGTGGAGCCACCTCGAGCGCCTCGGCGGCGGCATCGGCACGAGGGGCCCGGGGGAGACGCAGATCGAGACCGATCGACGCTTGGCGCGCAATCGCATCTCGGTGCTGCGCAGCCGCCTGGAGCACGTGAAGGGCACGCGCGCGGTGCAGCGCGCCGAGCGCGAGCGCGCGGCGCTGCCGACGATCGCGCTGGTGGGCTACACGAACGCGGGCAAGTCGACGCTGCTGAACGCGCTCACCGGCTCGGAGGTCGGCGTGCGCGACCGCCTGTTCCACACGCTGGACCCGACGACGCGAACGCTGAAGCTCGGCGGGCGCCCGCACCTGCTGACCGACACGGTCGGCTTCATCAGCAAGCTGCCCCACCAGCTGGTGGACGCGTTCGGCGCGACCCTCGAGGAGACGAGCCGCGCGGAGCTGCTCGCGCACGTGCTCGACGCGTCCGCGCCCGAAGCCCAGCAGGAGATCATGAAGCGCTCGGTGGAGGGCACGCTCGAGGAGATCGGCGCGGGCGATCGCCCGCGGCTGCTGGTGCTCAACAAGATCGACCTGCTCGACGACGACGCGCGCGAGGAACTGCGCTTCCACCACCCCGACGCCGTGCTCGTCAGCGGTGTCACTGGCGAGGGGCTCGACGAGCTGCGCGATCGCCTCGAGCAGGAGCTCGCGCACACGCTGCGCCCGCTTGACCTACTCGTCCCGTACGCGGACGGCGGCAGCCTGGCGGAGCTGCACGAGCTCGCCGGTGATGTCAGCCGCGAGGACACCGCCGAGGGTGTGCGCGTGCACGCGCTGGTGCCGGCACGCCTCGCCGAGCGCTTCGCGCGCTTCGCAGTGGCTTCTTGATTGGTTCGCTGGTGCGGGCGATGGATTTGAGGCGGGCGCAGGTATTTCCGAGACTCCTCTCGTGCGCCGCTATCGCGAGCGTCTGTCCTGCCGGTGTGGCGAGCGCTCGCGTGTCGGCGACTGACGCCGCGGCAACGCACGCCTACCTCGACGCGAGGCTCGCTCTACGGCGTGCGGAGGCGGCTCACGCATCGGCAGAACTCGATGCCGTCGGCGCGCTTGGCGAAACCGCCAAGGCTGAATGCCCAGCCGTGCTGCAGGACGAACCGGAATCGGCGAGCGGGGGCGAAATCTCGATCGAGCTCGCGGATGCCATCTTCGGAGCGGCCGAACGAGTCGAGCACGCCACGGATGAGCGCTATTACAAGATCGTTCGGCGCCTGCGGTGGAGCAACCCCCGGCTGACGAAGCTCCTACACGACCTGGCGCTGGAACAGGCCGAGCAGTCCGATGTTCCAGCTCCGCCCTTGTGCGCCGATTTGATGTTCTGGGTCGGGAGCGGCTACACCGCGACGTCTGCCGCCACAAAGCACTACCTGCAACGCCTAAACGAGATATCAGCCACAACGACAATCGCACCCGAACCGCACGAAAAGCCGTTCGAAGATTTCCTCCAACCTGAACGCCTAATCGCGCATCGGCTCTCCAGATACGAGGACAACGCTGACCGGCTGCTTGCGAAGCGGGTGTTCCCGTCAAAGGAAGCATCTTCCACCAGTCCCGCGGAAGCGCCGTTCGTCGAAGCGGTAGGAAGGGTCTACGAAGTGCTTGGCACGAAGAAACGGCCATAGCCGACAGCTCGACCCGCACGCCGTCTATGCGGCCAGCTCGCGGTAGCCGTAGCCGCACGTTGGAGCCTGATCGCCTCTGCCCGGTCGGTTTTACTTGCGTCCAGCGCGGGCTTCACGCCTGCGCACTTTCGCACCCAGAAGCGGGGAGACAGGCACGGCCATGACAACGAGCGCAACGATCAGCAGCGCGATCCCGACGGCGCGGGCATGGTCGAACAGGAGCAGGGCAACCGCGATGACGACAAGGACACCCGGTCCAAGTGCGAGGGTCCAGCCCAGGATGCGATCTCCCCTCGTGAGCCGCTTGCGGCGCACCTCTCGAAGCCGCCGCATGTTGCGCGGGACGTTCCTGATGTTCTCGAGGCGCCCCACGGGTGGAATGTAGTCCTTGTCGCTCGGCCATTGAGCAGCAGCGCGGGCGCGCGACGGCCAGGGCGCCCGGCGGCCATCAAGGCCCCGACAGGCTGTGGTGCTGGTTTCAGTCCCGTGAGCGCCAAGTCGCGCTTAATGGGCTTCGATGTTCGTCGTGATCCGTTGGGCTGCCGGGAGCACAAAGAGCTGCTCCTCTTCCCGTCGGTGGCGCCGTTTGTACCAGCTCTCGACGAGCCCGGCCGGCGCCGCGGTCACCGCTCCCGCAAGCGCTCCCGTTGCGAGCGAGTGGTGGCTTGGGAGCGTCAACCCCACGATCCCGGCGACGAAGCCGACTGCGAAGGTCACCGATCTCGGCGCGTACATGCGCCGATCGTGATGCACGAATCGCAGCCACCAAGGGATCGGCTCCTCTGCAAACGGGTCGGACATCGCGCGACTGGAAAGGCTAGCCGTCGTGAGCTGGAACACGCAACACCCGCGGCAACAATCCGCAGCGAGGGCGAGCCTTCCGCTTCGCTGGGGAAGTGGGTGCACCCGACCTTCGCCGGCAGATGCCTGCTCCGGACGTTTTCCGAGCGCGCCGACTGAGGATCGGCACACGCCCGCTCACGCGGCGCGAAGCGGAAGCGGTCGCTTTGCCGCACCTCCGACCTGGTTCTCGTCCGTTGCGCTAGCAGCCGATGCCGCTGCCGAGAGTGCTGCTTCTTGCGCGCGAGCGACACTCTGCGCTCGCTTCCTGGCGGCTAGGTAGGCCTGCGGGGTTGTCGCGATCCCCGGTTGACCGTCCTCGGCCAACGCGTCTTCCACTCACGCCAGTCGGAACGCGCTGCCGGATCGGCGGAGGCGACTTCGCCCGGCGGTGCAGCTGTGCGCAAGATGCGGTCTTTAACGGATCTGTGACGCCACGAGGGCGATCAACGTATAGGTGGACAATGAAGCTTCCGAGCGCGTTCCCTGGCGTTGTGCTTTGTGCCGCTGTCCTCGCGGGCTGCGGCTCGAGCGCTCCGCCGGGGGAGGGTCCCAACGGTTGTGTGAGGTCTCCTACGAGATTTTCGCCCGGCATCGCGCCGGAGAGTGGCGCCACGCTCACAGTCAAGGTGGGCGCGTTCGTCTACGTGGAGTTGGTCGTGGCTGAGAAGTACCTCTCCTGGCCCGCGGGCACGAAGCCGCTCCCGCGCGGCTTCCCTTGGGCTGCCGCTCGCTCGTCGGACCCCAAGGTGCTGCGGCGCGTGATGCTCTGCCCGAGCAGCAAGGCAGTCTCCACGCTCCCCGTCGTGGTGTACGCCTTCCGCGCGCTAAATCCTGGTACGACCATCCTCACAGCTGCCATCGCGCAAGCTTGGAAGCGCGTCAAGCCGGCACGACGTCGCGGCTTGCGCCCCTATCGCGCGACCGTGGTCGTGGCGAGCTGAAGCGCTCTGCCAGCGCCAAGTCCGCTCTACAGCGGCCCACACCGCAACCGACGAGGAGCGCTCGTCCCGACCCGGGCCTGCGGGACGTCTGCTTTGACGTAGCCGTGGTCGAAAGGGGGAGTCTGGGCCGCGCCGGACGAGACGCTTGGCCCTCCCAAGGCGGGCGTCTCGCTGGCTACGCGGGGCGCGCGTCCTTTCCGCGCGAAGCGGGGGCGTCACTCTCGGGCGGTCACACCCTCGTTCGGATAATGGAGGACGGCTGGACTCAGGATGGACGCGGCACGAGGTTTAGGAGCACGATGGCACGAACGCGGAAGCTTGTCGTCAGTAGAGGTCGCCCAAGTGCGAGGGCTGGTGATCTCGGCTGCTCATCGTGCCAGCTTGTTCGAGGGGTCTCCGCTCGCGCGGGGAGCGGTGGCGACAAAGCTGCACGTCCATGAGCTGACGCCGGAGTTAGCGCACTTGCGGCCCGGTACGCGAGCGGTAGTTCACCGGCGCTAGCCGGAGCCAAAGGAGCCGTGCTGGAATCGTGCTGCTGCTTCCGTACGCAAGCGAGCGTCTCGATCAGGGATGAGTGCGCCCCTCCCTTGGACGAGCACGAGCACGGACGAGCGTCGCCGCCGAGACCGCCGCATTGCGCCCAGCAAGCAGTCGTCTCGTGGTCGTTGGCCGGTGCGCTCGGGCCTCGTCCAACGCGGTCGTCTCCCGCGGCCCTCGCGACGGCAGCAGCTTCGTCCCGGCTCAGCCGGGGTCGTGCCCGACGGGCTCGTCGCTCTCGGCCGCCGCCGGGGGCTGCGGCTCCTCTGCCAGCACGTCGCGCACCCGGCGGTACTCATGCTCGTCGATATCGCCGGCTGCGTAGCGGTGCGCGATCGCCTCGTGCGGCGTCCGCTGGGTGGGTTCGGGCGGCCGTTCGGCCACAGGCAGGTGCCTGCCCTCCAGCGCCCAGACGGCGAGCGCCACGATCAGCGCGACCAGCAGCACGACGACGGCGATCGAGACGACCCAGCCCAGCGTGGTCATGCGTTCGGGGTAATTCATGGCTGCAGGCTACACGCCGGGGCACCGACGCCATCCGGTGAGGTGACGATGGTCAAGCTGCTCACCCCAGCGCGCGTCCTTCGAGCTAAGCTCCGCATTGTGGGTGCAAAACATGATCCACACGAAGGCTCCGCGTCCCCTGCCGCGTAGATCGAGCGTACGAGGTCCAGGTTCGCCGACGGCCTTTACGGCAAAAGATCGATGGCTCAGCCCAGGGTCGCGAGTGACTCGCCCGCTTCCGTGGAGGAGCACAAGCCGTCGGCGCGGCCTCCGACGCTAGTGGTATGGACGATGTCCGAGTACGCCGAGTGAGGATCGGCGCACGCCCGCTCGCGCGGGGCGAAGCGGAAGCGCATTACAGTGCGGCCGATGGCGGACGATCGTGAGACGGAGGTTTGGCGGAACAAGAACGGTCGCGGGTGGCGCATTGGAAGCGACGCTGAGGTCGCGTGGATCCGGGGAAAGACGGTGCCAGGGCTCACGATTATGTCTGCGATCCCGCCGGTTTTCGAGGTCTACGCCACCCTGGAGCTGCCCGGCACCGGTGACCACGACGCAGAGTCGTTGCTCGAGGACCCGGATCGTCACGACGCCGGCGTGCTCGCGGTGCTCAGCGAGCACGCCGCGGCGCAGCCGTGGTGGCTCGGCTATTTCGACACGGGCGGTGCGGACATCGTCTTCGACAACGTGCAGAAGGTGAAGCTGTACTCCGACTGGTGGTATGTACTGGTCGAGGCGGGCCCTGAGCAGGCGGGTGTGTGGCGCGAGCGTGAGTGGAAGGGTGTCCTGCCGGACCTGATGTTCCCGGCCGATCGCTCGTGGCTCGTCTCGACCTTGTGGGACGACGATTGGACGTGCATCGGCGGGTCGCACGGGCTGGTGGACGCCTTCCTGGCCCATCCCGATCTGCGACACCGGGCTCGCGAGGTCGATCTATCGCTCGCTGATGCGACTCCGCCCGGGCACATCGCGATGTGATCGACGACGAGGAACAGCCAGCCCGACGCTCGCCTGGCAGCGCTCAGCGCTCGTCCCCGCTCCCCGACAGCACCCCGCGCCGCTGCCTTGAGAGCAGCTTGTCAAGGTTGGCCTGTGCGATCTCGTCGAGCTCGAGCCCGAGCTCGCTGGCGAGCTGCGCGACGTACCAGAGCACGTCGCCGAGCTCCTTGGCCATCTTCGCGCGGCGCTCGCCGCTGACCTCGCCGCCGTCGTCGCGGATCGCCTTCTTGGCATGCTCGGCGACCTCGCCCGCCTCGCCGGCGAGGCCAAGCGCGGGGTAGGCGAGCCACGCCTCGCGCGGGTACTCGGCGGTGCGCCGCGAGAGGCGCTGGTACTCGGAGAGCTCCACAGGGCGATCGTATGCTGCGCGGTCGCCCGCAGGTAAGGCGTGATCGCCGAGTTTGCGAGCGATCCCGGCGCTCGCGGCCTCAGAGCCTCGTTTAAACGCCGGCGGCGTGGCGCGCGCTCAGGTGGGTCTGGCGCTCGATCGCGTCCTCTAGCGGCGCGAGCTCTCCTGGGTCGATGCCGAGCGCGCGGGCGATCAGCCAGTCGGCGAACCACACGTTCTTGGGCAGCAGCGGCCCGTGCAGGTACGTGCCAATCGTGTTCGCGGTGCGCGCGCCCTCCATGCCGCTGCGCCCGTCGTTGCCGTAACCCTTGAGCACGCGCCCCAGCGGCTGCTGCCCGGCGCCCAGGCGCGTGCGCCCGCCGTGGTTCTCGAAGCCGGCGAGCACGCGCGCGTCACCGTCGTCGAGCGCGACCTCGATCGCGACGTTGCCGATCAGGCGCGGGCCGTCCTCGCGGACGGTGCGCACGTCGAGCAGCCCGACGCCGGGGATCTCCTCCTGGCCGAGCGTGTATGAGTGCCCGAGCAGCTGGTAGCCGCCGCACACGCCGAGCACGAGCGCGCCGCGCGCCGCCGCGGCGCGCAGGCCGTCGCGCTTGGTCTCGATCAGGTCCTGCGCGCACAGGCGCTGGTCGCGGTCCTGGCCGCCGCCGATGTAGAACAGGTCGTGGGCGTCGGCGTCGAGCTGCTCGCCGAGGCCGCTGGCGGCCAGCTGGAAGCCGATCCCGCGCCAGCTGCAGCGCCGCTCGAGCACGATCAGGTTGCCGCGGTCGGCGTAGATGTTCATCAGGTCCGGGTACAGCGCGCACACGCGCAGCGCCCGCGCGCGGCTGTGCGGGTCGCCCGCGGCCGTGGGCTCAAGCACGGAACATCACCGCGACGCTGCCCGTGTGCTCCTCGGTGGCGGGGATCGCGCGCGTGCCGGCGGCGCCGAGCCCCACTTCACGCCCCTCGCGCTGCAGCTGCGCGACGCTGATGCGGTCGAGCTCGACGACGTCGTACTCGAGATGTGGTCGCGCCGAGCCGAGCGCCGGCGCGAGCACGCTGCGCTCGCGCTCGATGCGCATGCGCTCGCGGCCGACGTGTACGCGTGTCGCGCGGCTCACGTAGGTGACGCCGTCGACGCGCACGGTCTCCGGCGAGGGTCCGGCGTCGCCGGCGTCGCAGTCAAACGCGTCGACGTCGATGACGATCGCGCACGCGAGCAGCCCGCCGGGCGCGAGGTGCGCGCGGGCGCTGCGCAGGAACTTGGCGCGGCCGGCGACGCCGCCGAGCAGTTGCAGGGTCTGCATCGGCGCGAGGCACAGAGCGAAGTCGCGGCTGGACAGCTCGAACGTGCGCGCATCGGCGCAGACCGTCTCGACGTCGAGCTCCCCGGCGCGCTCGTGCAGCGCCGCCAGCAGCTCGGCGTCGAGGTCGAGCGCGGTCACGCGGTGCCCTGCGCGCGCGAGATCGAGCGCCACACGGCCGCTGCCGGCGCCGATGTCGAGCACCGTGTCAGCTGGGCCGGAGATCTCACGCCACAGGGCCAGGTCGGCGCTGTAGAAGCCGCACTCGAGGTCGTGCCAGATGACCGCGTCGGCGGCGCTCAAGACCACGCGCTGCTCGCCTCCCCGCGGGCCACGAGCAGCTCACGCAGCGCGAGCATCGCCGTGTAGGTGGGCAGCGCGAACAGCGGCGCGCCGTCCTCGCCGTTGGCGGCGGCGACGTCGAGCGCGTCGGCGAGGTCCTCGCGCACGTCGATCCTGGCGGGGTCGATCCCGGCGTACTTCAGCCGCGCCGCCAGGTCTGCCGCGCGCGTGCCGCTGCACGTCGCGTGCCGCACGCGCCCCGTCAGCAGCTCGAAGTCCGCGTCCCAGATCCATGACACGTCGCGCCCGTCGGCGATGTGGTCGTTGAGCACTCCCAGCAGGTCGTGCTCGCCGGGCTCGAGCGCGAGCGTGCGCAGCACCTCGTTGGTGCCGGCGGGGTTCTTGACGAGCAGGATGCGCAGCTCGCGCGGAGCGGACGCGGGAACGGACACGGTGACGGTCTCGGCGCGCCCGAACGCGGCCCTGGTGCCGGCGAGGCCGGCGACGATCGTCTCCAGCGGGATCTCCAGGGCGCACGCGAGGGCGGCGGCGGCGAGCGCGTTGTAGACGTTGTACAGGCCGGGCAGCGCGAGCTCGACCTGCGCGCGCCCGGCGGGCGTGTTGAGCGTGAAGCGCGCCGCGCGGACGCCTTCCAGGCGCACGTCGGTGGCGGTGACGGCGGGTGCCGGCCGTGACTGGCCGCAGCTCGGGCAGTGGTAGTGGCCGAGGTGGCCGAGGTAGATCGCGTCGAACACATACGGAGCGCCACAGCGACGGCAGTGCTTGGCGTCCGCGGCGTGCGCCATTCCGGGCAGTGCCAGCGAGTCGTCGTCGAGGCCGAAGTACAGGATTTCCGCCCGCCCACCCTCGCGGCCGAGATCGGCGAGCAGCGGGTCGTCGGCGTTCAGCACGAGCTTGGGAGAGCCTGCGCGCAGCACCTGCTGCCAGCGTTCGGCGATCGTGTCGAGCTCGCCGTAACGGTCGAGCTGGTCGCGGAACAGGTTGCCGAGCAGGATCGCGCGCGGGTGCAGCTGCGAGGCGAGCTGCGCCAGCCACAGCTCGTCCACCTCGAACAGGCCGAGCTCGCCGGCGATTGCGCCGTGCGGTCGCGCGGCGGCGAGCAGCGTCGTGGCGATGCCGCCGGCCATGTTCGCGCCCGCCTGGTTGTGCACGAGCGAGATCCCGGCGCGCTCGAGGATGGCGGCTGCCATCGCGGCGGTGGTGGTCTTGCCGTTGGTCGCCGAGATGAGCACGCTGCCGCGCGGCAGGCGTGCGCCGAGCTCGCCGATCGCGTCGGGTGCGAGGCGCATCAGCAGCTTGCCCGGGGCGCTCGTGCCGCCGCCGCCGCGCAGGCGCGAGATCGCTCCGACGCCGCGGGCGAGCGCGAGCTTTGTGGCGAGCGTGTCGGCCATCAGCTCGCCGAGAAGGCTGGACCGGGCTCAGCCGGGGTGAGCATCGTGACGGCGCCCTGCAGCGCGCGGACGCGAACCGGCAGCTCGCCGATCGGGTCGCCGTCTGCGTACATCGTGAACGGGCGGTCGGCGCTGAACGAGACCTCACGCGCGCGAAACACGTGCACGCCGGGCTCGTGCACGTGCGTTCCCTTGAACACCTTGGGCAGGATCCTGGTCAGGAACCTGAGCTTGCCGACGTTCTCGACGACCATCACCTCGAGCAGGCCGTCGTCGAGCAGCGCGTCCGGCGCCGCGCGCATGCCGCCGCCATAGGTCTTGGAGTTGGCGGCGCCGACCGAGAAGGCGGTGAAGCTGCGGCGCGCGCCCGGAGGGTCGAGCTCGATCTCGAAGCGCGCGGGTCGCCACGCGGCGAGTGCGCGCAGCGCGCCGTAGAGGTATACGAGGCCTCCGAGCCAGGCGGGGGCTTCGTTGGCGATGCGGTTGGCGTCGCTGTCGAAGCCCGCCGAAGCGATGCCCACGAACGCCTGCCCGCCAGTTGCGGAGTCGTGCTGCTCAACGATCCCGAGGTCGACCGGCTGGGTGTGCCCGGCGGCGATGATCGCGACCGCCGCGGTGGTGTCGTCGGGGATCCCCAGCACGCGCGCGAGGTCGTTGCCGCGCCCGCCCGGGACCACGCCGAGCACCGATCCGGGCAGCAGCCTGAGGGCGTCGGCGAGCGCGCCGATCAGGCCGTCGCCGCTGAGCGCCACGATCGTCTCGCCGGCGTTTGCGGCCTCGACGGCGAGCTCGCGGGCGTGATCCAGGTCGCGTGTGTCGGCACGGCGCACCGTCAGGCCCTGCGCGCGCAGCGCCCGCTCGACCTCTGGTGCGAGGCGCCCGGCCTTGCCGCCACCGGCGGCGGGGTTCACGACTAGGCAGATAGGTGCAGACACGCAGCCAAGCCTATTGTGCTGCGGCTCGCGCGAGCGGGGGCGAGCTCAGCCGGAGGAGCTTGCGCGCGCGCGGTCGCGCCGGCGCCGTCCGATCGCGGTGGCGACCCCGAGCACCGCGATCACGAGGAACAGCCCGAGCAGCACCGACGGCGCTACCCCGAGCCCGCCGAAGGGCAGCGAGATCAGCTCGACGATGCCGGCGCCGATCGCCAGCAGCACGAGAATCAGCAGGATGATCAGCAGCACGCCGCGCGTGCGCGCGAGGATGCCGGCGGAGGAGGGGGGGACGAGCAGCCCCATCGCGCGCAGCGCGAACAGCTGGCGCCCGCTGGGAGGAGCCTGACCGAGACGCTCGACCGCGCTCTTGAGGTCGCCCGCGCGACGTTCGGCAAGCGCGAGCGACGCGTCTGCCATGCGCCTGATCTGCATCCGCTCCTGCGGGCGTGCGGCGGCGATCGCGCGCTGGAAGTAGCTGCGGGCGGCGTCGGCGTCAAAGCGCTCGGAGGCGCGCGCACCGAGAATCGACAGCGCGGCGGCCTTGTATTTGGTCTCGGCCTCGAGCTCCTCGTCAGAACGCTGCTCCAGCGCCTGGATAGCCTCGAGGCCACCACGCTGTTCGACGCGGACCTGGCGTTGTTTGGGAGCCATGGGCCGCCATTCTACGGTGTGGCGAGCTCCCGGCGCCGGCGGTGCCGTCGGCGAACGTTTGCGCTCGGCGCGCGGCCTTCCAGCCGGTATGCTCGCGACGTGCCGAGCCATCTGCATCCGACGTCGCTGAGTCTGCGCGCGCGCGTGTGCGCGCTGTGTCTGACCGCGCTGCTGGCGCTCGCTGGCGCCGGCGCGCCCCCGGCGCTTGCGGCGGCGGGCCTCGGTACGGGCGGCGCGTTGAGCGAATTGACGGGTGGCAACTCGGAAACGGAAACGACGGAAACGACTGCGACGTCGGCCAGCACGACGTCCTCGGAACCGCACAACTCCGACACCGTGCTGCTGCTCGGCCTCGGCGCCGCGGCCGCGCTGCTGATCGGGATCGTGTTCCTGATCATGCGCGATGTGCGCAGCGTGGTGCCGGCGACCGACGGCGATCTGCTCGAAGGCAGCACGGCGCGCCACTCCGAGGCGGCGCTGCGCAGGCGCCGTGCGAAAGCGAAGGCCGCGCGCAAACAGCGCAAGCGAACCCGTTAGACGCAGAGGTGAGCGCTAGGCGCGGGCGAGCGCCGAGCGCGGGGCGCCGGGCTCAGCGGGAGACGCGCAGCGGCCGCGTGCGGCGCGCGCGGGTGCGCACGCGCCGCGGCGACGCCGGTGACGGGGAGCCGTGCGGACCGCGACGTGGCTTGCGCGGGCGCGGGCCACGCGGGTGCGGCGCGCGCGGATGGGGATCCAGGGGGCTGGCGGGCAGCGCCTTGGAGCCACCGTCCTCTTCGGAGGAGTCAGGGATGTCGGTGGTGTTCTGAGACTCGTCGTAGCGATACGGGATCCACAGCATCAGTCCGGCCAGCGGGATCTTGACGAGCGCGGCGAAGAACAGGATCCAGAGCCACAACGGCATCTCCTGCGCGATGGTACTACTGCCGTGTGCAATCGCCAAGAGCCCTCGGTCTGAGCGCGCTGGCCGAGGAGGTCGGCGGCTGCCGGCGCTGCCCGCGGTTGGTCGCCTGGCGCGAGCAGGTGGCCCGCGAGCGGCGCGCGGCGTTCGCGCAAGAGGACTACTGGGGACGCCCCGTCCCAGGGTTCGGCGACCCGGCGGCGCGCGTGCTGCTGCTTGGTCTCGCGCCGGCCGCGCATGGCGCGAACCGCACGGGGCGCATGTTCACCGGCGACCGCTCCGGGGACTTCCTGTTCGCGGCGTTGTGGCGCACGGGCTTCGCCAGCCAGCCGAGCTCGCGCGAGCGCGACGACGGCCTGGCGCTCAGCGGCGCGTGGATCACCGCGGCCGTACGCTGCGCGCCGCCGGCGAACCGCCCGACCCCGCTCGAGCGCGATCGCTGCCTGCCGTGGAGCGTGGCGGAGCTGAGGCTGCTCGCTGAGGTGCGCGTGGTGGTGTGTCTGGGCGCGTTCGCGTGGGACGCGGCGCTGCGCCTGACGGCGGCCGTCTCCGAGCCGCCGAGCGCGCCGCCGCGACCGCGGCCGCGTTTCGGCCACGGCGCCGAGCTGGCGCGCGAGCGCTACTCGCTGATCGGCTGCTACCACCCGAGCCAGCAGAACACGTTCACGGGCAAGCTGACGGAGCCGATGATCGACGCGGTGCTCGAACGCGCGCGCGAGCTGGCTGGCAGCTCGCGCTAGCGTCCGTGCGCGAACTGAGCGCGGCGCGCACTAACCTGGTGCGCGTGCCCTACACAACCGCCGACGCCAGGCAGCAGCTGCTCGACACGATCGCCGAGGCCGTGGAGAAGCTCGGCGCGGCGCTGTCGTCGCTGAGCGAAGCGTATGAGCGGCTGGACGAGCACAACGCGGACGCCGTCGAGGAGGCGCTGTTTCGGCCTGTGCAGATGGCCTACGGCCGCGCACGGCGCGCGCACTCCGCGTTCGCCGAGCGCCACGGCCTGCCGGCGCGCACGTTCGAGGCGGCCACGGCGGGCGCTCCGGCGCGCGGGGCGAGGGGCTTTCTGGACAGCGCTGTGGCGGCGATCGGCGACGCCGATCGCCTGCTGGCGACGCTGCAGGACTCGATGCTGCCGGTCGAGGTCGGCGACCAGGAGCTGCGCGCGGACCTCGAGCAGGTTCGCTCGCTGCTTGGTGGCTTGAGCACGCGCGTGCACGAGCTCGAGCGCACGCTCGGGCGTTAGCTGCCCGACGGCCTATTCGACGGGCGCGCCGTTGGCGGTGAGTGTGACCTCGATGTTGCCGCGCGTGGCGTTCGAGTAGGGGCATACCTGGTGTGCTGCGCGCACGAGGTCGACGGCCGCGGCCGCGTCTGTGACCGACGGCAGCGTGACGTCGAGGCCGACGGACAGCAGGAATCCACCTTTGCCGTCGGGTGAGAGCGAGACCTCGGAGTCGATCGCGGCGTCGCCGGCGTCGACCTTGGCGCGGCGCGCGACGACGCCGAGCGCGCCCTCGAAGCAGGCGGCGTAGCCGACGGCGAACAGTTGCTCGGGGTTGGTGCCGCCGCCCGGGCCGCCCATCTCGGTGGGGATGCGCAGATCGACGCAGAGCGCGTCGTCGCTTGAGTGGCCGTGTCCCTCGGTGCGCCCGCCGGTCACGTGCGCCTTGGCCGTGTAGAGCTTGTCCGCCATCACATCCCTCCCGCTCGCTGATCCAGGTCGGCCAAGATGCTAGAAGGTCGGGATTGGGAGCCGCGCCTGTCACAGAATTCGGCCCGGTGCGCCTATATGGACAGTGATGTCGATCGACGTGAGCGGATGAGCCTCGATGCGGATGCGATCGCACGTCTGTACGCGGCGCACGCCGAGGCGATGCTGAGGTTCTTCGTGAGGCGCACGTATCAGCCGGAGGCGTCGCTGGATCTGGTGGCGGAGACGTTCGCGTGCGCGTTTCGCGATCGCGATCGCTTCCGCGGCGCGGGCGAGCGCGAGGAGGCGGCGTGGCTGTACGCGATCGCGCGCAACCGCCTGATCGACTTCACCCGGCGCGGCAGCGTCGAGCGGGCCGCGCTCGACCGGCTCGGATTTCGTCGCCGGACGCTTACAGACGACGAATATGAACGCGCGGAGCAGCTGGCGGATCTGGAGGAGGCGCGTCAGCGGCTGGCCGCTGGGTTGGATGGCCTCGGCGACGAGCAGCGCCTGGCGCTGCGGCTGCGGGTGATCGAGGAGCGCAGCTACGCGGAGGTCGCGAAGGCGTTGGCTGTCAGCGAGCAGACGGCGCGAGCGCGCGTCAGCCGGGCGCTGCGCGCGATGCGCGAGTCGGCGGCGCTGAGCGTCGCGGTGGAGGGCGACGAGCATGCCTGAGCGCGCCCGGCCACAGGCCGATCTGCCGCTGCTGTGGGAGATGGGGGATGACCTTCACCGGCTGTTCCTCGCGCAGGAGCGCCGGCGGACAGCGGCGGGGCTGCGCACACCGCGGTGGCTGCGCACACTTTCGCGGCTCCGCACACCTCCGCGGCTCCGCACACGCCAGGGGTTCGCCGCTCTCAACGTGCGCCTGGCCGTGGCGCTGGCCGTGCTGCTTGCGGTCGCGGCGGCGGTGGCGCTCGCTGACGGGCTGCTTTCGGGAGCGCCGGTGTCGCCGCCGTTTGCGCCGCAGTCGACGAAGGGCGACGGCGCGCCGGTCGGGGCGAGCGCGACGCTGCTGGCGCTGTCGGTGGCGGATCCTGCGGGCGGGCTGCCGTGGGGGCTGCGGCTGGTGAGCACGACGCGCGGCGCCGGCTGCCTGCAGTACGGGCGCCTGTATGACGGCCAGCTCGGGGTGCTCGGCGAGGACGGGGCGTTCGGCGATGACCACCGCTTCCATCCGCTCTCGCCGCAGGACGCGGTCACCGGCTTTGAAGGCTGCGGCGCGCTCGACGCGGACGGCCGCCTGTTCGAGGCGGTGCAGAGCCAGGAGGTGCCCGCGAGCGCATATCCGCAGGCGTGCATGCCGCACGTGGACTACGAACGCGGCGCGCGCGACCCGGGCGACCCGGGCGACCCGGGCGACCGGGGCGACCAGGGTATACCTTTCTGCCCGGCCGGGGACGAGCGCGCGCTGTTCTACGGCGCCCTGGGCCCGGACGTGAAGAGCATCACGTACTCGCTGGCCACCGACAGCGAAACCGTCAAAGCGCCGGGGCGCGGGCGCGAGCTGACGACCAGCAGGACCGTGTACGCGCTGGGCGGCGCGACGGTGACGGTCCCGACGGTGGGGCCGCAGGGCGCGTATCTGATCGTCGCCGAGCACCTGCCGGGGGCGGCGTCCGGCATCACCGGTCCGGACGCACCCGACAGCTCGGCCACGCTCCCGTCCGGTCAGTACCAGCCGATCCGCGCGATCACCTACAGCGATGGGACCGTGTGCCACATCGGCGCGACGCTCGATCGCAACAACCGCGGGCAGCCGTGCGCGCCGATCGGGATGGTGGCGCTTCCCAGGCCGACACCGGCCGAGGTGCGCGCGCCGCTGAGTGCGCTGATCCTCTTCGACCATCCGGATCCGCCGCTGCAGCCCGAAGACGTCGTGCAGGTGAGCTTCGTCGCCCGTGCTCCGATCACGAGCACCGCCAGCTACTACGCGATCGCGATGCGAGACCCGTGTCGCGGCGCGAGCAGCGGCGCCACGATCGACGAAGACGTCGCCCCGGGCCGGCGCCTGACGTTCACCCTGGGGATGAGCGTCGGGCCGCCCGGCTCAAAGCCGTGCCGGGGCATGTACACGGGCGAGGTCTACTACGGCAACAAGTCCACGCATCTGCCGTTCCTGGGCAGCGGCCTGGTCGTCGGGCGCTTCTCGGTGCGCCTGCCGTAGCGCATTGGCCGCAGCTCGCAGCTAGTCGGCGAGCCGCATTCACATAAATTTGACGCGTCCGAGGGTTGACTTCTGCGACCGGGCTGTGGGACTCTGGCCACGCGGGGACGAGGCGTATCTTTGACGACGAGGAGAGGGGTCAGGGCATGCAACGAGCACGATGGCTGTTGCGGCGAGGTGTCGGCAAGGGCGGCATCGCGATTCGCGTTCGGCTGATGCTGGTAGGTGCGGGCACGGCGGCGGCGATGCTGGCCGCTCTGATGCTGGCGACGGGCGCGGCGGCACGGACGAGCAGCGGGCTCGGGTGGGGGACGAACGCCCACGGGCAGTTGGGGCAGGGATGGGTTGGGGACGAGGCAACCGAACCGGTCGGGCTCGTTGACGTCAGCTCGGGCATCAAGCAGCTCGCCGGCGCTGGCGCGCTGCTCACGAGTGGCGAATTCGTATCGTGGGGGAGTACAGGTCAGCTGCAGCATGTTGAAACGAATGTCGAAACGAAATCGGGCGAAAAATGGGCATCCCCCGTAGAGCAGGTCGCAGGCAATGACGGTCACAGGATATATCTGCTTGAAAACGGGAGAGTCGAGACAAACGGCTCCAACACCTTTGGTGAGCTTGGCAACGGGACCGAGGGAACGGAAAAAGAAAACTGCGAAGAAGGAGGACTAGGAGAACCAGGAAAAATAACGGTCTGCGCGTCGGCAGCGCCCGTCCCCGTTGAAACTGGCTACAGCCTGTCGGCCGAAGGACAGGCGACTTCGGTCGGCGCCCTGAACAACGTGTCCTACGTGTTCTCAGACGGTGCCAACGACGGGGTCATCAAAGAAGGCAAAGTGTTCACGTGGGGTGAAAACCGCGAGGAGCAGGTTTGCGACGGGCACGAAAAATACGAACGAGAACTGGAAGGCGGAACGATCGAAAAAGTAGAACGCGGGGAAGCCGCCGACGTGCCGATCGAAGTACCCGGTGTCAGCGAAGCTGCCAGTGCTGCATTTGGCGCAGGAACGACCCAGGGTGGACATCTGCTCATCCTGCTCAAAGATCACAAGGTGTTGGGATGTGGTGGCGATGAGGACGCCCAGCTTTGCCTTGGCCATGACACGGCCACCAAAACTCGTACCCTGGAACCCACAGAACTCCCTCTATTGGGCTCGGAAGTCAGTCAGGTCGAGGGCTCGTTCGAGGATAGTTTTGCTATCACGTCTAAAGGCGAACTGTTGGGTTGTGGGGCTGACACGGAAGGCCAGTTGGGAATCAAAGCCACTGAAGATTGCTTCAAACGTGACTACCTATGTATTGAATCCCCAACGAAAATCCTGGCCGACGTAACCCAGATATCGTCTCAGTTCAACTACAGCGCAGCGATCGCCGAAGGCAAGGTCTACACATTTGGCATCAACGCCGGCGGCCGGCTCGGCAACGGCTTGACTGGCGACTCCGATGGAATATGCAAAGACAAGAAAACCGAAAAAGAAGAAAAAGAATGCGAAGAAATAGAGAACACAGAAAACAACCTCGAACCCAAGGAAGTCAAAGGCGCCAGTGACGTCACCGAAGTGCAAGCGCTGGAAGACGCGGTGCTTGGTACGACCTCGGGAACGCCTCCGTCGCCCATTCCGGGGAGGCTCGCTTTGAGTCCAGGGACGGTTTCGGGTACGTCTGCGCTGATCGTTGAATGGGAATGGCCGCATGAACACGAAGGACAGTGGCTCGTCTCATATAGGAGGGCGGGCACAGAAGAAGCGTTCACTAAAACGAATTTCAGTTGTGAAAGCGAACGCCATCCGCCTTGCCGTGACACGATTGCGTCCCTTGCGCCGGAAACCGAATATGAAGTCGCGCTTTCGGAACGCCACGCCGGCACACCGTCGTTCACCCGCCGGCGGATACTGGGCACGAGCGGCCCGGCGTAGTCGCGCGCGTGTTGCCGGGGAGCTGGTGCAAGCCAGCTCCCCGGACGGCCCGGCCTCGATGGTCGCTTGACCTCCGCGAGCGGGCGCAGCTCGATTGCGCCGCCCACGCTCGCCGCTGGTGTCCGCGAGGCCAGCGCGATCGCCGCGTCGAGGTCGTCGGCCTCGAAGAACAGATAGCCGCCGATCGCCTCGGCGGATTCCAACGACCGTGTCTGATATAACGGACTGGCATCTGTTATCACAGGGCAGTGGAGGTGACGCGTGGAGCTGTTGGAGTGGGACGCCAGCACGTATGACTCGCTGGACCTGCCGCACAAGCGCTGGGGTAGGGGCGCCCTCGAGCGTCTGGCGCTGCGGGGCGATGAGGCCGTCTTGGAGATCGGCTGCGGAAGTGGGCGCGACAGCGAGCGCCTGCTGCAGGCTTTGCCGCACGGCCGGCTTGTGGCGGTCGACGGCTCGCGGCAGATGCTCGAGCAGCTGCGCGAGCGCCTCGGCGACGGAGACGGTCGCCTCGAGGTGCTGCATCGCGATCTGCGTCAGCCGCTTGAGGTGGATGGGCCGTTCGATGCGGTCATGAGCGTCGCCACGCTGCACTGGCTGCCCGATCATCAGCATGTCTTCGGCGAGCTCGCGCGCGTGCTGCGCCCGGGCGGGCGGATCGTGATCGAGGCGGGCGGCGATGGCAACATCGCCGGCTTCCTGCAGGCGCTCGGCGGTCTGTACGACGACGACGGCTCGCGCTTTTGGAACTTTGCTGACGTCGCCGAGACGCGTGTGCGACTGCGGGCTGCCGGCTTCGAGCGGATCGCGGTGCGGCTGGTGCCGGACGAGGCGCGCCTGGAGGACCGCGCCCAGCTTGAGGCGTTCGTGGCAACGGTGATGCTGGCGGCGTCGCTGCGGGAGATGCCGAGCGAGGCGCGGGCGGCGTTCGTGAAGGCGGTATGCGATCGGCTGCCAGAGCCGGCGATCGATTTCGTGCGCCTGCAGATCGAGGCGGTCCGAGCAGCAGTCGCCGAGCTGTGAGCGAGCTCGAACCTCAACGGAGCTCGAGCTGGGGACGAGGGCGCCGGCCTACGGAGCCGTGGGCGCGGCGTGGGCGCCGGCCTGTCGCTGGGTCGCCATGCGTGCGTTCCACGCGCGTTCGATCTCTCGCATCATCGCTGGATACACGACTCGATGCCGGAACGGCGCGATCGCGGCCATGTATGTCGCCCCGAGTCGGCCGCGCGGCTTGACGTATACGCCCATCTGACCTTGATAGAGGCCTTCGCCCTTGTCGACCCAGGCCAGGTGCATGACGGCGTGAACGGTCCGGTTCGAAAGCTCGGCCGCCCACTCGACGTCCGTGCGGTACAGAGCGGTGAAGTCCTTCGAGCGGAGCTCCAGACCCGCGGCGCTGTTGCGCAGGTCGTCGGGTAGCCGCGCGCTGAGTGTCGTCTCGGTGCCGGGCGGGATCGCGAGCGGTCGCGGCGCGTCATCCCAACCGAGCCATCCGCCGATGCGATAGCGGATGCTGAACAGGGCACGGGTCGCACGGGACGCTGCGTGAGAGGGGTCGAGCGATGCCATCACCTCGAGCAATGTCGCGAAGTCCTGGCTGCCGCCGTGCGCCGGCAGCGCCCATACATCTTCCAGGCGGAAGTCGGGTGCCACTTCGCCGATCCGCCAGGCGCGGTCTTCGTGCTCGCTATTCGCGACCCGCATGGCCACGCCCGAGCTCTGCGCCATCGCCGGTGAGGAGGCTGGGCGGCTCAAGCGGGCGCCTCGACGCCCAGCTCGCGTTGCACCGCAAGAATCTCGGTCTTCATCGCCTCCGCGAGCGCGAGCGTTGCCGAAAGCGGTCGCACCATCACGGTCATCTCGTCGATCAACCCGTCCGCGCCGGTGTGCAGGAAGTCGCACCCGTGCAGCTCGCGGTCGCCGACGCGCGCTCTGAACACGAGCGCGTGGTCGCTGGCATCCTCGGCACCGATCTCGCGCTCGTAGCGGAAGTCCTCGAAGACGCGACTGACGGCTCGGAGAATCACGCCGAGCGCCTCGCGTCCCTGGTAGGAGCGGAACACGACGGGGCTGTTGAACACAACGTCTGGCGAGAACAGCTCGAGCGCGCCGTCGTTGTCGCCTGTCTCGACTGCGGTGCGGAACGGGTGCATGGGACGCGGCCTTTCTGTAGGGATCGCGAGAGCGCTTGCGTGCGGACAAAGTAACATACATACATGCACGTATCGACGTTGGAAGCAAGCCGTCGCTCGGCTGCGACGGGAGCAGCGAGCGGACAGCGCATGACGCAGGCCGACCGCAGCGCGCGCACGCGCAGCGCGTTGCTCGAATCCGCCGCGAGGGGCCTGTCCCGCTACGGCTACGGCAACCTGATCCTGGAGCGGGTGGCGAGCGATGCCGGCTACACGCGCGGAGCGCTGTACCACCAGTTCAAGGACAAGGAGGATCTGGCGCTGGCTGTGATCGATTGGGTCGACGAGACGTGGCGGCAGGAGGTCGGCCGACTGGTCGTACAAGAGCCCGATCCGGTCCTCGCGCTGATGGCCCTTGCGCGTGGCCACGCGATCTACTGCCGGCGAGACGTCGCGCGGGTGGCGATGGCGCTGAGGCTCGAGTTCAGCGGCCAGGATCATCCTGTCGGGCGTCACCTCGAGCGGATCTCGGAGAGTCTTCTCAAGCGCTGCACCCGCCTGATCAGCGCCGGGCGCCGCGCGGGGACGATCCCATCCGGCCCGCCGGCAAGAGTCGTGGCGCTCGCCCTGATGGGCGCGCTGGAGGGCACGGGGATCCAACTCGCCGGGCAGGCGCCGCACGATGAGGTGCTGGCGGCGCGTGTGGCCGCCGGCGTGCTCGGGCTGAGTCGCGTACCGGCCGCAGCCTCGGAAGCGCCCGTCGGCGCCATCCGCCGTCGGAAGACGGTGTCGCGTGCCATATAGCCGACGTGGCTTGCGGGGGACGTAGGAGACCGTGCTTTCGCGACCACCTCTCATCTCCAAGTTGACATAACATGGATTATCGGGCGTGAAAGGGGAGCGGGTCAGTCTGGCTCGACAGTCGACTGTTCGCTGGCACGGCCGCAAGGCCCTGAACGACCGAGGTTCGAGGCCGCCTCGACAACGACCTGTCCGGCAAACATCGACGGTGTCGGTAGCCGGCAGGCCGACGAGAGCCCTGGTGCACGCGCAAGGCAGGTCGGAGGTCGTTGCCACGGAGATACACGGCGTAGAGCAAAAGTGCGCCCGCGCGCATGTGATTGCTGCTCGTGGCGATTGACGATGTCGAGCCCATTGATCGCCTGCGCGACCCGTAGCGCCTCTGCTAATTCCAGCTCGGCTATGTCGTAGAGCTCGCGCGGGCGCAGAAGCGTGGCACTGTCGTCCATGCCTAACCGGGGCGCCCCCGGGCCGAGCTGGCCGCCGTTGTTGTAGATCACCTGGCCGGTGATGAAGGACGCCTCATCGGAGGCGAGGAAGGCTGCGAGGTGCGCGGTGTCCTCGGGCTCGCCGATGCGTCCGAGACTGAAGGCGCTGCCCATTTGGGCTCGTTGCTCGGCGGAAGTGTCGGCCAGCCGCCCGGTGGCCGTGGTTCCTGGCGCGATCGCGTTGACCGTGATCCGCCGGGGCGCGAACTCGATAGCCGCGACCCTGGTGAGCTGGTCGACGAAGGCCTTGACGCCTGCATAAAGCCCGCTGCCGGCCAGGGCAGTGCTGGTCACCGCGGAGGAGATGTTGATGATTCGGCCGCCGTCAGCCAGGTGATGGGTCGCGGCCTGCATCATGAGGAACGGTGCCCGAGCATCAACGGCGACGAGGCGATCGAACTCCTCCAGCGGAATGTCCGCCAGCGGGCGCCAGAACGTGACGCCCGCGTTGTTGACGATGATGTCCAACTTCCCCAGTTCCCGGACCGCGACGGGCGCCACCTCGGCGGCGGCCTCCGGGCGAGCCAGGTCGGCCTCGAATGCTACGGCGTGCCGGCCGCCCGCGCGTACATCGGCGGCCACCTTATCGGCCTCCTGGTGTCCGGTGTTGTACGTGAACGCGACGTCGGCGCCGTCAGCCGCCAGGCGTCGTACGATCGCTGCTCCGATGCCGCGGCTTCCACCCGTCACCAGCGCACACTTTCCGCTCAAGTTGCTCATGGTGTCCTCCGTTGGCGTAGACATGACGTATGTTCATCATATGGGATGTCGAGCTAAGGGGGCTGCTTGAACGATTCAGAGGGATATCGAGATGGCACCGCATACCTGCTCGGCATCGCCGGCGCAACGGCGCGACGCCACTGGACAGGCATGCTCGCCGAGTTGGACGTAACCCCAAGCCAGTTCAAGGTCATCATGGCCCTCACGGAGGCCGGTCCACGCGGTCAGCGCGAACTCGCGGACATGGTCGACATCGACCCCCGCAACTGCGTTCCCATCATCGATTCCCTCGTCGAGCGGGAAATGCTGTCTCGGGAGATCGACAGCACCGACCGGCGCCGACGCGTGCTGGCACTCACCAGTAGCGGACGCAAGCTCGCCCGCAAGCTCTCAGCCGTCAACGGAAAGGTCGAGACTGACCTACTTGACCGACTCAGCTCAGAGGAACGTATGGCGCTACGCCGCATACTGACTCAGATTCTCGCTGCAGCCACTCGGAGCACTTGAGCACGGCAGCATCAGGTGCGACTACGATGCCCCAACGGCCGCGACCTGCGGCTCGCCCGTGCGCGGATTCGACATGCGCGCTACATCCTCGAAAGCAGCAGGCTCCGGGGCCTCTTCCCCGTTGTCCGCGCCATCGGGGTCCCGAAGCAGATGCGCGTGAAGGCGCTTCGCAGCAGCAAGCGGGGCAGCCGTCTCGCGTCGAGGTGGGGGTCCTTGAGCGCCCGCGGGGCGGTGCCGACGCTGATGCCGACACGCTCGCCACCGGGCACGAAGCGGTAGCCCAGCCGAGCGCCGTCTAGCGCTGCTCCTCCTCCTCCTCCTCTTCCTCCTCGCCCAAAGCAGCGGCGCGACGGAATCTGCGGCACGGTGCCCTGCCGACGTAGCGAGGCGGGTCCGTCCGGTCTGAGCGCGGGCCTTCGGGGTCAGCGACAGGCGAGGGTCGAGAGCGGCGAGAACTCGCCGTGAAGCCCACTCCGGGGCGGTGCTGCGTGTTGGACCAGGCGCGATCGGCTACGGCACGGTCGTCCTGATTCGCGTGAGTCGCGGCGACTCACGCCGGATGGCGCATCCAAGCAGCATTCGACGCGACTCTTGGGCAGGTGAGACACCGCGTTGCGTGGCTGCTAGCGGATGCCGCAACCGCTGGCGCCAAGTCGTAGTGCACAGGCGCTTGGCTACGCTTCGGCGCGTGGAGCTGCAGCGGCGCATTGCGGAGGGGACGGGTGAGTTCTTGCTCTTCGCGCTGACGCCACCGCGCCTGACGACCGAACCGGAGCACGCCCGTCAGATCGCCGCGAAGACGCTCGAGCGCCTGCGCCCCGTGGGCATCGACGGCCTCGTGCTCTACGACATTGATGACGAGAGCGACCGTAATCCCGAGGAACGCCCCTTTCCGTTCCTGCCAACGATGGACCCCGCCGACTACCTCGCTCGCGATCTCGTCGGCTTGGAAGTGCCCGCAATCGTGTACCGCGCTGTCAGCAAGTACCCAGAGCAACAGCTTCAGTCGTGGCTCAGCGAACAGGCCCCAGCCCAGGCGCTGTCGGTGTTCGTAGGTGCGTCGTCCCGTGAGAAGCCGGTCGCGACCTCATTGCCGCGGGCCTACGAACTACGGAGTGAGGTGCGCCCGGATCTCCTGCTCGGAGGTGTGGCGATTCCAGAGCGCCACGCGCGCGGAGGCGCGGAGCACCTCCGTCTGCTGGCGAAGCAGGCTGCGGGTTGCTCGTTCTTTGTCACCCAGATCGTCTATGACGTTAATGCCGCGAAGGACCTGGTCTCCGACTATCACTACGAGTGCGCCGCTCGCGGCCTCAAGCCTGCGCCGATCGTCTTTACGTTCTCGGTCTGCGGGTCGGTGAAGACACTTGAGTTCGTTCAGTGGCTCGGTGTCGATGTGCCGCGCTGGATCGAGAACGAGCTGCGCCACGCGGAGGACACCCTCGAAGCGTCCTACGACCAAGCCGTCGCTACCGCCGTCGAGCTGATCGCATTCTGCCGACGCGTCGGCGCTCCATTCGGGGTCAGCGTCGAGAGCGTCTCAATCCGCCAAGTCGAGATCGACGCATCCATCCGCCTCGCAACGCGGCTACAGGCAGAGCTACGTCGCTAAGCCGCACCACCCGCACCGCATGTGGGGCGAGCCACCTGGCCCCACCGCGCTGTTCCGCGGCAAACGAGGCGCGACGCAGTTCGCAAACCCGCTGCCGCCTCGGACGACGGATGAAAATCAAGGGGATCGGGGCTATGTTTCGGCCGCACTTTGCGGGGGTCTCGGCTATCGGATCGGTCGGGGAGGCTGGTCGCAGGGCGGTAGATCGGCTTCTGTGGCTTGGGGCGGTGTCTTGCATCAACGGCCGTGGTGTGGGATTGCTGTTCTGGGCGCGGGCCGATGAGGTAGCGAAGCGCAGACGTCAGGGGCTTGTGGTCTGCCGCGCAGCTTCACCCTTTAGGGGTTTCTTTGATGCGCGCCCCGGTGTCACACTCGCGCCCACCTTCACCGCTTGGGCGGCGTGCCAGTCGCGAACGGTGCGGGCGTAGGCGACCTCGGCCTGGCGGGCGAGCTCGCGCTCGGCCTTGCGGACCGCATCGTTGGCGCTCCAGATGCCTGCGGCCTCGGGCGTGTAGCGCTTGGCGCCAGCGGTGATCTGTAGGCGACGCAGCTTCTTCTTGGTCAGCGAGGGCTGCTGGTAGGCGTAATCCTCCTCGCGGGTGAGCAGACACCAGAACAGGCTCGCGAGCTTGCGGGCGGCTGCGACGATCGCGACGGAGTGACCGCGGCGCGCACGGATGCGCTGGTAGAAGGCGTGCAGCGGGCCGGGCGCTCGCACCGTCGTCCAGCACGCCTCCACGAGCGCGTGACGCGCGCGGACTGACCCCTGCTTTGAGATGTGCCCGTGCGTCGCGGGCCCGACACCGGACTGGCGCACGAGCGGATCAAGGCCGAGGTAGCCAACGAGCTTGCGCGGGCTCTCGAAGCGGTGAATGTCACCGATCGCGGCGAGAAAGCTCGCGGCGACGATCACGTTCACCCCGGGCACGCTCATCAACCGCTTGATCTGCGCCGATTCCAGCGCCGCCCCCGCGATCAGCCGCTCGACCTCAGCGAGCTCTCCCTCGAGGAACTCGATCTGGCGGATGTGAGCGTCGACCGTCTCGCGCTCCTCCTCGGCCAGCTCAAGACTCTTGAGCCACTCGCGGCCGTTGACACCGAACAGGTCTGAGACCGGCGGGCGGCCAACGAGCTGGCGCATCAACACCGCGTGAATCTGATTCTTGCTCCGGCTGCGCGCCCACACTAGCTGTGAGCGACGCGACAGGCGCCGGCGCATCACCCACGTCCAGCGGTCGGGCATCCACACGCCGTCCAGCGATCCCGCCGCCAACAGCCTCGCTAGCGTCCTCGCATCGAGGCGGTCGGTCTTCGCACGCGCCTGGCGGATACCCGTATCGCTCGGGCTCACGACCAGCACCTGCGCCACGTGCGGCTCGATGATCCGGGCGATCTCCCACGCGTTCCCCGTCACCTCAAGCGCCACCCGGTCATCCGGACCCAAGCTGGAAGCGAACAGCTCGAGCTGCTCGGGCTTGGTCTCGATCCGGCCCGCCGAGCGGACCTCACCATCCTCGACGATCGCGACCTCACAGAAATCCAGGTGCACATCCAACGCCACCGACCTCACCGCAACCACCTCCTGAACTCGCTCCAAAAGAACGGGAGACGCCGTGGGCAAACGACACCGACGGATCCGCGCTCGCAGCGCAACCGGACAAGTCGCAGGGGCGGCCACCGAAAAGCCCGGGCTCCAACGCCCATCGTCCAAGAATCGGCCTGCCCACCATGCGTTCTCCCCGAGAGCCCCTGTCCCGGTCCCCCGACCCTAACGGCCAGAGCCAGAACAACAACCCTCGAGAGCCATTTTCATGCCCCGA